>NZ_JBICAJ010000061.1:0-1053 GCF_043088925.1 Streptomyces sp. NPDC014006 | reverse complement strand
TCAGTCCGTGATCTCGCAGATGGCGGCGCCGCTGGTGAGGGAGGCGCCGACTTCGGCGGTGAGGCCCTTGATGGTGCCGGACTTGTGGGCGTTGAGGGGCTGTTCCATCTTCATGGCCTCCAGGACGACGACGAGGTCGCCTTCCTTGACTTCCTGGCCCTCCTCGACGGCGATCTTGACGATGGTGCCCTGCATGGGGGAGGCGAGGGTGTCGCCGGAGGCGACGGGGCCGGACTTCTTCGCGGCGCGGCGTTTGGGCTTGGCGCCGGCGGCGAGGCCGGTGCGGGCCAGGCTCATGCCGAGGCTGGAGGGCAGGGAGACCTCCAGGCGCTTGCCGCCGACCTCGACGACGACCGTCTCGCGGCCCGCTTCCTCGTCCGCGTCGGTGTCGGCGGGGGCGGTGAAGGGGGTGATGTCGTTGGTGAACTCGGTCTCGATCCAGCGGGTGTGGACCGTGAAGGGGTCGGTGGAGCCGGTGAGTTCGGGGGCGAAGGCGGGGTCGGTGACGACCTTGCGGTGGAAGGGGATGGCGGTGGCCATGCCTTCGACCTGGAACTCCTCCAGGGCGCGGGCGGCGCGCTGGAGGGCTTCGGCGCGGGTGCGGCCGGTGACGATGAGTTTGGCGAGCAGGGAGTCCCAGGCGGGGCCGATGACGCTGCCGGATTCGACGCCGGCGTCGAGGCGGACGCCGGGGCCCGACGGCGGGTTGAACGTGGTGACGGTGCCGGGGGCGGGCAGGAAGCCGCGGCCCGGGTCCTCGCCGTTGATGCGGAACTCGAAGGAGTGGCCGCGCAGGGGCGGGTCGTCGTAGCCGAGGGGTTCGCCGTCGGCGATGCGGAACATCTCGCGGACCAGGTCGATGCCGGCGACTTCTTCGGTGACGGGGTGTTCGACCTGCAGGCGGGTGTTGACCTCGAGGAAGGAGATGGTGCCGTCCTGGCCGACGAGGAACTCGCAGGTGCCGGCGCCTTCGTAGCGGGCTTCCTTGAGGATGGCCTTGGAGGCGCGGTAGAGCTCGGCGACCTGTGCCTCGGACAGGAACGGGGCCGGGGC
>NZ_JBICAJ010000060.1:0-1193 GCF_043088925.1 Streptomyces sp. NPDC014006 | reverse complement strand
GCAGGGCGACCAGCGAGGAGGAGCAGGCCGTGTCGACGGTGACGGCCGGGCCCTCCAGGCCCAGGGTGTACGCCACCCGGCCCGACGCCACGCTGGGCGTCGTTCCGGTCAGCACATAGCCTTCGATCTCCTCGGGCGCCTCGTGCAGCCGGGGGCCGTAGTCCTGGGCCGTGGCACCGACGAAGACTCCGGCCTTGCTGCCGCGCAGGGACTTCGGGTTGATACCGGCGTGTTCGAGGGCCTCCCAGGAGGTCTCAAGGAGCAGCCGCTGCTGCGGGTCCATGGCCAGGGCCTCGCGCGGCGAGATACCGAAGAACGTCGGATCGAAGTCGGGGGCGTCATGGAGGAAACCACCCTCCCGCGCGTACGACGTGCCGGAGCGGTCCGGGTCGGCGTCGTAGAGCGCGTCCAGGTCCCAGCCGCGGTCGGCGGGGAACGGCGACACCGCGTCACCGCCGGCCGCCAGCAGCGCCCACAGCTCCTGGGGCGTCCGGATCCCGCCCGGGAAGCGGCAGCCCATGCCCACGATCCCGATCGGGTCGTCATCGACGCCGCTGTTCAGCGCAGCCGACGCCTCCGGTTTCGCCATCTCCTCCCGCAGACCCGCGAGTTCGGCGCGCATATGTCGTGCCAGCAGCTCCGGGGTGGGGTGGTCGTAGAGCGTCGACGACGGCAGCCGTACGCCGACCGCCCGGCCGAGCGCGGCACAGAACTCGACCGACATCAGCGAGTCGAAGCCGAGCTGCTTGAACGGCGCGTCCACCGAAACCTGTTCGGGGCTGTCGTGTTCGAGCACGGCGGCGATGTGCCGTCGTACGAGATCCAGCAGCTCCCGGTCGGTGTCCTCCTCGGACAGCCCGGCGTAGGAGGCCGCAGCACCGGCGGCCCGCGGCACGGACTCCGCGTCCTCCTCGGCCACGACGGTACCGGCCACGTCCTCAGGGCGGCAGGCGGACACACCGGCCGTCTCCTTGAGCCAGTACCGGCGACGCTGGAAGGCGTACGTGGGCAGGTCGACGCGATGCGTCGCCGAGACGCCCAGATGGGCGAAAACGTCCTGCCAGGCGATCTCCACGCCGTTGACGTGCAGTTCGGCGGCCGCGCGGATGACGGCGTGGGGTTCGTTGAGGTTCTTGTGGAGGGTGGGAACGAGGAGGGTGTCGGTGCGGGTGATGGTGTCCTGGGTGAGGGCG
>NZ_JBICAJ010000059.1:0-1195 GCF_043088925.1 Streptomyces sp. NPDC014006 | reverse complement strand
ATGGGAACGACGCGACGACATCCACGAGGCCTTCCTCGGCCTCGCCGTCTGCCTGATCACCCACCGACACGTCCAGAGGCTTTGTTAGGACCAGTTAAAAGCGGGTGACGATGTGGCCGTTCTTCCCGCAGCGGGAGCATGGGCGGAGCTCGGTCCGGCCGACGCACCATCCGCAGGCTCGGCCCTGTCGAGCCGATGCTGGCGCAGGCCCGTGGCAGAGTGCCTGCGCCGGGCACTCTGCCGGGCCGTCTGATCTTTCAGCCGAAGTTCGACGGCTACCGCGCCTTGCTCTTCACCGGCCCCGTGCGGCTCCAGTCCCGTCGGGGCAGCCTGATCCAGGCCCGATTTCCCGAGCTGGTGCGCGCGGCCGCGGATCTACCCGACGGCCTGGTCCTCGATGGTGAGCTGGTTGTATGGGCCGGGTACCGGGTGTCGTTCGAGGCGCTGCAGCGCGCGCGGCCGCCGGCCACCGCAGCGCCCCAGGGCTCGCAGAGGAACTGCCCGCCCACCTGATCGTCTTCGACGTCCTCCAGCTCGGCGGCGAGGAGCTACTGCACATCCCGTACGCCGAGCGCCGCGCCCGCCTGGAACAGCTCTTAACCGAACACGCTCTGCACGCTCCCTGGGCGCTGTGCCCGGAGACGGACGACCCGGCGACAGCGCAGGAATGGCTCACGTCCTGGACCCCGGCCCCCGGAGTGGAAGGACTCGTCATCCGGGGCACCGAGCAGCACTATCTCCGCGGCGCCCGGGCGCTGTACAAGGTCCGCCGCCGCGAAACCACCGAAGCGGTCATCGGAGCCGTCACAGGCCCCCTCGAGCGCCCCCAGACGCACATCCTGGGCCGCTACGACGAAGCGGGCACGCTGCGACCCGTCGGCCGTAGTACACCGCTGCGCCCGGATTGCGGCGCGCGAGCCGAGCGGCTAGTGCCGGCCGGGCCGGGGCACCCGTGGGAGGGGCATCCGCTTCACGTCGTCGGGGGGGGCGAGGACGCCGCAGATCGACCGCCACTTCGGACCGGTCGAAGCCTGGGCCGCGGCCCGGCCGCGGCTACCGGAGCTTGCCGCGGCGGAAGCCGATGCGCGCGAGGCCGGCGCGTACCGGCTCTCTAGGCGGCCGCCTCGGCAGGGTGCCGAACGGCCTTCTTGACGTCCAACTCGACGCCGTACCGGCCACGCCCCTCGACCTGCGC
>NZ_JBICAJ010000058.1:0-1358 GCF_043088925.1 Streptomyces sp. NPDC014006 | reverse complement strand
TCCTGCACACCTACAACCACCATCGCTGCCACACCGCACTCAGCGGTCACCCACCGATCAGCCGCGTCAACAACGCTTCAGGTCAATACAGCTAGGCGCTGCGCGGCTTCCGCCCGCTCGCCTTCTTCGTGGTCGTCTTCTTCGCCGCGGTCTTCTTGGCGGGCTGCTTCTTCGCGGCCGCCCTCTTCTTCGGCTGCGGCAGCTCGTGCACTTCCGCGTGAGCACCGTGCTCGCCGCGGGCCTCGCGCGCCTTTTCCACTGAGGCGTTCAGGGCGGACACCAGGTCGAGGATCTGCGCCGGCTCCTCCGGCTCCGGCGCCTCCGGCATGGGCCCGGCGTTCCTGCCCGTCGACCAGTGGGGCCACCAGGGCACCGCACGGCTGTCGCCGGACGGCGTCGGACGCGCCCTCGCACGCTTCGCCAAGTACGCGGGCCTTTCCGGGCGCCGGATCACCGGCCACTCCTCCCGGCGCGGGTTGGTCACCACCGGCCGCAAGAAGGGCAAGCGTGTCGAGAAGCTCCGCCGCCAGGGCGGCTGGTCTGCGAACAGCCCAGTGTTCTGGGAGTACGTGGATGAGGGCGAGGCCTTCGAGGACGCCCCGACCGAGGGCATCGGCCTGTGATCACCTGCACCCGAACAATTAGGCCGCGGCGCGGCACGACGCGCTCGCACCTGCATTAGGGGAGCGCAGTCCGCGCCGGCGGCCCCAGCCCCGGGCGGCGCTGTAGGAGACCTCACCATGTACCACCCCGACCCCCGCCATCCGGCGTGGGTCAGTAGCGCTGATACCGGTACTCAAAGCAGTCCCCTGGGGCCCCTGCTGTCGCGGCCGCGACGATAGCGGTAGCCACGGCTCCGGGGTCTCTCACAAACGGAGGGAGCCGACACCCTCAGCTGCACGGAGAGACTGGCTTTACGACCGGGGGCTTCGTGGACCTCACCCACTTCTCGCGGGATGTCCAGACGTCCCCCTCCCACTCCATGACAGCGGAGGACGACGACAGGGGAGAGATTAAAGCGATGTCCGGAGACCTCGGGCGTTCTCAAAATCCCCGCTGCGCAAGCCCTCGCCTTGTCAGGATGTGCGCATGGACACTTCACCCGCCCTGCCGGATCCTCTCCGCGCGATCATCTTCGACGCTAACGCGCTCGGCAACGGACTCCCTCATCTAGAGGTTGTCCCGTAACCGGTGGGGCGGTTGGTGCGTTGGCTGGGCATGGGTGGGGTGATCTCAGCAGATGATCCGAAGTGGATCGAGCCATTCTCGGGACTGACCGAGGTGCAGTTCGCCAGGCTGGTCGCGTTGGTGCGGCGCCGTGGTGGTGACGTGCAGCGGGGTCGGCCGTGGCGGCTGCC
>NZ_JBICAJ010000057.1:0-1373 GCF_043088925.1 Streptomyces sp. NPDC014006 | reverse complement strand
ACGGCCACCCCGTCAACTGGCCCATCCCTCGGAACAGCCAACACATCGACCTGCCCACCTACCCCTTCCAGCACCAGCGCTACTGGATCAACCCCATCCCCGACAGCCGGACGAACCTCTCCGGCGCAGGTCTGGCCGCAGCAGGTCACCCGCTGCTGGGGGCTGCTGTGGAGCTGGCGGGCACGGACACGCACCTGTTCACCGGCCGGATGTCGCTGCAGAGCCATCCCTGGCTGGCGGACCACGCCGTGGCCGGCACCGTCCTGCTTCCGGGCACCGGCTTCCTCGAACTCGCCCTCCAGGCCGGCCACCACGTCGACTGCGGCACCGTAGAGGAACTCGCTCTCGAAGCACCCCTGATCCTTCCTGAACGGGGCGGGGTGGACGTGCAGCTGAACGTGGGTGCACACGACGAGTCGGGGCGGCGTGAGCTGACCCTGCACTCCCGCGCGCAGGACGCCGGCAGTGATGAGCCGTGGACCCGGCACGCCACCGGCACCCTGGCCCGCGTGGAGAAGTCCCCGCAGCTGGACTCGGACCTGACCACATGGCCGCCCGCCGGGGCCGAACCGGTGGAGACCGAGGGCTACTACGACCGGCTGGCCGAGCAGGGTTACGGGTACGGCCCGGCCTTCCACGGCATGCGTGCGGCGTGGCGGCGCGGTGACGAGGTGTTCGCCGAGGTCGTCCTGCCGGAGGAGGAGTCCGCCGAGGCCGCGGACTACGGCATCCACCCGGCGCTGATGGACGCGGCGCTGCACGCGCTGGGCCTGGGCGTACTGCCCGCGGCGGGCGAAGGCCGGGCGCGGCTTCCGTTCTCCTGGAGCGGTGTGACCCTGCACGCGGCGGGCGCTGCCGCGCTGCGGGTGCGCGTGGCTCCGCTCGGGGACGCCGAGGACACTGTGTCGGTCACCGTGGCCGACCCGGCCGGCGCGCCGGTCGTCACGGCCGAGTCGCTGGTCGTACGGCCGGTCGTCACTGCGCAGTTGGAGGCAGCCGGTTCCTCCGTGAACGACAGCCTGTTCCGCGTGGACTGGGTGACACCCTCCGCGGCGTCCTCCCCCGTCGATGCGCGGCGCTGGGCGGTCGTCGGTCCGGACCCACTGCAGGTGGGGCGGACGCTGGAGGAGACCGGTGCGACGGTCTTCGCGACCGACGACCTGGACTCCGTGGCCACGCTGGACACCGCTCCGGACGTGGTGGTGATGCCGTACGCGCCTCAGCAGGACGGCACCGACAAGCACGCCGCGCGGGTCCATGAGGTGCTGTACGGGGTACTGGGCCTGGTGAAGGAGTGGCTGGCGGAGGAGCGGTTCGCCGACTCCCGGCTGGTGCTGCTCACCCGCAACGCCGTCGTTACCTCACCCGAGGAC
>NZ_JBICAJ010000056.1:0-1436 GCF_043088925.1 Streptomyces sp. NPDC014006 | reverse complement strand
GACGCGGCGAAGCCGAACCCGGAGACGAACATCCCGTCGTAGTGCCGGGCGGCGATCGAGGCGGAGTACATGTCGTACACGCCGATCAGCGGGGTCGCCCCGGGTGCGGCGATCTGCTCGGACCGGTTCACCGGAGAAACGTCACTGGGGGGCCAGGTGCACCAGCGCGGTAACGTGCCCTAGGGTTCACCGCCTTGGCATGCCCTCATCTCAAGGAGACACATGTACCGCACCGCCGACCTGAGCCGACGCTCCCTCCTGCGCGCGGGTTCCGGCCTGGGGCTCGCCGCGCTCGGACTGGGCGCGACCGCCTCCCCCGCGTCCGCGGCCGTGCCCGCCTCGCAGCGCTTCGACCTCACCCAGCCGTCCTACGACCTGTACCGCGGCCAGTCGCTGCACGACGTGACGGTGCAGCAGGGCTTCGCCTTCGACAACGTCAACCGGCGTCTGTTCGTGGCGCAGCGCCGCGACGGGACCTCGGACACGGCCGGTGACCTGTGCATCACCCAGCTCGACTTCGCGGGCAACTACGTCGGTTACATGCATCTGACCGGGTTCGGGCACGGTGTCGCCTTCGGCGCGCAGGGCGTGGGCAGTTCCACCTATCTGTGGACCGAGGTGGACTCCTCGGGCGGCTACGGCCAGCGGCTCGCCCGGTTCAAGTTCACCAGCGGCACGACCCTGTCGAACACGTCCTCCGCGCTGACCAAGTTCACGCCCGTCACCGCGGCCACGCAGCACACCTGCTCCATCGACCCGGTGAACAACCGCCTGATCGTCCGTTACCAGCTCACCGACGGCAAGCACATAGCCGTCTACGACCTCGCCGCCGCCACGAGCGGCGACTTCTCCAGCCCGCTCGCCGACTTCAAGCAGCCCACGCTGCCCACCCTGTCGTCCACTTTCCAGGGCTACACGGCCTACGGCCAGTACCTGTACGTCCTGACCGGCGACAGCTACGACGTCACCGGCAAGGACGCGAACGGCAACTGGATCGTCAACTCCGAGGTCACCAGCATCGACATGAACACCGGCGCCATCGTGCAGGGCCCGGTCCTGACGAAGGCCGGGTCGACCCTGGACTTCCGCGAGCCGGAGGGGCTGGCGATCTACCAGACGGCCGCCGGCGAGGTCCGCCTGTTCCTCGGCTTCGCCTCGGGTGTCGCGGGCGACCGCCGCTCCAACCTCTTCTACAAGAACGTCCTGGTCTGACCGCACCGGCCGCGCGGCGGCCGGCCCCTCACGGGGCCGCCGCCGCGGCGCCCTGGACCGCCGCCGGGCGCTGCACCCGGCACACCAGCGCGTCGTTGACGACGCCGGTGACGATCGTGTCGCCGGGGTCGGCCTCGTCGGCCAGCAGCAGGGAGGCGATGCGGTTGTCGAGTTCGGCCTGGATGGTGCGGCGCAGCGGGCGGGCGCCGAACTCCGGCTGGTGG
>NZ_JBICAJ010000055.1:0-1600 GCF_043088925.1 Streptomyces sp. NPDC014006 | reverse complement strand
ACGACCGCGGGCAAGCTCGCGGATCTGCAGCGCCGTATCGAGGAAGCGACGCACGCCGGCTCGGAACGCGCCGTCGAAAAGCAGCACGCCAAGGGCAAGCTGACGGCCCGTGAGCGCATCGAACTCCTCCTCGACGAGGGCTCCTTCGTCGAGCTGGACGAGTTCGCCCGCCACCGCTCCACCCACTTCGGCCTGGAGAACAACCGCCCCTACGGCGACGGCGTCGTCACCGGCTACGGCACCGTCGACGGCCGCCCCGTCGCCGTCTTCTCCCAGGACTTCACCGTCTTCGGCGGCGCGCTCGGCGAAATCTACGGCCAGAAGATCTGCAAGGTCATGGACTTCGCCCTGAAGACCGGCTGCCCCGTCATCGGCATCAACGACTCCGGCGGCGCCCGCATCCAGGAAGGCGTCGCCTCGCTGGGCGCCTACGGCGAGATCTTCCGCCGCAACACCCACGCCTCCGGCGTCATCCCCCAGATCTCCCTCGTCGTCGGACCCTGCGCCGGCGGCGCCGTCTACTCCCCCGCCATCACCGACTTCACCATCATGGTCGACCAGACCAGCCACATGTTCATCACCGGCCCCGACGTCATCAAGACCGTCACCGGCGAAGACGTCGGCTTCGAGGAACTCGGCGGAGCCCGCACCCACAACAGCGCCTCCGGCGTCGCCCACCACATGGCCGGCGACGAAAAAGACGCCATCGAATACGTCAAGCAGCTGCTGTCCTACCTGCCCTCCAACAACCTCTCCGAGCCCCCCGCCTTCCCCGAGGAAGCCGACACCACGCTCACCGACGACGACCTCGAACTCGACACCCTCGTCCCGGACTCGGCCAACCAGCCCTACGACATGCACACCGTCATCGAGCACATCCTCGACGACGCCGAGTTCTTCGAGACCCAGGCCCTGTTCGCGCCGAACATCCTCACCGGCTTCGGCCGCGTCGAGGGCCACCCCGTCGGCATCGTCGCCAACCAGCCCATGCAGTTCGCCGGCTGCCTCGACATCGCCGCATCCGAGAAGGCCGCCCGCTTCGTCCGCACCTGCGACGCCTTCAACCTGCCCGTGCTCACCTTCGTCGACGTCCCCGGCTTCCTGCCCGGCGTCGACCAGGAACACGACGGCATCATCCGCCGCGGCGCCAAACTCATCTACGCCTACGCCGAGGCCACCGTCCCCCTGATCACCGTCATCACCCGCAAGGCCTTCGGCGGCGCCTACGACGTCATGGGCTCCAAACACCTCGGCGCCGACCTCAACCTCGCCTGGCCCACCGCCCAGATCGCCGTCATGGGCGCCCAGGGCGCCGTCAACATCCTCCACCGCCGCACCCTCGCCGAGGCCGACGACCTCGAGGCCACCCGCACCCGCCTCATCCAGGAGTACGAGGACGCCCTCCTCAACCCCTACATCGCCGCCGAACGCGGCTACGTCGACGCCGTGATCAAACCCTCCGACACCCGCCGCCACATCGTCCGCGGCCTGCGTCAACTGCGCACCAAGCGGGAATCCCTGCCCCCGAAGAAGCACGGCAACATCCCCCTCTAGGCCCGCTGGGAGCCGTCATGAACATCAAGGTCGTACGGGGAAACCC
>NZ_JBICAJ010000053.1:0-2155 GCF_043088925.1 Streptomyces sp. NPDC014006 | reverse complement strand
CCCGATTCGACCGCTCATGCTCAGGCCTGCCCGCTCATGCTCAGGCCTGCCAGCCACCATGCCAGGGCCGGACGGAGGTTAAAGAACAAGCTCAGATACAGGATGGCCAGGCTCGTCAGCAATGTGACTCCTGAACTCGCCGCAGGCCTCGAATCCGCTGCTCAGCACTTCCTTGCCGCGCCGGCATCGCTGACGAGCCCACAGCCTGCACCCGCCGATGTCCCTTCTTGCCTCGCTCGCTCCACCTTCCTGGACCGGACCCAGCAAGCATCGACATCGCGAGACTCCACCGGCTCATCCGCCACGATCGGATTCCCGTTCCCACAGCGGCAAAGACACTGGGAGTGACGAGCGAGACCACAAGGTGGTCCTCCAGAAGCATCCTGCACTGTCACGGTTCCTTCCACTCCCGATCGCGTCACGGACCGCTGAGAGGCCACCGGAGATCGTTGCCCGTCTACTGCGCTGCCCGGCCTGGTTACACTCGCCGCCATGCCCTTGACCTGCTTGGACCTGGTCGATGAAGCCGAGGCCCTGGCTCTCGTCGGCCCCGACGCCGAAGTGTTCACGATCGGCGGCGCTGTCGTCGGGTTCGGCGCGACAGAGACCGTGATCATTGCGGACGCTGTGGATGGCGTGACCACCAGCTGCGTGTGGAACAGCAGGGAGTTCCGGCTGCACGGCCAGGGCCCAGCCAGGCTCGCCTCACAGATCTGGGGTGCAGAGCCCCGCCGACCCATGCACGCGTTCATCCGGCTCGGAGAGGAATGCATATACCTTGGCACGGCACGGCCGGTGAGAGGTGAACAGAGCAACGACCAATTCATGCTCTGCGTGCTGCGCCTCGACTCCCAACTGGACCAAGAGGTGCTCGACAGAGTCCGGCCGCCGACCAAGCCACCCGGCCTTCCCGGCCTGGAGTGGCTGGATCACGTGAACACCGACCGTGGTAAGGCCCTTGAGCTCTTCGTCAAGGGCTGGTTCCCGGCGACCAGCACAGACGGACTGGTCACCGACATACCGGGTTCTGTTCCGTGGGCGCTGGCCGACTTCTACCGCCTGGCCGCACAGCGCCCGGCCGTTTTCGGCAGGCAGAACACGATCCTGCCGGCCAGTGGACTGCGCCCGGACAACAGCGCGGAGCGACTCGTCTTCGGCGTCGAGAACCAGGGCTGCTGGACCTGGTCGATCCCCTGGCAGCCCGGTGCCACCGATGGTGATCCGACCGTCTGGTTCGAGGACGATCACCTTGTGCCCGAACAGGAACCGCTGAGCGGGTTCCTCCTGCAGTTCTTGCTGCATGAAGCCGCCATGACCGCTCCCTATGTGGCCCGTTCCCACGACGTTCCCAAGGACTCCCTGCCGATGCTGGAGAGCTGTCTTCAGCGAGTGCCCCTGCGGCCGTTCCTGTCACCCGTCGCACCGATGGACTTCCTGGTCGCCCACGGCCTGGTCGCTGACGTCACACCCGACTGGGACGAGAACAACCTCCAGGTCTGGATCGGCGCCCAGCATCGCAGCGCACTGCATCCCCTCCGCCAGCTCGACATCCCCTGGTTGACATTCGACGGCTGACGACGATCACCAAAGCACGGGGCATGCCGAGCTGGCTCGAGAACGGTTGCGCTCCTGCCTCCCAGGGACACTTATGGTGTGATCCTTCGTTGATCCGTGCATGGCGGATCTCGTGGAGCGACTGGTGCCGGACGAGTTGTGGGTGCTGTTCCGGCGGGTGGTGCCGCCGACTGAGGTGACACGTCCGCAGGGCGGTGGCCGACGCCGGGCGGGTGACCGCGCGAAGCCCTTGCCGCGATCATCTTCGTGGCGAATTCAGGCTGCACGTGGCGGCAACTGCCGCCCGTGTTCGGTCCGGCCTGGCCCACGGTCTACCGCCGGTTCGCCCAGTGGAGCCGGGACCGGGTGTGGGCCAGGCTCTACCGCGTGATCCTCGACGAACTCGGAGCGCGGGGCGAGCTGGACTAGTCGCGATGCGCGATCGACTCGGTCAGTCTGCGGGCGGCAAAAGGGGGCCACTGACCGGACCGAATCCGACCGACCGCGGCAAACTGGGACCGAAGATCCACCTGATCTGCGACCGGAACGGACTGCCACTCTCCCTGGGCATCTCCGGCGCGAACATGCACGACAGCCAGAG
>NZ_JBICAJ010000052.1:0-2231 GCF_043088925.1 Streptomyces sp. NPDC014006 | reverse complement strand
CTCAGCTTGTTCTTTATGGTCTGAGTCGGTTTCGTTCAGTGATGCTCTCGGGTCGTTTCACGGTCTTGCCCACGTCATAGCGGGTGGCGGGCCGCCGGTTCTTCGAGCCAAGGGGCCTTCCAGGTCCGGGAGTTGAGGGTTTCGGTGCACGGGCCGGACAGTGCAAGTGCGGGCGGAGGTTCCGAAACCCCCGGCGGACTCGGGCCGGGGTGAGCCGGCCGGGTTCGGCGGGCTTCTCCCACGGACGCCGCAAGTCGGCGGCGGCCTCGCGCAGGAGGCGGATCTGGGTGTAAGCGGTGATGATCAGCCAGGTCCAGCGCTCGCCGGCCTCGGGGGTCCGCAGCTTCGGACAGGTCCACCCGAGGGTCTGTTTCATCAGCCGGAAGGTGTGCTCCAGGTCGAATCTCCGTAGGAACGCCTGCCAGCGCACGTCGACGTCCTCGCTTTTCAGGCCAGTGGCGGACGACCACAGCCATAGCGGCAGCGGGTCGCCTCCGCCGGGCAGGCGGTCTACCTGGAGGCGGATCAGTGTGCCCTCAATGATGGGGAGTTCGCCGGTGTGGTCGATCCACGCGGCACGGGTGGTCAGGCGGGGGTGGATGCGGTCCCAGGCCATCGCGTGGGCGGTGCCGTACCGGTCGGTGACCTGCGTGGTGGCAGCGTCC
Source organism: Streptomyces sp. NPDC014006 (assembly GCF_043088925.1). NCBI lineage: Bacteria > Bacillati > Actinomycetota > Actinomycetes > Kitasatosporales > Streptomycetaceae > Streptomyces > Streptomyces sp. NPDC014006. Next base: position 1,566 of record NZ_JBICAJ010000052.1, on the reverse strand, counting down.
GGCTCGCCCCAGGTCTCCGGCTTGGCGAAGCGGAACTCCTTGCCGTGCTTCGGCGGTCTTCCTCCCTGGGGGTAGCTCAGGGCGTACTCCTTGAGCGAGGGCGTCGGCCGTCGCATGACGCGGTCGGAGCGCATCCGTCCCAGCACCTCGACCGGGAGGCCGTCGAGGAGGTGGGCCATGCGCGGGGCGTCGTAGCCGGCGTCGAAGACGATGAGGATGTCGCGGTCGCCCAAGTGCCAGCGGCCCATCTCGATCAGGTCCGTGACCACCCGGCGCAGTTGGGTGGCGGTGACCTCGGCGACGTCGTCCTCGGGGCCGAGACGGACGGCGTCCAGGAGCTGGCACCAGGACGTCCGGCCCGATTCGAGGGCGGCGACGAAGGAGTACGGCCAGCCGGGGATGAACCGGTCCGAGGAGCGTCCGCTGCGGCCGTAGACGTGGCAGAACAGGCGGTCCGCGCTGGTCGGCGCGTCGGGACGGAGCCAGTTGCTGACGTCGACCGCCAGGACCAGGCGCCCGTCGGCGGCCCGCGGCATCGGCAGACCGGCCAGCACCTGCCGCAGCCGGGGCACATCCACGTCCCCGTGGTTCAACGCCTCGTACATCGCGCCGTGCCCACGCCGGTGCTCGGCCACCAGCGTCAGATCCACCGGCGACGTCACCGGCCCGTCCGCGCACAACAACGCATCGACGAGTTCGAACAGCTCATCCCCGCGAGCGGTCAGACAGTCGAATAAGTCGTTCCGAAAGCGTGAGGCGTTCGCGAACGCCTCCGCCGGAACAGCATCAGGCAGCAGACTCACCCTCACGGCCTTCGTACTGGTCAAGTGCCTCTTTGGTCGGAGCACATGATCGTGCGGAGGCCGCCCACACGTCCGCCGAACAGCAGAACCAGAGATCAAGTTCGAGTGCCGTTCGGACGCTGGTCAGCAGGTCAGGCGGCAGCCAGTGAGGCGTGGATCCGGCTGACGGCACGCAGGATCTCGTCTCGGTTCTTCGCCCGCTTGATCCATCCCGGAAGACGGGCCACCAAGGTCATCTTCTGTCCAGTGTCGTACCAGGGCGCCCTTTCCCGCAGCGACGCCTGGACGAAACGACGGATCAAGTCGAGATGTTCGAGGTTGTACGCCCACAACCACCCGTGCCGAGTCTCGACCTGGAGCCACAGCGGCATACCGAAGTACGGATCCGTCGCTGGTTGAGCTGTCCCGGCAGAGAGCGTGACAAGACGGCCGCTCCATACCCGTGACAGTCCGCAGCCATGACAGACCAGGCGCCGCGGCCTGAACAGAATCCGCCCCCCGGGACCGGAGTCTTCGGGCACCGGAACGACACGGGCGGCCTTCTCACAACCGGGGCACCGCACAATGATCAAGCTGATGAAGTCGTACTCGGTGCTGCGCGGGTCCCGGAACCGAGCAGAGAACAAGGCCATGCGGTGAGTATGCAACTGCCTTGCCGAACAACGCATCCCGATTCGACCGCTCATGCTCAGGCCTGCCCGCTCATGCTCAGGCCTGCCAGCCACCATGCCAGGGCCGGACGGAGGTTAAAGAACAAGCTCAG
>NZ_JBICAJ010000051.1:0-2287 GCF_043088925.1 Streptomyces sp. NPDC014006 | reverse complement strand
GGTCGGCGTAGACGGCCACGCTCGCGATCCCCGCGTCCCGGCAGGCCCGGGCCACGCGGACAGCGATTTCGCCACGGTTGGCGATGAGCACCTTGCGCACGATTGAGGCTCCCTCCTTGAAACAAGCCGAGTTTAGGGACTGCCGACACGGCACTTCGACCCGTCCCCATTGGTGAGCTTGCCCACACGGAGCGTGATTCGAGGCTCGCTCGACCCGCGAAATCCCTTGTCCCACCGCTATACGCAGGACTCCTCCGGGAAACCCTAGCCCTCTCATGTGGTCAAGGTCTCTGTGAGAGCGTGCTGCGCCCCACTCTGATTCTTTGTGGAGTCCCTACGAATGGCCCAATGATTCATTGGCATGCGCAGGACCCTTGTCCCTGGGTTTACCGGTTAGTAGCGTTCGCGATGTATCGCACATACTCGGGGTAACAGTGGCGCGGCCGGGTCGAGCCGCGCTCGAAGGTGGGTGGGCGACCGTGGTGCGCAGGCCGGTGGCATGGGTGGTGGCGCTCGTGCTCTTCGTCGAGGCTTTCGGGGTGGCCGGGTTCAACTGGTTCCTCGGCCATGTCGTCGACAGGCAGCACATGTCGCTGGCGGGCCTGGATCCGGACGTCATGGCGACGTCCTCGAAGATCGGCGGCGTCGTCTTCGGGCTCTACTTCCTGCTGTGCGGGGTGGTCGCCCTGCTCGTCGCCGTACGGAACCGGGCCCCCGCCGGGTTCGGCCGCATCGTGCTGGTCAGCTCGGCTGTGGTGCACGGGCTGCTGGGCGCGTTCGTGTGGGGGCTGGTCGGCTTCGGCGCGTTCGCCTTCATGATGGTCATGCTCGGCCTGATCGTGCTGCTCCTCGTCACCTACGACGCCGAGCCGGCCCCTGCCGAGGGGGTCGGTGACGACGCGGGTGACGGCTCGCCGGTCAGTCCTTCGACGGCGCCCACAACTCCGTGATGGCGACGCCCAGTTCGGCCAGCAGGCGGCGCACCAGGGGCAGGCTGATGCCGATGACGTTACCGTGGTCGCCCTCGATGCCGTCGATGAACGGCGCGGAACGCCCGTCCAGGGTGAAGGCGCCGGCGACATGGAGCGGCTCGCCGGAAGCGACGTAGGCGGCGATCTCCTCGTCCGTGGGCTCGCCGAACCGGACGACGGTGGAGGCGGTGGCGGAGACGTACCGCTCGGCATGCGTGTCCCACACGCAGTGGCCGGTCTGGAGGGTCCCGGCCCGGCCGCGCATCGCCTTCCAGCGCGCCGTGGCCTCCTCGGCGTCCGCGGGCTTGCCCAGGGCCTGGCCGTCCAGCTCCAGCACCGAGTCGCAGCCGATCACCAGCGCGCCCCGGACCTCGGGCTTCGCGGCGACCACGGAGGCCTTGGCCTCGGCGAGGGCGAGGGCCAGCTCGGCGGGGGTCGGGGCGGTCACGGCGTCCTCGTCGACGCCGCTGACGATCACCTCGGGGTCGAGTCCGGCCTGCCGCAGCAGTGCGAGCCGGGCGGGTGACTGGGAGGCGAGCACGAGTCGGCGGCGCGGCTGATCTGTCATGCGATCAGCGTAGCCGCGGGCACGCCACGGATGCGCGTCACTGGTGCGCGCCTCACCTCACCCCGATCACGATCATCGCCAGCACCATGGCCAGCGCCATGAGAACGCCCAGCCGCCGCAGTTTCTCCTGCATCTCCCGCAGTTCTTCCGGCGGCTCGTTCTCGGGGTCGGACCACAGCATGCCCTCCATCGTCCGGCGATGTCCTCGCAGGTCGCCTGAGTACGCATACTCATCTTCACTTGACGGTGCTGCACACGGCGCCGGCTCAGGCCTGTCCCGTCGTTCGGGTGCGGGTCGCTGCCGGCTGGTCGCGCAGTTCCCCGCGCCCCTTGGCCGGCTGCGGTGCCCTGCCCGGCCCCCGGGACGGGACCGGGTGATCCGTCCTACGACTTCGGCCATCACCTGCACCCGGACGACGCGGGATACGCGGTGATGGCCGAAGCCGTCGCGGACGTGCTGTGAGGCGGAGGGTCAGGCCGGCCAGTAGGTGCGCGACCACGACGTCGGGCCGGGCTGGGGCACCCGCCGGCCGGCGATGCGGGCCGGGTCGGACCAGGAGTCACGCGGGGAGGGCGCGCCGGGCGGCATGGCGGCCGCCGCCGCGGCGCGGACGCGGACCACCGCCAGTGCGGCGGCCAGCTCCTCGGGGGTCGGGTTTCCCCGTACGACCTTGATGTTCATGACGGCTCCCAGCGGGCCTAGAGGGGGATGTTGCCGTGCTTCTTCGGGGGCAGGGATTCCCGCTTG
>NZ_JBICAJ010000050.1:0-2697 GCF_043088925.1 Streptomyces sp. NPDC014006 | reverse complement strand
GTTCGGCGGCGTCCTACTCTCCCACAGGGTCCCCCCTGCAGTACCATCGGCGCTGTAAGGCTTAGCTTCCGGGTTCGAAATGTAACCGGGCGTTTCCCCTACGCTATGACCACCGAAACACTATGAAACTGTCGAACAATGCCGCACCACGCTCTGTGAAACGTGGGGCCGTTCGTGGTTTCAGAACCAACACAGTGGACGCGAGCAACTGAGGACAAGCCCTCGGCCTATTAGTACCGGTCACCTCCACACGTTACCGTGCTTCCAGATCCGGCCTATCAACCCAGTCGTCTACTGGGAGCCTTACCCCATCAAGTGGGTGGGAGTCCTCATCTCGAAGCAGGCTTCCCGCTTAGATGCTTTCAGCGGTTATCCCTCCCGAACGTAGCCAACCAGCCATGCCCTTGGCAGGACAACTGGCACACCAGAGGTTCGTCCGTCCCGGTCCTCTCGTACTAGGGACAGCCCTTCTCAAGACTCCTACGCGCACAGCGGATAGGGACCGAACTGTCTCACGACGTTCTAAACCCAGCTCGCGTACCGCTTTAATGGGCGAACAGCCCAACCCTTGGGACCGACTCCAGCCCCAGGATGCGACGAGCCGACATCGAGGTGCCAAACCATCCCGTCGATATGGACTCTTGGGGAAGATCAGCCTGTTATCCCCGGGGTACCTTTTATCCGTTGAGCGACGGCGCTTCCACAAGCCACCGCCGGATCACTAGTCCCGACTTTCGTCCCTGCTCGACCCGTCGGTCTCACAGTCAAGCTCCCTTGTGCACTTACACTCAACACCTGATTGCCAACCAGGCTGAGGGAACCTTTGGGCGCCTCCGTTACTCTTTAGGAGGCAACCGCCCCAGTTAAACTACCCATCAGACACTGTCCCTGATCCGGATCACGGACCCAGGTTAGACATCCAGCACGACCAGACTGGTATTTCAACGACGACTCCACCCATACTGGCGTATGAGCTTCAAAGTCTCCCAGCTATCCTACACAAGCCGAACCGAACACCAATATCAAACTGTAGTAAAGGTCCCGGGGTCTTTCCGTCCTGCTGCGCGAAACGAGCATCTTTACTCGTAGTGCAATTTCACCGGGCCTATGGTTGAGACAGTCGAGAAGTCGTTACGCCATTCGTGCAGGTCGGAACTTACCCGACAAGGAATTTCGCTACCTTAGGATGGTTATAGTTACCACCGCCGTTTACTGGCGCTTAAGTTCTCAGCTTCGCCACCCCGAAGAGTGACTAACCGGTCCCCTTAACGTTCCAGCACCGGGCAGGCGTCAGTCCGTATACATCGCCTTACGGCTTCGCACGGACCTGTGTTTTTAGTAAACAGTCGCTTCTCGCTGGTCTCTGCGGCCACCCCCAGCTCACGGAGTAAATCCGATCACCGAGCGTGGCCCCCCTTCTCCCGAAGTTACGGGGGCATTTTGCCGAGTTCCTTAACCATAGTTCACCCGAACGCCTCGGTATTCTCTACCTGACCACCTGAGTCGGTTTAGGGTACGGGCCGCCATGAAACTCGCTAGAGGCTTTTCTCGACAGCATAGGATCATCCACTTCACCACAATCGGCTCGGCATCAGGTCTCAGCCACATGTGCGACGGATTTGCCTATCGCACGGCCTACACCCTTACCCCGGGACAACCACCGCCCGGGATGGACTACCTTCCTGCGTCACCCCATCACTCACCTACTACCAGATCGGGTCAGCGGCTCCACCACTTTCCTTTCCCCGAAGGGTCCGGAACGGCTTCACGGCCTTAGCATCACTGGATTCGATGTTTGACGCTTCACAGCGGGTACCGGAATATCAACCGGTTATCCATCGACTACGCCTGTCGGCCTCGCCTTAGGTCCCGACTTACCCTGGGCAGATCAGCTTGACCCAGGAACCCTTAGTCAATCGGCGCAAACGTTTCTCACGTTTGTATCGCTACTCATGCCTGCATTCTCACTCGTCAACCGTCCACGACTACCTTCCAGTGCCGCTTCACCCGGCAGACGACGCTCCCCTACCCATCACAGCACCCGTTGGGGCTTATTGCTGCAATGACACGACTTCGGCGGTACGCTTGAGCCCCGCTACATTGTCGGCGCGGAATCACTAGACCAGTGAGCTATTACGCACTCTTTCAAGGGTGGCTGCTTCTAAGCCAACCTCCTGGTTGTCTGTGCGACTCCACATCCTTTCCCACTTAGCGTACGCTTAGGGGCCTTAGTCGATGCTCTGGGCTGTTTCCCTCTCGACCATGGAGCTTATCCCCCACAGTCTCACTGCCGCGCTCTCACTTACCGGCATTCGGAGTTTGGCTAAGGTCAGTAACCCGGTAGGGCCCATCGCCTATCCAGTGCTCTACCTCCGGCAAGAAACACACGACGCTGCACCTAAATGCATTTCGGGGAGAACCAGCTATCACGGAGTTTGATTGGCCTTTCACCCCTAACCACAGGTCATCCCCCAGGTTTTCAACCCTGGTGGGTTCGGTCCTCCACGAAGTCTTACCTCCGCTTCAACCTGCCCATGGCTAGATCACTCCGCTTCGGGTCTTGAGCGTGCTACTAAAAACGCCCTGTTCGGACTCGCTTTCGCTACGGCTTCCCCACTCGGGTTAACCTCGCAACACACCGCAAACTCGCAGGCTCATTCTTCAAAAGGCACGCAGTCACGAGAACAAGGCAAGCCT
>NZ_JBICAJ010000049.1:0-2778 GCF_043088925.1 Streptomyces sp. NPDC014006 | reverse complement strand
CACAGCCTCCACCGTCTCCACCCGGGCCACTCCACCGCACCACCGTCCACCCGGTGCGCACCACTCCCGCGCCTCGGCCGCACCGGTGCGCGCACAGCCCACCGAGTGGAGCGCACCGGATGGACGGTGGTGCGCACTGGATGGACGCCCCACCGCTCCACCGCACCGGGTGGGTGCGCTCCACCGCACCGGTGCGCACCCACCCCGTGCGGTGGAGCGGTCACCGATGCAGTGGGGCGGGGCGGGTGACGAGGTCGGCGTGGTGCCCTGGTGGACGCTTCACCGCGCCCGTGCGGCTTCAGTCCCGCCGGGGCAGCCTCGCTGGCGAAGGGCCAGCCCGGAGCGTCGGGCGGCCTCGCCCAGCGTCAGGGCGCCTCCCGGCGTCGATGCCCTGGCCGCAGGCGGGGACGCTGGTACTCATCAGCGCAGGAGCCTCGTGGGTTTCCTATCCTGCCGCACCCGATCTCCCTCACGCCCTGGTCGAGTGGGTAACCATGCTCGTCGTCACCCGTGAGGGTGACCGCCGCTGCAAGCTCCCACCCCACCAGCGTGCTCTCGTCGGTCTGGTCTACCTTCGCCGGCACGACACGCTCGCGCAGATCGCCGCCGGCTTCGGCATATCCGTCGGCACTGCCCACGCCTACGTCACCGCCGTCGTCAGCCATCTGTCCTGCCGGGCGCCCGGGCTGCTGCGGGTCCTGCGGGAAACGGATCCCGAGTACGTCCTGCTCGACGGAACGCTCGCCGAGTGCGACCGGGTCGGTGACAGCCGGGCTGACTTCTCCCAGAAGCACCGCCGCCACGGCGTGAACGTGCAGGTCGTCACCGACCCTGCGGGCAAGCTGCTGTGGATCTCGTGCCCGGCCGCAGCCACGACCTGACCGCGGCCCGCACCCATGGCATCGTCCGGATCTGCGAACGCCAGGGCGCGCCTGTCCTCGCCGACCGCGCCTACATCGGGGCCGGCTTCTGGGTCACGACGCCGATCAGACGGCTTCCGCACCAGGACCTCACCGCGACCCAGCGGACGATCAACCGGGCGCTGTCAGCGGCACGAGCACCGATCGAACGAAGCATCACCAGACTGAAGTCCTGGCGCGTCTTCCGCAGAGCCCGCTGCAGCCCCAACCGCATGACGGTCATCGCCGCTGCCGTCCTCACCCTGGAGCGTCAACGCTGAAAACGCTCAGAGACACCGTGCAAGCCGTCGCATGCTCCCAGGAAGGCCGTCCTGTGGGCTTTCCAGGGAGCATGCTCACGCCGGGCAACACCGGAGCGAACGCCCACTATCGGCGACGACGAAGCCCGCCGAGCGGTAAGCGGAAGGCGCCTCAGTCCAGTCTCTTCCCCATGCGCGCCGAAAACTTCTCCGTGTCCTTCGTGTGCCACCACTCGAACAGGTGGGTGCGCACAAGGAACCCGAGGTAATTCAAGGTGTCCTCGGTGAGGTCTCCGCTCACCAGACTCGCCTCATGACCCTGGTAGTCGAGTGAGACTTCCCAGAGCTGCCCTGAGACGCTGACCTGAATTTTCAGAAGCAATTTCGGGAAGACAGACGGAACCCTCACCTCAAGGACTTCAAGAGAGGTCCCTCCTCCCTCACCCTGTAGTCCTGAAAGCTTCTGGGTGAGCGCTTCCCTCACTTGCTCCTGGGTGGCCATTCAGGTCCTCTCAGCACTTTGCGCCCGCTGAAGCCGCGACCACGGCTGGCGTTGTGTACTCTACCGTGGCCGTGATGATGCCCTGCGGCGTCAGACCGCCCGGCATCCCTCCAAGGGGCCCCTTGTTGACAACCACCTTGAAGTTCTTCGTCGGCGGCTTCGAGGAGCAGCCGGTGCCTACCTTGTACCGGTAGTACACCCCCGGGGTCCTCTCGTAGCCGTTGAAGAGTGTGTCGCTTATCTTGTTGCTGAAGCTGGTGCTCCAGCGCCCGCGCTCGACTATGTGGTTATAGCCCCAAGTTTTCGTTCCGCAGCGCAGAGGCATCTTGCTCGGACCGATCCAGTAGGTGTAGGCAACCTTTGAGTAGTGCTGCCTCTGGCAGGGGTCCGACGCGCTCGCTACGGCTGCCGCGTCATTGGTCGAAACATGTGCTGTGACGGCTGCGGGCATCTCCTCGGATGCGTTCGCAGGTGTAGGTGCGGCGAGCAGGACTGCTGCTCCTGCTGCCGCGATGAACGTCGCGGTGGACTTGCGTAAATGCATGGCGCGCACGTCTTCTCTTTTCGCTGCAGATGCTTCTGTGTCTCCTGTGGCCTTGCTTATGCTCTCCCTCCGTGATTTCCAGGTTCAAGGAATTCGCGAGTGATCATATTCACACCATGAAGCGCAACCGATACGTTGCGTTATTCATCCCGTGCGGGATGCCTCATGTGCTCAAGGAGGGGGTTGGCAGACGTGTGTACCACCATTCCGTCCCTCCTGAAGAGCAGCTCTTGCAAGACGGAGGGCGTCGACGCCACGGACGCTCACCCCCAGTTGGGGGAGCCGGATCGGGGACGGCAGCACGCGGGCGGCATGCACCGGCGTCCGGTGAACCCAGCCGGGCACGGCACGACCCGACGCCTGTCGACCGACAGGTCAACACGCTCTCCCACTGTGGTGGTGGGGTGCTGGGCGAGCGGCTCCCGTGACTCCTGCCTGCGTCCCGGGGGAGGATCAGAGGAGGTGAGTTCCCCTGATCACTGAGCGCCTTTCATCCTGAATAGCTGCAGGTCAGCAGGGTGTGGATCGCTTGGACGGTGCGGCTGATACGTCGCGTCGAGCAGCGCGCTCTGC
>NZ_JBICAJ010000048.1:0-2913 GCF_043088925.1 Streptomyces sp. NPDC014006 | reverse complement strand
GAGGGGCCGTTGGGCGCGGTCAGCCCGTTGCTGGCGCCGTCCTGGTTGACGGCCGTACCCCGGACCACGGCCAGGACCGGATGCCCGTTCCGCCGCGCGTCCGACAGCCGTTCCAGCAGCAGCATGCCCACGCCTTCGCCCCAGCCAGTGCCGTCGGCGGCCTCGGCGAAGGCCTTGACCCGGGCGTCGGGGGCGAGGCCCCGCTGTCGGCTGAACTCCACGAAGACCTCGGGAGTCGACATGACCGTCACGCCGCCCGCGAGGGCGAGCGAGCTCTCGCCGGAGCGCAGGGACTGGGCGGCCATGTGCAGGGCGACCAGCGAGGAGGAGCAGGCCGTGTCGACGGTGACGGCCGGGCCCTCCAGGCCCAGGGTGTACGCCACCCGGCCCGACGCCACGCTGCCCGCGATGCCCGTACCGAGGTAGCCCTCGACGGTCTCCGGCACCTGCCGGAGCAGGGTGGCGTAGTCCTGCCCGTTGCTGCCGACGAAGACGCCGGCCTTGCTGCCACGCAGGGACGTCGGGTCGATGCCCGCCCGTTCGAAGGCCTCCCAGGAGGTCTCAAGGAGCAGCCGCTGCTGCGGGTCCATCGCCAGGGCCTCGCGCGGGTTGATGCCGAAGAAGGCCGCGTCGAACTTGCTCACACCCTGGAGGAAGGCACCTTCCCTCACATACGACGTGCCGGAGCGGTCCGGGTCGGCGTCGTAGAGCGCGTCCAGGTCCCAGCCGCGGTCGGCGGGGAACGGAGACACCGCGTCACCGCCGGCCGCCAGCAGCGTCCACAGCTCCTGGGGCGTCCGGATCCCGCCCGGGAAGCGGCAGCCCATGCCCACGATCGCGATCGGGTCGTCGCCGGTGACCGTCGCGCCGGAGGTGGCCATGTGCCCAGCTGTGGCAGTGTCACCTCCGAGGCCAGGGAACTCGCCCAGCACATGGCGGGCGAGTTCGCTCGCCGTCGGGTAGTCGAAGATCACGCTGGTGGTCAGCCGCAGCCCGGTGGCCGCGTTCAGCCGGTTGCGCAGCTGGACCGCGCCGAGCGAGTCGAAGCCGAGCTCCTTGAACGCGCGGTTCGGCGCCACCGACTGCGGCCCGGCGTGACCGAGCACCAACGCCGCCTGCGTACGCACCAGTTCCAGCACCAGCTCCGCCCGCTTCGGCGCCGTCAGCGCCGCGAGCCGCCCGGCGAGCGACGACTCCTCGCCGTGCTGTGCGCCGCCGGACAGTGCTGGCCCGGCCGCCGCCCGGAGGTCCCGTACGTCGGCCAGGTCGGAGATCAGCGGACTGGGACGGGCGGCGGTGTACGCCGGTACGAAGCGGGCCCAGTCGATGTCGGCGACGGTCACGGCCGGATTGCCGTGGCCGACGGCCTGGCCCAGCCCGCTGAGCGCGAGCTCCGGGGACATCGGGGGGAACCCGCTGCGGTGCAACTGCTCGGCCGCCGCGTGCCCCGTCGCCATGCCGGAGTCCGCCCAGGCACCCCAGGCCACCGAGGTCGCGGGCAGACCCAGCGCGTGGCGGTTCTGTGCCAGCGCGTCCAAGTGGGCGTTGGCCGCCGCGTAGTTGGCCTGACCCTCGTTGCCGAAGGTGGCGGCCGCGGAGGAGAACAGGACGAACGCGTCCAGGTCGAGGTGACGCGTGTACCGGTCGAGCAGCGCCGCGGCGGTGGCCTTCGGCCGCAGGACGTGGTCGAGGCGGTCGGCGGTGAGGTGGTCGAGTACGCCGTCGGCGAGGGTGCCCGCGGTGTGGACGACCGCGGTGAGGCCGGGGTGCTCGGCGATCAGGGCGCGCACCGACTCCGGGTCGCTCACATCACAGGTCGCGAAGGTCACCGTGGCGCCGAGCGCGGCGAGTTCGTCGCCGAGGGCGGTGGCCCGGGGGGCTTCGCCGCCGCGCCGGCCGGCGAGGACCAGGTGCTCGGCGCCGTGCTCGGCGGCCCAGCGCGCCACATGTGCGCCGAGCGCGCCGGTGCCGCCGGTGATGAGGACGGTGCCGCGTGGCTGCCAGGGCGTACCGCTGCCGCCTGCCGCCCGCGTCAGTCGGCGCGCGAGGACACCGGCCGCGCGGATCGCCACCTGGTCCTCACCGCCGGGCGCGGCGGCCAGCACGGCTCGTAGGTGTGCGTCGCCGCGTTCGTCGAGCTGTTCGGGCAGGTCGACGAGGCCGCCCCAGCGGTCGGGGTGCTCCAGGGCCGCGACCTGCCCCAGGCCCCAGACCTGCGCCTGGGCGGGGCTGGTGAGCGGGTCGGAGCCGCCGGTGGTGACCGCGCCCTGGGTGGCGCACCAGACAGGAGCCTCGACGCCCGCGTCGCCGAGCGCCTGGACGAGCGCCAGGGTCGGGGCGACCGTACCTTCCTCCTCCTCGCGGCCGGTGTCCGCGAGTGCCAGCAGCGATAGCACACCCGTCACCGGGACGACCAACTCTGCGCATGTGCCTCGCAGTTCCTCGGCGAATCGCGCCCGATCGGCCTCGGTGGTGTCGAGCACGAGCTGGCGTACGGCACCGTGCCCGACCTCCAGAGCCCGGACGACGTCACGGACGAGAGGCCGGCTCTCGTGACCCGCAGGCAGCAGCAGCAGCCACTCACCGGCGAGTTCAGCCGTCTCGGACGCATCCGGCATCGGCCGCCACACCACCCGGTAACGCCAGCCCTCCACCGGTGAACCACCAATCCGCTCCCCGCGCCCGGTCCTCGCGTCGAGCCAGTACCGGCAGCGCTGGAAGGCGTACGTGGGCAGGTCGACCCGGCGCGGTGTGTGCCCTCCGCCGGCGAAGAAGGCCTGCCAGTCGACGGGCGTCCCGTTGACGTGCAGTTCGGCGACCGCGCGGATGACGGCGTGGGGTTCGTTGAGGTTCTTGTGGAGGGTGGGAACGAGGAGGGTGTCGGTGCGGGTGATGGTGTCCTGGGTGAGGGCG
>NZ_JBICAJ010000047.1:0-3151 GCF_043088925.1 Streptomyces sp. NPDC014006 | reverse complement strand
ACACCCACGGCCACCCCGTCAACTGGCCCATCCCTCGGAACAGCCAACACATCGACCTGCCCACCTACCCCTTCCAGCACCAGCGCTACTGGATCGACGTACCAGAGCCCACGGCGGCGCACGCTCCCGTCCCGGCGACGGACATCGTCGACACCCATTTCTGGGAGGCCGTCGAGAACGAGGACTGGGAGTCGCTCGCGGAGACGCTCGCCGTGTCCGACGACGCCTCGCTCAGCACGGTCCTGCCCGCACTCGCGTCCTGGCGGCAGGAGCGCAGGCGCGAGGCCACGGTGAACGACTGGCGGTACGGGATCAGCTGGAAGCCGGTGGCCGACGGGGGTGCCACGACGAGGCTCGGGGGGACCTGGCTCGTGGTGTTCCCGGAAGGGCGGGCCACCGACGACGTCGTCCGTACGGCGGCGGAGGGGCTGGCGCGGCACGGCGCGCAGGTCGTGCCGCTGGAGCTGAACGCCTCCGAGGCCGCGCGTGGGGCGTACGTCGATCTCATCGGCGAGAAGCTCTCCGCGCAGGAGTTGCCGCTCGCCGGCGTGCTCTCCTTCCTGGCCCTCGACGAGGGCCCCCACTCCGCGCATCCCGCCATGACGGCCGGGGTCGCCGGGACGCTCGCTCTCGTCCAGGCGCTCGGTGACGCGCGCCTCGAGGTGCCGGTGTGGTTCGGCACGTGCGGGGCGGTGACCGTCGGGGCGTCCGACGCCGTGACCAGCCCGATGCAGGCGCAGGTCTGGGGCCTGAGCCGGGTCGTCGCGCTGGAGCAGCCCGAGCGCTGGGGTGGTCTCGTCGATCTGCCGCGCGAACTGGACGACCGGGCGCGGGCGCGCCTGTGCGCGGCGCTGGCGGGGCTGGCGGGCGAGGACCAGGTGGCGGTCCGCGCCTCGGGCGTCTTCGCCCGGCGCCTGGTGCGCTCCCCGCTGGACGTGCGGACGCCGGACGTGCAGGCGCCCGAGGCGGCGGCGCCCGGCTGGCGGACGAGCGGCACCGCGCTGGTGACCGGCGGAACGGGAGCGCTCGGTCCGCACATCGCGCGCTGGCTCGCCTCCAACGGCGCCGAGCATGTGGTGCTGACCAGCAGGCGAGGCCCGTCCGCTCCGGGCATGGCCGAGCTGACGACGGAGCTGGCGGCCGAGGGGGTCCGTCTCACGGTGGCCGCGTGCGACGCCGCCGACCGTGAGGCCCTCGCCCGTGTGCTGGAGCGGCTGAAGGCCGACGGGGAGTCCCTGCGTACGGTCGTACACGCGGCGGCGTTCATCGAGTTGGCGTCGCTGGCGGAGTCGGGGCTCGACGAGTTCGCGGACGTGCTGGCGGCGAAGGTGGCGGGCGCCGCCCACCTGGACGAGCTGCTGGGCAGCGGCGATCTCGACGCGTTCGTGCTGTTCTCCTCCATCGCCGGTGTCTGGGGCAGCGGTGACCACGGTGCCTACGCCGCCGCCAACGCCTATCTGGACGCGCTCGCGGAGCAGCGCCGTGCCCGCGGTCTCAAGGCCAGCTCGATCGCGTGGGGCGTGTGGAACGTCTGGGACCCGGAGCGGCTTCCGGAGGGCGTCAAGCCCGAGCAGCTGCAGGCGCGAGGCCTGCCGTTCCTCGACCCGGACACGGCCTTCGCCGCCATGCGCCAGATCCTCGCGCACGACGAGACGTTCGTGGCCGTGGCCGAGGTGGACTGGGAGCGGTTCGTCCCTGTCTTCACGTCGGCGGGGACCCGCCCGCTGCTGGCGGGTGTTCCCGAGGCGCAGCGCGAGATGGAGGCGGCCACCGTCTCCGTCGGCACCTCGTCGGGGGCGGACGCGCCGAGCGTGCCGTCGTCGCCGCTGCGCGACCAGCTGGAGGGTCTCGCGGCCGAGGAGCGGGACCGGGTGCTGCTGGAGCTGGTCCGCGAGCAGGCGGCCTCGGTGCTCGGTCATGCCTCCGGGGAGGCGGTCGAGCCGGGGCGGGCGTTCCGTGATCTCGGCTTCGACTCGCTGACCGCGGTCGAGCTGCGCAACCGGCTCAACACGGCCACAGGGCTGCGGCTGCCGGCGACCCTGGTCTTCGACTACCCCTCCCCCGGTGTCCTCGCCGCTCATCTGCGGGACGAGTTCTTCGGCGCGCTGCCGGACACCGCGCCGGCCAGGACCGCCGCCGCGCCGCCGGCCGATGACGACGACCCGATCGTCGTCATCGGCATGGGATGCCGCTTCCCGGGCGGCGTGCGCTCGCCCGAAGCACTGTGGGAACTCCTGCTGCGCGGCGGCGACGTGATCTCCGGCCTGCCGACCGACCGCGGCTGGGACCTGGACGCGTTCTACGACCCGGACCCGGAGCAGCGCGGCAAGTCGTACACCCGGCACGGCGGATTCCTGTACGACGCCGCCGACTTCGATCCGGCGTTCTTCGGCATCTCGCCGCGCGAGGCCCTGGCGATGGACCCGCAGCAGCGGCTGCTCCTTGAGACCTCCTGGGAGGCCTTCGAGCGCGCCGGCATCAACCCCCAGAGCCTGCCGGGCAGTCGTACGTCCGTGTTCGCGGGCGTCAGCTACCACGACTACGGCTCGCGTCTCGGCGAGACCCCGGAGGAGATCGAGGGGTACCTCGGTACGGGCAACACCGCGAGCATCGCCTCGGGCCGCGTCTCGTACGTCCTCGGGCTGGAGGGCGCCGCGGTGACGCTGGACACGGGCTGCTCGTCCTCGCTGGTCGCACTCCATCTCGCGGCGCAGTCGCTGCGCCAGGGCGAGTCCACGCTGGCGCTGGCCGGCGGTGTGTCCGTGATGGCGGTGCCCACCTCCTTCACCGAGTTCAGCCGGCAGCGCGGCCTGTCCGTGGACGGGCGGTGCCGGGCCTTCTCGGCAGACGCCGACGGCATGGGCATGTCCGAAGGCGTGGGCATGCTGCTTCTGGAACGGCTGTCGGACGCGCGCCGCAACGGCCACCGCGTTCTGGCCGTGGTCCGCGGTACGGCAATGAACCAGGACGGCGCCAGCAACGGCCTCACCGCCCCCAACGGCCCTTCCCAGCAGCGGGTCATCAGGCAGGCCCTCGCCAACGCGGGCCTCACCCCGGACCAGGTCGACGCGGTCGAGGCGCACGGCACTGGCACGACCCTGGGCGACCCGATCGAGGCGCAGGCGCTTCTCGCCACCTACGGGCAGGACCG
>NZ_JBICAJ010000046.1:0-3712 GCF_043088925.1 Streptomyces sp. NPDC014006 | reverse complement strand
TCGAGCGCGGCGGCGAACACGGGGAAGGCCGCGTACAGTTCGCGTCCCATCCCGGCCCGCTGGCTGCCCTGCCCCGAGAACAGGAACGCCAACCGTCCCTGCGCACGGTCCACGGACCCTGTGAGGACCCGGCTGTCCGCCTCGCCCCGTGCGAGCGCGCCCAGCGCGTCGAGGAAGTCCGAGCGGTCCTCCGCGACCACGGCGGCACGGTGGTCCAGCGCCGCCCGCGTGGTGCCGAGCGAGAAGGCCACGTCGTCCATGGGGAGTTCGTGCCGAGCCGCGATGAACGTCCGCAGCCGCTCGGCCTGCGCCCGCAGGGCGTCCGTGCCCTGGCCGGAGACGACCCACGGCAACGGTCCGGGCTCGGCGTCGGACGCGTCGGCGACGGCCGGCTCCTCCTCGAAGTGCTCGATGACCGCGTGGGCGTTGGTGCCGCTCACGCCGAAGGACGACACACCGGCTCGGCGGGGCCGTCCGGTCTCCGGCCACTCGACCGCGTCCCGCAGCAGAGTCACCGCACCGGCGGACCAGTCGACGTGCGGAGTCGGCTCGTCCACGTGCAGCGTCCTCGGCAGCACTCCGTGACGCATCGCCATCACCATCTTGATGACTCCGGCCACGCCCGCCGCGGCCTGCGTGTGCCCGATGTTCGACTTCAGGGAGCCGAGCAGCAGCGGCCGGCCGGCCGGCCGGTCCTGGCCGTACGTGGCGATCAGCGCCTGCGCCTCGATCGGGTCGCCGAGCCGGGTGCCGGTGCCGTGCGCCTCGACGGCGTCGACGTCGGCGGCGGTCAGCCGGGCCCGGGCGAGCGCCTGGCGGATGACCCGCTCCTGCGAGGGGCCGTTGGGGGCGGTGAGGCCGTTGCTGGCGCCGTCCTGGTTGACCGCCGTACCGCGTACGACACCCAGGACCGGATGCCCGTTGCGCCGGGCGTCCGACAGCCGCTCCAGGAGCAGGACACCCGCGCCCTCGCCCCAGCTGGTGCCGTCGGCAGCCGCTGAAAAGGACTTGCTGCGGCCGTCGGGCGCGAGTCCGCGCTGCCGGCTGAACTCCACGAACGTCCCCGGCGAGGCCATCACGGTGACGCCGCCCGCGAGCGCGAGCGTGCACTCGCCGTCGCGCAGCGCCTGGACGGCCATGTGGAGGGCGACCAGCGAGGACGAGCAGGCCGTGTCGACCGTGACGGCCGGGCCCTCCAGACCAAGGGTGTACGCCACCCGGCCGGAGATCACGCTTGCCGCGGTGCCGGTGAGCAGGTATCCCTCGAATCCCTCGGGGGCCTCACTCATGCGCGGCCCGTAGTCGTCTTGCGACGCCACACCGACGAAGACGCCCGCCCGGCTGCCGGCCACCGACCGCGGATCCATCCCGGCCCGCTCGAACACCTCCCACGACGTCTCCAGCAGAAGGCGCTGCTGCGGGTCCATCGCCTGCGCCTCACGCGGCGAGATCCCGAAGAACTCGGCGTCGAACTCGGCGGCGTCGTACAGGAAACTGCCCTCCCGGACGTACGACGTGCCCGCACGCTCCGGATCGGGGTGGTAGAGCGCGTCGATGTTCCAGCCGCGGTCCGTGGGGAACACGGACACCGCGTCCCGGCCGTCGGTGACCAGCTGCCAGAGGTCCTCGGGCGAGCGCACACCACCGGGATAGCGGCAGGCCATGGACACGATGACGATCGGGTCGTCCTCGGCTGGGGCACCCACCGGCACCGGTAGCGCGGAGGCGGACTCCGCCGCGCCGGTCGCGTGCGTGTGCAGGAAGCGGGCCAGCGCCTGCGGCGTCGGATGGTTGAACACCAGCGTTGGCGGCAGCTTCAGACCGGTGACGGCGACGAGCCGGTTGCGCAGCTCGACCCCGGTCAGCGAGTCGACACCGATGTCCTTGAAAGCGTGCGAGGCGCTCACCGCGTCCGCCGACGCGTGCCCGAGCACGGCGGCGGCCTGCGTCCGCACCAGGTCCAGCAGCAACCGCTCGGCCTCGGCGTCGGAGAGGCCGGACAGGTTCTGCGCCGTCCACGTCCCGCCGTCGCCGCCCGGCTGGGCGCCGGACTCGGTCCGCAGATCCCGTACGTCTGCCAGGTCGGAGATCAGCGCGCTGGCACGGGCGGCGTTGTACGCCGGCACGAACCGGGCCCAGTCGATGTCGGCGACGGTCACCGTCGCCTCGCCGCGCCCGACGGCCTCTCCCAGCGCGGTGAGCGCCAGGTCCGGTGCCAGGGCCGGCAGCCCGCGCCGCCGCAACTGCTCGGCCATGTCGCCTGCCGCCATGCCGTCCGCGTCCCAGGGGCCCCAGGCCACGGAGGTGGCGGGCAGCCCAAGCGCGTGCCGCCGCTCGGCGAGCGCGTCCAAGTGGGCGTTGGCCGCACCGAAGTTCCCCTGCCCGGCCCGGCCCAGCGCGCCGACCACGGACGAGAACAGGATGAACGCGTCGAGGTCGAGGTGACGCGTGCACTCGTCGAGCAGCGCGGCGGCGGTGGCCTTCGGGCGCAGCACGTCATCGAGGCGCTCGGCGGTGAGCCGGTCGAGCACCGCGTCGTCGAGGACGCCCGCGGTGTGTACCACGGCGGTCAGTCCGGGGTGCTCGGCGATGAGAGTGCGTACGGCGTCGGGGTCGGTGACGTCGCAGGCGGTGAGGGTCACGGTGACTCCGAGCGCGGCGAGTTCGTCGCCGAGGGCGGTGGCTCCGGGGGCTTCGCCGCCGCGCCGGCCGGCGAGGACCAGGTGCTCGGCGCCGTGCTCGGCGGCCCAGCGCGCCACATGTGCGCCGAGCGCGCCGGTGCCGCCGGTGATGAGGACGGTGCCGCGTGGCTGCCAGGGCGTACCGCTGCCGCCTGCCGCCCGCGTCAGTCGGCGCGCGAGGACACCGGCCGCGCGGATCGCCACCTGGTCCTCACCGCCGGGCGCCGCGGTCAGTACGGCACGCAGGCGTGAGGCGCCGCGTTCGTCGAGCTGCTCCGGCAGATCGACGAGGCCGCCCCAACGGTCGGGGTGCTCCAGCGCGGCGACCCGGCCCAGGCCCCAGACCTGCGCCTGGGCGGGGCTGGTGAGGGGGTCGGAGCTGCCGGTGCCGACCGCGCCCTGGGTGACACACCAGAGCGGGGCTTGCACCCCGGCGTCCCCTAGCGCCTGGAAGAGAGCGAGCGCCGCCGCCCCCGGGGCCACGTCGTCGCCGCCCAGCGCGAGGAGGGACAGCACGCCGGTCACGGCAGTGTTGTCATCGCCCGAGCCTAAGGCGCCGGAAAGTCGCTCGGCGTAGCGCGCCCGGTCCGCCTCGGCCGGGTCCACCACGATCTGCCGACCGCGCACAGCACGGGTGACCGCGCCCACCAGCGCGTCGTCCTCCTGGCCGACGGGAACCACGACCAGCCAGGTACCGGCCGGTCCGGCCTGCGGATCGGCGACCGGCCTCCAGGTCACCCGGTACCACCAGTTGTCCACCGTCGACACACGATCCAGGCTCTTCCTCCAGGACGCGAGCGCCGCGAGCACCGTGCTGAGCGGTGCGTCCCCCTCGACCGAGAGCGTGCGGCCGAGCGACTCCCAGTCCTCGTTCTCGACGGCCTCCCAGAAGCGGGTGTCCGCAGTGTCGGGAGAGCCGGTCGCTCGGGGGTTGATCCAGTAGCGCTGGTGCTGGAAGGGGTAGGTGGGCAGGTCGATGTGTTGGCTGTTCCGAGGGATGGGCCAGTTGACGGGGTGGCCGTGGGTGTGGA
>NZ_JBICAJ010000045.1:0-4531 GCF_043088925.1 Streptomyces sp. NPDC014006 | reverse complement strand
GTCCTCGGGTGAGGTAACGACGGCGTTGCGGGTGAGCAGCACCAGCCGGGAGTCGGCGAACCGCTCCTCCGCCAGCCACTCCTTCACCAGGCCCAACGCCCAATGCAGCGAGGCCCGTTCACCGCGCGGGCAAGGAGCGACCACGACCTCGGGAGCCCCGACGCCGTCGAGGCCCTCGTCGGCGGCCAGCCAGACCGGCTCCGGCCCCGCCGCCTGCGTGGCCTCGACCGGCACCCACTCCACGCGGAACAGCGCGTCCCGCAGGCTCGCCGCGGCAGCGGCCTGCGCCGCTCGGCCGGACAGCGGCCGCAGCGCGAGCGAGTCGACGGTCAGGACCGGACTGCCCAGGGCGTCCGCCGCGTCGAGCCGTACCTCCTCCCGACCCGTCACGGCCAGCCGCACTCGCAGTACGGTCGCGCCCGAGGCGTGCAGGCGTACACCCCGCCAGGAGAACGGCATCAGTGCCGCCGCGGCGTCCTCGGCAAGGCCACTGAGGCCGACCGTCTGCAGCGCGGCGTCGAACAGCGCGGGGTGCAGCTCGAAGTCCGCGGCGTCACCCGCCAGTTCCTCTGGCAGTGCGACCTCGGCGAACACCTCGTCACCGCGCCGCCACGCGGACCGCAGACCCCGAAACTCGGGGCCGTACGCGAAGCCGTCGGCCTCGAACCGGTCGTAGCGGCCCTCGATGTCGAGTGGCTCGGCCCCGGTAGGCGGCCAGGGCCCGCTGAGGTCCTGCCCGGCGCCGGTGCCCTCCGGGCCCAGGGTGCCGCTCGCGTGGCGCGTCCACGACAGGCCGTCCTGCGTCGCGTCGCCGTCGGGCCGCGCGTGCACGGTCAGGGTGCGCCGACCGGACGCGTCGGCGGCACGGAGCCGCACCTGGAGAAGTAGGCCACCGTCCTCGGGCAGCACCAGCGGCGCCTCCAGGGTCAGTTCCTCCAGCAGCGGGCACCCGGCCCTGTCCCCGGCCCGTACGGCCAGCTCGGCCAGCGCGGTGCCCGGCAGCAGGGCGGCGCCCTCGACACGGTGGCCGCGGATCCACGGCTGGGCGGCGAGCGAGACCCGGCTGGTGAACAGCAGCTCGTCGCCGTCTGCGCTTTCCAGCACGGCACCCAGCAGCGGATGGTCCACCGGCTCCAGGCCCAGGGAGCGTACGTCCCCGGACGCGCCGGACGGGGCCTTCGGCCAGTAGCGCTGCCGCTGGAAGGGATAGGTCGGCAGATCCACGCGCCGGGCACCGCTGTCGGCGAACAGCGCCGCCCAGTCGACGCGGGCGCCGTGGGCGAACACCGTCGCCACCGCCTCCACCACCGACAACGGCTCGGCGCGGTCCCGGCGCAGCGCGGCGGCGAACGCCACGGCGTCACCGGGCAGACAGTCCTGGCCCATGCCGGAGAGCACCCCGCCGGGACCGAGTTCCAGGCAGCTGCCGACGCCCAGTTCGCCCAGCGTCCGCATTCCGTCAGCGAACCGCACCGCCTGGCGCACATGGCGCACCCAGTACTCCGGGTCGGTCAGCTCCTCGGCGGTCGCCGTACGGCCGGTCACGTCGGAGACGACCGGGATCAGCGGATCGCTGTACCGCAGCGAGCGCGCGACCGCGCGGAAGTCGTCGAGTATGGCGTCCATGCGGGGCGAGTGGAAGGCGTGGCTGACATTGAGCCGTTTGGTGCGCCGGTCCCGCTCGGCCAGTTCGGCGGCCACCGCGAGTACCACGTCCTCGTCGCCCGACACGACGACGGATTGCGGGCCGTTGACCGCGGCGACGGATGCCCGGTCCGTGCGCCCGGCCAGCACCTCCATGACCTCGTCCTCGGAGGCGCGCACGGATACCATCGCCCCGCCCGTCGGCAGGGCCTGCATCAGCCGGCCACGAGCAGCCACCAGCGCGCAGGCGTCCGGCAGTGACAGCACCCCCGCCACATGGGCCGCCGCCAGCTCGCCGACGGAGTGGCCCAGCAGCGCGGCGGGCCGCAGCCCCCATGCCTCCACCAGCCGGAACAGCGCGACCTCGACAGCGAACAGGCCCGTCTGGGTGTACTGCGTCCGGTCCAGGAGCTCCGCCTCCGGTGTGCCCGGCCCGGCGAACACCACCTCACGCAGCGGACGGTCCATGTGCGGGTCCAGGGCGGCGCAGACCTCGTCAAAGGTGGCGGCGAACACCGGGTAGGCGGCGTGGAGTTCACGTCCCATGCCCTGGTACTGGCTGCCCTGTCCGGTGAACAGGAAGGCCGTCCGGGCAGCGCGGTGACCCGCGCCCGTCACCAGCCCCGGAGCTCCGTCCGTGCCGTCGGCGAGCGCCGCCAGCGCCGCTTCGAGCCCGCGGGGACCGCTGTCGTACAGCACCGCGCGGTGCTCGAAGACCGAACGCCCTGTGGCCAGCGAGAAGCCGACGTCGACGGGGTCCGAGTGGACGAACTTCCGGAGTCCTGCGGCCTGTTCGCGCAACGCGTCCGTCGACCGCGCGGACAGCACCCACGGTAGGACCGGCATCCCGGCGCCGCGCTCCGGCGCGTCCTCGGCGGACTCCTCCGCCGGGGCCTCTTCCAGGACGGCGTGCGTGTTCGTGCCGCTCACACCGAAGGACGACACGGCCGCACGGCGCGGCCGGCCGGCGGCCGGCCAGGGACGCTCCTCGGCCAGCAGCGAGACGGCTCCGGAGTCCCAGTCGACGTGGGTGGAGGGTGTGTCGACGTGGAGGGTCCGGGGCAGCAGGCCGTGGCGCATGGCCATGACCATCTTGATGACGCCGCCGACGCCGGCGGCGGCCTGGGTGTGGCCGATGTTGGACTTGAGCGAGCCGAGCCAGAGGGGCTGTTCGGGGCTGTGGTCCTGTCCGTAGGTGGCCAGGAGGGCGTGTGCCTCGATGGGGTCGCCGAGGGTGGTGCCGGTGCCGTGCGCCTCGACCGCGTCGACGTCCGCGCCGGTCAGCCCGGCGGCGGCCAGCGCGTCCCGGATCACCCGCTCCTGGGCGGGACCGTTGGGGGCGGTGAGGCCGTTGCTGGCGCCGTCCTGGTTGGCCGCTGTGGAGCGGACCACCGCCAGCACGGGGTGGCCGTTGCGGCGCGCGTCCGACAGCCGCTCCAGCAGCAGCAGACCCGCGCCCTCCGACAGGCTGGTCCCGTCGGCGCTGTCCGCGAACGCCTTGCAGCGTCCGTCCGGCGCCAGCCCGTGTCCCTGCCCACGGCTGAACTCGTCGAACAGCGTCGGCGTCGACATCACCGCCACACCACCGGCGAGCGCCAGCGAGCACTCGCCGTTGCGCAGCGACTGCACCGCCAGATGCAGCGCGATCAACGAGGAGGAACAGGCGGTGTCGACCGTCACCGCGGGCCCCTCCAGGCCCAGCGTGTAGGCCACCCGGCCGGAGGCGACGCTGCCCGCGCTGCCGTTGTAGACGTAGCCCTCGACGGCGTCCGGCGACGCGTCGACCAGCGTGCCGTAGTCGTGGTACATGACGCCCGCGAAGACGCCCGTACGGCTGCCGCGCAGGGTCCTCGGGTCGATGCCGGCCCGTTCCACGGCCTCCCAGGAGGTCTCCAGGAGCAGCCGCTGCTGCGGGTCCATGGCGAGCGCCTCACGGGGCGAGATCCCGAAGAACGCCGGGTCGAACTCGGCGGCGTCGTACAGGAATCCCCCGTGGTCATAGAGCCCGTCCAGGTCCCAGCCGCGGTCCGTCGGGAACTTTGACACCGCGTCCTCGCCCGCGGCCACCAGCCGCCACAGGTCCTCCGGGGTGCCTACCCCGCCCGGGTAGCGGCAGCTCATCGCGACGATCGCGATCGGCTCGCGGCCGCGCTCGGTGAGCTCGCGGTTGTGCTGCCGCAGCCGCTCGGTCTCCTTCAGGGACGCCCGCAGGGCGGCGACGACCTTGTCATTGGGGTTGCTCATGGGGTCACTCACGCTCCGCGTCGGATCCGGCGCTGTCGCCGTCGAAAGCAAGGTTGATGAGGAGGTCGACATCCATCTCGTCGATGGCGTGGATGGCGTGGACGGTGTCATGCGCGGTCCCGCGGGGCGCCTCCGCGGCCGCCACGGCGGTCTGCGCGGTCTCCTGCGGGAACAGCTTCCGCTCCACGAACCGGGCGATCGCCTGCGGAGTCGGCTGGTCGAAGACCAGGGTGGCGGGCAGCCGCAGCCCGGTGGCCGTGTTGAGCCGGTTCCGCAGCTCGACCGCCGTCAGCGAGTCGAACCCGATGTCCTTGAAGGCGCGGTCCGGCTCGATCGCGGCCGTCGACGCGTGGCCCAGCACGGCCGCCACCTGCGCGACGACCAAATCCTCCAGCGCTTGCGCCCGCTGCTCCCCGGACACCCGGGCGAGCCGCTCGGCGAGCGACAGCTCCGCGGGCCGTCGCACGCCGGCCTCCGCCGTGCTACGACGCACCCGGCGCTGGGCCAGACCCCGCAGCAGCGCCGGAAGAGAGTCGTCTTCGGCCCGCCGCCGCAGCGCCGCCACGTCGAGCCGGATGGGCAGCAGGTGCGCCTCGCCGGCCGCGCACGCGGCGTCGAACAGTGCCAGCCCCTGGGCCGCGGA
>NZ_JBICAJ010000044.1:0-4705 GCF_043088925.1 Streptomyces sp. NPDC014006 | reverse complement strand
TCCACACCCACGGCCACCCCGTCAACTGGCCCATCCCTCGGAACAGCCAACACATCGACCTGCCCACCTACCCCTTCCAGCACCAGCGCTACTGGCCCGCGTCGGCCACCGCACGGCCCGTCGACGCCGAGTCTTTCGGCCTCGGCATCGCCGGACACCCCCTGCTCGGCGCCGCTGTTGAGCTCGCGGGCACGGACACGCACCTGTTCACCGGCCTGCTGTCGCTGCAGAGCCACCCCTGGCTGGCGGACCACGCCGTGGCCGGCACCGTCCTGCTCCCGGGCACCGGCTTCCTCGAACTCGCCCTCCAGGCCGGCCACCACGTCGACTGCGGCACCGTAGAGGAACTCACCCTGGAGGCACCCCTGGTGGTGCCCGACAAGGGCGGGGTCCGTATCCAGCTCGGGCTCGGGGAGGCCGACGACTCCGGCCGGCGCGAGCTGAACCTGCACTCGCGGGCGCAGGACGCCGGGGACGACGAGCCCTGGACCCTGCGTGCCACCGGCACGGTGGCTCCCGACACTGCGCAGCAGTCGCCGGAACCCGCTGCCGACCTGACCGCCTGGCCACCCGCCGGGGCGGAGGCAATCACAGTGGTGGACGCGTACGACCGGATGGCCGCCCAGGGTGTCGAGTACGGCCCTGCCTTCCAGGGGCTGCGGGCCGCCTGGCGGCGCGGGGACGAGGTGTTCGCCGATGTCGCCCTGTCGGAGGAGGACGCCGCCGGAGCCAAGGAGTACGGCATCCACCCGGCCCTACTCGATGCTGCGCTCCAGCCGCTGGGTCTGGGTGTGCTGCTGGCCGAGCCCGGTGAGGGACTCACCCGGCGTCCGTTCGCATGGACTGGGGTGACCCTCCACGCCCAGGGCGCGGACGCTGTCCGGGTGCGGATCGCCCTGGCCGGCGAGGACGCCGTGTCCGTCACGGTGGCCGACTCGGTGGGTGGGCCGGTCGCCTCGGTCGACGTACTGACGCTGCGGCAGGTCGGCAAGGAGCAGCTCGAGGGAGCGCGGGAGGCACGTGGCGACTCGCTGTTCCAGGTGGAATGGGCGCCGGTCGCGCTGTCCCGGTCCGGCGCGCCGGCCGGACGCTGGGCCGTCGTTGGCAACGACAGCGGTCACAGCAACATCGACGCGTACGACGACCTCGGCAGCCTCGCCACAACAGCCGCACCCGTCCCCGAGCTGGTCTTCGCAGCCTTCCCGGACACCACGGACGGCACCACGGCGGACGCCGTACGCCACGTCACGCACCGCGCGCTGGCCCTCGTACAGGCATGGCTGGCCGACGACCGGTTCGCCGCGTCGCGGCTGGTGTTCCTGGCCGGGCAGGGCCTGACCGGCGCACCGGTCTGGGGTCTGGTCCGGTCTGCGCAGGTCGAGAATCCGGGCCGGTTCGTGCTGGTGGAGACGGACGGCGGCGAGCCCGACTGGGAGACGCTGGCGGCCGCGGCGGCCGGCGACGAGCCGCAGCTGCGGCTGCGCGGCACCGAGGTCAGCGCACCGCGGCTGGCCCGTGCCGCGCGCCCCGCGGAGGTGGAGCCCGCGTTCGCGCCCGAGGGCACTGTCCTTCTGACCGGTGCCTCGGGTGGGCTCGCCCGGCTGCTCGCGCGCCATCTGGTGGCTGAGCGCGGGGTGCGGAACCTGCTGCTCACCAGTCGGCGCGGTGCCGCCGCCGACGGCGTGCCGGAGCTGGTGGCCGAGCTGACCGGGCTCGGGGCCACGGTCAAGGTCGCCGCCTGCGACGTCGCCGACCGGGACGCGCTGGCCGGGCTGCTGACCGCCGTACCGGCGGAGCGTCCGCTCACCGCCGTGGTGCACACCGCGGCCGTCCTGGACGACGGGGTGGTCGAGGCGCTGACGCCGGAGCGGATCGACCGGGTGCTGCGGCCGAAGGTCGACGGCGCGCTGAATCTGCATGCGCTGACCGAGGATCTGGACCTGTCCGCGTTCGTGCTCTTCTCGTCCCTCTCGGGCACGCTCGGCGGGGCGGGACTGGCCAACTACTCGGCCGCCAACGCCTTCCTCGACGCTCTCGCCCGCCACCGGCACGAGCGCGGGCTGCCCGCCGTGTCGCTGGCCTGGGGACTGTGGGAGCAGCGCAGCGGTATGGCCGGGCGGCTGAGCGACGTGGACCTGGCGCGGATGGCCCGGGTCGGTGCGGCGCCGATGTCCGCGGACGAGGGCCTGGCCCTGTTCGACGCCGCCACCGCGCTGGGCGACGCCATGGTAGTCCCGGCCCGTCTGGATCTGGCGGAGCTGCGCGCGCAGGCGGCGGGCGGTGTCATGGCGCCCCTGTTCCGCGGTGTCGTCCGCACGACGGCCGTCCGGCGTACGGCGGCCACGTCCAGGGGCCGTACCGAGCATGGCGTGTCCGGGATCGCCAGCCGGCTGGCCGGGCTGGCCCGAGCCGATCAGGAGCGGATGCTGCTGGATCTCGTACGGGAGCAGGTCGCGGCCGTGCTCGGGCATGCCTCGCCCGAGGAGGCACGGGCGAACCGGGCCTTCAAGGATCTCGGGTTCGACTCGCTGACCTCCGTCGAGCTGCGCAACCGGCTCCGGTCGGCGACCGGGCTGCGGCTGACGCCGACCCTGGTCTTCGACTACCCCAACCCGGCCGCCCTCGCGCAGCGGCTGCTGGACGATCTCGTACCGCAGGCGCAGGAGGCCGGCCTGCCTCTCTCGGCGGAGTTGGAGCGGCTGGAGACCGCGTTCCTCGAATCCGCCCTGGACGACGACGCCCGAGGCAAGATCGCGGCGCGGCTGCAGGCCCTGCTCTGGAAGTGGGACGACACCCGCGGCACCGCGAACGAAGCCGAAGGGCTCGTGGGGGACGGGGAGTTCGACCCCGTCAGCGACGACGAGATGTTCGACCTCATCGACAAGGAGCTGGGCCAGCTCTGATCCCGTCTCCGCTCCGCCCCTCGCCCGCGGCGCCGCCCACTCTCCTCCCCACCGTGCCACCTGACCACTGGCCTTTATAGGACGTGACCTGATGTCAAAGCCCGCCCGTTCCTCCGACGCTGCCCAGAACATGACCGAGGACAAGCTCCGCGACTATCTGAAGCAGGTCGTCAACGACCTGCGCCAGACCCGCCGCCGGCTCAACGAGGCCGAGTCGAAGGATCACGAGCCGATCGCCATCATCGGCATGAGCTGCCGCTTCCCGGGTGACGTCCGTTCCCCGGAGGACCTCTGGCAGGTCGTCGCCGAGGGCCGTGACGCGATCTCCGCGTTCCCCGACAACCGCGGCTGGGACCTGGACGCGCTCTACGACGCCGACCCGGACCGCTCCGGCACCTCCTATGTGCGGGAGGGCGGATTCCTGTACGACGCCGCCGACTTCGACCCGGCCTTCTTCGGCATCTCGCCGCGCGAGGCGCTGGCGATGGACCCGCAGCAGCGGCTGCTGCTTGAGACGTCATGGGAGGCTTTCGAGCGGGCCGGCATCGACCCGCAGTCGCTGCGCGGCAGCAAGGCTGGTGTCTTCGTCGGCAGCAACTACCAGGACTACGCGACCCGGCTGCCCGAGGTGCCGGCCGAGCTGGAGGGGCACCTCGGTATCGGCAACACGCCGAGTGTGGTGTCCGGCCGGGTGGCGTACACCCTCGGCCTGGAGGGCCCGGCCGTCACCGTCGACACGGCCTGCTCCTCCTCGCTGGTCGCCCTGCATCTGGCCTGCCACGCGCTGCGGCAGGGCGACTGCTCGATGGCGCTGGCCGGAGGCATCTCCGTGATGTCCTCGCCGGCCTCGTTCATCGAGTTCAGCCGGCAGCGGGGGCTGGCGCCGGACGCCCGTGTCAAGGCGTTCGCCTCGGGTGCGGACGGTACCGCGCTGTCCGAGGGCATCGGCATGCTGCTGGTGGAGCGGCTGTCGGACGCGCGCCGCAACGGGCACCGGGTGCTCGCCGTGATCCGCGGCAGCGCCATCAACCAGGACGGCGCCAGTAATGGCCTCACCGCGCCCAACGGCCCCTCACAGGAACGGGTCATCCGCCAGGCACTGGCCTCCGCCCGTCTGACGCCCGACCAGGTCGACGCGGTCGAGGCACACGGCACCGGCACCAAGCTGGGCGACCCCATCGAGGCGCAGGCAGTGATCGCCACGTACGGACAGGACCGCCCCGCCGACCGGCCCCTGTGGCTCGGCTCGGTGAAGTCCAACATCGGCCACACCCAGGCCGCCGCCGGTGCCGCCTCGATCATCAAGATGGTGATGGCCCTCGACCATGGCCTGCTGCCGCGCACCCTGCACGTGGACGAGCCGTCCTCCCGTATCGACTGGGAGGCCGGGGCCGTCTCCCTGCTCACCGAGGACGTGCAGTGGCCGGCGCTCGACCGGCCCCGACGTGTCGGCATCTCCTCCTTCGGCATCAGCGGCACCAACGCCCATGCCTTGCTGGAAGAGGCCCCGCCCGTCGAGGCCGACGAGGAAGAGGGCGCCTCTCCGGAGAAGCCGCGCGGGACGACGGGCGTCGTGCCGTGGGTGATCTCCGCCCGGACCGCGGAGGCGCTGCGCGCTCAGGCACGACAGCTGCGTGAGTACGTCGATCAGCGGCCCGGCCTCGGCACCGCCGAGGTCGCCCACGCGCTGGCCACCACCCGCTCCGCGTTCGAGCACCGCGCGGTCGCCCTCGGCAGCAGCACCGGCGAACTCTTCAAGGCCCTCGACGCCCTCGCTCAGGGGGAGCCTTCGCCTCACGTAG
>NZ_JBICAJ010000043.1:0-9187 GCF_043088925.1 Streptomyces sp. NPDC014006 | reverse complement strand
TCGGGTAGAGCCACTGCTCTCCCAGGCGCGTCACTCTCCGGGCCCAACGCGGCGCCTGCGTCACCCCATCCGGTCCCGCACGGCTGCCCCGGGACGTAGCCGTCGCGGACGTATCCGCGTTCGGTGAGGGCGCAAGACCGGACGCCAGGTGAGTCAGCCGGGCCCTGCGGGGTGGCTGGCACCCGGTGTGCTGTCCAGCGGGGGCGCGAAGGGCCGGGTGGATGCCCGGCAGCGCCTGTCGTTACTCACTTTCGGGTGATCGCGTTCCGGCCGGTGGGGTGGCGGTATCTGGCGGACCGTCACCTTGAGCCAGGCGCTGCAACGCCTGCGTCCGAAACGGGACGTCAATCTGGAGCATTCACCGCTTTGATGGTCACTACAGGTGAGAGTTACAGAAGCCTGTTGAAATCGTAACGGGCCTCCGCATTTCCCACACATGCCGGGGCTGGTGGCTGCAAGGTGTGCGTGTGCGGCCGGCCGGCCTCACACCAGCACAACGCATCCGCCGGACCTGCGCTTTCGGGGCCGGTTGGTGTGCGCACTCTGAAGGGGGACCTTGGTGTCCGTTTCTTCTTCCGCCCGTCGTCTGACCGCCGCCGCTGCCGTGGCCGCCGCTCTGGTCGGGGCCGCCGCCCTGCCGGCCATGGCCGCCGACCACCACCTCGCCTCGCGTGACCGCGATGAGGTGACGATCAGCGCGGTGCAGTACGACTCCCCGGGACGGGACGACCGCTCCAACCGCTCGCTGAACGCCGAGTGGGTGGAGATCACGAACAGCACCCGCCGGGCGGTGAACCTGGACGGCTGGACCCTGAGCGACGAGGACGGCCACACCTACACCTTCCACCACTACCGCCTCGACGGCCGCTCCACCGTCCGTGTCCACACCGGCGAAGGCCGCGACGCCCGCCACGATGTGTTCCAGGACCGCCGCAACTACGTCTGGAACAACGACCGCGACACCGCCACCCTGCGCAACGACCGCGGCCGCTTCATCGACGACTACTCCTGGGGCCCCCAGCACCGCGGCGGACACCACCACTGACCGCACCAGCGGCGTGATCTGACGCTCAGCCGGCATGTGCGAGAGCACTGTGGGGCCACCCCGGGACGGCGGGGGTGGCCCTACCCGCGTGGCATCGCCTATCACACGCGTGGGGCCAGCGCGGCGCCATTCGCCTAGCCCTGCGTGAAGGCTCTACCGTCTGCCCCGGCATCGGGTGGTGACGAGGGTAAGGGTGAGCATGAACGCGCGGCAGTCACGGCTGGACGCCCTTCGCTCCCTGCGCGAGCGGGAGACGGAATCCGTCTACGGCTGGGTGCTGTCCACTGCCATCCCGCCAGGCCTGCAGCAGTCCCTGCAGACCGCAGCCACCCAGGGCCTGGTCGAGCTCGCCGACCGGGAGATGCGCGCGGAACTGTCCGCCTACGAAGGACGCCCCGTTCTGTGGGCCGCCCGCCTCAGCCCGCAGGGCCACGACGTCCTGACCTACCAGCACGCATCTCCCGACCCCACCCCGCACAGCACACCACCCGCAGCCACAGAGCAGGTAATCGAGCTGCGGCCCGCGCAGATGGACGCCCTGCGCGTCTACGCCAACCTCGCCCCCGTCCTGCGCGTGCCACCGGCCGACGGCCTCATCGAACGCGTACGCACCGCCTGCTTCGACCGGCCGGGCAACCGCTGGCGCATGACCCTCACCACCGAGCAGATCGACTCGGTCGCCTACGCCTTCCACCTGCGCGCGCTCAGCGGCTCGGTGGCGGAGGCCAACTGGTTCGCCCGCGAATACGGGGTCACCTACCGCGTCGACCCGTCGACCGGCCGCGCAGGCGCTGTGCGCCCGCCGTCGCGTACCGCCTCCCTCTGACGGCCTGAGCCTGGCATTTAGCCTCCGCAGTGTGCCGGGCGGCCTCATCATCGGGGACGGGAATGACCTGGCCGGTCCAGCTCCAAGGTTCCTGGCGCGGGTCCCAGGTCACCTCGACGCTGGTGCCGTGGAAGTCGCGCGCGAGTTCCTTCACCATCCTGGCCGCGGCGGGCAACGCCACTGCGGGATCCAGCAGCTCGCTGCTGAGGCGCCCGCAGAACATTCCGCCTTCCGCAGTGAGGACGCTGTGGCGCCAGCCGTCCGGCGTCCCCAGCAGGACGATTGCCTTGGGCAGACCGAAGGAAGGCCGCTTCGCATTTCGTCGTTTCGCCACCCAGCCATCCAACATGGCGGGGCGGACATCCTCGACGCCAGCTGACAATCCAGGACACAACTCGGTCACCTGCTCAGCCCCGGGCGACCCGCCGCTCTCACGCCCGCCGTGGACGCTGGAAAGCGGCGAGAAGACCTACCAGCCGGGCGAGATCGTCCCCCAGTCGGGGATCTACGAGTGCGACTGCGGGCAGAGCCACCAATACAGCACCGATGTGAAGGGCCACCGGCTCCCGCCCCTGCACGACAGCTGCACCGGCAGCGGCTGGCGCCTGAAGCCGCCTCACCCTGACCTCCTCTACCCCCACACCTCCGGGCCGCCGCCGCGCCATTCGATGTCGTCGGACCGGATGACGTCGAGGTCGTCGATCCCTTCCATGCCGGCGTCCTGCAGGAAGGCGACGACGTCGCGGAGCCGGTAGGCGCGGCCGAGGATGGTGCCGTCCGCTCGCACGCGCCGGCCGCCCTGGTTGTCGGGTGGATACACGATCACCTGGACCATGCCTCCAGCGTCCCGCTGTGCCCCGAGGGGCGCATGGTGTGGTGCGCCGGGGGCGCGGGGTTCGTAGGCTGGGTGTGCTCGGGGCTACCACGGAGGGACACGTATGCCCCGGACGATCTGGAGCGGTGCCATCAGCTTTGGCCTGGTCACGGTGCCGATCAATGTGGTCGGTGCGACCGAGGACCACAGCATCCGTTTCCACCAGTACCACCGTGAGGACGGCGGCCGCGTCCGGGTGAAGAAGTTCTGCGACCTCGAGGACCGCGAGGTGTCCAGCGCCGAGATCGGCAAGGGCTACGAGGTCACCCGCGAGACGAAGCACCAGCCCGCGCAGATCGTGCCGATCTCGGACGAGGAACTGAGCAACCTCCCCCTGCCGACGGCGAAAGCCATCGAGATCGTCGCGTTCGTCCCGGCCGCGGACATCGACCCGATCCAGATCAGCGACGGCTACTACCTGCAGGCCAGCGGCCAGGTCGCCGCCAAACCGTACAAGCTCCTCGTCCAGGCCCTGGGACGCTCCGAGAAGGTCGCCATCGCCAAGTACGCCTGGTCCGGCCGCGAACGCCTGGGCATGCTCCGCGTCCGCGACGACGCCCTGGTCCTGCACGCGATGCGCTGGCCCGACGAGATCCGCAACCCCGCCGAGCTGCTCCCGCCGCCCGTACAGGTCTCGGACGAGGAGATCGAGCGGGCCCTCGCCCTGATGGAGACGATGACCGTCGAAGACCTCGAGGCGCTCGACGCGCACGATGAGTACACCGAAGCCATCGCGCAGATCATCGAGGCCAAACGGGAGGACAAGCCGCTCCCGCAGGCACCGGAGGCAGAGGAGCCGGCCCAGGTCCTCGACCTCATGGCCGCCTTGAACGCCTCGGTGGAGAAGGCCCGCGAGGCCCGCGGCGACCACGGCGGCGAGGCCGAGGTTCACGAACTGCCGAAACCGAAGAAGAAGGCCCCTGCCAAGAAGACGGCCGCCAAGAAGACCGCCGCGAAGAAGACGAGCAGCCACAAGCCGCGCAGCGCCTAGCCCGGGGTCTGCTCGGAGGCGCGGCAGGCCGGGCAGACGACCAGGGCGTGCGGCCCGTAGCGCACCGTGAGGCCCTGGCAGCGCGCGCAGTACCCGACCTGGCTCGGCCGGCACCCGAGGAGCAGCGCCGCGGTGGCCCGGTCGGTCCGGGGATCGATACGTCTGGGCGCATCGTTCACGCTCACGACGCTACGGCGCCGTCGTCCCCACCGCCCGAGCGCCTCGGCCGGGTGTGGCGACAGGCCTCACCCGCCTGGACGGCGGACGGGGCAGCCCGCCCCCTTGCTGCGCGTCGCGGAGACCAGTCCTGCCTGGCCCGCACCTCGCCCCGCCGCCAGCGGCCCGACGACATGACCCACAGGGCCGGCGGATCCGTCGATGGCCAGGTCCATACGACCGGCTCTCGCCCATCCTCCGGGCGCCAGGGCCGAGCTTCTGCCGCGTCCGGAACTGCATCGCTCATGTCTCGGTTTCAGACGTGCAAGATCATGAGGCGGCTGAGAGGCCCGGGCGCGATGACCGGCGCCGTACAGCGTGGAGGCGGCTGGCGTGCGCTGGCCTCGCCAGTGGGGGTGGAAGAGCACCTCACCCGACAGTTGGACTAGGGTCCGTCTTCAAAGATCGCTAGATGGTGGATCATGGTGGCGTGATACGCCGTCATGAACTCACCGACCAAGAGTGGGAGTTACTCGCTCCGCTCATACCGCGGGCCTCGACTGGTCGACCACGAGTGGAGGACCGCCGGGTGATCAACGGCATGGTCTACAAGATCCGGACCGGGATCTCCTGGCGTGACCTGCCCGAACGCTACGGGCCGTGGAAGACGGTCTACACCCGCTTCCGCCGCTACGCCCTCGACGGCATCTTCACCCGGGCCCTGCAGCAGATGCAGGCCCGGGCTGACGCGGCCGGAGACATCGACTGGCTCGTCCAGATCGACTCCACCATCGTCCGCGCCCACCAGCACGCCGCCGCCACGGGCCGAGGGATCCGCCGGCAGGACGAACCGGACGATCACGCCCTCGGCCGATCCCGAGGCGGACTGACCACCAAAATCCACCTCGCCTGCGACGGCCGGGGACGGCCGCTGGCCGTCCTGCTCACGGCCGGCCAGCGCCACGACGGGATCTGCGCACGCCCGCTTCTCGAGCGCATCCGAGTGCCCCGCCTTGGTCGGGGTCGGCCCCGCTGCCGACCGGACCACGTAGTCGCGGACAAGGCCTACGCCTCCCGCGGCCTCCGTGCCTACCTGCGCAAGCGCGGCATCGCACACACCATTCCGGAGAAGCGCGACCAGCAACATCACCGCCGCAACCGTGGCCGTGACGGCGGCCGGCCTCCCCGGTTCGACCGGGAGACCTACCGTCGACGCAACATCGTCAAACGCTGCTTCAACCGGCTCAAGGGCTTTCGAGGCATCGCTACCCGATACGACAAGACCGCCACCTCCTACGAGGCAGCGGTCAGTCTCGCGTCATTCCTGCTCTGGGCAAGATCCGTTTGAAGACGGACCCTAGTCGTCTGCGCAGGGCAGTGCGCGGCTGCGCGGTGAGCTGGCGGTAGGTGGCGTGCCACTCGTCAACCGCCCGGGCCAGGTCGTCGGGAATCGGTCGCATGGCTGAATTCAATCACGTGTTCGATTTTCTTCGCTCCTCGACACCCCGCTCACGGCGCCCTGCTGTGACTGAGCGCGATAGCTGGCACTTGAGCACGCTGGTTGGCGGCTGAGCACGATAGGTGGCTGGCAGTGGGGCGTGCGAGGGCGATGTAAGTGTCCGGCTGGCATGCAGCGCCCAGCACGGCATGCCGCTGATGTGCGGCGAGAGGGTCGGCCGACCTCGGGTTCCTACGTCGGCCTGCTTATGCTGCCGCCATGGGTCTGAATCTCATGCTGTTCATGGCGGACTGGAAGTATTTGAGTGCCATACCCATCGAGAAGCGGGCCCAGGCACTGGAGGATGCCGCCCTCTGGCCACCGGAGCTTGACGGCGAGTACTGCAGCGGTGGGCGGAACGGCGGCTGGGTGTGGCTTCCGCACCAGGAGTCCGCATGGTGCGCCGAGTACGACTACGCCAACGACTTGGGCGACGAGCGGGCGTTGATCGCGGTGTCGGCCGCGTCGAACCGGTCGAAGGCGGACCAGGACCCCACCACCTGGCTGCCTCCGGCCGCGGGCTACCGCTGCCAGTACGTCGCCGACTGGATCGCCGACAAGATGCGCTGGCGCCTGAGCATCGACGAAAACGAGGAAGCCGCTCTGTCGGAGAACCTGAACGGCTGTCCGAACACGCCGGTCACCGTGGTGCTCGCCCGGTAGCACGCAGCGGCCGGTAGTCGTAACGGCCGGCGTCTGCCGCCCTCGCCGATGGCTCGCGCCTCGCATTGCTACGCGTCTGGCTCCGGGTGGAGGTTCACATAGCAGCGCAGCCGTACGCCCGGTTCGCCTGGTTCGCGGGTCGTGCGGTCCGCCGGTGCGATGGCGCATCGGGCGGCGAGCAGCGCCTGGATGGCGAAGGCGGTTTCGTCGTCGGCGGTCGCCACCTCCACTACGGCCAGGCCCGGAACTGCGACGTGCGCGTCATGGATTTTCCTCACGCACGGCAGGACGTGCCGGCGGCTGCAGCGGTTCTGCCACCGGGGGTTTCTTCACCCGACCGTGTACGGCTGGCCGCCGGGGAGGCTGCGGTAGGCGGGGCTCGTCATGTTCCGCGCAGCGGGGTGATCGCGGTGACGGGCGGCAGTTTGCGTTGCCGCAGCGCCTCCGTGAGTGCGGCAAGTGTCGTGCGCCGCTCGCGGTCGGCCTGGGGGCTTTGTTCGGCGAGCTTGTCCAGGAGACGGGCGCGGCCCTCTTCCACGGGGCGGTCCTCGGTGAGGACTTTGCTGAACGTCCTCATCACGGCGTCCGGCCCGGCGAGGCCGGTGCGCCGGGAAGCGGTCGCGGGCGGCGTGCTGCTCGTGGGGCGGGGCGCAGCCGGGGCCGGGTCGGCTTCTGGCCGGCTGGCGGGCTGCAGGGCGGTCGTGGCGTGAGCGGCTTCGCGGTGCGCGTCGTGAAGGAGCTGGGTCATCCGGTCGACGTCGCCGCCCAGGAGCCGGACGAACTTCTGCAGGACGTCGCGGGGTGGCAGGACGGTGCCTTCGAGGAGGGAGGCGACGGTGCCGGCGGTGAGGACCCAGCGGCTGGCGACGGCGATGTCGCTGGGTGCCGGGCGTCCTGCGCGCAGGTGCAGGGTGTGGATGGCGGTGCGCAGTTCTTCGGCGGCTGGCAGGGGTTCGGCGTCGGGGTCGGGGGAGGGTTCGCGGTATTTCTGGCTGAGCTTCTCGGTCTCCCAGACGGCGCGCAGGACTTCGGGGTCGGCGCCGCAGGCGTGGGCGAACTTGCGGGTGAGTTCCCAGGTGGGGACGCGTTCGCCGGTCAGTATGCGGGACAGGTAGGAGGGGGAGCAGCCGATCTTGTGGCTGACTTCCTTGTTGGTGAGCTGGGCGGTGCGGATGAGCATGGACAGGATCGGGGAGAGCCGGTTGTAGGCGGCTCCTGACGGTTCGCTGGGTGCGGTCTGCTCTGGTGCCTCTCCGCGTTCCCCACGGTCGTGGCCTGTGTCGGCGTTGTCAGTGGTGGCGTCGTTGCCGGCGGGGGCTTCGGGGGACATGCCGGTGCCGTTGGGGGTGGTGAAGAGGCCGGTCAGGGAGGTGAGCGGTGTCTCGCAGCGGTTGAAGCGGGCCAGGCGCCGCAGGATGTACCGGTCGGTGTAGCGGTGGCGGGCGGTGTCCTCGCTGATGCGCAGCAGGGAGCTGATGGTGGCCCAGGTGACGCGACGGTAGCGGGCGCGGCCGACGACCGCGGCAGTGAGGCCGTCGAGCTGTTCTTGCAGCTGGGTGATGCGCTGCAGGGGCTCTTCCCCGCTGAGGGTGGGAAGGAGGCGGGCGAGATCGCGGGCGCCTTCCTGGATGTCTCTGGCGATCTCGGTGAGGAGTTCGTCTCCTGCCGAGGGGCCGTGACCGGCCGCGCGGGAGGTCGGAGCTGGGCGGGGCACAGGGGGCGGCTCGGGTGCGGGAGCCGGTTGTGTGAGGTGCGGCCCGGTGGATGGGTCAGGGGTTCCTGCGCTGATGCGGCGTCGGTGGGCGGCCTGACGGCAGGCGTCCCCGCAGTACTTGCGAGGACGGCCCTTCCCGGGGCCTGAGGTGAGCGGGGATCCGCAGAACTCGCAGCTGTCACTCACGGTTGCTTCCGTCCGTAACGAAAAGGGTTCATGGAGGGTTGGCCGCGACTGATACACCCGAGATTCCCCGGGTTTCGTCACACGCGGCCGTCCTGACTCGCGCGGTCCGGCCGACAGGGGGCTATCCCGCGCCAGCGGGCCGGGAGAAGAAGCGGTGATGCCGGTCTTCCCCCGGCCCGAGGCCTTTTAGCGCCGGTAGCGGCGGTTGTTCAGAAGCCGCAGGGCGGTGCCAGAGAGCACACCGCTGAGGACCGTTGCGGCCTCTGACGTAACCGTCACGTGGACGGACGGGCGGGAAATGAGCAGGTACCCAATGAACAGGATGCCGATGAACACGCCGACGGCGGGCGTGCCAAAGCGGTTCACGTAACGGAAGTTT
Source organism: Streptomyces sp. NPDC014006 (assembly GCF_043088925.1). Lineage (NCBI taxonomy): Bacteria > Bacillati > Actinomycetota > Actinomycetes > Kitasatosporales > Streptomycetaceae > Streptomyces > Streptomyces sp. NPDC014006. Next base: position 855 of record NZ_JBICAJ010000043.1, on the reverse strand, counting down.
TCGTTACGGCCACTACGCTTGCTGCGTACGAAGCGGCCGGAAGGTTGTTTCACCCGGCGGCGCCGGGGGGTAGATCGCCCCATAGGGCACTCCTTTGGATTGCCGTACGCGTGCGGGACTTCGAACAGGGTTTGGTAGACGTTGTGCGAGGTCCCGCACGCACCTGAGGGTGAAGCTACCGATACACAGTGCGATAAGCTAATCAACCAAAAGCCGCACAACGGGCAAAATTTTGGTTGCCCCAGGACGGCGCGTTTTTCGTTGCTCAGACGCCGGAAATCTCCCTGAGTTCTGTAATGCCGCGGGTGAGCCGCGCCCTGCTTTCGACGTCGATCGCTTTCTGTCATTCCCTGGCGCGCGACCCCCGCTAAACGGTCACCTCGTGCTGGAAGGGTGGCATCAAGCGCTGCGTTTCGATCAAAAAAAGACCTCGCTCGATCGGACATGCGGCGTAGCACGTCCAGAAACGTGCAATTGCATGATCACAGCGGTACAGCTCCGAGCACCGCACCGCGCCCTGCCCTCGCCGAACAGTCCACCCGCACCACATCGGCCTCCGCGCCGCGCTGCTCACCCTCTTCATCCGTGTCCTGGGCAGAACGGCGTGAGGCGCGATCACACAGGACGCCGACCACAACGACTAGGGTCCGTCTTCAAACGGATCTTGCCCAGAGCAGGAATGGCGCGAGACTGACCGCTGCCTCGTATGAGGTGGCGGTCTTGTCGTATCTGGTGGCAATGCCGCGGGAGCCTTTGAGGTGGTTGAAGCAGCGTTCGACGGTGTTGCGACGGCGGTAGGTATCGTGGTCAAAGCCTGGCGGTCGGCCGCCTCGCCGGCCGCGGTTGCGGCGGTGC
>NZ_JBICAJ010000042.1:0-10475 GCF_043088925.1 Streptomyces sp. NPDC014006 | reverse complement strand
CGCGCCGAGCGGCTCGCCGCCACCGACGCCGACGTGGTCCTCGTCGACGGGGTGCGCAGCGTGGAGTGGATCCGCCGCATCCGCGAGGTGGTCGGGGGCAAGCCGCTGCTGTTCAACCAGATCGCCGGCGGCAAGTCGCCGAGGATGTCGCTCAGTGAGCTGTCCGGCCTCGGCGTCGACGTCGCCATCTACTCCACGCCGTGTCTGTTCGCCGCGCACGAGGCGATGGACTCCGCGCTCGCCGGACTCAAGGAGGCGGACGGCCGGCTGCCCGAGGTCGACGCCGCGAACGGCGTCGGCGTGAAGGCGGCCACCCGGCTGCTGGAACGCAACATCGCCCGCCTGCGCACGACACCCACGGCCGAGCAGACGGTCGCCGAGGCGGAGGCCGCCGTCGAGCAGGCCGCCGCAGCGCAGGCCGAGTCCGAGGGCGTCCCGGCGTGAGCGGCACCCGCCCCGCCGCCGCGCGGCTGCGCACGGCGGCCGCCCTCACGGCGGCCCTGCTGGGCGCCGCCACGGCCCCCGCGGCGGCGGACGGCAGCCTGATCACCGTGATCGACAACTCCCGGTCGGACTCGGTCCTGGAGGTGGACCGCACCGCCAACCTCCGGACCGGCAGCGGCACCGCCGGCAGCGACCACGACGGCAGCGCCGTGGACCTGATGAACGCGCTGGTCGGCGCGGGCTGAGGGGGCGCCCGAAAGGGGCAAGGACGGCCGGGTACCCGCGCGGTGCCCGGCCGTTCGCGTGGCGGCGTCGGTGGTGCCGTCCTCGGGCGGTGGCGTCGCTCGTGCGTCCTCCGGCGGCGGCGTTCACGCCCCCTTCGGTGGCGCCGTGCTGGCTCGTTCCACCAGTCGGGTCGACAGCTCCGTGCGCGTGTGTTCCGGGCGGTCCCCGTCCATCATGCGCACCAGCAGCCGCAGTGCCGTCGCCGCCATCTCCGCCAGCGGCTGACGCACCGTCGAAGGCAGGCGGGCGGCCGCCTGATCGGCCTCGCTTCTTGCGCTTGGCGACCTGGTCGGAGGGTTGAGGGATCACCGCGCGGATCCCGCGCCGGCGGAGATGGGTCCGGATCGCGCGTGACGAGTAGGCCTTGTCGGCCAGGACCATCTCCGGGGTGGTCCTGGGCCGGCCGATCCGCCGCGGCACCCGCAGGCGGGCCATGACCTCCGGGAAGGCGGGTGCATCGCCTGCCTGGCCGGGGGTGAGTACGAAGGCGAGCGGCCGAGAGCGGCTGTCCGCGGCCAGGTGGATCTTCGTGGTCAGCCCACCGCAGGAGCGTCCGAGGGCATGGTCGTCCGGCTCGTCGGCCGGGGCCCCTTGTGACGGGCGCCGGCAGCGGGGCGTCTCTGTCGTGCCAGGTCGACCACCAGTGCTCGTTCGAGCATGTTTTGCCGACGCCCGGTGACGGCTGCGAGCCGGTCGGCTCTGGGGCGCTTCCCCTGGCCGTAGTCCGGTGGTCCGACAAGGTATCCGCGTAGGTAGCTAGGCTTGAGGTGGTTTGCTCGGGCCAGGCGACGGACGTAGGAGTCGGTGGTCTCCCCGGCCTTGGGACGGGGCCGGACCGGCAGTAGGCGGGGGCGGTCACCGGCGTCGGTGCGGGAGGTCATGAGGCGGGCTTGATCTTGCGGGTCTGGGTGGCGCGGTCGAGTTTGACGCGTTCCAGGGACTGGCGGGTGATCTTCTCGGTGCCGTCCAGGATGGCGTCGACAGCGGCACCGCGGATGAGATGGGAGAGGGTGCCGATCATGCCGCCAGTGCGTTGGTGGAGGTAGTTGGCCAGCTTTTCCAGGGTTTTGGGCTGGTGATGGTGCAGTCGCAGGGCCTCTTCGAAGGTACTGACCAGACCGGTCCACTCCTGAGTGCGGGGAAAGGGGGCGGTGTCGATGACCGTGAAGCGTCCGGCGATCTGCCGGCCCCGGGTGCCGTTGAACATCCCGTTCGCCTCCAACTCCACCCCGGCATAGACGAAGGTGGCCGGGATCCGCTCGGAGAAGTACTTCAGGGTGTCGGAGACCTCAGCCCCGTTCCTGGTCGTGAGCGAGAGGTTGTGCAACTCGTCGACACACACGACGCTCACTCTCGCGTCGATGAGGACACCGCAGACAGCTTCGATGACGTCGGTGATGTTGGCGCGGGTGGTAACGGGCAGGCCGAGAAAGCGGGCGAACTCGACGGCCAGCATGCGCAAAGTTGCGGCGGGCGGGACGGTGACGTAGACGACCGGGATCCGATCGACGCCAGGGTGCTGGCGCCGGTCGATGACCTCGATGGTCTTGCCGAACTGTGTGAGCGCGGTGGTCTTTCCCGTCCCGGCCGCGCCGGACAGGATCAGGCCCCGGCGGGCGCTGATCGCGTGCCGGTTGAGCAGGGTCAGGCGCCGGCCGGCGTGGACCGCGGCGCGCAAGGTGGAGGTCGCGGCCACGGTCAGGCGTGTGTGGTAGTCGAGCCGGCCATCGTCGTAGTCAAGCCGTCCGTCGTCGTCCAGGCCAGCGAGTTGGTTCGCGGTCAGGAGGTCTGGCGGGGCTGGGTCCTGGGTGGTGAACTCTCGCCAGCCCTCCAGGGTGGTGAGGTAGCGGTGCAGGTCCTCGCGGTCCAGAGCGCGTCGCGATCCATGCTGACGGCCTGGGTCCGCGTCCTGGCTGGGGGTGGGTCCGGTTGCGGTCACCACCGCTTGTCCGCCTCCTTGAAGGGGTCGAAGACGCCGAGCGGGATGACCTTCGCGATCGGCTCGCCATCTGTGCCGTCCATGGCCTCGTCACCGTCGAGAGGCCTGTCGCTCTCGGCGGCTGGCGGCGCCTCTGGCCTGGGCGGACGAGGTCCGGGACTCGCGGAGGCAGCTCGGGCCCGGGCGACGACGCGCCGGTCGCGCTTGGACGCCTGCGCGGCCGGGGCGCCGCCCTGGCCGGTCGGTCCCTGGTTGGCTCTGACCAGCAGTTCGGCGACCGCCTGGGCGGTCTCCTCCTCGGTGGGCGTCGGGTTGCCCTTGCGCCGCAGGTCGGCTGCCGCGTGGTCCCATGCCAGGTCACCGAAGGGTTGCGGGACGCCATGGACCGCGATCCACGAGAGCCAGCATGGATGTCCCGTGCCACTGGATCTTGACCGTTTGCCATCGGACTTTGACGGACGCGAGTTTGTGTCATCGGAGTTTGATCACCGCAGGTCAGCGACTCAGCGCACCGAAGGTGCGCTGAGTCGCTGACCTGCACTTATGTGCAGTTCCTCGTAAACGTGTAGGTCAGAGCCTTGCGATCGTCATGCAGGCTGCTCGATTTGTGGGGGCCGGGGGGTCAGGAAGGCTTGACCGCCGAGACCGGGGTGACGGTCACCTTGTTGTCGCACTCGGCCCACACCCCGTCGTTCAGGGCGGCCTGGTGCTTCCCGGAGTGCGGCAGCCCGATGACCATCGTCGGATACGTCACCGGGTCCTTGCCCGACACGCAGTAGCCGTCGGCCTCCCCCTGGACCTGGACGAAGGTCAGCTTCACCCACGCCTTGCCGTGCGGCCGGACCGTCACGGTGGCCGCCCTGCCGGTGGGGGTGACCTTGAGCGGGGTGTTGTGGGCGGGGGAGCCGTTGCCGGCGCCCGCGACCGTCGGATGGCCCTTCAGGACGCACGTCCTCCGGGAGACGTTGGTGAACTGCACGACCGCCGCCCCGGTCCCGGTCCCGACGGGCCGGTGGACGGCCTGCCAAGCGCTGACCTGGAGGGCGGAGGCCGGGCAGGCGGGCGGCGGGGTGGAGGTGCTCGCCGCCATGGCGGTGCCGGGCAGGATGCCGGTCACCGCCGCCGCGGCGGCCGTGATCGCCGTCGTCGCCAGAGCCGCCCTGCGAATGCCGTTGCCGTGACGCATGCTGTCGTCCCCCTGAGTTGTCTCGTCCGCGGGTTTCGGTCGTCGGTTGTTGCCCCGCGGTACGCGTGGTCGTGGTACGTGAGTGCAGACAGGGCGGGAGAGCGCCAGGGTTTCGTGCGGCGACTACTTGTGACGGAACGGTGACGACAGGCTGCACCCGTGCAGATGGCCGTCAGGGCAGACAGAAGCACCTCCAGCGCACCACGCGTTTTACCACGTCCCCGGCGCGCACCGAAGGTGCGCTGAGTGGCTGACCTGCGGTGATCAAACTCCGATGACACAAACTCGCGTCCGTCAAAGTCCAACGGACCCACCTCGGCTACGAGTTCAGCGATCACATCAGCTGACAGGCCAGTGATCCTCCGGCCGCTGATGATCGCTGCACGAGACGCGTTCCCCACCACACGACCGTGATCGACGATCGAGAACTCGATGCCCCACCGCCTACCATGCACGAGCTCGTTTGGCTCGGGGGCCGTGGAGAAGCGTCAGCAGGGGTAGAAAGTTGACACACCCTGGGTAAGTTCAATTGACTTTGGCCACGTTCCTCACGCAAACCCATTCCGGGGAACGTCGAGATACCGAACGGGGAATTCTCATGAAGTTCCGCGCTCCTGCGCGTCTGGCCGTCTCCGCTGCGCTGGCTCTGTCCGCGGCCGCCGGTATGACGGCGGCGACCGCCCCGGCCGCCTCGGCCGCCAGCGCCACGGTCGGCGCCAGTGCCTGCACCGAGAAGATCAAGCTCGACACCACCGTCAACGCCGCGGTCAGGTTCCACACCGGGCCGGGGACCTCGTACACGGCGACGGGTCAGCTCAACAAGGGCACAGGCGTCTACTGGTCCTGCAACAAGGGCTCGGCAGGCAGCTCGAAGTCCTGGGGTTATGTGAAGGTGTACACGGGCGCGCACAAGGGCCAGTGGGGCTGGGTGTCCCGTCCGTACATCGACACGCCGATGCAGACGGACTGACCAGCCATCCCTCAGCTGGACCTTGCGTCACAGAACTGAATGTGCGTCACCGCCGGGCGGCCCCCGACCAGGGCCGCCCGGCGGTGTTTGGTCTCAGATGCTGCTCCAGCAGGGTGTTTTGCTGGGCGACCGCAGCCGTGGGGCGGGTGAGCAGCGCACGGTGATGTGGCCGCGGTCGAGCCGGACGTCGTGCAGCTCGGCGTCCAAGCTGTCGGCATCGGTTGCGGTGAGCAGCGAGGCCGGAGGGGCAAGGCCGATGAACGCGCCCGCAGAGCCCGTCGGGCTGGCGCGGGTCCGTTCTCGCCGGGATCGGGCGGCGCGACGTGGCAGGCTCACCGCGACGATGTGCCAGGACGGTCCAGCCTCCGTGCGCGGGGCATGCAGTTCGGCACCCACCAGCGTCGTGAAGCCCGGCGATCGCAGCGACCGATTGTCCGTCACGGGAAAGCCGTACTCGGCACGGAAGTGATCCGTGACCGCCAGGAAGTGGCATCCTGTGTCCCGGTAATGACGCGCGGTCTCCTCTGCGGACGGCGCTCCGTCGGACCGGTCGGAACGGGTGTGCCGGCTGGTGGCGCGGCGGGACCAGGAGAAGGACCACAGCTCATGACCCAAGCAAGCGATCCGCGCCACCTTCTGATGCGTGCCCGCGGCACCACATCACCCCTGTTCACCGCGGACGCCGGTGCCTACACGGACCCGGCCGACTTTGTCCAGGAGATCCCGCTGGACGATCCCCGGTTGAACCTGCCGGGCGACCTTACCGAACGGCTGAGCCGATGGAACCGGGCGCGCCCGGACGGCGGGTTCACCGACCGGCCGGCCCTGCGCCGCTACGTCGCGCAGGGGCTGGCGGCTGCCCAGGATCTGGCCCGGCATCTCGGCCCCGACTGGGTGCTGCGCCATGGGACGAGCAACACGCTCACGCGAAGTTCGTGTGCTGGGGATGCCAGCGGCTGCACTGGACCGCCGACGCACACGGCATGCCCGCGCACCCACGGCACATCGTGGCCGAGGGCGAGTACAGGTGGTTCCCGTTGCGCTCCGAAGGCGCGAGACCAGCTCCACCGAACAGCCCGCCGCCCTTGCCCTACCGCTTGCCTTTTTCCTTCATCTCAGCCTGCGCCAGGTGCAGTTCGCCGCGCACCAGATCGGTCAGCTGCTGCGAAGCCCGCTGTGTCAGCTCCGCCACCGGCTCGCCGCCTGAGGCGTGCCGGTCGGGACCGGTCTGGGATGGCGTACTCGCCACGACGATCACCTCCCGTCTTGTCGTGTCCTCTGGACCCGGTCGATGCCGCGACACCGCCCGGGTCGCCCGCGAGTACCCACGACAAGCCGGTTCAGGACGCGACCACTGCAGCGACGGCAGGGGCCCGATGAAAAGGTCGACCGGTTCCCATGACCATGGGTTCGCGTGGGAGCCGTCATCTTCCGCAGGTGGTCATCGCGCGAAGCGTCCTCGATCACCGCGCCCGATGTCGAGGTCTGTATCGACGGGCTCGGCCTGCCCCGCGTCCGGCTGGTCGCCGCAGCGATGCAGCGCCGGTACGCCGCCCGGCCAGCGCCGGCGGCCCGGTAGATCCGCCCGACAAGCCCCAGAGGGGATCGCGTCCTGCGAGGGCGCCTGGCGGGCCGTCCAGGAGGGTGATGCGGACGGTGATGCGTTCCGCCGCCCAGCAGCGGCGACCTTACGGCCTTGCCACCCGCCGCCCACGGCCATCGCTGCCGCCGCGCCGCACCACAGCTTCGAGCTCTCCACGGGGTACGAGCGCGGCATCGAAGCAGCGGAGGCGGTATGCCATGTCTCCAGCTTTCCACTCGCCTTGCGGGCAGCGTCGACACCGCTCCGCGGCCGGCACCCCAGACCCGGCCTCAGGGCCCGGTTAGCCCACCTTGACCCAGTTCTTGCAGCACTGGGTTTTGAAGAGTTCGTCGGTCGGCAGGATGGTCACGACGGCCGATCCGGTGGGGTCGTCGTTGGCGATGATGGAGGTGAATTCTCCCTTGGCGTCTTTGTCGCGTTCCCAGTAGCAGGTCGGCAGTGCGCTGTCGGCAGGGCCGTCGGTGCGGTAGGTGCCTGGCGCGATGTCAATACCGACGCGGTACTCCCCATCGCCGCTGACCGTGGTGGCGGTCGTCGCCGGCCGGGTGGCGTTTGCTGCCGAGTTGCTGGTGGTCGTGCTGGCACATGCGGGCGGAGGTGTGGCCGACTGGGCGGGCGTGGGCTTCTTGCCGCCGCCGGAGGTGGCCACGCTGATGATGACGATGAGGATCATGAGGCCTGCAAGGATGCCCAGACAGCCCAGGCCCCACCTTCGCCGGGAAGTCGTCTTTACGCCGGTTTGTGCGGTACCTGGCTTCCTTCCGTTCATTTGGCGCCTCCGCATGTAATGGCAAACAGCCTCAAACAGGGGCATATCTCAGCTTGCAAGCGTGACAAGACACGGCCAGCCGTAACCCTGATGGGCGGCCATGAGTCACCTGCTGCATTCTGAGTGGCCGCAGCCCGGGCTTGCGCCGCAGGTGGGCTCACAGCGCCGCAGGGGCTCGCCTCGTGGCGGGCTACCGCGTGCGGCGGCCAGGCACGGGCGCTGCAGCGACGCCGCGCCGAGCCCAGGCCCCCGGGCTGAAGCGGTGCGCGTTCACCCGGAGGCCGGGCGGAAGGATCCGGTGCGCAGGTCTTCGACGAAGGCCGCCACGGTCTGGCGGAAGCGGCGGCGCTGTTCTGGCGAGGCGCTCCAGGTCGGTGGTGTAAGCGGGGGAGAGTCTCGTAGGCCGGCATGCAGGGCGTGGCGTCTTAGTACTGCAACGGTGCTTGCCGTGACTGACGACCAGGTCGGTCGTTGGTGTGGTTATGGGTGGGGAGCTTGCTGATGTCAGGTTGTGGGCGGGTGAACTGGACGCTGTGCATGAGCGGTTCGTGCACCGTTTCAGCAGGTCGGAGCCGCGGGAGTCGGCGCTGGCCTGTATGCGGGGATTGATCGCTCCGCTGCAGCGCAAGAACGGCTGGACCTTGGCGGAGGAGGCCGGTCACGCAGGCCCGGACCGTATCCACCGGATGCTGAACCGGATCGACTGGGACGCCGATGAGGTCCTCGATGACGTGCGCCGGTATGTCGTCGACAACCTGGGTGACCCAGGCGCCGTCCTGATCGTGGACGACACCGGCTGCCTGAAGAAAGGAGTGCGGTCGGCGGGCGTGCAACGGCAGTACTCCGGTACCGCCGGGCGGACCGAGAACTGCCAGATCGGCGTTTTCCTCGCCTATGCGGCTCCTGGCGGCCGGACGCTGATCGACCGGCGCCTGTATCTGCCCACCTTCTGGACCGACGACCGGGAACGATGCCGCCGGGCCGGCATCGACGACACAGTCGTCTTCGAAACGAAGGTGGCCATGGCCAAGGCGATGGTCCGGCGGGCCATCGCCGACCGCATCCCCTTCTGGGTGACCGCGGACGCCGCTTACGGCTTCAGCAAGAGCTGGCGGTCCGAGTTGGAGCAAGCACATTCGGCACTGGTCGGCCTGGCGCCGACGACGACAACACCAGGCCCGCACCAGCCACTACAAACGACGCGGACACAGCCCCTGACCTGGCCATCAGTCACGAGAAGCACCGTTGCAGTACTAGGCGGCCTACCGCGGCCGGGACGCCGGCGGCCACCCGCAAGCTACCCGGCGGTGCGGGTGCCCGGCCTGCGCTCGGCGGAGTTCCAGCCCTGCCGGTGGAGCCGTTCGAAGCCGTCCAGGAGGACGTCCAAGGCGAACTCGAACTCGAACTGGTCGTCGCAGCCACCGCCCACGGCCGACTGCCCGTCGTGGGACCCGGCCGTGGCGACCTCGATGATGTGGGGGTACCGCACGGCCAGCTGGCCGAACATTGCCGCCCGCGCCTCCGGGTCGGCCGGTGGCGGCGGCGTGGGGAACACCTCCTGGGTGAACCCCCATATGCGGCTCCCGAGGGCGTGCATGACGTGGTGGGTGAGGTCGACGGAGAAGCCGCCGGCCCGGAACGTTCCCATCAGCGAGTCCATGTACTCCAGCACGACGGGCGGGGCATGCGTGCGCGACTCGATCACCTGGGATGCCCAGCGGTGGCGCAGCAGCGCCTGCCGGGCCGAGAGGATCCTCTGCCGGATCGCGCTCTTCCAGTCCGCGCCCGGCGCCGGCGGGTCGACCTCGCCGACGATGACCTCGACCATGCCGTCGAGCAGCTCCTCCTTGTTCGCCACGTGCTTGTAGAGCGCCATGGGCACCACTCCCAGCCGTTCGGCCAGGTTGCGCATGCTCAGCGCCTCGATGCCGAGGCCGTCGGCGAGAGCCACCGCGGCGTGCAGTACCCGGTCCCGGTTCAACGGCACGCGGCGAGGGGCCGTGGCCGACTCGCTCATGCCGCCCACCGCCGAGGTCCCAGAAGTCCCTGCTTCTTGCCGCTTGACATGTGTACAGCGTACACCTAGCGTCCGGAGCAGTCAGGTGTACGCCGTACGCCTCTGGTTCACGAGGGGTCCCTCATGACTTCCGCCCGAAGGGCCGCCGTGGTCGGCGGCCTCCTCTACCTCGTCACCCACGTCACCTCCGTCGCCGCGCTCGTTCTGTACGAGCCGGTGCTCAAGCACACCGACTACGTCGTCGGTCCGGGGCCCGACACCGGGGTGCTGGTAGGAGCGCTTCTCGAGGTGATCCTGGCGCTCACCGTCGTCGGGACGGCGGTCGCGCTGTTTCCCGTCGTCAAGCGGCACAACGAGGGCGCCGCGCTGGGTTATGTGGGCCTGCGCACTCTCGAAGCCGGGGTCATCGCCGTCGGCGTCGTCCCCCTTCTCGCGCTCGTCACGCTGCGGCACGACCTGGCCGGAACGGCCGGCTCTGACGCGACCACGCTCGCAAGCGCCCTCGTAGCCTTCCACAACTGGACGTTCATGATCGGCCCCAGCTTCGTCTGCGGAACCAACACGGTGCTGCTTGCCTACCCGCTGTACCGCTCCGGCCTGGTGCCCCGGTTCATACCCGTGCTGGGGCTGACCGGCGGCCCGCTGGTCTTCGCCTCGGGCGCCGCTCAGATGTTCGGCGTCTACGAACAGTTCTCGGCGTGGGCGGCCCTCGCCGCCGTCCCGGTGTTCGCCTGGGAGATCTGCCTCGCTCTGTACCTGATCCTCAAGGGCTTCCGGCCCTCGGTCGCGGCCGGGCCCACCGCGGTGCCGTCCGGAGCCAGCGCCCATCCCGCGCCTTCGGAGACGGCCGCCGTCCGGTCGGCCAGTCGTTGAAGGACGCCCAGGAGATGGCCGGCCTCCCGCCCGGGAGGTGGTTGGGGCGCGGCCTGGACGCGCTCGGGCTCATCGAGGGCGCGGAGGTGTCCGGGCGGCAGATGAAGCTCGTCTGGGTGGATCCGCACGTGGACGCCGTACTCGACGCCGTCGACGTCGCCGCGGTCGTCTCCACCGTGCGCGGCAAGTTCGCCCGCCGCCACGTCCTGGCCGAAGCCCGCCGGTACCTGCCCGGAGAAAGAAGTGGGACACGAGATCGCGGACGCGCTGGGCGTCCTGCTGCGGCGCACCACGCGCACGCAGCTGCACAGGAAGCTGACCGAAGGCATGGGCGAGGCGGTGGACGAGCTGACCTACCCCGTGCTCAGCGCACTCGCCCGGACCGGGCC
>NZ_JBICAJ010000041.1:0-10856 GCF_043088925.1 Streptomyces sp. NPDC014006 | reverse complement strand
ACCAGATACGACAAGACCGCCACCTCATACGAGGCAGCGGTCAGTCTCGCGTCGCTGCTGCTCTGGGCAAGATCCGTTTGAAGACGGACCCTAGTCCGGCCGTCACAACCCCCGGCCGCGGCCGCCCCGCCCCTCGCTGGGGATCGGGCCCTCCAACGGCGAGGACGGCTCGCGTCGGGCCAGGGCGTCGAGCCGTCCTCAGGGGTGGTGTGTGCGTGCGCTACCGCGCGACCGCAGTCAGCGGTGGTGGGCGGCCGTCCAGGCCAGGGCCGACACGAATCGCAGGGCGTCGATGGTGCCGACGCCGGTGGCCATGTCGTAGCCGTTGACAGCCTTGTAGCCGGTGACGCCGGCGTAGCTGTTGTCGGTGCCGTCGTTGACGTCGATGACGCCGGTGCCGCGGTGGCGAGCCAGGCCGTAGAGGGCTTCGTTGATGTCGCCGACCCGGTGTCCGGCGACCTGGTCGGCGAGGGCGACGATGCCGGAGAACAACGGGCTGGCCTCACTGGTGCCACCGGAGACGTCCCAGCCGCTGGCGGTCGGGTCGAAGCTCGAGTAGATCCAGGCCCCGCCGTTGACCGCGGCAGCCATCGACACGTCCGGGGTGCCGCGGCGGGCGCCGACGACGTTCTTCACGCCGTTCTGGAAAGCCGGGCGGGAGAAGACGTGTGACTGGCCGCCGCCGCCCGCGCCGTTGTCGTTGTAGACGCTGTCCGGCTTGACGCGCCGGCCCTGGTTGTCCAGGTGCAGTTGCGTGCCGCCGATGGAAGTGACCAGCGGGTCCGAGGAGGGCCAGGAGTTGACACGCTCCTTGTAGTAGCCCTTGCCGTCCGCGGTCGCGTCGGTGGCACCGCCGTCGCCGGAGGAGGCGAGCACGGTCACGTGCTTGCGGTTCGCTTCCTGGAAGGCGTAGCGCAGCTTGGCGATGCTGGAGAAGTCGCCCTTCTCAAAGCCGGGGAAGGTGTTCTCGGTGGCGCCGAAGCTCTGGGTGATGACGTCGCCGACACCGCGGTCGATGAGGTACTTCTCGGCATCCATCATCTCCGGCAGACCAGTGGTGCCCTCGGTCTCGGCCACCGCGGTCTCCACCAGCACGATCCGGGCGCCGGGTGCCACGGCGTGCGCCATCTCGACGTCCAGCGTGCTCTCTCCGGCCCAGCCCGTCATGTCCGCGTTCTTGGGGTCGAAGACGGGGACGTTGCCCCACTTGACCACCTGCACCTTGGTGCTGGGCAGCCCGAACTGCTTGCTGTAGACGTCCAGGTCGTGCTGGATCGTCGGGGACCCGAACGAGTCGACGATGACGATCGTGCGTCCCTTGCCCGTGATGCCCTTGCGGTACAGCGGGTTGAGGTTGTACGCGGTGCGGTACTGGAGCGGGTTGTAGCAGGCGATCTTCCACTTGGCCTGGCACTGATCGGTGGGCAGTGGCGCGGCCACGCCGTGGACGAGGGTATGCCCGACGATAGCCGGTACCGCCTTGGTGTGCGGCACGGCGGCGGGCGCAGCCGCGCTGGTCGCGCCAGCTGAGGGAGCGGTCGCCAGGGCGGCGGCGGCGAAAGCGGCGGCGGCGACGGTGGCGGCGACGGTGGCGGACGCCGCAGCGGCGCCTCGTCCGGTACGGACTATGTGCACGAAATCTCCCCTGGGATGTGCGCGGAGTCGCACGAAGTGGTCTCGCACATCCCATCGATTAAGTCATGCACAGGACAAGACGGTTGAACGGTCGATGCCGAATCCTTTACCCGCAGCGCACCTCGAAGACTGCGCCGGCCGGACGTAGGCGTGCCGTCCGAAGCGGTAACGCTCACGACGGCTGAGACAGTGCCAGGTGACACCGATCGCGCCGGTGACACCCTGCTCGCCGGAGTCTTCAGCGACCACCTGCTGCGACGCCTTGCCCCCGTGAGGTCCGGATCGTCCACCGCTGCCGGCCCGGCGAGTTCGGGCGCACTGTCAACCGCAGTTGATGCTCCTACTTCGTGGGCAGCAGCAAGCTGCTCTTGCACAACAGCTGCCGTATATTCCCCAACCGGGGGCCCCTACCATCGCGGAAGAACCAGCCCTGGCGGAGCGGTGCGGTATCCGGCCTGTCAAGCCGGGATCGGCGGACTGGGAGCGGTACATCGGCTTCGACGGCGAGCCCGTCAAGTGGGCCGTGCTGGAGGACGGACAACTGGTCATCATGCCGAAGACTGTCATGCAAGAGGAGCTCTCCCACCCGGTGCTCTGCGGTGGCGGGGCGGTCCGGGCCGCCGGTGAGGCGGAGCTCGCGGGCGGCAACGGTCAGTACTTCGGCCTGCGCATCGACAGCCGCAGCGGTCACTACTACATCCCCGGGGACCCGTTCTGGGCACCCGGCGGCGGCGCCGAGCAGATCGGCAGGGAAGCCTTCGCAGCGGCCGGAGTGCGATTCCAATGACCAGTCCCTTCGACGACCTCTTCCGGCTCGATCTCGGGCAGCACACAGCGCAACGAATGGCTGCTGCGCGACCTGTGGTTGCGCACCTCGCTGGTGGATGCGGTGGGCCCGCGTACGGATGTGCCACTGCTGGATCCCCGGCCGGTCCTCGAACAGGCGCTGGACGCCATGCCGATGAGCCGGCAGCAGGCCGCCGCACTCGCGCCGCGGCGGCGAGAGCTGGAAGTCGCGCGCATTTTGGAGCTGCGCATGATCCGGCGTCTGCTGAACCCGGTACGGCGGCTCGCCCCGCTGCTCACGGGTCATCCCCGCTACAGCGAGTACGAGGCGTGGGAGCGCCTGGCCGGCGAGTTGCCGTGACCTGCCCAGTCTGAGCCGAACGCAGGCACGGTACAAACGCCGAGGGCGCCTCCTGACGCGGGAGGCGCCCTCGGCGCCATAGGGCGACTGCCTCGAGATCAGTCGGGTGAAGGAGCACCGGTCGCGAAACTGCAGCTGCCGGGGACTCTTCCCTGACGTCCACGTGGCAGTGGCGGGACTGGCTGTAGTGGAGGTGGCGGCTGCCGATGACACGACCGCCGCCTTCGCCACCAGGTGTCGCTCGGCTCGGTGCGCCATCGCACCGGCGGACGCCGCAGACGGCCGGTCGCTGCGACCGGCGTCCAACTGCGCTCTGCGTCTTACCGGGCGAGCACGACAGTGACCGGCACGTTGGGGCACTTGTTGAGGTTCTCCGCCAGGGCGGCTTGTTCGCCTTCGTCGGTGCTCAGGCCCCAGCGCAGCTTGCCAGCGATCCAGTCGGTGACGTACGGGGAGCGATAACCCTCGGCCGGCGGCAGCCACATGGTCTGATCCTGGTCCCCCTTCGATCCGGTTCGACGCGGCCGACACCGCGATCGATGCCCGGTCGTCGCCCAGGTCGTTGGCGTACGCCTCCCGCTCTTCGGCCGACCACCGGAAAGCGCCGGAGTCCCACGCCTCGGCCAGCGGCACGAGGTGATCGATGTCCAAGCCGCGCGGGCCGTCGATGTACCGGTCGTCATCCGGGGAGTACCACTGGCCTCCGGTCAGGGTGCAGCGCGGGCCCTGCTCGGAGGCGATGACGGCCTCGTCCTTGAGGACCTCGGCGCGGGTGTTGCAGCCGTCCTTGTCGGCGTCGACCCAGTGCTTGAAGGCGTCACGCTGGTAGCCGGTACGGTCCTCCGCGGCGATGGGCAGCTGGGCCAGGACGTCCCGCACCGGGGCGGTGAGCGTCTGGCCCGGATCGCGCAGGGCGCCCCCATCCTCGCCGACCGCGCCTACCAAGGTGCCGGCCTCTGGGTCACCACCGGACTCAAGCCCACCGGGCGGTGAACTCACCCTCACCCAGCGCATCGTCAACCGGGCTCTGGCCGCGGCGAGGGCGCCGGTCGAACGCGGCATGGCCCAGCTGAAGTCCTGGCAGATCTTCCGCAGATCCCGGATCAGTCCCAACCGCATGACCGTCATCACCAGAGCCGTCCTCACCCTGGAGAGGCAACGCTGAAAACGCTCATTGAGCCCGATACGATCGAGGGCCGCTTCAGGCGGCGCATGGGGAGTACTTAAGGCGAGGGGGGCTTCGTCGTGTCCAGTCAGGTGCAACCACTGCAGCTTGGAGATCCGAGCACTGTGGGGCCCTACCGGGTCGTGGGGCGACTCGGATCGGGCGGTATGGGCACCGTGTATGCCGCGCTCAGCGCGGGCGGTGAGCGGTTGGCTGTGAAAGTCGTGCATCCAGCGCACGCTGCGAACTCGGAGTTCCGGGCCCGGTTTCGGCGGGAGGTGCAACTCTCACGACGGATCACGGGGCCATGCTTGGTGGCAGTACACGACGCTGACGTCGACGCGCCCTCACCGTGGCTTGCGACCGCGTTCGCACCCGGCCTTACTCTCGACCAACACGTCAGCGAAATCGGCCCATTGGCGGGTGCCGGCTTGTACGTTCTGGCAGCTGGCACCGCTGCCGCCCTCGCGGCCGTGCACGAGGCCGGCGTGACCCACCGGGACGTCAAACCGCAGAACATCATGCTGACCCCCTCGGGACCGGCCGTCCTCGACTTCGGCATCGCCCACGCTTTGGACGGAACTTCCGTCACCCGCACCGGCGTGATCACCGGCACACCCGGCTGGATCAGCCCCGAGCATTACCGCACCGGCGCTGTAGGCCCACAAGGTGACATCTTCGCTGGGGAGCGCTCATCGCCTACGGAGCAACCGGCCGCCTGCCCTTCGGTACCGGGGCTGCCGATGCAGTCGCCTTCCGCGTTCTGTCAGCCGAACCCGATCTCGACGGCCTCCCTGACGACCTTCACTCCCTAACGGCAAGGGCCCTCTCCAAGGAGCCGTCCGACAGGCCGACAGCCGCGGACCTCGCCCGAGCATGCGGACGGCTGCTTGCTGCTCAGACCACAGCCGTCATCAGCCCCACTTCCCAGCCACCGACCCTGATAACTGACCTCGTCACTCTCCATTGGGACATACCGCCTGCCACTGATGCGCCATGGCCCGTGCCACCGCAGGGCAAAAGACGCACTCGCCTGTACATCGCGGTCGCCGCTGCCGCAGCTATCGTGGGCGGCCTCGGTGGTGCCGCCCTCGTCGCCGCCCAGCCCTCCTCAAATGCGGCGCGGCAGCAACCTTCAGCGGTCCACCAGCAGACACCGACGGTCGCTAGCCCAGAGCAGCAGTCCCCCACCGCAAATGACAGTACAACTGCCCGCACGCCGAATGCGGCGGCTCCCGCCTCACGCGCGTCGCAGGCTCCGTCGGAGCCCTCCCCCGCTTACACCCGCACCGACACCTTCGAGCCCACTGTCGATGAGTGGGCCGCTGCCCGGGTCCCAGCCACTCCAGCGGAGAAAGCCGCCGCGCAGCGCTTCATCACGGAGGCCACTCCGATCCTTCAAGGCAAGACTTACCTGAACGACGCCGTGACTGTCAGCTTCAATCCGGAGGCACAGACGATGTTCGTCACCTTCGGTCCGGGCATCTACCCCGAAGGACAGGACTACCACGACGACCCGGACTACACGGACACCGTCCGCGCCCTCATGTTCGGCAGCTGCTCGGAAGCTCAGCAAGACTTCCGCGACCAGGACGCCTGGCCGTACGGCCGGACAGCCGTCGTCTACCGCGAATCCATGGCCAGCCCGATCATCGCCGACTTCCGCGACGTCACCCACATCGACAGCTGCCGCGTGTGAAGTACTCGCACGCTCACTCCGGCGGGCAGCGCGACTTCCCCCCCCCCGTTACCTTCTTCGTGGCTCCGCGATGGGGCCTCCGGCCTTCGGGCGCGGCATGACTTCCCCCTCCTGTTGTTCAGGATCCGGGGCGTGGTGTCACCGGGTTCGGGGACATCGACGGACCGCTGATGAGGGGCTTGAGCACCGGCTTCACCCAAGACCGGAAGAGCTCTCCGTAACGTGGATGTGGCAGCTCGGTGCCGAGGCGAGGCCGGACGACAGCGTGATGGAGGGGCCTACACGTGATCGACACCGGCGACATCGACGTCTTCCTCGGCCTGGACGTCGGCAAGGGCGAACACCACGCCACCGCCGTCACCCCGGCCGGGAAGAAGGCGTTCGACAAGCGCCTGCCCAACACCGAACCCAACCTCCGCGAACTGTTCGCGAAGCTCCAGGCCAAGCACGGAACGGTGCTGGTCGTGGTCGATCAGGTCGTGGTCGATCAGCCGGCCTCGATCGGGGCCCTGCCGCTGGCGGTCGCGCGGGACATGGGCTGCCCGGTCGCCTATCTGCCGGGCCTGACGATGCGGCGGATCGCCGATCCCTACCCGGGCGAGGCGAAGACGGACGCGAGGGACGCATTCATCATCGTCGACGCGGCCCGCGCGATGCCGCGCACACGGCGGCCCATCGACGGCGAGGACGAGACAATCGCCGAGCTGGAAATGATCGTCGGCTTCGACGACGACCTGGCTGGCGAGGCAACCAGGGGCGCGAACCGGCTCCACGGCCTGCTCACGCAGATCCACCCGTCGCTGGAACGGGTACTGGGGCCGCGATTGCAGCACCCGGCCGTCCTCACCCTGCTGGAACGGTTCGGCTCCCCGGCCCAGATCCGCAAGGCCGGCAGGCGGCGGCTCGTCACCCTGCTGCGGCCGAAGGCACCGCGGATGGCCGAGCGACTGGTCGAGGAGATCTTCGCCGCTTTGGACGAGCAGACCGTGACGGTCCCGGGCATCGAGGCGGCCGCACTGATCGTCCCGAGCCTTGCCGCTTCGCTCACCGCCGTGCTCGACCAGCGCAAACTTCTGGCCGGGCGGATCGAGGAACTCCTGGAGGACCACCCTCTTTCCAAGGTCCTGACGTCGATGCGGGCATCGGCGTCAGGACCGGAGCCCGCATCCTGATCGAGGTCGGCGACGGCAGCACCTTCCCGACCGCCAGCCACCTCGCCGCCTAAGCAGGTCTCGCCCCGGCGACCCGGAGCTCGGGCTCCTCGATCCGCGGCGACTCTAGACGTGGAAACGAGCAGCTTAAATGGGCCTTCTTCGCAATTCTCAGTTCGACTCACGACCAGGCGGCACTCCCGATCGTCGAGCGGTTCCTTCACCACCCCACCCCGAGGTCCGCAGGGAAGCGGCAGAAGCGGCGAACGAACTGCGCTGGAGCCAGGACTCGACCGAGATAGCCCAGTAGCTCTGGGGCTCGGCCGTAAGGCAACTGCGTTGGCTGGCGAAGGCCCCCGGCCGCGGTCCCGGCCGGGGCGGTGTCGTGCACGCCGTCGACTGCGAAAAGGCGCCGGCTGGGCGCCGGTGCTGCCGCTGGACCGGGCGTTGGACGCAGCCGAGCAGCCGGGGGTGCGGCTGTGCTCGCTGTGCGGCGCGGCCGCGGAGCTTGACCCGGTCCTGAAAGGCTTCGACCACGGGTTCGGGTGATGGTGCGCGAGGGTTAGTATCGCTCGACGGTGCGCTGGGAGATGCGCAGCATCTGGGCGACCGCCTTTGTCCCCTTGAGCTGCTTGACCAGGTAGCGCATCTGCGCACCCGCGCTCTTGGGCGCGGGGCGGGTGAAGGCCTTCTGCACCGCGGCCTCCAGGCCGTCCCCGAACAGGCTCATCGCCGCCTACCTACTCTCCACTGTCGACGTCGGTGACGGTGCCGTCCTTGATGTACCGGGCGAGGTTGAGTTCCGGCGCGTAGAACCGCTCGCGGACCTCCTCGCCCCACAGCGCTCTCGCCCGGCGACGGGTCAACGTTCTGTAGACCCTGCTCCGTGACGGGCGGTGCTACTAACCGGCACCACCCGTCACGGCAGCGGCTTGACAACAAGATTAGTAATCGGTGAGATCCACGATCACATCACAGTGCGGATCGTCGGAAGGCTGGTGCAGGTGCTCGTTCGCCAGGAACGCGGGGGACACCACAGCGCCAAGCAGTCCGGGTGCCGTGTGGCTGATCAGCGCGTCCACACCGTAGGTGCGGTCACGCTCAGGTGACCGGAGGTAGAGGCGCATGCGGTCGTCACCGGTAAGGACCGCGCCGATGAGCAGCGGCTTCCACGGCACGTGCGTGGTGACGAAGGAGCGGACGATGGCGAGGAGGCGGCCCGTGGCCGCCTGCTCGCCATCGGGCTCGGGAGGATTTACAGCTGGGCCCATGCCGGACACTTGTTCCCCGGTTGGTTGTTTGCAGTACGCCGTGATGACGCCGATCTTCTGTCCGCGACCCGCATCGTAACGGCCGTCCGTTGTCTTCTACGTGTACTGCACGACCACCGTGAACTTCGCCTGCCGCGGCCTCGAGACGCCAGTTTCGAACTCGATCCCGCCGTATTCCAGGTGGCCGTGATGGTCGTCCCGGTCTACACGGCCGTGGAGGGTCGCGTACAGGGTGGAGCATTTCTCGATGTTGTCGACCTCGCCGGACATGCCGACCCGCTTGCGGTCCGCCGACCGCGATCCGGATGTGACTCCGCTATTGATCCGAGAGCGGGAGCGCTTGCCACATTCAGGTCATAGCGAGCACGCTCAGCGACCACCGCGCCTGCAGGCAGGGGAAGGATGCCGCCTGCCCACAGCGTGTGAAGGGCTCCTGCGTTTGCGTGACCGGTTCACGCAGGTGCGGTCCTACAGGTGCGACGCCAAGGTGGCGTACACCTTCCGCCAGGCATCGGCGCCGGCCTGGGGAGCGTAGTCGGCCGGGCGGTCGGCGCAGGCGAAGCCGTGGCGGGCTCCCGGGTAGGTGACCAGCTCATGCGGCACCTCGGCCTTGGTGAGTCGCTGTTCCGCCTGTTCCCACTCCTCGGCCCCGATGATTTGGTCCAGTTCGCCGCGGAAGCCCAGCACGAACGCGCCGCCCGTGGCGATCCGCTCGCTGGTCTCCAACGGGGGCACGGGACCGACCAGTGGAAAGCCGCTGTTCAGCAGCCATCCCGGGTAGAACACCACGGCCAACTCGAAGCTCAGCTCGGTCGCAGCCCGCACCGCGATGTGACCGCCCATACTCAGGCCTAGGAATGCCACGCCCCGCTCCCCGGCGTCGGCGCGCGCAGCCGCCAGCGCCGCGGATGCGTCGGCCACCAGTTCGTCCCGGTCCAGTGCGCGCATCAACACCAGGCCGCGCTCGCGTTCCTCGGGCGAGTAACCGAGTTCGGTGCGGCGAGCGTTGCGCCAGTAGTAGTCGGGCGCCAGCGCGGTGTACCCGGCCGCCGCCAACTCCGCGCAGGTCCCTCGCACGTAGGCATTCACTCCATACAGTTCGGAGCAGACGACCACGGCGCCCCGCACCTGACCCGCGGGTCGGTGCACGTACGCCTCTATGCCAGCTGCCTCGCCGAGCGTCTCCCACTGACCAGTCATCACTACCCCCGTATCTGAGTTGCCGACTCAACACTAGGCTCGGTCTTCAAAGATCGCTAGATGGTGGATCATGGTGGGGTGGTACGCCGTCATGAACTCACTGACCAGGAGTGGGAGTTACTCGCTCCGCTCATACCGCGGGCCAAGACCGGGCGGCCGCGGGTGGAGGACCGCCGGGTGGTCAACGGCATGGTCTACAAGATCCGGACCGGGATCTCCTGGCGTGACCTGCCCGAACGCTACGGGCCGTGGAAGACGGTCTACACCCGCTTCCGCCGCTACGCCCTCGACGGCATCTTCACCCGGGCCCTGCAGCAGATGCAGGCCCGGGCTGACGCGGCCGGAGACATCGACTGGCTGGTCCAGATCGACTCCACCATCGTCCGCGCCCACCAGCACGCCGCCGCCACGGGCCGAAAAGGGGGATCCGCCGGCAGGACGAACCGGACGATCACGCCCTCGGCCGATCCCGAGGCGGACTGACCACCAAAATCCACCTCGCCTGCGACGGCCGGGGACGGCCGCTGGCCGTCCTGCTCACGGCCGGCCAGCGCCACGACGGGATCTGCGCACGCCCGCTTCTCGAGCGCATCCGAGTGCCCCGCCTTGGTCGGGGTCGGCCCCGCTGCCGACCGGACCACGTACTCGCGGACAAGGCCTACGCCTCCCGCGGCCTCCGTACCTACCTGCGCAAGCGCGGCATCGCACACACCATTCCGGAGAAGCGCGACCAGCAACGCCACCGCCGCAACCGGGGCCGTGACGGCGGCCGCCCTCCTCGGTTCGACCGGGAGACCTACCGTCGAGGCAACATCGTCGAACGCTGCTTCAACCGGCTCAAGGGCTTTCGAGGCATCGCTACCCGATACGACAAGACCGCCACCTCCTACGAGGCAGCGGTCAGTCTCGCGTCATTCCTGCTCTGGGCAAGATCCGTTTGAAGACGGACCCTAGTGCCGATCGCGACCGCTCAAGCAGACGAGGGCCCAGTCAGCCAACGGGTTGAGACGTATGTCCACCCCAGGCCGGCGGGATGGAGCGGCTCCGTGCCCTAGCCTCTGATGACTCCTCGCTCCCCGTTCTTCCACACGAGACGACAGGAAAGGCGACGTCTTTCGCGCCTCGAGCGAAGGAGGAGTCTGCACAGCCCATAGCTCCTGACCGCGCCTCGTCCACCGCCGGGAAGGCGCCTGTCGTATCACTGCCAGAGCCTGCTCACACAATGACGCTGCAAGAGTGCGTCCTTGGGCTCGCTAACAAGCAGTTCTACGTCAAGTCCCGGTTCGCCGTCTGCTTCGGACACCAATTCGACCAGGTGTGGATACAAAACAACCGGCCTGTAGGAACGAGTCACTTCGACGTCGTAGTCATAGGTACGTTCCCGAAAGACAGCCGGACTATGACCGCAACCTACTACTACACAGATTTCGCAGCCACTGGCAAGAACGACGCACGGAAGCTGCAGATCACCACCAACGCCACGATTCCTAAGACCTAGAGGTTGTCCCGTATGGGGTGTGAGTTATCCGGTGAGAGCCAGGTTGTGGAGCCGGGCGATGCCGAGCATGGCCTGGTGAACGCCGTAGCC
>NZ_JBICAJ010000040.1:0-11222 GCF_043088925.1 Streptomyces sp. NPDC014006 | reverse complement strand
CCGGTGCCTCACAGTCTTTTTAGGGAGCAAGAAACGAATGACCGACTCGATGAACTCCACGAGGCCCACGGGGGGCCCAAAAGAGCCCGCTTCCCACAGCGACGGGGTGTACGCGGATCCCGGAGGGATCTTCGCCTCCTGCGGGAAGCCCTACGTCAAGTTCCGTCGCCGGCACGCCCCCGTGGTCATCGACTACCTGACCCACCTTGCCCCCTCCCCGGCCCGCGTCCTGGATCTGGGCTGCGGTCCGGGAACTCTCGCGCTGGATCTGGCGGAGCGTGGGATGCGGATCACGGGGGTGGACGCGTCGCAGGAGATGCTGGACGAGGGCCGCACATGGGCCAGGCAGCGGGGCGTGTCCGAAGCGGTCGAGTGGCGGTGCGGGGACGCCGCCAGGGTGGATCACGTCGACCGCCTGGGTACCTTCGACGGCGCCGTCATCGCCGACGCCTTTCACTGGTTCGATCGCCAGCGGGTCCTCACGGCCCTCGACAAGATCGTGCGACCAGGCGGATTCGTCGCCATCGTCGGCTACCGCGCCCCCGAGACACAGCGGGAATGGTGGCACCCGCTGCTGGTCAAGCTTCGTGAGAAGCACCTCGGCGCCGCGGATCTGGCGGGTCCGAGCACCCCGTACGTCCGCCCTGAGGTGGGACACGAGGCGATGGTGCGTGCGTCGCCTTTCAACCGCGTGTCCGTGCTGAGGGCCGACTACCGACGTGAGTACACGCTGGACGAACTCGTGGGGCTGCAACGCACCTTCGCCTACTCGTCGGCGGCCACCCTCGGCGAGAAGCAGGAGGCGTTCGAGGCCGACCTGCGATCGACGCTGAGCACTGTGCAGCCCAGCGGGCTGTTCGCCACCACCCTGCAGGCCGCGGTGATCGTGGGGCGCCGCTCCGAATCCCGCTAACTGACCTGCGTCACCGGCCGTCGCGACAGCGGCGGCCTCCCATTCACCACAGGACTCCTGGAGGACTCATGAAGATCACCGTCGTCGGCTGCGGCCGACTGGGCACCCCCTACACCGTTGCGTTGGCCGAGGTGGGGCACGACGTCGTGGGCGTGGAGATCAACCCGGAGGCGCTCGCGGCGCTCCAAGACGGTCGCTGCCCGTTCGACGAGCCCGGCGTGACCGACTACATCCGCAAGAACGTCGACGCGGGCAGGCTGCGGTTCACCGACTCCTTCGATGAGGCGGTCGCCCACGGTGAGCTGTTCTTCCTCGCCGTGCCGACACCGCAGAAGCAGGACGGCGCGACGATGGATGTCACGGCCGTTGAGGACGGCATCCGGCAGATCGCCCGACGGCTGACCCGCGACGTCGTCCTCATCGGAAAGTCGACTGTCCCGGTTGGCACTGCGGAGCGAATGGCAGCTTTGGCTGCCGACATCACACCGTCGAGTGTGAAGCTGCGGATCGGGTGGAGCCCGGACTTTCTGCGCGAGGCCCTGTCCATGGAGACGACGCTGCGTCCGGCCCGGCTCGTACTCGGCACCTCGCCCACGGACCGTGAGGTAGTCGAGGCCGTCGTCCGTCAGGCATGGGCGCCGTTCGTGGACGCCGGGGCCGAGCTGCTGGTCACCGACTTCGTCACTGCGGACCTGACGAAGGCGGCGGCCAACGCCTTCCTGTCGACGAAGATGTCGTTCATCAACCTCGTGGACGACATGTGCCGGGCCGCTGACGCGGACATGACCGTCGTCGCCCGCTCCCTGGGCCTGGACCCCCGCATCGGCGAGTTCGGGTTGACGCCGGGCCTCGGATGGGGCGGCTCCTGCCTGGGCAAGGACATCCGCGCCTTTGCCGACCGGGCAGAGGACCTCGGAGCCCACACAACGGCCCGATTCCTCACGCTCGTCGACGAGGTCAACACCACCCGCCGGATCACGGCCGTCGACCACGCGCGCACCGTCGTCGGAAACCTGGCCGACGCGACGGTCGCGGTGTGGGGCGCTAGCTTCAAGCCCGGGGTGGGCGACATCAGTGACTCGCCCGCCCTCGACGTGGCCGTGCGGTTGCACCAGGCCGGAGCGACGGTGCGTCTCTACGACCCGAGCGTCAACCACCTGGTTGACCGACTCCACCCCTACCTCACGGTGGTGGACACCGCACAGGACACCGTCGAGGGGGCCGACCTCCTCATGGTTCTGACGGACTGGCAGGAGTTCAGCGACCTCGACCCCTCCGTGCTCACTGAACACGCCGAGCCCCGAACGGTCATCGACGCCCGCCGCTGCCTGAACTCGCAGCGTTGGCAGGAAGCCGGCTGGATCCACGAGCCCCTCGGCTACACCCGTCCCGCGCTGGGAGACGGCCGATGACCGCGAACAACCCGCCCGTCGTGCTCGAGGGAGCCACTGCTCACCACGGTGACCGTAAGCACCCCAGCGGGAAACCGCGTTCCGCAGACACTACTGCCCCACGCCGGACTGGCCCCACGCCGGACTGACACCTCAAGACTGAGAACCAACTGAACGCAAACCTGCATAGACGGTCGTTTCGGGTGCGCCGACAAGTCGGCGCACCCGAAACGACCGGCGCGACTGTGAACACCGGATCGGCGGCCACCAGCAGCGCCCGCCGAAACCTTCCCGGCACTTGAGCCTGGCATGGGAGGGAGGGATTCACCAGGTCGTACGTCCTCGCTTCGCTGCGGGCGCTCCACCTGGCAAATCCCTCCCTCCCATGCCGGTCGGCCCGTGCCGGGAAGGGCTCCCGGCGAGGCACTGAACCGGCGACCGCCGATCCGGTGCCTCACAGTCTTTTTAGGGAGCAAGAAACGAATGACCGACTCGATGAACTCCACGAGGCCCACGGGGGGCCCAAAAGAGCCCGCTTCCCGCAACCCGCTCCTCGTGCTTGACGGAGCCACTGTTCACCACGGTGTCGGTGGCACCCGCGGCTTCGTCGTGGCCCCGGTACGGCACCTGCACACCCAAGTCGGAACGCCTGCCAGTGGGCCCAGCATCCTGATCGCTCACGACCTGACACCTGCAGACACTGCGGCACTGGACCTCAACGAGATCGCTGCGTTCTGCACGAGCGCCGGGGGCCCCACCTCCCACGCCGTACAGGTTGCCTACGGCCTGGGCATTCCCACCGTGGTTGCCGCTGGGGACGGGGTGCTGACCATCCCGGAGGGGGAGATGTGCGCCCTCGACGGCGACACCGGCACCCTCTACGTCGGGTTGGCGGGCAGCGACCTGCACGCCGCGATCGCCTACCAGGACCGTGCCCTCGCACAGGCCCGCGCCCGATCCGCAGACGGGACCGCAGCCGGGACGACTCCGGTCACGCTCACCGGAACGATCCTGCGAGCTTCTCAGGCCGCCGAACTGCACGCGGCTGGTGCCCACGGCATCGGCCTCCTCGCCACCGAGCTGCTGTTCCTGGGCCAGGAACAGAACCTCACTGACGAGGAACAGCACTACCAGGCCTACCGCTCGATCACCCGTGCCGTGGGAGACGCGCCCGTGACGCTGCGCACGCTGGACATCGGCGGCGACAAGGACATGCCAGGGCTGAACCTGCCCCGAGAGGACAACCCCTTCCTCGGGGTGCGGGGCGTCCGCCTGAGTCTGCGCCGACCGGACCTGTTCCTGCCGCAACTGCGGGCGGCCTATCGTGCCGCACGCGAGGACGGGGCCCTCCTGCGCCTGATGTTCCCGATGGTGACCACGATCGAGGAGTTCATCCAGGCCGCGCAGATGGCACGGGAGGTCCAAGCCGAGCTGGCGGCCCCCGACCTCCCCCTGGGAGTGATGGTCGAGGTCCCGGCCTGCGCTCTGGCTGTCGACCAGTTCGTCGAGCACGTCGACTTCCTCAGCCTCGGAATGAATGACCTCACCCAGTACCTCACGGCGACCTCACGTACGAATCCGGCCCTCGCTCGCGACATCGACCCATTGCACGTCGCCGTCACCCGCACCGTGCATTCGGTGGCCACGACCGGCGCCGCCAAGGGCGTTGCCGTGTCCGCCTGCGGGGGACCGGCCGGTGATCCCGTGAGCGCCGTCGTTCTGGCATCCCTGGGTGTCACCGCCCTCACGGTCGCTGTGCCCCACCTCCCCGACGTGCGCGACGCACTGCGCCGGGCCGACGCAGCCAGCCTGCGCACGATCCGTGAGCACGCGCTCGAAACCGGCGGCAGCCGGCACCTGCGGGACCTCGTCACCACGCTGCTCGACCTCTGAGCGGAGTCCCGCCTCGCTCACCCACCTCATCCATGTTTGCCGCCACCCGCTTCAGCGGGTGGCGGCAAACTGCTTTGAAAGGACGACACCATGTCTTCACGCTCACTGCGAACGATCAGCGTCCTGCTGGTCGGCGGCTGCGGCCACTGGGCGGCGGCCGAGAACCACGTACCGGCCATCCTCACCCTCAAGGAGCAGGGCTTCCTCGTTCGCGTGGCCGCCATCTGCGACTTCCGCGACCCCTACGACCAGGCACTGCTGGGGCACATGCCCCACCTGCGCTCCATCGTGACGCAGGACCGCCCCGTGTGGATCCGACCCCAGCAGGGCGAGCCCACCGATGCACTGGAGCGTCGCCTGCAGCAGGCTCATCGCGAGCACCACTTCGACGTGGTCATCGTCGCCTGCGACCCCGTTGCCCACTTCCCCTACCTGAAGTGGGCAACGGACCAGGGCATTGCCGTGCTCTGCGACAAGCCGATCATCTGCGTCGAGGATGCAGCCTTCAACCCCGACCGTGCCGCCGAGATCCGCCGCCAGTTCGACGCGCTGCTGCACGCCCACCGAGCGCAGCCCGACCACCTGTTCGCGGTGCCCCTGCGGCGACGCGCCAACGACGCGTTCGTGCGCGTCGGCGAGTTGATCCAGGACGTCCACGACACCCACCAGCAGTCCCTGACCATGGGCCACATCAACGTTTCCGGCGGGAACTTCCGGCTGCCTGAGGAGTACGCGCTGGGTAACGCGCACGGCTACACGCACGGCGTGGGCGCGCTCGCCTTCTCCAGCTACCACTACCTCGACGAACTGACTCGCTACCTCCTGCTCGCCCCCGGCCAGATCACCGCTCTGCGCCTGACCCTGCAGTACGTCCGCCGTGTCGGCGACCACCTGGCGACCGGACTCAACGACGTCCTCGGCACGCTCCTGCATCCCCGTTCCGAGGTCGAGCTCCCCGCCGTGGAACTCAGCGACCGCATCGCCCGGGCTGAGATGGACTTCGCCTTCACGGTGGAGCTCCTCAACTCCCGGCAGCAGTCCCTCGGAGTGCTCACTTACAGCTTCACCTCCAACTCCTGTTCCAACCGCAGCGTGGGTGCGCTCACCCGCGACGCCGAGGACGCGGTCGCCTACCGCGAGAAGGGGCGGATGTCGCAGTACGTCATCGACCTGCACCAGGGCAACCTCCAGCACCTCCGCGTGACCAAGAACGACGCGGTCGGCGAGGCGTACAGCATCCGTCTGGAGCACCGACGCAACCCGCTCGTCGGCGGCGAGGGACGACGGGAGCACGTCTACAACAACGCGCACGACAGCAGCGCCGTCACCCCACGGGACATCACCGCGGCCTTCATCACGATGGCCGCCGGCCGTACCCCGGAAGCGACCATCACCGACAAGATCGCCTTCCTCGACGGACAGGTCCTCACCCATCGGGTGTTCGCCGCCATGTACGAGCTGATCGCGTCCCACCACCACGACGCGCGCTCCTGCCCGTCGGTCCTCATCGACATGTCCTGAGCACGGCCCACACACGCAGAAAGGATTCACCTTGATCGCCCAATGCACCGTGGACCACGGCATCCTTTTCTACCCCCGCGGCGGATCATCCCTGGTTGTCAAGTACCTGACAGAACACCTGCGCGCGGCAGGCCGACCGGCCAGGGTTTTCGCAGGATCACTCGGCACACCCGGGGACTACTCGCACGCATGGTCGTTCTACGACCCGGCCCACCTGGTCGTCTCCGACTACAGCCCCGCCGTCGCCGCCCACAACACCGGCCGCGACCCCCTGCAGGAACCCGTTCCCCTGCACCCCTCCTACGAAGACCGCGGAGACGTGCCGGACCGGCTCTTCTCCGCGGTGTCACCCCGCACCACCACACACATCGAGGACTACTGGACCAGGAAGTTCGCCGCACACGACGCCGGCACGGGCGGCCTGCTCCACCTGCACCACCTCACACCCCAGCACGCCGCCGCCCGCCGACTCGGCCGCACCGTCGTGACCACCCTGCACGGCACCGAACTGAAGTTTCTCGACGCCGCGCAGCGCCGCATGCAGCTGGCCGCCGTCCACGGCTTGACCGTCGCCGAACTCGGTCACCGCTTCCAGAGTGACCCGCGCTCGGTGCTCTCCCTGATCGGCCAGGGCGACGAAGCGGCCACGTGCAACGCCGAACAGTTGCTCCGCGACCGATGGGACAACTGGACCCACGCCGCATTCTGGGCCCGGGCGCTGAGGGAACACGCCCAGATCAGCGAGCGCATCACCGTCATCTCTGAGCAGGACCACGAACTCGCGCAGAGACTTCTCCACGTCCCCGCCCACCGACTCGAAATCATCCCCAATGGGGTCGACACCACCCGCTTCCAGCCCAACCCCACCCTCAGCGACACCGACCGACGCACCCTCCTGCGCCGCTGGCTGGTGGAGGACCCGCAGGGCTGGCTGCCTGACCAGGGACCCGGCACCATCGCCTACACGCAGTCCGACATCGACCGCATGCTTCGCGACAGCGACGGTCGACGGCGCCCCCTGCTGCTCTGGATGGGCCGCTTCCTGCACTTCAAGCATCTGCACGTGCTCCTGCACAGCTTCGCCGCCCTCCGGCAGAGCGCACCGGTCCGCCCGACCCTGCTCGTCCTGGGCGGCTATCCCGGCGAGTGGGAGGGTGAGCACCCGCACGCCTTGGCCTCTCGCCTGGGCATCACCGACGACGTGTACTTCGCCGGATGGCGCCCCCACAGGGACCTGGTCGACGGCCTGACCGCAGCCGACCTGTTTACGGCCC
Organism: Streptomyces sp. NPDC014006; assembly: GCF_043088925.1. NCBI lineage: Bacteria > Bacillati > Actinomycetota > Actinomycetes > Kitasatosporales > Streptomycetaceae > Streptomyces > Streptomyces sp. NPDC014006. The sequence goes on along the minus strand of NZ_JBICAJ010000040.1, from coordinate 4,230 downwards.
CCTCCGTGGACGAACCCTTCGGCCTCGTCTACCTGGAGGCGATGGCCTCAGGGATCCCCGTCGTCGCCTCGGCCAGCGGCGGCCCTCTCGGCTTCATCCGGCCCGGCGGGCCCCGGCCCACAGGGTGGCTACCCGCCCCCGGCGACACCGACGACCTGCACGCCACGCTGCTGAGCGCCCTCACCCACCCGGAGGAGATCGCACGCCGGGGACGCAACGCCCGTGACTTCGTCGTCCAGCACTACAGCTGGCGCACCATCGCCGACCGATACGAACAAATGTACGACAGTGTCCGGGCACGTGCCGGCGCATAGAGCCCATACCAACAGGCAGAAGGAGAACCAAACGTGACAGACCGTGAATTGATCTCCGAAGTGAACGAGCGTGGATACGCGGTCGTCTCCACTCCGGTGATCGCCGACGACCCGTTCGAGGCACACCGGCGCGTCGCCCAGTTGCTGGGGCTGCCCGGCGCCTACACCCCTCTGCTCTACATGGACCCGGAGGTCCGTGCTGCAGTGGGCCAGGTGGGGCCGTACAACGAGATTCCCCGGGACACGAAGTCGGTGCAGCCGTGGTCCGAGATGCAGGGGCAACTCTTCCATGTGGATGGGCTGCTGGAACCGCTCGGCGGAATCAAAACCACCATCCTTCACTGCCTCACCCAGGCGCATTCCGGCGGCGGGACGGAGCTGTTCTTCTCCTGCGATGCCTTCACGGAGCTGGCGGAGACCGATGAGCACGCGGCGCAGAGTCTTCTCGACCCTGCGGCCCTGACGCGCTTCGCGACCATCTCGGAGTCAGCCCCCGACCGCCTGCGCGCCACAGGGCCGGCCTTCGGTTGGGTAGACGGAACACTGGTCACCCGCTTCTCGGACGGACCGACCGAACTCTGGAACGTCCAGGAGAACCCCGACCTGCAGAGGGCACTCGACTACCTGCGCGGGCGGGCACTCGAAACGCATCGGGTGCAGGTCCGTCTCAAGCCGGGCGAGATGCTGATTTTCCGAAACGACCGAGTCTCACATCGCGGCTGCGCCTATCAGAACGGCGCGCACCCTCGCCGCCTCACGCGGTCAATGTACAGCAGCGCACCCCGCGACAGCTCGCGGCACAGGTAAAGGCCGGCTGGGCCGGGTCCGTCGATCTCGACGGATCTGGCGCAGCGGCGTCTTCCGGCCCGTTCGGCAACACTCACAATCGCCGAACGGGCCGGAGGACTTATCGAGGTTTTACGCGCCGCGTACTGTCCTGCGGCCCACGCTCATGTAAGTGAAGCCGAGTGAGCCCATCCGACGCGGTTCGAGCAGATTGCGTCCGTCGAAGATCAGCGGGCGAGCCATCGCGGCCGCCGCTTCGTCCCAGGCGACGTCCCGCAGTTCTGGCCAGTCCGTCACGATGACCACCGCGTCCGCGCCAGTCATTGCCTCCAGGGGCGTAGCGTAGCGCGTGGTCGACGGCCATGGAGCGGTATCGAGGGAGCGGGCGAGCGGATCCCAGCAGCGGACCGCAGCGCCCTCAGCCAGGAACCGTGAGGCGAGGATCGTACTCGGAGCCTCGCGTACGTCGTCCGTTCCCGGCTTGAACGTGATGCCCAAGAGAGCGATGGTCCGGTCACGGAGGCAGCCGTCCAATTCGTCCTTCAATCGCTGGACCGCTCGCCGCGGCTGGAGGTCGTTTACCTCGATCACGGAGCTGAGCATCTGGAACGAATATCCGGAGTTGCTGGCCATAGCCCGCAGCGCCCGGGAGTCCTTGGGGAAGCAACTGCCACCCCATCCCACACCGGCCTTCATGTAATGCGGTCCGAGCCGATGATCGAGGCCCACCGCATGAACGACGTGCTCAACGTCGGCACCCGTCGCCTCGCAGACCGTCGCGATCTCATTGGTGAAGCTGATCTTCGTAGCCAGGAGGGCGTTGGCGGCCAGCTTCACCATTTCCGCTGACGGAACGTCCATCTCTACGACCGGTCCGTCCACGCCCTCATGCAGCTGAGCGACAAGTTTCGTGGTCTGAGGATCATGGGCCCCGATCACCACGCGATCCGGCTTCAGGAAGTCGCGCACCGCCCGTCCCTCGGCGGTGAACTCAGGATTCGAGGCATAACCGACGTGTTGGAGTCCTGCCCTGTCCATCGCAGCTCTGACCCGTGCACCGGTACCCACGGGAACCGTACTTTTGACCACCACGGCAGCCAGATGACGGGCCTCGCCCAACGTGTCGACGACCTGCCAGATTCTGGACAGGTCAGCGTCCCCGGACGGTGTCGAAGGAGTGTCCACGCACACGTACACGACATTCGAATCCCGGACAGCTTCCTCGGCGTCGAGGGTGAACGTCAGCCGGTCGGCGTTCTCCGCGATCAACTCGCCCAACCCATCCTCATGAATCGGGAGACCGCCGTTCTGGAGAATTTTGATGCGTTCCTCTTGAATGTCGCGAACGACGACGTCATGCCCCAGCTTCGCGAAGCAGGCGCCGGTCACGAGCCCAATGTAGCCCGCACCGAAAACAGCGATTCGGCGTTTCTCCAGCATTGGTCGGTCCACCTTTCTGGCGTCGAGACCCCCTGCCCCTCAGCCGCATTTGACGATAGAGCACACCGGGGTGGTACAGCGGGCGCATGATGCAGGTACGCGATAGGTACGCGATATGTACGCTTCCCGATCCTGCTGCCCGAAACCCGGTGCGCCTCGTCCACGACGATCAGGTTCCACCCCGGCAGGCCTGGCAGCATGAGCTCGCTCGAGCGTGCCGAGCCCGAGGTAGGCGTACGTGGCCAACACCGTCACCTTCTCCAACGGCCGTGCCCAGGCGACCAACTCGTCCACGTCCGTGGTGTTCGGGAAGGACGCCTCCGGCCCCCGCAGGGAGGAGACCCCGCTCATCGGCTCGCTGGGCCCGCCCTCGCGCCAGGCGGCCCCTGTCTGCGCGAGCAGGTCGAGCGAGGGCACGAGCACCAGCACACGACCCGCCTGCAGCGCCTCCGCACTGCGCATGGCGACGAGAGTCTTGCCCGATCCGGTCGCCATGACCACCTTGCGTCCGCAACCCCCCGCTCGGACACACTCGATCTTGCAGGCAATTCGAGTGCTCGGAGAACCGCGTCCACGGCTTCACGCTGATGAGGACGAAGTTCTGTCACAGCCATCCGATCCATCCTCCCCCGGCGGGCCGGACAACACCTCTCACCCCCCACACAGCCAACCACCAGTTTCTCCAAGGGGATTGATCCGCCAGCCCTGACCGTATCCCCGGCTCCCACAGTCCGATGCGGGACACAGACGCCGTCTCCAGCGGATTACACGCCTCTCACACGCCCACAGCACTGCAGCCATCTGATTCCAGACTCTATCGCAAAGAAAAAATGAAGCAGATGCCGCAAAGAATCGACACGGAACCCACGGGTACTCCACAGTCATCACCGCCGACCATCCGGAAGAGGCCATGGAACAGAAGACCGAGAACACCGAACGCAACCGGTTCTGCAAGGCCTGCGGCACACCCGCCGAGAACGGGAAGCTATGCCAGCACTGCGGCGCCGTCCTGGACCTCCCCGACGGTTCAGGACTGATCGAAGACCAAGGCGCAGCCATACGACGCGACTTCGAAGGACGTACCCATCAGCAAGAGCAAAACTGACCGAAACAGCAGAAGCGAACCCCGGTCTGCTGAACAGCAGGCCCAGGGGTACACGGGCCCGCATGGCATCCAAGACTGATCGCATCATCTCCCTGCGGGCCGTGCGGCAGTTGCGCCGGATCCGTGCCTTCTACACGGCAGGCGTCCTGATGTGGGCGGCCTCGACCGCCTGGACAGCCTGGCAGTCTCCCGGCGGCCGGCAGATGTGGCATCCGTCCTCCTCCTGGCCATTTTCACCGGCCTGTTGCTCACAGCCTCACTGTGGCTGAAGAGCCTTCAGGCAGCCAGCCCGGCCCGCGGCAGCGGGCCGTATTGGTCCCGGAGGCGCAGCCGCAGGGACCCACCAGGCGGGGAGCGCAGCGGACCGCCGACCGGGCTGAAGCGAAGCGCAAGCCCCCGGGGGCGCAAGCCCCCGTCCGTTCCGGGAGCGCAGCGAACGGAACGTCATCCCGCCTGCTGCGCAGGCGGGATGAGCGGGATGCTGCGCATCCCGTCAACGCTCCCGCGGAGCGGGAGCGTAACCACCGCGCGCAGCGCGGTGGTTCGCTTGCATCGCGCGCCGCGCGATGGGCCCCGCTCCGCGGG
>NZ_JBICAJ010000039.1:0-11504 GCF_043088925.1 Streptomyces sp. NPDC014006 | reverse complement strand
TCAAAGGCTTCCGCGGCATTGCCACCAGATACGACAAGACCGCCACCTCATACGAGGCAGCGGTCAGTCTCGCGTCGCTGCTGCTCTGGGCAAGATCCGTTTGAAGACGGACCCTAGTGGTTGCCACAGCTTTCCTTCTCCTTGTAACGGTAGTAGAGCAACGAGGCCGTCGTCGGCTACGCGACTGTTTAGGCTGCGCCAAAGCGCGTGGGCGATGGCGGTGATGCCCATGCGGGGCTGTCACCTGATCCGCAGTCCAGGCACCATCGCTCCGTTGTGGTGCCTGGGGTGGTGACGGGTGTGTGGGCGGGCTAGGAGAGCTTCGCGGCCAGGACCTCGACGGGCAGGATCTCGGGCGCTTCGGCGAGCAGCTTGGGGGCGTTGTCCATGAGCGCCGCCGCGATGTGGCCCTGGAGGTGCGCGGAGCGGTCTTCCTCGGTGCCGAAGGCGTCGAAGATGCCGAACGTGGTGGGGCCCAGGCGCAGCGCGAACCAGAGGGTGGTGCCGGCTTCGTCCTGGGCCAGGGGTGAGGGCTCCCGTGAGCAGTTCCTCGACCTCGCGGACGTACTCCGGCTTGGCCTCGATACGGGCGAGCAGTCCGATGCGAGCGGTGTCGGGGACAAGGGCGTTGGTCATGGAGTGCTCCTTGGTGCGTGGGGAGTGCGGTGTGGTGCTGCGCCGTTGTGCGATGTGATCACCGTATGAGGGACTGGTGGACTGCAGTCAGTGGCGGATCCGCCGGATGCTTTACCGTTTCCGACATGAGGATTTCGGTGCTGGTGATGGACAGCCTCTTCGACTCCGGGCTGGCCACGGTCTTCGACGTCCTGCAAATGGCCAATGAGCTGCGAGAGGAACTGCCCCACCCCCCACCATGCTGGGAGCTGACCCGCGTCAGCGGGCACGGTGCCGTCCGTACGGCTTCCGGGCACGTGATCGAGGCTCAAGCCGTCGAGGACGCTCCACGGCCCGATGTCCTCGTCGTGCCCGGAGCCGGCCCCAAACAGCCCGCCCCCCTGCTGGAATGGGTGGCCGCCCCGGAACGCGGTCCCGAACGCGAAGCGGTCCGGAGGGCCAGGGCCGACGGTGTCCCCCTGGCCGCGGCCTGCACCAGTACGTTCCTCCTCGCCGAGGCCGGCGTGCTGGACGGGCTGGCCGCCACCACCAGCTGGTGGCTGGCGCCCGCCTTCCGGCAGACATACCCCCAAGTTGCCCTGGACGAGAGCCACATGCTGGCCCACGCCTTAGGTGTCACCACGGCCGGAGCCGCCATGGCCCACCTCGATCTCGCCCTCGCCCTGGTACGCCAGGCCAGCCCAGCCCTCGCGGACCTCACGGCCCGCTATCTCGTGGTCGACCACCGCCCCACCCAGTCCGGTTACGCCATTCCCAGCCACCTCGCCCGCACCGACCCCACCGTCAGCGCCTTCGAGAGCTGGGTGCGCACACACATCGACCAGCCGCTGCGCATGGCCGAAGCGGCACGGGCAGTCGGGACAAGCGAACGGACCCTCCAGCGCGCCGTGGACAAGGTACTGGGCATCTCACCCCTGCGATTCGCCCAGAACATCCGGCTCGAACAGGCCGCCCACCTGCTGCGCACCACCGACCTCCCCACGGAGACCGTCGCCCGCCGCGTGGGATACGAGAACGCCTCCACGCTCACCACACTGCTACGGCAACGCCTGGACACCACCCCCGGCCGCCTGCGGAGCGGAGCGACGCCCGCCAGCACCCAACGTGCGTGAAGGTGATGCCTGTCTCGGCTCCCGTCATCGCCACAAACCCCTCGACGGTCACTCACCATGACAGCCAACCCGTACCGTCGAGGAATACCTGACGCCAACATGCGAGCCCACCAGTACTGAGGCCGGTGAAGCAGTCAACGCCGTCACCACCTGGCCGGTCCGGCCCCAACGGACGTAGCGTCGGCCCTCCCGTGGGGAGGCCGGGAGGGACGGCGGAGTGATGGCCCCGGATCGATGATCACCGCTGGCGGCAGCATTGCACTGGTTCCACCCAGCCGACTCCGGATCGCCCCGACGGGCGATCATCGCCACCACTGCCCCTGACCGGTGGATCGGCGAGCCGGTCCGTGCCCTTGACCTGACACCCTGAACCCGAAGCCGGACTACCCGCCGGCGCCGAGGCGGGTCCGGCGGATTTGAACGAGGCGATGCCAGCGGGTACGAACGGCGTCGGCCCCGTCGAGCCAGCGCGCGGAGGCCGGGCCGGGCAGGGCCAGACCGCCCATGTAGCGGGCGATATCCGTGTAGTAGGTGTAGTCGCCGGTGCGAGCGAGTTCGTGCAGGCGGTCGACGACGGCACGGATCTTGTCTTGCTCGCCAAGGACGGCGTGATGGAAGGCGAGGGCCAGGTCAAGGACGGCTTCGGCCGCAGTGATGTCGGCGTCGTGGGTCTCAGCGCGCAGGTCGCGGGCGGTTTCGAGGCCGCGCAGAGAGGACTTTTACGAACGGCGACCTGCGGAACGGATCACACTCGGGTCTCTCGCAGAACTCTCGTATCTGTTCGTTTGTGAGAACAGATACGGTGATAGGCGGTGCGGGATCAGTCGGTGTCGAGGCCGTCGATCAGGCGGTTGAGGAACTGGGTGAAAGTGGCTTCGGGGGTGAGGGGGCGCCCGGGGGCGGAGAGGGCTTCGGCGAGTTCCGGGTGGTGGCCGTCCGCGGCGACAGTGGCGAGGTTGTTCCGCACCCGCTTCATGTCGTCTTCGAGTAGCGTCCAGACCTCGATCAGGTCCTCCGGCTCCCAGTCCTGCCGCACCCGTGCCCCTCCACACCGACCGAGATCACTCGTTCAGCTCAACGAGGCGCCCAGCCAGCGGAAACGAGGACCAGAGCAATCACACAGCGCTACATGTCCGTTCGCCGTAGCTATACGAGAACACGCCTACACCGCGGTCTCCACCGTCGAGTCGTCAACCCACCTCGCCAGCAAGCTGAACGCCGCCAATTGCTCCAGGGCCTCGTGCTCCTTGAGCTCGTCGCCCAGCTCGTCCGCGCCGCCCAGGCCGACCTTCTCGAACTCCCCGGGGTCCGTCTCCCCAACCTTGATGAGCTGCGGGCCCGTGGAGTGCTCGGGGCCCACCCGGCGACGTCCGCGATCCCGCGGCGGATCCTTGGAGCCGGCGGCCGCGCGAACGGTGAGTCGCCCGACCTCCCCGCCTGACACCGAGGCAGTCTGCAGGATCAGGCCTCGCTCGTTTCCTTGGCCTCTAGAGCATCGGCGACGGCCGCAAACTCTTCTAGGGCAGCGGTGAGGTCTTCGACGATCTCGCGGGCAATTACGTCGGGGGCAGGCAGGCTGTCGAGGTCCTCAAGAGACTCGTCCCGAAGCCAGGTGATGTCCAGGTTGACCTTGTCGCGAGCGATCAGCTGGTCGTAGGTGAACGACTTGAATCGCTCGGACTCAACACGTTCCTCGCGGGGCTGGCCTGGCTTGGCAGACTGGACGAAGTCCTCCAGGTGCCCGCGGGTCAGTGGGTTCTTCTTGGGCGTGAAGTGCTTGTTGGTCCGCAGGTCGTACACCCACGTCGTGGTCGTCCACGGCGTCTCACTGGCCGGCTTCTTGTCGAAGAACAGCACGTTCGCCTTCACGCCCTGGGCGTAGAACACCCCTGTGGGCAGGCGCAGGATCGTGTGCAGGTCGAAGTCGTTCAGCAGACGTCGGCGCAGTGCCTCCCCGGCCCCGCCCTCGAACAGCACGTTGTCCGGCAGCACCACCGCGGCTCTGCCGTTGATGTCCAGGATCGTCATGATGTGCTGCAGGAAGTTGAGCTGCTTGTTGCTCGTGGTGACCACGAAGTCGTTGCGCTCGATCTCCCGGTCCTCGCGGGCCTCCCTGCCGTCGGCGCCCACCATCGTGATCGAGGACTTCGTGCCGAAAGGTGGGTTGGCCAACACCACCGACCAGCGCTTACCAGGGTCGGCGACCAGGGCATCCTTGACTTCGATCAGTGACTGGCCCTTGGCGTCGCCCATGCCGTGCAGCAGCAGGTTCATCGCGGCCAGGCGTGCGGTGCCGTCCACGATCTCCACGCCGTGCACGAACGACGCCTTCAAGTGCTGACGCTGCTCGGGGTCCATGTGCGCGGCGTCCTTGGAGGCGTACTCGTGCGCGCCCAGCAGGAACCCACCTGTGCCGCAGGCCGGGTCGACCACCGTGTCCTTCACGGTGGGCCGCACGACATCGACCATCGCGGAGATGATTGAACGTGGCGTGAAGTACTGTCCCGCGCCCGAGCCCTTGTCGCTGGCGCCCTTGGACAGGAGAGCCTCGTAGGCGTCGCCGTTGATGTCACCGCCGCCCGACCAGGTCTCCTTGTCGATCAGATCGTGGATCAGCCGCTTGAGGATCGCCGGGTCCTGCACCCGGTTCTGCGCCTTGCGGAAGATCGTGCCCAACATGCCCGGCTGGCGGCCCAGGCCCTGCAGGATCAGCGTGTACTGGGTCTCCAGGGCTGCACCCTCAGTATCCAGCAGGCGCTGCCAGGAGTACTCCTCCGGGACAATCTGCTCGGGCTTGAGCGGCCGGTGGGCACGCTCGTGCGCCATCTTCAGGAACAGCAGGTAGGTCAGCTGCTCGGTGTACTCCAGCACGCCTACCCCGGCGTCCCTCAGCACTCCCGCGTACGCCCACAGCTTGTCGACCAGCCGGCGAGTGTCTGACACGTTGTTTCCTTCCTTGCCCAAGGCGTACGCCCTGCAAGATGAATAGATTTCCGGGCCGGTCAGCGAGTGCTGCCGGACTCCCAGGAGGCGTAGGTGACGTTGTCGTCGGTGAGCCAGTTGGTCCGCCCGTTCATGGACACCCGTCCAGCGATGACCGCTCCTGCGGCTGAGGGGGAGCCGAACACGACGTCACGGGTCAGGCGCGCGGTCCCGTCCGGACCGACGGCGATCGATCCGTCCGCGACCAGGTCACGGTGCTGGCCCTGACGAACCTTGTACTGCTTGGCCGACGAAGCCTTGTAGCCGGAGCGGTCCGGCATCTCCGCAGCCACCTCCGAGCCGGCCAGAACCGTGAACTCCCCGTCGATGACCTGCGCCTGAGCACCAGGCATCTGCACCAGGTAGAACACCGGGGAGACCTCCACCTCAGGCTCCGACTCGGACTCGACAACTGGCACCGGGCCACCAGACCCAACAGGCGCAGTCTGCGCGGCGGAGGGAGCACCGATGGCCGGGCGGGTAGCCCTGCCACGCAGCACATCGACGCCCAGGACCGGCAGCAGGATCTCCAGCTGACGGACGAACTCCTCCATATCCGAAGCGTCCGCCTCGGGCAGGTCCGCACCGCCGGTGGGCTCGTTGCCGTTCTCCAGCGGCACACGGCTGATCGCCTTGGCCATGCCGATCAGCTTCGACTCCAGCCAGCGCACGTGCGCGCTGGTCAGGTTGGAGTCCTTCGAGGTGATGACCACGACCTCCGACCAGAAGTCCTTGTTCTGGTCGTGAGTGCTCAGCCGCTTGGCGACGTTGTCCGACTGCCCGACGTACGCCTTGGTCTTCCCGGTCTCCTCGTCCTCACCCAACAGGATGTAGACGCCGGTCTTCTGCGCCTCCCTACGCTCCCGGATACGCGCCAGGTCCTTACGAGCCCCCTTGAGGAGCTGCCCGGTCCACGTCATGATCTCCGCGGTCGTCAGACCACCGACCTTGCCGTCCACCAGGAACAAACGCACCTGCTTGCCCGCCATCAGACCAGCACACCTTCAGGAGCCTCAGCCTCGACGATGTCAGCGGCGATCTCTTCGACCCGCTCGACGGCGAAGGCCGCGCCGGTCAGACGACCGGAGAACGCTGCGGTCAGAAGTGAGCGGCGCAGCCTGTCTGCGCGTGCGAGCCCAATCTCCACCTCTCCGATGAGGCGACGGCTCTGGCTGACCGCCTCATGAATCTGAGCCAGCCGCTCGTCCTGCTCCGGCAGGGGAGGAACTGGAATCGGCATGGTCTTGATGACCTTGAGGCTGATCGAGGCGAGGTTGACGCTCTGCTTACCGTGCCTCTGGGCCCAGCGCGCACCGTAGGTGTTGGCGCACCAGGCCAGCCACTCCGATCGCATGTTGTCGCGCGGTCGCGCGCGAAAGACATGGTTCTGGTGGATGCACTCCTCAATCTGCCCGTCCCAGACCCACCCTCGAGCGAGCTTGTCCCGGTCTCCACCTTCGTTCATCAGGACGTCGCCCTTTAGCAGGCGCAGTGCTTCGACCTTGGCGGGCGGTACGCGGAGCGTTGTCACATTCTCAAGGTCCAACCGGGCACGCTGGACGTTAGCTACGCGCAGGTACGGAACCTCGATGTAGGAAGGGTCGGACTGCTTCTTCGCATCCTTCGTGACCCCGCCGACGACATCAGCGACTTCCCTCAGGGTCTGCCAGGACCACCCCTCTGCCAGGGCAGGAAGGTGTCCGTTGATGATCTGCTCGACACCATCTTGGCGACTCTCCGTGCTACCCAAGGCACGCATAATCGTGGCGTCCTCGTACAGGGCACAACGACGACGCGCGGCATTGAGGTAGTCGACGCCCGCGTCGAGGCGGGAGAGGTAGTCCTCCAGCACCTCGACGATCCGCTCCTGCTCAGGCAGGGGAGGCAGCAGGAAGGGGATTTTCCGAAGGTTCTGTTGCGGAAGGTGAGCGATGGTTGACCCGGTCGTCAAGGGCGCCAGCACACCAGCCCTGGCAGAGTACTCGAGCATGTATCGGAGAAAGCGAGCGTCAACGTTGTCGCCGGGCCGTACTCGGTGCAGGGCCTTCTGATAAGCGATGTAGCCGCCGTCGTGGGTCCAGATCGCGGCTCGACCCACCTCCCCGCCTTCGCAGACGAGCAGGTCACCAGGGAGGACGCCGAAGCGGTCTCGCTCGTCGTCGGCGAGTTCCATGGTCAGCATGTCATCGGTGTCGATGCGTCCCCACTGCACGTTCACGTTTCGCAGGTAGGGCACATGCGGATATCCCTTGGCCTTGCCCTTGTCGAGCATCTTGCCGAGCGCAGTCTCAGCGACTTCGCCCAGGGTCACTCGACGCCATCCGGAGGGCACCTCAGTCACGCGGTCAGCTCCTTGTTCAGGGTCTCCAGGAGGGTGCCAGCCTGGTCGCCCAGGTCGCGCACGGCGCCGTCGATGCCGCCACGCTCGTCGAACGGGGCGCCGTCGAGCTGGTCGACGTCGATTCCGGCCGAAGAGGCGATCACGTCGGCCATGTTGTCCAGCCACCACTTCTGTGTCTCGGTGAAGACGACGCCGGCCTGCTCCTGCTGCCGTAGCCAGCCCTGGTACCGCTCGCGGACCTTGTCCGCGTACGGCACCAACTCGTCGTCACCCGCAAGGGTAAAACGCAGCAGGGACACCAGGTCCGTGACCTGGGCCTCTGCGTTCGGGCGGACCCGGCCTTTCTCCACTTGCTCGTACGCCTCCCATAGCCGCTGCGGGGTCCACTGGTGCGGCGGGCGGGCGATTCGGTCGGCCAGTTCCTTGATTTGGGCGAACGTGCTCCCAGCAGGCTTGGTACCGGATTCCTCGGCGTGCTGCAGAACCTGGATCGCGGAGATCTCGCTGCGGTGCTCGTCCAGGTAGGCGCGCCAGTCCGTGACGATCTCGCGGGCCTTGTCCTCGGCGCTGACGCCGTAAGCCTCGAGCAGGGTGTCGGGGTTGGTGTCGTCGATGATCTGGTCGTGCTGGCGGCGTAGCTCCATGATGCGCGTCCGCAGTTCGGGGTTGGCCGCCAGCGGGGTGATGGCCTTCTCGAGCAGGTCATCGACCACCTGTTGAGGGTCCGCGCCTTCGCCGGCGGCAGCGACGGCTTTGGCCTGCTGCTCGGGGTCGCAGGCCTCGACCAGCTTCTTGACGATCTTCTTGAGGGGTTGGCCGGCGACCTTGTCGAGCTCGGCCCGCTCGGCAGAGGTGACCTGGAGCTCCAGGGCTGCCAGGCGGGAGGCCAGGGTTGCGGTCTCGTCCTCGGTGATCGTGAGGCTTGCGGCCTTGCTCAGGAGCTTTTCCAGGCTGATGCCCTTCTTGCGCATCAGCGGCGGGTCCACGAAGTCGTGCTCAGTGACGCCGATGGCGTCGACGATGACGAACCTCGTCTTCTCCCGTGCGACCGGGCTCGTCTGGGAGTCGGGGGTGACGGCCTGGAAGTCGGGCTTGGGCATCGTGCGCGCCCCGCGGCCCTTCATCTGCTCGAAGTACTGCGCCGAGCGGACGTCGCGCATGAAGAACACGCACTCCAGCGGCTTGACGTCGGTACCGGTGGCGATCATGTCCACCGTGACCGCGATCCGCAGCCTCGCGGAGGAGCGGAAGGCCTGCAGGTGGCCTTCAGGGTCCTTGGCCTGGTAGGTGATTTTTGCGGCGAAGTCGTTGCCCTTGCCGAAGACCTGCCGTACCTGGGTGACGACCTCCTCGGCGTGGGCGTCGTCCTTGCAGAAGATCAGTGTCTTGGGGACCGCGGTCCGGCCGGGGAAGATCTCGGTGAACAGCCGGTCGCGGAAGGTCTCCAGGACGGTGCGGACCTGGTTGGGGTTCTGCACCGCCCGGTCCAGCTGGCTCTTCTTGTACTCGAGGTCCTCATCGATGGCCTCGATGCGCTGCATGCGGGTGCGGCGGTCGACCTTGGGCACGAACGTGCCAGCCTCGATCTTCGCGCCGTTCTCCGAGACCTCCGTCTTGATGCGGTAGATGTCGAAGTCCACGTTCACGCAGTCGGCCACCGATTCGGTGTACGTGTATTGCGAGACGAGGTTCTGGCGGAAGAACGCGAACGTCTGCTTGCCCGGCGTGGCCGTCAGCCCCAGGATGTGGGCGTCGAAGTACTCCAGGACGCCCTTCCACACCCCGTAGATGGAGCGGTGGGCCTCGTCCACGATCACCAGGTCGAACGACTCCGGCGGCATGTCCTTGTTGTAGGCGATCTCCACCGGAGCATCCGGCACGAAGCTGTCCAGCGTCGGGTCGTCACCCTCGGGGACGTCCTTGCCGCGCAGCACGGAGTAGACGCGCTGGATCGTGGAGATCACCACGTTCGAGGACTCCAGCATTCCCAGACCGGTCAGGCGTTGGACCGAGTACAGCTCGGTGAACTTCCGACCGTCGTCCGGGGTCTCGTAGTTGCTGAACTCTGCAGCGGTCTGCTTGGCCAGGTTGTTGCGGTCCACCAGGAACAGCACCCGCTTGAACCCTGCGTGCTTGAGCAGTCGGTAGGACAGGGTCACGGCGGTGTGCGTCTTGCCCGCACCGGTGGCCATTTGGATCAGCGACCGGTCTGCACGCTGGGCGGCCAGGGATGCCTCGGTCTCAGAGATCGCTTCGGTCTGCGCGGGCCGGAGCCGTTCCTCGTTCAGCGGCGGCATGCGCCGCACCTTTGCCCGCCAGGTCGGGAAGTCAGGATCGTCCTGGGCCTCTCGGACTATTCGCGCGAGGGTGGCCGGCTTGGGAAAGTTGAAGATCTTCCGGGCGCGCGGCTCAGGGTCGTAGCCGTTGGTGAAGTGAGTCTCCGACCCGGAGGCCTCGAACACGAACGGGATGCGATCGCCCACCGTGTGCGCACGCTTGCGATGCTCCGGCGGCAGGCCAGTGGCGTACATCGCCGACTGCCACTCCACACCTGACAGGGTCGTGCCCTGCGGCTTCGCTTCAATGACCCCGACGACCTTCTTTTCCACGTACAGCAGGTAGTCGACCCGGCCGTGGCCCGGCGCCATGACGACCTCACGCACCGCGACACCGTGCACGCCGAGCTCACCCGCGAATAAATTCATCGCCTTGCGGTCCTGTACCGCCCAACCAGCCGCAGTCAGCTGCTGGTCGATGAGGGCACGAGCGCGGGCCTCCGCCGGGAGACGGGAATCATGATCCTTGCTGTTCATCGCTTCCTCAGCGTGGGTATCGGAGATGCTGCCAACTGAGTGCCGGACTCGGGTGGTTCGCATAGGCCGAGGCTTACTAGCTGTGAGGCGGTGGACTGTTGTGCCCCGTCAGGCGACCTGCTTCAAGAGCCGCTCAGTTACCCGGTGCCCCGAAGTGGATCGGCTCGCATCGGCCGCTTGCTCAGGTCAAACCATGACCATGCTCAGCCGGCTGATTGCAGGCACCCCCACAATCGGAAGGAGAACAGCTCTCAATGCGACCCTGATGCGCGCCGTACATCCTGCAACCGCCTTTCGTCCGCTGCGCTGACTCTGCTTCAGGTCAGCACGCCGTGTCCATACCAAATACCGGGGATGAGGGTAGTGCAGGGGAGTAACACAAGAGACATGTCCGACCACCCTGCCACCATCCACTGCCAGACCCAGGTCGAAGGCCGGACATCGGCATCAGGGCAGACCACCGCCCGCCTCGTCACCGAGGCCGGCGGAACCTGGCGCTCGCAGCCATCAAGAATCCCAGACGACACCGGCTCCAGCACCGCTTCGCGTCGGGGCAGACCCGGAGAGCGTGCGGCGGGACCTTTCCAAGGCAGAGGTCAGACTCTGCAAAAGCCGGAGGCCTTGAGCGCGTTGTTGATCGCCTTGCCCTGGGCTTCGCTGGTGGTGACGTCCTTGTAGCTGAAGCGCTGGGAGTTCATCCAGTCCAGGCGCTGGCCGCCGTTGTTGATGGAGCTGCACTGATTGCGGGCGGCGTCGAGGGCGGGCCTTGTCCTCGGAGCGGACAACGTCAAGCCTGCGAGTTATCTGGCCAGACACACCACACACCTACACGATCTTGAATTGGCGTCGCTGAGCCGTCAGCCCTGGCGGTCCTGGACAGCCTCGGGCACGGCGGGCCAGCGGTTTTAGATCCCCGTATAGCGCGGCGTGCAGGGCACCCAGACCCCGGACCCCTACGCGATCCTGCACGGCTGGCTCGCCGGGTCGTACGTCCGGCCCGACGGCGGCCCGCTCACCGACGCCGACTTCGAGCACCTCGCCCGTATCGCCCGGGCCGCCACCGCACGAAAGGGTGACTGACCGCATGCCGTTGTCTCTACCGCTCCTTTTCGTATCGGGAGAGCCGGACCGCCATACACCGTCCACCTGCACCGCGTGCACTGGAGCCTCTGCGCCGTCTCCGACGAGACGACCGCCGTGGCCGGGGAGGGGCGAGACCGGTGACTCCTTCCCCGGATGAGCTGGTCTCCCAGCTCAGCCAGCTCGCACACCAACTGGAGACGCATCCCGACCTCGCTGAGCCAGACAACACCCGCCGGGCGCTGTACGACCTGACCTCTGCTTTGTCCTCGCTGCTCCTCCCGCTCAACCTCTGGGTGACCGGCGCTGGGGACTACCCACAGGACACCCACGGCAGTGAACTGGTAGGGCCCGGGCAGCGCTCTGAAGGAAGCGGTTCAGGCCACGCACTCCCTGCTGAGGCGGCTGTGACCCCTGAGCTGCAATCTGTGGAGACCATCGACAGTGTATTGATCACGAGCGTTGTTGACAGCCACGGGGCTTGATCATGGCGAAGACCTCCGGTGTGGTGGAGCTGTCTAGGACTGCACCGCACGGAGG
>NZ_JBICAJ010000038.1:0-12097 GCF_043088925.1 Streptomyces sp. NPDC014006 | reverse complement strand
ACCTCAAAGGCTTCCGCGGCATTGCCACCAGATACGACAAGACCGCCACCTCATACGAGGCAGCGGTCAGTCTCGCGTCGCTGCTGCTCTGGGCATGATCCGTTTGAAGACGGACCCTAGCTAGCCCGCTCCACTGTCCCCCGGGCAGGACCGCGGGCAAGTTGCTGACTGGCTTCAGCTCATCCCTCCCCGCCAGTCTTCGGCCCGGCTACCGTGGTCCCATGGCAAAGGAGATCCGCATCGAGGTCGACGACGAGACATACGAAGAACTGCAGCGTCTCGCCGCTGACGGTCACGAGGAACCTGATCAGTACGCGAGCCGGCGGCTGGCAGCCGATCTAGCGCGCACCCGGTTCCTGGAGGGCAGTGCCCGCTTCATCAGCGCCCCCGGCATGCGCGAGGAGTTCGCCCGCCGGTTCGGACCGGGTCCCAGCTCCACGGCAGCATGAGGTTGGCTGCCCGCAATGGACCTCACAGTAGATCTCGCATGGCTGCTGGAGATCGCCCGCACGCAGCTGGGCGACCCTGATGTCACGGACTGGGGAGCCCTGGAAGCGGCACGGGCACGACACGCCTTCCGCGTCATGGGGGAACCCGTATACCTCCGCCCTCACCACCGAGCTGCGGCTCTTTTTCAGTCCCTGGTCCGAATCCCGGCTCTGGAACACAGCAACCAGTTCTTCGGCGCGGCAGTCGCTGTCGGCTACCTGACCGCCAGCGGCCTGCCCGTAAGGTTCACCGCCAAGGAAGCCGCAGACCTTGCCGAGCAGGTCGCTGCCCAGCCGATGGATATCCGCACCCTGGCCAATGCGCTCAAGGAGTGGACAGAACGAAGCTGAGCCCAAGGTCAGCCACGCTCCAAGTTCCGTGCGGTGGAGAAGCTGCTGATCAACACGGCCCCGCGAGCGCGGTCGTCGCCGCCCTCGCCGACGCCGTGTTCACCGCCGGTGCCGAAGCCGGAGAGCGCCACGGCGGCCGCCTGCCCGAGCCGATGCGCGCCGTCCTGGACGAAGCCGCCAACATCTGCAAGATCGCCGACTTGTACTCCCACCTGGGCTCGCGTGGCATCACCCCCGTGACGATCCTGCAGAGCTACCGCCAGGGCGT
The DNA here is from genome assembly GCF_043088925.1 of Streptomyces sp. NPDC014006. Taxonomy (NCBI): domain Bacteria; kingdom Bacillati; phylum Actinomycetota; class Actinomycetes; order Kitasatosporales; family Streptomycetaceae; genus Streptomyces; species Streptomyces sp. NPDC014006. The sequence goes on along the minus strand of NZ_JBICAJ010000038.1, from coordinate 10,990 downwards.
GAAGGCCTGGGGCGAGGTCGGCATGGACGCCATGTGGTCGGCCGCCACCAAGAAAATCATCGGTGTCGGACTGGACGACTGGAACTTCGCCCAGGGCGTCTCCACCCTCGTCGTCGCCCACTCCGTCCACCGCGGCTCCTACTCCAAGTCCAAGGAGGGCTACAGCTACAGCGTCGGCGAGCAACGCGAGCAGGTCCTGGACCCCGCCGAAGTCCGCGCCATGAAGCGGGGCACCGCCCTGCTGATGGCCACCGGCATGCCCGTCGCCCAGATCGCCCTGCGCCCCTAGTACGAGGAAGACGCCATGGCCCACATCGGCCCGCAGATGAAGGCCGAGGAGAGGGCCATCACCAAGCGCGCCGTCGCCGCCTACGACGAGAGGAAGGCAGCCCGCCGTGGCCGATGAACCCGACTTCGACGTCCCCGTCGGCCTGTTCCAGGACGTTGAGGACCTCAAGGCGACCGTGGCCCGCCTCACCGCCCTGGTCGAGACGCTGAGCCAGGGCGCCGGCGCGGAGCCCGGCGAGGCCTTCGCTGACGCGGCCGAGGACGGCGACGGCCTCGAGGAAGAGACGCAGCCCGAGGACGAGTGGCAGTACCCGCCGTTCATCCTCCTGCTCGACCCCCCGCAGTACGACGACGAGCTGCGCGCGCTGATCGAGTGGGTCGAGGGCGTCCTCGTCCCCGGCTACCTCGCCGAGCCGTCGGCCGACGCCCGCTGGTGCCACCTGTGGTGGGAACACCCCGTCGCCGTCGCCCGCCCGCCTGCTGGCTCAGCTGGCAGGAACTCACCGACCCCGCCACCTGCGGCTACACCGGTCCCAGCGTGTGGCACCGCGACCACCTCGACCCCTGCCTGCGCGAGCTGCGCGGCTCCAGCGGCCCCTTCGCCGGGTGCAGCAAGAACGTCCACCAGGTCGAGCACCGCATGCCCGGACTCGTACCCAGCGCCTGGCGCGGCGCCGGCGAGGAGCGTGCCTGATGCTTCTCGGCTACGAACCACGCGCGGTCTGGGCCGAGCTGCTGCGGACGATCCTTCGCATGGGCACGATCGGTCTCAGACCCCGCGCATGACGCGCTGGGTGGGGGCGGCGCTGGCCGCCCCCACCCAGCATCACGCCGCTAGAGTCTGCCGCTGGCCGCCTTCTGCGTTGCGCGGGATCTCGACAGTCATTACTTCAAGGAGGTCTCCTATGATCGGCGTGTTGAAGGGGACGGCCTGGTCCCCGCCCACCACGACCCAGAACGGCATCGCGTCGCGGGGGTAGAGGCGCGCGATGGCCATCAACCTCTGTGTCTCCTCTTCCTTGGTCGTGCAATTTTCCAGGTAGAAGTCGAGCAGTGACTCTCGGGCAGAGGAGCCGGTGAAGAACCCCAGTACCGCGGCGACGTCGCCGTCGTAGGGCATGCCGAAGACCTTGAGGAACGCGCCGTACCAGGGCTTGAGTGCCGCACCTGTGACGTTGCACGCGTCAAGAAAGGCGACGAACTGCCGGAAGTTCCTGGGCACCGTGCGGCCCTTGCAGATGGCGTGCGCTGTACTGCGAGGAAGCAGCCCCAAACTGTCGGCCTCCATGTCACGCATAGAGGGGCGGCCCGCCCGCGCCCATGCATCGCGCAGGGCACCACTCAGGTCGGCCTGATCCCTCACATACTGCGGCTTGGGCAGCACTGTGGAACGTCGAGCGTCGCGCCGCACGCTGCGCATCGCATCGCTGGCCGCATCGTGCGCCACCCTGGCGAAGTTCATGTTCTTCGCCTTCGTGGCCTCGTCGCACAAGGCGCTGCAGGCTTCGGTGTACGCCCGCACGACGTGCCACGTGGGAAGATCCATGCCGCCTGACGCGCGCTGGAGCTGCGAAGCCGAGTAGTGGGTACGGGCCGCCAAGTCTGCGAATGTCAGGTTCGCCTCGCGGCGCATCGAGCGCAGAATCTCAGCGAGCACCTTCAGGGCGTACACGGGCTGATCGACTGGCTTCTCCGGACGTCCCATGACGCCGCCCCTCAGTTGCCCGAGCCGGACGTGAGGGCGGCGCTCAGCAGCCGACGCAGCAGGCTGTGACCGCCTGGGCGGTTGTTGAATCCGGTGGCGAGCAGAACGCCGACGCTGGCGATGCCAGCGACGGTCAGGAGCATCACGATGTCCCGAACGCTCATGTGGGCAGTCAGTCGGAGGACGACGGCGGCGAAGAGGAAGCCGAGGATCACCAGCGCCTGAGGCATGCCGAACGCCGGCATGCTCGGGGTGCTGTGTGAGTCGTCGACCTGGCCGCGGTTGTGCATGGTCATGAAAGGTCCCTCAGTCTTTCCGGGGGGCGGCGGTCAGGGACCGCCGCCCCGCTGCTGGCGACTTCGGATCCGGGGGATCACGGGACGGCTTGGCGAGAGCCCGATGTGCGATCGAGGGATCCGGGAGGCTCTTGACGTATCCATGGGCCGATTGGCGTACGGCCGCTGGGAGTTGACGTTAGGAACCGCCAGCAGCAACGATCTCAGAGCTGGGCATGCGACCGCTAATGGCCGAGTAGTTAACCCGTTTTCCGTCCAGGTGATATCTGTCCAGCCGGATACCCCCCCACCTGCGGTGTTGCAGGCGTAGTGGGGGGTTGCCCCGCGTGCCGTCCCGGTTTGAGGCAGCGTCATTTAAATAAATCAGGTCCACAGTAGAAGCACTGCAGCGGAGTGGACGATGTTCACCTGACGCAGATCCCTCAGTTTGCTGCTGGCGCTTCACTCTGGGGACACACGGGTTGCGATTGGCGCGCGACCCACGCAGAACGGGCTGGTGACCTGCCGCTTGGCCGCGGCGGGGTCACCAGCCCGACCCATACGTTGCTTGTTATGCCTTCAATGTGTATTTGAGACCGGCACAGGCGTCCCGCGCCCCTCGTGCAGCCCCCTACGCCGTTGGCCTACTACCTACTGCGTCCCTGGCGGTGCTCGGGGCTGTCCGGCCCAGGACGAGGAGCTGTCCGGTCTGGGCTGGCGGAAGATCCAGGCGCGGGCTTGGAGCGGGTGGTGGTGCTGCGCGAACGCGCGGCCGCAGCGGAGGGACGCACCGGGCCGAGCTGTGCGCCGGCGGCTTGGGTGAGCAGTGGCCGCGCCTGCTTCTCGATCGCAGCCAAGCGGGCAGGCCACTCACCGCCCAGTTCCCGGCTGGCTTCACGCAGCCTCAGCTGGGTGGCGACGAAGCTGTCGCTCTCGGAGGCCGTCCAGGGACGGTCCCGTTCGGTCTGCAGGGTCTGCCGCAGGGCCGGGGGGGGGGCCGCCCAGGCCCCCGCGGCGTCCAGGGTGTTGCTGTAGCGGGGCTTGCTTTCGCCGCGCCGGTAGACGCTCGCCAGGTCGACCAGTGCAGCCTGGTCGACGCGGTCGGCCAGCTCAAGGATGCCGCGGTAGGACTCGTCTGCGTTCGCCTGGACGGTCAGCCGTCCCTGGCCGCGGTCGGCGAGCTGCTCGAAGTAGCGGTTGACGATGCCCTGGTTGCTCATGGCCTGCGGGACGCCCATGAACAGGCCCTCGATGCGCGCCCCCGCCTCACGGTAGGCGCGCATCTTGTCCTCCACGGCCGGGGCGTTCTGCGAGGTCAGGAGGCGAAAACGGTCCACCGCTCGGGTAGAGCTGAGTGCCGGCCCCCGGTTGGTTCAGTCCTGGTCGTTTCGGATGATGCCGCCTGGCACGTGCGGGTCGAATCGGCCGACGCGCATGGCCTCGATGCATTGCAGGACACGGCCGAAGGACGTCAGCCCGTACGTGATGTATCGCGTAGGCGAGTCCCCGGAGACGCTTTCACGCCCGATGGGAACGCCGCCCATAATTGCCCCGTATGGGTCACGCACCTCGTACTTGGGGTGAGCCCCGATCCACGCCCTCTCGGCGTCCGCCGCGAACTCGTGGGCCGACGTGCAGGTGTACTGGTCCCATCCCTCTACGGGCTTGGTCGGGTCGAGCGCGGCGATCTTGCGTACCTGTTCGATGCAGAGCTCATAGATGCGGGACAACTCCGCGTTCAGATCTTGGCTCATCAGGTTCCCCCTCTTCCTCGCCGGACCGTCCGGCGACTGGTGAACCCTGCCCGAGGTCGCAGCGGAACAGTCGCGTCGCCTCATCAATCCAGTGACCCGGGGGACGGAAACGGTCGAGGGCGGTCCCCATCGGATGGGGGCCGCCCTCGTTACCGGTCGGGTGCCGTCTACTTCAGCAACTCCGAGGCCGTCATGAAAACCATCGGCGGCATCGTGGTCGAGACCGTCGGCGAGATCGTGGTCGAGACCGTCGGCACGGGCTTGTCGATCTCGACCTTCTTCACGCCGTGCGAGATGTAGGCGCCGAAGGTGATCACCGCGACCGCCGCAGTGAGTGCAAGGACCAGTCGCTCGCCCTTGGTCATGCCCATGGGCTGAGCCGTTGGCGTGCTGGGGAGGGTCGGCTGGGACCACTGGTAGGCACCGACACCAACGAGAATTCCCATGATCGTCCATACGGCGGTGCCGAAGTCGAACGTGACCTGCACTGGCTGTGGCCCCTTAGTCGGGGGCGCCCGCTGTACGAGCGGCCCCTCTCCCTGGGCTCCGTCGAGCCCAGTCCCGCACCCTGTGTGCCGGTAGAAATACCAGTGGGCCGGAGCCCTCCTGTGTTAGTTAGGAGGACCCCGGCCCACTAGACCGGTCAGTTGTTCCTGTGTGGTGCCGGCTCCGTCTCCCGGGACGGCAATAGTGACGCGAGGGCAAGCGCGGCCAAGGTCATGGCCGAACGATGAGCCGACCGCGCGCTTCGCGGTGTCGGCGTCAAGAGCAGTAGAACTCGGTCGACCAAGTGCACGACGATGGACCAGAGCAGGATCACGTGCGAGGCGATCCACAAGGACACGCTCGCCCTGGGGTGATCTTCCATTTCCATATCTTGTTCTTCTCCTTCCGAGGCGGGCTGAGCAACCCACCCTCGGTGTGCACGGGACGCTGTCGAAACGTCCCGTGCGCCCGAGGGAACGGCTGCTACTGCTGCTCCGCCAGGGGTGAGACCCCCAAACGCGCTCGGACCGCAGGGCGCTTCAGCTTCTCCCGGGCCGCGAGCAACGACTGGCGGACGGCCCCCGGCGATACCGTGCCTCCCAGCGCCTCGCTGATCTCGCGGGAGTTCATGCCTTCTGCCTCCGTGAGCAGGAAGACCTTGTACTCCTGCTTGCTGAACTCCTTGCGCAGGAGCGGCAGCTTCTCCTTCAGGGACTCTTTGATCTCCTTGAGCACCACGAGGTCCTCGGGGGTGACCGAGTCCGTGGTGTCCAGGAGATGGATGTCGTCCCCGACGGGATACACGCGGGCCTGCTCCTCCGCGATCTTCTTGCGGTGCGCGCCCGCCTCATGCCTGATGATCTTGATCAGGTAGGTGAGCGGGTTGCCTGCGACGGGGCCACTGTTCTCCAGCTTGGTGAGAAAGCCCTTCGTGGCCGCCGCGAAGACGGGGTTCTCATGTTCGGCCGTCGCCAACGCGCGGGTGATACGGCGCAAGGACTTCTCGTTGGCCCTGACCTTCTCCCACTGCTTCCGCTCCTTTGGTGACAGCGAGGGCGACGGCTCGCCCAGGGTGTGGAGCTCCTGGTCGGGCTTTTTTCGCCAGCGCTTGGGTTCGCTCACTGCGGTTGTCCTTCACGGTCAAGGCCCCTGTCCGAGAGACGGGGGGACGGCAGAGCGCTCTTTCGCCCAAGTACAGGCACCTGGCCCCTCCGACTGTTTGGGTGACGTGCGTCACACGACCTCAATCCGTGGGTCGGGGGAGGCGAAAACGGCCGTCTGCGCCCCCTGTTGTCGTGATTGGATGTTCCAATCGATCTCCGTGGCAATCCCGTGATCAATCCAATGCGGCGTTCGGCATCTTTGCGCCTCCCCTTTTCGCCCCCATAGAGTGCTAGGGACGGCCGTTGGTGCCCTGCGGCCCGCTCGCTCTCGGAGGAGACTCGATCGTGGACCGGCTCTATATGCGGCATTCGACGGATAAGCAGACGAATCTGCGGCAGAAGCATCACTTGGAGCCCTACGTCGCCAGCGGGTCGCCGGTCTACGAGGACCCGGCCACCTCGAGCCGCCTGCACCCGCTGAAGCGGCCCGGGTTTCAGCGCTTGCTCGACGAGGCGGCAGTCGGCGACGTCGTACGTCTGGCGGACGCCGCGCGCCTCTTCCGTTCGGTCCAGGACGTGCTCGATGTCCGCGACGTCCTCCGGCGGCGCGGCCTGCATCTGCGCATTGCGTCCGGCGCCTGGTCCGGGATGGACCTCACCTCCGAGGACCCGATGACGAAGCTGTTCGTCACGATGCTCGCCGGGGTGCTCGAATTCCAGCGGGACATGATCAGTGAAAACACGAGGGACGGCGTCGCGGCTGCGCGGAACGCGGGCAAGGTCCTGGGCAGGCCATCCCGCCTCAGCTCCGATCAGGCTGCCGCCATCGTTGCCGCCTACCAGGAAGAGGGTGCTGCGGTGAAGGCCCTCGCCCGGGAGTACGACGTTGACCCCAAGGTCATCCGACGCGTACTCGACTCCGCCGGCGCCCGCGACGTGCCGAACGACCCAGTAGAGCTGCTGGGGGAGCTGGGCGGTGAGGAGAAGCCCGAGCCCGAGGCCTCCGCGCCTGCCGACCCGGTGGTGAGTATCGACGTGCCCGGCCTGCTCGCCGAACATCTGCAGGACGCGGCCGACGTAGTCGTACGGGACGCGCTGCGTGGCGGGCGGTCCATCCGGCGGGGCCAGGGCTACTCGCTGCGGGTGGCCGCACCGCTCAGCGTCCACCGGGCGGCCCTGGAGGCGTGTGCCGCTCTCGCCGCCGACGGGGCGGCACCGGCGGGGCGGAAGGCCTACCGGGTCTATGCCGACCGAGTCGGCGCCGCCCCAGGAGCTCGGGGGATGACCGCTGGGACGGCCCTGTCAGGGTAGGCGCTGACCGCCACTACGAGGGCCCTGACCGTCGCTGTTATCTAGCGTTATTGCATGCCTGCCCAGGTCAGGCTGGCGACATGGGTTCAGGCATATGAGGCATGTTCCCGTCCGGCCGGATCTGTGGCGCATAGGCCCGGCCGGAGGTCAGAGCGTGCCCAGCAGCGGCGCCTGGCCGCACGACGCACCGCACGAGAGGACCAGGAACGGTCACAGCCGGACCGCGGCGTAGTGCAGGTAGAACAGCGCCGGGATCACCACCACCGCTGCACCGACGGCGGTGAACGCGATCATCCCAAGCGGTGAGGCGGGATCGAGCTGCCGGAAGCGGCGCCATCCCCGCGAAAGCAGGGCGAACGCGACGGCGGAGGCGAGCCCAAGCAGGAAGACCCCGAAGGGGGTGGCCGGGTCGAACATGGAAGTGAGCTGTTCCAGGAGCCGGGTGCTGATGGCCCGGCCGGGGCCGGAGATGGCACCGCGCAGCACAGCATCGGTCAGGTTCAGGGGCGAACGGGACATGGGGACCTCCACGGGATCGTGATAGGCGGGTGGGCAGCCGGCCGGCTCGCTGTCCACGCTGGGGCCCCCGCAGAGATCGACTCCGAGTTGCGACAAACCATCCACTGAAGCGGACAATGGTGCTGTTCAGGGCCATACCGGATGCCGGGCCGGGGAAGGTAGTGCGATGAGTGGCGACACGGGAGGCGACCCGGCGCGACACAAGCGGTCCCGGGCGCTGGAGCAGGCACGAGTGGGATGGCCGCGTGCGCTTCGGGAACTGAAGGACCTGCTGTACGAGGTCTATCTGGCGGCAGGCGCCCCGAGCCTGGATGACATTGCTGCGGACATCGACAGTGCCGATGCCGAAGACCACGCGATCCTTGGGGCACCAAGCCGGGATACCGTCCGCCGCATCATCAGTGATCCGGTTCAACCGCCCAACCAGGCCGATGTGGTTTCCGTTGCCGTGGTGCTGGCCCGCGGGGCTGCGTGGGATGCCTCAGATCTGGCCGGGCGGGTGCGCGATCTGTGGGTCCAGGCCCGGATGGCGCAGGGCGTCGGGCTGCCGCTCGGCGAGTTCGACGACAGACGCGTCCTGGCTGACCTGGAAGTCCACCCGGCTCTGGATACCGGTAACTCCTGTGACCGGTTCGGGGTCCTGCCCGCCTACGTCCAGCGCGCGCACGATGAACGTCTGGCGGCGGTGGTCGACGCCGCGGAGACCGGGCGCAGCGGCATCGCGGTCCTGGTCGGCGGTTCCTCCACGGGCAAGACCCGCGCTCTGTGGGAGGCGGTCCGGGAGCTACCTGCCTCCTGGCGGTTGTGGCATCCCCTAAGCCCCGCCCGCCCGGATGCAGTGCTGGGTGACCTTGAGGACATTGCCCCGCGCACCGTGGTGTGGTTGAACGAGGCCCAGCTCTACCTCGGCCCGGACCAGCTTGGCGAGCAGGTCGCGGCGGGTGTGCGCAGCCTGCTGCACGACCAGTCGCGCGCCCCGGTGCTGGTGCTGGCCACCCTGTGGCCCGAGCACTGGGACGTCCTGACCATCCGCACCGACCCGGACCGGCACGCTCAGGCCCGAGAACTGCTACACGGGCACAAGATCGACGTACCGGAAGCCTTCACTCCTGAAGAACTGGCCGAGCTCGCTGACATCGCCGGCGATGATGCACGGCTCACCGAGGCCGCCGAACGCGCAGAAAACGCCCAAATCACCCAGTACCTGGCCGGGGTGCCCGCCCTACTCGATCGCTACGACGTATCCCGGAATGCCACCCGGGCCCTGATCCATGCTGCCATGGACGCCCGCCGTCTCGGTGCCGGCCCGCACGTCCCGCTGGACTGGCTGGCCGCCGCCGCCCCCGGCTACCTCACCGACGCCGAATACGACGCTCTCAATGACGACTGGCTTCCTCAAGCCCTCGCCTACGTCACCACACCCTGCAACGGCATCCGCGGCATCCTCACCCCCGTCAAAACCGGCGCCGCCCGCAACCAGCGCAACCGCCGACCCACCGGCGCGAACGCCGCCAGCACCGGGCGGTCCGCCCAGAACACGCCAGGACCCCACTATCAGTTGGCCGACTACCTCGACCAGCACGGCCGCCGCCACCGAAACGAGACCATCCCTCCCATCGACTTCTGGACCGCCGCCGCCAACCACGCCCACCCCTCCGACCTAACCGCACTCGGCAACGCTGCCTGGGCCCGCGGCCTATACCGCGACGCCGCCCAACTCCACAAAAACGCCACCACCCACAACGACCCCCGCGCCGCCCACTACCTCGTTGACCACCTGCACACCCTGCACCCCGCCGACCCGCGCCCCGCCCAATGGGCCGTCGAGCACGCCTCCCTCGACGACCCGTCCGCCGTCGGCGAGCTGCTACGGGTACTGCGGAAGGGTGGCGCGCACGAGCAAGTCACCGCCCTGCTGGCGCGCGACCCCGCCACGCACGCCGCCCTCGACAGCCCGAACGCGGCGGTTTGGCTGCTGGAGGAGTTGCGAGAGGCGGGGGCACAGGAGCAGATGAACACCCTGCTGGCTCGCGACCCCGCCACCCACGTCGTCCTCGACCACGCAGACGCGGTGGTCTGGCTGCTGAAGGCGTTGCGGGATTGGGGGGCACAGGAGCAGGCGGAGGTCCTGGCCGCACGGGCCGCCGCTCACGTACCTCTCGACCACCCGGACGAGGTGACCTTGCTGCTGTACGCGTTCCGGGTGGCGGGGGCACAGGAGCAGATAAACGCCCTGCTGGCCCGCGACCCCGCCACCCACGCGCCCCTCGACAACCCATGGGTGTTCCAGTTGCTGGAGGCGTTGCTGAAGGCGGGGGCACAGGAGCAGACGGAGGTTCTGGCCGCACGGGCCGCCGCCCACGTACCTCTCGACCACCCGGACGAGGTGGCCTTGCTGCTGTACGCGTTCCGGGAGGTGGGGGCACAGGAGCAGATGAACACTCTGCTGGCTCGCGACCCCGCCACCCACGTACCTCTCGACAATGACACGCACCTGCTCCCCCTCCTGCTGGGCTTGCTGCGGGTAGTGGAGGCACAGGAGCAGGCGGAGGTCCTGGCCGCACGGGCCGCCGCCCACGTACCCCTCGACAACCCAAACACGGTGTTCCAGTTGCTGGAGGAGTTGCGAGAGGCGGGGGCACAGGAGCAGGCGGAGGTCCTGGCCGCACGGGCCGCCGCCCACGTACCCCTTGACAGCCCGTACGCGGTGGCCAAGCTGCTGGAGGAGTTGTGGCTGGAGAGGGCACAGGAGCGGATGGACACTCTGGCGGCCCGTGGCCGCGCCACCCACGTACCCCTCGACGACGACACGGACCCGTTCGCCCGGCTGCTGTCCCGGTTGCGGGAGATGGGGACGCAGGAGCAGGCGGAGGCCCTAGCCGCGCAGGCCGCCGCTCACGTACCTCTCGACAACCCAGACGCGGTGGCCAAGCTACTGGAGGGGTTGCGTGAGGCGGGGGCACAGGAGCAGATGAATACCCTGCTGGGCCGCGACCCTGCCACCCACGCACCCCTCGACGACCCAGACGCGGTGGCCAAGCTGCTGGAGGCGTTGTGGAAGGCGGGGGCACAGGAGCAGATGAATACCCTGTTGGCCCGCGACCCTGCCACCCACGCACCCCTCGACCACCCTTTCGGCGTGATCCCGCTGCTGAAGGCCTTGCTGAAGGCGGGGGCAGAGGAGCAGTTGAGCGTCCTGGCCGCACGGGCCGCTGCTAACGCACCTCTCGACCACCCGTTCGAGGTGGTCCAGCTGCTGGAGGAGTTGCGGGAGGTAGGGGCACAGGAGCAGTTAAACGTCCTGACCGCACGGCTTCCCGCCCTAGGATTCTTCGAGCAATTCATTGGAGCTGAAGGCAACTTGGGGCAGTTCCGGTTCGGGCGTGAGCCCAATGGGAGTGCTGCCTCTCCATGGTCATGGGACGACCTGGAGTGATCCAGCCAGGGCTCCAGGACTAGGGTCCGTCTTCAAAGATCAGTGGGTGGTGGATCATGGTGGGGTGATACGTCGTCATGAACTCACCGATCAGGAGTGGAAGTTGCTCGCTC
>NZ_JBICAJ010000037.1:0-12285 GCF_043088925.1 Streptomyces sp. NPDC014006 | reverse complement strand
CACTACCTCGCGGCACTTCAAGTCGCAGCCATCTTCCTCTGGGTCCGGGCCTGACGCTCGGGCCGGTCACCTCTGCCAGGAGAGCGCCTCAACCGATGCAATATCACCCGCCGCCAGCAGTCCGAAGAGCCGGAGAACCTCCTCGCGGGAGACATCGCGTATCTCCCCGGGAGCCATCGAGTCCTCGTCCGGGTTCTCCCAGACCAGCAGACCGTCGCCGAAGGCGCTGAGGGACCACCCGCTCTCATGGGTGAGTGAGACATCGGGGTGCTCGTCATCGGCCTGTACCAGACCGTCGAGCACTCGCCTCATCATCTCCGGATCAGGTTCGTCGACCGTCCCGCCCATGACGTCGTACATGAAGTAGCTCATTGATCAATTACCTCATGCGGAGATCCACGGGACACTGCCTAGCCGCACCTGCGGCATGAACTGACGCACAGCCAGGCGTCAGCACGGTGGGGCCACCCCTCGTCGGCGGGGGGGTGGCCCCACCCACGTTTTTCGTCACCCATCACGGTCGCAGGGTTGTCACTGAGCCATTCGCCCAGCGCCGTGCTCAGGCTCTACCGTCTGCTCCGGCACCGGTACAGCCGAAGGTGAGGGTGAGCATGAATGCGCGGCAGTCACGGCTGGACGCTCTTTGCTCCTGGATTGTTCAACGATCCTTCAATAGGATGGTTCAACATTGAGTCGTCTGCTTCGCGGACGCGGAACCGCAACCAACCGAAGGGCTGCAGGAGATGAGCTGGTATCAGTTCGAACAGGTCGACGACCTCGGGCAGATCCTGTTCTGCGACGACCCCGCGCTGCAGCTCGAGTGCGTGCTGGGGGGCCTGGAGACTGCGAAAGGCACAATCACCATCGATCCCGCACAGACACCCCGCATGCCCACTGCCCTCTTCGAGTTCAGGCATGCCGTGGGCGTGGGCCACTTCGGGTACGTCGTGCCGAAGGGAGCCTCGCTCGACGAGATACCCGAGGAACCGCAGCTCGAAGGCGCCATCCTGTTCGGCATGAGGCGCCTACCGCCCGAGGTCTTCTGCGATCTGCCCTCGATCCCCGGATGGGAGCTGCACGAGATACCCGATGAACAGCCAAAACTGGCGCAGCGCCTCGGATACACCTACTCCCGGCTGGAACTGCGGACGCCCGACGGTGAGCTCTACTCCCGCACCTGGGTCCCGCACGACCCCGAGTGGCAGGCCGCCGCCCTGCGTCACGGATACGTCGTATGCCTGTGCGGCGTGGAACTGGGGATCCGCGCACCGTACGCGATGACCGACGCCCAGCACACTCCGGGCATGCGCCACGAATCCTTCCGCCGCGGATGCGCGCTGGGCCTGACCGTCGGCGGGCTCGTCGCCTACGTCGACCACCGCTGACTCGAAACACCGAGCCGGCACGCTTCGAGTACGAACTGGGCCGCGACGCGGCGTGCGAGCGGGCCCGGCGAACGATGTGAGGTCGACGTACCGAAATCCCGGCTGTGAGGCTGTGCGGGCTCGACTGGTACGAGTGCGTTCTGACGCATCGAGCAGGCCATCTCCTCAAGCACATCGCCTGCCCTCACTCCCAGTAAAGTGCGGTGCGCAGTCGTCGCCAGCAGATGACGGCGCAGCCGAGGGTGACGAACGCATGGTGGATGTCATCGCGGATCTCCCAGCGGGTACGCAGGCGCCGGAACCAGTGCAGCAGCGCGATCGCCCCTTCCACGACCCAGCGGTAGACGCCCAGGCCGGAGCCGTGCCCGACGCCGCGCCGGGCGATGTGCGGGGTGATCTGGAACCGGCGAACCTTGTCCCGGTAGACCTCGTGGTCATAGCCACGGTCGGCGTAGAGGTGCTTGGGGCGGCGCAGTGGCCGGCCGCGCTTGCCGCGGATCGGCGGGACGGCCTGGATCAGCGGGATCAGTTGGGTGACGTCGTTGCGGTTACCGCCGGTGGTGATCGTCGCGAGCGGGATGCCGTGCGCCTCGACGATCAGGTGGTGCTTGCTGCCGGTCTTGCCCCGGTCCACCGGGGACGGACCGGTAGTCGGCCCGCCCTTCATCGCGCGGATGTGGCTGGAGTCGACCGCAGCCCGGGAGAAGTCCAGCAGGTCTGCGGCCCGCAGCTCGCAGAGCAGCAGCTCGTGCAGGCGCTGCCAGACCCCGGCCTCATTCCAGTCCCGCAGCCGTCGCCAGCAGGTCATCCCCGAGCCGAAACCCAGCTCCTGGGGCAGAAACTCCCAGCGGATCCCGGTGTACAGCACGAACAGGATCCCGCACAGCACCTTGCGACTATCCAGACGCTTACGACCTGGACGCCGCGGGATTGCGCGGGACGACCGGCAGTAGCGGCTCGATGCGCGCCCACAACTCGTCTTCGATCTCCCAGGGCCTGGCAGCGGTCTTCCGGGTCTCGACTGGCTCGCACCCCCTTCGGTCAGCACCAACGAAAACTGACACGCCGTCACTCCCGGAGATCCACAAGCCGCCTTTTGTTAGGAGTCGTAAGTGATTCTGCTTTACCCGTGCCCGCGCAGACCGGGATGCCGTCAAAGGCGTCCCGATCGGCGACCAGCCCGCCCCCTCCGGCAGTCCCGCCTCGTACGGTCGATCCGACAAAGACGGACACACGGCAAAAGAAGGACCCGCTTCGGGCGACGCCCGAAGAGATCGCCGAGGCCAAGGCTGCAGAGGCCTACTGGACGCCTGAGCGCATCGCCAACGCGGTGCCCGTTGACCTTCGCAAGGGCCCCGCCGCTGAAGGCGGCCGCACCAAGGCCCCTCCCACGCTGGACAAGCTCATGCGAGCGTCCTCCGCTTATGACAACAGGGGCGTTGCGACAGCAGGTGTCTTTCTCATCAACGATGACGACGACCCGCAGTCGGATCCCGGCAAGCGAGACGAGTTCTGCTCGGCGTCCTCCGTGTCCTCGCCGACCGAGTCCCTCATCATCACGGCAGCTCACTGCCTCAACGACAACGACCGGTTCAAATCGCTGGCCTTCGCGCCCGGCTGGAAACCGGACCCCAGCCATCAGGGCCGCGGCATCGCTCCCTACGGGATCTTCCCCATAAAGAGCGGTAAAATATGGATAGATGGCCGCTATTTGTCGCAAGGGCCCGCCAAAGCGGATGATCTAGACTTTGCGATCCTGCGGTCCGGCCCCAACTCCAAGGGACAGTTTGCGGTCCAGGCCGTGGCCCGCATGCACAACCTCGCCCTCGCCGCATGACCCGACAAGCCCGGCCTCTCGCTTCCGGCTGCTTGATCACGGCCTTGTGCAACACCCTTTTAGTCCAGCATCCGCACCACATTCGACACGACGGCTCGACCGTGACCGAAGGCCTCCGCCGACGCGGCCGCCAGCGCGCCCGTAATCTGCGCGTCATACGCTGTACCGAGCCATTCGCACGCACAGCGGGCGACGAAATACGGCTCGAAGTCGTCCCGGCGCCGACGCGGCGCGTCGCGCAGTGGACGTACCAGACCTCGACCTGCTGCGAGCAGGAACCTTCGACCACACCGGAGGGCCGTTCGACGATCAGGACGGTATCCGACGGCAGCACCGGAGTCCGCTGGCTGTCACGCTCACCGCGCTTGTCGCGCAACCTTCCGAACATGTCGCACATCATCGCTGGCGACGACATGCCTGCGCTAGAGCCCACTGTCAGGCGAATGACCCGACATCGCCCAATCAACTTCAGTAGTGAGGTCGGCTACCGCCATGGCCTTGTCCCCCGCCTGCCATCGCCAGACGGCGAGGCGGTACCGGGCATCGAGGGTGCTGGGGTGATTGGGGCCGAACGTACGCGTCTCGCTCTCCGCAAGGTCGGTGAAATCGGCTACCGCCGCGTCCGGGTTCCCCGCCGCGCCCCGCCAGTCGGCGAGGTGGTACCGGCAGGACTGGGTCTCTGGGTGGTCGGCGCCCAGGGTGCGTGTCTGGTCTGCCACGAGGTCGGTGAAATCGGCCGCAGCTGCGGCTTGGCGCGGTCACCAGCCTGACCGCTGAGCAGGCCACCCCCGTCGAACTCGCGAGAATGATCCGCGACCACTGGAAGATCGAGGCCCTGCGCCACGTCCGCGACACCACCTTCGCTGAGGATGCCTCCCAGTTGCGGACCGGCAACGCACCCCGTGCGATGGCGACCTGGCGCAACCTCGCCGTCGGCGCCCTTCGGCTGAACGGCGTTGAGCACATCGCCGCCGGCCTCCGTCGCAACGCACGCGATGCCCGCCGACCCCTCGCACTCCTCGGCCTCGCATGATCACAAAACGGGCGCCCGTCGGCTACGCCGAAGCCCTGCGATGTGGGGCACCGTCATACGTGCGAGAAGACCATGCGCGGTGCAAGACATGCTGGCGCAGGCCCGTGACACGGTGCCTGCGTCTGGCGCGCTGCCGGGCCGTCTGGTGTTCCAGAGAAGTTCGACGGCTACCGCGCCCTGCTCTTCACCGCCCCCACACGGCTCCAGTCCCGCCGGAGCAGCGCCGTTGTTCGGAGTGCTTCAGATCCAGGTGGCTTAGTCGACTTCCCCATCGTGCGGTCGAGGTCCGGCGAGGGGGATGTGGCCGCGGTCGTTCTGAGGTGGTGGTCATCCTGCGCACGTCTACTACGCGGGACGGCGGAACACGGGGAACTGCGTCCGATCCTGTGCCGCTCCCGGCATCACCACGACTCGTGCGGACCACGCGGGTGAGTGCCGGGGACCGCGGGGGCGGCCCGCACCAGGACCTACCAGTCCTCCTCCTCGCCGCCGCGCATGTGACGCCGCTGCTGGACGACCTCCCGCGCACCGCGTGCCAGCTCGGCGTAGTGCGCCGGGCATTCCCACAGTTCGCGGGCCGAGAGCTCGGCGGGCACCGGAGTGTCCGGGTAGTCCTCGGGCGCGTACAGATGCACCACGGCCTCATACCGGGAGTCCGTGTGCGTGGTCGCGGACCAGGGGTGCCGGGGGTGCTCGCACGAGGCGTCCGGGCCGATGGTGTCCAGGGCCGCGACCAGGTCGCGGACGTACGAGGGGGGCAGGCCGTCGTAGGTCTGGGCGATGCCCATCCACAGGGACAGGAACAGGCCGATCCGTTCCTCGTCGCGCACCTGCCCGGCCAGCCAGCGGCGGGCGGACCACAGCGCGACGGGGCCGGTGTTGTCCTCCCAGGAACGCCGGATCGCCTCCTGCAGGGCGACGATGTCGATCCCGCCGTCGTCCCGGAGGAACCGCGCGTCGAAATGGGAGACGTCCACACTGCCTCGTGGGCCTCGCGCATGCGGGCGGCGGCCCCGTCGGCGAGGCCGGCGAGGAACGCCTCGCAGTCGAACGCCGCCAGATCCTCGCCCTCCAGCCCGTACTCCTCGGCGAACACGGCACGGCCGGCCTCGGACAGCATGCTCACCCCGGCCTCGACGCCGTATTCCTCGTCCACGTCCGTGGGGTGGGCTCCGGCCTGGCAGGTGCAGGATGCCGGGTCGAGCGTGGCCCGCAGCCCTTCCAGGGCTTGCGTGTACGACGCGAAGAGGGACTTGCTGAAGACGCGTGCGGTCCCTTCGAGTTGGGACACGTTCCCCTGGTCGGGACTGCTACAGGCGCTGGGGATTCGCGCGAGCGTGCGACTCCCGATCTCACCTCGAAACGACATCGCTGCTCGCGTACGCAGCCAGTCATCGCTTGGCGCACGCGCGACAGGGTGTACGCGAGCAGCTGACCCGCTCGCCCGGCGACGAGGTGCGCGCTCCCCCCCGGCAGTCGGCGCTGTCGGGCACTCGCGGCCGCCGTCCGGTCGGCGTGTGCGGTGTGCGGACGGCCGTGGAACCGGGCCCCGATAGTCCGGCAGTTCCGTACTTACAGAGTCACGGACTCCGGACATGTCAAGGGGCCGCACCCCTCGGTGGGGTGCGGCCGTCCCTGACCTGCGTCAGGCGGTCTGAGAGTAGGCCAGCAGCTCCGGGTTCTCCCGGGCGATCTGCTCCGAGCGGTACGAGGAAACCGCAGGTGCGCGGCGTGCTGCCCGGCGGGAACTGGAAGCTGCGGAAGAAGGACGGCCCGACCTTCGTCTACGACACGTATGTCCGGCCCGTGTCGAGCCTTGCCGCCGCCAACGGCCGGTGGCGAACCAATGCGGAGACACATCACCTCTTCCCGTCGGACTGACCAGCCATCCAGCCTGACCGCGGCACCCTTGCTCAGCAGGGGCGCCGCACGCTGGTTCCACCCTCGAACGCGCATCGTACGCAGTTCGTACGCCAAACACACGCTATTCGTACGTTTCATGGGGTAGAGTGTCGCCCAGGAGGTGCTCCATGCCCGAGTCCGAGTTGTTCGACGCGGTGGATGCGCTGGTCGCGTCCCGCGCCAAGCTGCCGCCGCCGGCGGAGCGTAAGCGGCTGCGTGCGGCGCACGGTCTGACGATCGACGAGGTGGCCACCGCGTTGAAGGTGCGTCGGGCGACGGTGTCCGGCTGGGAGGCCGGCAAGACCGAGCCCCGCCCGCCGGAGCGCGACGCCTACGCTCGGCTGCTGGACAAGCTTGCGGAGCTCTACCCCGCCCCGGCCGACGCGGCCGCGTCCGTCTCCGACGCCGCGGTGCCGGCCGCGTTCACCGGTCAGGCCGCTCCCGCGCCGGAACCACGGGCCCTGCCGGTGAGGGACACGTCCGCTGCGGACATGGCTGCAACCGAGAACACCCAGACCCCTGCCCCTGTCGCCGCTGCTCCGGCCGCCGCCTCGGGCCCGGCCCGCACCACCAGGAGCACGACGACGTCGCGCCGCCCGGGTACGAAGAAGGCGGCTCCGGTCGGCACTCCGGCGGGCGGCAGCGATCCGCGGTTCGAGAACGGTCCGCTGGCGGTCGTGGATGTCGACGCGGACGGGCAGGTGCTGGCGCACTGCACCGGCGGCCTGGTTCTGGAGGTGCCCGCCAAGTCCCTGCCGTCCCTGGTGGAGTGGACGCTCACCGAGGGCAAGCTGGGCCAGCCGAGGCTGTCCGGGCCGGGCAAGGACGCCGATCCGCTGCTCGTCCTGACCGAGGCCGCGCTGCAGCGCTACGGCCTGCCGGTCACCCTCACCGACGAGGAGCGCCTCGCCGGGCGGATCCCGGAGAACCACAAGGTCGTCAAACAGCTCGCCCGCGCCGACTGGAAGCTCACCAAGCGCGGTCTCGGTCCGTGGGCGCGAATCTACCGTCCCGCCACCGGCTCGGAGCGGGCCTGCGTGCAGCTGTGCATCCCCTCCTGGAACGCGCTCGGCTCCCGGCACTGGGGCAAGGCCGGGCAGCTCCCGCCGGCCGAACTGGCCCGCGTCCTGGGCGTGTTCGCGTCGCGGGTGATGACGCCGCGCGGCTCCACGGCCGTGACGGGCCTGGAGCTGATGAC
This sequence comes from Streptomyces sp. NPDC014006, assembly GCF_043088925.1. Lineage (NCBI taxonomy): Bacteria > Bacillati > Actinomycetota > Actinomycetes > Kitasatosporales > Streptomycetaceae > Streptomyces > Streptomyces sp. NPDC014006. The sequence continues at coordinate 4,930 of NZ_JBICAJ010000037.1, read as the reverse complement.
CGCGCTGCACCCGCCGACCCGTGCCTCCGAGCCCGACGCCGACGGTAAGCGGCACTCCGAGCACAACCCCGGCAGCCTGGGCAAGGACCCGGTTGACCCGGCGCCGTGTGAGGCCCCCGACGGCCACCCGGTCCTCAAGGACCTGCCCCGCTTCCATGTCCGCGGCCCCGGCGAGAAGCTGTTCGAGGAGGCGTACGACTGGGCACGGCCGATGACCGATGCCGAGTGCACCTTGCGGTACCTGGTCGGCATCGACGTGAACATGGCGTTCGCCGCCGGTGCCAACGGCCTGACCGTCGGCCTCGGCGCACCCACCCACGTCGACAACCCGGTCTTCGACCCGAAGCTGCCCGGCTCGTGGCTGGTGGACCTGTCCCACGTCGACCTGTCACGGGTGAAGGTCGGCAAGGAGTGGGTGGAGCTGGACGGCAGCCTGCTGCCCTCCCCGTTCACGCCGAAGGGCGACCACCCCACGGGGCCGGCCTGGTACGCCACGCCCACCGTGGCGTACGCGGCGGAGCTGGGCTACGAGGTGCGCCCGCTGGAGGCGTACGTCCGCTACGACAACGGCCGCTACCTGGACGGCTGGTATAACCAGCTGCGTAACGCCTTCCTCGCCACGATGGCCGACCTCGGCGTGCACGCGGACATGGAGCCGGCTGACTTCCTGGCGGCGATGGACGGCTACAAGCAGCGCGATCCGGACCTGGCGATCGTCGTCTCGGCGATCAAGGCCACGGTCAAGGGCGGCCTGGGCAAGCTGCGTGAGCGCCCGCGTGGTGAGGGCTGGCGGCCCGGCGAGCCGTGGCGCGCCCTGTCCCGCCCGACCTGGCGGCCGGACATCCGCGCGGCGGTCATCTCCCGCACCCGCATCAACCTGCACCGCAAGATCGTCAAGCATGCGGCGTTCACCGGCCAGTACCCGGTCGCGATCCTGTCCGACTGCGTCGTCTACGCCTCGCACGGGCCGAGCCCGCTGGACTTCCTGCCCTACCGGGAGGGCAAGCCGCTGCCCGGCGGCTTCAAGCTCGGCATCAACCCCGGCCTGGTCAAGCACGAAGGCACCCAGGACGTCCTGTGGGGCGAGGAGGTCCGCGAGCGGTTCAACGCCCCGGAGCTCAACCTCGCCCGCTACATCAAGGACGGCACGGTCACCGACGTCGACAGCGGCGAGTAGGAGAAGGCGACGATGAGCCTGTTCGGGGACGGCCTGGAAGCCGCGGTGCACAAGGCGTTCACCCGCCCGGCACCCAAGAGCGCGGGTGCGCAGATGCGGTACCTGGTCAAGCAGCTCAAGGGCACCAAGGCGGTCGCCCAGATGCTGCGGATCTCCCAGCGCACCGTCGAACGGTACGTGAAGAACCAGATCAAGAAACCCCGCCCCGACCTCGCCGCCCGCCTGGAGCGCGAAGTCAAGAACAGATGGCAGCCGCAGATCCGCGCCAGGGCCCGCCGGCAGGCCGCGACCACCGGCGGCATCGTCATCGACACCCGGGCCCGTATCGGCTACACCGCGCCGATCGGCTCCACCGACGAAGACCGCCTCCGGCACCTGACCGTCGCCCTCCCGCCCCACTACGCCGCCCGCCTCTTCGACGCCCAGCAGGCGGGCGCCGGCGACCAGCAGCTGCAGCAGATCGCCGCCGAAGGACTCAAGGAGGTGTACTTCCAGGACAACGGCCGCCGCGCCGGCCAGCTGGAGGAAGTCCGCTTCACCGACATCGAGCACCTCGAGTTCGACCTGTAGGCGTGTGTCGGAAGTGCTCTAGGTTGGCTCAAAGTGAGTGCGCGGGGGCGGAGTTACCGATACGCCGGACCGGTCGAGCTGAAGAGGGCAGTCCGGCCTGGCAGCGGCGGCTCGTCTTCCGGGTGGCCGTCCGACTCGGTGAGGGGGGTGACGGGTGCGGCAGCGGGGTCACGGTGGTCACCCTCGGTGCCGGATGTCTCCCGCTCGGCCGATGCCGGCGAGGGTGGGTTGGTGAGTGGGGGAGGTGGTGCTCCTCCCTCGCCGTCGGCCAGGAGGCAGAGTTCCGTAGCGGCTCTGCGCGAGCACGCAGCGGATCCAGTGGTCCCCTTCGGGGGCGGCGCGCCGGACACTCGACCGGTCGGGCTCCTTTCCTGCGCGTTCCATCCGCTGGGAGCGACCCGATCGGGCTAACTACGGGACGTGCTGGCGCTGGTGCCCTGAGACGCTGGAGGCCCCGGCCCACACGTGAGCAGGAAGAGCCCGCGCCGACGAGACACCGCTGTTGCTCGGTTCAAAGGCCAGACGTATCGCGCGCTGTCTGTCCGTCGCCGCAAGGGCACCGTCGTGATGTGGAGTCGACTCGAATCCGCCGGCGCTGGAGCAAGCATTGATATTCGCCGTAGTCATCCCGCTGATCCTGCTCGTTCTCGTTCTGGTAGTGAGTCTGGGGGAGGAGTCGGTCAAATATTCCAGGCAGACCGAACCTCCCTTTCCCTGGGGGCGCCCACCGCGTTCCAGGTTGTTCAGCGCCGCCGCCCGTCGGCGGCGCAGGAAGACGGCGGCCTCGCCCGACGGCCCGGCTGCGACCTCCGGCTCTACTCAGATGCCGCATGCGGAAACGGCCCACGACGGTTCATCACCGATGCGCCTGGTCCTGCGCAGCCGAGCCGGCCAGAGGGCAGCGCAGCCCACGGCGGACAAACTCCCCGAGGCCGCCACGACGTATGGTGCTGGAGGGCATCATCCGTCCGTGACATCTGGCCGCCGCAGTCGGAGCGACAGCGTCAGTGCCGGCCGCCACGAACAGATCATGGTGGAGCGACGCCGGGTCTAACAGGACGCCGAGCAGTCCGCCGCACCGGGTCCGCTACAGTCTCAGGCATTGTCCAGCGAGTCGCACGCGCACCGCTGCCTCCTCTCGGTCGATGACCGTCGAGCAGCCGGGCAGGACCGCAAAGCCGACTTCACCGAGCCCGAACCCTGGTGGATCGCCGGCGCCGACGGCAAGCCTCCCCGCGAGTCGAGCCGGTACGAGCGGGCCCGGGTCGCCAGCCTCGCCGTGCAGAACGCGATCCGCGCCGCCCGTACCCCGCCCGCTGCCGCACAGGACGACGCCCCGGCCGCGACCGCGTCAGCCGCCGGGCACACGGAAGACCACCACGATTAGGCGTCAGACCCGCCGCACGCCGTCGGCCATCCGGGCCGGGATGCCGCGCTCACCCCGGCGCAGCGGGCCGCCGCCGTTCAGGCCCATCAGCAGGCCGCAATGCCCGGGGAGTACCTGGGAGGCCGTACGACCCACCCGGCGACGTGGCTGCACACCCCGGAGAACCTGGAACGGCTTGCCGCCTTCACCCGCACAGCCAACGCCCGTCGCCGTGCCTTCGAGGCCCGGCCGAAGCCCGAGCTGCCTGCCGACGTGTTCAAGCCCGCCGACCAGCAGCAGCACCACACGAACCAGTCCGACCACGGCAGGGGAGCAGGCCATGACCGGTGAGGGATGGCAACCGGCCAGGGCGTGGCCGATCTGTGACTTCACCCGCGAGCCCCAGGAAGCCGGATCGAGCGGGAGGTTGGCACCCGGCACGGGAGGAACCTTGACCGACCTGCACGAACCGCTGGAACCGCTCGACAGCTACCCCGACGAACTGCCCCCGCCCCGCCAGCGCGGCGACCTGAGCCTGGTGGGCTTGCTCAACATCGCCGACGATCTCGCCCGCAGCCTGGCGGCGCTGAAAATCCGGGTGCAGCCCCACGACCCGAAGACCACGCTCGTCAGCCCCGAGAAGGCCCGCGAGAACGCAGCGCTACAGCCCGCACCGCAGCAGGGCGGGGGCTCGGCGGGTGAGCCAGGCGCTGAGCAGGCTGATGACCGCGCCTGCGGCGATGTCGCTGGGGTAAGGGGCGCCGGACTGTATCCGCTCAACGGCCACCGCGGCCGCAGGCACCGCACACGCGACACCCCCGGCCGGCCATGCGGGCGCGGCGCCGGCAGTGAACGCGACAGCGGCCGTGGTATGGCCGGAGGGAAAGGAGGAGGTGTCAGGTCGGTCGTCGACCTCGTCGTGCCGCTCCGAGCCACTCGCCAGCACTGCGTGTGCAAGCCCTGCGACTGCGACAAGGGAATAGAGCGCAACTGCTGGTACACCCTCGACACGGGCGGAGGCCGTCGCGGCGAGATCGGGATCCACTTCCGGCGGGCCCGCGCCGGCCGTGACACCGACCATGAGTATGAGCGACTGGTCGCGGCAGGTGCTGACCCCAAGTGGCTCGCACAGGTCCTCCCGTCCCACCACGAGCGCTGAGCCGCTAGCGGGCGCTGCCGATAGTGCGGTCGGCGCTGGAGCCCTGGAGCATCAGGGTGGTCTCCTCGATGCGGCTGAACCGGCCGTCAGCTGCCAGGTCGGCGAACACGTACACCTCCATGCGCACGCTCGTGCCGTCCTTCTTCGTGATGTGGGCGGTGTGCCGGTCGGCGTACCTGCTGCCGTCGTACAGCTCCTCGTGGACCTCGACATGGCCGTCGGCGACGAGGGTGCGCAGGTGAGTGATGTGCTCCAGGAACTCGGTGCGGTCCGCCCACTCCCCGTCGGTGCGCTGGCGGTACTCCGGGGCGAAGTGGCGGTCGGCTGCCTCCTGCAGGGTGAGGTCGCCGTTGAAGAGCAGGTCGGTCAGGGCGGCCTCGATGCTGGTGCGGGTCATGTGACTTCCTTTCGATTGGAACGAACCGAAGATGCGTGCGTCGCGCACGCTTCTCCTTGACCGTAGCACCAAATGCGTGCGCTGCGCACGCTATTGTTGGGGAGTGGAGAAAGAAGTGGGACACGAGATCGCGGACGCGCTGGGCGTCCTGCTGCGGCGCACCACCCGCACGCAGCTGCACAGGAAGCTGACCGAAGGCATGGGCGAGGCGGTGGACGAGCTGACCTACCCCGTGCTCAGCGCACTCGCCCGGACCGGGCC
>NZ_JBICAJ010000036.1:0-16930 GCF_043088925.1 Streptomyces sp. NPDC014006 | reverse complement strand
GCCCGTGGGGGGGTGCCTGGGGGGGGGGGGGGGCGCGGGGGGGGGGGGGGGGGGGGGGGGGGGCCCCCCCCCGGGGGGGCCCCCCCCCCCCACCACGGGTCATCAGGCTCGAACCGTGCCGTTGAGAGCGATGAGCGGGGTGTCGGCGAGGCCCAGCTCGCCTGCTCTGTCGAGGAGCTGCTTCAGCTGTCCGGCATGCGTGCCTGCGCCGTTCATGAGTTTCATCAGCACGGCGGACACGGTCAGGTTCTGCACATCGGCCGTGGAGACCGAGCCCAGGATCCGGCCGAGGTCCTCGGTGAAGTTCGACGAACCGTCCAGCCAGGGCCCTGCCAGCGTCTGCGCAGTCTCGGAGTGCTGGACGAACCCGTCGACGCTCTTGCCGAGCGAGATCGAGGACAGCAGGCGGTCGAAGAAGACGGACTCCCCGCCGACGATGTCGATGTCGGCGTTCTCCAGCCCGGTCGCCAGCACCGTGGCCTGCGCCTCGGCGACCTGCCGCTGCACGTCCAGTCCGGCGAGCCGGATCTCCTTCTCCGCCTCCAGCCGCAGCCGGTACTCCTCGTGTCCGCGGGACGCCTCGTCCAGTGCGGCCATCGCCGCCGCCTTCTCGGTGAGGCCGGCGGCCTCCGCCTTCAGCTTCTCCCCGATGGCCTCCGCCTGCGCCAGGGCCTTCGCCCGGACGCCCTCCGCCTCGGCACGCAGCCGGGCCCCGGTCGCCTCGGCCTCGGCGCGGCCGGCCTTCTCGATGACCTCCGCCTCCTTGTCGCGGACCCGCACGGCGGCCAGTCCCTCGGCGGCGGCCTCGGCCTGCACCCCTTCGGCGAGCCGCAGCTTGGCCTGCGCTTCGAGGTCGGCCGTCTTCAGCCGAGCCTCGGCGAGGGTGACTTCCTCGGCAGCTCGGTGGGTGGCCGCCTGCTCCGCGGCCTCCGCGGCCTTGATGTCCTTGACCAGCCTCTCCTGCGCCTCGGCCTCCGCGGCGATGACGACGGCCTGGCGCTGCCGCTCGGCCTCCTCGACCGCACGCAGCTTCTTGATGGCCTCCTCCTGCTCGGCAACCGTCCGGTCCACCGCCACCCGGTCGCGGACGACCTCGGCGATGTCCCGCTTCTCCGCCTCGACCTCCTTCTCAGCGGCGATCTTGGTCAGCTGGGTCTCCCGCTCCCGCGCGATGACCTCCAGCTGCCGGTCCTTCTCGACGCGCTCGTTCTCGACGGCGATGACCCGCTCGCGGTTCTTCGCGGCGACGGCGACCTCGCGGGCCTGGTTCTCGCGCTGGATGCCGAGCTGCTCCTCGGTCCGCAGGAACGCGGTCTGCGCGCGCAGCCGCTCCTCCTCCATCACCCGCGCGGTCTCGGCTTCCTCACGCGCACGGGAGGTCTCGATCTCCCGCCGCTGCTTGATCTCGGCGTCCGCCTGCCGGCGCTCCAGCTCCAGGATGGTCTCCCGGGCGTCGACGTTCTGCCGGGTGATCTCCTTCTCCTCGGTGCGCTGGTACTCGTTGGTGCGCACGTGCTCGATCGCCGTCAGCTCGGTGATCTTCCGGATGCCCTGGGCGTCGAGCACGTTGGCGGGGTCGAGCTGGGTGAGCGGCGTCTGCTCCAGGTAGTCGATCGCCGCGTCCTCCAGGTGGTAGCCGTTGAGGTCGACGCCGATCAACTCGATGATCTTGTAGCGGAGTTCCTCACGCTGGGTGTAGAGGTCGGTGAAGTCCATCTGCTTGCCGACGGTCTTCAGCGCTTCGGAGAACTTCGCGTGGAACAGCTCCTGCAGGGTGCGCTGGTCGCTCGCCCGCGCGGTGCCGACGGCCTGGGCGACCTTGATGACGTCCTCCACGGTCTTGTTGACCTTGACGAAGAACGAGATCCGGATGTCCGCGCGAATGTTGTCCCTGCAGATCAGCCCTTCCTTGCCGGCCCGGGTGATCTCGATCGTCTTCACCGAGATGTCCATCACCTCGGCCTTGTGCAGCACCGGCAGCACGACCTGACCGGTGAAGGTCACATCGACCTTGCGCATCTTGGACACGATCAGGGCCTTGCCCTGCTCCACCTTGCGGAACAGCCGGGAGACGACCAGCAGCACGGCGACGAGGAGCAACAGGGAGGCGGCGGTGAGCACGCCGATGACAGACATGGCATACGTCCTTGAGGCGTCGGGAGGTGAGGGAGGGAAGACCGCGCCCCGCGAGGGGGGCGTGGCTCAGGCGGCGCTGCCGGGCGCCCCGGATCCGGCGGGCCCGCCTTCGTCGGGAAACAGCCGGTGCAGCGGCCGGACAAACCGGCGCGTCAGACGCCAGGCCACGAACCCGGCTGCGACCGGCGCGAGTGGCCGCAGCGCCGCCGACGTGGTGCCGGAGGGCGCGAGGTCGGCCAGGAGAACGACCGAGCCGATGCCGAGGAGCCAGGCGAGCACGGTCAGCAAGGTCAGCGCGACGGCGACCGGTACACCGCCCATCCCCCAGGGCCCGAGATCGGCGTCCGCATCCAGGCTGTCGGCCGACGTGACGCCGATGGCGACCAGCAGCCAGAAGAACACCGTGATCACGAGCGCGGCGGTCGCGAGAATCCCGGGAAGGCCGGTGGTGGCAGTAACGAACATCCGCATCCTTCAACCCCCTCTTCCGGTCCGTCCCGCGACTAACACACCGGGCGCCGCGCAGCCGGACGGCCGGGGCTCCCGGTGGTCATGGTGCCCGGCCGGCACCGGCTCCCGCATTGCCGAGGCTCGGCAGTGTTCATTAGGGTCTGCATGCCGGTGACCGTCAAAGATCCATCACCGAGGCATCGAGATTCGGGGGACGGGTTTGACGGAGCTGACGCGTCCGAGCGCTATCTCGACGGTTACGCGCGCATCCGGGCCGAGGTTTCCGCCACCGGGCGCCGGCTCACACGCGAGGAGATCGAGTCCCGCCGCAAGCTGGGTGAGCAGGCCGCCGACGCCGGACACGGCCTGCGTCCTCTCATCAGCGCGCCCCTTTCCGCGACTCGCGCCGCCTGGCCGCAAACTCCCGGGTCGGCGGACAGCGCCCTGGCAGCCGTCCAGCAGGCGATAGACGCCTTTGCCGAAGGATTCGAGCGAGCCCAGTTTCTCGCCGTGCGCCAGGAGGAAGCCGCGCGGCGGGAATTCATCGACGACCTGCTCTACGGCCGCAGCGACCTCGGCCGCCTCGCCGAACGCGCCGAGCGCTTCGGACTGCGGCTGTCCCACGCACACGCCGTGGCCGTCGCCGAAGGCCCCGCCGCCTACAGCGAGGGCGGCGTGGTGCCCCGGCAGGTGGAGCACGCGCTGATGACCCGCTTCGGCGACCGCAACGTGCTCCTCACCACCAAGGACGGCCGACTGCTGTGCATCGCCCCTGGCCACGAGGGTCAGCTGCCCTACTTCGCCAGGCAGGCACACGCCGCGACCGACGGCGGCAGGGTCGCCATCGGCCGGCCCCAGGCCGGCCCCGGCGGAGTGGTCCAGTCGTACGAGGAGGCCCTGAATACTCTGGAGTTGGCGGAGCGCCTTGGACTCGACGACCCGGTCCTGCGCGCAGCCGATCTGCTTGTCTACCCGTCCTGGCCAGAGACCGCCAGGCCATGGCCGACCTGGTGCACAACACTCTCGGCCCCCTGACCACCGCCCGTGGAGGCGCCCGACCCCTGCTGGACACCCTGACGTCCTACTTCGAAAGTGGGTGCGTCGCCACCGAGGCGGCCCGTCGGCTGTCGTTGAGTGTGCGGGCGATGACCTATCGCCTGGAGCGCATCCACCAGCTCACCGGCGCCAACCCTGCCGATCCGGGCCACCGTTACATGCTCCAGACAGCGGTCATCGGTGCCTGTCTCCTGGATTGGCCCGCCAAGGACCTGTAACCGCTCGACGCCGCAAGAGACCGGCTGGGAACCGCAGCACACTCGAAGGATCAGCCCACCGCTCCCGCATCGCCGAGCTCCGGTGCCTCCACTGCCGGCCTCAATGAACAAGGGCCCGCCAGCACGGAGAATGCGATGCCGGCGGCAAGGGCGAGGCGGTGGTGTGGTACGAACGTTGACCAACCGGGGCACGCCATTGGCCGGAGCGGCCGCGTAGAGGGACAGGAGCGCACCGGCCCGCATTCTCGATCCGCCGGCGCGCTCACGCATCCGCGGCGGACCCCACCCGCTCAGCATCATGATCGACAGCGGCAGCAGGAGCACGCTGAAGACCGCCAGAGCCGGCCAGTGGTGCAGCGGGTTGCCGTGCACAGCCCGTTCCTCCTCTCGTCCGGTCGCGCGTCGCGAGGTCCCGTGCGACACGGCCGACCATGGAGTCAGGCGACGGCGGCGACCATGCCGGGGCCCGGCAGATCTGGATTTCTTCACCCGCGCGAGCTGTGCCTCACCTCCCTGAGCGTCCTCGTGCACCAAGGCCGTCGGTACGAATGACCCTGGCAACGTCGTCGCCCTTCGGACAACTCACTGGCGACCTGTGTGCCCGATCACGATTGCGCCGCGTGCAGCCGTCCAGCTCGTGCTCCTGCGGCTTCAACGGCTGGCAGGCCCTGCGGCGGGCGGCATGCCGGTGCCCGCCGACGCGAACGTCCGGCCGTCCGCCGGCTGCGCAGCGAAATCGCAGCATCACCGGAGCCGCACCTCACGACAGCGGAGTCGGGAGGACTGGTGAGTCGGTGCCGCGTCGGCGCGATAGAAAGGAGTCATGCGGGAGCGTGAAACCCTCACCGAGGGTGTGAATGATGTTGATGCGGTCACCCGGGCGGTGCTGACTGCGTCCAGGCTGTTGGTGGCAGTGTCGGCACGGTCGTTGGCCGCAGTCGAGGAGAAGATCACCGTCCCGCAGTTCCGCATGCTGGTCGTGCTGTCCACTCGGGGAGCCATGAAGCTGGTGGGGCTGGCAGAGCTGCTTCAGGTGGCGCCCTCCACCGCAATGCGGATGGTCGACCGGCTGATAGCCGCGGGACTGGCGGACCGGCAGATCAATCCGGACAGCCGGCGTGAGACCTTGCTGCAGTTGACCGAAGAGGGACGGCGCACGGTCGCCGAGGTCACGGCGCGACGCCGTTCTGAGATCGCCGCGATAGTGGAACGGCTGGACCCGGGCCAGCAGGCTGCTCTGGTGGAGGCGTTGACGGCTTTCAACGAGGCCGGCGGGGAGCCCCCGGCTCCGCCTGCCGACGACCTGGAGGTGTATCCGCTGGGCTGGACGGACACCGCCGCCAGGCGCGAGGCCTGACCGCCGGCGGGTTTCAGCGCAGCCCCGAGGTGCCAGACCGGCAGCGACACGGAAGACAACGGCTGCGTACGGGATCGGCCGGGGCGGTCACCACGCCGAGGGCTGCCCTGATGGTCGCAAGCCCGCAACCGCTCAACGGTCCCCTTCTGCCGGCCGAGAGGCCGTCTGCAGGCGTACGAACGGAATGTGCCGGCCGGCTTCGCGGTAGGAGGACGGGGTGCCGTCGACGGGGACACCCATGAACGCGCACAGATGGCGAGCCAGGCGCGGGTGCCGCGGCGCGTAGCGGGCCATGATCTCGGCGCCCTCGTCCGCAGGAAGGAAATGGGCGGTGACGGGTATGCGACGGTTGCCGACCAGGATCAGGGTGTGTGGCTGCCGACTCAGGTTGCGGTACCAGTCCGCCGACGGCCCGAAGCCGAAGGCGACGATCCATGAATCCCGGTCCGGCCCGCGGCCTACGACCTCCAGGACCACCTCGTGATGACGTCCGCTCACCCGGCCGACGTGATGCAGCAGGAGCAGGCGTTGCCCGAAGAGGGGGCCCAGCCCTACGCGGAAGGCGAGCATCGGCAGTCGGGCCGCGCGCCGCCGCCATCCACGGAGAGGGCGCGGGCGTGTATGCGTCGTGCCTGGTTGCGCCATCGTCGCCGCCTGTGACCGTCGAGTCACGGCGTATGGCCTCGATCAGACCAGAGAACAAGGGGCCTGTCGCCAACTCCGCGAACGTTTGCACAGTCTAAAGGTAACGGAGGGTGCGCCCGCAGGGCATCGGTGCGGTGGCTCCCGAGCACTAGGGATCGCTGGAGCACGCCATGTCAGCGGAGAGAGCGCCGTCGAGTTCCACCATGCTGGCCTGGATGCCGGTCGCAGTCATGGCCGTCGTGGCCGTCGTCGATGTCTCGGCAGGCCCGGAGATCGGGTTTCTGCCGCTGGTCTCCTCGGGCCCGCCTTCGCCGGGCTGGTCGGCAGCTGGCGGCGCACCGTGCTCATCGGTTCGGCGGCGCTGTTGCTGTGCCTGGGCCTGGGCTCCTACGACGGGCAGTTGGAAAGACGCCGGGTGATCACCGCGATGGCCTCGGTCGCCGGGGTGACCGGCGCCGGCGTCGCCGCCGCCGTGATGCGCGGGCGGCGCGAGGCGGAGCTGGCCAGTGTGCGCTCGATCGCGGAAACCGCACAGCGCGTGCTCCTGCGTCCGGTCCCGCTGACGGCCGGCCCGCTCCAGGCGGCAGTGTCGTACACCTCGGCCGTGGCCGAGGCCAGGATCGGTGGCGACCTGTACGAGGTGGTGGCATCACCGTACGGCGTGCGCGTCATCGTGGGCGACGTGCAGGGCAAGGGGCTGGCCGCCGTGGAGACGGCCGCCGTGGTGCTGGGCGCCTTCCGGGAGGCCGCGCACGACGAACCGGATCTGTCGGGTGTCGGCGCTCGGCTCGAGCGCAGCATCGACGCGTGTGGCCTGTCCTCATCCTTCGTTCCTCCGAGCGAGCCACCTGGCCGTGGCCGTTCTGCGGGGCACACACCGTGTCACGCCGGCCTTCCGTCGCCGTCCTGATGACCGTGCCATCGCAGGAGGTGGTGTCGCATCTTCTGGCCCACCTGAGGGCGGCGGTATGGGGGCCCACCGAGTTCGTCGGGGCATCCCCGTGGCGTCTGGTGGTGGGAGGCGTCGTGACCGGGTGTGCGGCAGCGGGCGGGATCGTCGGTTTGACGGTCGCCGGCGCTTGGACGGGTCGGCCGGCCCTCGCCGGTGGTGAGGCCGGTCTCGTGTGCGCCGCCGCGACCGCCCTGTATCTGGTCCTGGTCCGGGCCGGCCGCGCTCTGGTGGGGATCGCTGCCCTGCTGGGCGTGTGTCTGGCCCTGCAGGCCCCTCCAGCCGCCGCGGGCGTGGTTCTGGCGGAACGGGGACGCGTGCAGTTCGCCGAAGTGACGTCGGTCGAACGCGAAAGCGGGAGCCCGAAGGACCGTGGACGCAACCTTTGCTCGGTCGTCGGCGCCGACGGTGTCCGCATCTGGCGGGGGTGTAAGGACGCCACACACAGCCCGGAGACACGATCGCCGTCGTCTACGGCCCCGAAGGGTTGATCCAACCGCGCGGCGTGGAGGGGCGCTGTCATGGGCGGGCCCTCTGACGGATCTGGCCACGATGGCTGCTGCCCTCGTCACGGTGTGCGTGGTCGCGGTCGTCCGCTCGCACCGGATCACTGCGGGGCGGTCGAGTTCGTCCTGAGCCACGTCGCCAGGGGCGCGCGGCCGACGCCGCCCGTGGTGCCCGGACGAGCAGCCCGACCGTGGGACGGGGCAGGGAACTGGTGCTCACGCCTCGAGTCGGACCGAGGCGGGGGCGGCCACCGGCACGGGGCAATCCTGCGGCACGGTGCGTCGAGTCCGGCGCGGCCGATGATCACCTGCTTACCGGACCTCCTTCGCCTCAAGTGCCGTACCGCGTCGTAGCGCCATTCGTCCCAGTGGGACACGCCCACAGCCGGGCGGAGCGGATCCTTGCGCCACTCGGCTGTGCCTCCGTGCTCTTGGTGCGACGCCGCCGTACGCGGTTCGTCTGTCTGCCGCGGCGTCTACGACATGTGCAGCACGCGGAGCGCCCCTTGATGACTGAGCCAGCCGACGGGCGTGCCCTCGGGGTGGTCCAGGACCGGCAAGCCAGTACCGGGGGCGGAGACCAGGTGGCGCAGAGCGCGGGCGAGCGGCTCGTCCACCGTGACAGGGTCCGGTGTCTCGGCGAGCCGGCCGACGTCCAGCGGGGCGCCGTACGGCTGCTCTGCGAGGGTCTCGGCGACGGCCTGGGCGGTGACGACGCCGACGTAGTGGCCTGAGGCGTTCACCACGGGGAGGGCGCCATGACCGGACAGGCTGAGCAGGTCGGCGGCGTCGGTCAGAGGAGTGGATGCCGGAAGGGGACTGGGCACCGGGTCCATGACGGAGCCGACCCGCTGCCCGCCGATCCGGGCGCCGGGCGCCGGTCCTTCCAGGTCGATGCCGCGCCGCCGCAGCTTGAGGGTGTAGATCGTGTCGCGGGTCAGCAGACGGCTGATGGCCGTGGCCAGCACGATGGCGAGCATCAGAGGCAGGATGATCGAGTACTGGCCGGTCAACTCGAACAGGATGACCACGGCCGTGACAGGCGCCCGGGACGCCCCGGCGAACACGGCACCCATGCCGACCAGCGCGTACGCCCCGGCGGGACCTGCCGCGCCGGGGAGGAGGTGCTGCACGCCCGCGCCGTATGCGGCACCCAGCATCGCCCCGATGAAGAGGCTTGGCGCGAACACCCCGCCCGATCCGCCGATACCGATGGTCAGACTGGTCGCCACCATCTTGCCGACGAGCAGCAGGATCAGGAACGTCACGGCGTACTTGCCCTCGGTTGCCTTCTCCAGCACCGGGTAGCCCACACCGTACATCTCCGGCAGGGCGAGCAGCACCGCTCCCAGGGCGAGCCCGCCGGCCGCCGGGCGCAGCCACTCCGGGCCCCGCCACGCCCAGTCGCAGGCGTCCTCGATCAGGTAGAGCACCCGGGTGAAGCCGACGCCGACGACAGCGGCGACCACGCCGAGCAGGGCGAACAGTCCGTACTGGGCGAAGTGGTCGACGCGGAAGCTCGGCAGGTTCAGGAACGCGACATCCCCGAACGCGGCGCGGCCGATCACGCTCGCAGTGACGCTGGCCAGCACCGTGGCGCCGAAGGCTTCCGCGGAGAGGGTGCCCAGGATGAGCTCCATGGCGAAGAAGACGCCGGCCAGCGGCGCGTTGAACGTCGCAGCGATGCCTCCGGCCGCACCACAGGCGACCAGCAGCTTCATGCGCCCCTCGGACACCTTCGTCACCCGGCCGAGCGTCGAGCCGAGTGCGGAACCGATCTGCACGATCGGCCCTTCCCGGCCCACCGAGCCGCCGGAGCCGATGGTCAGCGCGGAGGCGAGCGTCTTCACCACTGCCACCTTCGGACTGATCCGTCCGCCACGTTGAGCGACCGCCAGCATCACTTCCGGCACACCATGGCCGCGCGCCTCCTTGGCGAATCGATTCACCAGGGGCCCGTACAGCAGTCCGCCGGCCACCGGGGCGAGGAGCACGAAATACGGACCCACGGATGACAGATGCGGATGATCCGCACCCGGTGCGGCCGCGTAGTCCGCATGACCGGAGAAGAGACGCGTGAAGGTCTGGATGCACCAGCGGAAGACGATCGATCCCGCCCCCGCTCCGGCACCGATCACGACGGCGAGCACCATCAGTCCCCACGGGGCGCTGCGCAGCCCTCCGAGAGATGGGTCGGTTGCCGCCCCGCTGGTGGTTGTCATGGGCACGCGCGTCCCCTCGATTGCCGGTGTGGTGCTCATCTATTTCTCCTCCCTCACTTTTGCATTATGCAAAGCTCGTCAAGTCCAGCTTCGGGACATGACACAGCGAGAGAGATGGGAGGGGTGTCGGCGCGGACCACGCGAATGTCAACTACCGTGGGAGATGCGGTTATTGGGCGTGGGGAAACGACCCGGGTCCTGCTCGTGACTCGTCATCCCCGAGCGCCCAGGCGATGGGTACCGTCGGCGGCGCCGGAACGTCAGGGGCTCGCGCTGAAACCGCCGGGCTCGCTCGGAGCTCGCGGTCTCGTCCTGACCGCCCCGCCCGGCGGGTCACTCCGGCCGGGGAGCACGCTCTCGTAGCCGGTGCTCTCCTCCGCGACCACGGCGACACGCTCGGGCGCGGGAGCGGCGTCGGCTACAGGTCTCCCGAACGGCCTGCCTGGTCCGTCGACGAGCTGATCGCGCAGTTGGGAATGCTGGATCAGGCTGCCGCGAGACCATGCGTTCAGCGGATACCGAGGCAGCGAGCGTATGCCGTTGGGGTGGGTATGCAGCCCCACCACGACAGCAGGTCCAGCCCCGACGCAAACGGCGCACCGCCTGCTGGCAGCGACCAGGTCTGCTATCGCGGTGACGCGCGCAGCTGCGCGTCCTGCGGTGCTGGCCGGCGGAAGCCGCAGTGCAGATCATGGGACTGTCCGATGCGGCGCCCTCGGATGAACCCACAGGCGCACGAGCCGATGCGACAGGGAAGGGCCGCTTCGACCTCCCCGGGTACGACAGCCCTTCCCTGATCGGACCAGATGACCAGCACATGGCCCGGGCAGTCACCGTCCGCTGCCTGCCCCTGCGGACGGCGACAGGCACTCGGCCGGCCCCAGGCCTCAGACGCTCTACAACGGCGAGCGTCCGTTGAGCGCGCCGCCGGGGTCGTCGGCAAGGGCGAGGCGGGCAGTGATGCGTTTGCCGACCGGTTCGCGCCGGGCTCGAAGCCCTGGGCGACAGCAGCACAATCTCCAGACCGTGCTGTCCCACACGGCCGGTGTCCGCGGCCCGGGCAATGGGCGCACCGGGTCAGAATCCCAGACCACGATCTCCATCGTGTCGCCGAGGATGCGCAGGTCCAGCATCACGGGGCCGGGGGCGTATTTGCGGGCGAGCACGTCACGGGACCGAGCTGTGGTCATCACTCCCCCTATGGGCGGGCAACTACAACGTTCACGCCGCCAGCGGCACGACCGCCACCGGGCAGTCCGCGTGGTGGAGCAGGGTGTGACTCACCCTGCCGAGCTGGAGTCCGAGGCGGCCCTGCCTGCGCCGGGCCCCGACGATCACAAGATCGGCGGCGGCCGAGCGGCGCACGAGCACGCTATGGGCCGGCCCTTCGACGGTGACACGCCGCACCCGGACAACGGGCTGGTCGGCCACGGTGTCCCGCAGCAGCTCGTCGAGCAGGGCCGAGGCCCGCTGCTCGTGTCGACGCGCCGGTTCGTCGGCGCTCTCGTGTGCGGGGCAGCGCCAAGCGCGTACGACGTCGAGGGCGCACCCGCGGGCCTCGGCCTCGCGGAACGCGAAGCGCACGGCCTCGGCGCCGGTCACAGGTTCTCCCGCGCCCAGCAGAATCCGCTCGTGAGAGCCCGCCAGGCCCGCCTTGTCGCCCCGGACCACGATGACCGGGCAGTGCGCGCGAGCCGCCACGGCCAGACCGACCGAGCCGAGGAGCAGGCCCGTCAGCTCACCCCGGCCACGTGCTCCCGTCACCAGGGCGAAGGCGTTGTTGCCCTCGTGCAGGAGGGCGTCCGCCGCATCGTCGGGGACGACGTCGGTGGTGACCTTCACCTGCGGATTGCGTCGCGCGGCGCGCTCGGCCGCGGAGGCGACCAGGTTCTCCACGAACACGCGCTCGGACGGGCGGCTGAGGCTGTTGGACGGGGTGGCCCGCTCATAGCGCTCCCAGCGGGAGGCGTGCACCAGCCGCAAGGCGAGACCCTGCCGGGCGGCCTCGTCCACCGCCCAGTCGACCGCCAGCAGGCTCGCGTCCGATCCATCGACGCCCACGACCAGAGGGAGTGTCATCGTTCCCACCGCCTTCCGTCGGGCTGCCACGTCGTGCAGCACGGGGGTCCGACTTCACCGTCTCACTGGCCGGCACACCGCAGGAGGGGCGGATCGGCCCCTGGTGGGGACATTCGGCCCATGCATTCGCCCGGCGCGGGAGTCGGCCGGGGCGATTCGGTGAGCCGGGGCCAGTCCGCCCGCCCTCCGTGCCCGCTCAGCCCATGTGGCCCGTGCTCCCTTCGCCGGAAGCTGAAGCCAAGGCCCCATAAGGGGAGTTCGTGATCACCGGCACCCAGGAAAGCGAGGCTCAGCCATGAAACCGACGAGGACAGGCGCTCTCATGGTCGGCGACGTCGTCACCGCGCGGTGCGACACGCCGTTCAAGGAAGTGGTGCGCCTGCTCGAGGAGCACCGCATCAGCGGGCTCCCGGTGCTCGACGAGGACGGCAAGGTCATCGGTGTGATCTCTGAGACCGACCTCGTGCTGCACCAGGCACGCGAGCCACGATCCGCCGGCACCTGGGCACGCCGCCTGCGTCTGCTCAACCGCAGTGCCCGCAGTGACTCCGCCAAGAGCCGTGCCCGTACAGCCGGCGGGGTGATGTCGACGCCCGCAGTCACTGTACGCGCCGACGCCACGGTCGCCGAGGCCGCACGCCTCATGACCGGGCACCGCATCGAGCGGCTGCCCGTGGTGAACGAGAAGGACAGGCTGGTCGGCATCGTCACGCGCCGGGACCTGCTCCAGGTCTTCCTGCGTACCGACGACGAGATCCAGCGGACGTTCAGCAGGAGGTCTTCCTCAACACGCTCTGGCTGGCCCCTCACACCGTCGAGGCGGCCGTGGAGGACGGCGTGGTCACGCTCACCGGTCAGCTGGAACGGCGCAGTGGGGTCCCCATCGCGGTCGGTACGACGCGTCGGCTGGACGGCGTCGTGGACGTCGTCGACCACCTCTCCTACCGCATCGACGACAAGCACGTGGAGCCCGCAGGGCTGGCGCCGCACGGCGTCGCCTACAACTGGTTGCGCAAGCTCTGAACCGGCGCGCTCCCCCGCCCGGTCACATCTCGGGTTCGTAGCGGGGAGAAGACAACAGCGGTCGTGATCCCCATCCTTCTGAGCGTCGCCACCGTACTGGGCTCCTGCCTGCTGTCCGGCAGCGCCCCCACGCACGACGGGGAGCGGGAGCACCCCGCTCCACCGCTCCTCCCTCGCTTCCTAGTCCTCGCCTGATCGCTTCGAGGAGGACACCATGCGGGGCAGCCCGCACGTCGTGAGCGACGTGATGACACGCGCCGTGGTCGCCGTCGGCCGCGACGCGCAGTTCGAGGACATCGTCCAGCTCATGGAGCCGTGGAAGGTCAGAGCCGTGTCCGTACTCGAGGGCGACGGCCGCGTGATCGAGGTCGTCCCAGAGGCCGACCTGCTGCCCGAGGAGGAGTTCCGGGACAGCGATCCGGAGGGTTCGATCGAGGCTGCCCGCGCACCCGATCCGAGCCATGACAGGGAAGGTAAGGATCGGTGGACGGCACCGCCGTCATCGTCATTCTCGGCGTCGCCGACGTGGCTTCGATCTTCCTCTTCGCTCTGAAGGGACTGCGCGACGAACGGCACGTACGCAGGGCGCAGCGGTTCCCCGGCATGGACGAGATGCAGATGCACCTCTCGTTGTACTGCTTCGCGAGCGGCCCAGTCTGCGGCTGCGAGGCTTTCGGGCGAGCCGTCGAGACCGACGGTGATGGTGGGCATGTGCCCACGTCCTTCAGGGATGCACGTCAGTCTCCGAGCCGCAGGCGGGGGCAGGAGGGGTCTGATGTCCCTATCAGTGGACGAACGGCCCTGTGGGACAGGACCCCTGACGCTGTGTCGGTCAGGGCCGGGAGACGCCGCGGCGAGTCACGGCTCGGGATGCGGATCCAGGCCCCGGTGCGGACGGGTTCGGCGGCGCTCTCTCTGCGGTGGGCTGGGCGACGGCCGTGGGCTCTCCCGCAGCGCCGGGGTGCGTGCCCGACGGCCCGGCCGCGGAACCCTCCGGCCGGGTCGCGGTCGGGGCCGACCGGCCCATGCGGCGGCTCCCCGCCGGGCGGAGAGTGGGAAGAGGACCGCACGCGACATCGGGTGACGGGAGGCGGGAGCCATGTGGCATCGGACGGTGAGCGAGCTCATGACCACATCGGTCGTCCGGGCGCATCGGGACACCGGTTTCAAGGAGATCGCCAAACTTCTCGCCGAATACGGCATCACCGCCGTGCCGGTCGTGGACGACGACGAACGCCCGGTGGGCGTGATCTCCGAAGCGGACCTGCTGCGCAAGGAGGCCGGACAACTGGACGCGGTCGGCCTGCCGCCGGTCCTGCGCCCGGAACCCGCCGCCCGGGCGAAGGCCGAGGCGGTGACGGCCGGACGACTGATGAACAGCCCGGCCGTGACCGCCAGGCCGCAGTGGACGGCGGTGGAGGCCGCCCAGGTCATGGAGCGCCACCATGTCAAGCGGCTGCCGGTGGTCGACGAGGCCGACAGGCTGATCATCAGCCGGGCCGACCTGCTCCGTGTCTTCCTCCGCGCGGACAGCGCCATCCGGGAGGAGATCTCCCGGGAGGTACTCCTGCGCACCCTCGGGCTCACGCCCGGCGCGATCACCGTGCGGGTCGTCGACGGCCGGGTCTCGCTGAAGGGCACCGTCGAGCGCAAGTCCGTCGTGCCGGTCGTCGTACGCCTGTGCCAGGGCGTGGACGGTGTGGTCGACGTCTCCGCCGAACTGCGGCACCGGTTCGACGACACCTCCGCGATGCCGGAGGCCGGCGCCTCGCGCCGCGCCGGACTGGCCTCTTGATCGACAACCCTGAGCGAGTCTGGAGTTGGTCGCCATGACCTCGATGGCCGGCATGTCGGACCGTCCGGTCCGGGTCACCGCACAGCTCGACGCACCACTGTCCCGCTGGCTGTGGCTGGTGAAGTGGATCTTGGTCGTCCCGCATTGTGTGGTGCTGTTCCTCCTGTGGATCGCCTTCAGCGTGGTGAGCGTGATCGCGTTCTTGGCCATTCTGTTCACCGAGCGCTACCCACGCGCGCTGTTCGACTTCAACGTGGGTGTGCTGCGCTGGAGTTGGCGGGTCGCCTACTACTCGTACGGTGCTCTGGCCACCGACCGCTACCCACCGTTCAGCCTGGGCGAGGAGCCCGACTACCCGGCGCGGCTGGACATCGCCTACCCCGAGCGCCTTTCCCGGGGCCTGGTCCTGGTCAAGTGGTGGCTGCTGGCCATCCCGCACTACATCGTCATCAGCTTCTTCATGGGCGGCTGGCACCTGGGCTGGTGGGACGGCGGGCTGGTGGCCGTGCTGACCGTGATCGCCGCCGTGATCCTCGCCTTCACCGAGAAGTACCCCCGGGATCTGTTCGACCTGATCATGGGCCTGAACCGGTGGGTGCTGCGGGTCGCCGCCTATGCCGCCCTGATGACGGACGTCTATCCGCCGTTCCGGCTCGACATGGGCGCCACCGAACCGGACGACCCACAGCGGATGCGGTGACCGTTCGTGCAGGAGCCACTTCCGGGCCTTGGCTGACCGGCGTGAGCCGTCCGTACGGAGTTCGCCATGTCGCACCCGGACCGACCGGCCCGTATCGGGTCCGTACGCCTGATCATCGTCCCGTCTCCCCCGCTGTCCGCGGGACGCCAGGCGGCCATGCTCACGGTCACCTCGCACTGCACGGTCCACAACACCCTCCATTAACCGCCCGTGATCGGCATCGAGCGGAACGTGTGAGCCCCTCCAGTGGTGCGGACCGGAGGCAGGACGACCCTCTGGGGGCCAGGGACCAACGACCCGGCGGGTTGGCCTCTTCGGCCCATGTCAGGCGGGGACGACAGGGCGACGGTGAGGGTGAGGCGCCGAGTTCTCGGGCATGAGGCCCACGTCCCGGCAGCCGCGAGGAAGTGGGTGACGTGATGTTCTGGTACGGCCATGATCCCAGCGGCTGGGGCTGGTTCGGCATGTCGGTCGGCATGATCCTGTTCTGGGCCGCGCTCATCGCCTTCGGCGTCCTGCTGTTCCGAGCCCTGTCCCGGTCGTTCGACGCCCGGGCGACGCCCAGCGACTCTCCGCCCCGGCCCGCTCCCGAGCAGCTGCTCGCCGAACGCTTCGCCCGCGGAGAGATCGACGAGGAGGAGTATCACCGCCGTCTGACCGTCCTGCGCGGCGCCGGCGGCACCCGGCTCGACAAGAGCTGATCAGGACTCTGTCGGGCATGCCGCCGAGAAGACGGGCGATGGGCCTTCCTCGACTGCGCCCGTCCGGCCCCCGTGGAGGAGTGGAAGGGTCGGGAAGCGTGGATGAGACGGGAACCGGCCGCTGTGTTCCGCCATCGACTTCCGCGACCAGTGGGTGGCGTTCTTCAGGATCTCCTCCAGCGTCGTGACCACGACCGCCTCCACCTGGTCAACACTGCTGGTGGGCGGCCAGTCCGGCCGCGGCTCGTCGACCCGGCCGTGCAGTCGCTCCGCCAAGAACCGGCACCGCCGCTTGCGGACGGTGTCGGCGGCCAGCCGCAACTCGCGGGCGACCGTGACGATCGGGGGTACGTCCTTGCCCGCGCACGCCAGCACGATCCGCGCACGCACGGCAAGCGCCTGGGCCGACGACGCCCGCCAGGTCCACCGCTCCAACACCGCCCGCTCGTCATCAGACAGCAGCAACGGTTCCAGCTTCGGGCCGGCCCCGTGCATGTGCTGCACCGATGGGCTGCGCTGATGCACTGCACGAATAGCCGCCGACCTCTTCGCCGGTCTGCGTGTCGCCCGCGCCGCGGAGATGCGCCAAAGCGGAGTTCCTGCCCCAGCCGAAGGCCCGACTCGGCGACTGAGCGCTCGCCCGGCGGCCCGCCGTCGCTTCGAAGCGGTGTCACCGGGCAGCCATCCCTCACAAACGCCTTGTGACACCTGCCGCCGCCCAGCGTCTCCCCGAAGGACCGCGGCCGTTCCCGAGGGCCCTGGCAAGACGAGGAACTGACGCACCAGCAGCAGAAGTCAGGCAACTACCAACGAGCAACTACTGGCGCGGGACACTAGGGTCCGTCTTCAAACGGATCTTGCCCAGAGCAGCAGCGACGCGAGACTGACCGCTGCCTCGTATGAGGTGGCGGTCTTGTCGTATCTGGTGGCAATGCCGCGGAAGCCTTTGAGGTGGTTGAAGCAGCGTTCGACTGTGTTGCGACGGCGGTAGGTATCGCGGTCAAAGCCTGGCGGTCGGCCGCCTCGCCGGCCGCGGTTGCGGCGGTGCTTGCGCTGGTCTTCCTTCTCGGGAATCGTGTGCGCGATCCCGCGT
>NZ_JBICAJ010000035.1:0-17419 GCF_043088925.1 Streptomyces sp. NPDC014006 | reverse complement strand
AAGGTCGCCGAGGAGATCGTGGCGCCCTTGAGGCTGGTGCTGTAGTTCATCCGCCAGAACGAGCGGGCGGTGCCGCCGGTCTCGCTCTCGTAGCCCACACGGGCGTCGGAGGTGCCGGAGGAGAAGTTCGTGCCGTTCCAGAAGCTCGAGTTCGGGTACGGCTTGTAGGCCACGGTCCAGGCCAGCCAGCCGCTGTTCAGGGTCGGGTCGACGAAGACGGGGTACTTCGTGTCGGCCTTCGTGAACAGACCCGTGTCGGTGGCGTGCAGGTCGAGCTGGGTGGTGCCGGTGCCGTCTCCCTTGAGGTCGACGGGCATGGGGGCGCTGTGAGCGCCGGGCTCGATACCGGACAGACCGGAGAGCTTCAGGACGTCGGCCGGGGAGGCGGTGGAGGTGCGCGGGGTGCCCCTGCCCTCGTCGAGCTCGGGGTCACGGCCGTTGGAGTCCCACGCGAACGGCGTCGGGATGGAACCGAGTTCCTTGCCCGCCTTGTCCTGCACCAGGATGCGGCCAGTGGCCACGTCGTGGTGGAAGACGGCCGTCTTGGACCGCAGACCGTAGGAGAGGGTGGCCAGCGCCTTGGACTGCGCGGCTTCCTTGTTCTTCACGATGAGCAGCTGCGCGAAGCCGCCCTCCTCACGGGCGACCAGGAGCAGGTCGACCCCGGGAAGGACCTCCGAGTACAGGGCACGCGGGCCGTCCAGCACCGGCTCGGGCAGAGCACCGGGCCAGGTGTAGGCGACGGTGTGCCCGGCGATGTCGACCTCGGCCAGCACCGTGTCCCGGCCCTCGGCGAGGGGCGCGCGGGCGAAGGAACGGTCCGCGTGCGCCGGCTTGGTGCCGCTGGAGAAGCGGATCGGCTGGGCGGCGTTGACGGGCTGGACACCCAGATTGCGCGGGGCGTTGTCCACCCGGCGCAGCCGGTTGTCGATCGCCGCCCACACACCCGATCCGGTCCTCGCCCGCATCGGCGTCGCCGTCATCCGCGTGCGCAACTTGCCGTTCGGCAGCGCCCAGGTCTGCGACGTCGCGGTGGTCGCGGTGTCGATCAGGACCTGCTTGCCGGTGCGCCTGGCCTCGGCCTGCGCGGACTTCTCGTCCCGCGGGCCCGTCGAGGCCGGCCGCGCATCGGTGGCTCTGCCGGCTTCGGGTGGTGGAGCGTCGTCGGGTTGCCACCAGGGCAACAGGGCTGCGGTCAGGGCGGCCAGTACGAGGCCGAGGGTGACAGCCAGCCTGGTGCGCGTGCGCACGAAGGGGCTGAGAAAACGATGCGGCGCGGACACGGCGGCGATCTACTCCCGTGTGGACCAAGCGGATACGGACAGCACGAACGGCCCCGGTCGGCAGGCCGCGGGGCAAGGTCGCGCACACGATCACACGTTCGGCACATCCAGTCCACGTATGAAGAATTTATGAAGTTGTGACGATCGATTGAGGAAAGCATGACTCCGCCTTGACCATGCCCCAAGTGCGGCTTTTGATCACCTGATGTGCGGTCATAGGCGTCACTCATGATGATCTTGTCGACTTATCCATGAAGGTGACCATCCGTCAGTTCTCGTCCGGTGCCGCAGATCACATGGGTCGCGGGAACCTTCCTGAATCGACGTTGAAGCGTGTGGGGGCCATGACAGAGGGTGCGGATTCCATCTGTCGTTTTTCTTGCATGCCTTGGTGGGGTCGACGCGTATGCGCGCTGATAGTCCACCGTCGTGGCTGGGGCGGAAACGCCTGGTCATGACGGAGTCACAACGACGGCGCCGCCGGCAAAGCCGCGCGGCGACCGTCCTTTTGTTGTCCTCGGCCTTGTTGGTGAGCAGTCTCGGTACGGAGGCCTGGGCGATACCCGGCCCCGGCATGAACCGGGAGGAGGTCAAGCTCCCGGATCTGCCCGAGCCCACCGCGCTGGACGCGGACGAGGAAGCGGAGAAGAACCTCACCACGGCGCCCGAGGTGCCCATCGACCCGTACGCTCCGACGGCGGTCACGCCGTGGGCGGCGGACACCGGTGTCGCCACGCTCGCGGCGGACGCCACGCCGGGCACCACGGTCCCGGTCGACGACCTGCCCATCGCGGTGGGTGTGCCCGCGGGCACCGATCCGGCGGCGATCGACGGTACGTGGAAGGTCGATCTGGCGGCGCCGACGGCGTCGCAGGACGCGAACGTCTCCGGCATGATCATGAAGGTCACGCCGCCGGCCGACGCCGACCCGGCCGCGCAGGTCTCCATCGCGGTGGACACCACGAGCTTCGCCGACCTGTACGGCCCCCAGGCCGCCGACCGTTTCGGCCTCGTCCTGCTGCCGAACTGTGTCATGGACTCCCCGGACACGGGTGACTGTGCCACGGACGCCGGCACGACCACCATGTCGGGCAAGACGGACGTGCAGCCCGAGCGGCTGCGCTCCTCGGTGAAGGTCGTCGCGGCGGACAAGGCGCCGACGAAGACCAAGGCCGCGAAGAAGGCGTCCAAGCGGAAGATCCTGACCGGTTCCGTGCCGGTCGGTGACCTGCTGGGCGGCAACGCCGGGGTCACGCAGTCCGGAGCGCGTACGGCTGCCTACCGCAGCGGTGACGTCCTGCCGGTCGTCGATGCTTCCGGTCCGCAGGTGATCGGCGCGATGGACACGGGCGCTTCGGCGTCCGGTGACTTCACCGCCTCCCCGCTGCTGTCGTCGGGTGCGTGGGCGGCGGGCTCGTCGTCGGGTGCGTTCACGTACTCCTATGACGTGCAGGTGCCGGAGACCGCCGGTGGTCTGATGCCGAAGATCTCCCTGGGCTACTCCTCGCAGTCGGTGGACGGCCGTACGTCGGCGACGAACAACCAGGCCTCGTGGGTCGGTGACGGCTGGGACTACAACCCCGGCTCGATCACCCGCACGTACGCGAACTGCCGCGAGGACTCCAAGAAGGACGGGTCGAACAACAAGACGCACCGCACGGCGGATCTGTGCTGGGGTTCGGACAACGCGACGCTGTCGCTGGGCGGGATGACCACGGAGCTGGTCTGGGACAAGACCCAGGGCAAGTGGTTCACCGCCAACGGCGACGGTTCGAAGATCGAGCGCCTCACCGACACGGACAACGCCAACGGCGCCCGCAACGGCGAGTACTGGGTCGTCACCACCCGCGACGGCACCCGCTACTACTTCGGCATGAACAAGCTTCCCGGTTGGGCGTCGGGCCAGCCGACGACCGACTCGGTGCTGAACGTGCCGGTGTACGGCAACCACGAGGGTGAGGACTGCTACAAGGCCGGTGACTGGGCCCACTCGTGGTGCACCCAGGGCTGGCGCTGGAACCTCGACTACGTCGAGGACATCCACGGCAACGCGATGTCCTTGTGGTGGAAGAAGGCGCAGAACTACTACGCCCGCAACTTCGACTTCAAGGCGCCGGTCGTCTACGACCGTGACGGCTGGCTGGACCACATCGACTACGGCCAGCGCAAGGACACCCTGTTCTCCGCGACGGCTCCGGCGCGGGTGAACTTCACCGTCGCCGAGCGCTGCCTGCCCGAGGGTACCCTGACCTGCTCGGACGCGAACTTCGAGGACAAGGACCCGGGCAAGTACCGCATCTGGTACGACACCCCGGCCGACCTGAACTGCAAGCAGGTCACCTCGACGTACAAGACGAAGTGCTGGAACGCGGGTCCCTCCTTCTGGAGCCGCAAGCGGCTCACCCAGATCCAGACCTCCGCGCAGCGCCGCACGGACACCACCGCCCGCCAGGTCGTGGACCGCTACACGCTCACCCAGAGCTTCCCCGTGCTGAAGACCGGCCCGAACACGGCCCTGTGGCTGGAGTCGGTGCAGCGCACCGGCTACGCCCGCAACGGCAGCACGGACAAGAGCGTCACCATGAACGCGGTGCGTTTCGAGTCCAACGCCGAGGACATGCCCAACCGGGTGATGCGCCCCAACGACCCCCGCCCCGGTTTCTCCCGGCTGCGGATCGCGCGCGTCATCAACGAGTACGGCGGCGAGACGGTCGTCACGTACAAGAAGCCCGAGGGTGACTGCGCGAGTGGCACAGGCCTGCCGGACAAGAAGGACACCGCCGGGCTGAAGGCGAACACCCGCCTGTGCTACCCCTCCTTCTGGGCGCCGGACCCCGAGGTCGAGGACATCGACTGGTTCCACAAGTACGTCGTGGACTCCATCGAGGAACTCCCCAACGTCGACGGCGCGTTCGCCACGAAGACGGCCTACCAGTACAAGAACCCGGGCTGGAAGCTCGCCGACCAGGAATTCACGAAGAAGTCCACGCGCACGTATTCGCAGTTCGCAGGCGTCGAGCAGACCACGGTCATCACCGGCACCGACGACGCGACGATCGGCTCCAAGCGCTCCAAGGCCGTGACCCGGTACTTCCGCGGCATGGGTGACACCGTGTCCGTGAAGGACATCACCGGCACCGAGATCGCCAAGGACCGCGAAGCCTTCGCCGGCCGCATCGCCGAAGAACTCGACTACGACAACGCCGACGACGCCGACACCGCCTGGGTCTCCCGCTCGATCACCGTCCCCGAGGCCACCGAGCTGGCCCACCGCGACCGCGACGACGGCCTCGACCCGCTGCGCGCCTGGCGCGTCACCGAGCCCGACGAGATCGCCTACACCAAGTCCTCGGGCACCAACAGCGACGACAACCGCACCGAGCGGATCGTCAAGACCCACACCACCTACGAATCCACCTACGGACTGCCCGTCCTGGTGGAATCCCTCGGTGACACGGGCAAAACCGGCGACGAGTCCTGCACCAAGTCCGAGTACATCCACAACACCGCCAAGAACATCATCGGGCTCACCAAGCAGCTGCTGGTGTCGCCGACGACGTGTGCGGCCGCGGACTTCACGAATCTGTCCACGCTGAGCGGTGGCACCCGTACGGCGTACGACGGTCAGGGCTACGGCGTTGCGCTCGCCGACACGACCGAGGGCGAGGCGTCCGAGACCTGGTCGATCAACGGCACCGGTACCGGCTGGCAGTCCGACGGCACCACCGAGTTCGACGCCATCGGCCGCGTCACCCGCACAACCGACGAGGACCACAAGACCTCGGCCCTCCTCACCTACGAGCCGGCCACCGGCCAGGTCTTCAAGATCACCGAGACCAACTCGGTCGGTCACTCCGAGACGCGGGAGATCGAGCCGGGCCGCGGCACGACCCTGAAGACGACGGATGCGAACAACCACGTCACGCAGGCCGAGTTCGACCCGCTGGGTCGGGTCGAGAAGGCGTGGGCGGCGGACCGCGCACCGTCCGACACCGCGGTGCCGGACTTCCGCGCCGTCTACACCGTCCCGCCGTACGTGGAGGGCGAGGACCGCAAGCCGTCCTACGTCACCACCTACTCGCGCGGCTACAACGACAAGATCGACACCTCCGTCACGATCTACGACGGCCTCGGCCGTGAACGTCAGAAGCAGGAGGAGGCCGACGGCGCCGGCTGGCTGATCACCGACACGCTGTACAACAGCTCCGGTGAGGTCTGGCAGACCAACAACGCCTACCTGACCTACGAGGCCAAGCCCGGCGAGCTGTTCTCCCCGGAGGCCGACACCCAGGTCCCCAACATCACCCGCTACACCTACGACGGCTCCGGCCGCGTACTCCAGGAGACCCCGGTCCTCAAGGTCACCGACCCCCTGACCAACGAGACCCAGTCCAAGGAGGTCCCGGAGCGGGCCACCAAGTACGAGTACGGCCTCGACTGGTCCAAGGTGGTCAACCCCCAGGGAACCTCCTCCTACCAGGTCTTCACCGACGCCCTCGGCCGCACGTCCCGGGTCGACACCTTCAACCCGGACGCGCCCGGCGGCTTCACGTCGATGCGCTACTCCTACGACGCGCTCGGCCAGCTGGTGAAGGCGACCAACTCCGCCGACACCACGCACCCGTGGACGTGGACGTACGACCACCGCGGCCGTCAGGACTCCGCCACCGACCCGGACACGGGCACCACGCGGACTTCCTACGACAGTCACGACCGCGTCCTCACCACGACCAACGCCCGCGGCGTCACCGTCTGGAACGGCTACGACCAGCTGTCCCGGCCGACCGAGCAGCGCCTGAACGACGCCAACGGCACGCTGCTGTCCCAGCTCACCTACGACTTGGCGCCCGGCGGCAAGGGAATGCCCTACACCGCCACCCGCTACACCGACGGTGAGGCCTACACGCAGCAGGTCGACGGCTACACCAAGGACTACCAGCCGACCTCGACCACGCTGACCCTGCCCACCACCCTGGCCTCCACCTGGGGCCTGGACTCCTCCTACACCTACTCCTACAAGTACGCCGACAACGGTGTACTCGAAGAGTCCACGCTGCCGAAAATCGGCAAGCTCGACTCCGAGAAGCTGGTCGTCCGATACAACAAGGACGGCAAGCCGCTCTCGATCTCCGGCAAGGACTGGTACGGCTCGGAGACGGCCTACGACCCCTACGGTCAGGTGCTGCGCTCCACGCTCGGTGCCCAGCCCTACCGCGTATGGACGCAGAACACCTTCGACGAGTCCAGCGGTGAGCTGAAGGACCAGCAGGTCTACCGCGAGAAGAGCGACGACCAGTCCCTCGTCTCCGGCAACCTCGTCTCCAAGCGGTCGTACACCTACGACCCGTCCGGCAACGTCACCTCCATCAAGGAGTCGGCGACCGGTATCGACGAGCGCCAGTGCTTCGCCTACAACCCGCTGGGCGAGCTGAAGACGGCCTGGACCTCCAAGGACCAGAACGCCTGCACCGCCCCGAAGAACGCCGACGGCTCGCTGAACGTGGCACCGGGCACCGACAAGTCCGGCTACTGGCAGGAGTACGAGTACGACCTGCTCGGCAACCGCACCAAGCTGACCGAGAAGGACCTCACCGGCAACACCGCCAAGGACGCCACCAGTACCTACGCCTACGGCAAGGCCGACGGCTCTCAGCCGCACACGCTGAGCAAGGTGTCGAAGACCTACACCACGCCGGCCGGCGCGCAGGTCAAGGCCGAGGCGGAGCGTCTGTACGAGCTCACCGGCGAGACCAAGAGCATCACCTCCGTCCAGAACGGCGACAAGCAGTCGCTGTCCTGGACCTGGGACGGTCAGGTCGACCGCATCACGGGTGCGGGCACGGGTGGCAAGACTCCGTATGTGGGTCTCGCCGACAAGTGCCTGGACCTCAAGGGCGGTCTGGCTGTGGCCGGTACCGCGCTCCAGCTGTACGGCTGCAACGCCTCCCCGGCGCAGAACTGGCGCTTCAGCCAGACCCCGGGCGGGACCAGTCCCGACCAGGGCACGCTGAACGTCTACGACAACTGGTGCGTCCAGCCCACCGGCAACACCGCCGGATCCGCGGTCCAGATCCAGAAGTGCAACGGCACGGCCGGCCAGGAGCTCAAGCGCAACGCCTCCGGTCAGCTCACCCACGTGGCTTCGGGCCTGTGCTTGTCGGTCCAGGGCGCCAACTCGGCGAACTCGACCCCGATCGTGCTCGCCACCTGCGACGCCACCAAGGCCGAGCAGCTGTGGGCGCCGCAGAACGACACCCGCTACATCTACGGCTCCGATGGACAGCGTCTGCTGACCATCAAGGGGAAGCAGGCCACGCTGACCCTCGGGGATGCCGAGGTCACCGTCCAGAAGGGCGGCGTCCTCGTCAACACCCAGCGCACCTACGACGCCCCCGGCGGCGCGGTCATGCGCTACGCCTACGGCACCGGCGCCGACAAGCTGGTCGCCATCACCGGTGACCATCAGGGCAGCCCGTACGCCGAGGTCGCCCTGGACGGCGGCATGTCGGTCCGGATCCGCAAGCAGGACCCGTTCGGCAACCAGCGCGGTACGGACACGGCCGGCGTCAACCGGCAGCAGCACGCAGGGTTCCTGGGTGCGGCGAACGATGACAGCTCCGGCTTCGTGCCTCTCGGCGCTCGTCTGTACGACCCGGTGGTCGGACGCTTCCTGTCCGTCGACCCGGTGCTGGACCTGAACGACGTCCTTCAGTCCAATGGGTACGAGTACGCGCACAACAACCCCGTGACGTTCTCCGACCCGTCGGGTCTGTCCATCGCGCTGACCGCTTCCGAGCGGGCCGCAGCCCTCGCGGGCGCGGGTCTGTCCGCGGCGCAGGTCGCGCAGGCGCAGGCGATGCAGGGCAAGTCCCTCACCTCGGTGATCCTGGCCGTGGCGTGGGAGACGCTGAAGGACTTCATCGGCATCAACGACGCCATGGCGTGCTTCGGCGGTGACATGTGGTCCTGCATCAGCATCGCGGTCGACGCCATCCCGTGGACCAAGCTGGGCAAGATCCCGTCCGTCATCAAGGCCGTCAAGCGGACCATCAAGGCGGTCGAGTCGTTCAAGGCGGCCAAGAAAGCGGCCGAGCTCGTCCTGAAGGCGGCCAAGGCAGCTGAACGGGCCGCGCTGAGAGCCAAGAAACTCGCGATCGAACGCGCCAAGAAGCTGGCGGCGCAACGAGCGAAGAAGAGAGCGGCCGAAGCCGCCAAGAGGACCGCCGACAAGGCGGCCGAGGCAGCCCGAAAGACGGGTAACCCCCGGCACAAGGCAGCCCAGGCCCAGGCGGCCCCGAAGGTGTCGTCCCACACCCGCGGTGGCGGTGGCGGCAAGGGCGGCGGCAGCAGCGGCGGTTCCAAGCCCGGCGGCAAGTCCGGCGGCTCCTCCAAGAGCAACGGCGGAACCAGCGGCAGCGGCGGCTCGGGCAAGGCTGAGGGCGGCGAGAGCGGCGGGACGTGCAACAGCTTCGTCCCCGGCACCAAGGTCCTCATGGCCGACGGCACCACCAAGCCGATCGAGAAGGTCAAGACCGGCGACAAGATCGTCACCACCGACCCGAAGACCGGCGAGCGCCGGATCGAGACGGTCACGGCCGAGATCAAGGGCCACGGCCTGAAGCACCTGGTCAAGGTCACGATCGACGTGGACGGAAAGAAGGGCGGCAAGACGGCCCAGGTCACCGCGACCGACGGCCACCCCTTCTGGGTTCCCGAGCTGCACACCTGGATCAAGGCCACCGACCTCAAGGCCGGCGAGTGGCTGCAGACCAGCGCGGGCACGTACGTCCAGATCGCCGCTCTGGAACGCTGGACGGCCCACGACACCACCGTGCACAACCTGACGGTGTCCGACGTCCATACGTACTACGTCGTGGCGGCCGGCACCTCCGTCCTCGTCCACAACTGCAATGACCTTGCGGATGCCACGGACCTGGACCTGGGCGCGGCCGCACTGCGGCCCATCCCGCCGAAGGGTGGCAAGCCCTTCCAGTACGAATACCATCTGACTGAGGCGGGGCGCGCTCTGCAGAAGCACACCGACCCGGTCAAGCGGACTCCGGAGCACGTGGCCAAGTACGAGCCGTTCCTGCGAGGGGCCAACCGTCTGAACGACAAGGGTGACGTCAACAGAGGCGGAGCGGAGCTGCTGGGTGAGCTGCTGGGTAATCCGAATGCCACCAGAACCATCAGTTCCGCATCGGCCCACTACGGCGGATCGGTGCTCGAGATCATGGATGACGTCACAGGGCGTGGTGCTCGGTGGAGTATGCGCGGTGGCGGAGTCCAGTTCGAGGGATGGCTATGAGAAAGTTCTCCGTTCAGGGCCGCGAGTACGCTGCTCTGATCATCCTGAGCGACCACGACGAGTTCGAGTCCATGGAAGTCGTCGAGATGTCCGACGGGGTGAGAGGTGAGCTACTGCTCGAATTCCGATTCGACAGTAATTCCGCCCGCCTGAGCTTCATCCGTCCTGAGATCGAGATTCCTCTCCTCAGAGCCTCGCTTGAGGTGTTCAGAGAGGAGTTCCTCGAGCCGAGAAGGGCGGGGGGCCTGCCCCTCCCGCCCTGGTAGGAAGGCTCAGCACCTCGTGACCGACAGGTAAGGCGAGCAATCACTGCGGAACCCTCGGCTGGGACACCTCAGCCGAGGGTTCCGCGTAAGGCTGGTGCCGGCCACAGCGCCGCTCCAACACCGACGGCCCCGCCGGGACACCATGTCCCGGCGGGGCCGTCGGTCGTGCTCTGGGTCGGAGCAGTCGGCGTCAGAGCCGCTCAGGCGTCCGGATCCCCAGCAGGGCCATCCCCTGGTGCAGCGTCTTCGCCGTCACGTCGCACAGGAACAGGCGGTTCTGAACCTGCTCCGGCGTCTCCGCCTTCAGCACCGGGCACTTGTCGTAGAACGTCGTGTAGAGCGACGCCAGCTGGTACAGGTACGCCGTCATCTTGTGCGGGGCGTACTCCGCCGCCGCTTCCGCCACGACCTCCGCGAACGCGTCCACGTGCAGGCCCAGCGCGCGCTCCGCCGCGTGCAGCTCCAGCTCCGGGTGGGCCGCCGGGCGGACCTCGCCGGCCTTGCGGAGGATGGACTGGATGCGGGCGTAGGCGTACTGGAGGTAGACGCTCGTGTCGCCGTTCAGCGAGACCATCTGGTCCAGGTCGAACTTGTAGTCCCGGTTCGCCGACGTCGACAGGTCCGCGTACTTCACCGCGCCGATGCCCACCTGGGCACCCCGCTCGGCGATCTCCTCCTCCGAGAGGTCCTGTGCCTTCTCCCGGACGACGGCCGACGCGCGGTCGATCGCCTCGTCGAGCAGGTCGACCAGGCGGACCGTCTCGCCCTCACGCGTCTTGAACGGCTTGCCGTCCTTGCCGAGCACCGTGCCGAACGCCAGCTGGTGCGCCTTCACGTCGTCGTTCAGCCAGCCGGCCTTGCGCGCGGTCTCGAAGACCATCTTGAAGTGCAGGGACTGGCGGGCGTCGACGACGTAGAGGAGCGTGTTCGCCTTCAGGTTGAAGACACGGTCGCGGATCGCGGAGAGGTCGGTGGCCGCGTAGCCGTAGCCGCCGTCGGACTTCTGCACGATCAGCGGGACCGGGTTGCCGTCCGGGCCCTTGATGTCGTCGAAGAACACGCACAGGGCGCCCTCGCTGCGGACCGCCACGCCGGACTCCTCCAGGAGTCGGCAGGTCTCCGCGAGCATGTCGTTGTAGCCGGACTCGCCGACGATGTCGGGGTCGCGGACCTCCATGTCCAGCTTCTCGAAGACGGAGAAGAAGTAGATCTTCGACTCGTCCACGAACTTCTGCCACATGGCGAGGGTGTGCGGTTCACCGGCCTGCAGGTCCACCACCCGGCGGCGGGCGCGCGTCTTGAACTCCTCGTCGGAGTCGAACTTGCGGCGCGCGGCCTTGTACAGGCGGTCCAGGTTGGACATCGCCTCCTCGCCGGACACCTCGGCGCCGCTGTGGTCCAGCTCGTGCGGGTGCTCGTCCAGGTACTGGATGAGCATGCCGAACTGGGTGCCCCAGTCGCCGATGTGGTGCCGGCGCACGACGTTCTCGCCGGTGAACTCGAGCAGCTGCACCACCGAGTCGCCGATCACCGCGGAGCGCAGGTGACCGACGTGCATCTCCTTGGCCACGTTCGGCTGCGCGTAGTCGACGACCGTCGTGCCGGGCTGCTCGGTCCGCGGCACGCCCAGACGGCCGTCGGTGTCGGCGGCGCGCGCGGCGAGGTTCTCGGTGATCGCCCGGTCGGTGATCGTGACGTTGAGGAAGCCGGGGCCGGAGACCTCGATGTCCTGGATCAGGTCACCGGTGGTCACCTGCGCGACGACCTGCGTGGCCAGCTCCCGCGGGTTGGCCTTGGCCTTCTTCGCCAGGGCGAGGATGCCGTTGGCCTGGTAGTCCGCCCGGTCGCTTCGTCGCAGCAGCGGGTCGGCGCCGGCGGCCTCGGGAAGGGCAGCCGACAGCGCGGACGCGAGGCGCTGGTGGACGGAAGCGGTGAGGGACGTGACCGAGGCCATAGGAATGGGTGCCGTTCTCCTCGTGGGGTTCGTGGACACGGCCAGTATCCCATGGGGGGTAAAACCGTTTTCCGGGCTCGCGGCGGGCGCACGGCGTCAGCGGGAGCGGCGGGCCCGTCGTTCGCAGGAGCAGTGCGCCGCCGGTGACGGCCACCGCCGCCCCCGCCACGGCAGTGCAGTCGGCGTTGTTGTTGAGGATGCCGTGGGCGCCGTCGTGGGGCTGGGCGCGGACGTAGGTCACCCCCTCGGAGAGCGTCAGCCGCGCACCGAGGTGCGAGACCCGCCCGGATACGACCACCGCCGAGATCTCCGTGCCGGTCTTCACGCCGGGGCCGCTGTTGCTCTCGGTCGTGTCCATGCTCGCCTGCGCGTCGACCGGGCCGGAGCCTGGCGCCGCCCACGCTCGGGGTGCGGACCCGGCCAGCAGTGCCGGTGTCGCCGCGCCCACGCCCCGCCTTCGGCGTATCCGCTCAGTGCTCCCTGCGACGGGTCCGCCGTGCCAGGGCGAGTGCGCCGCCCGCGACGGTGAGCGCCGCCGCTGTCGCCCCGGCGGCGGTGAGGGGGCCGGTGCCGGTCGCGGCGAGCTGACCGTTGCCGCCCTGCGGAGTGGCATCGGTGCCCGTACCGGTGGCGGGTGCCGTCGCGGAGGCGGTCGACGTCGGCTGGGGGCTGCCGGTCGGCGAGTGCGTCGGTGCCGGAGCAGCCGTCGCCGTCGGCTTGGCGGTCGGGGTGGCGGTGCCCTTCGCGACGTTCAGGACGAGGGTGGTCTTGTCGTTGGCCGGGTTGCCGTCCAGCGGGCTGCTGTCGTAGAGCCCGGTGGGCACGCGCTGCGTGGTGCCGGCGGCCTCGGCGGGGAAGTTCCAGGTGAAGGGCAGCGTGACCGTCTCGCCCGGCGCCAGCTCACGGAAGACGTCGCAGGTGATCAGGTACGGGTCCCACCAGCAGGAACGGTCCATCGTCCGGGGCCCGAAGGAGTCGTTCATGTCCAGGCGCACGGCCTGGAGCGGGACCGCGCCGGGGCCGTGGTTGGTGACCACCAGGGACGTCTTCACGTCCTGCCCGGGCTTCACCGGGCCGGCCGGAGCCTGCCAGGCGATGCCGAGGTCTCCCGGCCGGCGGACCGCCACCTTCCCCGTCGCGGTGTTGTTCCCGGGCTCGGCATCGACCACGTCGCCGATGTCGGCGGTGCTGGTGAACGTCAGCTCCGTCCCCGCCGGCACGTCCTCGCCCACCTTGAGCGACACGTAGGCGGACAGGGAGTCGGTGTGCCCGTCCTTGCGCAGGCAGGTCACGGTCC
This sequence comes from Streptomyces sp. NPDC014006, assembly GCF_043088925.1. NCBI lineage: Bacteria > Bacillati > Actinomycetota > Actinomycetes > Kitasatosporales > Streptomycetaceae > Streptomyces > Streptomyces sp. NPDC014006. The sequence goes on along the minus strand of NZ_JBICAJ010000035.1, from coordinate 4,311 downwards.
GGCCGTCGGCGGACGGCGCGCAGTCGGCATCCGCGGCGTCGTCGCGGGTGCTCTGGTACGTCACTCCGGCGGGCAGCGCCAGCCGGATCGCGAGCCGGGGCACCTGGCCGGTGACGGCACGGGCACTCGCGCGTACGCCGACCGTTCCGCCCGGCGTGACGGTGTCGTGGTCCAGAGACTGGTGCGTCTCCACGTCGACCGGATCCGCCGCGGGCGCCGCCTGTGCCGCGGTCGCCGATGCGGCCAGCAGTGACAGCGCGGCCGCGCTCACGGTGGTGGACAGGCGTCCCCAACGTCGGTGCATGTGTCGTCCTTGTCTGGGATCGGGTGATCGGAACAAAGGGTGGGGAGGGGCTCAGCGCGAGCCGTGTTCCCGCCGGCGGCCGCGTGCCGTCAGCACCAGCGCGCCGCCGGCCACCGCCATGGCCGTCGCCGCCGCCCCGGCCAACGTCAGTCCGTCGGCGCCGGTCGCGGCGAGCTCTCCGCCGCCGCCCTGCGGGGTGACGTCGGTGCCCGTGCCGGTGCCGGGGGGCGTCGTGGAGGCGGTCGGCGTCGGCTCCGGGGCCGGCTTCGCCGTGGGCTTCGGCTTGGGTGCAGGCGTGGCGGTCGGCTTCGGCGTCGGTGTCGGCTTGGACGACGTGCCGATCGCGATGACGAGGTCGTCCCTGTCGTTCGCCGGGTCCGGGTCGAGAACGTCCGGGAAGGCGAGCGAGCCCGCCATCGTGTACCTGCTGCCGGCCGCCTTCTGCGGGAACGTCCACGCGAAGTCGTACGAGATGCTTTCGCCCGGATCCAGCTTCCGCCAGATGTCGCAGATCAGCTCGCCCGGGTCGGCCCAACAGCCCGGGTCGTCGGGCGTCGAGGTGCCGTCCCAGTAGTCGAAGCCCAGCCAGAACCGCACCGCGTTGACCTGCGCGGGCTGCGAGCCGTGGTTGGTCACGACGAACCGGGCTGCCACCCGTTCACCAGGTTTCACCGACGCCTTCGCCGGCTTCCAGGCGACGCCGATGTCCTCGCTCACCGCCACCCGCACGGACGCCGTCGCCGTGTTGTCCTCCGGCTTGGTGTCGACCGCGTCGCCGATGACCGCCTTCGCCGTGATCGGCAGGTTGGTGCCCGGGGCCACGTCCCGGTCGACCTGGACGGTCAGACTCTCCCACACGTGTTCGTGCGGGGCGTCCAGGGAGCGGCAGGTGATCGTGCGTCCGTCCGTGGACGGGACGCAGCGCGTGTACTCCAGGTCGTCGTGCGACGAGGGACGGTCGTACGTCAGGCCGGCCGGGAGCGTGATCACCGTCGCCAGCTCCGGGACGGTGCCCGTGATCACGTCCGTCGTCAGGTTCAGCTGGAAGGAGCGGCCGGGGGCCAGGGTCGTCGGCTCCGGCCGCAGGGACGTCCGTACGTCCGCCTCCGCCGGTGCCGCTGGTGCGGCCGGTGCCGCCGGCTGCGTCGGCGCCGCGTGCGCCGCCGGTGCCGCCAGGGCGCCGAGCAGCAGCGCGGCCGCCGCCGCACCGGTGATCCGTGCCCGTCTGCCGCCGCTCCGCATGGTCCCCACCCCTTCGCCGCCCGTCCGTCGAGCAGTTGGACCAGCGGGTGCCGGGAACGGTTGTGCCAAGGATGGGAGAAGTCGTTTTCCGGGTTGGGCCGCGGCCTGGGACAATGGGGGCGCGCGGCCGTGCGACCGTACCGGCCGCCGGCCGAGAACTCCGTCCGAGAACTTCAGAGAAGTCTGAGAACTCCAGAAAAAGAGGACGTGCCGATCGTGGCTCAGAGCACCGAGACCACCGACTGGGTCTCCCGTTTCGCGGATGAGGTCATCGAGGAGTCGGAGCGTCGGGCCCCGGGCAAACCGGTCGTCGTCGCTTCCGGCCTCTCTCCCTCCGGACCCATCCACCTGGGCAACCTGCGCGAGGTCATGACCCCGCACCTGGTCGCCGACGAGATCCGCCGCCGCGGGTACCAGGTGCGCCACCTGATCTCCTGGGACGACTACGACCGCTACCGCAAGGTGCCGGCCGGTATCGACGGCATCGACGAGTCGTGGGCCGAGCACATCGGCAAGCCCCTCACGTCCGTGCCCGCCCCCAAGGGCTCACCCCACCCGAACTGGGCCGAGCACTTCAAGGCGGCCATGATCGAGTCGCTCGCCCAGCTCGGCGTCGAGTTCGACGGGATCAGCCAGACCGAGCAGTACACCTCCGGCGTGTACCGCGAGCAGATCCTGCACGCCATGAAGCACCGGCAGGACATCGACGCGGTCCTCGCCCAGTACCGCACCAAGCCCAAGCCGGCCGACCAGAAGAAGCAGCAGGCGAAGCAGAAGCCGGTCGACGAGGCCGAGCTGGAGGCCGCCGAGGGCTCCGGCGCCGCCGAGGAGGACGACGGCTCGTCCGGCTCCGCCGGGTACTTCCCGTACAAGCCGTACTGCGGCAACTGCGAGAAGGACCTCACCACCGTCACCGCCTACGACGACGACTCCACGGAGCTGACGTACTCCTGCACGGCGTGCGGCTTCTCCGAGACCGTCCGGCTCAGCGAGTTCAACCGCGGCAAGCTGGTCTGGAAGGTCGACTGGCCGATGCGCTGGGCCTACGAAGGCGTGATCTTCGAGCCGAGCGGCGTCGACCACTCCTCCCCGGGCTCGTCCTTCCAGGTCGGCGGGCAGATCGTCGGCATCTTCGGCGGCAAGCAGCCCATCGGCCCCATGTACGCCTTCGTCGGCATCTCCGGCATGGCGAAGATGTCGTCCTCGCGCGGTGGCGTGCCCACCCCGGGCGACGCGCTGAAGATCATGGAGCCGCAGCTGCTGCGCTGGCTGTACGCCCGCCGCAGGCCCAACCAGTCCTTCAAGATCGCCTTCGACCAGGAGATCCAGCGGCTCTACGACGAGTGGGACCGCCTCGACGCCAAGGTCGCCGACGGCTCGGCCCTGCCCGCCGACGTCGCCGCGCACTCCCGCGCCGTGCGCACCGCCGCCGGTGAGCTGCCGAAGACGGCCCGCCCGCTGCCGTACCGCACGCTGGCCTCCGTCGCCGACATCACCGCCGGCCACGAGGACCAGGCGCTGCGCATCCTCAGCGAGCTGGACCCCTCCAGCCCGCTGGCCTCCCTGGACGAGGCACGGCCCCGGTACGACAAGGCCGAGGCGTGGATCAACACCCACGTCCCCGCCGACCAGCGCACCATCGTGCGCGAGGAGCCCGACGCCGAGCTGCTGAAGTCCCTCGACGACGCCGGCCGCGCGTCCCTGCGGCTGCTGCTCGACGGGCTCGCCGAGCACTGGTCGCTCGACGGGCTGACCCACCTCGTCTACGGCGTGCCCAAGGTCCAGGCCGGGTTCCCCGCCGACGCCACGCCCAAGGAGCTGCCGCCGGAGATCAAGACCGCCCAGCGGTCGTTCTTCGCGCTGCTCTACCACCTGCTCGTCGGGCGGGACACGGGCCCGCGTCTGCCCACGCTGCTGCTCGCGGTGGGGCAGGAGCGGGTGCGGCGGCTGCTCGGCGCGTAAGCGGTCAGCGGTATGACAGAAGGGGCCCTCTTCACGGAGGGCCCCTTCTGCTGTCGCCGTGGCTACGCGATGTGGTCGTCCTGCAGTTCCGCGGTGTAGCGGTTGGAGAAGCGGTTCACCATCCGCTCGGCCTCGCCCTTGGTGAGCGTCCTGCCGAACGTCGCCTCCACGTCCTCCCGGAACTGGGCGGCGGTGGGGTAACTGCCGTCGATCGACTTGCGGAAGACCAGGTAGAAGTCCTCCTCGGTCGGCTCCGGCTCCGGGATGCCGCCGCCGTCGCCCAGCTCGCGGGTGCGGTTCGGGCCGACCGGGATGGGGAAGCTGCCGGTCTCCTCCGAAGAGGGTTCGTCGGCGGGGGGCTCCTCCTGGTACTGGTCCTCGTACTGCTCGGCTTCCTGCTGCTCGGCGTACCACTGGGCGTACTGCTCGGCCGGGTCGTAGTTGGGGTCGTAGCCGCCGTGGTACTCGATCTCGCGGGGGATCTGGAACCAGGGGCTCTGGTCGCCTGCGGCTTCGTCGGCCTGCTGCCCGGCGTCCTCGCCGGCCGGCCCGGGGCGCTGCCCGCCCTGAGGTGCCGCCTCCTGCGGGACAGGCGCCGCGCCGGCGGCACGACCGCCCGCAGTGACCGACGTGGGACCAGTGGCATGCGCCGCGTCGAGCTCCGGCCTCGGTGCCGCCGGGATCAGCGCCGGCTCGATCCCGGCCGCGGCGAGGCCTGCCGGGGCGGTCTCCGACAGCGGTACGCCGTAGCGGGCGAGGCGCAGCGGCATCAGGGATTCCACCGGGGCCTTGCGGCGCCAGGC
>NZ_JBICAJ010000034.1:0-18468 GCF_043088925.1 Streptomyces sp. NPDC014006 | reverse complement strand
TCGGGTAGAGCCACTGCTCTCCCAGGCGCGTCACTCTCCGGGCCCAACGCGGCGCCTGCGTCACCCCATCCGGTCCCGCACGGCTGCCCCGGGACATAGCCGTCGCGGACGTACCCGCGTTCGGTGAGGGCGCAAGACCGGACGCCAGGTGAGTCAGCCGGGCCCTGCGGGGTGGCTGGCACCCGCTGTGCTGTCCAGCGGGGGCGCGAAGGGCCGGGTGGATGTCCGGCAGCGCCTGTCGTTACTCACTTTCGGGTGATCGCTTTCCGGCCGGTGGGGTGGCGGTATCTGGCGGACCGTCACCCCAAAACGGTCAGCCGCCCCAAGGACCCCTCCGGCTTCGTCATCCTGCCCCGCCGCTGGGTCGTCGAGTGGTCCCGGGCCTGGCTGATAAACGCCGCCGACATGCGCGCGACTACGAACGGCTCATCCAGCACTCCGAGACCCTGATCATCTGGGCGGCGATCACACTCATGACGCGCCGCTTCACCCGTCCATCCGGAAAGTCCACCACAGTCCCCGAACTGGCGGCCTGACGCAGCAGCCCCTGGTCCCCGGACCATCACGCGCAGCCCGCACGACGAGCCATCACCCATTTGTGTGGCCTTCGGATCCTGGAATCCGGGTGAGCGCCGACAGTGACCGTGTTACCTGGACGAGGGGAAACAGCCGGGCCGCTGATCGAGCAGATCGTCTCGGCTGTCCGTGAGGGAGACGACGCCCGCTTGTCCGTCCTGCTCCACCGCTTCGCACGCCAGGCCGATATGCGTGCAGCATTCGCACTGCGGCAACGGCGGGACTGCTGCATGATCGGGTGACAGCGGGGTTTATGCAGCCAGAGCTGCGGGTGGGGTCATGATGGTCTCGTACTCGACGGGGGGCAATCGGGCCAGCCGTCTCTGGCGTCGGCGCCGGTGGTAGGTGCGCTCGATCCAGGTCACGATCGCGATCCGCAACTCCTGCCGGGTGGACCAGTCTTGGCGGTCGAGGACATTCTTTTGCAGCAGCGCGAAGAAGCTCTCCATCGCCGCGTTGTCGCCGGCCGCACCGACCCGGCCCATCGAGCCGACCATGTTGTGCCGGGCGAGAACAGACACGAACTTCCGTGACCGGAATTGCGAGCCGCGATCCGAATGCACTATGCACCCGGGCACCTGGCCGCGGCGGGCGACGGCGGATTCCAGCGCGTTCACCGTGAGGCGGGACTTCATCCGGGAGTCGATGGAATAGCCCACGATGCGGCCGGAGAACGCGTCCTTGACCGCGCACAGGTACAACTTGCCCTCGCCGGTGGGGTGCTCGGTGATGTCGGTGAGCCACAACAGGTTCGGCCCGTCGGCGGCGAAGTTGCGCCGCACCCGGTCATCGTGGACCGGCGGCCCGGCTTTGGCGTTCTTGCCGCGGCCCCTAGACTTGCCGAAGACGCTCCACCAGGCCGTTGTCCCGGCAGATCCGCCAGGCAGTCCGCTCGGCCATCGGCTCACCCTTGGCGCGGGCCTCGTCGAGCAGAAACCGGTGACCGAACTCGGGATCGTCACGGTGCGCGTCGAACAGCGCATCAGCCCGATACGCCTCGGCCAGCTCGGAACCGGTGACCGGCCGGTCCAGCCACCGGTAGTAGGGCTGGCGGGCCAGCCCGAGCACCCGGCACGTCACCGCCACCGGCACCCTGTGAGGGGCATCGGCGGCGGCCAGCTCGCGGACGAGCGGGTACATCATTTTGCCGGCAGGTTCGCCTGCGACAGATACGCCGCAGCCCTCCTGAGCACCTCGTTCTCCTGCTCCAGCAGCCGGATCCGTTTGCGGGCCTCGCGTAGCTCGGCCGACTCACCCGACGTCGTTGCGGGCCTGGTGTCCTGGTCGGTGTCGGCACGGCGCAGCCACTTCGACAGCGTGATCGGGTGGACGCCGAAGTCGCCGGCGATCTGTTCCAGCGTGACGCCGGGCTCGCGGTTGCGCGCGACCCGCACGACGTCCTCGCGAAACTCCTTCGGATACGGCTTGGGCACTGCAACATCCTTCCAGGCCGCTTCTCAGCAAGCCAGGTCAGGTGTCACCCAACCCTGCAGCAGTCCCTGACACCGCGCTGCACCTCGAGGTGACCGCCCGGATAGCACCCGGTCGATCCGAACCTCAGAAGTCAGACTGCCAGCGTCACGCGAACTTCACCGCAGTGCCGTACGCCAGAACAGACCCGCCGCCCAAGGCCATTCGAAGGCCCACGACAGCGTCGGCGCCTTCTGCGGCAGCCCTCATCTTGAGTGCCGACACAGCGCCTTCGTCATTCCCCCCATACGCGCCAACGAGCCACGCCTCGCTAATGGCAGGGGAACCCGCCACGGGAACCGCATCGGTTGTATAGACGTGCATGAACTCAGCCTCCCCCAAGAGCTGCAGCGCTGCGACTTCCATAGAGCCGACCGAGTATCCGTTGTCGTACCACTGGCGTAGCGTGGCCACGTCCCTCTCGATGGCTTCTCGGGTCCGGACACGCGAAAGCCCCCGCCGGCGTGGCGCCTGCGCCACCGACTTCCACGCCACCTGATTCGTCTTGTGCTCCGCAGCCCGGCGCCCCAGCTCCCGGGCCGCGTACCGCTCGGCTATCGTCAGCGGCTCCTCATCCAGCTCGGGCTTTTTTCGTGCTCCTCGGCCCCCACCACCGGCACACCACCGCACGAGCCAGCGCGAAACATGCCCGGGCACCACCCCCGGCCCCCGCCGCACGCTGAGCCACCCCTGCCCACCGCCGCTGCGTCCGGGCCAGCTCCGGCATTCATGGCGCCGACATCGGCGAACTCCCAGCCATATCCCTCGTCAGCATCCCTCGTCAGCGGCCAACAACCACCGACCGTGCCGAGCGCCCAGCCGCCGCCACCGCGGCCGATACACGATCACCCCCCGCGGCACACAGCCGACAGCCGAACGCCACCGCCCTCACCCGCCATCTCGCCCAAGCCTCCCAACACCGTCGAGCGGTGCATCAACCGTCTCAAGCAGTGGCGCGGCATCGCCACCCGCTACGAGAAGACCGCCACCATCTACCTGGCCGGACTCCACATCGCAGGCATCTTCCTCTGGTCCGCCCGATGATCCAAACGAAACCGCCTAGGGACGATCATCTGCCGCGATGGCGGAGCCAAGGCGCCCATAGTGGTCCGTGATGGCCTGCCATGACTCCTCCTGGAGCCACTCGACTGTTGGCAATGGCTCTTGCACCAAGATGCTGATCACAAGGATCATCGTCCCTCCGATACCGACGTCCAACGCATGCCGATCGCGGACAGCTGCTCCACCCGCTCCGGGGACAGCGTTGCGACCCTGCTGCGCTGGTTGCTCCATGCGCCCAGCTTCACCTTGCGCTCCTCCTCATGGACGACGATCCGTTCGATGTTTGTAGCGGTGCAGGGGTGTGGGGCTGTGGATCCCGTGCACCCGATGCGAGCTGTATGTACGCGATATGTACGCCCTGTGTACGCTCGATGAGCGCGGCGGGTACTGCAGACGTCTGGGTTATATCCATCGCATGCCGATGGCGGAGAGCTGCTCGACCCGCTCGGGCGTGAGCGTTGCGAGTCTGATCTCTGATTCCCGACCCACGCTCCCGTCCAGCAGCACTCCGCGCATCCGGGGATCAGCAGCCGGATCGGCGACCCGCGCGGAGGGCATCGTGGCCGCATAGCCCGGCGGCACATGCCGCTGGGCGTGTGTGGCGGGCGCCAACTTTCCGCCAACCATGCGGCATGAAAGTTATCCACGACACGGCGGCCGCCACACCGCCGCGGTCCATCACCCACCCGCCACTTTCGGGCGCGGCCTTCCGCTCGGCCGTCCGGCCCTCGGTCGCTAAGACGAATGACGGGGCAGGGCCGGTGCGTGCCGGCTCACCCCACCTCGGGGTCGCCCGACCCGATTCCGCCCAGGATCCCTCTGCCAAGGAGAACCATGACCACGACCCAGCCCTCGCCAGGTCCGGTGACCGCAGCCGCCACCGGCCATGTCGGGCTCAACGTCACCGACGTGACACGTTCGATCCATTTCTACCAGCAGGTCTTCGGCTTCGACCTGCTCGGCGAGAGCACCGAGGACGACCGCCGCTACGCCTTCCTCGGCCGTGGCGATCAACTCGTACTCACGCTGTGGCAGCAGAGTCGTGACGGCTTCGCCGCCGATCGGTCCGGACTGCACCATCTGTCGTTCAACGTGCCCACGCTGGACGACGTCCAAGCTGCTGTAGCCCGTCTGCAGGAACTCGGCACGCCCCTGATCTACGACAGGATCCTGGCCCACATGCCCGGCCTGGCATCTGGCGGCATCTTCTTCACCGATCCAGACGGCATCCGCATCGAGATCTGCACCGCCTCCGGACTCGAGCACCTCCCCACCCTTGAGGACGGCGCACCCAGCTGTGGTTTCTTCTGATGCCACAGCACTACCACGAGGGTGAACTGGCGGTACAGGCACGGTCGAGCAGGCCGCGGCCATGGCCCGTACCTTCCATACCAGCCTGCCTGCACCGTTGATGAGATTCCTTGCCACGCAGCGCTGGATCATCGTGGGCGCCACAGACACCGCAGGCCGCGTATGGGCGTCGCCCGTAGTCGGCGCACCCGGCTTCGTGCGTGCCGCCGACGAGACGACCGTACGGATCGACGCGCTCCCTGTGACCAGCGATCCCTTGCGGAACCTGGCAGACCGGCCGGCGGGACAGCCGGCCGGCCTGCTGGCCATCGACCTCGGCCGTCGCAACCGGGCTCGCATCAACGGCACCCTCCGCCATGACGCCTGCGGAGTGGTCATGAGCGTCGAGCGGGCTTACCCCAACTGCATGAAGTACATCCAGCGCCGCGAGGGCGCCGCCTCCGGCGGGATCTTCTTCTTCGACCCGGACGGCATCCGGCTGGAGATTTTCACTCCGACCTGTGCCGACGTTGCCCCCCGCCCCCAGCGGAACTGCCCCCACCTGCGGCTTCTTCTAAGTCGGCTCTCCGAGCCGATCACTGTCGGGGTGCCCGTCCGGCGCCCCGCCCCACCAACACATGAGTAGGGGAAGGGCGAGAGTGACGATCTACCACCCTGGTGAGGTCGAGGTACAACGTCGGGCTGGCCTTGAGTCCGCAGCCTCCTCGTCCGGCCAGGCCATCAAAGACACGATCCCGCCCATTGCGGCCGAGTTCCTCGCTGCCCAGCCCATGGTGGTGATCGGCGGCACCGACCGCCACGGTCAGGTCTGGTCGTCCTTGCTCACTGGACCCGCTGGGTTCATGCGCGCGGCAGACGAGCACACTCTCGCCATTGAGGCTCTGCCCGGACCACACGATCCGCTGGCCGAACTGCTCTCAGACCAGGCCCATGTGGGAATGATCGCGATCGAGCCGGCCACACGCCGCCGGATGCGGATGAACGGCACCGCGAGCCCCGAGGGCGGCGGCCTGCGGGTCAACCTCGACCAAGTCTTCGCGAACTGCCCCAAGTACCTGCAGAAGCGCAAGCTCACGGTCCCCGCGACGGGGGCCGGACCCACAGGGGAGACCTCGGCGAGCAGGCAACCTGCCCTCACCGCAGCCCAGCAACTGCGGATCACCACGGCCGACACCTTCTTCCTGGCAACCGCCGACGAGCGCGGCAACGCCGACGCCTCGCACAGGGGCGGCAACCCCGGTTTCGTTGAGGTCCTCTCACCCACCAAGCTGCGGTGGCCGGATTACGTCGGAAATGCCATGTTCATGACATTGGGCAACCTGCTGGTCAACCCCAAGGCCGGGCTGTTGATCCCGGACTGGGATTCCGGGTCCTTCCTCCACCTCACCGGCACTGCCTCGACCGACTGGAATCCGGAGCACGCAGCGCAGGTTCCCGGCGCGCAGCGCCTGGTGGAGTTCGACATCACCGAGGTCGTCGAGGTTTCTGGAGCCAGCCCGCTGCGCTGGAGCGCGCCGGAGTACTCCCGCTTCAACCCGGCGCTTTGAGCCCTCATTCACCCTGAACTCCGCCCCGAAAGGATGGCTGCTGTGAAAATCGAGATCGACATGGACCTGTGCGACAGTCACGGACAGTGCGTCTTCGCCGCGCCCGAGGTGTTCTCATTCGATGAGAACGACTACGTGGTCTACGACGCGACTCCGGACGACACCCAGCACGAAGCAGTCGCCAGAGCAATTGCGACATGCCCGGTGCGGGCGATCCGCATGGCCGACCACTGATGATGACGACGAGCCGTCAGCCTTCTCTCGGCATCATCGTGGTGGGCGCCTCGCTGGCCGGCCTGCGGGCCAGCGAGGCACTGCGCGCCCAGGGGTACCGAGGGCAGCTCACCTTGGTCGGCGACGAGCCCTATGCCCCATACGACCGCCCGCCGCTCTCCAAGGCGCTCCTCGCAGGAACTTCCGCCCCCGAGGCGCTCAGCTTCCCACTCGACCCGGACCTCGATATCACGCTGCGCCTGGGAGTACCGGCAGTGCGCCTTGACCTGGACGCCCGGACCATCGAACTCGCTGACTCCACGCGATTGCCCTTTGCCGGCCTAGTGATCGCCACAGGCGCCGCGGCGCGCCCGTGGCCAGACCGCTCTCCACGCGGCGTGCACACTTTGCGCGGCCGGGACGATGCGCTCGCTTTGCGCTCCAAACTCGACACCGGGGCAAGGCTGCTGGTCGTCGGCGGCGGCTTCATCGGCAGCGAGGTGGCCGCGACCGCACGGGAACTAGGGGCCCACGTCACTTTGGTCGAGGCCGAGTCCCAGCCCCTGCGGCGTGCGATGGGGGAAGAGGCCGGCCGGTTCCTGGCCGAGATCCACAGGGCCGCCGGGGTCGACCTCAAGACCGGCACCTCGGTCAGCTCATTCGCCGGTCTGGACCAGCTCACTGGGGCGACACTCTCCGACGGAACCGACCTCGACGCAACTGTCGCTGTCGTCGCGCTCGGAGCGGTCCCCAACACAGACTGGCTCGCTGACTCAGGCCTGCTACTCGACCGCGGGGTCGTCTGCGACACCTACTGCCGCGCCTTGCTGTCCGACGGCAGCCCCGCGCCTGCCGTAGTGGCGGCCGGGGACGTGGCCAGATGGCCTCATCCCTGGGCTGGCGACAGCGCCGTCTCCCTTGGGCACTGGAGCAACGCCATCGAGCAGGCGGAGGCTGCAGCAGCAACACTCCTGGCAAAGGAAGGCGAGCTGAGTCCCTATCTGCCCGTGCCGTCGTTCTGGTCCGACCAATACGGCGTGAGGTTCCGCTCCGTAGGCATTCCGGCCCTGGGTGACGAGGCGGAGGTTGTTGAGAGCGACTCCATCGCTCGGCGCCTTGAGGTCGTTTACTACCGCCAGGGGAACATGGTCGGGGTATTGACCGCCAACCGGATCAGCCGGATCGCAGGCCACCAACGCCGCCTGGCCGCTGAACTGGCGGCCGGTATCGAGTAATCCGTACACGTTCGGCGAGAACGTCGCCTTTGCCCCCGCCGACCCGATCCCCACCACATAAGGGGCGGCCAGTACGAGATCAGCGGCGTCGTCAAAACCGGGGCGACGAACGTACACGCGGCACTATGGATGCCGCACCGCTGCGTATCGACGGCAGCCGGGGCAACTGGGACGAGATCGAGGAGTTCTGGCTCGCTGGCGAACTCACCGACGACGAGTTCGAACCACAGGGAGCCGACGCTCCGTTATCTTCTTCGCGGTCCTGCCAGAGGGCCGCTGGCCTCCGGGCCCGGCATGGCTGTTGCCCCTGTCGATCGGATGACCTGGGAGGTGGTGTCACCGGGCCCGGGGGTGCCGTCGGAGACGCTGATCAGAGGTCCGACCGCCGTCCGGCCCGGCGCAATGCCTGGCCACTCGCGGGCGGCAGGTCTGCATAACGTGGATGCGCGCGAACGGCCCCGACCGCGAGGCCGGCACAGCATCGACGCATGTGGGGGCACGGTGATCGACATCGCCCAGGTGGGCGTCTTCCTCGGCTTGGACGTCGGCAAGAGCAACCCACACGGCCACGGGCTCACCCCGGCTCCGACCAGCCCGCAGTCAGCCACGGAACGGCGCGAGCCGAATCGTGACGTCGCTGAAGGCGAAGCGATGGAGGTACCACGCCCGGCCGTGCGGAACCTGCTTCGCCTCCTCGCGCCACGCCCGGGCGAACTCCCGCTTGAACCCCGTCCGTGGGAAGTCTGAGACGACCTGCTTGCGGGTTGCGTCGGGAACGCGGTCGCTGCGCAGGCCGAACACGTCCACACCTGCGCCGGCCGACAGCAGGAACGCCTCGGCTCCGGAGTCGATCCCGACGCCGGGGGTGTGGTGCAGAGCGATCGCGTTCGCGACGGTCTCGCGCTCCGGGGCCGCGAGACCGTGGTCGTCAGTGAACGTGCGGGCGAGGGCGGCGCTTCGGATGGTGAAGTCGACCTCGGGTACGTGGGTCGCGAGCCCGGTGTCATGAAACATCGCGGCGACGTAGAGGAGCTCACGGTCGAACTCGATGCCGTCCAGCGCAGCGATAGCCGAACCCCAGGCGTAGGACCGCCGGGAGTGGTTAAGCAGGGCAGGGCTCAAGAGGGCGCGCGCGGCGGTCTCTGCGTCTTTGGCCATCGCCGAGTCCGGCGGGAGGAGCCGCGCCGGGTCGATGGCCTGCCGACGACCTGAGTGCAGCCGGAGCGCCATGGCGATCCGACCGGTCACGATGGCGAGTTCTCCTCGGAGCAGAGGCCGTGCGAGGGCGCGCTGCTCGCGACGGGTTAGGACGCCGCCGGTGCGCTCGGTCCATGTGATCGAGCCGATCGCGTCTGTGGTCTGCGCCAGGCTCATGATGCCGCCCCTCCGGTCACGACGCTGCTCAGCATCTCGGTGTCACCGATGTGCTCGACGGCCACGATTCGCCCGTCCTGAAGGGTGAATCGGTCCACTTCGTTCGCCCGCTGGCCGGCCAGCTCGACGGCGACCACGGCAACGACGCGGTCGCCCTGACCGAAGAGCTCGATTGGCCGGACGGACAAGCCGTACCGCGCGATGTCGACGAAGAACTCCGCGACTGCATCCCGGCCGCGGTGGACTCCACTGAGCCTCGCCGTGCCCGGTTGCGTCCATTCGACGTCCTCGGAGAAGCAGCCGAGCACGCGTGCCCAGTCGCCCTCCTCGAAGGAGCGGTACAGCTCCTGGACCTGGGCCACGTTCGTCAGGGTCATGGCGATCTCCTTGAATCAAAAATTAGGTCACGACATCAGCAGGCTTGCCCAGCGGCAGCCAACGCACCCGCGAAGAGATTGCCGACGCATCGAATGCATTCCTGGCTCTCTCGTTCCCCTGATGGAAGTGGCTCCATCCCTCGTAGTGGATGGGGATAACAATCCGGGGTTCAATCAAGCTGCACAGTTCCACCGCGCGTTCTGCGGTCATCGTGTAGTGCAGTGGCCCTGTTATAGGGAAGCGCACGCCACCGAGGTGGACGATGGCGACGCCGATATCAAGCTGCTGCACCGCCTCTCGCAGACCTCGATAGAGGACGGTGTCGCCTGATATCCAGACCACGCCGTTCTGTTGCCCGGCCCATTGCAGTGCGAAACCGATGACGTCCCCGACGATAGGGCGGCTGCCAGGTGGGCCGTGACGTGCTGGTGTCGCGGTGATCTGAATCGGCGTCCTTCCTGGGCTTTGAAGAAATGTCGTCGACCATGGTGCAAGCCCATGCGCCTGCTTTCCCAAACGCCGGGCGGCTGACACCGTCGTAACGACAACCGGGGCCTGATGAAGCACTGCGCGGCCCTGCGAGTCGAGGTTATCGCTGTGATTGTCGTGTGTGAGCAGCACGGCATCGATGGGGTCGAGCTCGCTGGCGCTGATGGCAGGGCCTGCGAGCTTGGTAGAGCGTGTGCCCCACCCGAATGAGTAGCTTTCTCCGGGGGGGTCGAACGTCGGGTCGGTAAGTAGCCGCCATCCGCCGAACTCGATCAGGATAGTCGGGCCGCCGATGTGAGTGACTGTCATTGTTGTCATGGAGAAGTCCCATACGCAAAGATGCCGTGCTTGGGGCTGCCTTGACCTGACCCCAGCCAGTCCGTTCAGGGCTCGCCGCCCCGAAGGACCAGGCCGCTGAGAACGGCTGGCCCCCGCTGACCTGGAGCGGGGTTCTGGGCCGTGCTGCTGTGGCTCTCCATACGTGGTGCCGGATTCAGTCCTCGCCCGGGGACCCGAACACGACGCCGGTGAGGGTCTGGTTCACGTGCCCGAGCCAGCTCTCGCCGTAGGTATGAAACCCAGCCGACGGGACGCCGCCCAAGGCTGCGACGAAGTGCGCGGAGAGGTTCTTGGCGTCGATCTCCCTGAGGCGCAGGCAGCAGTTGAAGAGAACCGCGCCGCCGGCCGGCCCTCCGAGTTCGGCGCGGGTTCGGCGCAGGGCGGCAGTGGTCTCCGTGATGAGGTCACCCGCCTGCATGACCTCGACCTCCATCCCCGGCAGAATCTCGGCGTAGAACCGGAGGCCACCGTCCGGCGTAATCGCCTGAGGGCTGCGGACCCACGGCTGGCCGTCGATCATCAGGCCCACCGGGTACTCCGTCCAGGCGGCGTCGAGCGCGTCGACGCTCACGCCCAGGGCATCCGCGTACGCCTCCGCGGCCGGCCGCCCGTCGATCTCGAGGACGGTCCGGGAGGCAGCGTCCGCACGGGTGATCCGCAGGAGTCTGCCGGTCGGGGTGAAGGAGCATGACTTGACCACCCGGAACGGGACGGCGGTCCGGCACACCATGAGCGCCGCCCCGTGGTAGCTCACCTCGTGGCCCACGGCGGTCCAGGTGCCCTGGAAGGCGAAGTCGTCTCCGGCGGAACCGCCGACGAAGTCCAGCAGCGGTGCCGCGTTCCCCAGCATCTCGTTGACCTGCTCCTCGGATCCGTGCAGGCCGTCGATCAGCACGAAACCCAGGTGGTGGGCCGGGTCGAGGTGGCGGAGCTGAACCTGGAGGGCTTCCTCGAGCGACCGGACGGCGACCGCGGTGCCGTCGCCCGCGTCGCCGTCCAACTCGCCGAGAACCGCCACCGCTTGGGTGATCAGACCGTCGTGAAGCACCACTGCCGAGATGCCGCCGGTCCCGTTGTGCAGGTCGGTGAACTCCCCGGCGGTGGAACAGCCGATGACC
The DNA here is from genome assembly GCF_043088925.1 of Streptomyces sp. NPDC014006. Lineage (NCBI taxonomy): Bacteria > Bacillati > Actinomycetota > Actinomycetes > Kitasatosporales > Streptomycetaceae > Streptomyces > Streptomyces sp. NPDC014006. Next base: position 7,356 of record NZ_JBICAJ010000034.1, on the reverse strand, counting down.
ACTGCCTCGCAAAAGTGCGAGGTGATGACGGGTGCGACATCGGCGGGGTCGTACACGCTGGAGGCGAAGTACATCACCGCGACCGCCCGGCGTCCCGACAGATCGCGGTCGAGGTGTGCCAGCAGCCGGTCGACCGCCTGCGGAGCCGGTCCGGTGACATGGGCGCGTACGACGCCCGCGCCGGGTACGACGGGGGTGGAGATCGTCATCTGTCCGCCTTGTTCAGAAGTCGCCGAAAACGTTGCCGAAGGTTCGCCGTGGCGACGGGCTCGCCGCCGGCCTGCCGCGAGCCGCTGTCCTCCGGGTCCGGTGGGTAGATGAGCAGGTCGTGCGGCGAGGGCGACAACGAGAAGCCCAGCACCAGCAGGATGCTCAGGACTTTGGAGACCACCGCCGCGTCGGCCTGCTGGTCCGGGCGGGGGGAGCGCAGGTCGACGCCGGTGCGCAGGGCGACCCGGGTGCAGATCGCCGCGAGCCCACGGTCGTCGTAGGGGAAGTGGCGGGAGCGCAGCACGGCAAGGATCCCATTGAGTGTCTGCTCCCGCGGCCGGTCACTCGCGGGGCCGACGTGGGCCGGAGTGGAGCCGTCGTCCCGCGGTGTACCGCGACGCGGCTGCCGCTGACCGGGATCCGGCCGCGGCTGGGCGCGATCCGTTTCCCGCCGGGAGGCATCCGCGCCCAGCCGGAGGTTCCCGCTGAGCCATGTGTAGAACGCTATCCAGTCGGAACTGAGCCGGGAGCCCCACTCGCTCTTGTGTATCTGGCGCACCGTGTCGAGGAGGGCCGCACCGAACGACCAGTACCAGCCGTCGAAGAATCCCTGCTGCTGGATTTCCCCGCCGACCTGGCGCAGGGTCGCCTCGACGGCTTCCGGTGCGTCCTGGGCCAGTGCGGCCCACAGCACCGACTGAGCCAGCCTGTTACACAGCGGCCGTCCCGCCCGCGGCGGCAACTCCCGCACCTGGGGCACAAGAACGACCATGCTCTCGTAGAAGTTGTCCATGAACCTCACCTGGTCGCGGGAGAGCAACTGACAGGAGAACTGGACGCTTCGCAGGCTCTCGGCCGGAGGCCTGGCGCCCGCGTACGCCAGACGCCCCGTGCCGGTACCCGCTTGACCGAACACCATGGCGACTCTCCTCGGAGCATGGTGAGCGCACGTCGTCCGGGTCGAGCGGACGCGGCGCGTACACATCGATTGCCTGTCCGGTGTCCGGGCCGGAGCGGAGACCGCCGGCCGACACCCTCACGGATTTCCTCGGCGGAGGCCTGGACCGCTTCGAACGGATCATGTGACCGCGAGAAACCCGCCGGAGGCGATGAGGACGGTGACCACGCCCCGGCGGCGTGCCCTCCCGCGTCTCGTCGCGACACGATGGACGTCCGATGCCGGCGCGCCCGAGCGCCCGCACCGGGAACGTCTCCCACTGTCCGGCCCTGCGTCCCGCGAGGCCGGTTGCCTCCCGTGAAGGACGAGGTGATCACGGTGCGCGGCGAGGGTGCCGGGCCGGCTCTCCCGACAGTCCCCTGAGCGCCCGCGCGGCGATCTCGTCGATCGGTCCGACGGCCTGAACGGTCAGCAGGATGTCCGCATAGTGGTCGAGCAGAGGGGCGGTCTGGCGTTCGTAGACCCGCTGCCGATGGCGGATGACGTCCTCGGTGTCATCCGGTCGGCCGCGGTTCAGCAGCCGCTTCACGACGATGTCCTCGGGAGCGGTGAACTCCACCACGGCGTCGAGTCCGGCTCCGGTGGATTCCAGTGTCGCGGCGAGGTCCCGCGCCTGTGTCAGGGTGCGCGGGAAGCCGTCGAGAAGGAAGCCGCGCCGGGTGTCGGACTGTTCCAGCCGTTGGCGGACCATGCCGCCGGTGACGTGATCGGGTACGAGTTCGCCGGTGTCGAGATACCGCTTGGCTTCCTGCCCGAGTGGCGTCCGGCGGGTGACGTGCTCGCGGAACAGGTCCCCGGTGGAGATGTGCGGGATGCCAAGTCTCTCGCTGAGTATGGCTGCTTGGGTGCCCTTGCCCGCTCCGGGAGGGCCGATGAGGACGATTCGCATCAGCGCGCGCGTGCCTTCCAGTGGTCGTTCCTGGTCTTCGTTCCTGGTCTTCGCTGTTGCCGGCGTGCTCCGGTCAGGCGGCCCGTGACGGGCGGAGAGGTCCCTCGGCCGGGACCGATACCGGCCCGGGTGCCCGGTGCGCGCGGCGGGCCGGGAAGGCCGCACAGCGGGTCGGCGTTCGCCCTGCGGTACGCGTCCGCGCCGATCGACGGACCGGTCACGACGGTATGGACGCCGGTGCGGGGCGTCGGTTCGGCCGCCGGCCACCCGGCGAGCCCGGGCAGCCCTGCCAGGGCGGTGTCCTGCGACCGCTCGGCAGCTGGATGGCGACCCGGTCGCCCGGCGTCAGAGCGAGGCAGAGCAGGGCGTTCGCCGTGCGGCAGACCTCGCGCCTCAGCTCCGCGTAGGTGATCGTGCGGGTGTCACCCGGCTCGCCCTCCCAGTGGAAGGCGACCTGGGCGCCGTGCCCTGCCTCGACGTGCCGGTCGACGCAGTTGTACGCCACGTTCAGCCTCCCGCCGGTGAACCAGCGGGCGAAGGGCACGTCCGTCCAGTCCAGCACCTGGTCCCAGCCGGTATCCCAGTGGAGCTGCCCGGCCTCCTGCGCCCAGAAGGCGAGGAGGTCGTCCGCGGCCCGCTCCAGCGGTCCGGACACGGCGCCCCGGGGGAGTGGGCAGAGCTCGGAGACATACCGGATCCTCCAGTGGGGTGCGGGTGCTGACGGCACGGATGCCGGTCCGAGGGCGCGGCCGGCCGGCGCCAGGTGGACACGGTGGCCGGTGAGGGTTGGCGGGAGGTTGGCGGCGGGTCGGAGGCCGCGGCTACGGCCGCCCTCCGGCGGTCCAACGGCTCACCAGGCGCACGGCGAGCCGCGGCCGCAGCGGTGCGGTGGTCCCGCGCCGTAGGGCGCCCCGCCAGACCCCCCAGCCGTAGGCGAGGTCGTCCAGGCGACGGATCGCCAAGTGCGGGAGGGGGCCGAGCGAGGTGCCGGAACGGCGGTGGTCCACCAGCCCCTCGACGACGGCCGCGGCGATCAGCACGTACGTGCGCGCCGGCTCGCCACAGCGGCGGCCGTCGCAATGGGCCAGTGGTGCCGGGTGGCGCAGCGCAGCAACTGCTCGGCGGTGCCGCGCAGCGCGGCGAGCGACAGCAGTGCCCCCGCGCGGGACGGGTGGTCGGCGTCGGACATACGCCGTGCCACCCGGACGGTGGTCGCCGCCGTCAGGGCCGCCGCCACGGCCGCCGGCCCCGGCCTCCCGCACAGCAGCAGGGCGCAGGCTGCCAGCGACCAGGGGGCGGCATACAGCGGCGGCACCTGCCCGGGGTAGCGCAGCGCCAGGTCGGCGGCGCCGGTACCGTACGCGGCTCGTGGGCGAGCCAGCCGCGCAGGTCGGTGCGGTGCCGGTGGCCCACGCCCGCGGTGGGCACGTACCGCAGCCGCCAGCCCGCCTCATGCGGCCGCATGCACAGGTCCACGTCCTCCCCGACGCGCATGCTGTCGTCGAAGCCGGTGCCTACGGCGTCGCAGCGGACCACGATGGTCGCACTGGGGACGTAGGACAGCGCGGACACCGGCATGACCGGCCCTTCCCCGGCTCCCATATCCAGCGGCGAGCCCGTCTCCTCGTACCGGTCCAGGAGCCCGGGTTCGGCGACGGGCAGCGCGACCACGCGGGGAGCGGCGAGCGCCACCGCGGGGTCGGCGAACTGCGCCAGCAGGGCGGCGAGCCTGGTCATCGGCTGTCTCCTGGTCGTTCGGGCACCGGCAGCGGGAGCCGCCAGGTCACGGGCCTGCCGCTCGGCCGCCTCGGAGAGTTCCTCCGTCCGTCCGCGCAGGGTGGCCCTGCGTGGAAGAGGAAGGTGTTGTGCACGGCGACGGCGGCCTGGTTGGCCAGGACCCTGAGGATCGCCAGGTCGGTGTCGGCCACCTCGACGCCGACGCCGGGCTGCGCTGCGATCCCGCCGACCTGTTCGCCGTCCAGGGTCATCGGCGCACGCACCCACCCGGGTCCGCTGTGCGGCGCTGCGGCCTCCCACGGCCGGGTGCGCAGTACGCGCAGATGTTCCCGTACCTCCGCGGGCAAATGGGTCTCGTCGTCGATCAGTACGTCGTCGGCGTACAGCAGGAAACGCGGCCGGGCGGCGCGCAGGGCGCCGTCCGCCACCGCCAGCAGCAGCCAGCGCGCCTGCAGGTGCTCGGCCGCGGCCCGTACGACCGCCTCGACCAGGGCACGGGGTCCCTCCGCCGTCCGCACCAGGGCCCGGGAGATGCCGTCGAGCGCCTCCACCGTCCGCTCCAGCCGCTCGGTGGAACGCACGTAGGCCGGGTAGTACGAGCGCTCGCCCGACCGCAGGCCGGTGAGCACCCCCAGGTCGTGGGCGCGCCCGGGCCGTTCGGGGACACTCACCGGTACCTCCGCTACAGAGCCTCGCGGAACAGTGCCTCGACGTCCCGCGCGTCGACCTCCCTGGGGTTGGTCGCCATGCAGGCGTCCTTGAGGGTGGTGCGGGCCAGCACGGGCACGTCGGACTCCGCGACCCCGAGGTCCGGCCAGGTCCTTGGGGACACCGACGTCGTCCGCCAGCGCACGCACCAGGTCCGCGAGCCGCGCGGCCACCTCGCGGGGTGACACGCCCTCGGTCGCGATGCCCGCCGCCGCCCCGAGCGCGACGAACCGCTGCGGCCGCGCCTCGGCGTTGAACCGGATGACGTGCGGCAGCAGCACGCCGTTGACCACGCCGTGGGGGGGCGTCCAGCAGGCCGCCGACCTGGTGGCTCATCGCGTGCGTCGCCCCGAGGATCGCGTTCGTGAAGGCCATTCCCGCCTCCAGCGCGGCCTGTGCCATGGCCAGCCGGGCGGCGAAATCCTTCGGCCGCACCTGGGGGCGGACCAGATTCCGGGTGATCAGTTCCACCGCGTGAAGTGCGTGGATGTCCGTCAGTGGGTTGTGCACCCGGGACACGAACGCCTCGATGGCGTGGGTCAGGGCGTCCAGGCCGGTCGCCGCGTTGAGCCAGCTCGGCATGCTGGTCAGCAGCCGCGGGTCGATGACCGAGATCTCCGGCACCAGAGTGCGGCTCACGATGGTGATCTTGATGTGGTGGGCGGTGTCGGTGATGACGGCGAACTGCGACACGTCCGCCCCCGTACCCGAGGTGGAGGGCACCATCTCGGTGGGCGGGATCGGCCGGCCGACCCGGTCCACGCCCTCGTAGTCGAGGATGCCCCCGCCGTTGCTGGACAGGATCGCCACGCCCTTGGCCGCGTCGATGACGGAACCCCCGCCGACCCCCACGATCACGTCACATCCGCTGGCCGCGTAGCGCTGGAAGCCGGCCTCGACCTCGTGGTCCTTGGGATTGGGCGTGACGTCGTGCCAGACGACGGGCCGCAGGCCGACCCGGCGCAGATGGCCCACCGCCTCGTCCACCCAGCCCGCCTCGATCAGCCCCGGATCGGTGACGAGGAACGGCCGACGGCCGCCGAGCCTGAGCGCGCAGTGACCGAGCTCGGTCAGCGAGCCGGGCCCGAAGAGGACCTCGGGCACATGGAACTTGGCCATCCTGGCGGACTGCCGGAGAGCCTCGGTGCCCGTCCCCTGCGGCCCCAGGAGTTCGCCGTGGCGCTCGTCACGGCTCCAGTCGGCACTCGGGTCAATACCGCTGGTCACCATGGCACCGGAGGGGAGCGACATGCGACCTTCACAAGGGCGTGCAGTCCGCAACCTGTGCGAAACCTTGATTTTACTGTTTCATTCGTCGATAACACTGTCGTCAGACGCAGACCAAGCTAGGGGCGTGCCACCGGACGCGGCACCTCCCCGTCCGGACAGGGGAACCTGTCTAATCGAGCAGGTGTGCTCCGTACGGTTGAGGCGGATAATTGTGATTCGCCCCCTTTTTTTCGACAGGGAAGCACATGTCACAGCGCAGTGACCTTCGGCAGCGCAGGGCCGCACTCGAGGGTGAGTGGTCCCGGACGGTGTCGCTGGTGAAATCCACGGGCTCGGCCCCGCGCGGCCACGAGGCGCTGCGCCATGAGGTGGCCGACTCCTGGGTGCGCTCCCTGGTCAGCGTGGACCCGGCCCGGGACAGCGCGCCAGTCGACGACGGCACGGTCCGGCACCGCTGGACCGACTCGCTGCTGCGCCGGCCGGTCGACGCCCTTTCCGACGAACTTCGCAGCATCGCCGACGACGCGGGTTTCATCGCCGCGGTCACCGACGAGTCGGGAACGATCCTGTGGACCTGTGCCGGTCAGGACATGCGCCGGCGAGCCGAGCGGGTCAACTTTGCCCCGGGGGGCCGCTGGAACGAGCAGGCCATGGGCACCAACGCCCTGTCCCTGGCGCTGCGCACCGGCCGCCCCAGCACCGTCTTCTCGGCCGAACACCTGGTGGCCGCGCTGCACGGCTGGGTCTGTTACGGCGCGCCGATCCACGGACCCGACGGGCGCGTCCTCGGCGTCCTGGACCTGTCCACCACCTGGGACCGCTCACACCCTCTGGCCATGTCCACGGTGCGCGGTCTGGCGTCCGCCATAGAGGCCGGGCTCCGCGCCGAACTGCCGACCGGGCCCCGGGACGACGTGCCCCAAGTGCGGCTGACCTGCATGGGCGAGGAGAAGGCCACACGCGAGGGCGCTCCGCTCGCTCTGCGCCCCCGGCAACTGGAGATCCTCACCCTCCTCGCGCTGGAACCGGACGGCTTCTCCTCGGAGCCGCTGCGCGACGCCCTGTACGGCGACCGACCCGTGACGGCCTCGACGTTCAAGGCGGAGATCTCGCACCTGCGCCGGGCCCTCGGCGGCGGCATCGCCGCCCGCCGCTACGCACTCACCGCACCCGTGTCCTGCGACGCCGTCGACGTGCTGCGCGCGCTGGAGCGCGGTGACACGGACACGGCCCTGCGCCTCTACCGCGGTCCGCTGCTCCCCCGCTCCGAGGCTCCCGGCATCGAGGAGTGGCGCGCCCGTCTGGAGGTGGCCGTACGGGAGGCGGTCCTGGCGAGCGCCCGCCCGGAGCACGCCCTGCGCTACGGCGAGCGGGCGCCGTACGACGCGGAGGTGCACGAGCACGCACTGCGCCTGTTCGGTCCGGGTGACGCGCGCAGGGCGATCGCGGCCGGCCGGCTCACGACCGCCCTGCGCTGACCGGCTGCCACCGGCATACCGGCGTTGCCAACCTGGCGCCAACCTCGCGGGCCCACAGTGAACCGCATCACGACGGCGTGGGCCGTCGGACCGCACTCACCATCCCCCCGAGGAGAGCCGCCATGGTGTACGCGCAGCCGGGAACG
>NZ_JBICAJ010000033.1:0-19315 GCF_043088925.1 Streptomyces sp. NPDC014006 | reverse complement strand
GTCGAGCGCGTCGACACCGCCGCCCGCGATCAATGCGGCCATGGCGCCCCGCCGAATCCTGGGGGGCTCTGCCGGGTCGCGGCGCAGCGCACGCAGCCGCGGCCGGAAGACGTCGTCGAGCAGGCGGGCATAAAAATGGTCGGCGCGCGCGCACGCGGCCGTGACAAGCCGCTACCCGGGCCCGGACCACGCACGTCGCCCGGGCCCCAGCGGTCCGGGCCCGGCAGACGCCGGTGGTGGTGCGGCGGCGGGGCAGCGGGTGCACCTGCGCCCGCCGCTCCGCTTCTTCTGGACGTCAGCCAGTGCAAAACCCGTGAGCAAGGACGCCGCGCCGCCTCACCACTGCGGATCGCCTAGGGCGGAGTCGAAGTCGGCACTCCGGCGGCGCGTATCCGAGGCCACAAGAGGGTCTGCGGCTCGCACACCGCAGCGCACCGGCTCCCTCGCGAACTCCCTCGCGAACCGGGCCACCGCGGCGCTGCTGCCCGAAGGCCGGCCCCACGCGGGCTCACGGTGCGGTACGGGCCGCACGCCTAGTTGCCTGTCCGGCCGGCCGCGCCGTCGAGCAAGCCTCCGGCCGGTACTCCGGGGTGACCTCGAGATCCGGTTTCAGGCGTCGAGATAGCGGTAATCCCCGTCCGGCAGGCCGATCACCAGGCCACCGTTGTAGACCCTCCACTCGCTCATGCCCTGGACGTCGTGGCTGACCAGAAACAGGCCCCTGGGCCTCGCGTCGAATTCGTCATCCTGATGGGAAGCGGGGATCCGGGCGATACGACGCACCCTCTCCTGGAACCAGTCGAGGGACACCGCGCGGATGTCGCCCCCGTAGAACGCCCACCTGACGTGGTTGTACTGCCGGGCAGGAAAGGCCCAGCCCCCGCTGTACGTGCGCTGCGGGTCGTCCGCCTCCACGATCTCCTTGATCTGCGCCAGCTGTTCGTCGTCACACTGCAGCCATCCCCTGACGGACACCATGGTTGCCACGGCGGTTGCTCCTCATGCGTGCGGCGCGCTGCTGGCGCACGGTCCATGTCCGCTTGCACGCCAGGCGCGCACTGCCCGGTCACGCAAAGGGATTGCCAGGTGGATCAGCCGCCTCGAACGAGAGGCCCCCCTCATCTGGTGAGCCGTCAGGACGTTGCGCTGGGCGATGTCTGTGAACGGCTTCGCGTCTCGCCGAGCCGTGACTCCCTGCGGGCTTCCCAAGCGTGATCGTGGGGTGGCCAGGTTGCTCCGGTACGACGGCCTGGCACCGGCTGCGGGACGCTGTCCGCCCACTCAAGTGCTCGGCCCCCGCCGAGCCGATGGCTCACCTGCCAGGTGAGGTCCTCTGTCCCGATGTGTGTGACTGCGCGCCGTTGGCCGGCCTGCACGCTATGTCAGCCTCGGACCTGCCCGTGGCGGTCTCGTCGGCTGCCTTGGACAGCGGTCGGATTGCACCTGCTCTCGAGGCCACCTCATCCGGGTGACCGGATGCCCGCAGCGGGCATCCGGTGCCGACGCGCTCGGAGAGTTCGGCGCGCAGAGCGGCGAGTTCGGCCATGCGTGCGTCGACGAGCCGGATCTTTTCCTCGAACAGCGCGGACAGCGCTTCCGTGACGTCCGGCGCGCCGCGCAGTTCCTCGCCGGTCCGCGCTATCTCTGCCAGAGAGAATCCGAGTGTCTGTGCGGTACGGACATAGTGCAGCCAGGCCACTGCCTCGGGTGGGAAGTCACGATAGCCGTTGGGCAAACGCCGACCTGCGAGGAGGCCGACCTTCTCGTAGAACCGAAGCGCGTCCCTGGACATCCCCGTATGCGCAGCGAGCTCTCCGATGCGCATACCCGGCGCCCCCCTTCGATGATGTACTTGACCTTGGACCGTACTCCACTGTTTAGCGTGAGGCGTCGCTTACCCCGAACCAGCCGGAGCCTCATCATGATCCGTCTCTGCGCCCCCGCACGGCCCGCCTACCTACGTGTCGTACGCGCGAGCGCCTGGTACGACCTCCTGATCACCGCAGGGTTCATGACACCGTGGACGTATGCGCTGGTCCACGACGCCCTCTCATCATGGGGTGACGCATTCGGATGGGGTGCCCTGCCCGAACTCGATCCCTGGCAGACCCTGTACGCGAATCTGATGGGTTCGGTCGTGGTCGTCTGGGCCACCTTGCGCATCGCCCGGCCGCTGCCGGTACACGGCCTGTTCGACGGCATCGCGCGCATGCTGTTCTCAGCGTGGATGGCGTACGCGTTGGCCCACGGCGTTTCGCGGATACTGTGGCTGTTCTTCGCCGTCGAGGTTGCGTGGGGCGTTGTCCAGCTGGTGCCCTGGCGGCGGAATCGACACGACAACGCCACCTTTGAGCACAACGCCGGGTCGGCCGAACGCTCAGCGGCCGGCTGACGCGCGCGCACCGAACTCGTCCAGGTCGGCGGCGACCCCTACAAGGCGAACAGACCCGCCTGTCCATCGCGCTGCGCCTGCTGTGGCCCAAGCGCACCGAACAGCGGTCCCCGTTCTGGCGGCCCGACTGGCGCATGAGCATGGTCGCCGAAGCATCCGTCCGTCACTGGTCGGTGGCCTTCAGAGCCGTCCAAGACGGGCAGAAGCTCATCGCCCTGCGCCTCGGGCCTGTGAGTTCGCCCCCCTTTCAGCCCGCACGTGAGCGCAGTCGAGGACCACGCGCGAGACGTCGATGAGGCCGGCGTCATCGAGTCGGTGCAGCACCGCCTCGTGCAGCCGGGCCCCACACCCCTGCCTGCGACCAGACCAGGAACCGACGGTGCGCGGTCGACTTCGATATCCCCAAACACGGTGGCAGAGCCCGCCAGACACAACCGCTGACCAGCACGTAGATGATCGCCGCGAACAGCGTCTCATCAGGCGTGTCCTGCGTTCCGCCGCCCTGTGGCCGCACCTTCGACGGTGGGATCAACGGCTTCGCGATCTCCCACAGCCCGTCCGGAACAATCCAACTCCACGTACCCCGCCCCATAGACAGCCCAACGAGCGATCACCACATAGGACACCGTCTAACACCGTGTCCTACATGGTCAGTTGCTCGTTGGCTGGGTCATGGGGAGTGGGCGGTGGCGATGGATCGTGCCAGACGGACTGTGGGAGATCGCCAGGCCTTTGCTGCCGCGCTGACCCTTGAAGTGTGATGTCGGCAGGGGCTGACGATGTGCGATCGGCGCGGTATGCCGGTTGTGAATCTTCGCAAGGTGGGGGGCCAACGCCCGAACGGCAGGCTTTTCGCGAGCGGATCCGGCTGGAGGGCAGAGCGATTCGCTGCCCGTACCTCCAACCCGTACGCTGACCACCCGCCTGGTCCTGCTGCAGGCCGGGCTCCTTGACGAGGCTGACAAGCCCATGGGTTCACCATCTGCGACCAGCCGGCGCCGCCGCTGCCGTCTCGGGCACCGCGCCGGTGCGCGGACTGCTACGGCTGGATTGCCTGGTTCAGGCCTGGAGGGTGGCGAGCCAGTCGGTCAGCAGGCGGTTGACCTCGTCGGGGCGCTCCTGCTGGATCCAGTGGCCGCAACCCTCCAGGAGGTGGGAGGCAGACAAGGCCGGGAGGGTGGTGGGGTAGGCGTCGATGGCGTCGGCCATCCAGGTGGTGGAGGCGTCCAGGGCGCCGCCGACGAACAGGGACGGCTGCTTGATCGGGGCTCCACGGTACGGGGCAAGGTCTTCCCAGTCTCGATCCATGTTGCGGTAGCGGTTGAGTGCGCCCGTGCTCCCTGTGCGTTCGAACTCCCCGGCGTAGACGTCGAGGTCGTCCTCGCTCAGCCAGGCCGGGAGAACTCCCGTGGGGAAGCGGTCGCGCAGTCGGCCGCCGCCGCGGGCGACGAAGTGCGGGTCGGGCTCGCCAGGGGCGGGCATGGTGTCGGCGGACAGGGCCGCGTAGAAGCCCGCGAGCCAGCCGCGGACGTCAGGCTCGATCTCCGCCTCGGCGCGGCCGGGCTCCTGGAAGTAGGAGACGTAGAACTCCTGCTCGGGGCCTCCGATCTGGCCGAAGATGTCGGAGGGGCGGGGGCCGCCGGGCGGCGCGTAGGGGACGCTCAGCAGGCCGACGGCCCGGAAGACCTCGGAGTGGAGCAGAGCGGAGGCGGCGGCGATGTTGGCGCCCCAGTCGTGGCCGACGATCACCGCGTTCTCCTCGCCGAGGGCGCGCACGACGGTGACGTTGTCCTCCACCAGGTCGAGCATCCGGTAGGCGTCGGTTGCCTCCGGCTTGGAGGAGCGGCCGTAGCCGCGCACGTCGATCGCCACTGCCCGGTAGCCGGCCGAGGCGAGGGCCGGGAGCTGGCGGCGCCAGGAGTACCAGGACTCGGGGAAGCCGTGCACGAGCAGGACCAGCGGGCCGGTGCCTTGCTCGACCAGGTGCAGGCGCCCGGCCGGGGCCTCGACGGTGCGGTGGCGGAGCTCGGCGGTCGGCTCGAGCTGCATGGGCTTCTCCTCGGGTTCGCGGCGGACGAGGGCTGCCCATCGATCATGCGGCGAGGCACCCGTTCGACGCGATCAGCCTTGCCGATCTGGCAACCTTGCAGGACAGAGTGGTGGTGCGGCACGGCACGAAGGAACGTTGAAGGTGGCAGTCGATGACGTGGACGGCACGCTGGCCGCGATGGGGCCCCGGTTGCGGGCCGCGCGCGAGCACCGAGGCGCGACGCTCGCCGCGGTCAGCTGCGCGACCGGCATCTCGACCAGCACGCTGTCCCGGATCGAGACCGGCCGACGTAAGCCCACCCTGGAGGTGCTGCTGCAACTGTCGAAGGAGTACGGCATCTCGCTGGACGAACTGGCCGGCACGGCACCCGCCCCCGCGGCCAAGCCGCGCGCTACGGTGCCTCTGAGCTTCGGCGACGACAAAGCGGTGATTCCGTTGACCCAGTACGTCGGCGGCCTGCACGCCCACAAGCACGTCCTGCCCGCCCTCGAGGACCCGCCCGCGCGGCCCCGTCAGGTCTCCCACGACGGCTACGAGTGGCTGTGCGTCCTTTACGGACGACTGTGGCTCGCGCTCGGCGACCAAGACCTCGTCCTGACACCCGGGGACGTCGCCGAGTTCGACACCCGCACCCCGCATGGGGTGGCAAACTCCAGCCCCAGCGGTCCGGTCGAGTACCTGATCATGTTCGGACCGCAAGGCGAGCGTCAACGGCCGCGCACCCCTCCAGCCGCTGCTCGTCGGGACTGGCGACAGAAGGGCTGCTGAGTGAGCAGCTGTGACAAGCTGCGTGCCTTGTCGGTGGCAACCACCCTGCTTCGTTCCGTCTCACTCGCCACGTCATCCGGCTCTACCGGCGGCAACTACCGGGCTCCGACTCACAATTGAGCCGAAGCAGGATAGCTGTCACAAAGGCAGGCTTCCTGTCACCTGCAGGGCTACTGAAGATGGGCGGATGGTCGTGCGTGAGTGAGCCCCACCGCTCCAGTTCGTCCGAGTGGCTGTCGACCGCTGTTGCCCGGGCGGGCCGGCTTCTACCGTCCTCCCCAACGTCCAGCACAAACGGAGCAAAAGAACGAATGCGCTCAGGCGTCTCACGGCAGCGTGCTCGATCCCTCCAGCCGGCGCAGTGCGAGCACGGCCGGCCGAGCTGCGCCGGTGTCGGCGGTCTCGAGGATGGCCACCGCAGGATCGACAACATCATCAGCGCCGTGGCCTGAGCGTTCCGAGCGAGCAGCTGCGGTGTCCGGGGCCGACGACCGGCCCGAAGTGCGGGCCCCTAACGGCGTGAACGCGTGCGGTCATCTCTCCGAGCCGGGCGAAGAACCCCGGCCACAGTTCGCGGGGATAGGTGCCCAGATACTCAGGGGGCGGGCACGCCGGCGAGGTGGCTCTGCACCATCCAGTTCCGCCCGATGACCTCCTGCGACCAGTCGGCGAACAGCACGCGCGGGGCGAGATCGGCGATGGGGGAGAGGTAGGGGACGGTGACGTACTCGCTGCGCATCAGCTCCCGCTCGGAGCTGAACTTCCGTCCTGGACAGGACGGACCTCCGTCACTGTGACCCGGCAGGGGGACGCGTATCCTGACCATGGAAGTGGTCCAGTACCGAACCAATCAGTCGCCGCGGGTCATCGCCACCGACCGAATGGCGGGCGAGTCGGGCTTCGACTCGGGCCCCCTTCCGGGGCGCGAAGATCAACAAAACCTGGACGGATGGGCCGTGCGTGAGGGGATGCTGAGGCAAAGGCCCCAGACCTCGGCTGGACTTGCCCGCGCCGGCTTCTGATGCGAGTCGCGCGATGCGTCCTGACGTATCTCCTCCTCTACGTGGCGACTTGGGCGCTCATCGCCCTCGTGGTCCCTTGGGAGGACTCGTTCAGTCAGGTCCTGGGGATCAGCCTCGGCATGTGTGCCTTCGTCGGCGTCCCGACGCTGGTGCGGCCTCTGTGCGTGGGCGCGAAGGGCCCGCAAGGACCGGGCAAGACGCGTGCACCGTCGTCCGGGTCCTGTTCTCCCGAGGCTACGGCGAAGCGACAAGAAGGTCTCTGTAATCAGAGTGACGCTCGGCCAGGGAGCGGGGTCCTGGGGCTTCGCCGGCCTGGAGGCCGGCGAAGTCGGCCCCGCGGAGAGTGGCTGTGGTCGGGGACGGCCGTCAGTTGGGCCGCCCATTTGAGGCGCGGGCCAGTGCTGCTTGGACTCGTACTTCGGCTTCACGGCGCCGATCGCCAGTCTCTCGAAAGATGCCAGCAGCGGTGGAAAGAGCCTCAATGGCCTCGTCGAGCCTGCGTACCTGACACAGACTGAGCCCGACATTCTTCCAAGCGATGCCTTCGCCGTGGCGGTCGCCCAGCTCCCGGCAAAGCAACGCGTCCTGGGTACCAACGTCAGCAGCCTCCTCGAATCTGCCTTCTTCGGCCAGGGCTTGACCGAGGAGATTCAGCGTAGAGGCCGCACTGCGGCGGTCGCCGATTTCCCGGAAGAGGCTGGCAGCGGTGGTAAGCGGAGTGACGGCCTTGTCGAAACTCCGCTTCTGGAGGAGTAGTTGCCCGAAGTTGGCCAGCGCCATGGCCTCGCATTGAGGGTATCCGATTTCCTTGGAGAGGCGAGCGGCGCCAAGGACGGCGTCGGCGGCCTCGTCGAATTTACGCATTTGGATCAATGCGGCCCCGAGGTTGTTCAGTGCATGCGCCTCCCCATGGGGGTCACCGTATTCACGGAAGAGGGCAACGGCATCAGTGTGCGCCCTGACTCCCTCACTGAACTTGCACGCGCCGATCAGGGCCAGTCCGAGGGTGTCCAGCGTCACGCTCTCTGCGTGGCGGTCGCCCACCTCCCTCCAGTGAGCGAGAACCTCGGTCAAGTAGCCGACGGCATGCTCGGATCCGCCCAGCTTGATTTGGATGGGCCCTAAGATGCCCAGTACCCGGGCTCCGCCGAGGCTGTCTCCTATATCCCCGAAAAGATCTGCAGCATCGGTGAGGACGTTGACGGCTTCCACGAATTTCTCCAGGGACGCCAAAGCCTGTCCGAGATTGCTCAACGTCACGGCTTCTGCGTGGCGGTCTCCGGCCTCACGGCAGAGATCGAGAACCGCCGTGAAGGTGTCGACAGCTTCTTTGAACCTGCCTGCACGGATGAGGGCACGCCCTAGACCATCGAGCGCTGCCTTCTCGTTGGGACGGTCTCCGGCCTCACGGCAGATGGCAATGGCGACAGTACTGAGGTTGATCCAGTCGTTGGTGTGGCGGCGCAGGTCGAAGAACGTGCCAAGAGCCAGCGCGAGTCCCGTCGCGGCGGGGTGGTGCACAGGGGCGGCCGTGGCGGCGGCGACGAGGTTCCTCTGCTCGGCATCCAGCCACTCCAGTGCCTGATCGCGGTCGGTGAAGTCGTCCGGGAGGGGCAAGCCCGGCGTTGTCAGCAGGTGGATGTCGGCGGCCTGAGCCGTAGTGAGGTAGTGGTCGAGCAGGCGCGCCAGCGCCGCATCCCTGCCGTCGTCAGCAGCGCGGGCATGGCCGACCTCGTCCGCGAAGAGCCGGACCAGGTCGTGCATCCGCCAGCGGCCCCAGACCCGCCCGGGCTCGACCAGGTGCGCGTCGGCCAGGTGTTGCAGCAGTTCTTCGACCCTGTCCGTGTCGGTTCCGGCAAGGTGGGTGGCGGCTTCGGTGGACAGGTCGGGGCCGGGGTTGAGAGGCAGCAGCCGGAACAGTCGAGCGTGATCACCGTCGAGGAGTCGGTAGGACAGGTCGAAGGCGGCCCGTACGGCCCGGTCGGGGCGGCTCAGCTTGTCCAAGCGGGTGTGCTCGGCCTGAAGGGCGGTGGCCAGGGAGGCCGCGGGACGGGTAGGCACGGCCGCCAGGAGGGCGGCGGCGATACGCAGGGCCAGCGGCAGGCCCTCACACAGACGGGCAATCCTCGTGGCCGCTTCCGGATCGTCGGCAAACCGGGTGTCGCCGTCTCCACGGGCGTGTCGTAGCGCCTGGTCGAGCACGGCGATGGAGGCCGACTCCGCGAGGACGTTGAGGTCGTGGAGGCGGGCGTCGAGTCCGTCGAGGGTGTGGCGGGAGGTGACAAGGGCAGCGGTCACGCCATCGGTGGGCAGCAGCGGGCGGGCCTGCTCGGCGGTGAAGGCGTTGTCGATGACCACCAGGATCCGCTGCTGGTGTTCGGCGTAGGCGGCCAGCACGCTGCGGTACAGCCGCTGCCGGTCCTGGAGACCGTTGGGTATGTGATCGCCGGGCACGCCCAGTGCATGCAGCAGGCCTTCCAGGGCCCGCTCGGGAGACAGACGGCGCTCGGGGTCATAGCCGGACAGGTCGGTGAAGAGCACCCCGCCGGGGAACCAGCCCGGCTTCTTGCGGGCCCGGGCGGCGGTCTGGACGGCCAGTTCGGTCTTGCCGATGCCGGCCAGACCGGACACGGCGGTCACCAGCACTGCCTGCCCGGCGCCCGTGCCGCTTTCGCCTGGGGCCAGGTCCTTCAGCAGCCGGTCGACGTCCTGGTCGCGGCCGGTGAAAGTGGCAGAGGGGGCGGGCAGGCCGGACAGGGCCGGGGTGATCTGCGGCGGCAGTTGCACGGTGATGTCCCGGCCCTGGATGACCGCGTGGAAGAAGATCCCGCCGCTGATCGTGTTGTCGACCCGGCCATCCGCGGCGCCCTCGTGTGCTGCCTCTGTCTGCCCCATGCCAGTCAACCCCGCACTGGTGGGAAGGTGCTGTCGCCGTCGTCGGTATCGGCCGTCGGCTGCGCGGCAGGCGCGGGGGGCGCAGGAGGTGGGGTGGTGAAGGACAGGCCGGAGAAGTCCCGGCCCTGCAGCACCGGCCCGTGCTGGGTACCGCCGCTGATGGTGTTGTGGACCGTGCTGTCGCCGGTGCTCACCAGCTTGGCCTGCTCTTGCCAGGCTGCAAGACCGTTGCGGAAGGCCGTATCCAGCGCGGCCCGCACCGCGAGTGCGGTGCTCAGCGCCTGCGCATACTGCTGGTCGGCCGGATCCTGTGCCAGCCGCGCAAGCTCCGCCTCCCCGGAACTGACCACCGGTGCCTCTTCACCGGCATTGCGGCGGAACGGCCGCCGTACCAGAGCCGTTAACCCCGCCCAGGCCTGCTGCCCGAGCTCCCCGCCAGCCCCGCCCGCCAGCGCCGCCAGCAGCCCTACCGATACTGGGTCCACTCCGCACCACCTTCACCTTCCGTAATGAGGTTGTCACTAGGAAGGACGAGCGGGAAGGAAGCGGTAGTTCCCACCCGTCGCCAGGCGTCCGCCTCTTGGCGCCAGACTGTCCCTCTTCCTGGGCGCCACGGCCCGCGCCCGCAGGTCAGACCGGGGCAGCACTGCGCCGCGCGGTACGGCAGCTGGGTTGAGGGGTGCCGGGCGACGTCGGTGCCGCATGTCGAGCATGCCACGGTGCCCGGGACCGCCGGTTCATGATCAGGTGGCGTGGTGTCCGGGTCGTCGCCAAAGTGGTGGCCGACCCGGCGCGTCGACAGCGCTGCTGGACGTTTTGGCTGAAGGCCGTCATCTCGTCGACCCGCAGCTCAGAGGACGAGCGCGCCGCCGCCCAACGGAACTGCGCCGGCAGCCCCGCGACGCCGGCGCGACCCGGCTGCGCAACCGGGACGCCGTGGACGGGCGCCCCCCGCGGTCACCTCCGCGCCTTCGGCTTGTCCCGCATCCGGGTACGCATGATGGCCCACGCCGTCGAACTGCCCGGCGTGACCAAGAGCAGTGGGTGAGCGACGTTCGATCCGCTCACGCAGCGAGCTTCCGGGGCCGCCGCACCGCCCGCACCGGCGGTGCGGGCGGTGCGGCGGGTTTTGCGGGGGCCGGTGCTCCGCGTGGCCGGCCGTCGGCGTCGCCGTGCGGCACGCGGGTGCGGGCCTGCCCGCCGTCTCGCGGTGTCCACGCCCACGAAGAATCAGCACGCCTGGGGCGGCGAGTGGGCTGGCATCTCTAGCGCTGAGCGTGCCTCGTAGGGATGAGCGGAAGGGCGTCGGTGTACGCGTTCACCGGCTTGGCGACCTTCTCCACGGAACGGGCGTCGAGGGCGGCGGGCGCGGAGCCCGTGCCCAGGGTGCCGCCCGGGTGCCAGGTGCCCGTGACGGCCACCCAGGTGTTGGCGGGCGGCGCGGGGGTGCCGTGGATCCGTACCTTCACGGACTGGGCGTCCGCCGCGCAGCAGGAGATGATGATCCGGTTCAGGAACCAGCCGCCGCCCTGCTCGCCGGCGGTGGCAAAACCGATCATCCGGACCGTTCGCCCCTTGATGGCCCGCGTGCGGTCCTGCTGCACACGGCGGATGAAGTCGCTCAGGGTGATGGGCAGTGGCGAGGCCGGGGGCAACGGGTCGAATTCGTCCTGCTGAGCCACGGCCTCGGACGGCTGGCGGGAGGCCGTGTACGCGCCGAGAGCGGGCGGGGCGTAGAACAACAGGCTCAACGCCGGCAGGAACAGCAGCCACGCGGCACGCGGCGCCCCGGAGTGGTGGTGCCCGTGGCCGGTGTCCACCTGGCCGGTGTCCACCTGGCCGGTGTGTCCGTCGTCCCGGCGCTGCCGCACGTACGAGACCGCGTCCGCCACGCCGAGCAGGACCAGCAGGACGCCGGAGGCGATGAGCAGCGGGCGCATCCCTTCCTTGACGTAGCGCAGGTACAGGTCGGTGACGAGGGCGATGTGGAGCAGGCCGGCGCCGGTGAGGACGAGCAAGGTCGTCTGAAGCGGGCGTCTCACAGCAGGGCTCCTCCGATCAGCGCGCCGGCGAGCATCGCCACGACCACCGTGGCGGCGGAGAACCGGATCGCGAAGGCCCGGCCGAAAGTGCCCGCCTGCAGCGCGATCAGCTTCAGGTCGACCATCGGGCCGACCACCATGAACGTCAGCCGGGCGACCGGTGAGAACCCGCTCAGCGAGGCCGCCACGAACGCGTCCGCCTCCGAGCACACCGCCAGCACGATCGCCAGCCCGGCGAGGAACAGCACCGACAGCCAGGGCGACCCGGAGAACGCCTCCAGCACGGACCGGGGCACCGCCACGTTGAACGTCGCCGCCGCCATCGCACCCACCACCAGGAAACCGCCCGCATGCAGGAAGTCGTGCTGGAACCCGGCTCGGAACTCCCGCCACCGACTCCCACCCGCCCGATGGCCACTGTGCCGCGCGACCGGCCGCAGCCACTCGGTCCGCCCGAGCCACAGCCAGAGCCAGCCCATCACCGACGCCGTGGCGAGCGAGGCCAGCAGCCGCGCGGCGACCATGGCCGGGTGGCCCGGGAAGGCAACCGCGGTGGCCGTCAGCACCACCGGGTTGATCGCGGGCGCCGACAGCAGGAACGCGAACGCGGCCGCAGGTGTGACACCCCGCCCGATCAGACTGTGCGCCACCGGCACCGACGCACACTCGCAGCCCGGCAACACGGCTCCCGCCACACCGGCCACCGGCACCGCGAGGGCCGGCCGGCGTGGCAGTACACGAGCGAACACCCGGTCCGGCACGAACGCATTGATGGCACCCGACAGGGCCGTGCCCAACAGGAGGAAGGGCAGCGCCTGCACGGTCACGGCGAGGAACACGGTCCGCCACGCCTGCATCGCGGGCGTCTGCATCCACCGGCCCCCGAAGTAGAGCAGCGTGCCCGGAACGACGGCCGCCCCCAGCAACACCAACGGCCAGAACCGGAGCCAGAAGGAAACGGGGTCGTCCCCCGCCGCTCCCTCCGCGCCGGCGGCCTGGACCTCCACGGCCCGTTCATCTGTCGACTGCATGCCCCCCCCATCTGTCACATGTCGAAGTCAACATAACGGGTGCCGACGGCCCGGCGATCGGCGCCTCAGGGGCGGCCCTCACTCACCGCGCCACGCGCACAGGCGCCCGCGCGCCCGTGCGCCCGTTCCGCCGGTGCAAGTGCAAGGCGGACCGTTCACTGGCCCCCGCTCTCGTCGTACGGATCACGCGGTGCCGGCACCGGCTTCGCCTCGGTGGCCTGCAGGTACGGGATCGGGCGATCGTTCACCGGGTCCTTGGTCCGCTTCGGGGTGTAGGTGCCCGTCACCCGCGGCCAGGTGTCCGGTTGCAGAACCGGGGGGACGTTGCCCATCAGGGCGATCTTCACCGGCTGTGCGTCCGCGGCGCAGCAGTTCAGGGACATGCGGACCAGGAACGGTGTGCCCTTCGCGTCCAGGGCGACGAAGCCCGTGATCCGCACTTTTCGGTTGCGCAGGGACCGGCCGTGGTCGTACACCGCGCGGCCCGCGTAGTCGACCAGGCTGATCGGCAGGCGGTCGGAGGCCGGAAGACGCGCGTAGCCGTAGGGCTGCTGCAACGCCGTACCGGCGCGCATCGCGCTGAAGGAGCCGAGTGCCGGCGGCGCCACCAGGATGGACGCCGCCGCGCTCACCAAGCTGGCCAAGACCCGCAACGTGCTGCAGCACTATGGACTTACCGACAGTGCTCGCGCCGTCGAGGTCCTGGACGGCAGTCGCGGAGGATCTTCCAGCCCTTCATGCGGGCGAAGGTGTGCTCGACGCCGGCACGGACCTTGCGATGCGAGCGGTTGTGCTCCTGCTTCCAGGCCGGAAGTTCCGCCTCCCCGGCTTCACGGCGGTGCGGGATGATCAGACCCGTACCGCGGTAGCCGCCATCGGCGATCACTGTTGTGTGGCCGACGGCGGCTTTCGCTCCGGACAGTTGCCAGGCCTTGCAGTCGTCGCGGTTGCCGGGCAGGGGCCGGCCGATCGTGACTACGAGGCGGGTGTCGGCGTCGATGACGACTTGGTGGCTGGTGGAGTATCGGTAGTTCTTCGACTGCTCGGCGATCGTGTGGTAACGGGTGGGGACCAGGGTGCCGTCCACGATGAGGACGGTGTCCTTGCGGAACCGCCGACGCGGCCGAAGCGCGAGGAGGGGCCCAAGGTGGTTGCCCACGGCACCCATGCCGGAGGCGCCGGCACAGCACCCGATGCAGTGTCTGCCATCGAACCGCCGCGATGGCTGAATCCCGCCATGTCATCACGCCCTGGGAGGAGTTGAAGCCGCGGAACGCTGATCCATTGTCAGTGGTGCCTGCCAGCATGGTTGGTCGGTTCGGCAGGCTTCGAGGAGGGGGAGAAGGCACGTGCCTTACGTCAGGAAGTACGTGCGGTCCGACGGGACTCATGTGCGCGGCTACTCGCGGTGGGCGTCGGGCGCGCGCCGGGAGATGACGCTGTTAGCCGTGGTCGCGGTGGCTGTGATCGGAATGGGCTCGAGCATCACGTCGGCAGGCGGCGCCGACGGCGGCGCGGCCCGGCCGCAGCCTGCGGTGAAGTACCCGATCTGGTTCGAGGACATCACCGCCGGCCGGGCCGGGGCACGCCCGCAGCCCACCGTGTCGTATCCGGTCAGGTTCGACACCCCGACGCGGAAGCCGGTGGTGCCCCGGCCCACCGTGTCGTACCCGATCGACTTCTCCACGATGGGCTCCGGCCGGTGACCCGCCGCCCGCCCGCCCGTCGCACCTCTGCCCGACGCTCTCCCGTTCGGCGCCCGCGCCGTACCTCCGCCTCCACGCGCCGGCGCCGGCAGCAGGAATCGCAGCTCATTGCTCTCGGCGTGACCGTGCTCGTCGGGATCGCCGTGGTGGTCGCCGTTGTGCAGTGGCTGCTCGTCCACTGGTGGCTGCTGGTCCTGGCCGCCGCCGTGGCGATCCTGGCCGGCGTCCTGTGGTGGCAGCGCAGGACGCAGCAGGCGCAGTGGGAGCAGGTACGAACGCAGGCGCTGCGGTACGGCCTGGCGCAGCTGGACGCGCTGGGCCACCGGGACTTCGAGTACGCCGTGCGCGACTTGATGCGCCGGGACGGCTGCGCGGACGCCGTCCAGGTCGGCGGCCAAGGCGACCTCGGCGCCGACGTGAAGGCCACCGACCCCTACGGCCGGCTGTGGGTCATCCAGTGCAAGCACCGGCGTCACGGCGACCGCGGCGCCGCCGTCGGCACCCCCGAACTCCAGGTCCTCAACGGCACCGCCCGGCCCGTCCACCGCGCCGACGTCGTCGTCATGGTCACCAACAGCCGCATCACCCAGCCCGGCCGAAACTTCGCCCAGCAGCAGCGCATCCATCTGGTCGACCGCCGCGTCCTCGCGGACTGGGCTGCAGGCTCGAGGCCGCTGTGGGAACTACTGCGCGCAGTCCCTCCGCCTCGTCGTCCGTCGGCCCTTTCCTGACAGGCTCTGCTGTCGGAGGGCGCACCGCCTGCGCGAGGCTGCCAGCGAGATCGTCGATGACTTCACCGACGGTGTCTTCGCCGAAGGTATCCTCGCACGGCTCGCCCGCGTCCGTGCCGGTCAGCGCGGTGACCGGGACGACGTTGGCTTTTCCCCCAGCGTCGCACAGCGTCGCGGGACGGAGACTTCTCCCCACCGGAATGGGCGGAATGTCGTAGGTGGCGGACCAGGACGTAGCTCAAACCCCACCGTGCCACCGTAGACGAGCGCCGGAGCCGCTGTGGAAGAGAAGGGCGGCATCGGCGTGATCAAATGCGGGGAATTACGAAGCTGCGCACAGTCCGCCCTCCGGACCCCGCTGAGGGGAACGCCTCCTCCGCTGCCAGACAACGCGACCTGCCGATCGCGGCTTCATTGACCCGTCAGGCGGGCGCAGCGCTGGGCGACGGTTTCGGCGAAGGCGCGGGCCAGCGGGGAAAGGGCGTCCCAACGGCGGACGGCCCAGCCCGCGGTGAGAGCGGGGAGGGCGGGGATCGGGATCAGCCGCAGGTCGGGGTGGCCGGGGCCGGTCCACTCGGGCAGGGTCGGGACGACCGCGTGACCGAGCCCGAGCTCGGCCAGCAAGATCGCGGTGTCCCAGTCGGTGACGCTGGTGTCGAAGACCGGCCGGATGCCCGATTTGGCGAGCCACGTGCCGAGTTGGGTGCGCGCCGTCGAGTTCTCGGGCAGGCCGATGAGCCGGGCGTCCTGCAGGTCTGCGGGCTCGATGAATGGCTTGGCGGCGAGCGGGTCGCCGGCCGTGACGGCAAGTGACCAGGGCAGGTGGACGACGGGGTGCTGCTCGACGGCACCGCCGGTCGGCCGCAGGGTGATCCAGGCGAGGTCCACCGCACCGGCGGCGAGCGCGTCGAAACAGCCACGGCTGGATGTCTCGGTCTGGAACTCGAGGCTGGCCCGCGGGAAGCGCCGGCGGAAGTCGACCACGGCGGCGGCCATGAAGTGCCGGACGGTCGTGGCACCGGTGGTGACTCGTACCGATCCGCCCTCCGCGCGGGCGAGTTCCTCGATCCGGCGCACGGCCTGGTCGATGCGCCCCAGGCCCTCGGTCACCGCCGTGTACAGCAGCTGCCCCGCCGGGGTCGGCGCCACCCCGCGCGGGTGGCGTTCGAGCAAGCTGAGCCCCAGCTCCCGCTCGAGTCGCTTCACGTGCTGGCTGACCGCCGACTGTGTGCAGCCGAGGCCACGAGCGGCGGCGCTCAGCGAACCGGTTCGGCAGACCGTGGCGAAGACACGGAGATCGTCAAGTGTCACACCCAAGCTTAGGCTTGAGTGTCCCCCAGTAAACCCGTGGATTGACTTGTATCGTGCCGGGTTTGATCATCGTTTGCGGGCCCAGGGCGGCAACCCGCCTGCTGTCTCGACCGCGATCCGGACGCGATCCCGACACGGGCGGGTGCCGACCCGCCACGGGCCCGACCGGCTTCCCGGCCTTTCAGGACAGGAGCACTCATGAGCAAACCCAAGCTGACAGTGGCGGTTCTCGGCCCAGGTGGCGTCGGCGGCCTGATCGGCGCATTGCTCGCCCGCGCCGGACACCGCGTCATCTGCCTGGCCGGCGAGCAGACCGTCGCCGTACTGCGCCAGGACGGGCTGCGCGTCGACAGCGGCCAGTACGGGGCGTTCACCACGGCGGCGGAGGCCGACATCAAGCTGCGCGAGCCGGTGGACGCGCTCTTCGTGACGGTCAAGCGGACCGCGCTCGCCGAGGCGCTCGACCGCACCCCGGCCGAGGTGGTCGGCGCGGCGATGGTGGTCCCGCTGCTCAACGGCATCGACCACCTCGCCGTACTGCGCGAGCGCTTCCCCTCGGGCCGGGTCGTCGCGGGCACCGTCCGGGTCGAAGCCACCCGCACCTCGCCCGGCCGCATCGCCCACACCAGCCCTTTCGCCCACCTCGAACTCGCCGCCCCGGTAGAGGAGTTCGCAGAGCTGCTGCGGCAGGCTGGCCTGGGCGTGACCGTACGCGAGGACGAGAACGCGATGCTCTGGGACAAGCTGGCCTTCCTCGCCGCGTTCGCTCTGCTGACCACCCGCCACCAAGCCGACGCCGGCGCCGTCCGCAGTCGGCACCGCCCCGAACTGCTCGCCGTCCTCAACGAGATCGCGGCCGTGGCCCGCGCCGCCGACGCGCCGGTGACCGCCGAGGGCTTGCTCTCCTTCTTCGACCGTGTCCCGGAGACGATGAAGTCCTCGATGCAGCGCGACGCCGATGCCGACCGGCCGCTCGAACTCGACGCCATCGGCGGGGCCGTCCTACGTGCCGGAGCCGCCCACGGCATCGCCACCCCGGCCATCGCCCGGTTGGTCGCCAAGGTGGCGCAGTCGGCAGAGCGGGTGGCGTGATGAAGCGTTCCGCCGCCACGCAGTGGCCCCGGGTCGAGGCGTTTCTGTGCGCCCGCGGGGCCGACCGGATGCCCCACCCGGGCGGGACGCTCCTGGACCACCTGCGCAGGGTCGCCCGCCTGCTCTCGACCTGGGGTGCCGAGCCGGCCATCCAGCTCGCGGGGCTGTGCCACGCCGCGTACGGGACGGACGGATTCGACGGGTCGCTCCTGGGCACCGCCGAGCGCGACGTGCTCACCGAACTGATCGGCGACCGTGCGGAGGCCCTGGTGTACTTGTACGCGAGCTGCGACCGGGCGGCCGTCTACCCACGCCTGGTCGCCGGGCGCCCCGTGGTCTTCCGTGACCGCTTCACGAGCCGCGAACACACACCGGCCGAGGCGGACGCACGCGCCATTCTGGAGATCACGGCCGCCAACGAACTCGACGTGCTGGCTCACAACGCCGGGCTGGCCGAACGCCACGGCCCGGCCGTGTACCGCCTGTTCGTTCGCTCACGCGATCTGCTGTCCGCCCCTGCGTGGGAAGCCTGCGCCGAGCAGCTCGCCCGGTACACCCCCGAGCCGGGGATCGTGATCAGCGGCCTGGACCACCTGGTGTTGACCGTCACCGACGTCGAGCGGACCATCGCCTTCTACCGGCGGGTCCTCGGCATGCGGCCCGTCACCTTCGGGGACGGGCGCCGCGCGCTGTCCTTCGGCAGCAACAAGATCAACCTTCACCGGGCCGGCGGCGAACTCCTCCCCCACGCCGCCCGCCCGACCCCCGGCAGCGCGGACCTCTGCCTCGTCACCGAGACCCCGCAGGAACAGGTGCTGGCCCACCTGGCCGCCTGCGGCGTACCCGTGGAGGAGGGCCGCGTACCGCGCACCGGCGCCCTCGGCCCGATTCTCAGCACCTACCTGCGCGATCCGGACGGCAACCTGGTCGAAGTTTCCACCTACACCTGAGCAGGCCGCAGGACGAGCGCTGCAGGGGCACGAACCTCACCGCGTCGTCGTCCCTGGGCGTGTGTCGGAAGTGGATCAGGTCGTAGTTGCGAGTTCGACGAGGTGCCGGGCTGTGCCGGCAGGATCGATGATCTGGTGGAGGTGTGCGCCAGGCAGGTGTGCCACACGCCAGCCGCGTTCGCGCGCCTCAACGGCACAGTCGTCGTACGGAGGGCCGAACAGCAAATAGGAGCAGGGATGGTCGTCCCAGCCGTCGGGGACCGGGATGTGCTGCTCGTAGTAGGACAGCGGCAGGGTGGGCTGCTCGTCGACGACTGTCTGTCGCATCACCGGTTCGGAGAACATGGGGGCGACGTCTGCCTCGTCCCACCAGTCGGTCCAGCGTGGCAGCCTGCCGTTCACGGCCATCGGGCGAAGGAACTCCAGCAACTCGGCTGAGGCGACGGGGGTCGGGCCGATCCGGGCCGGCAGTGCGGCATCGACGAAGATCGAGTTGGTCACCGGATGGTCGAGGCCCGAGCGGATCGCCGGGAGAAACAGGCCGGCGTTGCTGTGCGCCACCAACGCGACGGGGCTGCCGACCAGGACCTGCCGGAGGTCGTCGCGGACGGCGTTGACGATGCGGGGCCAGAAGGGCGGAGCACCGATGCCTACGTTCAGCAGGGACGGCACCCGTACCTGGTATCCCGCCGCCGTCAGGTGTTCGGCCACAGGGTGCCAGGTTGAGGGGCCCACGGACGGACTGTGAACGAGAACGAATACTGGCTGCATGTGATGATCCTGTCGCCCATGCCATCGGAGCCGCGACCGTCTTGGCCGACAGCAGAACGCTCGGCAGGCGCGGTCGCGATGTCCTGGTATCGCCGCTCTGGCAGGTCATCCAGCCACTCACCCGAGCAGCTGCTGAGCAGCAGCGATCGCCTGCTTCTCACCCTCAGCCGAGCTACCGGTGAACTGGATGCGCGACTCCAGATGACGACCAGCTCCATCGAACTGATGGAGCACGGCGCACCAACGCTTGTGTGTCTGCCAGTCGTCGCCGCTGCAATCCTCAGGGAACGCCGCGGTGACGGAGGCGAAGAACTGGCCGCCCCGCCATCGCCCGATGGTGGTCGTTCAATACTCAGGCTCGTGCGCTGCCTGCGACAACACCCGATGACGCCAGATCCCCGCAACGGCACCCAGCAGGATTTCCACCGAGTTCCGCAGACCGGGGATCAGAAACAGCCACTGAGCTTGTTCTTTAACCTCCGTCCGGCCCTGGCATGGTGGCTGGCAGGCCTGAGCATGAGCGGGCAGGCCTGAGCATGAGCGGTCGAATCGGG
>NZ_JBICAJ010000032.1:0-23983 GCF_043088925.1 Streptomyces sp. NPDC014006 | reverse complement strand
ACTGCAGGGGGGACCCTGTGGGAGAGTAGGACGCCGCCGAACAATTCTTGAAGAAAACCCCGCACCTTACGGTGCGGGGTTTTCTGCGTTTCCGGGGCGTTTACAGTCGTCGTATGCGCTACGAACTGGTCATCTTCGACAACGACGGCGTCCTGGTGGACAGTGAGCCGATCTCCAACCAGCTCCTCGCCGCGTATCTGAGTGAGCTGGGGCATCCGACGACGTACGAGGAGTCCATCCGGGACTACATGGGGTCCGCGATGCACCGGATTCACGACCTGGTTCTCGAGCGGACGGGGCAGCGGCTGCCCGATGACTTCGACGACGTCTTCCACGCTCGCGTGTTCGCCGCTTTCGAGCGGGAGTTGAAGCCGGTGGCGGGGATGACCGGCGTCCTGGAGAAGCTGACGGCAGGCGGGGTGCCGTACTGCGTCGCGTCGTCCGGGAGCCATGAGCGGATCCGGGTGGGACATCGGACGACCGGGCTGGACCGGTGGTTCGACGACGCGCGGATCTTCAGCTCGCAGGACGTAGGGCGGGGGAAGCCGGCACCGGATCTCTTCCTGTACGCGGCCGAGCGGATGGGGGTGGCGCCGGAGCGGTGTGCCGTCGTCGAGGACAGCCCGCTGGGGGTGCGGGCGGCCCTGGCGGCCGGGATGGACGTCTTCGGGTTCACGGCGATGACGCCTGCGGCGAAGCTGGCGGGGGCCACCCAACTCTTCTCCGAGCCCGGGCAGTTGACTGACCTGCTGGTATGACCCGGGCCATGCGGCCGTGCTGACAATTGTCATGCCGAGGCCCGGACGAACGTTTCTACTGGACGCCCCCTCCCGGCCGCGAAGCTGGGGACATGACGACGACGAAGAAGAACCTCCGGCCGCTCCTCCTCGACGTGGCGGTGCCGCTCGCTTCGTACTACCTCCTCAAGGAAGCCTTCGGGATGAGCACCTTCGCGGCGCTCGCCTGGAGCAGCGTGGTGCCGGCCGTGCGGACGCTGTGGAGCGTCGTGCGGGAGCGGACGGTGAACGGCCTCGCGGGCCTCATTCTCGTCGTGAACCTCGTCAGCCTGGCGCTGAGCTTCGTTGCGGGCGACCCGCGGCTGATGCTCGCCAAGGACGGCGCGGTCAGCAGCACGGTCGGCATCGGGATCCTGGTCTCCGTGGCGCTCGGGAAGCCGATGATGACGACGGCGTTCAAGCCCTTCGTGGTGAAGGGCGACGCGGCCCGGGAGGCCGCCTGGTGGCGGCTGATCGCCGGCTCGGCGGCCTTCCGGCGGGCTGAGCGGGCGTTCTCGCTGGTGTGGGGCGTGGCCCTGCTCGCGGAGTGCGTGGCCCGGGTGATCGGCGCCTACACCGTGCCGGTGGACACCATGGTCTGGCTCGGCACGGTGATGACGGTCGCCACCTTCGGGCTCGGGTTCCTCGTCAGCGGCGGGCTGGCCGTGGAGCCGATGCGGCGGATGCTGACCGCCGAGGTGGAGGGCGCGCAGGCCGCCACCGCCCGGCCGGAGGTCGCGGTCGCCGCGTGAGGCCGGCGGTGGAGTCGGCCTCGGCGGCGGTAAAGCTGAGCTGAATTCACCTTTGGCTGGATCTACCCAGCAGTAGCCCGGGGCCCTACGCTCGCCGCCATGACAGATGTGCTGCGGCGCGGCAGGGCCTCGCTGGCGTTCAGCTTCTTCGCGCAGGGCGTCGCCTTCGCGCTCCTGGTGACGCGCATCCCGGCCATCCAGGACCGCTACGGCATCTCCGACGCCCTGCTGCCGGCTTTCCTGGCCGCCGTACCGATCCTCGCCGGGGTGTCCAGTGTGACCACCGAGCAGCTGGTGAAGCGGGTACGGCCGAGCCGGGTGCTGCGCTGGTCGCAGCCGGTCGTGCTGCTGGCGCTGCTGGGCGTCGGGGCGGGGGAGCGGCTGGTCGAGGTCGCGGTGGCGCTCGCGGTGTTCGGGCTGGCCGTGGGGGCGCTGGACGCCTCGATGAACATGCTGGGGGTGAGCCTGCAGCGGGCGTACGGGCGCAGCATCATGCTGAGCTTCCATGCCGCGTACAGCCTGGGCGGGATTCTCGGGGCGTCGCTGGCCTGGGTAGGCGCGCACTGGCATCTGGCGCTGTGGGTGTCGTATCTGCCGGTCGTGGTGGTGGTGCTGCCGGCCGCGCTGCTGGGGAGCCGGTGGTACGTCGACGGGGGCGGGACGAAGGCGGTGCCGGAGGTGGGGGAGCCCGCCACGGCGGACGGGGTCGTCTTCAGGCTGCTGCTGCCGCTGTGCCTGGTGATGACGTTCGCGTACATCGGGGACTCGACGGTCTCCAACTGGTCCGCGAAGTATCTGCAGGACGTGCTGGGCAGTTCGGAGCAGCTGGCGACGGTGCCGTACAACGTGTACATGGTGACCACGCTGCTGGGGCGGGCCATCGGGGACTTCGGGGTGCGGCGGTTCGGGGCGGTGGCCGTGGTGCGGGGTGGGGCGCTGGTGGCGGCGGCCGGGTTCGCGGTGGTGGCGGTGGCGCCCGGGGCGTGGGTCGGGATGCTCGGGTTCACGCTGCTGGGGCTGGGGCTGTGCGTGCTGGTGCCGCAGACGTTCGCGGCGGCGGGACGGTTGTTCCCGGGCGGGTCCGACGCGGCGATCGCGCGGCTCAATGTCTTCAACTACGTCGGCTTTCTGATCGGCTCGCCGCTCGTGGGGGCGCTCGGGGACGCGTGGAGCTATCGCGGGGCCATGCTGGTGCCGATGGCGTTGGTGCTGGTGACGTTGGCGTACGCCAGCTCGTTCGCGGCTCAACCGGACCGATACGGTGGCGGGCATGAGCGGGCGCGCACAGCTGATGTGGGACGAGGCAGTAACGGGCTATGACTTCGGTCCGGACCATCCGATGGATCCGGTCCGCCTCGCCCTGACCCGGAAACTGGTCGGCGCCTTCGGCCTCGACCGTGAGGTGGACGTGGTGGCGGCGAAGGCCGCCGGCGAGTCGACGTTGCGGCTCGTCCACCGGGAGGACTACATCGACGCCGTGAAGACGGCGTCCGCGGATCCCGCGGCGGCCGACCAGTCGTACGGGCTGGGGACGCTGGACGATCCGGCGTTCGCGGGGATGCACGAGGCGTCCGCGCTGATCGCGGGGCAGTCGGTGGGGGCGGCGGAGGCGGTGTGGCGCGGGGAGGCGCTGCACGCGGTGAACTTCGCGGGTGGGCTGCACCATGCGATGCCGGCGGCGGCGTCGGGGTTCTGCATCTACAACGACGCGGCGCTGGCGATCGCACGGCTGCTGGAGCTGGGGGCGGAGCGGGTCGCGTACATCGACGTCGACGTGCATCACGGGGACGGGGTGCAGGCGGCGTTCTGGGAGGACCCGCGGGTGCTGACGATCTCGTTGCACGAGCATCCGCGGACGCTGTTTCCGCAGACCGGGTGGCCGGAGGAGACCGGGGCGGACACGGCGGAGGGCTCCGCGGTGAACGTGGCGCTGCCGGCGGGGACCGGGGACGCGGGGTGGCTGCGGGCGTTCCACGCGGTGGTGCCGGAGCTGCTGGCGGAGTTCCGGCCGCAGGTGGTGGTGTCGCAGCACGGGGCCGACACGCACTTCGAGGATCCGCTGGCGCATCTGGCGGTGTCGCTGGACGCGCAGCGGGCGGTGCAGGTGGCGTGTCACGACCTGGCGCACGAGTACGCCGGGGGCAAGTGGGTGGCGCTCGGGGGCGGCGGGTACGCCGTGGTGGACGTGGTGCCGCGGTCGTGGACGCATCTGGTGGGCATCGCGGCGGGGCGGCCGGTGGAGCCGACGTCCGTGATTCCGGAGGCGTGGCGGCAGGAAGTGTTCGCGCGGACGCGGCAGTTGGGGCCGGGGCGGATGACGGACGGCCGGTGGCCGGTGTCGTTCGCCGCGTGGGATGCGGGGTACGACCCCGCGGATCGGCTGGATCAGGCGGTGCTGGCCACGCGCCGGGCGGTGTTTCCGCTGCGGGGGCTGCTGGCGTAGGGCCATAGGGCGGTGCCGGGTGCTGTGGCCGGCTTGGGGCTGCGCGCCCGGCGTCGCCCAGCGTGCCGGTGCTGTGGCAGGCCGGGGGTGGGTGCGCTCGCCGGCGCCGGCGGGGTGCCTTCCCCAAGCTCTTCGCGCAGGGGGACCCCCGGCCCACCCGTGCCGCCCCAGCGGCACGACTGCGCGCAGGTACGCGGGTGTGGCGGCGGCCGCCAGGCGCTGCCGCTGCCGTGGCCACGCGGGACGGCCGCCGACCAGCGCTGCGGCCGCCGTCACGGCGACGTGGCTGTCAGCGGCTACGCGCGGATGGCCGACCGGTGCTGCGGGCGCCGCTGCTGCGGCGGCAAGGCAGTGCTCGGCCCCGTAGCGGGTGTTACGCCAAGCGTGGGGCTTTTTCGGGTTCTTGGGTCGGCTCGGGCTTTCGTCCGTCAGGATCGGGCGGGTGGTGTCTGTTGGTGCTCTGCGGGCCCATCTTCTCGACTCGCGGCTGGCCGGGACCGTGGCGACCTCCCGGGAGGTGAGTCTGCGGAGTTACCGGTTGTTCGCGGCTCGGGATCCCCGGATGCTGATCGGGATTGATCCGCAGCGACCGTGGGCGTCGCGGGATGTGATCGAGTTGATGTCGGAAAGGTGCGGTGTTTCGGCCGATCCGCATCACACTTCCGGGCAGGACGTGATCGACCCGGAGCGCACGCTGGCCGCGCTGGACGCCTTCGCGGAGCGGCTCGCGGCGGTCGCCGGCCGCCGTGGGAGCGTGCTGTTCGGCACCGGGCACCCGCATCGGCTGCTCGGCTTCTACGCCGCCCTCGCAGACGCGTTGTCGGCGGTGGGATGTGCTGTCCTCACCCCGGCGCAGGGTCGTCGTGTCGACATATTGACCCAGTTCGGTCTACGCACGCACAACCTCGACTACGTACGAGGGGTCGCGTTGATCCGCGAAGGCGGCGCGGGACGCCCCGGTCGTGCGCCCGGCGCGCACACGCACTCACCCCTCCCGGTTCGGACCGCGCTGGCCGCGGCGGCCGAGGCCGGCGGCCCGCTGCCGGACCTCGTGATCGGTGATCACGGTTGGGTCTGCGGGGCAGGTCAGCTGGGGTTCCAGGCGATCGGGCTCGCCGACACGGACGATCCGGCGCTGTTCGTGGGGCAGGCCGAGGGCTCGGTGGCCGTCGTCGTTCCGCTTGATGACGGGGTGCGGGCCGCTTGCTACCGCCCGCTGGCCCGCTACGTACTCAATCGAGCGTGTCTGTCACAGTAGGGCGCTGTTGGGTGCACCTCTTCCCCACTTGCATCACCCGCCCCTAGTCTGGGGAGTGAGCACGCAGCGACGAAGAGTCACCGGAAGGGGAAGCCGGTGGCCGTCGAGTGCGGAAGGTTCAGGTGTGTCATGGCTGCTGAGCAGAGGCCTCTGAGCGAGGTTCAGTTCCTTACCGTGGCGGAAGTCGCCGCGGTGATGCGAGTGTCGAAGATGACCGTGTACCGGCTGGTGCACAGCGGTCATCTGCCCGCGATCAGGGTGGGGCGGTCCTTCCGCGTCCCCGAGAACGCGGTTCACGAGTACCTCCGCGAGAGTTATGTGGGGGTGGAGACCGCCTGACGGCAACGAGGGAGACCAGCGATCGGAACAGGGCACCTCCGGTCTCCCACCCCTCGATTACGACCTCAGCGCTCGGGCGGGTAGGCTAGCCCCTCGTAGGTCGTGTGGGCCCATGGCGCCCAAACACCGAGTGATGAGAAGTGAGCGAGGATAGTCGTGGGCTCTGTTATCAAGAAGCGGCGTAAGCGGATGGCCAAGAAGAAGCACCGCAAGCTGCTGAAGCGCACGCGCGTCCAGCGTCGCAACAAGAAGTGAGCGACGCGAGCAACGCCGCGTAGAGCGTGTGTCTGTGGCCCCCCATCGCACTCGATGGGGGGCCACAGCCGCATCCGGACACCCCCGCGGTCTCACGAGGCGCCGGGCGTCACTGTGCTCCGCCCGGCCGTTTCTCGTCACTTCCTGCATCGGGTGGTCATCACAGCGCAACGCCGAACCGCTAAGTTGGCCGCTGAGGGGGAACGCGGGCGTGGTACGAGGTCTGGAAGGAAGGCGCTGATCTTGGGAAAGGTCGTGCTCGTGACCGGAGCGGCCCGTCAGCTGGGCGGCCGCTTCGTGCGACGGATCCAGCGTGACCCGCAGGTCGACCGGGTCGTCGCCGTGGACGCGGTGCAGCCCGAGCACCATCTGGGCGGCGCCGACTTCATCCGCGCCGACATCCGGCAGCCCACCATCGCGCGGGTGCTCGCCGAGACCGGCGCCGACACGGTCGTCCACATGGACGTCACCGGCATGGCGCTCGGCGGCGGCAGCCGGGCCACGGTGAAGGAGACCAACGTCATCGGCACCATGCAACTGCTCGGTGCCTGCCAGAAGTCCCCCAGGGTCAAGCGGCTGGTGGTGAAGTCCTCCACCAACGTCTACGGCTCCGCGCCGCGCGACCCGGCCGTGTTCGTCGAGACGACACCGCCGAAGTCGCTGCCCAGCGGCGGCTTCGCGAAGGACACCGTCGAGGTCGAGGGATACGTCCGTGGCTTCGCCCGCCGCCGGCCCGACGTCGCCGTGTGTGTGCTGCGGTTCGCCAACATCCTCGGGCCCACCGCCGAGACCCCCCTCACCTCGTACTTCTCGCTGCCGGTCCTGCCGACGGTGTTCGGCTACGACCCGCGGCTGCAGTTCGCGCACGAGGACGACGTGATCGAGGTGCTGCGCCTGGCCTCGCACGAGCCGCGCCGCGGCACGCTGAACAGCGGCACCTTCAACATCGCCGGTGACGGCGTCGTCCTGCTCTCGCAGTGCGCGCGGCGGCTGGGCCGTCCCACGGTGCCGTTGCTGCTGCCCGCCGTGACGTGGGCGGGCTCCCTGGTGCGTACGCTGGGCATGACGGACTTCTCTCCCGAGCAGATCCGGCTGCTCACCCACGGCCGGGTCGTGGACACCACCCAGATGCGCGAAACGCTGGGCTTCGAGCCGACGTACACGACCGCGCAGACGTTCGCGGACTTCGCACGCAGCAGGGGGCCGGGCCTGTTGCCCCCCGAGGCCCTTGCGGGGGCCGTCGACCGGATCGCCGCGCTGCCTCTCGCGGGCGGCGGCAACCCCCCGACGCAGAGCGCCAACTGAGGAGCGCAGCACGATGGCGGACGCCAAGGTCATTCCGTTCGACGACGACCGGTCGCGGGGGAGCGCCGCGCAGCGCCCCGGGCGGCGCCGCGGCGCGGGCAGCCGGCGGGGGAGCGGCGAGCCGGTGCCGGTGCGGGAGCTCCGCGACACCCGCGGCGCCCGGGGGAGCCGTTCAGCGCCCGATGCGCCCGCCGCGCAGGAGGAGGCCCCCGTGAGCCCCGAGCCCCGCGCGGACGAGGCGCAGCCCTCCGACGGCGGCCTGGAGCGCCGTGTCGCGGCCGGCCTGTCCTTCCTGCGCCGCCGTCTCACCGGGGACTACGAGGTCGACGACTTCGGCTACGACGAGGAACTCACCGACCAGGTCCTGATGTCGCTGCTGCGGCCGGTGTACGAGAAGTACTTCCGGGTCGAGGTGAAGGGTCTGGAGAACATCCCGGTGGAGGGCGGCGCGCTGATCGTCGCGAACCATTCCGGGACACTCCCGCTGGACGGCCTGATGATGCAGGTGGCGGTGCACGACCACCACCCGGCCGGCCGTCACCTGCGCCTGCTGGCCGCCGACCTGGTCTTCGTGCTGCCGGTGGTGAACGAACTGGCGCGCAAGCTGGGGCACACGCTGGCCTGCGCGGAGGACGCCGAACGGCTGCTGGGCCAGGGGGAGCTGGTCGGGGTGATGCCGGAGGGCTTCAAGGGCATCGGGAAACCGTTCAGCGAGCGCTACAAGCTCCAGCGGTTCGGCCGCGGCGGCTTCGTCTCCACGGCGCTGCGGCAGGGCGCGCCGATCATTCCGTGCTCGATCGTCGGGGCGGAGGAGATCTACCCGATGATCGGCAACGCGAAGACCCTCGCGCGTCTCCTCGGCTTCCCGTACTTCCCGCTGACGCCGACCTTCCCGTGGCTCGGCCCGCTGGGCGCGATCCCGCTGCCCACCAAGTGGACGATCCAGTTCGGCGAGCCGATCCCCACGGACGGCTATCCGCCGGAGGCGGCGGAGGACCCGATGCTGATGTTCAACCTGACCGACCAGGTCCGCGAGCAGATCCAGCACACTCTGTACAAGCTGCTGGTCCAGCGCAGGTCGGTGTTCTTCTGAAACGTTCCGGCATACGACGGTGGGTGCGCCCCTCGCGAGAGAGGCGCACCCACCGCTGTCCGGGGACTAGTTGACGTCGTTGCTGTCGATGCCGAGGCCGGGCAGGAGGCCCGGGAGGAGCGGCGGGAGCGTCACGTCCGGCTCGGGGATGGACGGCTTGCTCTGTGACGGCGAGGCGCTGCCGGTCTCCTTCGGCGGGTCGAGAAGGCCGCCGGTGTTGCCACCGAGGAGGCCGTCGTCGATGCCGCCGATGCCGGTCGCGGACTTGCTGGGGCTGCCGGTGCCGGTGTGGTCGCGGGAGTGGGGTTCCCCGCTCGTGCCGCTGCTGGGGCCGTGGGACCGGTGGGCTCCGGAGGACCCGGTGGACACCGATCCGTCGCCGCCCGGCCGGCTGCTGTCACCGCCGCCGCGGGTGGCCGGCGGCTGTGGCAGCAGGGACTGCAGCGGGGCGACCTCTTCGTCTATGGCGTCGAACACCGACGACACCTGCTCGCTGACGTCACCGAGCTGCACGGGCAGCCGGTCGCGCAGCGCTCCCCACACCTGGCGGTGCGAGGTGGAGAACGCGGACAGCGCCTGGATGGGGCCCAGGGAGTCGGGGTCGCGCTCATACGCCTCGTGCAGCAGGCGGTGGCCTTCGGCGGCGTCGTGGGTCATCCCGGACAGGGTGCGGCGGATCTCGCCGAGCGACTCGTGGTCGAGGTGGCCGCCGCGGCCGCGCTCGAGCAGGCGTCTGGCCTCGTTGAGCCGGGTGGACGCCTGGTCCAGGTAGGAACGGCCGCGTTCGGTGTCCCCCTCGGCCAGGTAGTTGAGCTTGAAGTCCTCGATGCCGCGCTTGAGCCCGTAGAGCCCGTCACCGGGCAGGGCGTCCGAGCTGGCAGCGGCGACTCCGCCGAAGGCGCCGGCCGCAACGCCGACGCTGAGCCCGCCCGCGGTGAGGCCCTTGGCCAGCCGCGAGCGAGGGCGGAGTTTGCCCAGTGGGGCGCGGTGGGCGCCCCGGGCCCGGTGGTTCCGCTGCTCGGGCACGGAAGGGTCCGCCGCCTCGCCCCCCGCGGCGCCCTCCTGCAACATGGCCTCGAACGCGGCCACGAGCTGGGCTCGCTGGACGACCTTGACCTCCGGGTCGAGCTCCGGCTTGGGCAGCGCGCCGAGACCGGAGGCGAGGGCGACAAGGCGCCCCTTCTCGGTCTGTTCCTCGGCGGCTGGGGCCGGTGCCGATCCTTCGGACTGCTCGGCCGCCGTGCCCTGCTCGGACTGCTCCTCCAGGGCCTGGGCGAAGGCGTTCGCCCGCCGGTGCGCCGATACGTTCGCGATCACTGGCGGCACCTCCTCTCGTCATGACGGTCGACTCCCCAGGGGGTCCTGAGGGTTGCACGCCCCGGCCACTTTCACACGATCGTGTGATCAGCGTTGGCCTGGGCGTGACCACAGGGAGCCTGCATCCCGCACAACGAGCGGCGCGGCACTTGGGTTACGGACGGCGGATGATCGGATCGGGAAGTCAATGAACGCGAACGGAACGTGACTGAGTGTCGCTGAGCGT
Organism: Streptomyces sp. NPDC014006; assembly: GCF_043088925.1. NCBI lineage: Bacteria > Bacillati > Actinomycetota > Actinomycetes > Kitasatosporales > Streptomycetaceae > Streptomyces > Streptomyces sp. NPDC014006. The sequence goes on along the minus strand of NZ_JBICAJ010000032.1, from coordinate 14,219 downwards.
GTCGCTATCAGCGGGCGTCGTCGGGCAGGAGCCGGGCGAGAGTGCGGACGGCTCGATACTGGAGGGTCTTGATCGCACCCTCGTTCTTGCCCATGACCCGCGCGGTCTCGGCGACGGACAGGCCCTGCAGGAAGCGCAGGGTCACGCACTCCTGCTGCTGCGGGTTGAGCCGTCGTACGGCGTCGAGCAGGGCGGCGTTGGACAGCGACTCGAGGACGGAGTCCTCGGGGGAGCGCTCGACCTCGTTGGCGTCGAGCATCTCGCCGGTGGTGACTTCCAGTCGGAAGCGGCTGGACTTGAAGTGGTCGGCCACCAGGTTGCGGGCGATGGTGACGAGCCATGCGCCGAAGTCGCGGCCCTGCCAGGTGAAGGTGCCGATCCTGCGCAGTGCCCGCAGAAAGGTCTCGCTGGTCAGGTCCTCGGCAGTGGCCTTACCTCCCACCCGGTAATAGATGTATCGGTAGACGGTATCGCTGTACTGGTCGTAGAGGCGGCCGAACGCTTCGGCCTCGCCGGCCTGGGCGCGCTCCACGAGGTCCATCATCCGGGCGCTGTCGCTGTCCGCGGCGGGGCGGCGGGCGGTGGTGGCACCGGCCGCGCGCCCCCTTCGGCCGACCGCGGCCCCACCCTCGGCCAGTGCGTAGCACGGGCCGACGGGGGTGGCGGTGGCGAATGCGGGGACGGCATGCGCGGCGGGGACGAGGCCGCGCAGGAGGTTTTGCACCGTTGCGCGCAGCGTAGCCAGGCCCGAGGCGTCAACCCCGACGTGTGGGTACACGGGACTCCCAGAGGCAGAGCTTCCATCACGTGCAGTGCGGAACCGTTCACCCGTCGTAGCGACGGAGGGGTACCGGATTGCGTCTGAGGAGAATAACGCTTCGTGCAGGCACTGCTACACCGAGTTGCTCAAATCATCGATTGCGTCGCTTGTGTGGCCGTTTGACGACTGATCAAGTTCGATGTGCTGAGCGGTTGTTGATCGAATCGGTTCACATTCCGGTTGGGTGTGGGGCGAGTTGTGGTCGCGTGAGGAACCCGTGACTGACCGCCGTGCGGGGTGGGTATGCCCACCGGAATGCCCGGCATCGGCGGCGTGTGGCTGCGCCTACCAGGGGGCGCGGGGAACTGCGCGGCCGGCGCACCCCGCAGACGACCGGCGACCGACGACCGGCAGACGACTACCGCCGCCGCCGATGCAGCGCGATCGCCGCCGCCGTGCCTCCCGCCACCGCGCCCACCCCGGCCGCCGCCGGGATGCCGACCTTCGCCGCCTTGCGTCCCGTGCGGTAGTCCCGCAGGCGCCAGTCGTGTTCACGCGCGTGCCTGCGCAGCTTCGCGTCCGGGTTGATGGCGTACGGATGACCGACCAGCGACAGCATCGGGATGTCGTTGTGCGAGTCGCTGTAGGCCGCGCACCGCGCCAGGTCCAGTCCTTCGGCCGACGTCAGCGCCCGCACCGCCTCCGCCTTCGCCGGCCCGTGCAGCGGCTCGCCCACCAGCTTGCCCGTGTAGACGCCGTCCACCGACTCCGCCACCGTGCCCAGCGCACCCGTCAGCCCCAGCCGCCGCGCGATCACCTGCGCGATCTCCACCGGCGCCGCCGTCACCAGCCACACCTTCTGCCCGGCGTCCAGGTGGGCCTGCGCCAGCGCCCGCGTACCCGGCCAGATCCGCTCGGCCATGTACTCGTCGTAGATCTCCTCGCCGATGGTCTTCAGCTCGGAGACCCGGTGGCCCTTGACGATGGACAACGCCGAGTCCCGCGCGTCCTGCATGTGCTCCGGGTCCTCGACCCCGGCCAGCCGGAACCACGCCTGCTGCCACGCGAACCGGGCCAGGTCGCGGGTGTCGAAGAACTTCCGCTTGTACAGGCCCCGCCCGAAGTGGAACAGCGCCGCGCCCTGCATCACCGTGTTGTCCAGGTCGAAGAACGCGGCGGCCTTCTCGTCGCCGAGCACGGGGAACGCCGGCTGGGACTCCTGCTCTTCCCGCGCAGCCTCGGGTGCGGACTTGCGCGCGGCCTCCGCCGAAGCCTCGCCTGCCAACACGCTCCGCGCCGTGGCGGAGCGCCTACGGGGAGTGAGCCATCCGAGAGCCGCCATGGCGTGAGCATAACGACTCGGTCCGGCGGTTCCGGAGCCGAAGGGTTGGAACCCTGTGAACACTGCGCGACCGGACCGTTAAAGGGGGCGCCGCGCGACAATGGCCGACATGAGCCCCCTCTTCCGCCGCCGCCCGCAGCGCGCCCCCCAGGACCGCCTCGTCACGCTCGTGCGCAAGCCCGGCTGCCATCTGTGCGACGACGCGCAGCAGGTGATCGAGAAGGTCTGCGGCGAACTCGGGGTGCCCTGGGAACAGAAGGACATCACGCAGGACCGGGATCTGCACGACCGCTACTGGGAGCAGATCCCCGTCGTCCTGGTCGACGGCGAGCAGCACACGTTCTGGCGGGTGAACGAGCAGCGGCTGCGCTCCGCACTGACCGAGTAGTTCAAGTCCGTACCGAACGTCGCTTAGGATCGATGCGGTCTGGTCTCGGGGGCGGGATTCACGAGGAGTGAGCCGGTTTTGCCCCCACGTAGCACGCGACATAAAACCCGCGTGAGCCCGGTCACGTTGGCCGGGCAAATCGGACACCATCTTTGTGCACGCGTTCACAAAGACATAGCCTGCTGTCGACGGGGCGGTCTGGGGACGTACGACCGCCCACAGCCCCGCTCTACCCGCAGGAGCACCGTGGCAACTGGCCGAACTCACCGACCGGCGACCCGCAGCCGAGGGATTCCCGAGGCCACCGTCGCCAGGCTTCCGCTGTACCTCCGGGCGCTGACCGCACTGTCGGAGCGCTCGGTCCCCACGGTTTCATCCGAGGAGCTGGCGGCCGCCGCCGGGGTCAACTCCGCGAAGCTGCGCAAGGACTTCTCCTACCTGGGTTCCTACGGCACCCGGGGCGTCGGCTACGACGTCGAGTACCTCGTGTACCAGATCTCCCGCGAGCTGGGCCTGACCCAGGACTGGCCCGTGGTCATCGTCGGTATCGGTAACCTCGGCGCCGCCCTCGCCAACTACGGCGGTTTCGCCTCCCGCGGCTTCCGGGTCGCGGCGCTCATCGACGCCGACCCCGCGATGGCCGGCAAGCCCGTCGCCGGCATCCCCGTGCAGCACACCGACGACCTGGAGAAGATCATCCAGGACAACGGCGTCTCCATCGGCGTGATCGCGACCCCCGCCGGTGCCGCCCAGCAGGTCTGCGAACGTCTCGTGGCCGCCGGTGTGACCTCCATCCTGAACTTCGCGCCGACCGTGCTGAGCGTCCCGGACGGCGTCGACGTGCGCAAGGTCGACCTCTCCATCGAGCTGCAGATCCTCGCGTTCCACGAGCAGCGCAAGGCCGGTGAGGAGGCCGCCGCCGAGGCCGCCGTGCCCACCACCACCTCGGACGCGGTGCCCGCCACGACGAAGGACGTCGGCGCCGCCGCGGCCACCGCGAAGGCGCCGCGCGCCGCGGCCCGCCGCGCCGGCTCCACCGACCAGGGACCCGACGGGGACGTGCCCGCCGTGATGCCGGCATGAGTCTCCTCGTCGTCGGGCTGAGTCACCGCAGCGCCCCGGTCAGCGTGCTGGAGCGGGCCGCCCTGAACGCGGACGACCAGAACAAGCTGCTGCAGGACACGGTCGCCGCCGAACCGGCCACCGAGGCCGCCGTGCTGGCCACCTGCAACCGCATCGAGCTGTACGCCGACGTGGACAAGTTCCACGCCGGCGTCTCCGAGCTGTCCACGCTGCTCGCCCAGCACAGCGGGGTCGGCCTGGACGAGCTCACTCCCTATCTGTATGTGCACTACGAGGACCGGGCCGTCCACCACCTGTTCTCGGTGGCCTGCGGCCTGGACTCGATGGTCGTCGGCGAGGGCCAGATCCTCGGCCAGATCAAGGACGCGCTCGCCCGGGCGCAGGAGCTGCACACCGCGGGCAAGCTGCTGAACGACCTGTTCCAGCAGGCCCTCAGGGTCGGCAAGCGCGCCCACTCCGAGACCGGCATCGACCGGGCCGGCCAGTCGCTGGTCACCTTCGGCCTGGAGCAGTTGGCGCAGGGCACGGACGTCACCGAGTGGGCCCGGGGCCGCAGGGCGCTGGTGATCGGCGCGGGCTCGATGTCGTCGCTGGCCGCGGCGACGCTCGCGCGGGCCGGCGTCGCCGAGATCGTCGTCGCCAACCGCACCGTGGAGCGCGCCGAGCGCCTCGCCGAGATCCTCACCCAGGCCGAGGACACGGACGTGACCGCCCGCGCGGTACGGATGGACGCCGTACGGGCCGAGCTGACACGTGCCGACATCGCCGTCTCCTGTACCGGGGCGACGGGGCTCGTCCTGACCGCCGAGGCGGTCACGGCGGCGCTTGAGGACCGTACGGGCGCCCCCGTCGCCGTGGCCGAGACCCCGCAGCGCGCGCTGCCGCCCACCTCGGCCGGGACCGAGGACGGCTGCCCGCTGGACCTGTCCGCGGTACAGCCCGGCTTCTCCGTCGCCGGGGAGGCCGCCGTGGCCGGAATGGACGCGGCGACGCTGGAGCAGCACGCGGCGTGGGTCGACAAGGGCACGGTCGTCGAGCGCCGCGAGGACACCCGGAGCGGCCCCGAGGCCGACGCCGAGCTGATCGCCGCGCTCGCCGCGACCGCGGCGACGATCGGCCGCCTCCCGGAGCGCCGCAGGCCCGAGCCGGTCGCCGAGATCCCGCGTCCGCGTCCCTCGCTGTTCCTGCTCGACCTGGCGATGCCCCGTGACATCGACGCGGCCGTGCACCGGCTGTCCGGCGTGCGGCTGGTGGACCTCGAGTCCCTCGCCGAGGCGTCCGCGGACGCCCCCATGTCGGCGGACGTCGACCAGGTGCGCCGGATCGTCTCCGACGAGGTCGCCGCGTTCGGCGCCGCCCAGCGGGCCGCGCACATCACGCCGACCGTGGTCGCGCTGCGCACCATGGCCGCCGATGTGGTGGCCGGCGAGATGACGCGGCTGGAGGGCCGGCTGCCCGGCCTGGACGACAAGCACCGCGCCGAGATCACCCAGACCGTCAAGCGTGTGGTCGACAAGCTGCTGCACGCGCCGACGGTGCGGGTCAAGCAGCTTGCGGCCGAGCCCGGCGGCGCCGGGTACGCGGACGCGCTGCGCACCCTGTTCGACCTCGACCCCGAGGCGGTCGCCGCCGTCTCCCGGGCCGAGGACAGCACCGAGAAGAACGCCAAGAACCGAGGGCCGGCATGAGTACGAAGGCTTTGAGACTGGGGACGAGGCGCAGCAAGCTCGCCATGGCCCAGTCCGGGCAGGTGGCGAAGGCCGTGCGCGAGGTGACCGGGCGGCCCGTCGAGCTGGTCGAGATCACGACCTACGGTGACGTCTCCCGGGCGCATCTCGCGCAGATCGGCGGCACGGGTGTGTTCGTCACCGCGCTGCGCGACGCGCTGGTCCGTGGGGAGGTCGACTTCGCGGTTCATTCGCTGAAGGACCTGCCCACCGCACAGCCCGAGGAGCTGGTCCTGGCCGCCGTCCCGGTGCGCGAGGACCCGCGCGACGTGATCGTCGCGCGGGACGCGCTGAAGTTCACGGACCTCCCGCGCGGGGCCCGCATAGGCACCGGTTCGCCGCGCCGCATGGCGCAGCTGAACGGGTACGCGCGGGCCCACGGGCTGGACATCGAGACGGTCCCGATCCGCGGGAACGTCGACACCCGCATCGGGTACGTCCGTGACGGTGAACTGGACGCCGTCGTGCTGGCCGCCGCCGGACTGAACCGGATCGGCCGCAGCGACGAGGTGACCGACTTCCTGTCGGTCGACACGGTTTTGCCCGCCCCCGGCCAGGGGGCACTGGCGATCGAATGCGCCGCGGACAACGCGTCGCTGATCGCCGCGCTCGCCGAGCTCGACGACCCGTTCACGCGGGCCGCCGTGACGGCCGAGCGCTCCCTGCTCGCCGCCCTGGAGGCCGGTTGCAGCGCCCCGGTGGGCGCGTTGGCCGACCTGCTGGCCGACGGGCAGATTGTCAAGGAAATGCGCCTGCGCGGCGTCGTCGGCACCACCGACGGCTCCCGCATGGTGCAGCTGTCCACCACCGGTCCCGTGCCCGAGACGAACGAGGGCGCTGCGGCGCTCGGCCGTGAACTCGCCGCCGAGATGCTCGCCCAGGGCGCGGCCGGTCTGATGGGGGAGCGAGCACAGTGAGCCCCACCACCCTTCCCGCCGGTCCTGAACACGGGCACGTCACCTTCCTGGGTGCCGGACCCGGAGATCCGGGACTACTGACTCTGCGCGCCGTGGAGGCGCTGGCGAACGCGGACGTCCTCGTCGCCGAGCACGAGGTGCTCGACGTGGTACGCACGCACGCCCGTCAGGGCGTCAGCGTCGTGCCGACGGACACGGGTCCCTTGTCGGACCCGAATCCGGGCACGGGCACGCCCCAGCCGGCGATCGTTGACGGGGCGTCAACAACCGCTGGGATTCCCGCACTGCGGGATGCCGCACATCTTGTCATGGAGGCTGCGCGGGGCGGCAGGCGGGTCGTCCGTGCGGTGTCCGGCGACCCCGGCCTGGACACCTACGCCGCCGAGGAGATGCTCGCCTGCGCCAAGGCCGGCGTGTCCTTCGAGGTGGTCCCCGGCGTCGCGACCGCGGTCGGCGTGCCGGCGTATGCCGGTGTGCCGCTGCGTGACGCCGAGGGCGCGGACGTGCGGTTCGTGGACGCCCGTACCGCCTCCGACCGGTGCTGGACCGAGGTGGGCGCCTCCGACGGCACGGTGGTCGTCTCCACCACCCTCGACTCGGTGGCCGCGGCCGCGGGCGAGCTGGTCTCGGCGGGCCGCAAGCCGGACACCCCGATGACGGTCACCGTCGGCGGTACGACGACGCGGCAGCGCACCTGGTCGGCGACGCTCGGCACGATCGCGCAGACCCTGAAGCAGGCGAAGGTCCTTCCGTCCCCGGACGGCGGCCGCCCGGTGATAGCCGTGGTCGGAGACCGCAGCGCCCCCGCCCAGCGCGACCAGCTGGCGTGGTTCGAGTCCAAGCCGCTGTTCGGCTGGAAGGTCCTCGTGCCGCGCACCAAGGAGCAGGCGGCCTCGCTCTCCGACCAGCTGCGCTCCTACGGCGCCGTCCCGCACGAGGTGCCGACGATCGCCGTCGAACCGCCGCGCACCCCGCAGCAGATGGAACGTGCCGTCAAGGGTCTGGTGACGGGCCGCTACGAGTGGATCGCCTTCACGTCGGTCAACGCGGTGCGGGCCGTGCGGGAGAAGTTCGAGGAGTACGGCCTTGATGCTCGGGCTTTTGCGGGTATCAAGGTGGCTGCGGTGGGCGAGCAGACGGCGAAGGCCCTGATCGCCTTCGGTGTGAAGCCGGACCTGGTGCCGAGCGGCGAGCAGTCGGCGGCCGGCCTGCTGGAGGACTGGCCGCCCTACGACCCGGTCTTCGACCCGATCGACCGTGTCTTCCTGCCCCGCGCCGACATCGCCACGGAGACCCTGGTGGCCGGACTGATCGAGCTGGGCTGGGAGGTCGACGACGTCACCGCCTACCGCACGGTCCGCGCCTCGCCGCCGCCGGCGGAGACCCGTGAGGCGATCAAGGGCGGCGGTTTCGACGCGGTCCTGTTCACCTCGTCGTCGACCGTGCGGAACCTGGTCGGCATCGCGGGCAAGCCGCACAACGTGACGGTGATCGCCTGCATCGGCCCGGCGACGGCGAAGACGGCCGAGGAACACGGCCTGCGCGTCGACGTCATGGCCCCGGAACCCTCCGTCCACAAGCTGGCGGAGGCCCTGGCCGACTTCGGCATGAAGCGCCGCCTGGCGGCCCTGGAGGCCGGCGACCCGGTGACCCGGCCGAGCGAACGGCGGCCGGGGGCGCGCAGGCGCCGCGCGGCTACGTGAGGTCGGCATGTCAGCGGCAGGGCGCTCCTTCGGGGGCGCCCTGCGGCGTTCGCGGGAGCGGTACGGAGAACCCGGGGAAACAGCCACCCGGCAAACCGGACCCGGCATCCGCCACTCGGGCGGGTGAAAGGGGGCGGTCCGGCTGGCGCGGCGGCCGTTCGGGCGTGCAGGCTCGCCCCGAGGCGATCGAGTCATATGCGCCTCACGTACTCACGACCCCACCCGTGCACCGGCCCCCGCCGCGACGGCAATCCCAGTGCGAGGGCCTGCCACCGAGGAAGAAGTGACCTTCCCCATGGCTGAGAAGAAGCCTGACGCCGCCCTGCGCCCGGTTCAGGGTCTTCCGGGATCCGCCGCCCCCTCCGGTGTCACCCACGTACGCACGGACCCGTCCGGTGAGTACGTCGTCGTCGGCGATCACCTCACCCAGCACCCCGAGCTGTCGCTGACCGCCATCGGGCTCGCCACCCACATCCTGTCGGTGCCCGACGGCACCCCGGTCGACATCCGCACGCTCGTCGAACGCTTCCCGGAGGGGCGGGAGCGGATCGCGTCCGCCCTGCGCGAGCTGGAGGCGCACGGCTACCTGCGGCGGGTCCGTGAGCAGGCCGAGTCCGGCCGCCTGGTCACGCGTACGTACGTCGACCGCGCCACGATGACGGGGCAGGCAGCCCCCCGAGGAGGATGACCGAACCCCTGCGCGTCAGGCGCCGGCTGAGGGAGTGGAGGGGCTCCCGCCGGCCGACTGGGCGTCGGCAAAGGCATCGGCCGGGCGGGCGTAGCGTAGGTGGTATGTCGAAGTACGGATCTTTTCCCGGTTCGCGGCCCCGGCGGCTTCGCAGTACGCCCGTGATGCGGCGGATGGTCGCCGAGACCCGGCTGCATCCCGCCGATCTGATTCTGCCCGCGTTCGTGCGCGAGGGTGTGAGTGAGCCGGTGGCGGTCGGGTCGATGCCGGGGGTCGTGCAGCACACCCGGGACAGCCTGAAGAAGGCCGCCGCGGAGGCCGTCGAGGCCGGGGTCTCCGGGATCATGCTCTTCGGCGTGCCGGAGGACGACAAGAAGGACGGCCTCGGCAGCGCGGGCACCGACCCGGACGGCATTCTCCAGGTCGCCCTGCGCGACGTGCGGGGCGAGGTCGGCGACGACCTGCTCGTCATGTCCGACCTGTGTCTCGACGAGTTCACCGACCACGGACACTGCGGCGTCCTCGACGAGCAGGGGCGCGTCGACAACGACGCCACCCTCGAGCGGTACGCCGAGATGGCCCAGGTGCAGGCCGACGCCGGCGCCCATGTCGTCGGCCCGAGCGGAATGATGGACGGGCAGATCGGCGTCGTCCGCGACGCGCTCGACCAGATCGGCCGCGAGGACGTCGCGATCCTCGCCTACACCGCCAAGTACTCCTCCGCCTTCTACGGCCCCTTCCGCGAGGCCGTCGCCTCCTCGCTGCAGGGCGACCGCAAGACCTACCAGCAGGACCCCGCCAACTGGCGCGAGTCCCTGCGCGAAGTCGCCCTCGACCTCGAGGAGGGCGCCGACATGGTCATGGTCAAGCCGGCCGGGCCGTACCTGGACATCCTGGCCCGGGTCGCGGACGCCGTGGACGTGCCGGTCGCCGCGTACCAGATCTCCGGCGAGTACGCGATGATCGAGGCCGCCGCCGAGAAGGGCTGGATCGAGCGGGACCGGGCGATCTTCGAGACGCTCACCGGGATCAAGCGGGCGGGTGCGCGCAACATCCTCACCTACTGGGCCACCGAGGTCGCGCAGAAGCTGCGCTGAGGCGCCCCGGGCGCGTGGGACGGCCCTGCCGGCGCGTGGCACGCCACCCCCGGTGCGGGGGCCGGAACCGCTGACGTGCGGGACGGCACCTCCGGCGCGCGGGACGGCACCCGCAGCGCATCGGGCGGCACCCCCAGCGCGTGGGACGACGGGCCCTCGTCGCGCAGGCCCTCGCCGTCGCGGCAGCCCGCCAGGGCGCCGGCCGCGAGGACCGCGAGGGCCACGGCGGCGACCAGCCGGCGCGGGCGTGCGGGCAGGGTGCGAGTCCGGTGTCGTACGGGCATGACGTCAGCCTCACCGCTGGCCCGTCCCGCGCGCCACAGCCGCTCGCGGATGTGGGACGCAGGAACGGTGGAATCGGCGCTGAGCTGCGGGAACGCCATCCCGGTGGGACGTGGGACGGGACGCGGGGTCACCAGTCGAGGGCCGTGTCCAGGGCAGCCTGCCAGTACGTCACGGTGAGGCTGTCGTCGACGTACACGCCCTTGGCGGGCAGCGACACGGTGGCGATAGAGCCGTCCTCGAAGGGAACCGTCAGGGTGTGCACGGTGTGGCCGTGCTCGGCGCTGCCGTCGCCGGCGGACAGCCGGACGCCCGCGTAGCCGGACTCGCCCGGGGCCAGACCGGTCAGCGACTGCGGCTTCGTCTCCTCCGCCACCGGCGGCACGGACTGCGCCTCGCCGAAACGGGCCGGCGGGTACGGGGGCAGCAGGCACGTGCTGCCGCCCTTGTTGGTGGCGGTCAGCAGCAGGTGGTTGATCGGGCGGGGCACCTCGGTGGCGGTGATCCGGACGGTGGCGGCGGAGCACTTGCCGGGGCGGTCGGAGCCCTGGGCGGATCCGGTGCCCTTCGAGCCGCCGGTGCCCTTCGAGTTGCCGGAGTCCTTCGCACCGCCGCTCCCCTTCGAGCCGCCGCCGTGCGTGCCGCCCGAGCCCGTCGCACCGCCGGAGCCGCCCTTCGACCCGCCGGAGCCGGTCGTGGCCGCCGGGTCCGTGGAGCCGCCGCCGGCAGCGGTGGAGGGCGTCGCGTCCGGGGTGGACGGCGCGGAGGAAGCGGGGCGGCCGGCGCCGGTGTCCGACGTTCCGCCCTCGCACGCGGTCAGGGTCAGAGCGGCCAGCGCGACCGTGGTGGCGGCGAAGAGGCGAGTGCGGGTGATACGGACGGACATGGGTGACTCCCGGTCGTGAAAAGGGCGTTGGGTTGCGCCGAGAGCGCGCCGCCGGGTGTGCTTGCCGGTGGCGTGCTTGGATGATCGACAGCTTGCGGTGGCCCTCGTCCCAGCCGCCAGCGGCCACGGGGGATACGGAACAATGGGATGACAGAACGGCTCTGACCTGCGGGAACATCGTCCGTCTGGAACGCCGTTCCGGGACGCGGGAGGGGAGAAACGGTGGCGGGGGGCGACTTCGCGGAGCTGCTGCGGGAGTTGAAGGAGCGGTCGGGACTCAGTTACGGGGCGCTCGCCAAGCGGCTGCACATGAGCACGTCCACGCTGCACCGGTACGTCAACGGGGACGTCGTACCGGTGGACTACGCCCCCGTGGAACGCCTGGCCCGGGTCTGCCGGGCCACCCCCGAGGAACTGCTGGAGCTGCATCGCCGCTGGATCCGCGCGGACGCGCTGCGGGGAGTGAAGGGCGCGCAGCCGGAGGCGGAGCCCGGCGTGGGGCCCGGGGACGGGACCGAGGAGGAGCCCGGCGAGGAGGCCGCCCGGTTCACCGAGCCGCCTGCCGTCGTGACCGCCTCCGCCGCCGCAGACGTCTCCCCTCCCGCGCCGCCGCCCGCGCCCGCGCGTCGCCGGCGCGCCGCCGTGCTCGCCGGGGCCGGTGTCGCGGCGGTCGCCGCCGCCGTGGCCGTCACGGTGAGCCTGGTGCCCGGGCGGCCGGACGGGCAGCGGGCGCCGCAGGAGCGGGCGGCCGGTGCGACCGTGCCCGCCGCCAAGTCGCCCACCCCATCCGCCCGTTCCGCCACGCCGAGCCGCAGCGCGTCGGCCTCCCCTTCACCGAGCCCGTCCGCGGACCGGGGCACGGCCACGGGCCCACCGTCCCCGAGCCGTAGCGCCACCGCCACCGCGCCCGGCGGGGCGACCGCGGACGACGGCCCGGCGGCCCTCACGGTCAACACCACGCCGTACTACTGGGACGTGCCCTGCGAGCAGGACTTCCTGGTGGACCGCAGCCCGGGCAACGTGCCGAAGCCACCACCGCAGCAGGACGCGGAGGGGTGGGCCGTGGGTCTCGGTGCGGTGGCCGCCGACCACCAGATGGTCACACTGACCGTGCAGGGCACCGGTGCGCGCACCGTCGTGCTGCGGGCGTTGCATGTGCGCGTGGTGCGCAGTGATACTCCGCTGACCTGGAACAAGTACGCGATGGGGAACGGCTGCGGCGGAGGCGTCGACACCAAGTCCTTCGATGTGTCGCTGGACTTGGCCAACCCGCTCGCGATGCCGGTCGGCGGGCAGCGGAACTTCCCCTACAAAGTGAGCGAGTCCGACCCCGAGGTCTTCTACGTCAACGCGCACACCAGCGGGCACGACGTGAGCTGGTACCTGGAGCTGGAGTGGTCCAGCGGCACCCGGCACGGCACGGTGCGGGTCGACGATCACGGCAAGCCGTTCCGCACGAGCGGGTCGCAGCAGTCGTACTACGCCTACCCGCTGGGCGGCGGGGGCTGGGAGCAGGTCACGGAGGGCTGAACGTCCGCATGGCGAAAAGGCCCGTGTAAACGGCACGCATCTCTCTACGCTGCGACCACGTGAGGCAACCGCAGCCCGAAGGAGCCGTGTCATGACCGTCGACGCCCCCGCACCCACCGCGCCCGTTCCCCCGCTCTCCCTGCGGACGTCGGCGATCGGCGGCTCGCCGGTACGCGACATCCTCGCCGTCACCGCGCGGCCCGAGATGATCAACTTCGCGGGCGGGCTGCCGGCCCCGGAACTGTTCGACCGCGACGGCATCGCGGCCGCCTTCCGCGCGGTGCTGCAGGACGGCCCGGCGCGGGCCCTGCAGTACGCCACGACCGAGGGCGAACCGGCGCTCCGCGAGGCGCTGGCCGCGCGGATCACCGGGCGCGGTCTGCCGACGGACGCCGACGACCTGCTGGTCACCACCGGCTCGCAGCAGGCGCTGTCCCTGCTGGCCACCGCCCTGGTCGACCCGGGGGACACCGTGCTGGTGGAGAACCCCTGCTACCTGGCCGCCCTCCAGGTCTTCGGCCTGGCCGGCGCCCGCGTCATCGCCGTACCCGGTGACGAACACGGCCCCGATCCGCTGGCTCTGGAGGAACTGGTGCGCCGGGAGCGGCCGAAGCTGCTCTACACCGTGCCCACCTTCCAGAACCCCACCGGCCGCACCATGCCCGCCGCCCGCCGCGCCGCGCTCGCCGCCGTCGCCGCGCGGTGCGGCCTGTGGATCGTCGAGGACGACCCGTACGGGGAGCTGCGCTACGACGGTGAGCCCGTGCCGTGGATCGCCGCGCACGCCGACGCCCGGGACCGGACGGTGCTGCTCGGCTCCTTCTCCAAGGTGATGGCGCCCGGGCTGCGACTGGGCTGGCTGCGCGCACCGCAGGAGCTGCGCCGTGCCTGCACGGTCGCCAAGCAGGCCGCCGACCTGCACACCCCGACCGTCAACCAGCTCGCCGCGGCCCGCTATCTCGACGTCCTCGACGCCCATGTGGCGCAGGTGCGGGCGGTCTACGGGGAGCGCCGGGACGCGATGCTCGCCGGGCTGCCGGACGCGCTGCCGGCCGGGTCGACCTGGACCCGGCCCGAGGGCGGGATGTTCCTGTGGGTGCGGCTGCCGGAGTCGTACGATACGACGGTCCTGCTGCCGCGGGTCGTGCGGCACGACGTGGCGTACGTGCCCGGCGCGCCCTTCTTCGCGGCCGAACCGGACCCGCGCACCCTGCGGCTGTGCTTCGTGACGCAGACGCCCGAGGAGATCGGGGAGGGACTGCGGCGGCTGGCGGCGGGGCTCGCGGAGGAGCCGGTGACCGGCCTCGCGGCGGGGTGAGCGGAAAAGACCGGGCCCCGGCCACCCCGTGACGGGGTGCCGGGGCCGGGTGATGCGTGACCTGCGTCAGCCGAAGGCCTTCACCGTGTTCCAGTTCACGGACAGGACCACGCGCACGGGTGCGTTGGTGTTGGTCCGGGACGGGTGGTAAATGCGGGTGTAGCCGTCGGAGGCGAGGCGGGCCCAGATGTCGGGGATGCCGTCGTTGTTGACGTCCGGGATGCCGATGGCGGTGGGCACGTTGACGTCGGTCCAGTTGGTGCCGTACGCCTCGTCCTTGCCGGTCAGGCTGTTGGCGGCCAGCTTCAGCGATTCCAGGTCGACGCTGCCGGCGACGGTGCCGGGCTTGCCCTGGCGGTCGTACATGTTGCCGTTGTCGAGGTTGCGCCACAGCAGGTCGGGTGTGTTGTCGCCGTTGATGTCGGCGACGTTGACGATCTCGCGTCGGGCCCAGGCGTCGGCGTTCATCTGCGTGGCGGTCTGGAAGGTGGCGCCGGT
>NZ_JBICAJ010000031.1:0-24146 GCF_043088925.1 Streptomyces sp. NPDC014006 | reverse complement strand
CGGCGCGCCCCGGGCCGCCCCCGCCCCGGGGGGGGCGGGGGCGCCCCCCCCGGCCCCCCCCCCCCCCCCACCACCCTCGTCCGCCACCTCCTCGAAGGGATGAACCGTCCATGGCCACCGCCCTGGAGACCGGTGCGTACGATGCCGTCGACGCCGGCACCTACGAGGTGCTGCGTGACCGGCTCGCCGCGCAGGCCGACGAACTCGCCGACCGTGCCGAACACCTCAACGCCCGCCGTGTCGAGGAGTTCGGGACGGCACGCCTGGAGCTGGCCGGTACCCAGCACCTGCGGACGCAGCACGCCTGCGCGCCGCGAGACGTCGTGGCCGTCAGGGACGTCCTGCTCCTCGGCGCCACCGACCGGCCCGGCCCGCGCCCGCAGACAGCAGTCGCCGACGTGCTCGCCCTCTACGACCGCGACCTGAACCGGCTGCCCGAGACGGCCGTGGCGGGCCTGCTGGACGACCCGGCCTTCGTACGGGAATTCGCGGACCTCCACCGCTACTACCAGCAGGCCCGCCTGCTCCGGCTGCGCCGGATCGACGGCAGGCTGCTGGCGGTCTTCCGCACCGGCGAGAAGGCCCACGACATCCGCGTGCTGCGCTGGGCCCTGGACGAGGCCGACCGGCCGGCGTTCCTGGACGCGCGCGGCGAACGCGACGACACCTTCCCACCCTCCCACGACTTCACCTGGACCGAGGCGACCCGCGAGGACCACATCCTGGGCCGCCACCCGCACGTCTCCGTTCAGGGCGAGCTGTACGTCGCCACCATCGGCGGTGCGCTCACCATCAAGCTGGAGAACGACACCGAAACGGGCGAAGGCATCCACAGCGAGCCGGTGCAGGAGCCGTTGCAGGCGCTCGCCGACGCGGACATCGCGCACGCCCGCGTGGGCACCCTGATCCTGCTGCGGGTTCGGCCGTACAAGGAGGACGCCCACCGTTACCTGGTGTTCAACACCCTCACCAAGGCGGTCGTCCGCCTGGACGGCATCGGGCAGGCGTGCCGCCGCCTGCCCGAGGACCAGGGCATCGTGTTCCCCGGCGGCTACTGCCTGGCCACGGGCGCCCACAAGACGTACGAACTCGACGCAGACCGCCTGGAGTTTGAGCAGGAGATCCGCTCACCCAACGGTGAGGACGTGCTGTACGCGTTCCACGCGCGCGGGGAGAGCCGCAGTCTGCTGCTGTCGTACAACACCATCCGCAAGGAGATGGCGAACCCGCTTCCCTGCCGCGGCTGGGCCCTGTTCGACGACGGCACCTTCGCGGTGCTGCGTGCCGACGGCGAGGAGCCGGCGCAGGTCCATCCGGTGCAGCTGTGGCACTCGCCCTACGTCTCCGACGCCCACGACTCCACCGCCCCGGCCGGGAGCGGCACGCTGGGACGGGTGGGCAACGCCGACCTCGTGCGCGGCATCTCCGCCTGCCTGTCCGCGGCGGGCCTGGTCCGGGAGGGCATCACCACCAGCGAGGGCTACCGGGCACTCGCCGCCGCCTGCGTGCGTGCCGCCGACGCCCACCACTGGCTCGCCGAGGCCGACCTTGGCGACCTGCTGGGTGCCCTGGACGCGGTGCGCGGGACGGCCGAGCAGATGCTGGCCGAGTTCGAGACGGTTCAGGTGCTGACCCGGCAGGCCATCGACGCTCTGGACGAGGCCGCCGAGCGGATCGCGTCCGTCGTCCGCCGCTTGCGCGGTGAGGCGCCGCGGGATGCCGCGGCCTGGGTACGGGGACTGACCGAGCTGCGGCACGCCCACGGCCACCTGCTGACCCTCAAGGAGATGCGGTACGCGGACGGCGCCCGCATCGACGCCCTCGCCGCCCAAGCGGAGGCCGATCTGGCCGCCTTCGGGCAGCGGGCCGTGGTCTTCCTGGCACGAGAGGACGCCTTCGCAGGCCAGCAGAGGGACGTCGAACGGCTCGTCGCCGACGCCGAGGCCATCACCACTGTCGCCGAGGCGGCACCCGTGGTCGCCCGGCTGGACGAACTCGGCGACGCCCTCGGGACGGTCACCGACGTCGTCGCCGCTCTGGACATGGGCGACGCCACCGTCCGTACGTCCGTCCTGGAACGCATCGCTGGAGTACTGGCCGGCGTCAACCGGGTCCGTGCCACCCTCGACGCCCGCCGCCGCGCGCTGGCCGAACAGGAGGGCCGCGCTGAATTCGCCGCCGAAAGCGCGCTGCTCGGGCAGGCCGTCACCGCGGCCCTCGCGGTTGCCGACACCCCACAGGCATGCGACGACCAGCTCGCCCGGCTTCTGGCCCGGCTGGAGGACCTGGAGTCCCGCTTTGTTCAGTCCGACGACTTCCTCGGTGCGCTCGCCGACAAGCGCACCGAGCTCTACGACGCCCTCACCGCCCGCAAACAGGCGCTCTCCGACGCCCGCGCCCGCCGCGCCGAACAACTGGCCGCCTCGGCCGGCCGCGTCCTGGAGACGATCACCCGGCGCTGCGCCGGCCTCGCCGACGCCGACGCGATCGCCACCTACTTCGCCTCCGATGCGATGGTGGCCAAGGTCCGCCGTACCGTCGACGACCTGCGCACCATCGATGAGAGCGTACGTGCCGAGGAACTCGAAGGCCGCCTGAAGTCCGCCCGCCAGGAAGCGCACCGCGCCCTGCGCGACCGCACCGACCTGTACGCCGACGACGGCCGCACCCTCCGCCTCGGCACCCACCGCTTCGCCGTCAACACCCAACCCCTCGACCTGACCCTCGTCCCACACGGTGACGGCCTCGCCTTCGCCGTCACCGGCACCGACTACCGCGCCCCGGTCACCGCCCCCGACTTCGCGGCCACCCGCGCGCACTGGCACCGCACCCTGCCCTCTGAGTCACCGGAGGTCTACCGCGCCGAACACCTGGCCGCCCGCCTGCTGAGCGAACACGGCCCGGCCGCCCTCGCGGCGGCCGAAGACCTCCCGGCCCTGGTGCGCACAGCTGCGCAGGAGGCATACGACGAGGGCTACGAGACCGGCGTCCACGACCACGACGCGACGCTCATCCTCACCACGCTCCTGCCCCTTCACGAGGGCGCCGGGGCCCTGCGCCACGAACCCGCCGCCCGCGCCGCCGCCCAGCTTTTCTGGACCCACGGCACCACCCCCGGGGCGCGCCAGACGTGGACCCGGCGCGCACTCTCGCTGGCCCGCGCCCGGGACACGTTCGGGCTGGCACCCGCGATCGCCGATCTGGAGCGGGAGCTGGCGCAGGAGATCGGCGGGGAGTACGCCGGGGCCGCCGCCTCCTACCTCTTCGAGGAGCTGACGACCGCCCCGGACGGCTTCGTCCTCAGCGCGAGCACCCGCACGCTGCTGGACAAGTTCCGTCGCACGGCCGGCACGAGCGCCTACGCCGACGACCTGACCGCGCTCGACGACCTCGCGGCCCGCCGCCAGCTGGTCGAAACGTGGCTGTCCTCGTACTCGGCAGCCACCGGCACGGACCTCGCCCCGGGCGATCTGGCCGAGGCCGTGGCAGCCGAGCTCTGCCCGGACCTGCCGCGCTACGACGGCGACGCCCCTCTCACGGCGACGGCCGAGGGCCTGCTGGGCACCCACCCGCGCATCACCGCACGTCGACTGCCCCTGCGGCTGGACGAGTTCCTCGCCCGAACGGCACGCTTCGCGGTGCGGGACGTACCCGCCCACCGCGCCTACCAGCAGCAACGCACCACCCTCGTCACCGCCGAACGCGCCCGCCTGCGCCTGGACGACCACCGCCCGCGCGTCATGTCCTCCTTCGTGCGCAACCGGCTCGTGGACGAGGTCTACCTGCCGCTCATCGGCGACAACCTGGCCAAGCAACTGGGCACCACGGGCGACACCAAGCGCACCGACACCGGCGGCCTGCTGCTGCTCCTCTCCCCGCCCGGCTACGGCAAGACGACCCTCATGGAGTACGTCGCCGACCGCCTCGGCCTGATATTGGTGAAGGTCAGCGGCCCGGCATTGGGCCACGCAGTTACCTCGCTCGACCCCGCTGAAGCCCCGAACGCCACCGCCCGCCAGGAGGTCGAAAAGATCAACTTCGCGCTGGAGGCGGGCAACAACACCCTCCTCTACCTGGACGACATCCAGCACACCTCACCCGAACTGCTCCAGAAGTTCATCCCGCTGTGCGACGCCACACGCCGCATCGACGGTGTCCGCGACGGCGAACCGCGCAGCTACGACCTGCGTGGCAAGCGGTTCGCCCTCTGCATGGCTGGCAACCCCTACACCGAGTCCGGCAGCCGCTTCCGGGTGCCGGACATGCTCGCCAACCGCGCCGACGTATGGAACCTCGGCGACGTCCTGACCGGCAAGCAGGACATCTTCGGCCTGAGCTTCATCGAGAACGCGCTCACCGCGAACCCGGTCCTCGCCCCGCTCGCCGGCCGCGAGCGCGCCGACCTCGACCTGCTGGTCCGCCTCACCCAGGGCGACCCGACGGCCGGAGCCGACCGGCTGACCCACCCCTACGCACCCGCCGAACTCGAGCGGATCCTAGCGGTCCTGCGCCACCTGCTGACCGCCCGAGAGACGGTACTGGCGGTCAACGCGGCCTACATCGCCTCGGCGGCCCAGTCGGACGCCACCCGCACCGAACCGCCCTTCCAGCTCCAGGGCTCCTACCGCAACATGAACAAGATCGCCCAGCGGGTCCAGCCGGTCATGAACGACACCGAGCTGGCGGCCCTGATCGACGACCACTACCGGGCCGAGGCCCAGACCCTGACCACGGGCGCAGAGGCCAACCTGCTCAAGCTGGCCGAGCTGCGCGGCACGCTCACCACCGGTCAGGCAGCCCGCTGGGCAGAAGTCAAAGCGGCGTACGTCCGCGCCCAGACCCTCGGCGGCCCGGAAAACGACCCCCTCACACGAGCCGTGGCGGCACTCGGGCTGCTCGCGGACCGCATCGCCGCCGTGGAGACGGCCATCACGCGCGGGGCCGACCCACGCGATCTGCTCGTCAACCGGAACGCACGGCACGGGGCCGAGCGGTGGCAGCCGTGATGGCCTACTTTCTCGTCCCTGTGGCTGCGGCCTCGGCCGTGGTGGCGTTGACCACGATCGTCCTGGTGCGTCGCGACCGCCGACGAAGGGCATCGGCTCCCGAGCACCTGGGCTGACGCGCCCCCAACTGCCGGAACCCGGCAACTTCATGGCCCGGCGGTGCCCGTTGCCAATCTGTCAAAGACGCATCAAGAGCAGGTAGGGTTCCCCCTGGTGTGCCGGGAAGTCTGGTCGGCGAGCAAGGGACAGATCTCTTCTCCGATCGGGGGCGTTTTCCGGTGGTTCTTGTTGCCGTTTTCGGCGTGGCTTTGCTCGTCGCGGCGCTGCTGTCCGGGCTCGCCGCCCGCACCGTGCTGTCCACCTCCTTCCTCTTCCTCCTCGGTGGCGCGCTGGTCAGCGACGGCTTCCTCGGGCTGATCCACATCACCCCGGACAGCGAGATCGTGTCGGTCACCGCCGACCTGGCGCTCTTCGCGGTGTTGTTCACCGACGGCCAGCACGTGTCCTTCGCCAAGCTGCGCACCAACTGGCGCAACCCGGCGCGGGCGCTGGGCCTGGGCATGCCGCTGGCGTTCGCGTTCATGGCGCTGGTGACGCGCTACCTGGTCGGCCTGGACTGGACGACGTCCTTCCTGGTCGGCGCGGTGCTGGCGCCGACGGACCCGGTGTTCGCGTCGGCGATCGTGGGCCGCAAGGAGGTCCCGGCGAAGCTGCGGGAACTCCTCAACGTGGAAAGCGGTGTCAACGACGGGCTAGCCCTGCCCGTCGTGCTGCTCCTTATCGCGGCGGCCGGCCCCACCGCCACCGGGCACACCGGCGAGGCGTCGCTGGGCCGGATCGCCCTGGAACTGGCCCTTGGCCTGGCCTTCGGCGTTCTCATTCCGCTCGTCGCGGGCGGCCTCGTACGGTTCCGGCTGCTGGGCGCCGAGCCCAAGCTGCAGCCCCTGCTTCCGCTGGCGACCGGCATCATCCTGTACGGGCTGTGCCACCTCACCCACGCCAACCCCTACCTGGCGGCGTTCTCTGCCGGTGCCGTCCTCGCCGCCGTCTCGCCCGAGGCCAAGGAGGCGTTCGAGCCGCTCGGCGAGGCGCTGGCGGAGCTGGCGAAGTTCGCGGCCCTGCTGGTGTTCGGGGCCTTGCTGACGCCGGCGCTGTTCGGGGACCTGTCGTGGCAGGGCTACGCGGCGGTCGTCCTGGCGATCGTGCTGATCCGCCCGGCCTCGCTGCTGATCTCCCTGGTTGGTACCCGGCTCGAGCGGCGCGAGAAGCTGACCGCGGCCTGGTTCGGCCCGAAGGGCTTCGCCTCGGTGGTGTACGGGCTGCTGGTGCTGCAGTCCGGCATCCCGCAGGCGGAGCAGGCGTACACCCTGATCGCCGTGTGCATCGCCTTCTCGATCGTGGCGCACTCCAGCACCGACGTTCCCATCGCCCGGGTGTTCGATGTCGAGGATCTGGTCGGTATCCCCGACGACGACGACCAGGTCGACGGTGCCCCCGAAGCCCTCGGACAGGAGAGAAAGACCACCGTATGAGTGACTGGCACAGCTGGGCGGCCGTGGTCGTGTTCGCCGGCGCGTACGTACTGATCATCACCGAGCGCGTCCACCGCACGGCCGCGGCCCTCGGCGGCGCCGGGTGCATGCTCGCGATCAGCGCCACCGACGACAAGGCGGCGTTCTACTCCGAGCGCACCGGCATCGACTGGAACGTCATCTTCCTGCTGCTGGGGATGATGGCCATCGTCGGCGTGCTGCGGCAGACAGGACTGTTCGAGTACCTGGCGATCTGGTCGGTCAAGCGGGCCAAGGGCCGGCCCTTCCGGGTGATGGCGATGCTGGTCCTCATCACCGCCGCAGCCTCCGCGCTGCTCGACAACGTCACCACCGTGCTGCTGATCGCCCCGGTCACCCTGCTGGTCTGCGAGCGCCTCAGCCTGTCCTCCGCCCCCTTTCTGATCGCCGAGGTGTTCGCCTCCAACATCGGCGGCACCGCGACCCTGGTCGGTGATCCGCCGAACATCATCATCGCCAGCCGCGCCGACTTGACCTTCAACGACTTCCTGGTCCACTTGGCCCCGATCGCCGCTGTGCTGACCCTGGTCCTGCTGGCGCTGTGCCGGGTGATCTTCCGCAAGGCGTTCGTCTACGACGACGAGCGCGCCGCGCACGTCATGGCGCTGGAGGAGCGCGAGGCCATCCACGATCCGCGGCTGCTGTGGCAGGGCCTGGCCGTCCTGGCCCTGGTCGTCGCCGGCTTCGTCCTTCACCCGGTGCTGCACTACGAGCCCAGCGTGGTCGCCCTGCTCGGCGCCGGCCTGCTCGTTGCCGTCTCGAAGGTGGAGACCCGTCAGGTCCTGGGCGAGGTGGAGTGGCCCACCCTCGCGTTCTTCGCGGGCCTGTTCGTCATGGTCGGCGCGCTCATCGAGACCGGCGTCATCGGCAAACTCTCCCGCGCCCTGGCCGACGCCACCGGCGGCCGGGAACTCGGCGCCATGCTCACGCTGCTGGGCGGCTCGACGGTGCTGTCCGGCATCGTGGACAACATCCCGTACGTGGCCACCATGGCGCCCATCACCGCCGACCTGGTCAAGGACATGGGCGGCGCGGCCGACGGCCACCACGTCCTGTGGTGGGCCCTGGCCCTGGGCGCCGACCTGGGCGGCAACGCCACCGCCATCGGCGCCAGCGCCAACGTGGTCGTCCTCGGCATCGCCGAACGCAACCGCCAACCGATCTCGTTCTGGCAGTTCACGAAGTACGGCCTCGTCATCACGGCGGCCACCGTCGTCCTCTGCGGGCTGTACCTGTGGCTACGGTACTTCGTGCTCGCCTGAGCCACGGTGAGCCGGCGGATCAGACCTCAAAAGAGCTGCTCGGCGCCTCCGTCCTCCCCAACAACTCGTGCAAGAGATGGGAGGCGGTGATGACGCCGAGCAGGCGCGTGCCGGCCTTGTCCTTCTCCGCCACCGCCACCAGCGGACTGCGCACCTGGGCCATGAGTGCGGCGACCTCCAGAGCGGTGTCGTCGGGGTCGGCGATAGGCGGCGGCGCCGCGCTGCGCGAGAGGCACTCGCCGACCTGCCTCCCCGTCAGCGCCTGGCACAGCCGGTCGGCATGCTGCTCATCGACGACCGCAGCGAGCGCGGGATCCTCGATGACATAGTCCGGCACCAGAATCTTGACCATCTGGGACGCGGGCAGGATGGCCTTCGGCTCCCCCCGCTCGTCCAGCACCAGCAGTCCAGGCAGCCTGTGCTCGGCCATCAACCGGGCCGCTTCGACGGCGTCGCTGTCGACGCTCACAGACTCGTACTCCACCGCCAGGTCACGTGCACGCACGATCGACTCCTCGTCTGACTGCTCTTCACCTGAGCCCAGCGTCGTACGAGACCACTCTCCGCGCCAGGCCATCGCGGGGAGATGTCGCAGCCCTCGTGCCGCGCTGGGCCGGGACCGTTGCCTGGCGAGGCGTGAGACGGTCCGGAACTGCTGCCGGTTGGCAGTAGTCGGGTGCGTGGCGCGCACGAGTGAGCGCGGCAGCTACGACGCGCACGATACCGGGGGAACGGGCGGGGCCAATTCAAGCCGGAACCCCGAACGTGTGAGCTTGTTCCCTTTGACGGACACCATCGGTGTGGTGGTCAGGCTGCGAGTGCGGTCTCGTACTCGGTGGGACTGCGGTAGCCGAGGCTGCTGTGCAGGCGGTGCAAGTTGTACCAGCCCGTCGAGGAGGTCCAGGACGGGGCCGGGCAGCATGCGTCCCGGCGGCCCGGGCGGCGGGTGTGCTTGCACCGAGAAAGTGCCCCGAGCCTGGACCGACACAACCCTCAGCAAGGCTCATCGCCCCAGGTCAGGAAGACACTCTCGTGTTTCCGCCTCGACGGCCGCCACACCAACCGAAACGAGACTAAGCGCGGTCGAAGGCGCCCAGCAGCCCGTTGATGCCGTCCCCCGGATAGCCGTACGCCTGCTGGACACCCCCATCCGGTGAGGCGCTGCAGCGCATAATCGGCAACTTGAGCCATGATCCTCTCCTGAGCGGGGCGTGCGAAGGTTCAGCCTGGGGGTCGTCTGCCGTCCTTCGGGATAAACCCCGGGCAACTGGCCGTGTGCAGCTTCCCTCAACGGCGTGGCCGGCGTCCGAGCAGTTCGGCGAGTCCTTGGCGGGTGACGGCGTTGGCGGGTGACGGCGAGGACGACACCGTCGTCGGGCCGGAGGGCGTAACTGGGGTGCGATCCCACGTGAGGTGCGTGGAGCCGCCGGCCGGCCGCGGAGTCGTGGCGAGGTCGGGCAGACGCTACGGGATCCGCGGTGTCCAGGGCGATCACCCGCCAGGCACCGGGTCTGAACGCGTCGGCGATCGTGCGGCCTTCCAGTTGGGTGTGTCCGGCCACGCCGAGCGCCGCGACGAGGAGGACCTTGCGTTCCACCAGTATGGCGCTGAGGAGCTGGCGGCCCCTCATCGTGCCGGCGACACGTCTACGCCGAGCGCCTCAAGACCTGGCAGGAGTGGACCGACGTCTCCGCCTTGTCCCAGGGCAACCCGGCCTGAACCGAACAGGGTAAGGGGTGGGTCGCGGCGCCAGCCCAGGCGAGCTGGCGCCGCGAGTCGATCATTGACGCGAACGTGTGCCCATGGGCGCTCGCCGGCGTGGGGTTGGGTCGCAGTGCATCCAGCTCGGCGCGGCGTTCCGGGGCGAGCCGGGCGGCCCGGCGCCGGGTGTTGTCCAGGAAGGCCCGAGCTTGTGCTCGACGATCTCGGCGTGCTTGCGCGGTACGTTCAGGTGCCCCTCACGGGCCTGGAACTGCCGGGCCGCGGCGGCCGCCCACCGCTCGTCCTGGCTGCGCCGTGCCGGCTGCGCTGCCTCCCCCTCCGGCAGCGGCTCCATCCGGAGCACGCCCTCCAGCAGCCACTGCTGCGCGGGCAACAGCTTCCGCGCGCTGCGCGCTCACCCACGCGCCCAGGTCCCTTGCCCTGCACGATCACCTCACCCGCCCGGGTCGCCAGTGCGCCCGGGCCTGCACGTGCGTGTGCGCAAGCCGGAAGTTAAGCGCCTGCCTCGGGCCGCCGTTCTTCGAGCACCTCAAGGACCTCGACCTTGTTGGCCGGGATGGTGTGAGCTGCGGGGATGTATTGGTTCGTCGTCCACCATGAGCCCGCATCGACCTCCTGGCCCGCCCGCCCCCACTTCACCATCTCCACTTCCTCTCCGGGCCGGAAAGTTCTCGGCTTCAGCTCCAGCGAGATGGAGTGGTGCTCTTTGCTGATGCGGACGCGGGCACGCACGAACCAGTCCTGCCTCGCGATGGCCCCACGTGACTGGCGATCTGTCAGTCGACGGTGTCCTTGTAGCCGACGGCATGGGCGGGCGGGGCATGGCCGTCGACCTCCGGGAAGGCGACTTGGTGTGTGGAAGTTGCGGGAGTAGACGTTGTTCTCTATCTCCCAGATCTCGGTGAACCCGCCGGGGGCGACCTCGTCGATGTCCATGCTCTACCGTTGATCGCCGGATGGCCTTGAGGGTGAAGCGGCGGACGCGGGAACGGGGAAGGTGACGGCGCGCAGTCAATCGATTTTCCGTAAATCATTAGTCATCTTCACGCAATGTACCGGAGCAATCTTTGCCGCTAATCAGGCATATGGGCTGCAGGTGTCATGTGCAATGCCAGATTCATGAAAAGAGTGGGCGGTTGGCCACTCTCGCGCTCTGGGCGTGATAGGTCGCAAGCATCCTAGATCACTTGCTCATGTTTCCCTCAAATGGCTGGCTGCGGCGCCCGGAAGATGCTGAGATTCACCCGCAGCAGAAAGCCCGGCTGTGTAGCTGAGTACCCCCTGGCGGGGGTACTCAAAGGGGAGGGGCACATGAGAAACAACCGGATTACTCTGACCGCAATAGGAGTTGTTCTCACGGGAGCGGCAATGCTGCCGACTACGGGTAGCGCCTATGCCGACGGGGCGTCGCCGAGTCCCACGCCGTCGGTCGTCGCACCTGAGGACGACAGCACCCTGCAGACGGCGCCTCCGCCCGCGCCGACCGAGAGCGGCCTGGTCGATGTGACCGACCCGAATGCAGAACCCACGCCGACCGCTACGCAGGACCCAGGTATGAACCACCCGGGCAGTCAGTACTGCGAAGAATACGGAGGCAAATACCGACCCACCTCCAAAAACGGCAAGTACATGCGGGCGGTCGGGCCGACACAGCACAACTACAACAACACCTCGCGCGACATGCCGATGACCTTCACGGCTACCGCATCCGGAACCGTCGGCGTCACCCTGTCCGCCTCTGGGGAGACTTCCGTTTCGGCCATGGTCGCCGCACAGAAGGTCACCTACGGCATGTCCCTGAGCACCAGCCTCACCGCGACGCTGAGCAACTCGGTCAACCCCACTGCTCCGCCTCACACCACGATCAGTGCAAGCTACGGTGTCTGGCGTGAGAAGATCACCGGCGTCACCTACCGGCTCTACAGTAACTGCCAGCAATCCCCTTATCGCACCATCGTCAGCTACACACCGTGGTACGTGGGCTGGTATGTCTGGCAGGGCTGAGCGAAGCGGCCCGGTGTGGCCGCTCGCTGTGACCGCCATCGTGGGGTGCGTGGCAGCCGCTACTGCGTGCACCGCCTCTCACCCTTCGACGAGCCCGCCCACGACCAGCCACGCGGCGACCAGCGCAGCACCAGCGACATCGCCCAGCGACATCAGTGTGGACACTGCGCCGCAGATCCCGGACGAGATCACCCACCTCGCATCGGTGGCCTCTCAGCAAGGCTCACGAACCGTTCCCCTTTCGGGAAGCATTCCAGCCGGCCCCGTAGCGCTCATGGTCACCTGCCAGGGGAAGGGAAAACTGTCCCTCGACGTGGCGACAGTCAGCGGCCTCCAATTGCCCTGCACTAGTGTCGCCACCGGTACGTATAACGTCATCAACTTCAAAACGAAGCATGATGCGATGTCGATTCAAGTCAAAGCGGACCCTCAAACTAAGTGGGCTCTGTCAGTCGGATCCGTAAAGGATCAATAGTCTAATTTCTTGAAGCGGAAGCTCGGATGCGTGCGATAGTGCCTGCCCAGAGGCCGGACACTATCGCTGCACCTCGCCGTTGAGCGCTACTTCATTTCGACCGTGGCGCCGGCGTTCTCCAGCTCCTTCGCGAATCTGAATGGGGATGTCACCAGGGCTGCGGTGAGTGCCACCGGGTGTTGCGTGTGGCTGGGCTGTGGTGTCATCAAGACGGTCATCAGCGAGCACGAAGCCAAGCTGACCGGCACCTCCAGCCGGCGCCGCAAGGCCCGGCAGGCCCTGGCCGTCGAACAGGAACCGGAGGCGACCAAGGCCGACATCGACATCGACGGCGTGCACGATGAGCACGAGCACCTCAATGACGACAGAGGTGACCTGATGCCGCTCCCGGGCCGTGCCTTGCCCCTGGAGGTCCGTGAGGGTGCGGTGGAGGTGACGGTGTGGGACAGCGAGCCGTGCCTGCCCGTGGCCCAGGCTGCCGACCCGAGCCGGGTCCGTCAGCACGGTCTGGAGATCGTCATGGCGGTCTGCCGCAGTTTCGAGATGCACCGGGAGCCGGTGGGCAAGCGGATCGTGGCGGGCGTGGTCCTGGCCGACGATCCGGTCGGGGACGAGGCCGGTGATGAGATCTGCTGATACTGAGCTCTTTCAGAGTGGCAACTGAACGGGTGACCGGCCGGCGTCCGCAACGCACGAAGCTCCTGTGCCGTTGAGAGAGGTGTTCGACGTCTCAACTCATCAGCGCAGGAGCCTCGTTGGTTGCCTATCCTGCCTCACTCGACGTGCCTCACGCCCTGGTCGAGTGAGTCTCAATGATGGTGTCAAGCCGATTGTGGGGCTGGTGGGGTGGGGGTGAAGTGCCTCTTGTCGCGGAGCATGGCCCATAAGACGTCGACTCGGCGGCGTGCAAGGGCGAGCAGTGCCTGGACGTGGATCAGTCCTTCGGCGCGTTTCTTTAGGTAGTAGTCCCGGGAGGGTCCGGGGCGCATCATGGCGGTTTGGGCGGCCATGTAGAGGACGTGTCGTAGGCGGCGGTGGTAGCGCTTGGGCCGGTGGTGGTTACCGGTCCGGCGGCCGGAGTCGCGCGAGACCGGGGCCAGTCCGGCGTGGGCGGCCAGGTGGCCGGCGTCTGCGTAGGTGGACAGGTCTCCGACGATGGCGAGGAACTCGGCCCCGAGGATGGGGCCCATACCCGGCAGGGATTCGATGATTTCGGCGCGCTCGTCGAGGTGGAAGGATTCTCGGATCTCGTGGTCGGTGTCTTTGATCCACTCGTCGAGTGCGAGGAGCTGATGAGCGAGGTCGCACACGAGTTTGGCGGCGCGCTTTTTCGCCCGGCAGCGCGGTCACCTGGGACTGGGCTGCCTCGACCGCGCGGGCGGCGACCTCGGCTGCACTGCGCACCGAACGTCGTGCCAGCCAGTCCGCGAGCCGCTTGGCGCCGGTCCGCCGCAGGGCAGCCGGGGTCTGGTACTCGGTCAGCAGGACGACCGGTCCCTTGGCTGCCGAGTAGTCGAAGGCCCGCTCCAGAGCAGGGCAGATGCCCACCAGGGCATCACGCAGGCGGTTGATCAGTCGTACCCGGTCCGCGATCAGGTCGGCTCGGTGGGCAGTGAGCAGCTGGAGATTGGCCACGGTCTCGTCCGGGAGGCTCAGGGGTGTGAAGTCCTGGCGCATACGCGCGGTGTCGGCGATGACCAGGGCGTCCTTCGCGTCGGTTTTCCCTTCACCGCGGTAGGCCCCGGACATGCGGTTGACCGTGCGTCCCGGCACATACACCACGCTCTGGCCGTGGGCGATCAACAGTGCAAGCAGCAGCGTCGAGGCCCGGCCGCAGATGTCCACCGCCCACCGCACCTCGTTGGCCGTCTCGCATGCGGTCACCATCAGGGCCAGGATCTCGTCCTCACCATTGATGACCTTCTTCGAGAACACCTTCTCTCCGCTGGCGTTGACTCCGACCGCCCAGTGATGGGCCTTGCCGGCGTCGATGCCGACCCAGACCTGCTCGTGACGTTCCGTCACCATCATCGCTCCGTTTCCGAGACACCAGCACTCTCTGGGTCCGGGAACACTCCGCCGCCAAGCCCTTAACCAGCGATGACCGCAGTTCTCAATCAGCAGCCGGAGCGTCCCGAAGGACTGGGCGGCCACTCACTCCGAGCCATCAGCGGCAGGTCACTATCAGCCACACCCAGTCCTCCCGGACCACCAGCATTCTTAAGGGGTAACCATGCTCATCGTCACCCGTGAGGGTGACCGCCGCTGCAAGCTCCGGCCGCACCAGCGTGCTCTCGTCGCCCTGGTCTACCTCCGCCGACACGACCCGCTCACGCAGATCGCCGCCGGGTTCGGAATATCCGTCGGCACCGCCCACGCCTACGTAACCGCCGTCGTCGGCCACCTCGCAGGCCGGGCGTCCGGCCTACTGCGGGTCCTGCGGGAAGCCGATCCCGATCACGTCCTGCCCGACGGAACGCTCGCCGAGTGCGACCGGGTCGGCGACAGCCGGGCCGACTTCTCCCAGAAGCACCGCCGACACGGCGTGAACGTGCAGGTCATCGCCGATCCTGCGGGCGACCTGCTGTGGATCTCGCCCGCCCTGCCCGGCCGCACCCACGACCTGACCGCAGCCCGCACCCACCGCATCATCCGGATCTGCGAACGCCAAGGCGTGCCCGTCCTCGCCGACCGCGCCTACATCGGCGCCAGCTCCTGGGTGACCACACCGATCAGACGCCTTCCGCACCAAGACCTCACCGCGACCCAGCAAACGATCAACCGGGCCCTGTCGGCGGCACGCGCACCCGTCGAACGAAGCATCGCGCGACTGAAGTCATGGCGCATCTTCCGCAGAGCGCGCTGCAGTCCCAACCGGATAACCGCCATCGCAGCCTCCGTTCTCACCCTGGAGAGGCAACGCTGAAAGAGCTCCTTACCTTCTTGGCGGGTCCGCTCCGCTCATTCGTACGATCGGGAGGCGGGGTGCCGGGTGTGGCTGAAAAAGCTCATGCCGAAGATGTGGCTTTCAGTGATTGGCCGCCCGGCATCCCGCGACGACACGGCCACTCATTGGGATGCGCGAACCTCATCGCTTGGTAGGACACGTCGGCGTGGTCGTCTGCCGGGACCAGGAACACGGATCCTCGAGGAGGCACGAGTGCCGCAACTGTGGGCGGGAACGGACGCGGGCAAGAGCGAGCATCACTGCACGGTGATCGACGCCGAAGGCGCGCGAAGGCTGTCACGGCGGGTGGCCAACGATGAGACGACTCTGCTCGAGCTGCTCGGCGAGGTCCTCGAGTTGAGCGAGGGCGAGCCGGTGACCTGGGCCATCGATCTGAACGCGGGCGGTGCCGCACTGCTGATCGCGCTGCTGGCCGCCCATGGACAGAAAGTCCTCTACATCCCGGGTCGGACCGTCCACCACGCCTCCGGCTCCTACCGGGGCGACGGCAAGACGGACGCCAAGGACGCCTACGTCATCGCCGACCAGGCCCGCATGCGCCGCGACCTGCACCCCCTGCAGGAACAGGACGAGATCGCCGTCCACCTGCGGATCCTCACCGCCCGCCGCTACGACCTCACCGCCGACCGCACCCGCGCGATCAACCGGCGCCCAACTCCTGGAGTACTTCCCCGCGCTGGAACGCGCCTTCAACTACAGCACCTCCAAGGCCGCGCTCGTCCTGCTGACCGGCTACCAGACGCCGACGGCCCTGCGCCGGATCGGCCAGACCCGCCTGGTCGGCTGGCTGTCGAACCGCAAGGTGCGAAACGCCCAGACGGTGGCGGTCACCGCGCTGGAGGCGGCACAGGCCCAGCACACGGTGATTCCCGGCGAAAGGACCGCGGCAGCCATGGTTCGCACCCTGGCCGCCGCGGTGATGGCCCTGGACGAAGAGATCGCCAGCACCGACGCCTTGATTGAGGCGCGGTTCCGCGAGCACGCGCATGCTGGGGCTATCACCAGCATGCCGGGCATGGGCAGCCTCCTCGGCGCCGAATTCATCGCCTGCACCGGCGGCGACCTGGACGCCATCGGCAGCTCCCGTCGCCTGGCCGGCATCGCCGGCTTGGCCCCTGTCCCCAAGGACTCAGGACGCATCAGCGGCAACATGCGCCGGCCGCACCGCTACCACCGCCGCCTCCTGCGTGTCTTCTACCTCTCCGCCCAGGTCGCCGCCCGGTGCTGTCCGACGTCCAGGACCTTCTACGAGCGCAAGAGGGGCGAGGGCAAGTCACACAAGCAGGCTGTCCTCGCCCTCGCCCGGCGCCGCCTCGACGTCTTGTGGGCCCTCATACGCGACCAGCGGACCTTCACTGTCGAGCCACCTCAACGTGGCCGCGCAGCGGCATAACGCGGTCACCGTCCGCTACCGCAGCCCTTGACAAACCTGATTGGGAATCACTGAGGCGGCCCGCTGACGGGGGGACAGGGGCCGCTCAGCACCCGCAATTATGCACGTGATCAAGCCTGACCGAAGCCGACGCAACTGGGCAATGTGCCCGACCTGCTGTCACTGGGCGGCCGGCGGCACGCTTACCAGTGCATGCCGAGGGCCTGGGCTCGCATGTTGCAGCCTGGCCGCCGGAGGCGCCAGCAGGTCGGCCCTAGCAAGGGCATGCTGTGAAGATGGTGTGCCGCTCGCAGCGTCGGTGTTGCTAGAGGGGATCGCGCCCGGCAAGGGCATCTCCCGGGTCGTCGAGCAGGGCGATGTGGACAGTCCAGTCCAGGTCAGCAGCCACACGCGGGTCCATGACGATGGCAAGGCCCGTCAGAGCACCCAGCACCATGACCACGAAGCCGATAATGCCCACGGCGAGGGGCCCGGCGGCCGGCTTCCGGCGACTCGCCCCCTCATCCTCGAGGGCGGCGGTCTTTTCGAGCCCGGCCCGCTCTCTCCGCCACCAGAGCCTGCTCGGTAATGGCGATGGCCTCGGCCAGGACGGCCTCCTCGCGGTCATGCCGGCAGGGCTCTTCCCTGATTTGTTCGATCGTGGCCTGGGCCTGCGCCAGCTGCTCACGCAGCGCCTCGATCGTCCCCTGATCCACCCGGCGCCCACGACGCTCAGCAGCCAGCTGCCCGGTCAACTCACCGATCCTGGCCTGCGCTGCGCCCAGATCCGCAACCCACCCCTGCTCCCGCTTCCGCACAGCGGCCAGATCCGCAGCCTTCTCCTCCTCCCGCCGCTCCGCCTCACCTTCCAGCGCGCAACGTCGCGTGCGTGCTGCTCGGCCTCACTTGTCAGGCGGGCCACCTCGCGCGCGTGCTGCTCCTCCTGCTGTGTGAGACGTGCGCACGATCTCAAGCCGCCGTCACAGGACCAGCAGTACGGCAGCGCAACACGTTCACCCCTGCAAGATCACGCGAGGTACAGGCCCGCAGACGCTCGTGCTGGGCTGCTACGACGAAGTCCGCAGGCTGCACCCGGCCGACCGGAGCACACCACTACGCCACGCCGCACGCGAGCTGGCCGAGCGCCTGCGGCCGGCCGGGCCAGGCCAGCGGATCGCGTCGACGATCTCGCGGCGAGAGGCTGACGGCGGCCGAGCGCAATGCCGAGCTGGCGGCCGACACCCCGGAAGCTGACCAGCGCCAGACAGAGTGGCAACTGACCAGTGACCGGCTGACCCGGTGGCTCAAGGAGCAGCAACTGGACGAAGACACCGTGGCCGAGGTGTCCGACGAGTTCCTGCAGGCGATGGAGGACAGCTACACGCTGGTCGTGCACCCCGGCGGAGATGGAAACGCCGACACGTACTTCGAGCTCCGGCAGCGCGCCGCTGTGACACGCGAGTGGCTGCGCGATCAGGGCTACAGCGTCCCCGACTACCCCAAAGAGCCGGGGCTGTGAGCAAGGTCGGGCCCCCGGCGTCGGCAGCACTGGGCTGGGCAGAAGTCCTGCCCAGCCCAGTGCTGCGCATGCGCGCTCGGATGTGTCCGTCCGATTAGTGATCACCGATGCGATGTGGGCGGGAGCCACTACGAGGATCGCGAGAGGACCCGTCTCGTGCGTCTTGTCCGCACCGCCGCCGTCGGCCGTGATCGCCGCCCTGTTCAGCCCCACGACCGCCCACGCCGCTCCCGGCGGCACGATCACTGCTCCTGTCCGGGTCCTGGCTGCACGACAGTCTGCAACCGTTTCATCGCAGGGTCGTGGCTGGAGTAATTGGCCATGTCCATGAGGGGCGCTCGTCTGGGTCTGCGAGCTCCGGATCCGGATCAGCCCCCAAGGGCCAGCAACACGGCCGTGGTGTGCACAGTCGACGACTTCCCGCACGGGGAACTGCGTCCGATCCTGTGCCGCTCCCCGGCATCACCACGACTCGTGCGGACCACGCGGGTGAGTGCCGGGGGCCGCGGGGGCGGCCCGCACCAGGACCTACCAGTCCTCCTCCTCGCCGCTGCGCATGTGACGCCACTGCTGGACGACCTCCCGCGCACCGCGTGCCAGCTCGGCGTAGTGCGCCGGGCATTCCCACAGTTCGCGGGTCGAGAGCTCGGCGGGCACCGGAGTGTCCGGGTAGTCCTCGGGCGCGTACAGATGCACCACGGCCTCATACCGGGAGTCCGTGTGCGTGGTCGCGGACCAGGGGTGCCGGGGGTGCTCGCACGAGGCGTCCGGGCCGATGGTGTCCAGGGCCGCGACCAGGTCGCGGACGTAGGAGGGGGGCAGGCCGCCGTAGCTCTGGGCGATGCCCATCCACAGGCACAGGAACAGGCCGATCCGTTCCTCCTCGCGCACCTGCCCGGCCAGCCAGCGACGGGCGGACCACAGCGCGACGGGGCCGGTGTTGTCCTCCCAGGAACGCCGGATCGCCTCCTGCAGGGCGACGATGTCGATCCCGCCGTCGTCCCGGAGGAACCGCGCGTCGAAATGGGAGACGTCCACACTGCCGAAGAGCTCCTCGTGGGCCTCGCGCATGCGGGCGGCGGCCCCGTCGGCGAGGCCGGCGAGGAACGCCTCGCAGTCGAACGCGGCCAGTTCCTCGCCCTCCAGCCCGTACTCCTCGGCGAACACGGCACGGCCGGCCTCGGACAGCATGCTCACCCCGGCCTCGACGCCGTACTCGCCGTCCACGTCCGTGGGGTGGGCTCCGGCCTGGCAGGTGCAGGATGCCGGGTCGAGCGTGGCCCGCAACCCTCCCAGGGCTTGCGTGTACGACGCGAAGAGGGACTTGCTGAAGACGCGTGCGGCGACGTACCAGCACGTGGTGTGGAGCAGGATCGTGTACCCGGCCCGTTCCCGGCGCCCCTGCGGGGTGCCGATGCGGTCGAGCGCGTCCGCCGCGTCGCCGGCGAGCAGGCCGAGGGTCGCCGACGGGCTCCCGTGGGGGTAGTCGCTGACGATCCCGCAGAGGTCGGAGATCAGTTCTTTGTGGTCGTCGGGCAGGGTGGGGGTCACTTCGGTCACGTCGGTATCGACGACGCAGTGGGCCGGCCGGTTCCCGCGCCGCGAGGCCGCACCTTCCTCAGGACCGCGAGAGCTCTGCAGAGCCTGATCCTCTTCTTCCGGGCGGTCATCGCAGGCAGGGCCCGGCTGCTTCGTCGGAAGGCGTTGTCACGGCCCGCACGAGGCAGCCCGCCGTAGCCGGGGGCTCCTGGGTTCTCGGCATGACGATGACACCGGCTGAACGTGGTCAGGGGGATTCGAATGAGAACGGCGGGAACACAGACTCCATGACGAACTCCGATGACGAAGCGCAGACGTCCCATACACCGGGATCCCAGCCGAGCGTCCGCCCGGGTTCCGGCGAACCCCAGACGATCACGGCGCCGACACCGCCCGTCGCGTGGAGCAGTGGCGCTCCGGACGAAGCCGACCTGGCCGGCGAAGAGGACGAGTCGGAACGGCCCCGCACTCGCGAAGAATCGAAGACTGCGCCCCAGAGCGACTAAGACCGTGTCCTATGTGGTGAGGCGGACGAGTCGTTTGTAGCAACACAGGGCGGCTGCGAGTCCGAGAAAGGCCAGCTAGTTGCGGGATCGCGCTCGTAGCGAGGGCTCAGACGTCGGTAGCCGGACAGCCAGGACATCGTCCGCTCGATCACCCAGCGGCGGCGGCCCAATCGTTCGCTGGACTCGATGCCTTTGCGCGCGATCCGCACTCCGATGCGTTTGCCACGTAACCATTTCCGCAGGTCGGCGCGATCGTAGGCCTTGTCCGCGCGGAGGCGCTGGGGCTTGAAGTACCGGCCGCGGTGGGGGTCGTGTCTCGTTTGGTGACCCTCGACCATGGGCTTCAGTCCTTCCCTGTCGTGGGTGTTGGCGGCGGAGACGCCGACGACGAGTGGCAGTCCGTTCGCCCTGTCACCGCGCTACGAGCGACATCCCCGCAACTACCTGGCCTTCCTCGGCCTCGCCGCAGCCCTCTGCTGCTACAAACGCCTGGGCAAACTGACCATGTAGGACACGGCGTTAGGCGCTTCCGTGGTCGCGTGCGTAAGCGGCGAGGACCTGCTGCCGGGGGCCTCCGGTGTGCAGGAAACGCTCGTCGAGTACGGCGGTGAGGTCGTCGAGGGCTGTGGTGAGGACGGCGGCGGCGCTGCGGGTGTCCGGGTGCTCCGCCGCCCTTGTACGTTCGGCGAGTTCGGCGACGTAGCCGAGGGTGAAGGCCAGCGAGATGTCGCCGGGTCCGTCGTGGAAGTAGTAGGACTCGGGGTACTGGAGGAAGTCCACGCACGTACGGGCGATATCTGCGGCGAGTTGGACGAGGACAGCGGCCCCCACGTCAGAGGCGGGCCGCCCGACTGCCGAATCGGCGCGGTGCAGCTGGGAGATGCGCAGTGCGAGCGCCCGTCGCCGGGCCAGAGCCGGATAGATGCCGAGGATCCAGGAGACGGTGGCGGTCAGCAGCGAGAAGCCGACCAGCGCCTCCAGCGGGGCGACGATGCGCAGCCAGTCCGCGGAAGGCGCGATGTCGCCGAGGCCGAGGGTAGCGACGGTCACCAGGGAGAGGTACAGGGCGTCCACCGGTCCCGAGTGCTCGGACGGATTCAAGGTGCCGGAGAAGGAGAACGCTTCCGGCATGTGCGGCCAGTACACCAGGGCCCAGCCCA
Source organism: Streptomyces sp. NPDC014006 (assembly GCF_043088925.1). Classification (NCBI taxonomy): domain Bacteria; kingdom Bacillati; phylum Actinomycetota; class Actinomycetes; order Kitasatosporales; family Streptomycetaceae; genus Streptomyces; species Streptomyces sp. NPDC014006. Next base: position 3,042 of record NZ_JBICAJ010000031.1, on the reverse strand, counting down.
CGGCCACGGCGCCGGCCCAGGTGGCCACCACGGTCACCATGCCGACAGGCCCGGCCAGCCCGGCGGTCCTGCTGCTCCTGCGGCCCCGGGTGGACAGCCGCCACAGCAGTGACATGACGGCCCTGCTCAGGCCGCCGTGCCGGGTGGGGTGCCACAGGGTGTGGAACACGTCCCGGAGGATGATCAGCACCACCGCCGCGCCGACCAGTGTGATCAGCCATTCCATGGAACCTCCCGGGCTCGTCCATCCCGGGACCAGCATGGAGCCCTCCCCGCCCGGACACGATCGTGCGCCGCCGCCGGGTATGCCGTGTCCGGCCCGATCGGGTCGTGTCGAAAGGGTTCCTCGAGGACGGACAAAGCCGAGCTCTTCCACGGACAGACCGCCTGGTCCCCCTCATCCGCAGGACCGTGACCGGTACGCGAAGGCCGTACAGCCACGGCCCTGTCCCGCTGCGGGGTTCTGCCGTCGCCCGGGTCTCACTCCTGGGAAGTTCCGTCGATCGGCTTGCTGACGCGGGCAACGTCGGCGGGCCAGCAGTACTGAGATGGGGTGGCCAGCATGATGCCCAAGCCGAGTCCGGCGAAGTACAGTCCGTCCACGACCAGCCTGGCGCCCGCCGGTGCCAGCAGAGCGGCGCCCGCCAGCATCCCGGCCCCAGTCGCGAGACACAGCACACCGGCGGTCAGATGATCGTGTTGAGTCTGGCTCCTCTCCAGCCCTTGTCGGCCTTCGCCCGGATCCTCGGTCCTTCCGCGGTGCGCAGTTCACGTGAGGGCAGGCCCTTGCGGCGCATCCGTCGATAACGCTGCGTCGCTTCGGCCTCAAGGCCGGCGATGGGTTCAGGCCGAGCTCGTCACAACGCGGCCACCACACCCCACCAGAAGCGGCCTTTCATACCTTCGCTTCCTCCTTGGCTGCGGTGACGCGGTCGCCGGCGGTGGCGTCGCGCTGCGGCGGTACCGGAGGTGACTGGCCGGACGCCGGCTCGGCCGGTGGCGCGGTGTTCTCCCGTCGCTGCCGCAGGCGGCGGCGAGCACCGCGTACCAGGCGCGCGGCGGCCCGGACTACCGTGCACGAGCTCGTAAGTTGACAGCTCGGTTGTGGCGCCCGACCCCTACTGAGCCAGGCGAGACAGCGTGTTATTGAGGCTGGTGACGTCTGGACACAGCGCCCCACTGTCCTCGCCCCCATGACTGCTGATGACCTGGTACATCATCCGACCGTCTTCGTCCGTTGAGACATAGACGGCGGTGAAGTCCCCATCCTCCGTCTCGTTGATCCAGGCGGGTTCGAGGTCTCGGAGTGTGAAAGTCCAAGTTCCGGATTCGGGTAGTGCCTCGGGCAGGGCCCGCCACCAGTTCAGTGCCTCACCGATCTGATGCTCCTCCCAAGCCTTCTCGTAGTGGCCGACGAGCAAGACGACCCGAATCACCTCTTCGTACGGAAGGCTGACCCGGTGCGGGCTGGGATGCCCTGCATTCGCCAGCCGGCTTTGCACCACGTTCGCGCTTCCCTCGCCCATCTACCCCTCCGGTTCCGCTGTGCACGCCGCGGAGGGCGCACCCGATGCTTGAGAAAGAGATCCCCAGAGGCGCTCGCGTCGCCCTCTCAGGAAGCACCTTGACCAGGCCTTGACCTCGCTGTCCATTGAAGTCCAGACATATCCGTTAAGGCGCCGGCGCGGAATCAAGCAGGTCGCGAAGGCCAAGTGGCAGCTCATGCAGCGCGGATTCGGCCCGTGGGCGCGGATCTACCGCAAGGCGCAGGGCCGCGACCGGCAGTGCGTGCAGCTGGCGATCCTGTCGTGGGATGCCCTCGATGAGCGGTCCTGGCCCGGCGTCTCGGAGATGGAGCCGGCTGACATCGCCCGCGTCCTCGGCGTGTGCGCCCAGCGGGTCATCACCCCGCGCGGCTCCACCGCCGTCTCGGGCCTGGAGCTGATGACGGCGCTGCGCCCGCCCGCGAAGCCGGAGCGCGACGAGGAGACCGGCAACTGGATCTCGGGCCACAACCCAGGGTCGCTGGGGACGGAACCGATGGACCCGGCGCCGCCGGAGGCCACCCCGGAACACCCGTCGTCGTTCAGTCCGGCTGGACGGGCGGGTTCCTCAACGAGGAGGCGTACCAGTGGGTGCGGTCGGTGGACTCGCTCAGCGATGAGAAGTGCATGATGCCCTTCGCGGTCGGCCTGGATTTCAACACCGCGTTCCTCGCCGCCGCAGCCGGCCTGGTCCTCGGCCTGTCTGCCCCCGACCACTTCCACGTCCCGAAGTTCAACCCCAAGATCCCCGGCTCCTGGCTGGTCGACCTGTCCCACATCGAGCTGACCCGCGCCAGCCGTCGCCGTTCACGCCGGACGGTACCCGTCCGACCGGCCCGGCCTGGTACCAGACGCACACCGTCGCCTACGCCCAGGAGCTCGGCTACGACGTGCACCCGATCGAGGCGTACCTGGACCCGTGGCACGACCGGCTCAAGAACGCACTGATCCGGCGCAACCGCCGCACCGGCGAACTCGCCTTCCACCGCTGCTACTCAACCGCTGCCGTCCCTCTGGCCACCCTCGTGCGCGTGGCCGGACGCCGATGGGGTCGAGGAAACCTTCCAGTCTGGAAAGGGCCTGGCCGGCCTGGACAAACACCAGGTGAGGCGTTGGATGTTCTGGCGCCGGTGGGTCACCCTCGCCATGCTCGCGCACGCATTCCTGGCCGTCACGGCCGCCCACGAACAGGCCGCCATCCGTCCCCGGATGGGCTGATCCCGTTGACCTGCAACGAGATCCAGCATTTGTTCGCCACGCTGACCCTCCAGCCCGCCCACGGCCCAGCTCACCGGCTTCACTGGTCTGACTGGCGCCGACGCCACCAGGCCCGCGCCCGCAACTGTCACTGCCTGCGACAAGCAGCCCAGACCCCATGAAGATCAAGATCTACGGCTGGAGTACTAAGACGTCGTTTCTTATGGCTGTCAGAGTGGCATGAGAGCCTCCTGGCATGAGCTACGACCTTGCTGTCTGGGAAGGCGATAGGCCAGCGGAT
>NZ_JBICAJ010000030.1:0-25775 GCF_043088925.1 Streptomyces sp. NPDC014006 | reverse complement strand
GCCGGCAGCGTCGACCTGGAATCGCTGAAGCTGGCCGCCAACAGCCTGACCGGCAAGGACGAGGCGTACGGCACCAACTGGACCGACGTCAACGTCCCCACCGCCATCGGCATCCCCGACGTCAACAACGACGGCATCCCCGACATCTGGGCCCGCCTCGCCTCCGACGGCTACACCCGCATCTACCACCCCTCACGGACCAACACCAACGCACCCGTGCGCGTGGTCCTGTCCGTGAACTGGAACACGATCAAGGCCTTCGGCTGATCGACAAGAACACCACATCGCACCGCCGGGCCCCGGCCACCCCTCGAGGGGCGGCCGGGGCCCGGCTCTCTTTCGGCGCGGGAAGCGGCGCCGTTCAGTGCACCCGCAGCAGCAGCACCGACCGCCCCGGCACGGTGATCGCCGTGCCCGCCGGGTGCGTCACCTCCGGCGCCCGTGCCTGGTCCTCGCGTGCGGTGTCCACGACCACCTCGTACCGCTCCGCCCACGGCGGCCCCGGCAGCACGAACTCCACCGGCCCCTCCCCGGCGTGCAGCACCGCGAGGAAGCTGTCGTCGAGGATCGGCGCCCCCCGCTCGTCGCGGCCCGGGATGTCGCGCCCCGAGAGGTACATGCCGAGGGTCGCGGCCGGCGCGTACCAGTCCCGTTCGGTCATCTCGGTGCCGCGCGAGGTGAACCAGGCCAGGTCCCGCAGCCCGTCCGCCGCCTGCGGACGGCCGGAGAAGAAGGCCCGCCTGCGCAGTACCGGATGCCGGTGGCGCAGGGCGATCAGCCGTGAGGTGAGGTCGAACAGCGCCTTCCAGCCGGGCTCGTCCAGCAGCCGCCAGTCCACCCAGCCCAGCTCGTTGTCCTGACAGTAGGCGTTGTTGTTGCCGCGCTGGGTGCGGCCCATCTCGTCGCCCGCGACCAGCATGGGCACACCGGTGGACAGCAGCAGCGTGGTCAGCAGGTTGCGCAGCTGCCGTCTGCGCAGGGCGAGGATGCGGGGGTCGTCGCTCTCGCCCTCCGCCCCGCAGTTCCAGGACCGGTTGTCGTCGCTGCCGTCCCGGTTGCCCTCACCGTTGGCCTCGTTGTGCTTGCGCTCGTAGCTGACCAGGTCGCGCAGGGTGAAACCGTCGTGCGCGGTGATGTAGTTGACCGAGGCGTACGGCCGCCGCCCGCCCCAGGCGTACAGGTCGCTGGAGCCGGACAGCCGGTAGCCCATCTCGCGCACGTCGGGCAGGGCGTGCCGCCAGAAGTCCCGCACGGCGTTGCGGTAGCGGTCGTTCCACTCCGTCCACAGCGGCGGGAACGCGCCCACCTGGTAGCCGCCGGAACCCACGTCCCAGGGCTCGGCGATCAGCTTCACGCGGCGCAGCACCGGGTCCTGGGCGATGACCGCGAGGAACGGGGACAGCATGTCGACGTCGTGCATGGAGCGGGCGAGGGCCGCCGCGAGGTCGAAGCGGAAGCCGTCCACGCCCATCTCGGTGACCCAGTAGCGCAGCGAGTCGGTGATCAGGCGCAGCACGTGCGGCTGCACGACGTGCAGGGTGTTGCCGCAGCCGGTGTAGTCGGCGTACCGGCGCGCGTCGGACTGGAGACGGTAGTAGCCGCGGTTGTCGATGCCCTTCAACGACAGCGTCGGGCCGTACTCGCCGGCTTCGGCGGTGTGGTTGTAGACGACGTCGAGGATGACCTCGATCCCGGCCGCGTGCAGCGCGCGCACCATCCGCTTGAACTCCCCGACCTGCTCACCGGTCGTGCCCGAGGCGGCGTAGGCGGCGTGCGGGGCGAAGTAGCCGATGGAGTTGTAGCCCCAGTAGTTGCGCAGACCGCGCTTGAGCAGATGGTCCTCGTGGGCGAACTGGTGCACCGGCAGCAGCTCCACCGCCGTCACCCCGAGCCGGGTGAGATGCTCGACGGCCGCCGGGTGCGCGAGGCCCGCGTAGGTGCCGCGCAGTTCCTCGGGGATGCCCGGGTGCAGCCGGGTGAAGCCGCGCACGTGCAGCTCGTAGATCACCGAGTCGGCCCACGGCGTCTTCGGGCGCCGGTCGTCGGACCAGTCGTCGTCATCGTGGACGACGACTCCCTTCGGCACGTACGGCGCCGAGTCCCGCTCGTCGCGGACGGTGTCGGCGACGTGCTGGTCCGGCCAGTCCCGCACATGCCCGTACACCTCCGGCGGGAGCCGGCTGTAGTCGTTCCCCTTGCCTCCGTCGACCGCGCGGGCGTACGGGTCGAGCAGCAGCTTCGCCGGGTTCCAGCGGCCGCCGGTCCAGGGGTCCCAGCGGCCGTGCACCCGGAAGCCGTAGCGCTGCCCGGGCAGCACGCCCGGCACGAAACCGTGCCAGATCTCGTGCGTCAGTTCGGTCAGCTTCAGCCGCGTCTCGACGCCGTCGTCGTCGAAGAGGCACAGCTCGACGCCCTCCGCGCCGCCCGCCCACAGGGCGAAGTTCGTCCCGGCCACCCCGTCCGGGCCGACCCGGACGCGGGCGCCCAGCGGCGTCGGCGCGCCCGGCCACACGGGCAGGCGCTGCATCCCGTCCACAGCGGCGGCCGGGCGCCCCTGCTCAGCGGCGCGCCCTGCCGTCACCGCCTCCTGCTCGGCTGCGCTGGACACCGTTCAGCCTCCCGCGGCTCATGGCGAGACCCGTTCAGGGCGTACGGCGTCCCGCACCGTGCTCCCCGTCGTGTCGTCGTCCTCCCCACAGTTCTGCCCAGACCGTGGCTCGCACTCACGTTTCCCCGGGGCGGCCCCGCTCGTTGTCCTGCTCGTGAGGCACGTACACGGGCGCGCGCGGCGCGCGGGGGCCGCGCTGGCCGCCGTATTGACATGGGCAGGACTGCTGGCCGGGGCCGCCGGCTGCACGTCGGACGGCTCCGGCGGTCCCGGCGGGATCTTCGGTAAACCCGGCGCGTCGGAGGACGCCATCCGCATCACGCCGGACGACGGCAGCAAGGAGGTACGGCCCGAGCGGAAGCTGCGCGTCACGGTGCCCGACGGCCGGCTGGAGTCGGTCAAGGTGGTGGCCTCCCAGGACGCCCAGGACACCCCGGTACCCGGCCACCTCTCCGCTGACGGCCTGACCTGGCGCCCCGACGACGACCGGCTCGCCCTCGCCGCCCGCTACACCGTAGACGCGGTCGCCGTCGACGGCGACGGGGACCGCTCCGCCCGCCACGCCACGTTCACCACCTACGTCCCCGGCGAGCGCTTCATCGGCTACGTCACCCCGGAGAACCGCTCGGTCGTCGGCACCGGGATGATCGTGTCGATCCAGTTCAGCCGGGAGCTGGAGAACCCCGCCGCCGTCGAGCGGGCCATCCGGGTGCGCGCCGAGCCGGGCGTCGAGATCCGCCCGCACTGGTTCGGCAAGGACCGCGTCGACTTCCGCCCCGAGCGCTACTGGCAGCCCGGCACCAAGGTCACCGTCGACCTGGCGCTGCGGGACGTGGAGGGGGCACGCGGGGTGTACGGGCTGCAGTCCAAGTCGTTCTCCTTCACCATCGGCCGCAGCCAGATGTCGCTGGTGGACGCCGCCGATCACACCATGGAGGTTCGCCGGGACGGCGAGCTGCTGGCCACCGTGCCGATCACCGCGGGGTCGCCGAAGAACACCACCTACAACGGGAAGATGGTGGTGATGGAGATGCTCGAGGTCACCCGCATGAACGGGGCCACGGTCGGCTTCAAGAAGGACGACGGCAAGGGCGAGTACGACATCCCGGACGTGCCGCACGCCATGCGGCTGACCGACTCGGGCACATTCCTGCACGGCAACTACTGGGCGGACGAGGACGTCTTCGGCCGGACCAACGTCAGCCACGGCTGTGTGGGCCTGCGCGACGCCAAGGGCGGCGGCTCCGACACCCCGGCGGGCTGGTTCTTCGACCGCAGCCTGATCGGGGACGTCGTCGAGGTGGTCAACAGCAAGGACAAGACGGTGGCTCCCGACAACGGTCTGGGCGGCTGGAACCTGGGCTGGACCGAGTGGAAGGCGGGTGGCGCGGTGCGCTGAGCGCGCCCGGCCGGGAGTTGGGACGGAACGGTGACATTCCGAGCCCGTCGGCGCTCCTGACCGGGCAGTTAATATGCGCCGTATGCGCGCACGACGCGCGGGGCGTGTGGGCCTGACAGGGCCCGGGGGAGGGAGAAACAACTTGAACATCCGGCCGATATCGGGGGCATCGGTTGCGGGGCGCGGGCGGGGCCGCGCGGGGCTTGCGCTGACCGCGGGCGCCCTGCTGTTCGCGGTCACGGCGTGCGGCGGTGGCGGGGGCTCGGACACGGAGGACGGCAAGGGGGGTGACGCCTCGGCCGCCGCGAGCAAGCAGTCCGAGGCGGTCGTCACCGTCGCGCCGAAGGACGGCGCCACGGCCGTCGACACCAGCGGCGCCCTCAAGGTGAGCGCGGCCAAGGGCAAGCTGACGGAGGTCGTGGTCAAGGACGCCAAGGGGACGAAGGTCGACGGGGCGATATCCGCCGACGGCTCCTCCTGGACGCCGGCCGCGCACCTGGCCGCCGCCACCCGCTACCAGGTGCACGCGGTCGCCAAGGACGCCGAGGGCCGTACGGCGGCGGAGGACTCCGCCTTCACCACGCTGACCCCGAAGAACACCTTCACCGGCACCTTCACTCCGGAGGACGGCTCCACGGTCGGGGTCGGCATGCCGTTCTCGCTGCGTTTCTCGCGGGGCATCACGCACCCGCAGGACGTGGAGAAGGCCATCAAGATCAAGACCGAGCCGGCGGTCGACGTGCAGGGCCACTGGTTCGGCAACGACCGCCTGGACTTCCGTCCCGAGCACTACTGGAAGTCGGGCACCAAGGTCACCGTCACGCTGAACCTGGACGGCGTCGAGGGCCGCGCCGGTGTCTACGGCAAGCAGAAGAAGACGGTGTCCTTCACCATCGGCCGCAACCAGGTCTCCTACGTGGACGCCAAGAAGCACACCATGCAGGTCACCCAGGACGGCAAGGTCGTCAAGACCCTGCCCGTCACCACCGGCAAGCCCGGCTACGACACCTGGAACGGCCAGATGGTCATCAGCGAGAAGCTGACCGTGACCCGGATGAACGGCGAGACGGTCGGCTACGGCGGCGAGTACGACATCAAGGACGTCCCGCACGCCCTGCGCCTGACCACCTCCGGCACCTTCCTGCACGGCAACTACTGGGGCGGCGACGCCTTCGGCAACTACAACGCCAGCCACGGCTGCGTCGGCCTGCGCGACGTACGCGGCGGCTACGACAGCTCGGTGCCGGCGGCCTGGTTCTTCAGCCACTCGCTCATCGGCGACGTGGTGGTCGTGAAGAACTCCCACGACGCGACGGTCGCCCCGGACAACGGCCTCAACGGCTGGAACATGCCGTGGGCGGAGTGGACCAAGTAGTTCCGCGGACGAAGCGGGCCCGGTGCTGTGACCCCTCGGCACCGGGCCCGATGTCGTTGGCGCACCAGGGCCCCGGCCGGGTGTGAGCGACCGCACCCCGCCCGTTGCCGTCAGTCCCCGTGCTGTGCCGTCCCGGGGGCGACCCCCGGACCCCCGGCCGGGTGTGAGCGACCGCACCCCGCCCGTTGCCGTTAGTCCCCGTTAACCTGCTGGCATGACCGTACATCTCGAAGTCGCCGAAGGCGTCGGCACGCTGCGCCTCGACCGCCCGCCGATGAACGCGCTGGACGTCGCCACGCAGGACAGGCTCAAGGAACTCGCCGAGGAGGCCGGCCGCCGCGACGACGTGCGCGCGGTCGTCGTGTACGGCGGCGAGAAGGTGTTCGCGGCGGGCGCGGACATCAAGGAGATGCAGGCCATGGACCACACGGCGATGGTCCTGCGCGCCCGTGCCCTGCAGGACGCCTTCACCGCCGTCGCCCGCATCCCCAAGCCGGTCGTCGCCGCCGTCACCGGTTACGCACTCGGCGGCGGCTGCGAGCTGGCCCTGTGCGCCGACTACCGCATCGCCGGCGAGAACGCCAAGCTCGGCCAGCCGGAGATCCTGCTCGGCCTGATCCCCGGCGCCGGCGGCACTCAGCGCCTGTCCCGGCTGATCGGCCCGTCCAGGGCCAAGGACCTCATCTTCACGGGCCGCATGGTGAAGGCCGACGAGGCGCTGACGCTCGGCCTGGTCGACCGAGTGGTGCCGGCCGCCGACGTGTACACCGAGGCGCACGCGTGGGCGGCGAAGCTGGCCCAGGGCCCGGCCATCGCGCTGCGCGCGGCGAAGGAGTCCATCGACACCGGTCTGGAGACGGACATCGACACGGGCCTGGCCGTGGAACGCAACTGGTTCGCGGGCCTGTTCGCCACCGAGGACCGCGAGCGGGGCATGAAGAGCTTCGTGGAGGAGGGCCCGGGCAAGGCGAAGTTCCTCTGAACACACCCAGGCCCGGACAGTCGGAGTGCTGCTGAACACACCGTCAAACACTTGCAATTGACGTCGTGTCTGATCCGGGGGTCCCTCGATGGGGCGGTTTATGGGAACCTTTGGGCAACCTTAAGCCTGCCTTGTCGAGGGAGCCTGTCGATTGCCTCCGGTCGAGCCGTCGCCGCAGGTCAGCAGGGGTGCGGCGGACCCCGAAATGCCCAGCGCATATGCCGTTCGCAAGTGGTGGAACGGGGGCGACCGGGGGGCGTATTCCAGCAGAACGGCCCCCGACGCCCCCTGGGACGGCCATGATGGGGGCATGGCGGGGCTGGAGGGCATCGAACAGCCGCGGGGACACGGCCGTGCTGTGGCGGCGCGCTGGTCGCCTGCGGTGGAGGACGAACGGGCGCTGAAGGCACTGGAGTTGTTCGGCAACCCGGCGGAACACGATGTGCCGCTGCCGTCCCGCCCCGAGTCCGCGGCCACCGCGCGCCGGCTGACCCAGGTGGTGATCCTGCGCCACTGGGGTCTGACCCCCAAGCTCGCCGAGGACGCCGTCCTGCTCGTCTCCGAACTCGTCGGCAACGCCGTCCGGCACACCGGCGCCCGCGTCTTCGGTCTGCGCATGCGCCGGCTGCGCGGCCGTATCCGCGTCGAGGTCCGCGACCCCTCCCGCGGCCTGCCCTGTCTGATGCCCGTCCGCGAGACCGACGTCAGCGGCCGCGGCCTGTTCCTGGTCGACAAGATCGCCGACCGCTGGGGCGTGGACCTGCTGCCCCGGGGCAAGACGACGTGGTTCGAGATGAGGGTGGGGGACCGCTGACCCGCAGGGCCGGGGCGCGGCCCTCGGCTTGTGGTCCCGGAAGGCGAGCGCGGAGTTCCCCGTCCGTCGTGCGGTGCGCGACCCGCGCCGCCTGTGGCGACCGGGTGAATAGCCCGATTTGCAGCACTTCACCCTTTAAATGGTCGGGTGACTGCACCCGACCGCCGCACGGCCCTGCGCGCCGGTACCGGCCTCCTCGCCGGCGCCGCACTCACCCCCGCCTGCTCCCCGCCCGGCGGCGCAGTCCGGCCCGCCGCGGCCCGCCCCGCACCCCACTCGTCACCGGCCGCGGCCCCCGCCCCGCGCCGGTACCCCGGCGTGCCCGACCAGATCCCCCACGGCCCCCGCACCCGCCCCCGCGTCGCCCTCACCTTCCACGGCCAGGGCGATCCCGCGATCGCCCGCGCCCTGCTCACCGAGGCGGAACGGCACGGGGCCCACGTCACCGTCCTCGCCGTCGGCACCTGGCTCGACGAGCACCCCGAGATGGCCCGCCGCGTTCTCGACGGCGGGCATGACCTCGGCAACCACACCCAGCGCCACCTGGGCATCAACGCGATGCCCGAGGCGGAGGCCCGCGCCGAGATCACCGCCTGCGCCGACCGGCTGAAGAAGCTCACCGGTTCCATCGGCACCTGGTTCCGCCCCTCGCGCGCCCCCCGCGCCTCCGCGCTCGTCGCCCGCCTCGCCGCCGAGGCCGGCTACCCGCACGTCCTGTCCTACGACGTCGACTCCCTCGACTTCACCGCGCCCGGCGCCGCCGCCGTCACCCGCAAGGTCCTCGGCGAGATCCGCGACGGATCCGTGGTGAGCATGCACTTCGGCTACCACGACACGGTCGCCGCGCTCCCCGCCGTCCTCGAAGAACTCGACCGCCGCGGTCTGCACGCGGTCACCACCACGGAGCTGATCGGCTGATGCACCTGAAGCGAACGACCCGCACCCTGCTCGCCGGCGCCACCCTCGCCGCGCTCGCCGCCTGCGGCAGCCCGGGCACCGGCCACGGCGCCGCCGAGACCACCAAGGCGGCCCTGCCCGCCCCGGCGAAGAAGCAGAACACCGTGCCCGGCCTGCCCGGCATGCCGCCCGTCCTCGACCCCAAGGACGTCTACGCCGCCGACCGCCCGAACAAGCTCTCCCCGGTCGTCAAGGACTTCCCGTCCCGGGTGTACGTGCCCAACACCGAGTCCAACACGGTCACCGTCATCGACCCGAAGACGTACCAGGTGATCGACACGATCCCGGTCGGCCGCCAGCCCCAGCACGTCGTGCCGTCCTGGGACCTGAAGACGCTGTGGGTCAACAACGACCGGGGCAACACCCTCACCCCCATCGACCCGCGCACCGGCAAGGCCGGCAAGACGGTCGACGTGCACGACCCGTACAACCTCTACTTCACGCCCGACGGCAAGTACGCCGTCGTCATGGCCTCCCTCGACCGGGAACTGGTCTTCCGCGACCCGCACACCATGAAGCGGCTGAAGACCGTCCCTGTCTCCTGCTACGGCGTCAACCACGCCGACTTCTCCCTCGACGGCCGCTACTTCATCGTCTCCTGCGAGTTCAGCGGCGAACTGCTCAAGGTCGACACGGCGTCGATGAAGGTCGTCGGCCAGCAGAAGCTGCCGTTCCGCGGCGCGATGCCGCAGGACGTCAAGATCTCGCCCGACGGCAAGCGGTTCTACATCGCCGACATGATGGCCGACGGCATGTGGATCCTCGACGGGGACAAGTTCACCAAGCCCACCCTGCTGCCCACCGGCAAGGGCGCCCACGGCCTGTACGTCAGCCGCGACTCCCGCGAGATGTACGTCTCCAACCGCGGCGAGGGCACCATCTCCGTCTTCGACTTCCGGCAGAACAAGCTCACCAAGAAGTGGCGTCTGCCCCAGGGCGGCAGCCCCGACATGGGCGGCGTCTCCGCCGACGGCAAGGTGCTGTGGCTCTCCGGCCGCTACAACGCCGAGGTGTACGCCCTCGACACCCGCACCGGCGAACAGCTCGCCCGGATCAAGGTCGGCAGCGGCCCACACGGCCTCGCCGTCTACCCGCAGCCCGGCCGCTACTCGCTCGGCCACACGGGCATCTTCCGCTGACCCCCGCTCACCGGGCCCGCAGCAGCGCCTCCGCACCCACCTGCCGGTAGCCCGCCGCCTGCAACGCCCGCGCACTGCGGGCGTTCCCCGGCGAGACCTGCGCCCACAGCGGCTCCCCGGCCAGCTGCCGCGCCGCCGTCACCAGGGCCCGGCCCAGCCCCCGGTGGCGCAGGCCCTCGTCGATCTCCACGGACACCTCCAGCCGTCCGGCCACGCCCCGGCCCAGTACGAGCACCCCGCCGTCCGCCGCCCAGGCGCGCACGCCGTCGCGGCGCCGGCGGGCGTAGGCGATGCGGGGGTGCTCGCCGGCCATCTCCTTCAGCGCGACCTCCGGCTCGCCCGGCAGCGGGGTGCCGACCAGGAGCGCGTCGACCGTCTCCGTCGTGCGATCGGTGCGGTCGAGGAAGGCGGCGAGGAAACGGGGGTTCAGCGACGCGGCGAGCGTGTCGCAGTCCATGGCGTGGAGGGTGTCGTACACCCACGCCGGGTCCTCGTCGGTGAAGACCACCGAGTGCGCGGTGAAGGAGAGCACCCCGGCGTCCCGCGCACTCTCCTGCGGTACGACGGTGGTGCCGCCGTCCGCCGGCGGGAAGACGCCCCGCGCCGCCGCGTCGAGAATGTCCCGCAGGGTTCCCATCACCGTGCTCCTTGAGTCTCCACCCGCTGGAAGGCCCAGACTCCCAGACATGATCGAAGACGGCACCGGTCTTTTCACCATCGGCGAACTGGCCCGCGCCACCGGCCTGACCGTGCGCACCATCCGCTACTGGTCCGACGAGGGCGTCCTGATCCCGGTGACCCGCTCGTCCGGCGGCTACCGGCTCTACGACGCCGAGTCCGCCGCCCGCCTGGAGCTGATCCGCACCCTGCGCGAGCTGGGCCTCGGCCTGGACGACGTGCGCACGGTGCTGGCCGGGGAGCGGACGGTCGCTCAGGTGGCCGCCGCGCACGTGGCGGCGCTGGACGCACAGATCCGGTCGCTGAAGGTGACCCGTGCGGTGCTGTCGAGTGTGGCACGACGTGGTTCGACGGCGGAGGAGACGACCCTGATGAACAAGCTGGCGCGGCTGTCGGCGGGGGAGCGGCAGCGGATCGTGAACGACTTCATGACGGAGGTCTTCGAGGGGATCGACACGGCCGACCCCGATCTGCGAAACCGCCTCCGTTTCGGGGCGGCCAACCTGCCGGACGACCCGACGCCCGAGCAGGTCGACGCCTGGGTGGAGCTCGCCGAGCTGATCCAGGACCCGGAGTTCCGCGCGCTGATGCGCAGGATGATCGAGTTCAACGCGGCGGACCGCGGGCCCGGCGTGCCGGCCGGGTCGTCGCTGTGGTTCATGAGCCGGCTGATCCAGCTCGCCGGCGAGGCGTTGCGGGCAGGCATCGCGCCTGAGGCACCACAGGCCGGGGAGGTGCTGCGGGGGCTGCTCGGCGACGCCGACCCGGTGGCGGTCCTGGAGCGGCTGACGGCGGCCTCCAACGCCCGGGTCGCCCGGTACCGCGAACTGTCGGCCCTCGTGAACGGGCTGGCCCCCCAGCCGACCCACGCGGAGGAGTTCGCCTGGGTGGTCGCCGCACTGCGTGCGCGCGCGGGCCGTTAATCTGACCTGCGGCACTACGCCGGCACGAGTAAGAACGCGACAAAGAGGGGCGGATCGGTGGCGGACATCGAGGAAGCACGCAAGCAGTTCCAGCGGATCGACGCGGACGGTGACGGTTTCATCACCGCCGCCGAGTTCAGGAGCGCCCTCGCCCAGGGGGGTGACTGGAACGTCACCGAGTCGGTCGCCGAGGCCATCATCAAGTCCCGTGACCTCAACGGTGACAAGGTGCTGTCCTTCGACGAGTTCTGGGCCCACCTGAACAAGTGACGTGCGGCACAAGGGGCGCCCGCCGGTCACCGGCAGGCGCCCCTTCGTCATGCCCGGCGCCTGATGCGTACGCTCCACCGGCCGTCGTGCCGCTCCAGCGCCAGCGGCAGGCCGAAGCACATGCCCAGCCGGTCGCCGGTCAGGACGTCGGCGGCAGGCCCCTGGGCGAGGGCGCGCCCGTCGCGCAGCAGCAGGGCGTGCGTGGTGTGCCCGGGCAGCTCCTCCAGATGGCGGGTGACCAGCACCGTCGCGAGCCGCGTATGCTCCCGGCGCAGGGCGTCCAGCGCCTCGATGAGCTGCTCGCGGCCCGGCAGGTCCAGGCCGGTCGCGGGCTCGTCGAGCAGCAGCAGCCGCGGTTCGGGCATCAGCGCGCGGGCGATCAGGGCCCGGCCACGCCGGCCCTGCGACAGGGTCGGCCAGCCTGCCTCACGCAGCCCGCCGAGCCCGAGGGTGTCGATCAGCCGGTCGGCGCGCGCCTCCTGTTCCGGTGCCGGCCGCCGGCGGGGCGGCAGTGCCGCGGAGTTCGTCAGCCCCGTCAGGACCACGTCCCGCAGCCGGAGCGGCCCGGCCGGCGCATGGCGCGGGTCGACGTGGCCGACGTGGGCGCGCAGCTCACGCAGGTCCACCCGGCCCAGGCGGCGGCCGAGCACCCCGACCCACCCGCGGGTGGGATGGACGCGCGCGCCGAACAGGCTGAGCAGCGTGGACTTGCCGGCCCCGTTGGCGCCGAGCAGCGCCCTGTGCTCGCCCGCGCGGACGGTGAGGGACACCTCCCGCAGGATCGGCCGGCCCTCGCGCACCACGTGCACGTCCTCGGCGCGCAGCACCTCGCTCACCCGGCCACCGCCCGGTTGACCGCGGACAGCACCGCCCGCACCCGGGCTTCGAGGGCCGAGCCGGCCTGCCCGGCGCCCCACACCGG
This sequence comes from Streptomyces sp. NPDC014006, assembly GCF_043088925.1. Taxonomy (NCBI): domain Bacteria; kingdom Bacillati; phylum Actinomycetota; class Actinomycetes; order Kitasatosporales; family Streptomycetaceae; genus Streptomyces; species Streptomyces sp. NPDC014006. The sequence goes on along the minus strand of NZ_JBICAJ010000030.1, from coordinate 13,708 downwards.
GGTGCCGTTCACCCGGCACTCGGTGTAGGCGGCCGCACCCGCTGCGACCGGGTGCTCGGCGACCTCCAGCACCTCGACGGCGTACCCCGCGCCGGTCAGCGCGTCGGCGAAGGCGGTCAGCGGGCCCGGGCCGGTGCCCTGCAGGTCCCAGGTGCGCTCACCGGTGTGCAGGGTGCACACGAAGCCGTCGGCCCCGACGACGGACCAGGCGTCCAGCCGGATCTCGCCCGGCGCGAGGTAGCTGCCGCGGAACAGCTCGTACAGCTCCGCCGGGGTCGCCTCGCGGCCGCTGTCGTCGGTCGCCCGCTGCACCACCCGCGAGAAGTCCGGCCGCATGCGCGCCGGCAGGTCCAGTCCGTGGTGGGCGCGCAGCAGATACGCCATGCCGCCCTTCCCCGACTGGGAGTTGACCCGGATCACCGCCTCGTAGGAGCGCCCCACGTCGGCCGGATCGATCGGCAGGTACGGCACCTCCCACGGGGCGTGCGCCTCCGGCACCCCCAACTCCTTCGCCCGGCGGGCGTGGTGGTCGAAGCCCTTGCTGATGGCGTCCTGGTGGGTGCCGGAGAACGCCGTGTAGACCAGCTCGCCGGCGTAGGGGTGGCGCGGGTGCACGGGCAGCCGGTTGCAGTGCTCGACGGTCTCCCGTACGGCGTCGATGTCGGTGAAGTCGACCATGGGGTCCACGCCCTGGGCGTACAGGTTCATCGCCAGGGTCACCAGGTCGACGTTCCCGGTGCGCTCTCCGTTGCCGAACAGGCAGCCCTCCACCCGCTGCGCCCCGGCCAGCACGGCGAGTTCGGCGCAGGCGACGCCGGTGCCGCGGTCGTTGTGCGGGTGGACGGAAAGGATCACCGCGTCACGGCGGGCCAGGTTGCGGTGGACGTACTCGATCTGGTCGGCGTAGACGTTCGGGGTGGCGATCTCGACGGTCGCGGGCAGGTTGTGGGTGACCGGACGGTCGGGGCTCGCGTCCCACAACTCGGTCAGGGCGTCGCACAGTTCGAGGACGAAGTCGGGCTCGGTGAGGTTGTAGGTCTCGGGGGAGAACTGGAAGCGGATGTGCGGGGCGTCGCCGGCCCGGCGGGCCATGTGCGCGGCGGCCTCCCGCAGGATCCGCCGCACCTCGCCGCGGTCCCGGCGCAGGACGACGTCCCGCCACACCGGCGAGGTCGCCATGTACAGGTGGACCACCGCCCGCGGCAGCCCCTCGATCGCCTCGAAGGTGCGGTCGATCAGCTCCCGCCGGGCCGGGGTGAACACGACGGGCGTGACGTCGTCCGGGACGGCGTCGGCGGTCACCAGGTGGCGGACGAAGTCGAAGTCGGCGCGGCTGGCCGACGGATAGCCGACCTCGATCTCCTTGAACCCCATGGAGACCAGCAGGTCGTGGAAGCGGCGCTTGCGCGGGGTGTCCATCGGCTCGGCCAGCGCCTGGTTCCCGTCGCGCAGGTCGACCGGCACCCACAGCGGGGCCCGCTCCAGCCGGGCGGCGGGCCAGTCGCGGGTGGTGACGGGGACGCGGACGCGCTCCTGGAAGGGGCGGTAACGGTGGTACGGCATCCCGCTGGGACGCTGCGGGTTCCACAGGGGTCGGTCGGTGGTGAGGGTCATCGTCGGCTGCCTTCGGCTCGGTCGGACGGTGACCGGCAGCACGGCGTCCCGCGGCGGGGCGCCGGTCGCGTCAGACCCCGCCGCGGCAGCCGAGAAGAAGGAGACCGCGCAGCAGCATGATCGGTACGCTAGTCACTGCTCAGCTCCTCAGACAAGTGGAATCGGCAAACTCCTCAGACAAGTTGGAGAAACAGCGGTGATCGAATACCCGGGAGGGCCCCGGTGACCCCGGCCGGCCCCCTGCGCCCCAGCCCTCTGGTCGAACAGGCCACGCAGCGGCTGCGCGCACAGATCGCCGACGGCACCTGGCCCGTCGGCAGCAAGCTCCCCGGCGAGACCACCCTCGCCAAGGACCTCGGCGTGGGCCGCTCCACCGTGCGCGAGGCGCTGCGCGCGCTGGCCGGCGCCGGACTGGTACGGCCCCGGCACGGCGCCGGCGTCTTCGTCACGGCCACCGAACCGGCCGAGGACTGGCCCACCCAGCTGCGCCGGGCCGCGGTCACCGACGTCTACGAGGTCCGCGCCGCCGTCGAGGTGCACGCCGCCCGGCTGGCCGCCCGGCGCCGCACCGACGAGGACGTCGCCGCGATCCACGCGGCCCTGGAGGGCCGTCGTGCGGCGGCCACGGCGGACGACGAGACCTTCGTCGACGCCGACATCGCCTTCCACGCGGCGGTGGTCGCCGCCGCGCACAACATCGTCCTGTCCGGACTGTTCGCGCAGTTCACGCCCGTCCTGCGCAAGGGCCTGACCGAACTCATCGCCCTGAGCGGCCTGCGCCAGGACGACCCGAACACCGCGGACGACGCCCACGAGGCGATCGCGCGGGCGATCGCCGAGGGGGACGTGGAGAGGGCGGTGGCAGTGGTCACCGAGGAACTGGAGAATCCCTTTCCGCCGGTCCGGCAAGACGCCCCCTAAGGGGGTGTCCCGCAATGATCAAGAAGCACGCGCTCGCGGACGGGCGAGCTGTGAGAGGAAACCGTGCGCCGCACGGAGCCGGCATGAGGTGCGTTCGCTGAGGCCGCGGGAAAACCGTTGGACCCGTTGGCGGTGGCGCGTCACAGGGTTCGGGGCGCGGAGACGCGGCCGGCGGAGAGGGAACGGTGGATGGCGGAACTGTACGAGATCTGGCAGCGGGCGGAGGTGTCGCGCCGGCTCGACGTGTTGTCGGGCTTCGTCGCGATGTGCGTGGCGGGGGACGACGACGCGCGACAGCGTCTCGCCCAGCTGGTTGCCGGCGCTGACGCGGCCCTCTCCGCCTCGCCCCCGGATTTGATGGTCGCCTCGGAGCACCTGGACGAACTCGTCTGGTGGGCTGACACGGAGTGGGCCGATCACCCCTGTCGTCCCGTTGAAGCCCGGCCTGACGAGGCCGACCGGCAGACGCGTGACTATGCCAAGGATCTCCGGCACGTCGCACTCCCGGTCGGCGTTCGGGACGAGATGGGCCGCATCGAACTCAGTCTCGAAGTGCGGTTCCTGGCCTTGTGCCGCCAACCGGGGTTGGACTGCCGGACCCGGCAGGACCTCTTCTACGTCGCCGGACGTGCCGCGATGGCCCTCGACCTCGGGCACCTGGAAGCGGCAGAGCGCGAGATCCAGCGCATGGAACGGGTGGTTTCCGCGGAACAGCGGGAAAGCCGCTGCGGCTGAGTCGCGGCTTCCGCAGGCTGATCGCTACGTTGCGCCGAGAAGGTGCTGCGCTGACTCGCCGGGGGTGCCCCCCTGGTCACCCTTCCCCGACCCTGGCCCTGACCGCGGGCCGGGACGGCACCCTTCAGGTGACGCTCGGGCCGGCAGTCCCTGAAGCGATCCACGACCCGCAGCCGATCTTTACTCTCCCTTGGCAGCGCCCATACCTGTCGCATAACCGCCCTTCCTACCCTCAGAGGTTGGCATGTGCACAGGGTGAACTACGGGGGGTCGGGGGACATGTCGGATCTGAAGAAGGAAGCGGCGTCGTTGCACACGGCGGCCACGGGGCTGCGGGGCACGGGGCATCACACGACGAAGCCGTTGCAGGAGTTCAAGGCGGCCTCGCACGATCTGAGCGCGCTCGGCGCGCTGGGCTCTCTGCTGGGTGCGAAGGGTGAGATCGAGAAGGGGATGAACACCCTCGCGAAGCTGACGCAGGACCTGCACGAGGAGTGGGAGGCGGAGGCCAAATTCATGGGCGAGGTCTCCGACGCCTTCGATCTGCTGGACGTGCTGCTGGCGGCGGCCGGCGAGTCCGGCAAGTCCGGCAAGAAGGGCTGAGCGGGACCGTGGTCGACCTCAACCCGCTGCACTACATCAACAAGTTCAACCACATGTTCGGCGACTCGGTCGCCAGCGGTCTGGAGTTCCTGGGGATCTCGGATCCAGCCGTGAACCCCGATGGTGTGCGGGAGATCGCCAAGAAGTGGCGGCACCTGGCGACCGGTCTTGAGGGGGCGGCGGGCGCGGCCGGCACCGCGATGACCGGCGTCCAGTGGGAGGGCAAGGCCGCCAAGGCCTTCAACAAGCGTGCGAAGGCGGCGCGCAAACAGGCCACGGACATGGCGCACGCGCTGCGTGAGGGCGCCAAGGCGCTGGACGACTTCGCCGACAAGGCGCATGAGCTGCTGTCCGAGATCGGTGTGCTGCTGGCGGAGATCGTCGAATTCGAGATCGCGGGTCTGGCGCTGTCGGTGCTGACGGCGGGCGCGTCGGAGGTGGCCTCCAACCTGATGGCGGGCGAGCGCGCCTTGAAGGTGGTGGCGCTGGTCGGCCGTATCGAGGAGGAGGGCACCGCGCTCGGTACGGCCGTTCGGTCGGTGATGGAGGTGATCCGCAACGTCGAGCGGGCGCTGAAGGCACTGAAGGAGATCCGCGGTGTCGCGGCGGTGGGCAAGATGGCCGCGGAGGGGGCGAAGTTCTCGGCGTTCGAGACGCTGCTCAAGGATCCGGGGGCGTTCAAGGACCCGGAGAAGCTCGCCGGGATCCTCGCCGAGGGCGCGGCGTTCGGCATCGGCTTCGGTGTGCTCGGCAAGGCGCTCGGCAAGGGCCTGAAAGCCCTCAAGCCCGCCCAGCTCGCCGAGCTGGCCAAGGGGCTGAAGCTGAACTGCGCCGCCTTCGAGCGCCTCAAGCTCAACCCGGCCTTCGACAAACTGCCCGCCTCGATCCGCAACATGGTCAAGAAGTTCGTCCGGGACCCGATCGACGTGGCCACCGGCGACATGGCGCTGACCCGCACCGACGTCACCCTGCCCGGCGTACTCCCACTCGTCCTGGAACGCACGCACCTGTCGTCGTACCGCTACGGCGGCTGGTTCGGCCCCTCCTGGGCCTCCACCCTGGACCAGCGCGTCCAGGCCGACGACGAGGGCCTCGTCTACGCCACCGCCGACGGCGCCCGCCTCTGCTTCCCCCTGCCCGACATCGAGGCCGACACCCCGGTCCGCCCCCTCACCCCCGGCTCCCGCCTCACCCTCACCTGGGACACCGAGACCGACGGCGGCATCCGCATCACCGACCCCGACACCGGGCTGTCGTACGTCTTCCACAGCCCCGTCCCCGCCGCCGGCGACACCGCGGTCGACCTGCCGCTGCAGCACATCCAGGACCGCAACGGCAACCGCATCACCGTCGTCTACGCCGACGGTGGCGACATCCCCACCGCGATCGTCCACTCCGGCGGCTACCACGTCGCCCTCGACCACCACCCCACCCAGTCCCGCATCACCGGCCTGCGCCTGCTCGACCCCGCCCACTCGGACCGCCCCGGCACCACGATCCTCACCTTCGGCTACGACGACCAGGGCCGGCTGACCGAGGAGACCAACTCCTCCGGCCTCCCCCTGCGCTACACCTACGACTCCGAAGGCCGCATCACCTCCTGGACCGACTGCAACGACACGACGTACTGGTACACCTACGACCCCCACGGCCGCGTCATCGCCACCGGCGGCACCGCAGGCGCCCTCGCCTCCACCCTCGACTACGACGACACCACCCGCACGACCCGCGTGACGGACTCCCTCGGCCACACCCGCGTCTACGAACACAACGAACACCTCCGCCTGATCCGCGAGACGGACCCCTTGGGCAACGTCACGACGCAGGAATGGGACGACAGCCTCCAACTGACCGCGGTCATCGATCCGCTTGGCCATGCCACGCGATACGACTACGACGAGCGCGGCTGCGTGACGTGTGTCAGACGACCGGATGGGACCGAGACGAAGGCTGAGTACAACGATCTGGGCCTTCCCACCTTGGTGGTGGAACCGAGCGGTGCGCGGTGGGCGCAGGACTACGACCACATGGGGAATCCGGTGGCCGTCACACAGCCCGCCGGCGGCACCACGACGTTCGGGTACGACCGGACGGGTGGCCTCGCATGCGTCAGCGACGCTCTGGGCCACACCACCCGCATCCGGAACGACGCGGCGGGCCTGCCGGTCGAGGCCACCGATGCCATGGGCAACCGAGTCACGTGGCGCAGAGACGCGTTCGGCCGACCGGTTGCCCTCACCGATGCCGCCGGTGTGCCGACCCTGCTGGAATGGACGGTGGAAGGGAAGCCCTCACGCCGTGTGCTGCCCGGAGGTGTGGAGGAGACCTGGGTCTACGACGGCGAGGGCAATTGCACCTGCCACACCGACCCCTCCGGAGGGGTGACGCTCTTCGAGTACGCCGCGTTCGATGTGCTGTCGGCCCGCACGAACCCGGACGGAGCGCGCTACACCTTTGCCCATGACAGTGAACTGCGGCTGACCCAGGTACGCAACCCCCAAGGTATGACCTGGGAGTACCACTACGATCCGTCCGGTCGCACCGTCATGGAGAGTGACTTCGACGATCGGGTGCAGCGCTATCTGTATGACGCCGCCGACCGGCTCACGCAGCAGGTCAACCCGCTTGGTCAGGGGATCCGGTACCAGCGTGACGCCATGGGCCGACTGGTACGCAAGGACGCCGCCGGCCGAGTGACCGACTACGTGTATGACCCCGCCGGACAGTTGGTCCGCATGGCCGGTCCCGACGCGGTCGTGGAGATCGTGCGCGATATGGCAGGCCGGGTGCTGTCCGAGTCGGTCAACGGCAGGAAGACCTCGTTCACCTACGACGCGCTGGGCAGGCGCGAGACCCGCACCACGCCGTCCGGGGCCACGAGCAGGTGGACCTACGACGCGTTGGGCAATGCCAGCGAACTCGTCACATCAGGACAGGTGGTTTCGTTCGCGCGTGACGCGGCGGGGCGTGAAGTGGGACGCCGGGTCGGTCAGAAGGTCCAGTTCTCACAGGACTTCGACGAATACGGGCGGCTTCACAAACAGTCGGTGCTTCAGCCGAGCGGCCGAGTCGTACAGGAACGGCTCTACTCCTACCGGCCGGACGGCCACGTCGTCGGCGTGGAAGACAGGCTGAACGGTAGCCGAAGGTACGCATTGGACCCGGTCGGCAGGGTGACCGGCGTACAGGCACACAACTGGCAGGAATCCTATGCGTACGACGTGGCAGGCAATCAGACTCTTGCCGCTGTGCCGGAATGGCAGGGGGGACACCAGAGCAGCGGTGTCCGGGAGTATGCGGGAACACGCCTCACCCGAGCGGGCGACATCCGCTATGAGCATGACGCGGCCGGCCGCCTGATTCTCAGCCGACGGAGCCGCCTCTCCCGGAAGCCCGACGTCTGGCGCTTCGAGTGGGATGCAGAGAACAACTTGACCTCCGTCATCACTCCGGACGCTGCCGAATGGAGGTACAAGTACGATCCGCTGGGGCGCCGCATCGCGAAGCAGCGCATGGCTGGACCCGGCAGTGACTCGGTGGTCGAGCAGATCGACTTCTCGTGGGACGGCCAAACGCTGTGCGAGGAGACGTCGGCCACCGCCGGCTCCCCCCATCTCACCACCCTGACCTGGGATTACGACGACCTTCACCCGATCTCTCAGACAGAGAAGATCCACTCGGCACATGAGCCGCAGCGAGAGGTGGACCGACGGTTCTTCGCCATCGTCACCGATCTTGTGGGTGCGCCCGCAGAACTTGTCGATGAGGAAGGAAACATAGCCTGGCGTGCCCGCGCCTCCGTGTGGGGCGTCACAGCCTGGGCGGCCGACAGTCAGGCCTACACTCCCCTCCGATTCCCGGGGCAGTACTACGACAGGGAGACCGGCCACCACTACAACTACTTCAGGTATTACGCGCCCGAAGCCGCTCGGTACGTCTCTCCCGATCCCCTGGGTCTGGAGCCGGCGGACAACCCCTACGCGTACGTCGAGAACCCCCTCTCCTTCATCGACCCGCTGGGCCTTTCCCCGTGCCCCAGAACGGCCAACGCGGCCCAACTGCAAGACTTCTATGAGCAGGCTCAAAAATACGGAAAGGGCGGCTATAAAGAACTCGCCAATGGGCGCTTCAGGTTTTATGGAGAGATCAGCCCGGCGCGCAATCCCGGCGAGATGATCGGCAGGCGGCTCGTCCGTGAATGGGATCCCGCGACAGGCGCCAAGAGGATTTGGCACGAAACGCTGGACGCGGAGGGAAGAGTGCGGATTGTGCGGCCCGATGTCAAGGTCACCGGAGGGAAGAAGGTACACTATCAGTTCGACCGAAACGGAAAGTTCGTGGGTACATTCTGATGGGTGACAACGACCTCGAGTCGACAATTCGAGAACGCTTGCGCTCCCTGGCCTCGGGGGCTGTGGCGCCCGACGAAAGCGCCGAGTGGGCCCTGGAAATCATGGAGTCGGACGCGCCGGAGCTACGCGACGCGAGGATCTGGACCGCCTTGGACCGCCTTTCCGGCGCTGACCTGATGGTGGGTCCCGGACAGTATCTTCACGGCGCGGACGACTACCGGGCATGGCTTGCGGAGTTCGATACCGACGGAAGGTGATCAGCCGCAAGGCTGCCGACGGCCGTCCGGCGTATCGTGATGCTTGAATTCCGGGCTCATGGCCAGGTATGACGACCCGTTGCTCGCGTCGCGTCCCAGTTCGTCGACCAGGTCATCGCGCCGCGCAGGTCCGCGTGCGTCTTCGACGGCTTGAAGGTGCCGCATTTGGTGAGCCTCGTCAGGCAGTCCAGGGCGGTGAGGAAGTCGGCCGTGCCCTGGCTGCGGGTCAATACACCCAGGGCACCCAGGGCATCCGCCGGTCCGGCAAGGGGCCCTTAGGCATCCGCCGGTCCGGCAAGACGCCCCTGGGGCGCCCGGCTGCGGTGCCGCCCCGGCTGCTTGCGGTACTGCCCCGGCGCCACCCCGTACTCCCGCTTGAACGCCTTGGCGAACGCGAACTCCGAGGTATAGCCCGTCCGTCGGGCTACCTGCCGCAGTGGAAGGCCCTCCTCGCCGCGCAGCAGCCGGCCCGCCGTCGTCATCCGCCACCACGTCAGATACGCGAGCGGTGGCCTGCCGACCAGCGTCGTGAACCGGCGTGCGAACGCCGCCCGCGACAGGCCGCCCCGCGCGCCCAGTTCCTCCACCGTCCAGGGGCGGCCCGGGTCGGCGTGCAGGGCGTGCAGCGCCGCGGAGACGGCCGGGTCGGTCAGCGCGGCCGCCCAGCCACCGCGGTGGGCGGTGTCGTGCGCCTCGCGCTCCCACCAGGCGCGCAGGATGTACAGCAGCAGCGTGTCCAGCAGTGAGGCGACGACGGTGTCCGAGCCGGGCCGGCACTCCGTCAGTTCCTGCCCCAGCAGCTCCACCGCCGCCCGCAGGGACCCGTGCACGCCGACCCGGGCGGGCAGGTGCACCACCTCCGGCAGCTCGGTGAGCAGCGGGTGGGCGCGGCTGCGGTCCAGCAGATAGGCCCCGCACAGCATGAGGGTGTCCGGCTCGGGCGCGTCCGGCGGCGGAGGCGGCGGATCCGGCCAGCGGCCCTCCGCGTCGAGACCGAAGTCCTCAAGGGGCGCCTCCAGCCCGCTGGCCAGCGCGTGTCCGCGTCCGTGGGCGAGGAAGACCACATCGCCCGGGCCGAGCGCGACCGGTTCCCCCTGCGCCGGCAGAAGCCACGCCGACCCGCGCAGCACCACGTGGAATCCGGCCCCGTCCGTGGCCTGGAAGCGAGTCCCCCAGGGACCGTACTTGTACCGCAGGCCGGAGTGCGGCCGCCCGGTGCGCATCGCGGTGACGGCGTCGCTGAGTACGTCCATGCCCCGCACCGTAGCGCCGTGCGGCCGGGAGCGAGACGCACGGACAGAAAGCCGAGACTGACAGGCATGGATCGTCTCGCCGTACGGCCATAGCGTCGACGACATGCCAACTTCCGCACACAGCGTGCTCTTTCACGAGACCGGCGGCCCCGACGTCCTGACCGTCGAGGAGACCGAACTGCCCGACCCAGGCCCCGGCGAGGTCCTCGTCCGTGTCGCCGCGATCGCCCTCAACCGCGCGGAGGCCCTCCTGCGCTCGGGCGGCTACTTCTACCAGCCCACCCTGCCCGCCGCCCGCAACGGCTACGAGGCCGCCGGCACCGTCGAGGCGGTCGGCGAGGGCGTCACCGCTTTCGCGCCCGGCGACCCGGTGCTGACCGCGGCCAACTTCAGGCTCGACACGCACGGTGTCTACGGCGACCACGTCCTCATGCCGGAGCACACCCTCGTCCCGCGTCCCGACGGCGTCGACGAGGTCACGGCCGCCGCGGCCTGGCTGACGTACACGACGGCGTACGGCGCGCTGATCGAGCGGGCCCGGATGGCGCCCGGCGACCACGTCCTGATCACCGGTGCGTCCAGTGGCGTCGGCACGGCCGCGATCCAGGTCGCCCGGCGGGCCGGCGCGGTGCCCATCGCCACCACCCGGACCGAGGCCAAGCGGCAGCGGCTGCTCGACCTGGGAGCGGAGCACGTGATCGTCTCCGACGACGAGGACGTGGTGAAGGAGACCCGGCGGCTCACCGGCGGCAACGGCGCCGGGATCGTCCTCGACGCGATCGGCGGCCCCGGCTTCGCCACGCTCGGCGAGGCGGCGGCCGAGGACGGTTACCTGATCTGTTACGGCTGGCTTCAGGGGCAGCCCACCGTCCTGCCGATGCGGTGGCCCCTCACCGTCCACGGCTACAGCAACTTCACCCTCACCGGCACCGCCGAAGGGCGTCGCCGCGCCGCCCACTACCTGGGTTCCGGCCTCGCCGACGGCACGCTGCGCCCGGTGATCGGCGAGGTCCTGGACGGCCTGGACCGCGTCCGGGACGCCCACCGGCTGATGGAGGCCAACCGGCACACGGGCAAGATCGTGGTGCGGATCTGAAGCCGTCGCCCGTTCGGCCCCATACCAGGGAATAGCCGTACACACCGCCTGGTTGTCGCCCGGAAACCGGACCATGCGCAGCGAACCTGAAGGGCTGAGCCATGAAGATCGGCATCATCGGCGCGGGCAATATCGGCGGCAATCTGACCCGGAGGCTCAGCGCGCTCGGCCACGACGTCTCCGTCGCCAACTCGCGCGGCCCGCAGACGCTCACCGAGCTGGCCGCGGAGACCGGGGCGACGCCGGTGCGGGTGGAGGAGGCCGCGCGCAACGCCGAGATCGTCATCGTCACGGTCCCCCTCAAGGCGGTCCCCGACCTGCCGAAGGGCCTGTTCGACGAGGCCGCCGAGGGGGCCGTGGTCATCGACACCGGCAACTACTACCCGCAGCAGCGTGACGGCCGGATCGCGGCGATCGAGGACGAGGGCGTGACCGAGAGCCGCTGGTCCGAGCGGCAGCTCGGCCACCCGGTGATCAAGGCCTTCAACGCCACCTTCGCCCAGGACCTCCTGGAACGCCCGCGGCCGGCAGGCGACCCCGACCGCATGGCGCTGTCGGTCGCCGGGGACGACGAGGCGGCCAAGGCGAAGGTACGGGCCCTCATCGACGAGCTGGGCTTCGACACCGTCGACACCGGCGGCCTCGACGACTCCTGGCGCCAGCAGCCCGGCACCCCGGTCTACGGCATGCGCGGCGACGTCGAGGCGGTGACGAGGGCGCTGGAGGCGGCGACCCCGGAGCGCCCGGCGGACTTCCGCGGCTGAGAGCCGTCCGCCTCAGACGATCTCCAGGGGCCGGTGCGGCCCGTCCGGCAGCTCGACCTCGACGCCGTCGCCGGGCCGCACCACACCACCGGCGACGACGACGCTCATGATCCCGGACCTGAAGCGCGGCCGCCCGTCGGCTCCCTGTCCGACGACCTCCTTCAGCAACCCCTTGTGAAACCCGTCGATCTGCGCACACGGATTGCGCAGCCCGGTCACCTCGACGACAGCCTCGTCCCCGAGCAGCAGCCGTGCCCCCGTGGGCAGCCCGAGCAGATCGATCCCGCGGGTGGTGACGTTCTCCCCGAGCTGCCCGGCCGCCACCTCGAACCCGGCCGCCCGCAGCTCGTCGAACAGCTCCTCGTGCATGAGATGCACCTGCCGCAGATTGGGCTGCGAGGGATCCTTGGCCATCCGGAACCGATGCTTCACCGTCGCCCCGCCGTGCACGTCCCCCTCCACCCCGAACCCGGCGAGCAGCCGGATGCTCTCGCGGTTGGGCTTGGTGAAGGAGTACACGCCGTTGCTGCTGACCGCGGTGATGGTGCCGTCCATGCCGGTCACCCTAGGGCGTGGCCCAATCCCGCAGCGCCGCGCGGCTGGTGAAGTTGGCCACGTTCTTGTCGTGCGGGTCGTCGGTGTACTGGTGGAACCGCCACGCCGCCTTGATGCGCGGCTTGCCGGCGGTCACGTAGTCGGCGATCCAGAGGCCGTCGCCGGCGTACGAGGTCGTGTCGACCGTCAGCCAGTAGCTGCGTGAACAGTAGAGAATGACCCGGTTCCGCGGCCGCTTCTCCTTCAGCATGCGAAGGAAACGGTCCTTCTCCGCGTTGCTCGCGTGGGTGCCCTCGCCCGTCGTCTCCCAGTCGACGGCCAGGATGTCGCCCGCGCGTTCCGGGGTCTTGCTCAGGAAGTACTCGGCCTGGGCCGTGAGGTTGCCCGGCCACAGGAAGTGGTAGAAGCCGACGACCAGGCCCGCGTCGCGGCCGTGTTTGGTCTGGGCGGCGAGTTTCGGGTTGACGTACGAACGTCCCTCGGTCGCCTTGATGAAGACGAAGGAGAGACCGTCCGTGCCGTAGGAGGAGGACTGGTAGGCGCTCACGTCGATGCCGCGCAGCATGGGGGCTCCCGACAGGTGTGGGGGGACGGGAGGGGATGATGCCCCGGATCGGGGTCCGGTCAACCGCCTGAGCGAACCGCTCAACCGTCCGAACAACAGAGCCCGTTCAGCGCTCGGCGATGTTCATGGCGAGGCCGCCGCGGGATGCGTGTTCCGTGTTCGTCAGGTGGAGGGCGACGTCGACCCGCCGGCCGAGGGAGCTTTGGTGGACGAGGACCTGCCGGGCCAGGAGTTCGACGATGGCGAGCCCTCGGCCGTGCACGTCGGGGTCGGCGTCTTCGCCGGGCCGCGGCCGGGCCGGGGCGCCGGAGTCCGTCACCGAGATCCACAGGACGCCGGCGTGCAGGGACGCGCGGACGGTCATGTCGTGGTGGCCGTGCTCGGCGGCGTTCGCGGCGAGTTCGCCGACGATGAGCTCGGCGGTCTCCCGGTCGGCGGACGGGATGCGCCACTGGTCCAGGACGGCCACGATGCAGTGGCGGGCCACCGGAACCCAGCCGACCTCCGCCGGCAGGGCCACGACGGCCTCCTGGTGGCGTGCGGCCCCGCCACGCGGGGGAGGGCCGGACGGCGTCGTCCGGTGCGGGGAGCCGGGCGGCTGAGCGGTGGACCGCTGCCGCGCGGGGGATGCGGCGAGCGGCCCGCTCGTCTCGTCGAGGGTTGTGGTGTACATGGTCGACCCCGAATCTGGCGGGAGAGGGCGCCGTGGTGGGTCCTGTCGGGGGGATCCGCCTGTTTCTCAGGCCATGTCCGACGCTACGCAGTGGTCCGTCGCTCCATAGCTGGGCGAAGGGGTGCAACCACCCCCTCCGGATGGAGGGGGCACCCCGGGCCGGACGAGAGGTGGGGGGGGGGGGCGCCCCCCGGGGGGGGGGGGCCCCCCCCCCCCCCCCCCCCCCCCGGGCGGGGGGGGGGGGGGGGGCCGCCCGGATTAAGCCAACCACCCCCCCCCGGGGGGGGGGGAGGGGGGGGGCCGCCCCCCCCGCCCCCCCC
>NZ_JBICAJ010000029.1:0-28310 GCF_043088925.1 Streptomyces sp. NPDC014006 | reverse complement strand
CCTCCGTGCGGTGCAGTCCTAGACAGCTCCACCACACCGGAGGTCTTCGCCATGATCAAGCCCCGTGGCTGTCAACAACGCTCGTGATCAATACAACTAGCGGCCGTCCGGGCGGTGTGCGTCCCTGGCCCGGTGCTCACGCGCCGGGCCGCCCGTCGCCGGAGGCGCCCCTGTTCGCCTCGTCCCGGCGCTCCTCGTCGCCACCGCGCAGCTGTCCCCGCCCCCACAGGCCCCGGGCCCGGGTGAGCACACCCGCTCCCGTGCCGCGGCTGCGGTGGCCGTGGACGCGGGGGTCGTCCGTGACGGCGTAACGCTTCACGTACGCGCCCAGGAAGGCCTGCAGCGTGGCGACCGCGGGGATGGCGATGAGCGCGCCGACCGCGCCGAGCAGGGCGGTGCCGGCGATGACCGAGCCGAAGGCGACCGCGGGATGGATGTCGACGGTCTTCGAGGTCAGCTTCGGCTGCAGCATGTAGTTCTCGAACTGCTGGTAGACCACCACGAAGATCAGCACCCAGACCGCGTACAGCGGGTTGACTGTGAAGGCGATCAGCATCGGCAGCGCGCCGGCGAGATACGTGCCGATGGTGGGGATGAACTGTGACACCACACCGACCCACATGCCGAGCACGGGCGCGTACGGGATGCCGAGGGCCTGCAGCATGACGTAGTGCGCGACGGCCGAGATCAGCGCCATCAGCCCGCGCGAGTACAGGTAACCGCCGGTCTTGTCGACGGCGATCTCCCACGCGCGCAGCACCTCGGCCTGGCGGGCGGGCGGCAGCACCGAGCATATGCCGCGCCGCAGCCGGGGTCCGTCGGCGGCGAAGTAGAAGGAGAACAGGCCGATGGTCAGCAGCTGGAAGAGACCGCCGAGGACCTGCGTGGACACGTCCAGCACGCCGGCCGCGCTGTTCTGCACGTACTTCTTCAGCCAGTCGGAGCGGAGCAACCCCTGCTGGATGTCCAGCCGCTTGAGGTCGGTACGGAAGGTGCTGTTGATCCAGTGGATGAGCGAGTCGAGGTAGTCGGGGAAGTGCTCGATCATCTTGATGATCTGGCCGGCGAGCATCGAGCCCAGGAGGGTGACGAACCCTGCGGAGACGATCAGCAGGCCGAGGAAGACCAGGAACGTGGCGAGACCGCGGCGCAGGCCGCGGGAGGACATCCAGCTGACCGCGGGTTCGATGGCCAGGGCCAGGAAGAACGCGATGAGGATGTTGATCAGCAGCCCGGTGAGCTGGTGGAACGCCCAGCTGCCCAGCTGGAAGGCGGCGATGAGGGCGAGCGCGAGCACCATGGCGCGCGGCAGCCAGCGGGGCATGCGGGCGGCCGGCCCGGCGTCGCTCACGGCCGGGGGCCGGGTGGGCGGCGTCGTGCCGTCGGGGGATGCCTGGGGGGCGGACTGCCCGGTGTCGTCAGTGGATGCCACGGACCAAGTCTCCTTGACGCCACTGACAACCCTTCACCGGCCCGCGATCGGCAAGCGGCCGTCCCGCGATCTTGACCGCGACTTCCCGTCCCGGACGGGTCCCGTCGTCCTCACGGCCGCGCTCAGCGCCTCTCCTGCGGAACGTTCATCACCGTGCACACCACACGCCACACGTCCTTGGCCTCCCAGCCGGCGGACAGCGCCTCGTGCACCGTGCGCTCGCCCAGCTCCGACATCACGTGGTCGCGCGCGAAGGTGTCGGCGTAGCCCGCACCGAAGTGCTCCGCCATCCGTTCCCAGAAGACCGTCAACCGCATGCCATCAGTATCCCGCCCCTGGGAGTGGGCTCCGGCCCGGGACCGCTCACCGAGACCGCTTTGCGGCCTACCGTCTGATCCATGGCCGAAACCGGAGCATCCCCACTCCTCTCCACGCCCCCGGCGCGCTCCCCGCTCTCGCGCGCCGAGCACTTCGTCTGGCTCACCGCGCGCGTGCTGGAGCAGCGTCTGTTCGCGTACCACTTCCTGCGGGGCGACGCCGACCCGGTGGAAACAGCGCTGGACGCCTACCGCAACCCCGACGGCGGATACGGCCACGCCCTGGAACCGGATCTGCGCGGTCCGGTCAGCCAGCCGCTGCACACCGCGCACGCGCTGCGCGTGCTGGACCGCATCGGGCGCTGCGCAGGGCAGCGTGTGGAACGCGTGTGCCGCTATCTGACCTCGGTGTCCACGGCCGAAGGCGCGCTGCCGGCCATCCATCCCAGCCAGCGGGGTTATCCGGCGGCGCCGTTCCTCCCGATCGTGGACGATCCGCCGAGCGAGCTGCTCGCGACCGGGCCCGTGGTGGGCCTGCTGCACCGCAACGAGGTCTGGCACGCGTGGCTCTTCCGGGCCACCGACTTCTGCTGGCAGCGCATCGAGTCGCTGGAGAAGTCCCATCCGTACGAGATCGAGGCCGCCGTCGCCTTCCTGGACTCCGCGCCCGACCAGGCGCGTGCGCATGCAGCGGCGGACCGCCTGGGGCGGCTGGTGCGGGAGCACCGGCTCGCCGCCCTGGACCCCGACGACCTCGAGGCCTACCCGGTCGCGCCGGGCTACGCCCCGGGCGAGCACCATTTCCCGTACGACTTCGCGCCTGGGCCGGACTCGCTCGCGCGCGCGTGGTTCACCGACGACGAGATGGCGCGGTCCCTGGACCATCTGGCGAGCGAGCAGCGGGAGGACGGCGGCTGGCCGGTCCGGTGGCGCCAGTGGGCACCGGGCACGGTGCTGGAGGCGCGGCCCATGGTGACCATCGAGGCACTGCGCACGCTCAGGGCGTACGGCCGCTCCATCGGGTGAGCGGGTGGAGCGGGAGGCTCCGGCGGGTGGCAGCACGGGGGCCCGGCCAGGACCGCCCGTCCCCACCCAGCACCCCGCCTCCGCCTCCGCGACTGGGCCTGGCGCAGTGACCCGCCCGGTCCCGCCCCGCCCCGCCTGGCACCGAGACTGCCCGGAGCCGCCGCGCGTCCCCGCAGCTCAAGGCCGTTGTCAGTGGGTGGGTGCAGGATGGACGCATGGTCAGCTCCGCCCATCCGGCCCTCGACGGCTTCTCCCCCGCGACCCGCGGCTGGTTCACGGGGGCCTTCTCCGCGCCCACGGCCGCCCAGGCGGGCGCGTGGCAGGCCATCGGTGCGGGGTCGGACGTGCTGGTGGTCGCTCCCACCGGCTCCGGCAAGACCCTGGCCGCGTTCCTCGCCGCCCTGGATCAGCTCGCCTCCACCCCGCCCCCGGCCGACCCGAAGAAGCGCTGCCGGGTGCTGTACGTCTCCCCGCTGAAGGCCCTGGCCGTCGACGTGGAGCGCAACCTGCGCAGCCCGCTGACCGGCATCCGCCACGAGTCCGTCCGCCTCGGCCTGCCGGAGCCGGAGGTGAAGGTCGGCATCCGCTCCGGTGACACCCCGCCGGCCGAGCGCCGCGCGCTGTCCACACGGCCGCCGGACATCCTGATCACCACCCCGGAATCGCTGTTCCTGATGCTGACCTCGGCCACACGTGACGCGCTGGCCGGTGTGGAGACGGTGATCCTGGACGAGGTGCACGCGGTGGCGGGCACCAAGCGCGGGGCGCATCTCGCGCTGTCCCTGGAGCGGCTGGACGAGCTGCTGCCGAAGCCCGCCCGCCGTATCGGCCTGTCGGCGACCGTCCGCCCGGTCGACGAGGTCGCCCGCTATCTCTCGCCGCGCCGCAAGGTGGAGATCGTCCAGCCCGAGTCGGGCAAGGAGTTCGACCTGTCGGTCGTCGTCCCGGTCGAGGACATGGGCGAGCTGGGCGGCTCCCCGGCCGCCGACGCCTCCGAAGGCGCGGAGCGGCCCTCGATCTGGCCGCACGTGGAGGAGCGGATCGCCGACCTCGTGCAGTCCCACCGGTCCACGATCGTCTTCGCGAACTCCCGTCGTCTCGCCGAGCGCCTGTGCAACCGGCTCAACGAGATCGCCTACGAGCGGGCGACCGGGGAGACGCTGGACGAGCACCATGCGCCGGCCGAGCTGATGGGCGGCTCGGGCGCGGCCCAGGGCGCCCCGGCGGTCATCGCTCGCGCTCACCACGGCTCGGTGTCGAAGGAGCAGCGGGCCTTGGTCGAGGAGGACCTGAAGGCGGGCCGGCTGCCCGCCGTGGTGGCGACGTCCAGCCTGGAGCTGGGCATCGACATGGGCGCCGTCGACCTCGTCGTCCAGGTCGAGTCGCCGCCCTCGGTCGCCTCCGGCCTGCAGCGCGTCGGCCGCGCGGGCCACCAGGTGGGCGCGGTGTCCACGGGCGTGGTGTTCCCCAAGTACCGGGGCGACCTGGTGCAGGCGGCCGTGGTCACCGAGCGGATGCGCACCGGCGCCATCGAGTCGCTGAAAGTGCCCGCCAACCCGCTCGACGTGCTCGCCCAGCAGCTCGTCGCCATGACGGCGCTGGACACCTGGCAGGTCGACGACCTGCTCACCGTGGTGCGCCGCGCCGCGCCCTTCGCGTCGCTGCCGGAGTCGGCGTTCACCGCCGTGCTCGACATGCTGGCGGGCCGCTATCCGTCCGACGCGTTCGCCGAGCTGCGCCCGCGCGTGGTGTGGGACCGCGTCGCCGGCACGGTCACCGGCCGCCCCGGCGCCCAGCGCCTCGCGGTGACCTCGGGCGGCACGATCCCCGACCGTGGCCTGTTCGGGGTCTTCCTCGCCGGGTCCGACCCGAAGAAGGGCGGCGGCCGGGTCGGCGAGCTGGACGAGGAGATGGTCTACGAGTCGCGGGTCGGTGACGTCTTCACGCTGGGCACCAGCTCCTGGCGCATCGAGGACATCACCCGCGACCGGGTCCTGGTCTCCCCGGCGCCGGGCGTGCCGGGCCGGCTGCCTTTCTGGAAGGGCGACCAGCTGGGCCGCCCGCTGGAACTGGGCCGTGCGGTCGGCGCCTTCCTGCGCGAGGTCGGCTCCCTCGACCGGGACGACGCGCGGCTGCGGCTGCTCGCGGCCGGGCTGGACGCCTGGGCCGCGGACAATGTACTGGCGTATCTGGACGAACAGCGGGAGGCCTGCGGCCACATCCCCGACGACCGCACGATCGTCGTGGAGCGCTTCCGTGACGAGCTCGGCGACTGGCGGGTCGTGGTGCACTCCCCCTTCGGCGCCCAGGTGCACGCCCCGTGGGCGCTCGCGCTCGGCGCCCGCCTCGCCGAGCGGTACGGCATGGACGCGCAGGTCATGCACGCCGACGACGGCATCGTGCTGCGATTGCCGGACGCCGACCTGATGGGCCTGGAGCTGCTCGATCAGCAGCCGGCGAAGGCGGGCACGGAGTACGACGCCGACCAGGCCCCGGTCGGCGCGGCCGACGTGGTCTTCGACAAGGGCGAGGTCGACCAGGTCGTCACGGACCAGGTCGGCGGCTCCGCCCTGTTCGCCGCCCGCTTCCGCGAGTGCGCCGCCCGCGCGCTGCTGCTGCCGCGCCGCAACCCCGGCCGGCGCACCCCGCTGTGGCAGCAGCGCCAGCGCGCCGCACAACTGCTCGAGGTGGCGAGCGAGTTCGGTTCCTTCCCGATCGTCCTGGAAGCGGTCCGCGAGTGCCTCCAGGACGTCTTCGACGTCCCCGGCCTGACCGAACTGATGGGCGACCTGGAGTCCCGCAAGGTGCGCCTGGTCGAGGTGACCACCCCGGAACCGTCCCCGTTCGCCCGCTCCCTCCTCTTCGGGTACGTCGCCCAGTTCCTGTACGAGGGCGACTCCCCGCTCGCCGAGCGCCGCGCGGCCGCGCTGTCGCTGGACTCCCGGCTGCTGGCCGAGCTGCTGGGCCAGGCGGAGCTGCGCGAACTGCTCGACGCCGAGGTGCTCACCGAGCTGGAGCGGGAGCTGCAGTGGCTCACCGAGGACCGGCGCATCAAGGACGTCGAGGGCGTGGCGGACGCGCTGCGCGTGCTCGGCCCGCTCACCGAGGCGGAGCTGGTCGAGCGCGGCGCCGAGCCCCCGTGGGCGCATGAACTGGCCGCGGCCCGCCGGGCCATCCGGGTCCGCATCGGCGGCCGGGACCACTGGGCGGCGATCGAGGACGCGGGCCGGCTGCGCGACGCGCTCGGGACCGCCCTGCCGGTCGGGGTCCCCGAGGCCTTCACCGAGCCCGTCAAGGACCCGCTGGGCGACCTCCTCGCCCGCTACGCCCGCACCCACGGCCCCTTCACGTCGGCCACCGCCGCCGCGCGGTTCGGGCTGGGCGTCGCGGTCACCGACGGCGCCCTGCAGCGGCTCGCCGCGGCCGGCCGGGTCGTCCAGGGCGAGTTCCACCCCGCCGGCATCGGTCAGGAGTGGTGTGACGCGGCCGTACTGCGCCGGCTGCGCCGCCGTTCCCTGGCCGCGCTGCGCCACGAACTGGAGCCCGTGCCGCCGGCCGCGCTCGCCCAGTTTTTGCCGCAGTGGCAGCACATCGGCAAGGGCCACGCGCTGCGCGGCGTCGACGGACTCGTGCGGGCCGTGGAGCAGTTGCAGGGCGCGTCCGTGCCCGCCTCCGCCCTGGAGAAGCTCGTCCTGCCGTCCCGCGTCAGCGGTTACACCCCTGCGATGCTCGACGAACTCACCGCCGCCGGAGAGATCGTCTGGGCCGGTGCGGGCGCACTGCCCGGCAAGGACGGCTGGGTCTCCCTCTACCTGGCGGACGCGGCCCCGCTGCTCCTGCCGCCGCCGCACCCGATGGAGCCGACGGCCCTGCACGAGTCCGTACTGAACACTCTGTCCGGCGGCTACGGCCTGTTTTTCCGTCAGATCGCCGACCAGGTACGGGCCACCACCCACCCCGACGCCACCGACCCCCAACTGGCCGACGCCCTGTGGGACCTGGCCTGGTCCGGCCGGCTCACCAACGACACGCTCGCCCCGATGCGTTCCCTGCTGGGCTCCGGCCGCACCGCGGGCTCCACCGCCCACCGCGCCAAACGCGCGGCCCCGCGCGGCCGCTACGGCTCCCTGACCGCCGCGGCGCGCCCCGCCTCCCGCAGCGGCCCGCCGACCGTCGCCGGCCGCTGGTCCCTGCTCCCGGCGCAGGAGCCGGACCCCACGGTCCGCGCCCACGCCCTGGCCCGTACGCTGCTCGACCGGCACGGCGTGGTGACGCGGGGCGCCGTCGGCGCGGAGGGCGTCGAGGGCGGCTTCTCGGCGGTGTACCGCGTCCTGTCCGTGTTCGAGGAGAGCGGGCAGGCCCGTCGCGGGTACGTGGTGGAGGGCCTCGGCGCCGCGCAGTTCGCCATGGACGGCGCGGTCGACCGGCTGCGCGCGGTGGCCAACGCCCGCGAGCGCGGTGACGCCGCGAGGGCAGCGGCCCCGGCAGGCTTCGGCGCCCCGGACGGCGACGGCCACGGCAGCCCCGGCGGTCCTCCGTCCGACGGTTTCCCCGCCACCGACGCCGACTGGACCAGGGCCTTCGACGCGCCCGACGGCACGCAGTTTCCGGACTTCCCGCTCTCCCCCGGCGACTACTTCTCCCCGCGCGACTTCGCATCCCCGGGCGCCGGCGGCCCCCGAGGCGGCGGTCCGGGCCACGGCGCCGGCTCACCGTACGACGGCTACGGCGGCGGCTACGACACCGGCGGCGGCACGCCAGGCGGGTACGACCGCCGTTTCGGCAACCACGGCACGTACGGCAACCGCCGCGCCGACCCGACCGCCGCCACCCGGTCCGTCGTCCTCGCCGCCGCCGACCCGGCCAACGCCTACGGCGCCGCCCTGCCCTGGCCCGAGCCGCCGACCGGCGCCGGGCACAAACCGGGCCGCAAGGCGGGCTCCCTCGTGGTCCTGGTCGACGGTGACCTGGCGCTGTACATGGAGCGCGGCGGCAAGACCCTGCTGGCCTGGCCCGCAGAGCCGGACGGCGAGGCGAGCGAGGATCCGCGTCTGCGGGCGGCAGCGGAGGCCCTGGCAGCGGCGGCCCGCGCGGGTTCGCTCGGCACGGTCACGGTGGAACGCGTCAACGGCGCCTCCGCCCTGACCTCCCCCTTCGGCACCCTCCTGGAAGGAGCCGGCTTCATCGCGACCCCCCGCGGTCTGCGGCTACGGGCCTGACGGCGCCGCATGCCACCCTTGACCCATGCCCGAAGGTGACACGGTCTGGCAGGCCGCGAAGCGGTTGCACGGAGCCCTCGCGGGCAGCGTGCTGACCCGCAGCGACCTGCGCGTCCCCCGGTACGCCACGGTCGACCTCACCGGCCGCGCCGTCCTGGACGTCACCCCGCGCGGCAAGCACCTGCTGACCCGCATCGAGGGCGGCCTGACCCTGCACTCGCACCTGAAGATGGACGGCTCCTGGAGGGTGTACGCCCCCGGTCAGCGCTGGAGCGGCGGCCCCGCACACCAGATACGCGCGATCCTCGGCACCGCCGACCGCACGGCAGTCGGCTACCGCCTACCGGTGCTGGACCTGCTGCGCACCACCGAAGAAGAACACTTCGTCGGCCACCTCGGACCCGACCTGCTCGGCCCGGACTGGGACGGCGACCGTGCGCTGGCCAACCTGCTGCGGGACCCCGCGCGCCCGCTCGGCGAGGCCCTGCTCGACCAGCGCAATCTCGCCGGAATCGGCAACATCTACAAGAGCGAGCTGTGCTTCCTGCTGGGCGTCACCCCCTGGCTCCCGGTCGGTGCCCTGCCCGCCGAGCGCGCCGCGCAGCTGCCCGCGCTGGCCAAGAAGCTGCTGGAGGTCAACCGCGACCGCCCGGTCCGCGCCACGACGGGCCGACGGGGCCAGGACCTGTTCGTCTACGGCCGCGCGCCCCGCCCCTGTCTGCGCTGCGGCACCTCCATCCGGGTGGCCGACCAGGGCGACGGATCCCGTGAACGCCCGACGTACTGGTGTCCGAGGTGCCAGACGGGACCGGCGCCCACCCCGGCCCCGCCGGGCGGCCCCCGGTCCCGGTACCGCACGACGCCGTGAAGACCAGGCCGACCTGGTAACCGGCAAGCCCTGCGTCGGCGCGGCCCACCCGGTGCCCGGCAGGCTGTGCGTCGGCCTTCAGGGGCCGGACTCCTCGCCCGAACGGGGGTGTCCCGCAGCCGGGGTGTCCCCGCTCCTCTCGCCCGGATCCACCGCACCGGAACGCACCGCGCCCGCGCCCCACGCCTCCCGCCACCGCCCGGCACGAACCGCCCCCGCGGCCCGCCTCTTGGGCACGCAGTGCACCGGCAGCAGGCTCAGCCCCCAGCCGCCGGCCGCCACGGCGCCCTCCAGAGCCCCTGCCGCGGGGCTGAGGGCGAGCCGCAGGACGGCCCACCACCACACCGCTGCGAGGCCCGCCCCGGCCCCGCAGCGCGCTATCGCGCCCCAGCGTGCCGTCCGCCCCGCCATGCCACCACCACCTCGAGCCGGACGCCGGAAGGACGCCCCGGAGGCCGCCAGGGCGCGGGAGCGGCACACCGGGGCATCGTCGGGCCCGGCCGTCAGCTGTTCTCGGCCTGGAACATCCAGTGGTGCTTCTCGAGATCCTGCGTGATCTGGATGAAGATGTCCTGGCTGACCGGGTCGGGATCGGCGGTCGACGTCACGCGTTCCCGCATCCGGGTGATCGCCGCACCGAGCGCCTCCACCAGAGTGCGCACCGCGTCCGCGTCCTTGATCCAGCCCTCGGAGACCTGGCCGAGGCCGCTGCCGGCGGCCACCGTCGCGGCCCGGCCGTCCGGCGACACGCCCAGCGCGGACGCCCGCTCCGCGACCGTGTCCATGTGGGTGCGCGCGCTGTCGACGACCTCGTCCAGCTGGAGGTGCACGGACCTGAACCGCGGCCCGACGACGTTCCAGTGCACCTGCTTGGCGACCAGCGACAGGTCCACCAGGTCGACGAGCGCGCCCTGCAGGGCCTCGCCGACGGTCTTCAGGTCGGAGTCGGACAGGGGGCTCTTCACGACGTTCATCCACGCCTCCGTTGGTTCACCCGGTCGTCCCCTCCACCATGACGGCCCCATCCAGGACCGGCAAATGGACCAAAAGCGCCTGCGAACGCCGCGCAGCAAAGGGCGCGGGCACGCAAAAACCCCGACCGCGCTTCTCCGTTCGTTCCGGAGAAGCCCCGGCCGGGGCCACGGACAGGTGTGTCAGGCGGCGACGACATCCACCGCTTCGCTGGGCGCCTTGATGGTCACCCGTTCCGGTGGCACGCCGGTCACCGACACAGAGCCCAGCATCGGACGGACCGGTGTGCGCACAGGTTCGCTGGGAGTGACCGCAGCAGACTGCGCCAGCTCGGCGAGGGCGAGTTCGTCGCTCACTTCCCGCATGAGTTCGGACATCCGTACGTCCAGCGCGTCGCAGATGGCGGAGAGCAGCTCGGAGGAAGCCTCCTTCTGCCCCCGCTCCACCTCGGAGAGATAGCCGAGCGAGACTCGGGCGGACGAGGAGACTTCGCGCAGAGTACGGCCCTGGCGTTGGCGCTGCCGACGCAGCACGTCACCCAGCAGGCGACGGAGCAGAATCATCGGTGGCTCCCTCCTCGGACCGCGTAGCCGCATCCTTCTCGCCCCACCGTACCGCCTCGCGCCGCGGCCGTGCGGGGAGCGATGTCGTGTTCACTCAGGGCTGCAAACATCAAAACCCCCCGTTCCGTTCCGTATCCTGTGCCCGCTCATTCCCGGTCTGTTCGCCCGTAAGCTCTTTCAGAAGCAGTACGAGCACGCTCCGTACACTCTCTCTACGAATTTCCTCGCGGTCCCCGTTCAACCGCAGGGGCTCCACTTTTCCGCCACCCGCGCAACCGGAATCCCGGCCACGAGGGCCGTCCACGGCCACGAAGACCGTGCCCACGGGCTGCCCGTCCTGCGGTTCCGGACCGGCGACGCCGGTGGTCGCGATGCCCCAGTCGGCGCCCAGCGCCTTGCGCACGCCGGCCGCCATCTGGGCCGCGACCTGCGCATCCACCGCTCCGCGCTCGGCCAGCAGGGTGGCGTCGACGCCGAGCAGCTCCTGCTTGAGCGCGGTGGCGTACGCCGTCACCGAGCCGCGGAACGCCTTGGACGCCCCGGGAACCGCGGTGATCTCCGCCGCCACCAGCCCGCCGGTCAGCGACTCGGCGACTGCCAGGGACTCGCCCCTCACCGTCAGTAGTCGCACCACGTCGGTGGCCGGGAAAGTCACGCTTCCCTCTCCTCCAACGCCGACTGACGCTCGGCGATTCCCTGCCGGCGCAGCACAATGGCTTGTCTGATGTAGTCCAGACCGGTCACCACAGTCAAAACGACTGCCGCGGCCATCACCCAGAACCTCAGGGTGGCCAGCCACCCGGTGAGCGCCAGCACGTACATGCCGACTGCGACGCCCTGGGTGAGCGTCTTCAGCTTGCCGCCCCGGCTGGCCGGGATGACGCCGTAGCGAATGACCAGAAAACGCAGCAGCGTGATGCCGAGTTCCCGGCCCAGGATCACGCCCGTCACCCACCACGGCAGATCACCGAGACCGGACAGACAGATCAGCGCCGCTCCCATGATCGCCTTGTCGGCGATGGGGTCGGCGATCTTCCCGAAGTCGGTGACGAGGTTGTAGGTGCGCGCCAGATGCCCGTCGAACAGGTCGGTGATCATGGCGACGGCGAAGGCGGCCCAGGCCAGCGACCGCCACGCCGGGTCGTACCCGCCGTCGGCCAGCATGAGCGCGACGAAGCCCGGCACGAGCAGGAGCCGGAGCATGGTCAGCAGATTGGCGACGTTCCACACGCTCGCCTGGTTGACGGCGGCAGCGGCGATCTTTCCGCCGCGCGGCGGGCGGGCGCCCGCCGATGCGCCGGAGGCGTCCGAGCCGGACGGCACCGGCGCCCCCTTCGCCTGGGAGGAGCCGCCCGCGGCGGACGACGCCGGGACACCCGTCATCTGCCCGCCTCCTCAGGACACGCCAGCGGCTCGGCCACCAGGTCGACACCTTCCGTACCGACCACCTTCGCCTCGACCATACGACCGACACTCAGGCCTTCGCCGCTCGTGAGCAGCACCTGGCCGTCCGTCTCGGGCGCCTGGTGCGCCGCCCGGCCGTACACGCCCTCTTCCTCGTCGACGGACTCGACCAGGACGTGCACGGTTTCGCAGACGCGCTCCTCGGCGCGCTGGGAGACGAGTTCCTCGGCCAGCCGGGACACCCGCGCCAGTCGCTCGGCGACGACGTCCTCGTCGAGCTTGTTGTCGTAGGTCGCCGCTTCGGTGCCGTCCTCGTCGGAGTAGCCGAAGACGCCGATCGCGTCCAGCCGCGCGCCGTTCAGGAAGCGCTCCAGCTCGGCCAGGTCGGCCTCCGACTCGCCGGGGAAGCCGACGATGAAGTTGGAGCGCACGCCCGCTTCGGGGGCCTTGCTGCGGATGGTGTCGAGCAGCTCGAGGAAGCGGTCGGTGTCGCCGAAGCGGCGCATCGCGCGCAGCACGTCGGGCGCGGAGTGCTGGAAGGACAGGTCGAAGTAGGGGGCGATCTTCGGGGTCGAGGTCAGCACGTCGATCAGGCCGGGGCGCATCTCGGCCGGCTGGAGGTAGCTGACGCGCACCCGCTCGATGCCGTCGACCTCGGCCAGCTCGGGCAGCAGCGACTCCAGCAGACGGATGTCGCCGAGGTCCTTGCCGTAGGAGGTGTTGTTCTCGGAGACCAGCATGATCTCCTTCACGCCCTGCTCGGCCAGCCAGCGCGTCTCGTTCAGCACGTCGCTCGGGCGGCGCGAGATGAAGGAGCCGCGGAAGGACGGGATGGCGCAGAAGGAGCAGCGCCGGTCGCAGCCGGAGGCGAGCTTGACGGAGGCCACCGGGGAGCCGTCCAGACGCCGGCGCAGCGGGGAGCGCGGGCCGGAGGCCGGAGCGACGCCCTCGGGCAGGTCGGCCGGGCCGTGCCCGGGCAGGGCCACCGCGGCGGCCGACTCCTGGCGCTCGGCCGGGCTGATCGGCAGCAGCTTGCGCCGGTCGCGCGGGGTGTGCGCGGCGACGTGGCCGCCGCTGAGGATCGTCTGGAGCCGGCCGGAGATGTCGGCGTAGTCGTCGAAGCCGAGCACACCGTCGGCCTCGGGCAGCGCCTCGGCGAGTTCCTTGCCGTACCGCTCGGCCATGCAGCCGACGGCCACGACGGCCTGCGTTCTGCCGTGACCCTTGAGATCGTTGGCCTCCAGGAGGGCGTCCACGGAGTCCTTCTTGGCGGCGTCGACGAAGCCGCAGGTGTTCACGACGGCGACGTCGGCGTCCGAGGCGTCCTCCACGAGCTGCCAGCCGTCCGCCTCCAAACGGCCTGCGAGCTCCTCCGAGTCCACCTCGTTACGGGCGCAGCCAAGGGTGACGAGTGCGACGGTACGGCGTTCAGGCATGGGCTCAAGACTACTTCGTCCCACTGGCACCCCATGTCGAAGGGGCTGGCCGATCTTGGCCCGCCCCTTCCGTTCCGTTTCCGTGCCGTGCCCTCGCTACCCGACCTGTGGGTCGCCCTTGGTGTAGGTCAGACGCTCCACGGCGCCCGGCTGGAAGTCGTCCTCGATCTTCTTGCCGTTGACGTAGAGCTGGATCGCGCCCGCGTCACCGAGGACGAGGTTGACCTTGGCGTTGTCCTGGAAGGTCTTGGACTCGCCCTGCTTGAGCAGGCCGTCGAAGAGCAGCCGGCCGTTGTGGTCCTTGGCCGAGATCCAGCTGCGCCCGTCGGTCGCGGTGACCTGGACGGTCACCTTGTCCTGGGGCGCCGCGGCGATGGCGCTGTCGGAGGGCTCCGGCTTCTGGTCGCCGGGCTTGTTCCTGGTCGGCTTCGGCGCGGCGGGCGCGCTGGTCGAGGCCTCGGAGCCCTCGGCGACCTGCTGCCCCGCGCCGCTGTCGTCGCCGCCCTTGACGAAGGTGAATCCGACGAAACCGATCACGACGACGATCGCGGCGACCATCGCCGCGGTCCAGTTCGGCCCGCGCCGCTCGGGGCGGATGCGTTCCGCCTCGAAGAGGGGCGCCGCGGGCGTGGGCGCGGGGCGCCCGCCGTGGTCGGCGTCGTACTGGGCGATCAGGGGTTCGGGATCGAGGTGGACGGCCTTGGCCAGGGTCCGGATGTGACCGCGGGCGTAGACGTCCCCGCCGCAAGGGGCGAAGTTGTCCGCCTCGATCGCGTGCACGATCGCGATACGGACCCGGGTGGCGTTGCTGACGTCGTCGACGGTCAGTCCGGCGGCGATACGGGCCTGCTGCAGGGCACGGCCGACGGAGAGGCTGGCTTCCTCGCGACCGTCTTCGAAGGGACGCTCGTCTTCAGGGGAGTTGCCGAGGGACACGGGGGCGCCTTTCGAGCGTGTAGCCACCTGTGCTGGAGGTTCAGTCTAGGGGGGGTACGAAAGGGTGGGGCAACCGGGCGGTGGGACTTTGTACGCCATCGGAATGGCCGGACACGCCGATGACGGGCCGGGCGCGGGGCCCATGATGAAACCCCTACCCGTCCTCTCGCTCAACTTGACGTGTGTCAAAGGGAAACGGTTGCCCGGCGTTCTCTAACGGGTGAGTCACGGACCGTCCACACGGTTGAGCCGCCGGAACCACTCCCACTCGTCCGGACGAGCCCGCAGCCCCGCATTCCTCCCCGGCGAGTGAGCCGCCGGCCCCGACGTCCTGCCCGGCGGACGAGCCGCCCGACCCCGCGTCCGTCCCCGACGGGTGCACCATGGCGCCCGTTGCCCCTCCCAAGCGGATGCCCCCTCGCGGTCGACGTCGTACCCGAGGGTGAACCGCCGGGCCCCGAACCTCTCCCGCCGGATGAGCCTCCGCATCCCGAGCCCCCCGATCGGCCTACCCCTCGGACTCACCCCGGAGCACCGCCAGCACCCCGTCCAGCTCGTCCGGCTTCACCAGCACGTCCCGTGCCTTGGAGCCCTCGCTGGGGCCGACGATGTTGCGCGACTCCATCAGGTCCATCAGCCGGCCCGCCTTGGCGAAGCCGACCCGCAGCTTGCGCTGGAGCATGGACGTCGACCCGAACTGCGTGGAGACCACCAGCTCGGCCGCCTGGCACAGCAGGTCCAGGTCGTCGCCGATGTCCTCGTCGATCTCCTTCTTCTGCTTGGTCCCGACGACGACGTCGTCCCGGAAGACCGGCGCCATCTGGTCCTTGCAGTGCTGGACCACGACCGCGACCTCTTCCTCGGTCACGAACGCGCCCTGCATACGGGTCGGCTTGTTCGCGCCCATCGGCAGGAACAGCCCGTCGCCCTTGCCGATCAGCTTCTCCGCGCCCGGCTGGTCCAGGATGACGCGGCTGTCGGCCAGCGAGGAGGTGGCGAACGCCAGCCGTGAGGGCACGTTCGCCTTGATCAGGCCGGTGACGACATCGACGGACGGGCGCTGGGTGGCGAGCACCAGATGGATGCCGGCGGCGCGCGCGAGCTGTGTGATGCGCACGATCGCGTCCTCGACGTCGCGCGGCGCGACCATCATCAGGTCGGCCAGCTCGTCGACGATCACCAGCAGGTACGGGTAGGGCTGCAGCTCCCGCTCGCTGCCCTCGGGCGCCTTGACCTTGCCCTCGCGCACGGCACGGTTGAAGTCGTCGATGTGCCGGTAGCCGTACGCGGCGAGGTCGTCGTAGCGCATGTCCATCTCGCGCACGACCCACTGCAGCGCCTCGGCGGCCCGCTTGGGGTTGGTGATGATCGGCGTGATCAAGTGCGGGATGCCCTCGTACGCGGTCAGCTCGACCCGCTTGGGGTCGACGAGGATCATCCGCACGTCCTCCGGGGTCGCGCGCATCATCACCGAGGTGATCAGGCAGTTGATGCAGGACGACTTGCCGGAGCCGGTGGCGCCGGCCACCAGCATGTGCGGCATCTTCGCCAGCGAGTGCATGACGTACCCGCCCTCGACGTCCTTGCCGAAGGCGACCAGCATCGGGTCGTCGTCCTCCGCGGACTCCGCGAGGCGCAGCACGTCGCCGAGGTTGACCATCTCCCGGTCGGTGTTCGGGATCTCGATGCCGACCGCGGACTTGCCCGGGATGGGGCTGATGATCCGCACGTCCGGGCTGGCCACGGCGTAGGCGATGTTCTTGGTGAGAGCGGTGATCCGCTCGACCTTGACGGCCGGGCCCAGCTCGACCTCGTAGCGGGTGACCGTCGGGCCGCGCGTGAAGCCGGTGACGCGGGCGTCGACCTTGAACTCGGTGAAGACGGTGGTCAGCGACTCGACGATGGCGTCGTTGGCCGCGCTGCGCGCCTTGCCGGGGCCGCCGCGGGTGAGCAGGTCGAGCGAGGGCAGCGCGTAGGTGATGTCGCCGGACAGCTGGAGCTGCTCGGCGCGCGGCGGCAGGTCGCGCGGTTTGCTCGGCGGCGCCTTGGTGAGGTCGGGGACCGCGGATTTCGTCTCTTCCGCTTCCGGCGGCGGGGTGCGCTTGCCCGGCTGGGGCCGCGCGGCCGGGACGGGGGTGGACGCCGGCGCGGGGGCAGGCGTGGGGGTCGGGGTGGTGTCCTCGCGGTCGCCGATGCGCACGCCCTGGGTGAGGTCGGCGACGACCGGCGAGGGCGGCATGCCGTGCAGGACCGCGCCGTCGAGGTCGGCGGC
The DNA here is from genome assembly GCF_043088925.1 of Streptomyces sp. NPDC014006. NCBI lineage: Bacteria > Bacillati > Actinomycetota > Actinomycetes > Kitasatosporales > Streptomycetaceae > Streptomyces > Streptomyces sp. NPDC014006. Next base: position 11,865 of record NZ_JBICAJ010000029.1, on the reverse strand, counting down.
AGCAGCGGCGGCGAAGTCCACGGCGTCCAGCTGCCGGTCCGGGGCGGGCTGCGGCACGGCGGAGCGGCGCGGGCGGCCCCGGCGCCGGGCGAGGGCCTGCTGCTCGGCGCTGTCGGGGTCGTATCCCTGAGGGGCGCTCGAGCGCCGACGGGGGCGCGCGGGCAGTGCCTCGCGCCACTGCTCGTCGTAGCGCTCGTCGTCGTCGCTGTATTCGGCGTACTCGCCGTACTCGTCGCCCACCGGGTCGGGCAGGATGCCCAGCCGCACGCCGAGCTGCCGCAGCCGCTGCGGGATCGCGTTGACCGGGGTCGCCGTGACCACCAGCAGCCCGAAGATCGTCAGCAGCACCAGCAGGGGTACGGCGAGGACCTCGGTCATGGTGTACGTCAGCGGGGTGGCCGCCGCCCAGCCGATGAGGCCGCCGGCGTCCCTTATGGCCTGCATCCCGCCACTGCGGGCGGGCGAGCCGCAGGCGATGTGGACCTGGCCGAGCACGCCGATGACCAGCGCGGACAGCCCGATCACGATCCGGCCGTTGGCGTCCTGCTGCTCGGGGTGGCGGATGAAGCGCACCGCGATCGCGCCGAGCAGCAGCGGCACCAGCAGGTCCAGCCGGCCGAACGCGCCGGTCACCAGGATCTCGACCAGGTCGCCGACCGGGCCCTTCAGGTCGGCCCAGGTGCCGGCGGCGACGATCAGCGCGATACCGAGCAGCAGCAGCGCGATGCCGTCCTTGCGGTGGGCCGGATCGAGGTTCTTCGCTCCTTGCCCTATGCCGCGGAAGACGGCGCCGACGGCGTGCGCCACGCCGAGCCAGAGCGCGCGCACGACCCGATACACGCCCCCGGTGGGGCTGGGCGCCGGTCTGGGCGCGGGCTTCTTCGCCACGGCCTTCCTGGCTGGCGCCTTCTTGGCCGGGGCCTTCTTCGCGGCGGCCTTCCTCGCCGGAGCCTTCGCGGGAGCGGCCGCCTTCTTCGCGGGCGGCTTCTTGGCTGCGGAGGGACGTGAGGCCATGGGTGTGAGGTTACCGGTGGAGACGTCAGCGGACACGTGTGCCCACTGCTTCACCCGTTCGTGTCGCCGCAGACATCGGGGAAGCCGACGTGCTTGACGGCAAGCGGAACGACCCACCTGACACCGGGGAGAACTGACGCGCGCTCATACGCAACTGGGCTTACCCGCACGCGTCGTTCGTACGCCGTGCGCGTCAGCCCTGCGGGGGCACCGGGGAGCCGCCGCTGCCGGTGCCCGGCTCCAAGGCGTCCAGGGCCCTGCGCAGCCCGGTGAGTTTGCGCTCCAGGTGGGCCGCCGTGGCGACCGCGGCCGCGTCGGCCGACTCCTCGTCCAGCTGTTTGGACAGCGCCTCCGCCTGCTCCTCGACGGCGGCGAGCCGCGCGGACAGCTCGGCGAGCAGCCCGGCCGACTCCTTGCCGGCCACACCACCCTTGCCGCCGCCCTCCAACTGCAGCCGCAGCAGCGACGCCTGCTCACGCAGCTGGCAGTTCTTCATGTACAGCTCGACGAACACGGAGACCTTGGCGCGCAGCACCCACGGGTCGAAGGGCTTGGAGATGTAGTCGACCGCGCCCGCCGCGTAGCCGCGGAAGGTGTGGTGGGGGCCGTGGTTGATCGCGGTGAGGAAGATGATCGGAATGTCCCGGGTCCGCTCCCGCCGCTTGATGTGCGCGGCCGTCTCGAACCCGTCCATGCCCGGCATCTGGACGTCCAGCAGAATGACCGCGAAGTCGTCCGTGAGCAGTGCTTTGAGTGCTTCCTCCCCGGACGATGCCCGCACCAGCGTCTGATCGAGCGCAGAGAGGATCGCCTCCAGCGCCAGCAGATTCTCCGGCCGGTCATCGACCAGGAGGATCTTGGCCTTCTGCACCATGGCCCGTCCTCCTCGCCCCGGCTTGGGGCCTCCCCTGTCCGCAGGACTTGGGGAAGCACCGGGCGCCGCCCCACTGGACGACTCCCTTGCGCCGTCCGTCCTCGTGCCGGTCATCGTAGCTGCACCCCGCCCGTCGCCACACCCTGTCACCGCGATGTCACTGTGCACGTAGCAGAAACGTAGTGGGAGACCAGAAGGTTCCCCGAATCCCGTACTTCTACACGGCCACGCGCACCCTGCGTCAGCGACTCCCGGTGAACGTCACCGATCATTCCCCGCGCATCCACTGCTCCATCACGGACAGCAGGTGATCGGGGTCCACCGGCTTGGTGACGTAGTCGGACGCGCCCGACTCGATGGCCTTCTCCCGGTCGCCCTTCATCGCCTTCGCGGTGAGCGCGATGATCGGCAGCCCGGAGAACTGCGGCATCCTGCGGATCGCCGTGGTCGTCGCGTACCCGTCCATCTCGGGCATCATGATGTCCATCAGGACGACCGCCACGTCCTCGTGCTGCTCCAGCACCTCGATGCCCTCGCGGCCGTTCTCCGCGTACAGCACCGACAGCCCGTGCTGCTCCAGGACGCTCGTCAGCGCGAAGACGTTACGGATGTCGTCGTCGACGATCAGTACTTTCTGGCCACCGAAGCGGATGCCGCGGTGCGGCTGCGACGCCCCCTCATGCTCGCTTCCCGAGGCCCCGGACGCACCGGACGCCGCCCCGGACCACTGCTCGGGCTGGGCGGCCGGGCGCTGTTCGAGCGCCGCGGACGCGGCCCGGCGGCGGCGCCGGAAGAGCGCCGCGGCACCGTTCTGGGTCTCGTGATACGACTTCACCTCGGCCGGCGTCTCGAAGTCCGGGCCAGACAGCTCCCGGGCTCCGTTGTGCGACGCCGCCCGCTCGCCGCCCCCGAGCGCCGGCGCGGCCTGCTGGTAGCCCTGCGGCGGCAGCTCACTCATGTGCAGCGGCAGGTACAGCGTGAACGTCGAACCGCGCCCCGGCTCGCTCTGCGCGTGGATCTCGCCGCCGAGCAGCTGCGCGATCTCCCGCGAGATCGACAGCCCGAGGCCCGTACCGCCGTACTTGCGGCTGGTGGTGCCGTCGGCCTGCTTGAACGCCTCGAAGATCACCCGCATCTTGCTGGCAGCGATGCCGATACCGGTGTCGGTCACCGAGAACGCGATCAGCGGCTCGTCCGGGCTGGTCAGCGAGCCGACCTCGAGCAACTGCTCGCGGATGGACTGCGGCACGTCGGCGCCGGCCGGCCGGATCACCAGCTCCACCGAACCGGAGTCGGTGAACTTCACCGCGTTCGACAGCAGGTTGCGCAGCACCTGCAGCAGCCGCTGCTCGTCGGTGTGCAGCGTGGCGGGAAGCTCCGGCGAGACCCGCACCGACAGGTCCAGGCCCTTCTCCGCGGTCAGCGGCCGGAAGGTGGCCTCCACGTAGTCCACGAGCTGCACCAGCGCGATCCGCGTGGGCGAGACGTCCATCTTGCCCGCCTCGACCTTCGACAGGTCCAGGATGTCGTTGATCAGCTGCAGCAGGTCGGAGCCGGCGCCGTGGATGGTCTCGGCGAACTCCACCTGCTTCGGCGACAGGTTGCCCTCGGCGTTGTCCGCGAGCAGCTTGGCCAGGATCAGCAGCGAGTTCAGCGGCGTACGCAGCTCGTGCGACATGTTGGCGAGGAACTCGCTCTTGTACCGCATCGACACCGCGAGCTGCTCGGCGCGCTCCTCCAGGACCTGCCGCGCCTCCTCGATCTCGGTGTTCTTCACCTCGATGTCGCGGTTCTGCCGCGCCAGCAGCTCGGCCTTCTCCTCCAGTTCGGCGTTGGACGCCTGAAGCGCCTTCTGCCGCTGCTCCAACTCCGCCGAGCGCTCGCGCAGTTGCTCGGTCAGCTCCTGCGACTGCTTCAGCAGCTGCTCGGTCTTGGTGTTGACGGAGATGGTGTTGACGCTGGTCGCGATCATCTCCGCGATCTGGTTCAGGAAGTCCTTCTGGATCTGCGTGAACGGCGTGAACGACGCCAGCTCGATCACGCCGAGCACCTTGCCCTCGAACAGCACCGGCAACACGATCACCTGCGCGGGCGGTGCCTCACCGAGCCCGGAGGAGATCTTCAGATAGCCGCTGGGCGCGTTCTCCACGAGGATCGTGCGCTTCTCCTCGGCTGCCGTGCCCACCAGCGCCTCACCGGGCCGGAACGACGTCGGCATGGAGCCCATCGAGTAGCCGTACGACCCGAGCATGCGCAGCTCGTAGTCGTCCTCGCCGCCGGAGACGTCCTTGCCCTCCATCAGCGGCATGGCGACGAAGAACGCGCCGTGCTGCGCGGAGACCACCGGGGTCAGCTCGCTCATGATCAGCGAGGCCACGTCCTCCAGGTCGCGCCGGCCCTGCATCAGCGCCGAGATGCGCGCCAGGTTGCCCTTCAGCCAGTCCTGCTCCTTGTTGGCGATCGTGGTGTCGCGCAGGTTGGCGATCATCTTGTTGATGTAGTCCTGCAGCTCCTGGATCTCGCCGGACGCGTCCACGTCGATCTTCAGGTTCAGGTCGCCGCGGGTCACCGCGGTCGCCACGCGCGCGATGGCCCGCACCTGCCGGGTGAGGTTTCCTGCCATCTCGTTCACGGACTCGGTCAGGTCGCGCCAGGTGCCGTCGACGTCACGCACGCGTGCCTGGCCGCCGAGCTGCCCCTCGGTGCCCACCTCGCGGGCCACGCGCGTGACCTCCTCGGCGAAGCTGGAGAGCTGGTCGACCATCGTGTTGATCGTCGTCTTCAGCTCGAGGATCTCGCCGCGGGCGTCGATGTCGATCTTCTTGCTCAGATCACCCTTGGCGATCGCGGTGGTGACCAGGGCGATGTTGCGCACCTGACCGGTCAGGTTGGACGCCATCTGGTTCACCGACTCGGTGAGGTCCTTCCACGTGCCGGCCACACCCGGTACGTGCGCCTGGCCGCCCAGGATGCCGTCCGTGCCCACCTCACGGGCCACCTTGGTGACCTGCTCGGCGAACGAACTCAGCGTCTTCACCATCGTGTTGATGGTGTCGGCGAGCTGCGCGACCTCACCGCGCGCCTCGATGGTCACCTGACGCGTCAGGTCACCGTTGGCGACCGCCGCCGACACCTGGGAGATGTTGCGCACCTGGGTGGTCAGGTTCTTCGCCATCAGGTTGACGTTGTCGCTGAGGTCCTTCCAGATGCCCGTCACACCCGGCACGTGCGCCTGGCCGCCCAGGATGCCCTCGGTACCCACCTCGCGGGCCACCCGGGTCACCTGCTCGGCGAACGACGACAGCTGGTCCACCATCGTGTTGACGGTCGTCACCAGCTCGAGGATCTCGCCCTTGGCGTCGACGGTGATCTTCTTCGACAGGTCACCCTTGGCGACGGCGGTGGTGACCTCGGCGATGGACCGCACCTGAAGGGTCAGGTTGTTGGCCATGCCGTTCACGGACTGCGTGAGGTCCTTCCAGGTACCGGAGACGCCCTGCACCTCCGCCTGGCCGCCGAGGATGCCCTCGGTACCCACCTCGCGGGCCACGCGGGTGACCTCCTGGGCGAACGACGACAGCTGGTCGACCATCGTGTTCAGGGTGTTCTTCAGCTCCAGGATCTCCCCGCGCGCGTCCACGGTGATCTTCTGGGAGAGGTCACCGCGCGCCACCGCCGTGGCCACCTGCGCGATGTTGCGCACCTGGGCGGTGAGGTTTCCTGCCATTCCGTTCACGGAATCGGTCAGATCCCGCCACACGCCGGCCACGCCGGGCACCTGCGCCTGACCGCCCAGGCGTCCGTCGGTGCCCACCTCACGGGCCACCCGGGTCACCTGGTCGGCGAAGGCGGACAGCTGGTCGACCATCGTGTTGATGGTGTTCTTCAGCTCCAGGATCTCGCCGCGCGCGTCCACGTCGATCTTCTGCGACAGGTCACCGCGCGCCACCGCCGTCGTCACCTGGGCGATCTGCCGCACCTGCGAGGTGAGGTTGCCGGCCATGAAGTTGACGGAGTCGGTCAGCTCCTTCCAGGTGCCGGAGACGCCGTCCACGCGGGCCTGACCGCCGAGCCGGCCCTCGGTGCCCACGTCCCGCGCCATACGCGTCACCTGGTCGGCGAACGACGACAGCTGGTCCACCATCGTGTTCACGGTGTTCTTCAGCTGGAGCATCTCGCCGGAGACGTCCACGGTGACCTTCTGCGACAGATCACCGTTGGCCACCGCCGTCGTCACCTGGGCGATGTTGCGCACCTGCCCGGTCAGGTTGCGGAACGCGGTGTTCACCGAGTCCGTCAGGTCCTTCCAGGTCCCCGCCGCCCCCGGCACCTGCGCCTGACCGCCCAGTTCACCCTCGACACCGATCTCCCGCGCCACGCGCGTGACCTCGGCACCGAACGCCTGCAGCTGGTCCACCATCCCGTTGACGGTGTTCTTCAGCTCCAGCATCTCGCCGGCCACGTCCACGGTGACCTTCTGCGACAGATCACCGTTGGCCACCGCCGTCGTCACGGCCGCGATGTCCCGCACCTGCGTCGTCAGGTTCCTGAAGACGGTGTTGACGGAGTCCGTCAGGTCCTTCCACGTGCCCGCCGCGCCCGGCACGTTCGCCTGCCCGCCGAGCCGCCCTTCGGCACCGACCTCGTTGGCCACGCGCGTGACCTCGTCGGCGAAGATCCGCAGCGTCTCGGTCATCTGGTTGATCGTGTCGGCGAGCTGCGCGACCTCACCGCGCGCCGGAACCGTCACCTTCCGCGACAGATCACCGCTGGCGACCGCCGTGGTCACCTCGGAGATCCCGCGCACCTGGGCAGTGAGGTTTCCTGCCATCGTGTTGACGGAGTCGGTCAGCTCCTTCCACACCCCGTCCACGCCGGGCACCTGCGCCTGACCGCCCAGGATGCCCTCGGTGCCCACCTCACGCGCGACCCGCGTCACCTCCGAGGAGAACGCGGAGAGCTGGTCGACCATCGTGTTGACGGTGTTCTTCAGCTCCAGCATCTCGCCGGCCACGTGCACGGTCACCTTGCGTGACAGATCACCCTTGGCGACCGCCGTCGTCACCAGGGCGATGTCCCGCACCTGCGCGGTGAGCCGGGACGCCATCGTGTTGACCGAGTCCGTCAGGTCCTTCCAGGAGCCCGACAGGCCACGCACGCGTGCCTGTCCGCCGAGCTTGCCCTCGGTGCCCACCTCGCTGGCCACCCGCGTGACCTCGTCGGTGAACGTCGACAGCTGATCGACAAGGTTGTTGACAGTCCGCGAGACCTTCAGGAACTCCCCGCGCAGCGGATGCCCGGGCCCTTCCGGCGCCTGGGTGCGCAGCTCCATGCGGGGCGACAGATCGCCCTCCGCCACCGCCGACAGCACCCGGCTGACCTCGGAGACGGGCCGTACGAGATCGTCGACCAGGTCGTTGGAGGCGTCGATGGCGGCCGCCCAGGAGCCTTCGCAGGCCCCCGTCTCCAGCCGTTCCGTGAGTTTTCCCTCACGCCCCACCATGCGCCGCACCCGCGACAGCTCACCCGTCAGATGCAGATTGCGGTCGGCCACCTCGTTGAACACGGCCGCGATCTCCGACATCACGCCGTCCCCGGACACCGTGAGCCGCTTGCGGAAGTTCCCGTCCCGCATGGACACCAGAGCCGCCAGGAGCCGGTTCAGGGCAGCTGTGTCCACCACGGTCGTCCCGCCCCGCGATGGGCGCTGGTTCTTCGCGCGCGTCTTCGTGCCCCGCGTCGCTGCGCCAGACTCCACTGTGTCCCTCCCGCAGGGATCGACCGTTACTGCCGTGCTCGTAGTGCCCCGGTCCCGCCGCTCCGGCGTACCAGGTGCCACCGGGTGTGTCAGCCTGTTGCCGGCAGACCACACGAACGGGCTGCTGCCCGCTCCGGCCGGACGACACTCGGCCTGCCCGGACCTTCACCGGGAGCCTGCCCAGTGTTTCACCCTCGCCGAACCAGGCCATAACAGTTCGGCAGCTTCGCACATCGTCCGCACACCCTCCGGACGGAAACACTGCTGACCGGCATCCGCATGGACGGGGAAGGTAAGTACCCTTGCATGCGGCTGTCCAGCCGCACCGATCCGTCCGGCCTGGGCGGTGGCACGAGTACGAGCGGGCATCGGAGGGGCGGCCGCAGACATGACCACCGGACTGATCCCGGGGGCACAACCCCCGGAACCCCGGCCGACGAGCGCGCGCCCGCCACACCAGCGGAGCGAGCCCGACCGCGGGGCAGCCCAGCACGTCGACGACCGGCCGAGGAGTTTCGTGATCACCGCGCGCGCGGCTGCCAGCTTCGAGCCCGTCGGGCGATCGGTCGCGACCGCCCGCTCCTTCGTCCGCGACACCCTCCAGGGCTGGGGATTCGCGGACATCGTGGACGACGCGGTCGTCCTGACCAGCGAACTGGTGACCAACGCCGTGGTCCACGCCGGCACCCACGCCGACGTGCTGTGCCTGCGCACGGAGAACGGCGTCCGCATCGAGGTGTCCGACCGCTACCCCGAGCGGGAGATCCCCGTCCAGAGCGCCGCCGTCAACATGGGCAGCCCCGATCGCGAGGGCGGCCGCGGGCTCCAGCTGTGCGCGGCGCTGGCCGGCCGCTGGGGCGTGGAGTACTCGCCCACCCACAAGAACGTCTGGTTCCAGCTCGACCTGCCCGCGCGCCCCGTCGGCACCCGCACCGCCGGCCCCGCCCTGCCGGCCGAGCTGCTGCCCGTCGCCGACGGCCGCATCCGCGTCGCCGTCGTCCAGATCGACCGCGGCGGCGCGATCAGCACCTGGAACGAGGACGCCGAGGAACTCTTCGGGTACGCCGCCGACCAGGTCACCGGCAAGCCCCTCACCGACCTCGCCGCCTGGCCGCAGACCCCCGGCACCAGCACCGGCATCGCCGAGGCCCTCCGGCTCTCCCGCTGGGAGGGCAGCTACGGCATCCGCTGCGCCGACGGCCGCGTCACCCCCGTCTACGCCTCCCACCTGCGCATCCGCGACACCTCCGGCGAGCCCTCCACGATCTGCCTCCTGGTCCGCGACCACGAACGCGCCGTACTGCAGACGCCTTCGCGCGCCCCCGCCACGGACACGGCCACATCCGCCGACGGCCAGAGCAACGACCCGTTCGACGCCTTCATCGGCTCCCCCGCGCCCGACGACCTCGACGGCCTCCTCCAGCGCACCGTCGAACGCGCCCGCGACATGCTCGACGGCGACTCCGCCTTCCTGCTGCTCGCCACCGACGACGAGACCGAGCTGGAGGTCCGCGCCTCCACCGGGCTGCCCTCCGCCCGCCAGCGCTTCGCGCGCGTGCCCGTGGAGGCCGGTCCCGGCCGCTACGGCTCCGCCCGCATGCCGGCCGTCCACGAGGACCTCACGGCCGTCCCCGGCGCCGTTCCCCTGCTGAACGGCACCGGCATGCGCTCCGTCGTCACCGTCCCGCTCAAGGTCGAGGGCCGCCTCACCGGCTCCCTCGGCGTCGCCGCCGAGGCCCCGGGCCGCTACTCCAACGAAGAGGCGCTGCGGCTGCAGTTCGCCGCCGACCGCATCGCGCTGGCCGTCGAGTCGGCCCGCCTGGGCGAGCTGGAACGCCTGCGCCGCGGCTCGCTGAGCTTCCTGGTCGAGGCCTCCGACCTCCTCGCCGGCACCCTGGACCGCGACCAGACCCTCGCCCTCATGGCCCAGATGACGGTCCCGACGCTGGCCACCTGGTGCGCGGTCTACACGATCGCCGACCAGGCCTCCGAGCCCTATCTGTCGTACGTCCTGCACGAGGACGAGGAACTCATCGACGGCATCAAGTCGTTGCTGTCGAAGATCGCCCCGCCGGACCCGGTGCCCACCCCCGGCGCGCGCGTCTGGACGACCCCCGGCGAGACCGCCCACCAGGCGGCCCTGCGGAGCTCCATGCGCAGCCTCGGCCTGACCGGCGGCCCCATCCGTCAGATTGCCTCCGGCATGGGCCCCACGCTCGCCGTCGCCTCCGCGCTCGGCGGCGAGACGGTCGTGCTGCCGCTGGTCGCCCGCAACCGCGTCATCGGCATGCTCACCCTGGGCAAGCCCACCGACGAGCACTTCCGCCAGGAAATCCTGGAACTGGCCGAGGACTTGAGCCGCCGGGCCGCCCTGGCCCTGGACAACGCCCGCCTGTACTCGGAGCGCACCGCCATCAGCCAGTCCCTCCAGCGCAGCCTCCTGCCGCCGGAGCTGCCGCACATCGACGGCGTCGAGGTCGAGGTCATCTACCGCGCGGCCGGCGAAGGCAACGAGGTCGGCGGCGACTTCTACGACCTGTTCCCGATCAGCGACGGCGCCTACGGCTTCGCCATCGGCGACGTCTGCGGCACCGGCCCGAACGCCGCCGCCGTCACCGGCCTCGCCCGGCACGCCCTGCGCCTGCTGGCCCGCGAGGGGCTGAGCGGCCCGGCCGTCCTGGAGCGCCTGAACTCCGCGATCCTCGACGAGGGCGCCCGCAGCCGCTTCCTGACCCTCCTGTACGGCGAGATGCGCCCGCAGGAGGACGGCAGCGCCGAACTGAAGGTGGTCTGCGCCGGCCACCCGCTCCCGCTGCGCCTGCGTCAGGACGGCACGGTGGCGGCGGCCGCCGAACCCCAGCCGCTGCTGGGCGTCATGGAGGACCTGGAGCTGTACGAGCAGACGGTCACGCTGGACCCGGGTGACGTCCTGCTCTGCGTCACGGACGGCGTCACGGAACGCCGCGAGGGCACCCGCATGCTGGGCGACGACGGTCTCGCCGACGTCCTGACCACCTGCACGGGCCTGACCGCCGGCGCGGTCGCCGCACGCATCATGCGAGCGGTGGAGCGCTTTGCCTCGGACGCCCCGTCGGACGACATGGCCATCCTGGCGATGCGCGTGCCGGAACCGCACAAGGACTGAACGTGGAGTGAACACGAAAAAGCCCCCCGCCCAATGGGCGGGGGGCTTTTCTCATGGAGCCCCCAAACGGAATCGAACCGTTGACCTTCTCCTTACCATGGAGACGCTCTGCCGACTGAGCTATAGGGGCTTGTCACTTTTTCGAGGTTTCCCTCGCGGCAACGGAAAGAATCATACCCTGATCGAGCCGGGATTCCCAAACTCGTTCAGAGGGCCGGAGCAAGCAGCCCGCCGAGCGCATTACAGGCACCCACAATGCGCTGCATGTCCCGTTTCGTGAGTCCGCCGTCGACCGGCAGCGCAAGCGTCTCGTCGGCGGCCCGTTCGGTCACCGGCAAGGACACGCACCGCCGGAACTCCGGCAGCCGGTGCACCGGCGTCTTCACGGGCACCCGGCAGTCAACGCCTTTGGCCTGCACGGCCCGGGCGAAGGCGTCGCGATCGGGTCGCCCGTTGCCCGGCACCCGCACGACGTACTGCTGGTAGGTGTGCCCGTCACCGCCGTCGGGGATCAGCACCCCCCGCAGCCGGGCATCGAGATAGGCTGCCCGCTCGCGCCGCTGCGCGACCTCGTCGTACGGCGCCTCCGACTCCGCCTGTTCCAGCACGAGCAGCCCGTGCCGCTGCCCGAGCGCACGCAGCGACCCGAGCTCGGCCACCCGCCCGAAGCGGTGTACGACAACGACGGCTGCTGTCCGCGGAGTCAGGGCCGCTTCGACCGCGGCCGTGTCCAGGCAGTACGTCACCGGGTCTATGTCGGCGAACACCGGCAGCGCGCCGGCCAGGGTCACCGCACCGGCGACCTCCGCGTTCCCGAAGGCCGGCACGACGACCTCGTCACCGACGCCTATGCCGGCGGCCCTGAGCATTGCAGCAGCACCCATGCCACCGATGCTCGATGCGGAACCTGAACCTCAAGTGACGGCAAGCAAAAAAGGGTTGGACCCGGAACCGAAGTTCGGGGTCCAACCCTTTGAATGATTGTTCGGCGGCGTCCTACTCTCCCACAGGGTCCCCCCTGCAGTACCATCGGCGCTGTAAGGCTTAGCTTCCGGGTTCGAAATGTAACCGGGC
>NZ_JBICAJ010000028.1:0-29709 GCF_043088925.1 Streptomyces sp. NPDC014006 | reverse complement strand
CCGCGTTGTCGTCGGTTGCCATGGCTCCGCCATGGCGCCCTCCTCCGCCTTGCGATCCACGGCACCAGACCCCGCTCCCTGACCCGGCCTGATCCGAAAGAAAGACCCTAGCCGTGGACCTCTGGAAGAGGCTGCTGGAGTGCGCGACCGTGGCCCTGGACCTGCCGGAGGGGCGCGGTGGCGGCACAGGCTTCGTCCTCGCGCCCGGGACCGTGGTCACCTGTGCACACGTGGTTGCCGGCGCGGACACCGTGCGCGGGCGGATCTCGGTGACGGGGCAGGAGTTCCCTCTCACCGCGTCCGCCGAGGACAGCCATCGGTCGGCCGGCGGTCTCGACATCGCCTTCCTGCGTTTCGATCCGGGAAGCGTCTCCCCCAGCCCCGGCCCCGTGCTGACCTCGCCCTGCACTCGACTCGGCGACCGCATGTGGGCGTACGGGCATCCACGTGGCACCTACCGTGCGGGGCAGGGGGCCACCCTGGAGCACCAGGGCGAGTCCCGGCTGGCATTCACCGACTCCGTGCCGTTGGCCCGTGGCTACGGCACCCCGGTCGGTGAGGGTTTCAGCGGCAGCCCCGTGGTCAATCTGCGTACCGGCGCCGTGTGCGGCATGCTCACCACGTCGAACCAGGCGGGCAGCGCCCACATGATTCCGATCGCGGAAATCCTCGCCCGCCACCCGGCCGCCGAGCCGCCCACCGACTGGCTGGAAACGCTCACCGACGAGCAGATCGGCGCCGCGGGGCTGCGCCACCCCGGCCCGCTGCTGCGGGACTACCTGGCGGCCGCCCGCGAGGGAGCCGACGAGCACCCTTACGCGGCGCTCCTGGCCGACGCCGGTGACGTACCGCTGTCGACGGTGTACGTCCGGCAGGAGGCGTCGCCCGACGACGACGCCGACGGCCACGATCCCCGACGGCGGCGTCCGGTGACGAACCGCCCGGCGGAGAGCGTGCTCGCCGGTGAACAGCACGTGCTGTTCACCGGCGGTGCCGGAGTGGGCAAGTCGAGCCTGCTGCGCCGGCTGACGTACGTGAGCGCCACCGCCTGGCTGGAGGACCCTGCGCAGGCCCCGCCCTACATGCCGGTGCGGGTGGCCGCCCAGCAGCTGACGAACGGTCCGTTCGCCGAGGCCCTGGCGGCCGCGGTGGGACGGGATCTGCCGGGGCTGCGCCGCTCGCCCCGGCCGGAGATGTTCGACGCCGGGCCGTTGCCGCAGGTGGCCTGGCTGGTGTGTGTCGACGGCCTCGACGAGGTGCTGGATCCCGAGGAACGCGGCGTCGTCATCCGCCTGATCCAGCGGTGGGCGCGCGAACCCCACCTGCGGTTCGTGGTGGCCAGCCGCTCCCTGGTCACCGCCGAGATGAACCGGCTGGCCGCGCTGGGCCGGTACGCCCTGGAGGGCTTCGGCGACCGGGAGATCGGACAGGTCGCCGCCGCGTGGTTTAAGGCGCTCGCCGTACCGGACGCCGCTCGCCGTGCGGCCGAACTCGCGCTCGGTGTGCGCCGCGGCCGTCTGGGCGAGGTCGCCCGCAACCCGCTGTACCTGACCATGATCTGTGTCGTCGCGGCGGTACGGGAGCTGCCGCGCAATCCCGCCGAGCTGTACGAGCAGTTCCTCGCCGTGCTCCGGGACAAGGGTGCACGGCGGCTTGCCCGCGGGGGCGCCCCGGTGCACGGCATCACGCCCGGCCTGCTCGACCAGGTGCACGAGGTGCTGCTCACGGTGGCCGAGCGGCGGCAGGGCGGAGACCTGCGGCCGCTGCTCGATCAAGCACGCGAACTCCTCCAGGAACGGCACCTGGGACAGCCGGCAGCGCGGGACCTGGTGTTCCGCGCCCTGACCCTCACCGGTCTGGTGCGGCAGCAGGGCACGGAGCTGCAGTTCCTGCACCACACCATCCAGGAGTACCTGGCGGCGTGGTCCCTCGCGGACCGGCTCGGCCCGAAGGATCCCGAGGCGCTGCACGTCGTACGCGAGGCGATCGCGGGCGAGCGGCCCAACCTCGTGCTGTTCATGGCCGCGCGCTGGCACGCCCGGGGCATCCCGCTGGGGGAGTTCCTCCGCACCGCCGTGGACAGCGGCGGCTGGCGCGACCTGCTGCTGTGCGCCACCGTCCTCAGCGACGAACTCGCCACCGACGAGGAGCTCACGGCGCGGTTCACCCGCGCCGTGATCAAGTTGCACGGGCGGCGGGTGAGCGTCGGTGACCTCACCGTGGAGACGGTCCTCGACCGGCTGTACGCGGTGCTCGACGAGCAGGGCCTGGCCGCCGTCGTCCGCGACCCGGCCGTCCCGCATGAGCCACGCCTCGGGGCGCTCCGGCACTACGTGCGGCGGTACGGCGACCGGGCCATGGAACTGGCCGGTGCGCTCGCCGACGACGGCGACCTCCCGGCGACCCTGCGGGTCGAGGCCGCACGGCTCCTCGCCGACGCGGGCGAGCACGCCGGGGCGTGCGCACGGCTCGCCTCTGTGGCCGAGGACGCCGACTGTGTGCCGGATTCGCGCCTGAAGGCGGCCTTGGCGCTGCTGAAGCTGGAGCCGAACGCCGCGACAGCCGCCCTGTGCGCCGTTCTGCGCACGACCGACTTTCCCCATGCCCACGTCGAAGAGCTGGAAAGAAGCCTTCCGGCCGGCACGGGCCTGCCCACCCGCACCGCGCTGGCCGGCGCCGTGGCGGCAAACCCGGTGGCGGCCGCGGCCGGCGAGGAACTGGTGCGGTATCTGCGCGCCGTGCTGCTCGCCCCGGTACGCCCCGATGCCCTGGTGGACGTGTGCACGGAAGCGTCCCTTCCGCTCGCCCTGCGCTACCACGCGGCCCGTCGCCTGACCGCCCGCGGGACCGCGGCGGGCAGGGCCGCGGCCCGTGCGCTCCACGCCTACCTGGCCGGTGCCGCGGAGTCGTCCGACGACCTGGTCGGCATCATCGTGCACCACATCGACGACGTGCACCTGCTCGAGCGGGTCGCACGCGACGAGCGGCGGTCCGCCTTCACCCGGACCCAGGCAGCCGGACGGCTCGTCGAGTCCGGTCACGTCTCCCTGGCCGAGGAGTGCCTCCTGTCCCTGGCCGCGGCCGGAACCGAGTCATGGGAGGCACCGCAGGTGGCCGGCGCCCTGCGCGAGCTGGGGCACACAGCCGCGAGCCGACAGCTTCTCCTCGACGCTCTCCACCAGCCCGAAACGGACCGCTTCGAGTTCGCCCAGTGCGCGAGATCCCTCGCGGAGCTGGGCGCCTCGGCGGAGGCCGAGAGCATGCTCAGGCGTGTGGCCGCGGACCGCGACATCGGGGCCTTCGACCGGCTGACGGCGGTGGAGGCGCTGGAGGACATCGACCCGGCCGCGCTCGGCCCCCTGCTCACCGAGTTCGCCCTCGACCGCACACTGCCCGGCGACGTCCAGCACTCGGCTGCGAGCGGCCTGCTCGACGCCGGGGACCGTGCTCTGGCCACGCAGGTGCTGCGGCGTATCGCCGAAGACCCCTGGGCGGGCACGGAGAACCGCATCGACGCGCTCACCGACCTGGCCGAGGTCGACGTGCGCACCGCGGTGGAGATCCTGCACCGGATCCTCGACGAGTCGGGCCTGACGGACGATCACCTGTGGCGACTGCTCGATCTCGCCGACGCCCTGACCCCGGACAGGACGCTGCGCAGGCGGCTGGAGGCGCTGATCGACGACGAGGCCGTGCCGCCGGGCGACCTCTTGCGGGTCGCGAGCGACACACCGCACCGGGCGGCGATCGTGCCGCGCCTTCGGCGAGCCATGCGACGCATCGCCGACGGGGCCGTCGGCCGGCCGAGAGTGCGGGCCCTGGCCGTGCACGGACTGCTCGGTCTGATCCCCTATCGCCGCTGGCGGACACTCATGGCGGGGCTCGGCCAGGACCGCCTGCACGCCCTCAGCCTGCACACGGCCATGGGCGCACATTCGTTCGACGGCGCGTTCCCCGACCACCTGACACACCTGTCGTTCTTCCAGGAGGACGAGGGCGTCACCGCCCCCGCAGGGTTCCTGGCGGGCGTGGACATGGGCGAAGCCCTCGCCCGGTGGAGCGGGCTCCTGGCCCGGCGACAGCCGGAAGCCGTCACCGGGCTGCGCAACCTGTACCACCTGATCCACGACGAAGCCGAGGACGAGCGCGTCCGGACGGCCCTGCTCGGCTGGGCCCGCGACTCGGCGGCTCCTCTGGCCGAGCGGATCGCGGCCGCGGAAACCGCCCACGCATACCCCCGGGCGGCCTGGTACCCGCTCGCGGCCGACCGGGAGACGCCACCCGCGCTGCGCGTGGCCGTCTGCGCGTACCTGCCCGCCCTGGGCGCCTTCAGCCGCGTCCGCCTCGCGCGTGACCTCGCGTCGGACCCCGCCGTCCCGCTCGACGCGCGCGCCAGGGCCGCCGCTCTGCTCGCCGAGGACCTGGGCGAGGAGGGTCGCCGGCTCCTGCGGGACCTGGCCGGCCCGCACATCACGAACCCCGCGGCCCACGCGGCGGTGGCCGCCGCGTGGGAGAAGCTGGACATCGGGACCGAGGCCGTGGCCGCCTATCGGCGGGTGCTGGAGGGCGAGCGCGCCGAGGCGCAGCTGCGGGTCGAGACCGCGGCACGGTTGGCGCGCTGGCGGGAGGCGCGGGGCACGGCACTGCGGTCCCTTCGGGCGGTTCTCCACGACGAAGGGGCACCCACCGACGTGCGGATCGACGCGGCCGAGCGGCTGCTCGCCCTGCAGGAGCAGGCCGAGGCGCACCTGGGGCTGCTGCGGCTGGCCCGCGCGGGCGCATCCGGCGCAGCGGAGCGGCAGCGGGTCACGGACCTGCTACCGGACGACCTGCGTGATCTGGCCCGTCCGGCGGGACGAGCACACAACGCCACCCCCGCGGCCGGCTGAGATCACGCCCCGCCGGCCTCTCGACGCACGGCGTCCGGCAGGGCACAGTTTTCCCTGCGTACGCACTACTCACCAGTAATCACCGCCGTCCGATGTCGAGGAGCTGCCCGTGACCAGCTGGGTCGGTCTGTCCGCCGCCGAGATCGCCGCCGCCGTCCGCGAGAAGCGGGCCACGCCGCGCGAGGTGGTGGCCGAGCATCTCGCCCGGATCGACCGGCTGGACGGGCGGATCGGCGCCTTCCGTACGGTGCGCGCGCAGGCGGCGCTCGCCGAGGCCGACGCCGTCGGCGCCCGGGGCGATCTCGGTGAACTGCCGCTGGCCGGGGTGCCGGTGGCGGTGAAGGACAACCTAGCCGTGCGCGGCGAGTCGATGCGCGTCGGCTCCGCCGCCACCGCGGACACACCCGCCGGGGCCGACCACGTGACCGTGGCCCGGCTGCGCGCGGCGGGCGCGGTGGTCGTGGGCCTGACGAACGTGCCCGAACTGTGCGTCTTCGGTACGACGGAGGGCGTGCACGGCACCTCCCGCAACCCGTGGGACACCTCCCGCACGGCGGGCGGCTCCTCGGGCGGCAGCGCGGCCGCGGTCGCCGCCGGCTTCGTGCCCCTGGCGCTCGGCAACGACGGCATGGGCTCGCTGCGCATCCCGGCCGCCAACTGCGGCCTGGTCACGATCAAGCCGGGGCGCGGGGTGGTGCCGGCCGGCATCGGGGAGGGCGACTGGTTCGGCATGGCGGAGAACGGCCCGCTGGCAACGACGGTCGAGGACGTCCGCCTCGCCCTGTCGGTCCTGGCCGGCGCCGACGTCGTACGGCCCCCGGCGCCCGGCGCCCGGCGCATCGCCGTGTCCCTGCGCAGCCCGCTCGCCGGGGTCGCGGTGACGGCGCCGTACAGGGCGGCGGTGCGTGCGGCGGCCGGGCTGCTGGCGCGCGCCGGGCACACGGTACGGCGCGCCGAGCCGCCGTATCCGCTCACGCTCGGGGTGACCGCGCTGGCCCACTGGACGGCCGGCACCGCCGTCGACGCGGCCGGCCTGGACCGGCGGCTGCTGGCCCGCCGCACCCGCGTCCACGCGGCCGTCGGCCGCCGCTTCCTGAACACCGTGCGCACCGGGCGGGCCCGTGAGCAGCTGAGCGAACGGCTGGAGCCGTTCTTCGCGCACTACGACGTGCTGCTCACGCCCGCACTGGCGCGCCGCTCCCCCGAGGCCGCGCCCTGGCACGAGCGGGGCTGGCTGCGCAACATCGCCGCCAACACCTCCTACTCGCCGTTCACCCCGCCGTGGAACCTCACCGGCTGGCCGGCCGCGACGATCCCGCTCGGCACCCTGCCCTCGGGCGCCCCGACCGCCGTACAGCTGGTGGGGCGGCCCGGGACTGAGGCGGAACTCCTGCAGCTCGCCGAGCAGCTGGAGGGGCTGCTGCCGTGGCGGCGGACCGCGCCGCTGGAAGAGTCGCCGGCCTAGCAGACACGGTCACCCCGCGGTGCCGAACGGATTGTCGATGACATAGCGCCACAGGCCGTCGTGCCCGCGGCGCGCGACATCGGTGGCGGTGCCCTCCAGGTGGACCTGTGTGCCGTCCGGGCCGGTGCCGTCGATGACCCAGTCGACGACCAGCAACGCGAGGTCGCCGGCGACATACGTGTGCCGGGGGCGGACCGTGATCGGTATGCCCAGTGACTGGAACGCCGCGTTGGCGGCCCAGCGGTCCGGGCCGGTCACCGCCGTGCCGGGGCGGGGCACGAACACCGCGTCCTCCTCGTAGACGGCGGCGAGTGCCCGCGCGCTGCCGGAGTTGAAGGCGGCGGCGAACACCCGGGGGTGTTGCGCGGGGTCCGGGGTGAGGGCGATGGTGGGTGCGTGATCGTTCGCGGGGATGCTCATGACGGCAGCCAAGCCGGTGGCGGCGTGGCTCACCAAACGGAAACCCACGCGTGGGACCCCGAGCTGGTGCCCTCAGCGGCGGGACGCACGGCCCGGCCCGAGCCGGACTGCCCGGTGGAGGTCGCTCTGGCGGCGGTCGCGGGCCGCTGGACCACGCTCGTCCTGCGCGAACTGATGCGGGGCCCGCACTCCTTCGGCGAGCTGCGTGAGGGGCTTCCGCAGATCAGTGCGAAGGTGCTCACCGAGCGGCTGCACACCCTGCGCGAGCGGGGCCTGGTCGAGCAGCACCGGCTGCCCGGCTTCCCCGTCCGCACCCGCTACACACTCACCCCGGCCGGGCGCGCCCTGCGGCCGCTGCTCGTGGAGCTGTACCGCACGGGCAGCGTGCTCGCCGGCCATGAGCCCAGGGCCTAACGGCACAGGTCGTCGCCGAGGGCGGTGCGGGCGTAGTGGACGATACGGCCGGTGCGGGTGCGGGTGAGCAGGCCCGCGTCGTAGAGGACCGTGAGGTGCTGGCTGACCGCGCCCGGGGTGACGCCGAGGCGGTGGGCGAGCTCCGTGGTGGAGGCGGGTTCGGCGAGCAGGAGCAGCAGGCGGGCGCGGGGGCGGCCGAGGAGGCGGCCGAGCGCGTCGTCCGTGACCGGCGGGGGCTGCTCGGAGAGGAGGGCGCGGCCGCGGGCCGGATAGGCCAGTACCGGCGGGCGTGACGGATCGATCGTGGGCTGGGCGCCGCGGGCGAACAGTGTGGGCAGCAGGACCATCCCGCGCCCGGCGATGCCGACGATGTCGGTCCACGGGGCGGGGACGGTGAAGTGCTGGGTGGACAGCCTCAGTCGGCCGTCGTCCCAGGTGAGCCGGTCGTCCAGCCCGGACAGCATCGCGGCGGCGCCCTGCTCGGCGAGCACCCGCCCCCGGTGGGCGAGATCCGCCTCCAGGACGGCCTGGACGCGCGGCCACCAGGCGTCGGCGAGGCAGGCGTGCCAGTACTCCTCCAGGGCGTTCACGACCCGGGTCAGCAGCGCCGGCGGGTCGGTCAGGCCCCGCGCGATGACGGGCGGCAGGGCGCCCTTCGTGCGGTAGGTGGCGCGGAAGTCGGCGGCGACGACGTCCGGCGGGGTGCGGCGGAGCGTGGTGAGTTCGTCGGCGACGGCTGGGCGGGCGCGGGAGGGCCGCGGGGTGAGGAAGTCCGGCACCCACAGCCAGGGCGCGGACAGGGCCGTCAGCATCTCGTGGTCGAGGCCGGCCAGGCGCGGCCGGATCCGGCGCAGCCACGGCCGGTGGTGCGGGTAGCGGGCCGGGTCGTGCAGGCAGCGCAGCGAGAACACCGTCTCCTGCAGCGGGGAGTACGCGAAGGAGGTGGTGGCGAGGTCTCCGATGCCGAAGCGGAACTCGATCATTGAGCGCCACGCTAAATCAATGCCGCGCGGGCCCGGCGACCGGGTTGCCTGATCCGCATGACCACGACACGCCCCGTTCCGGAGACCGGCCGCGCCACCCGGGCCGGCGGACTGCTGCCCACCGACCCGGCGTTGCGCCTGGCCACGGTGCTGACCGCCGTCAACTCCCTCGGCAACGGACTGTACTTCCCCCTCGGCGTCCTGTACTTCACGCGCATCGTCGGCCTGGACGCGACCGCGGTCGGCGTCGGTATGACGGTCGCCGGACTGGTCGGTGTGGCGGCCGGCGTGCCCGCCGGGCGGGCCGCGGACCGGTGGGGCGCCCGGCGGGTGGGCGCGCTGCTGTGGGGCGGTACGGGTCTGGCGACGGCCGCGTACACGCTGGTGCACTCCTACGCCGGCTTCCTCGTCACGGTGATCGTGGCGACGGGTTTGCAGATGGCGAGCCGCGGTGTGCAGGGCGCGCTGTACGCGGACGTGCTGCCCGCGGCGACCCGGGTGGAGGCGCGGGCGTACCTGCGGATGGTGACGAACGTCGGCATGGGGGCGGGCGGCGTGCTCGGTGCCGTCGCGCTGCAACTGGACTCGCGGGCCGCGTACCTGACCGTGATCGTGCTGAACGCGCTGTCGTTCGCGGGACCGGCCCTGCTGGTGCCCCGGCTGCCGCTGGCCGCGCACGTCGCCGAGCGGGGTGCACCGGACGGCGGTGCGCCGGCCGGCAGCCCCTGGCGGGCGGTGCGCGATCTTCCGTTCCTGGCGGTGACGGTGCTGAACGCGGTCCTGGTCGTGCAGTTCTCGCTGTCCGAGGTCGGGCTGCCGCTGTGGATCGTGGAGCGGACCGGGGCGCCGCGCTGGACGGCGGCGCTGCTGATGATCGTCAACTGTGTGCTGGTGGCACTGCTCCAGGTGCGGGTGGCCCGGCGCACGGCGGGGGTGCCGGTCGCGGTGCGGGCGATGGCCTGGTCGGGCCTGCTGCTGGCCGCGGCCTGCGCGGTGTACGCCGTGTCCGCCGGGCTCTCGCCCCTGTGGGCGGTGCTCGCGCTGACCGCCGGCTCGGTGGTGCAGGTCTTCGCCGAGGTGCTGTCGGCGGCCGGCGGCTGGACCCTCGGCTACGAACTCGCCGACGCCCGCGCCCACGGCGTCTACCAGGGGGTCTTCGGTGCGGGCATGTCGGCGGGCATGATGGCGGGCCCGGCGCTGGTCACGGTCACCGCGATCGCCCACGGGGCGCTGGGCTGGGCGGTGCTGGGCGTCCTGTTCGCCCTGGCGGGGCTCGCGGTGGCACCCGCGGTGCGCTGGGCCCGACGCGGCGGCGACTGGCGCGGGGAGAGGAGCTGAGAGAGCGGTCCCGGCGGCTCGTGCGGGCGCGGCCCCGGGTGCGCCGCCGGGGCGAAGGCTTCGGCGTGCCGGGTGGTCGGCTACAGCGCCTTGTACATGATGTGCAGTCCCACCAGCCCGTGCCGGGGATGCTCGAAGGCCTCCGGGACGGTGCCGAGGATCGTGAAGCCGAGGGACTGCCACAGGCCGACGGCCGGGTTGGTCTCGACGACGGCGTTGAAGACCATCCCCCGGTAGCCGTGGGCCCTGGCCTCGGCCAGCACGTGCCCGGCGAGGGCGCGGCCGATGCCGCGGCCGCCCTGGCCGGGGTCGACCATGAAGCCGGCGTTGGCGATGCGGGCGGCCGGGCCGCCGTAGTTGGGCGTCAGATACGCGGAGCCGACGACGGCTCCGCTCTCGTCCTCGGCGACGTAGACGCGTTTGGCCGGGCTCATCCACAGGGCGCGGGCCGTTTCCTCGGTGGTGTCCGGGTCCCAGGCGTATGTCTCGGCGGCGGCGACGATGCGGTGCCAGAACGGCCAGATCTGCGGCCAGTCCTCGACCGCGGCTTCTCTGATCAGCATGGGCGTGAGTCTGACACGCCCATGCCTCTCGGCGATCGCGATGGTCCTGCCCGAAGCGGGTCAGTCCACGCTGGGCAGGATGTGCGGCTCGGCGAGGTCGTCCTCGTATCCGGCGAGGCGGATGGGGGCGGACCGGGCCCACACGTCGAGGCTGCCGATCTCTCCGGGCCGGCGGCCGGCGCGCTCCGTACGTTCCTTGGGGCGCTGCTCGCGATTCGTCTTCTCTGGTGTCACCGCGCACTCCTTATGTGTCGGTCACCCGGGGGACGTACGGGCCATACTGCGGCCTGTTCTTCGACGCCCGCTCGGGTCTGTCTCAAGGCGTTCGGACGCGGTGGCGTCGACAACTGGCAGTGGATCAGGCCGTGGTGGACCGGCTTGTCCCATGACGGACGATGGGTGTGGGTGGGACCCCGTTGCGCTGTCCGTCCGCTACAGATTAACCAAATGAGCGGGGCCCCGCTCGATGGGGCTGAAAATTTGGGGTAACCATGGCAAGTCACGCACATGTCTCCGTTAGGGAATTCAACCCTTTTGACCGGTTTGGCGCCTTTTATCAGTCACTCGATCGGCCTATGTTCCCGCGCGGGTCTTCGACTTCGGCCGACAGTTCACGTGCCGTTGACTGAGCGGTGGGCCGGCCATGCTCTGCTGACGTGCCGGCACCGGCTGTCTCGCGGGAGGACACGGGAGGACAGGCGCATGGAACTGCGCAGCGTCGAGGAGCTGATGGATCTGCTGTACGCCTGCCGGGGCGTGGGGGACCTGCCGCCGGCGCGCACCGCCGCCCCGGCCGATCTGCACGACCACGCCCTGCGCACCGCGGCGCTGCTGCGCCGGCGCCGGCCCGCCGACAAGGAACTCCAGGTCGCCGGGCTGGTGCTCGCCGTGGGACGGTTGCTACGGCCCGGGGACGCCACCGGCGGCGCCGAACGGGCGGCCGGGGCGGTGCGCTCACTGCTCGGCGAGCGGGTCCACGACCTGGTGCGCGCTGTCCCGCGCGAGGCCGCCGCCGCGGACGACGCGCTGCTCGCCCTGCGCCAGGCGGACGAGGAGGCGCGCACCGACGCACTGGACGGCGGGGTCCTGGAGGACTGGCGCACGGTGCTGGAACTGCTCTGCGCGCACAACGCCCGGACCGGCGCCGTCGACTGAGCCACCGGAACCCCAGGGACGCGCTGTCACCACTTGCCGGGCGCGTAGTCCTTCAGGAAGACGCCGTACAGGTCCTCGCCCGCCTCGCCGCGCACGATCGGGTCGTAGACCCGGGCCGCACCGTCGACCAGGTCGAGCGGCGCGTGGAAACCGGCCTCGGCCAGGCGCAGCTTGTCGTAGTGCGGGCGCTCGTCGGTGATCCAGCCGGTGTCGACGGAGGTCATGAGGATGCCGTCGGCGTCGAACATCTCCTGGGCGCTGGTCCGCGTGACCATGTTCATGGCGGCCTTCGCGGCGTTGGTGTTCGGGTGCCCGGCGCCCTTGTAGCCGCGGTTGAAGACGCCCTCCATCGCGGAGACGTTCACGACGTACGCCCGGCCGCTGGCCGCCTTCTTCGCGGCGTCCGCCATCGCCGGGCGCAACGCGCTGATCAGGATGAACGGGGACGTGTAGTTGCACAGCTGGGTCTCGAGCAGCTCGACCGGGGAGATCTGGTCGATGGTCTGCACCCAGGTGTTGGTGTCGACGACGTCCGGGACGAGACCGCCGGCGTCGATGGCGGTGCCGTCCAGGTGCCGGGCGACGCTGGCGTTGCCCGCGACAAGGGCGAGGTCGGCGACCTTCTGCGCGTCTAGACCGCTGGCGCCGATGGGCAGTGCCGCGATGCCGTCGACCGCGCCGGAGTTGAAGGCGCCGATCACGTGGTGGGCGGGGAGTTCGCCCGCGGGCAGCGGGGCGCTCTCGCCCTCGACGAGTGCCGCGTACGCCGAGGGCAGGCGGCGCACGGTCTGCGTCGCGTTGTTGATCAGGATGTCGAGCGGTCCGGCCTCGGCGACCTGCTCGGCCAGGGACACGGCCTGCGCCGGGTCGCGCAGGTCGATGCCGACGACCTCGAGGCGGTGCAGCCACTCCGCCGAGTCCTCCATCGCCTTGAAGCGGCGGATGGCGTCCTTGGGGAAGCGGGTGGTGATCGTCGTGTGGGCACCGTCGCGCAGCAGCCGCAGCGCGATGTACATGCCGATCTTGGCGCGGCCGCCGGTGAGCAGGGCCCGCTTGCCGGTGAGGTCGGCGCGCGCGTCGCGCCTGGTGCGGTTCAGCGCGGCGCACTCCTGGCACAGCTGGTGGTAGAAGTAGTCGACCTCGACGTAGCGCTTCTTGCAGGTGTAGCAGGAGCGGGGGCGCTGGAGTATCCCAGCGATCCGGCCGGCCTCGACCTTGGAGGACGGCAGGATGCCCTCGGTCTCGTCGTCGATGCGCTCGGCGGAACCGGTGGCGGTGGCCTCGGTGACCGCGCGGTCGTGCGCGGTCTTGGCGGCGCGGCGCTCCTGGCGGCGGCGCTGCTTGACCGTGCGGTAGATGTGCGAGGTGGCCCGGCGCACCGCGATCGCGTCGGGGTGGTCGACGTCGATCCGGTCGAGCTCCTCCAGCACGCTCAGGCACACGGCCAGGCGCTCGGGGTCGATGCCGGGCCCGTACACCACCTCGTCCGTGGTCGCCGAGCCGTCCTCTGTCACCGTCATCGCGCTGCCGATCCCTGGTCTGGTCCCGCGGCGCTCCGACCGCGCCCGCTATCGAACGCGGAATTCTAACGGAGCGCCGCACCCGGAAACCAAACGCGCGGGCTCAGTCTTCGCACGCTGTGAGCAGTGTCTCCACCTCCCGGGTCAGCGCCGCCGCGAACCGGTCGAGATCCGGTACCGCCTCGGCGTCGGCGACGAGGCCGTAGTGGACCCGGCCCTGATACGTCGAGACCGCGACCGCCAGGGACTGACCGCGGGCCAGCGGCGCGAGGGGGTGGACCGCGGTGAGCGGGTTTCCGCCGAGCTTCAGGCTCAGGCTGGGCAGCGGCACGCTGGTCACCAGGATGTCGAACCACACCCGGGCGGCCTGCGAGACCAGCGGCCCGCCGAGCCGGTGACCGAGCGCCGGGATGTGGTCGGCGAGCAGCGCGACCGCTCCGGCGCCCCGGCCCGGGCCGGCGTCCTTGTTGCGGTCCATGGCGACGCGGACCGCGGCGAGCCGGCCCAGCGGGTCGCTCTCGCCGACCGGGAGCCGTATCAGATACCCGGAGAGCCGGTTGCCCTGCGGGTGGGCGGTGCGCGGGCGGCGCTTGGACACCGGGATCAGGGCGCGGGGCGCGACGCCCTCGCTGCCGTCGCCGCGCTCGTCGAGCCAGGTGCGCAGGGCGCCGGCGACGACCGCGATGAGTACGTCGTTGACGGTGCCGCCGACGGCCTTGCGGATACGGTGCACGTCGTCCAGGTCGAGGACCACGCCGGCGGTGCGCCGGGTGCCCGACGGCTCGGCGGTCAGCGCGGGCGTGCTGCGCATGGCGAGCGTGGACGCGGCCACCGAGGCGCCGATGTCGAGGGCGCGGCCGACGTCGGACAGTGCACCGGACACCGCGCCGCGCACCAGCGAGGGCAGCCGGCGCACGTCGGGCAGCAGTCCGCGCGGCGGCTGAGCGGGCCGGGGCCGGGGCTCGGGCATCTCGACGGGGTCGAGGATGGCGGCGGCCAGGCCGAGCGCCCGCAGCCCGTCGGCCAGGGCGTGGTGGAACTTGAACAGCACCGCGAACGACACCCCGTCCGCGCCGGGCAGCACATGCGCCTCCCATGGCGGCCGGTCGCGGTCCAGCGGCCGCTCCATGAGCCGGCCGGCCTCGGCGTGGAAGTCGGCGGTGGGGGCGTGCAGCCGGATGTGGTCGAGCGGGTCGAAGTCCGGCACGCCTTCGCGGACGGCTCCGCCGAAGGTGAACGGCGAGCGTGCCCGCAACGGCTGCCAGACGTCGCGGATCCGCATGCGCAGCCCGGGCACGGCCGCGGCGCGGGCGGCGAGCAGATCGGCCGCGTGCGCCCCCGCGGTCGGCGAGTGGGCGGAGAAGACACCGAGGGCGCCCAGGTGCATGGGGTGCTCGGCGGACTCGATGTTCCAGAACGCCAGATCGAGGGGTGCGAGCAGATCAGAAGTCAAGGGCTTGCCTCGCGTCGACGGACCGATGAGTCAGCAGTCAAACCCCTGCACCCGATTACGGTCAAGTACGATCAGGCTACGCACAGTTAACAGCAGATTAAGTCCCACCCCTTTGGGTGACGGATGGGACTCATGGGACATCTGAGGCCGGCTCGGTGCGGAGTGCTCCACAGTTCCCCCCGGCACCCCACCCGGACGGCCGCGGGCCGTCCGGGGGCGGCGGTCAGGGCGCCGGACAGCCGGCCACGGTCGCCCGGGACGCGTCACGATCAGCGCCCGGTGTGCGGCGGCCAGCCGGTCGGCGTCCGGCTTGAGCACCCGGCGGTCGTAGGTGAGCAGCCCGTTCAGCTCGCCCTCGACATCGGTGATCTGTGTGTACACGGCGCCGTTGCCGCCCTTGCAGCGAGGGCGTGGACCTCCGCGAGCTTCGCCAGGTAGTCGTCGGTGTACGCCGCCGGGTCTACATCGACGTAGGACTGCTGCACCGGCCAGGCGTGGCCCGGCACCGCGAGGCCGAGGCCGCCGTACTCGCCGCTGAGCAGGGCGCGTTCGCCGTCGGGGTGCGGCGGCAGGGCGGGGCTGGGGTAGCCGTGTTCGTCCATCACGTCGCCGGTGCCGCCGTCGCGGCCGAGGTTGAGCCCCGACATGCCGTTGACCAGCTGGGTCGGGTCCCACGCCTTGGCCTGGTCGGCGATGCGGGCCTCGTCGTACTGGCCCCAGCCCTCGTTGAAGGTGACCCACATGATCACCGACGGGCTGGAGACGTGCTCGTCGATGACCTGCCTCATCTCGCGCTCGTACTCGGCGCGGGCCGCCGCGCCCGGGTCCACGCCGGCCGTCATGGCGGGCATGTCCTGACAGACCAGCAGGCCGAGCCGGTCGGTCCAGTAGAACCAGCGGTCGGGCTCGACCTTGATGTGCTTGCGCACGGAGTTGAACCCGAGCCGCTTGTGGACCTACCCGGTGGCCTTCAGCTCGTGGAAGTCGAAGGCTCCTGGGGCGGACTGGGCGTAGTACTCGCCCTTGAGTCCGTGGACCTCGGCCGCGCCGGCGGCGGGGGCCGCGACGGCGTCCGGGGCCGCGGCCGGCCCGGCGAGTCCCAGGGCCGTGGCGAACAGGAGGGCGAGTGCCGTTCTGAGGCGTCCGGTGCGCATGAATCCTCCTGCGGGGGAGGGCGGGTGACGGCTCGTCGCATCGTGCGACCGCGCTTTTACATCGTTGTAATGGCGGCCGTCGGCATGACAGCACGGAAACCGCTCCCGTCCAGGGACATGACAATCGCGCGGGGTGCCGGGGTCCCAGGCGGCGCGCAGAATGAGAGGAGGAAGCCCTGCTCGGTGGAAGAAGGCGACACAGATGCCGAAGGTTTCGAGGGACACGGCCACCCAGGGCGGCGACTTCGGAATCGTTCTCGATCGGTCCGAGGAGCTGGACGACTACACGGTGGACTTCATCACCTTCCAAGAGAACGTCGATCACACGCCGCTGCTCAGGGGACTACCGGACGACCGGTGCCAGTGCCCGCACTGGGGCTATGTCTTCAAGGGGCAGCTGGTCTTCCACTACGCGGACCGCGACGAGGTCTACGAAGAGGGCGACGCGTATTACGCACCGCCCGGGCACGTACCCGTGCGCACCGCGCCGGGCACCGAGGCCCTGCAGTTCAGCCCGACCCGGGAGGTGCGCCCGACCAGCGAGGCCATCATGAAGAACTTCCGGGCGATGCAGGAGGCCAACGGCTGACCGGTCCTTCCCCTACGACACCCGCTGGCCCTTCCCGAGGGCGATCACGCCGCTCTTGGAGACGGTGTACAGCTCCGCGTCCCGGCTCGGGTTGACGCCGATCGTCGCGCCCGGCGGGACCTCGACATTCTTGTCGAGGATCGCGCCTCGCACGATCGCACCCCGGCCGATGTGCACGTTGTCGTGCAGTACCGAACCCTGCACCACCGCGCCCGGGTCGACGACGACCCCCGGGGACAGCACGGAGCGGGTCACCTGGCCGCGGATCAGGCAGCCCGCGCTGATGATCGACTCGCCCGCTATGCCGCCGGCGTTGAAGCGGGCCGGGGACAGATCGCTGGAGTGCGTGTAGATGGGCCACTGCCGGTTGTACAGGTTGAACGCCGGCCGCTCGGCGATGAGGTCCATGTGGGCCTCGTAGTACGCGTCCAGGGTGCCCACGTCCCGCCAGTAGCCCTGGTCGCGGCTGGTCTCGCCGGGGACGTGGTTGGCGCTGAAGTCGTACAGCTGCGCCTCCCCGCGCTCGGTGAGCTGGGGCAGGATCGAGCCGCCCATGTCGTGCACGGAGTGTTCGTCCTCGGCGTCCCGGTGCAGGGCCTCGATCAGCGCCTTGGTGGTGAAGATGTAGTTGCCCATCGAGGCGAACACGCACGCGGGGTCGTCCGCGAGACCCGGCGGATCGGCGGGCTTCTCCAGGAAGCGGTGGACCGTGCGGCCGTCCGAGCCGGGCGTGATCACGCCGAAGGACGAGGACTCGCTGCGCGGCACCCGGATCCCGGCCACCGTGACGCCCGCGCCGCCCTCGATGTGCTGGGCCAGCATCTGCCGCGGGTCCATCCGGTAGACATGGTCGGCGCCGAAGACGGCGACGTACTCCGGCTGCTCGTCGTGGATGAGGTTCAGCGACTGCAGGATCGCGTCGGCGCTGCCCAGGTACCAGCGGGGGCCGAGGCGCTGCTGGGCGGGGACGGGGGTGACGTAGTTGCCGAGCAGGCTGGACATCCGCCAGGTCGTGGTGATGTGCCGGTCCAGTGAGTGCGACTTGTACTGGGTCAGCACGCAGATGCGCAGGATGTCGCCGTTGACGAGGTTGGACAGCACGAAGTCGACGAGGCGGTACGTCCCGCCGAAGATGACCGCCGGTTTGGCGCGATCGGCGGTCAGGGGCATCAGGCGCTTGCCCTCTCCGCCCGCAAGCACGATGCCGAGCACCGAAGGACCACCACGACGCATGGCCGCTCCCCTCACCTGGTTGACGGATCCCTGCCCCTGGTCAGGGCGCGTTACGCCTGTTTGGTGCCGCCGAGAATCTCCTCGTAGAGCCGTACCGTGCGCCGCGCGACCGCGTCCCAGCCGAACTGTGTGACCGCCCGCTCCCGTCCCGCCTCACCCATCCGCCGGGCGGCTGCCGGATCCGCGAGGACCCGGTCCAGCGCGCGGGCGAGACTGGACTCGAAGTGTTCGTCCACGTCGACGAGTACCCCGGTCTCGCCGTCCTCGACGACCTCGGGGATGCCGCCGACCCGGGAGGCGACCACGGGAGTGCCGCAGGCCATCGCCTCCAGGTTCACGATGCCCAGGGGCTCGTACACCGACGGGCAGACGAACGCCGCCGCGTGCGTGAGCAACTGGATCACCTCGGCGCGCGGCAGCATGCGCGGGATCCAGTGCACGCCGTCGCGTACGGCGCTCAGCTCCTCGTACAGGGTGCGGAACTCCCGGTCGATCTCCGGCGTGTCCGGCGCGCCCGCGCACAGCACGACCTGCGCGCCCGGGTCGATGTCCCGCACGGCCCGCAGCAGATGCGGGACGCCCTTCTGCCGGGTGATGCGGCCGACGAACAGCACGTAGGGGCGGTCCGGGTCGACGCCGGCCCGGGCGAGGGCGTCGGTGCCGGGGTCGGGCCGGTACAGCGCGGTGTCGATGCCGTTGTGGACGATGTGCACCCGGGCCGGATCGAGCGCCGGATAGCAGGCGAGGATGTCCTCGCGCATGGCGCCGGAGACCGCGATCACCGCGTCGGCGGCCTCGACGGCGGTGCGCTCGGCCCAGCCGGAGAGCGCGTATCCGCCGCCGAGCTGCTCGGCCTTCCAGGGGCGCAGCGGCTCCAGCGAGTGCGCGGTCACCACGTGCGGGACGCCGTACAGCATCTTGGCGAGGTGGCCGCCGAGGTTGGCGTACCAGGTGTGCGAGTGGACCAGGTCGCGGCCCCGCAGGGCAGCGGCCATCGACAGGTCCACGGAGAAGGTGCGCAGCGCGTCGTTGGCGTCGTCGAGGCGGGACCAGGGGCGGTGCCGCTGGATGCCGGCCGCCTTGTCCACCGACGAGCCCTCGCCCCAGCAGTGCACGTCCAGATCGACCAGGGGCGCCAGTTCGCGGGCCAGGAACTCCACGTGCACGCCCGCGCCGCCGTACACGTCCGGGGGGTACTCCCGGGTCAGCAGTCCCACTCGCACCCGTCGACCCCCTGTACTCGGCGGCTGTTGCCATCGCGGTCACCTTGCCGGTCACCGGTCACCTTCATGGTCACCCAGACGGGGCGCGTGGGGAAGAGCGCGGGGGCCTCGGGAAGCAACAGTCACCACACACGCCTCCGCCGGGCACCCGGTAGTACAGGCAGCAACTGCGCCGGCGAAACGCCTGGGGCCCGCTCGGTGCGCCGGTCGCGGGGCCCGTCAGGGTGCCGGCGCCGGCGAGGTCCGGATGGGTGAGCAGGGCGGCGGTCAGGGTACGGGCGCGTGCCGCGATGTCGCGGCGGTCGTGGGCGAGCGCCCAGCGTTGCAGCTGCCGGCCCGCGCCGGCCAGCGCGGAGGCCGCGTTGCCGCGCAGCAGGCCGGGGGCGAGGCGGTGGCGGGCGCGCAGGGCTGTGGCGAGCGGGTGCAGGTGGCCGTCCAGGACGGCACGGGCGAGGTCCGTGCCCGGGCGTACCCGCGTCAGCCACAGGTCGTCGGGGGCGCTGCCCTCCGGGTCCCAGCGCAGCAGCCGCGGGTTCAGGTCGGGCAGCGTGCCGTACAGCGCGGCGCAGCCGAGGGCGACGGACCAGAGCCGGGCCGCCAGCCCCTGGTGGGCGATGGACGCCGCGACCCGCGCTTCGGGCGCGCGGACACCGTCCGCGACCCTGCGCACCCGCACGTCGAGCGGATCCCGCCGGCCCTGCGGCCCTGCGCCTCCGTAGGCCTCCGCGAGGGTGGGCAGCGCCCGGTGCCCGGGTCCGGCCACGCGCAGGAGGAAGAAGCCGCCGAGCGGGCGCAGCGCGGCGAGTTCGGGGTCGAGGTCCACGAGCAGCAGTAGTACCAAGGGCTTCCGGAGCCGTGATCACCGGGTCACGGCCCGTGTCACCCCCCTGAGGGATGACCGGAGGCCGGTCGTACTCCATCGGCAGTAGGAAGCATTGCGTGCTCAGGGACGACGACGGGGAACACGCCCGCGGGGCATCGTGTTGCACATGCCAGCCGACCGTTCGTCGCGCCGGGGCCGGAAGCCCCGCCTTCCGCGAAGGAGCCGCTCATGAGCGCCCTCGCGTTGTCCGTCCTGCTGTCGCTCGTTTCGGCCGTCGCCTACGCGGCCGGGGCGATCGTGCAGGAGCGGGTCGCCGCGACCGACCCCGGCGAGAGCTACGCGCCGCTGCGCCGGCCCGCCTGGTGGGGGGCGCTGGCGCTGAACGCCCTCGGCGGTCTGCTGCACGTGGTGGCGCTCGCCTACGGCCCGCTCAGCCTGGTGCAGCCGCTCGGCGCGCTCACGATCGTGCTGGCGCTGCCCATGGCGGCCCTGTTCGTCGGCCGCCGGGCCGGGGCGACCGCCTGGCGGGGCGCGATCATGGCCACCGCCGGTCTGGCGGGCCTGCTGGCGCTGGTCGGGATGTCGGCGGCGCAGTCGCTGGACACGGCGCAGCGCGTGAGCAGCGCGCTGGTGGCGGTCGGCGCGGTAGCCGCGCTCATGGTGGCGGGCAGGGCCGCGCAACGGCATCCGGCGGTGCGCGGCGCGCTGCTGGCGACCGCTGCCGGCGTGGCGTTCGGCATGTCCTCGGTGTTCACCAAGACCGTCGCCGTGGACCTCACCGGCGGCCCGACGATGTCCGAGGTGCCGTCGCTGGCGGTCATCGGCGTGTTCGCGTGCGCGGGTGTCCTGCTGTCCCAGGCCTCCTACCGGGGCGCCGGTCTGACCGCGCCGCTGGCCACGCTGACGGTGGTGAACCCGGTGGTCGCGGCGGCGGTGGGCATCACGATGTTCGGCGAGACCTTCCGCCACGGCACGACGGGCACGGTGCTGGCGCTGGGATGCGGAGTCCTCGCGGCGGGCGGGCTGATCCTGCTGACGACGGAGCGGCTGGCGGAGACGGCGGGGGCCTCAGGGACGCGGGGGGCGGCGGTGCGTTCTGGGACGCAGGTGGCGGTGCTGTCCGGGGCGGCGGACGCGGGTGCAGTGGACGTGGCGGTGCCCGGAACTGTCCCCCTGGAGGCGGCGGCGCTGTCCCGGACGGACGCGGGTGCAGTGCACGTGGCGGTGCCCGGACCGGTTCCGGCGGAGGCGGCGGCGCTGTCCGGGGCGGACGCGGATCCGGTGGAGGCGCCGGTGCCCGAACCGGTGTCCGTGGAGGTGCCCGTCGTGGTGGTCGTGCCCGCGCAGGACGTGGCGCGGACCGTTCCCGTGGTGCCGGCGGGTTCCGGCGGGCGTTCGGTGACGTACCGGGGCGGGGAGGCGGCGGGCGAGGTGCTGTACGTCTGCGCCCCGCTCTACGTCAGCCACTGCGTCCCCGTGCTGGTGCCGGGCGTGCCGGTCCTGGTGCCGGACCGGCATCGGACCCGGGTCAGATCCTGACCCCGCCGGCCCGCAGATACGCCAGCGGATCCACGTCCGTCCCGAAGCCGGGTCCCGTGCGGACCTCGAAGTGCAGGTGCGGACCCGTGCTGTTCCCGGTGGAGCCGGTACGGCCGATACGCTGACCGCCACCGACGGACTGCCCCGCCCGCACGGAGATCGCCGACAGGTGCGCGTACTGGGTGTAGCGGCCGTCCGCGTGCCGGATCACCACCTGGTAGCCGAACGACCCGCCCCACCCCGCGTCCACGACCTCGCCCGAACCGACGGCCCGTACGGACGTGCCGGTCGGCACGGGAAAGTCGACGCCGGTGTGGTAGCCCTTCGACCACGAAGAACCCGCCGCGTGGTAGGGCGTGCCGATGCCGCCGCCGACGGGTGCGAAGAGGGTGTGACCGCCGGCCTTCCGGCTCTGCTCCGGCACGGCATGCCTGGTCTTGGCCGGGGCCTTCTTGGACGGGGTCTTCTGCGCGGGTGCCGCGCTGCCGGCGTAGCCGTGGCTCTTCGGGGCGGCCTTCGTCGTCCCGCCGCCGTGCACGCGCAGCCGCTGCCCCGGCACGATGAGGTCGGGGTCGGCACCGACGGTGGCCCGGTTCGCCTCGTACAGCCGCTGCCAACCACCGGGCACGTGCTGGGACTCGGCGATACCGGAGAGGGTGTCGCCGTGGATCACCGTGTACATCTCGGTACGGCCCGCACGGGACTGGGGCGTGGTCTGCGGCTGGACATCGCGTACCGACCGCTCGGCGGATCGCTGGGCGGAGCGCTCCACGGGCCGGGATGCGGTGGTGCGGGCGGTGTCCGGGTGGACGTCGGGTGCGGGACCGCCCCTGGTCAGCCCGGCGCGCACCGAGCACACCGGCCAGGCGCCGGGGCCCTGTCCGTCGAGCACCTCCTCGGCGACGGCGATCTGCTGCCGCCGCGTGGCGAGGTCGGCGCGCGCGGCGTACGCGGTGCCGCCGTACGCCGCCCAGGTGGACTGGGTGAACTGCAGGCCGCCGTAGTAGCCGTTGCCGGTGTTGACGCTCCAGTGGCCGCTGGACTCGCAGGCGGCGACCTTGTTCCAGGTGCTCACGTCGGCGGCGTGCGCGGCACCGGCGCCGATGAGCGGCAGGGCGATGCCCGCACCGCCCGCCGTGACGGTGAGCGAGGCACGGTTGATCCTGTTCGGCTGGTACCGGCGGTGCCGGCCGCGTACGGCCATGCTGGGAGCCCCCCTCGACACGCGTGAGCGTCAGAAGCGGCACAGTAGGCGCCGGGAACAGGCCATGACAAGGCAGCGATTCGGCCTCTCGTCGGCGCCAAGTGGCCTGGAATCGCCACCTGTTGAGCCGGAGGCTGAGACTCCGGGTGCCTTCCGTGCGTACCGAGGGTGCGGCGCGGCCGGATGTGCGGCCGGCGTACCGGCACGTCAGCATGGTCGAGAGGCGATACTGGCGGGCAGGAACGGCACGATCTTCCCCCCACCCTTCCCCATGTCTTCTATGTCTTCGGGAGCAGGCGGTATGAGCACTTCAGCCCAGATCGGTGTCACGGGACTCGCGGTGATGGGCCGCAATCTCGCCCGTAACTTCGCGCGCAACGGCTACGCGGTGGCGCTGCACAACCGGACGGCGTCGCGGACGCACGCGCTGGTGGAGGAGTTCGGGCACGAGGGTGACTTCGTCGCGACCGAGACCGCCAAGGAGTTCGTGGACGCGCTGGAGCGGCCGCGCCGCCTGGTGATCATGGTGAAGGCCGGCGAGCCGACGGACGCGGTGATCCAGGAGTTCGCCCCGCTGCTGGAGCCCGGTGACATGATCATCGACGGTGGCAACGCGCACTTCGCGGACACCCGGCGCCGGGAGCGGGAGCTGCGCGAGCGGGGCATCCACTTCGTCGGCACGGGCATCTCCGGCGGCGAGGAGGGCGCGCTGAACGGGCCGAGCATCATGCCGGGCGGCTCGACGGAGTCGTACGACTCCCTCGGCCCGATGCTGGAGAAGATCTCCGCGAAGGCGGCGGACGGGGCGCCGTGCGTGACGCACGTCGGTCCGGACGGTGCCGGGCACTTCGTGAAGATGGTGCACAACGGCATCGAGTACGCGGACATGCAGCTGATCGGCGAGGCGTACCAGCTGCTGCGTGAGGTCGCCGGGTACACGCCGGCCGAGATCGCGGAGATCTTCCGCACCTGGAACACCGGCCGGCTCGACTCGTATCTGATCGAGATCACGGCGGAGGTGCTGGCGCACGTCGACGCGGCCACGGGCAAGCCGTTCGTGGACGTGGTGGTGGACCAGGCCGAGCAGAAGGGCACCGGGCGCTGGACCGTCCAGATCGCCCTCGATCTCGGCGTGCCGGTGTCGGGCATCGCGGAGGCGGTCTTCGCGCGGTCGCTGTCGGGGCACGCGGCGCTGCGGGACGCGTCCCGCGAGCTGGCGGGTCCGAAGGCGTCGCCGCTGACGAAGGCGGACGCGGCCACCTTCGCCGACCGTGTGGAGCAGGCGCTGTACGCCTCGAAGATCGTGTCGTACACGCAGGGCTTCCACGAGATCGCCGCGGGCAGCGAGGAGTACGGCTGGGACATCGACCTGGGCGCGGTGTCGTCGATCTGGCGCGGCGGCTGCATCATCCGGGCGGCGTTCCTGGACCGCATCCGCGCGGCGTACGACGCCCGGCCGGACCTGCCGAGCCTGCTGAGCGACGAGACGTTCGCGCGGGAGATCGCGGCCGCGCAGGACAGCTGGCGCGAGGTGCTGGTCGCCGCGACCCTCCAGGGCGTGCCGACCCCCGGCTTCGCCGCGGCCCTCGCCTACTACGACGCCCTGCGCGCCGAACGCCTCCCGGCCGCCCTCACCCAGGGCCAGCGCGACTTCTTCGGCGCGCACACCTACCGGCGGGTGGACCGCGACGGTTCCTTCCACACGCTGTGGGGCGGGGACCGGTCGGAGGTCACGGCGTAGGGAGCGGCGGCCGGGGTCACCGCGTGGCGGGCTGAGGGTGGCCGGCAGTCGGCCCCGAGGGCTGCCCGGGAGGCGCCCCCCCCTCTCCGCCGCGCCGCACGGCCAGGACGGCCGCCCGGTCAGGACAGCCGCCCGGCCAGGCCCTGTCGTTCGGATCAGGCCGGCTGTGAGGTGCGGCGCCTTCCGGCCGACCCGAGCGGGGTCTGGTGCGTGCAGCTGCAAGGCGGAGGAGGGCGCCAACGCGGTGGGGGTCCCCCTGCTCGAAGAGCTCGGGGAGTGCGTGCCAGACCCCGCGACGCCGGGATGATCCAAAACGACAGGGCCTAGGTGAGGGGCGGACCCGGCTCCGGGTTGGGGACCGGTTCGGGGCCCGGCGGGATCGGGGACGGCTCCGGCTCCGGGAACGGGTTCGGGCCCGGCGGCTGCGGGTTCGGGCCGGGCCCGGGAGGCGGGATCGGCCCGGGCCCCGGCGGCGGTGGCGGCGTGGGCTGCGGGCCCGGACCCGGGGGCTGGGGCGTGGGTTGCGGACCCGGTCCTGGGGGCTGGGGAGTTGGTTCGGGTCCCGGGCCCGGCGGCTGCGGGGTCGGTTCGGGTCCCGGGCCCGGCGGCTGCGGGGCCGGTGAGGGATCCGGCGGCGACACCGGATCCGGGTACGGCTGCTGGGGCTCCGGGCCGGGTGTCGGGCCCGGGTGCACCGGGTCGTGGTACGGGTCGGTCATGGCGTCCTCCGGCCAGTCGGTCGACGGTGGCTCTGGACTACTCCCCGCGTACCCGGCGCCCGCGCGGCCAGTCACCCGGTGGAGCCGTGGCGCACCCTCCGCATGGCCCAACGCCGGTGCCCGGCGCGCGGACGGGCCGCCGCGGGCTCAGGGCGCACCGCGCGGGTCGAGGGCGCCCGGTGCCTGCCCCGGACCGGACCGCCCCTTGCCCGACCGGACGGCCCCATGTCCGGACAGGACCGCCCGCCCACTCGCCCTACCGGACCACCCTCACCCAGACCGGACGCCCCGTCAGCCGAACATGCCCTGCTCGTAGCCGCCCGCCGGCGGCCGGACGAGGACGTTCGACCGGTTGTAGGAGTTGATCAGGCGATGAGGGCGACCAGCACGCCGAGCTGCTCCTCGTCGTAGTGCTTCGCGGCGTTCTCCCACACCTCGTCCGGCACGCCGCCCGCCGCGTCCGCGATGCGCGTCCCCTCCTCGGTCAGCTCCGGCGCGGCCCGTTCGGCGTCGGTGAAGAACGTCGCCTCCCGCCGCGCCGCGACGGGGTTGAGACGTACCGAGGTCTCCCCCGCGGCCGCCGCGTCCTTGGCGTGCATGTCGGTGCGGAACCCACAACCGTTGATCTGGCCGGCGCTGAGCTTCACCAACTCCTGCGTCGCGGATGTGACCTGTGTCACCGGGCACGCCGACAGGAAGCACCCCTTTCGGGGACCGGGCGGCCTAGAACCGTCCGGGGTGGGCGGCCAGCCATTCCTTCGCCGCGGTGCGCAGCTCGGGGTCGGCGGCCGGGGCCTCGTCGGGATGCTTGGCGGCCCACTTGACGACGTACGGGCACAGGGGGGCGACCGGAACGCCCTCGCGCCCGGCGATGGCGTACAGCTCGCGCGCGAGGGAGGAGGCGATGCCCTTCCCCTCGTGTGCGGGCTCGACGATCGTGTGGACCGGCACCAGAGCGGTGCGCGGGGCGTCGAGCACGAAGTACTCGACGTGCCCGACGACCTCTCCGTCGCCGAGGGCCTCCAGCCGGCCGGCGGCCCGGTCGTCGCGGATCTCGATGTCGCTCATGGCAGGCTCCTGGTGTTCGGTCCCGGGTCGGCGTCAGGCCGTGACGGCCTGCGGGCTGCGCTCCTGGTCCGAGCCCGGCACCGGCTCCGACGGGTCCGTACCCAGGGCCACGATCCGGTTGCCCTGGTCCACGTGCACCACCCGCGGCGTCAGCGCCCGCGCCTCGGCGTCGGTGACCTGAGCGTAGCTGATGATGATCACCAGGTCGCCGGGGTGCACGAGATGGGCGGCGGCCCCGTTGATCCCGATCACTCCGGACCCGCGCTCCCCCTCGATGACGTACGTCTCCAGCCGGGCGCCGTTGGTGATGTCGACGATGTGCACCAGCTCACCGGGCAGCAGATCGGCGGCGTCGAGCAGATCGGCGTCGATCGTCACGGATCCCACGTAGTGCAGGTCGGCCTGGGTGACGGTGGCGCGGTGGATCTTGGACTTGAACAGAGTACGCAGCACTTTGGACTCCTGAAAGACGGCTCCCTGCCAGCGTGTGCAGGTCAAGGGCGGTCTCCGCAGCTTACAACCCGGCGGCTCGTCCAGTCAGCCCTCCCCGGACCGTGCT
Source organism: Streptomyces sp. NPDC014006 (assembly GCF_043088925.1). Taxonomy (NCBI): domain Bacteria; kingdom Bacillati; phylum Actinomycetota; class Actinomycetes; order Kitasatosporales; family Streptomycetaceae; genus Streptomyces; species Streptomyces sp. NPDC014006. The sequence goes on along the minus strand of NZ_JBICAJ010000028.1, from coordinate 3,657 downwards.
GTACGCCACGTTGCGGGCACGGCGCCTGGCGTACTACTCGCCCCTAGCGCGTTCGCCGTGTGTGCGATCGCAGCGCCTTCGCCCCGGTCGGTGACCCGTCCGCCGGACCGCTCCTCATCGCCTCCGCGTCCGCTTCCGCTCGCCTCCGGATATCCCCAATTACCGTGCCGAAACGTGGATTAGGATCCCACGGCAACAGGACGGCACCACGTCCTCGCCCCCGAGGCAGGAGAAGCAGCGTGAAGCACATCGATTCCGTGACCCCCGGCGATATCCAGTACGAGGACTTACGCCGGGGCGAGAACCTCCGGTTCGTCGGCGAGCCAGACGAGATATGTCTGGTGGGATCCGCCGCCGAGATCGAGCAGGTTCTTTCTCGTGTCGTCCGGTCGGGCAAGCGGGTGGCCGTGCGCAGTGGAGGGCACTGTTACGAGGACTTCGTGGCCCATTCGGATGTCCGTGTGGTGATAGACATGTCGCGGCTGTCGGCGGTCGGATTCGACGAGGAGCGCGGCGCGTTCGTCGTCGAGGCCGGGGCCACGCTGGGCGCGGTCTACAAGACGCTGTTCCGGGTGTGGGGCGTGACGCTGCCCGGCGGGGCGTGCCCCGATGTGGGGGCAGGCGGGCACATCCTCGGCGGGGGCTACGGCCCGCTGTCGCGGATGCACGGCTCGATCGTCGACTATCTGGACGCGGTCGAGGTCGTCGTGGTCGACGCGTCGGGCGACGCGCGGACCGTGATCGCGACGCGCGAGCCGGACGATCCGCACCATGATCTGTGGTGGGCCCACACCGGGGGCGGCGGCGGGAACTTCGGCGTCGTCGTCCGGTACTGGCTGCGGACCGCCGACGCCGCCGACGTGGCGCCGGAGCCCAGCCGGCTGCTGCCGCGGCCGCCGTCGGAGGTACTCCTCAACACCACGGTGTGGCCCTGGGAGGGGCTGGACGAGGCGGCCTTCGCGCGGCTCGTGCGGAACCACGGCTGGTGGTTCGAGCAGAACAGCGGCCCCGACTCCCCCTGGTGCGACCTCTACAGCGTGCTGGCCCTCACCCGCAGCCAGTCCGGTGCCCTCGCGATGACCACGCAGCTCGACGCGACCGGCCCGGACGCGGAGAAGCGGCTGGAGACGTACCTGGCGGCGATCTGGGAGGGCGTGGGCGTGCAGCCGCACAGCGACACCCGGCGGCTGCCGTGGCTGCACTCGACCCGCTGGCCCGGGATCGCGGGGGACGGCGACATGACCGGACGGGCCAAGATCAAGGCGGCGTACGCGCGCCGGAGCTTCGACGACCGGCAGATCAACACCCTGTACACGCGCCTGACCAGCACCGACTACGACAATCCGGCCGGGGTCGTCGCGCTCATCGCCTACGGCGGCAAGGTCAACGCCGTCCCGGCGGACCGGACCGCGGTGGCGCAGCGCGACTCCGTCCTGAAGATCGTCTACGTCACGACCTGGGAGGACCCCGCGCAGGACCCGGTCCACGTGCGGTGGATCCGCGAGCTGTACCGAGACGTGTACGCGGACACCGGCGGCGTACCGATACCCGGCGGTGCCGCCGACGGCGCGTACGTCAACTACCCGGACGTCGACCTCGCGGACGACGAGTGGAACACCTCCGGGGTGCCGTGGTCCGAGCTGTACTACAAGGACGCCTACCCGCGCCTCCAGGCGGTCAAGGCGCTCTGGGATCCGCGGAACGTATTCCGGCACTCACTCGCCGTGCAGGCTCCGTCGGCCTGAGCGACACCGAGGGGTACGGGTTTCCGCGCGGGGACCCGTACCCCTCGGCGCTTCCGCCCCTGACCGCCTGCGAGTTCGGCGGTCACTAGGGGATCGATAGGGGTGTGGGTCCAACGATCATTTGATTACAGTCGGCAACTGCCTTTGCGTGTGCCGCAGGGGGCGTTTCTCATGCATTTCACTTACTGGGGGATCACGGTCGCATGTCTCAATTCCGCGACGGCTTCACCGAGGTCGGGATACCGGATGACGCAATCGCCATAGTGGGGCTCTCCTGCAGACTCCCCGAGGCTTCCGACAAGAGCACGTTCTGGGCGCTGCTCCGCGACGCACGGCATGCGATCGGGAAAGTGCCGCAGGACCGCTGGAACGCCGAGAGTCTTCCCCCCGCGGCACGGCACGGAGCCTTTCTCGAGCGGGTGGACACATTCGATCCCGCATTCTTCGGCATATCGCCGCGTGAAGCCTCGATGATGGACCCCCAGCAGCGGCTTATGCTGGAACTCTCCTGGGAGGCGTTCGAGGACGCCGGCATCCCCCTGCGGCAGGTGCGCGGCAGCCGCACCGGCGTCTTCGTCGGTGCGATCGCGAACGACTACGCGGTGCTGCTGAACCGCCAGGGCCTGTCCGCCGTCACCCAGCACTCGCTGACCGGGACGCAGCGCGCCATCATCGCCAACCGGGTGTCGTACACCCTCGGGCTGCGCGGCCCCAGCCTCGCCGTGGACACAGCGCAGTCCTCCGGCCTCGTCGCCGTCCACCAGGCCTGCGAGGCTCTTCGCTCGGGCGGCTGCGAACTCGCCGTGGCGGGCGCCGTGAACCTCAACATCGTGCCGGAGAGCGCCCTCGCCGCCGACAGTTTCGGCGGACTGTCACCGGACGGCCGCTGCTACACCTTTGACGCCCGCGCCAACGGCTATGTCCGCGGTGAGGGTGGCGGGGCCGTGCTCCTCAAGCCCCTCGGGCGGGCCCTCGCCGACGGCGACACGATCTACTGCGTGATCCGCGGCGGCGCCGTCAACAACGACGGCGCGACGGACGGACTCACGGCGCCGAGCGCGGCCGCGCAGAGCGAGGTGCTGCGCCTGGCCTACGACCAGGCGAGCATCAACCCGGCGGACGTCCAGTACGTGGAGCTACACGGCACGGGCACCGCCCTCGGCGACCCCGTCGAGGCCTCCGCCCTGGGCAGCGTCCTGGGCACGGCCCCCGGCCGGCGGCTGCCCCTCACGGTCGGCTCGGCCAAGACAAACGTGGGGCACCTCGAAGGTGCCGCCGGAATGGTCGGTCTCCTCAAGACCGCCCTGTCTCTCCACATGCGCAAGATCCCGGCCAGCCTCCACTACGAGACGCCGAACCCGCGGATACCGCTGGACACACTCAACCTGCGCGTCCAGCAGTCGCTGACGGACTGGCCGGAGCCGGAGTCCGGGCCCGCGCTCGCGGGCGTCAGCTCATTCGGGATGGGCGGCACCAACTGCCACCTAGTCCTGCAAGGCGTACCGTCGGCCGAACCCGCGACCGAGGGTGCTGAGGAGCAGCGGGCCGGGGTGGTGCCGTGGCTGGTTTCCGGCCGCGGTGAGGACGCCCTGCGGACGCAGGCCGAGCGGCTGCGGACCTTCGTCGCGGACCGGTCCGAGCTGGACGTGGACGCCGTGGCGCAGTCGCTGGTGACCTCCCGCGACACCCACGAGAACCGGGCCGTGGTCCTCGGCTCGGACCGGGAGAGCCTGCTGAACGGGCTCGCGGCACTGGCCGCGGGAGAGCCCGCGTCCCGGGTCGTACGGAGCCGGGGGTCCGTGGACCGTGCGCAGGGGCGGTTGGCGTTCCTGTTCTCGGGGCAGGGCAGCCAGCGGGCCGGGATGGGACGCGAACTGTACGCGGCCTTCCCCGTGTTCGCCGCCGCGCTCGA
>NZ_JBICAJ010000027.1:0-33180 GCF_043088925.1 Streptomyces sp. NPDC014006 | reverse complement strand
GAGCAGCTCGGCGAGCGCCTTGGCCAGTTCGGTCTTGCCGACGCCGGTCGGGCCGAGGAAGAGGAAGGAACCGACGGGCCGGTTCGGGTCGCCCACGCCGGCCCGGTTGCGGCGCACCGCCTGGGCGATCGCGGTGACCGCCTCGTCCTGGCCGACGACCCAGGAGTGCAGGGCCTCCTCCAGTTTCAGCAGCCGCTCCTTCTCGGTCTCGGTCAGCTGAGCCGCGAGGCATACAAGCAGCGCAACACCGTCGAGCGGTGCATAAACAGGCTCAAGCACTGGCGCGGCCTGGCCACTCGATACAACAAGACCGCCACCATCTACCTTGCCGGACTCCACCTCGCCGCCATCTTCATCTGGTCGGCGAGGTGATCCGAAGGGAACGGCCTAGTCTGCAGGGCCGTTGGACATTCCGGTGTCTTCGTGAATCAACTCCGGGTCGCCGGGCTGCCGGTTGGCGAGTGCGGCCGCCACGGCGATGAAGGCCGTATACAGAGCCTGGTCGACAAGTGTGACGGCGCCGGCATCGCGGAACAGCCATCCGCCGTCGCCGCGGCGTGGGCTCCCGCCGCGCGGCGGCATCGTGTGCGTGTGCCGCAAAGGGGTCGGGATCATGGGCGGGATCATCGCGAGCAAGCTGGGCATCTACCTCGCCCTCGCCTTGGCTGGCGAAGGCGACCTCGAAGGGGAAACCGTCGTCGCCGACCGCGCGCCGCAGCGTCCGCAACACCTGCTCTGGATCGTCGTAGGCCGTTGACGAAGAAGGGCTTGCCGCCCCGGCCAAAGCCGATCGGCTGGGGCCCGCAGGTTCGTCGAGCAGCACGGCGGCCTGCGTGAACTCCTCGGCGAGCTCCCCCTCGGGTTCGAAGCCGAAGCCGCGCGTGTAGTCGGCGGCCCCGAACACCAGAGCGCGGGCGAGGTCGGCCGGAACCTGCACATGCCCCTCGAAGGCGCTGAGGTAGAGCCCCCCGGTGCCTGGCCGGCCGACTCTCACTCATCGGCTCCGGAGCGGGCGCGTTTCTTCACCCCCAGACACCACACGTCCCGCAGGAACCCCGCGGCCTGCGCCTTCGTTGAACGCGTGCTGTCCGCGGCGACGAGCACCGCGACCAGGCCGCGCACCTCCTCCGCGTCGGAAGCGCCGGGGTCAAGGCCCGCCCACTGCGGCGCACCCTCAAGATCCACACTGCGGTTCCAGCCGGCGTTCACCCAGCTACGAGGCTCGCCGCGACCCGGCCCCGAGGCCGCGACCGCGCCATTCAGCACCCCGACAACGTCTGCGGCGCTCATCCCCATCGCCCTGGCGATCGCCTTCACCGACCGACCCTGCTGATCAAGCAGCCGCACCCGCGCAACAAGCGACTCATCCACTGGTGGAAGCCTCGGCTGACGCAGAGCCCTTGAGGTCGGAACACTGTTCTATTCTCGCCTCCGCACGGGGTGATGGTCACTCCGGGATTCCGGAAGGACACGGACATGCAGTGGTCGTGGCAGTGGTTGGGGCGGATCTGGTCGGCTTCGCGGGGGGCGGTGCGTGGGCGTCCGGTCGTCTTCGGCGTGGGACTCGGGGTCGTGGTCGCCGCCGCGGTGGCGGCGGTCTTCCTGTGGCCGTCCACAGGGAAGGACGATGTGGAGCCGACGGCGCGGGCCTACCGCGACGTGGACGCCTGTCTGCTCACCGACAGCCGCGGAATCTCGCCGGGTCTACCGGCGGCGCCGGTGTGGGCCGGCATGCAGGACGCCTCCCTCGCGACCAAGGCGCGGGCGAGTTTCCTGTCGGCGACGGGGCCGGACACCCAGGCGAACGTCGTGCCGTACGTCAACTCTTTGGTGCAGGAGCACTGTTCGGTGGTCGTGGCCGTGGGCTCGACGCCGGTGAACGCCGTGCGTTCGGTGGCGCCCCGTCACAAGGGCGTGCATTTCGTCGTCGTGGGCGACGGGGCGGATTCCGCGAACGTCTCGGTGGTGCGGGAGGGCGACCGGACGAAGGTGAGGGAGCACGTGCGCGAACTTCTCACCTCTCTGACCCGAGCGTCCTGACACATCCCCTTCGAGGAGTTCCATCCGCATACGGACCAGGAATATTGGACTGGTCGGACAACGGTTGCCTTATACCCAGTAAGGATCATGTAAGAAGACCGACTGGCTATGGTCAGAACGTGATCAACAAGGAAGCATCGATCTTGTTTTGTGTTCGCAATGTTTCCTTTAAGGATCGATCATGTCCTCCCCTCAACGTCGCCGCTCAGCGCGGCAACCACGGTGGTTGCGCCGCCGTTGGTTGGCGCGCGGCGTGACCCTGCTGGTCAGCTTCCTGCTCGCGTTCATACCGTCCGCCGAAGAGGCGATGGCGCAGGGAATGACACTCCCGGCTCTGGCCATGCCGAAGATGACCCTGAGCGGCCTCTGGGACTGGCTCAACACCTCGCCGCTCAAGCTGCCCAAGCAGCTCGGCGGTTCGGCGAGCGGGCTGGCCCACACCGCGTCGGCGGCGCGCACGCGCGCGAACGGCGGCCACGGTCACAAGCCGGGCTCCGGCAAGGGCGAACTGCCCGCGGACTCCCGGCACCACCGCGCCACGAAGGAACACACCACGGGCGCCGCGGTGGTCAAGGGGCGTGACGGTTTCGTCGCGGCGACCAGCAAGCGCGACGCGGCCGCCTCGTCGGCGAAGATCGACGTGTTCCGCAACGCGAACGGCACGACGACCAGGCGCGTGTACTTCTCCCGCCACAACTTCCGCGCCCCCGACGGCTCCTGGAAGCCGATCGACACCACGCCGGTGAAGTCCGGCGGACGTTGGCGGGAGAAGGCCAACGACGTGGCGGTCGACCTCGCCGGTGTGGCGGGCGACGTGCGGCTGGCGTCGGTGGAGTCCGGCTCCGGGCACAACGTGGCGTACGCGCTGAAGGGCGCGCAGGACGTGCCGGGCGTCACGGACGCGGACGGCACCGTCTCCTACGCCGGCGTGCTGCCGGACACAGACCTGGAGCTGGTACCGCTGGCGGACGGCGTCAAGGAGAAGATCGTCCTGTCCTCGGCGAAGGCGCCGACGTCGTGGTCGTTCAAGCTGGACGCCTCGGGTCTGACGCCGCGCCTCGCCGACCAGGGGTCGGTCGAGTTCACCGACGCCTCGGGCGCCGTGGTGGAGCGGATTCCGCACGCGTTCATGCAGGACTCGAACGTGAACCGCAGGTCCGGCGAGCCGACGACCTCGCAGGCGGTGGAGTACGGTCTCTCGCGGTCCGGCGACGACTGGATCCTGACCATGACGGCGGACCGTTCGTGGCTGGGTGCCAAGGACCGGGTGTGGCCGGTCACGGTGGACCCGACGCTGGCCGTGAGCGACAGCACGTACGCCGAGAGCAACCTCTCGGGCGACCACTCCACGGAGGACGTGCTCAAGGTCGGCTCCTACGACTCCGGCACGCACAGCGCCAACTCGTTCCTGCACCTGACGGGTCTGACCGGCATGATCACCGGTCAGACCGTGTCGGCGGCGAGCCTGCACCTCTTCGACATCTGGGCCGCGACCTGTACCGCTGAGCCGTTCTCCGTCGCCCCGATCAGTGCCTCGTGGACAAGTTCGGCGGTGACGTCCTACCCAGGCCCGGCGTACGGCAGCCCCGCGCTGGGGCAGCTGACCGCCAACCCGGGTGCGGCGTGCACCAACTCCGGCGGTTCGCGGACCACGGGTACGTGGATGAACGTGCCGCTGAACACCACCTGGTTCAACGGCATCGCCGGCGGAACGGTCAGCAACCACGGTCTCGCGCTGTACTCGACGAATACCGACGCCCTGCACTGGAAGCAGTTCGACTCGGTCAACGCCCCCACCAGCTACCGGCCCTACCTGGACCTGACGCTGAACGGGAACGTCGCCCCGCAGATCGACGCCTCCTACCCGCCGGACAACTACAACACCCAGACGCTGAAGCCCGAACTGGTGGCGTACGGCTACGACTCGGACAACTACCCGGGTTCGGCGCTGAAGTACCAGTTCCAGCTCCTGGACGCCTCCACCGGTGCGGTGATCTCCGACTCGGGGCTGATCTCCGGTGGTGACTGGACCGTCCCCTCGGGAAAGATGACCTGGGGCGGCACCTACCTGTGGCAGGTGCGCACCTACGACAGCCTGCTGTACTCGCCGTGGACGCAGAGCGAGCTCACGGCCGTGGTGCCGCAGCCCGTGGTGACCTCGGGTCTGTCGCAGAACACCGACGGACACGACTTCGATCCGAGCGTCGGCAACTACACCACCTCCGACACCGACGCCGACGTGCAGACGGTCGGCCCGTCGCTGTCGGTCGAGCGTGACTACAACTCCCTGGACCCGCGGGTGGACGGCGCGTTCGGCGCGGGCTGGTCGACGGTCGCGGACATGGAGGCCGCGGAGGTCAAGGACTCCTCGGGCGCGGTGGCGAGTGTCAACATCACCTACCCCGACGGTTCGCAGGTCGGCTTCGGCAAGAACGCCGACGGCTCCTTCACCCCGCCGCCGGGGCGCTGGGCGTCCCTGACCGCGACCACCACGCCGGCCGGCTACAAGCTGGTGGACAAGGACGACACCGCCTACCTCTTCCAGAAGGGGATCACGGGCAGGACGGGCGCGTACGCGATCACCTCGATCACGGACTACGCCGGCCGCGCGGAGACCTTCGACTACAGCTCCGGCCCGCTCACCAAGATCACTTCGCAGGTCTCGGGCCGCACGCTGAACTTCACCTGGTCGAAGCCCTCGGGCGCGACCGTCTCCCACGTGGCGACGGTGGCGACCGATCCGGCGACGGCGGGAAACTCCAGCACCATCGAGACCTGGAGCTACGGCTACAGCGGCGACAACCTGACCTCGGTCTGCCCGCCTGCCGACCCCACGCACTGCACCACCTACGGCTACGCCGCCGGCAACCATTACCGGACCACGGTGCTGGACGCGGACCCGTTCGCGTACTGGCGCATGGGTGAGACGTCCGGCACGACGGCCGCCGACGGTGTGGACACCAACGAGGGCAACGTCAACGGCACTTACCACAACGTCACCCTGGGCTCGACCGGGCCGCTGGCGAGCAGCCACGCCGCGTCGTTCAACGGCACCAGCTCGTACCTGTCGATCCCGGGCACGCCGGGCGCGACGCGCACGTACGCGTCGGTGTCGCTCTGGTTCAAGACGTCCCAGGCCGGCGGCGTGCTGTTCTACTACGGTGACAAGCCGCTGACCGACTCCGACCCGGTCGCGAACACCAAGTACAACACCCCGGCGATCTACATCGGCACCAACGGCAAGCTGCACGGCTGCTTCGCGATGGCCGCCGGCTGCAACACCCCGATCCAGTCCGCGACCACGGTCAACAACAACGCCTGGCACCAGGTGGTCCTCACCTCCGCGGGCAACACCCAGTCGATGTACCTCGACGGCGCCCTGGCCGGAACCATGGCCGGCAGCCTGTGGTCCTGGAACCAGCCGTACGTCACCTTCGGCGCGGGTGTGGACACCCACGGCTGGCCCGACATGCCCGCCGACACCCTCGGCCACTACAGCGGTCTGATGGCCGAGGCGGCCATCTTCAACCAGCCGCTGGACGCGGCGACGATCACCAACCAGTACTCGGCGGCCACGACGTCCGCGAAGGTGCTCCAGACCATCACGCTGCCCTCGGGCAAGATCCAGAACAGCGTGCAGTACAACGCGGTCGACGACACCATCTCCCAGGAGACGGACAACAACGGCGGCGTCTGGAAGCTGACCCCGCCCACGGTGACCGGATCCTCGCAGGTCTACCGTTCCGCGGTGATGGGTGCCGGACCCTCCGGCTACTGGCGGCTGAGCGACACCTCGGGTTCCGCCGGGGCCAACGAGGTCAACACCGGCCACGCCACCTACAACAACGTCACCCTCAACGCCGCCGGCCCGTTCGGCGCCAGTGACGTGAAGGCGGCGTCGTTCGCGAAGGCCTCCAGCTCCTGGGCGAGCCCCGGCACGTCGGAGGTCGACACCTCCAAGAGCTTCAGCGTCTCGGCCTGGGTGAACCTCACATCCACCACCAGCAACTACACGGCCGTCAGCCAGGACGGCACGTACCACGCCGGGTTCTACCTCGGTTACGAGCACACCCAGAACAAGTGGGCGCTGCGGGTTCCGACGGCTGACTCCTCGAGCGGCAACCTGACCACGCAGGCCGTGTACTCGACCGCCATCGCGGCGACCGGCCAGTGGACCCACCTCGCGGCCAGCTACGACGCCACGAGCGGCCAGCTCGCGCTCTACGTCAACGGCACGCTCCAGGGCACGATCGCACGGCCGAACGTGTGGTCCGCGACCGGCGCCTTGCAGATCGGACGCGCCCTGTACGCGGGGAACGAGGGCGACTACTGGGAAGGATCGCTCGCCGAGGTCGCGGTCTTCCGTTCGGCCCTGAGCGCCGCCCAGGTGACGCAGCAGTGGTCGGCGTACAAGGCCTCCTCCGGTGTCGCGCCGGTGCGGACGGTGCAGATCCAGGTGCCGACCACCGACGGGTCGACGAAGTACATCACCTACGGCTACGACGTCGACAACGGTGACCGGGTCCTCTTCCAGACGGACGCGCTGGGCAACCGCACCACCTACGGGTACGACACCTCCGGCTTCCTCTACACCACCACGGACCCGGACGGGAACACGACCACGACCGGTCACGACGTGCGTGGCAACGTGGTGTCGAAGACGACGTGCCAGGACCAGTCGCAGAACCTGTGCGCGACGGAGTACTACACCTACTATCCGGACGACACGACGGCGAACCCGACGCCGGACCCGCGCAACGACCTGATGCTCACCGAGCGGGACGGGCGCTCCTCCGGTCCGACGGACAACACGTACCTGACGAGCTACGGCTACGACCAGTACGGCAACCAGACGACGGTGACCACCCCGCCGGTGCCGGGCTTCCCGGCCGGCCGGACCTCGACGACGACCTACACCACGGCGACCACGGCCGCCGCGGACAGCGGGTACGCCCCGGCGTACCTGGAGGCGTCCACCGTCACGCCGGGTGGCGCGACCACGACGTACACCTACAACCACAACGGTGACCTGGCGCGGCAGACGGACGCCAACGGCGCGTCGGTCAACTTCGGTTACGACAACATCGGCCGGAAGCTGAGCAGCACCGAGATATCGGACAGCTACCCGGCGGGTCTGACGACGTCGTACACGTACGACAAGGACGACCAGGTCGTTTCCGAGACCGCCCCGCCCGTCCTCGACCGCGTGACCAGCGCGACCCACACCGCGCAGACGACGACGGTCTACGACACCGACGGCAACCCTCTCTCCGAGACGATCAAGGACCTGACCGGCGGGGACGGACAGCGCCGCACCGAGTGGACCTACGACTCGGGCAACCGCATGGCCACCAAGTCGGAGGTCTCGGCCTTCAACGCGGACGGCTCGGACAAGACGCTCCTGACCACGACCTACACGCACGACGTGTACGGCAACGTGGTCACCGAGGTCGACCCGTCGGGGAACGAGACGGACTACACCTTCGACGCCGACAACCGTGGGATCACCACCACGCAGCCCGGCTACACAGGTGACCCGGACAACCCGTCCCCCGCACGCACCCTGACGCTGGACTCGCGGGCGTACGACCCGGCGGGACGTCTCGCCTCGGTCACGAACTCGATGGGCTTCACGACGTCCTACACCTACACGGACAACGGGCTCCCGGCGACGATCACCCGCACGGACGCGGTGACGGACCCGGCCCACCCGAAGTCGTTCGTGGACCAGGTCAACACCTACGACGCCGCCGACAACCTGATCAAGCAGGTCTCCGACGACGGCGCGGCCACGACCACCTTCGCGGTGGACGCGGCGTCCCGCACGACCACCACGACGCTGGACCCCGCCGGGTTGAACCGCAGCGACACGGTGTCGTACGACCCGGACGACCACGTGGTCACGTCCACGCACACCGGCGCCTCCGGTACGCCTGAGACGACGTCGTACTCCTACGACGCGCTCGGCAACACCCTCTCGGCGACGGTGCACGACGCCAACACCGCGCCGGTCGGCCGCTGGAAGCTGAACGAGACGTCCGGAACCAACGCGGCCGACTCCTCCGGGGCGAACAACCCCGCGACCGCCGCGAGCGGTGTGACGAGGTCGACCGACCACGGCGGCAGCGCCGTGTTCAACGGCACGTCCACGTCGTACGCGGAGACCGCGAGTCCGGTCGTGGACACCGCGACGAGCTACACCGTCTCGGCGTGGGTCAAGCTCGGCTCCTCGGCGAGCAACTCCACGTTCGTCTCCCAGAACGGCACCACCACCAGCGGCTTCCAGCTGTACTACTCCTCCGGGTCCAACGCCTGGGCGTTCGGTGGTCACGCCAGTGACACCACCGGCGCCGCCTGGACCGCTGCGTCCGGCGGCACTCCTGTCGTGGGTCAGTGGACCCACCTGACCGGTGTCTACAACGCCGCGGCGAGCCAGTTCGAGCTCTACGTCAACGGTGCTCTGGCCGGCACGAAGGCCTTCACGACCCCGTGGAACGCCACCAGCACCTTCGACATCGCCCGGAAGAAGTCCGCGGGCACCTGGGGCGAGTACGCCAACGGCTCGATAGCCGATGTCCAGGCCTACTCCAGCGCACTGTCCGCCACGCAGGTCTCGAGCCTGTACGGCGGGACGCTCCCTGTGGCGAACTCGACCGTGCACACCACGCGGGCGGACCTGGACCAGCGGGGACTTCCCCTCTGGGCGGCCGACGCGAACGGCAACGTCACGTCCTACGCCTACGACGAGGCCGGGAATCCCGCGGTCACGACGGCGCCGACGGCGAACTCGGAGACGGTCGACGCGGCGACGGGCACCTCGACCGTCGGGGCCTCGCACGCGGTCGCCTACAACGGTTACAACACCTTCGGCGAGGTGGCGGAGACCAAGGACCCGAACGGCAACGTCATCACGACCGGGTACGACCCGCTGGGTCAGCAGGTCTCGCAGACCATGCCCACGTACACGCCGCCGGGTTCCTCGACGCCGATCACGCCGGTGACCTCGACGCAGTACAACAGCGCCGGTCAGATCACCTCCGAGACCGACGCGCTGGGCAAGGTCACGTCCTACACCTACGACCAACTCGGCGACCAGGTCGACGAGACGCTGCCGGGCGGACGCACGACCCACACCGCCTACGACACCAACGGTGACCTGCTGTCGGTGACCGACCCCACCGGCGCGGTGACCCAGGCCACCTACGACTACCTGGGCCACCAGCTCACCTCCACCCGGGTCGAGCGCCGGCCGTCGCAGGCCGCGTACACCACCACCAACCACTACGACGCCCCCGGCGGCCTGCTGTCGTCGTCGGTGTCGCCGGACGGTGTGACCACGTCGTTCACCTACAACGCGGCCGGTGAGCAGACCACGGTCGTGGACGGGGCGAACAACACCACCCAGTACGCCTACGACCTGGACGGCCGCCAGACCAAGGTCACCAACCCGGACGGCACTTTCTCGACGACGACGTACGACGCCTTCGGCAACGCGGTCGGCACCGCGGACTACGACGCCACCTCGATGGTGCGCCGCACCACCTCCGCGCAGTACGACCCGGAGGGCAACCTGACGTCCTCCACCGACGGCAACGGCCACACCACCACCCTCGCCTACGACGCGACGGGAATGGTGACCAAGGAGGTACAGCCGGTCGCGGCCGGACAGTCGATCACGACCTCGTTCGGATACGACGCGGTCGGCAACATCACCCGGTTCACCGACGGCAACGGCTACGACGCCTCCGGCAACCCCGTCGCCGGACACGACTGGCTGACCACGTACAACAAGTGGGGCCTGCCGGAGTCGCAGATCGAGCCGTCCACGCCTGCCTACCCGGCGGTCGCGGACCGGACCTACACCACCGTCTACGACGCCGACGCGCGGGTGACGCAGCAGCTGTCCCCCGGCGGCGTGTCCGTCGTCGACTCCTACGACTCGACCACGGGAGACCTGACCAGGCAGACCGGCACCGGTGCCGAGGCGGCGACCGCGGACCACACCTTCGGCTACGACGCCGACGGCCGCGTCACCTCCGCCGCCGCTCCGAACACGGACGACACCTTCACCTACGACGACCGTGGCAACCTGCTCAGCACCGCCGGACCGTCGGGAACCTCGTCCTTCGCCTACGGCGGCGACGGGGAGATGACCAGGCGCACCGACGCGGCGGGCACCTCCACCTACGGTTACGACACCGCGGGCCGGCTGAAGACCATCGCTGACGCCGCCACCGGGTCCACCGCCACCGTCAGCTACAACACGATGTCGCTGCCGTCGTCCATCTCCTACGGGACCGGCAAGGCGAACCGCACCCTGCAGTACGACTGGGCGCACCGGCTCACCAGCGACACCCTCACCAAGCCGGCGGGCGGGACCGAGGCATCGGTCACCTACGGCTACGACCTGAACGACAACGAGACCTCCAAGACCACCACCGGATTCTCAGGGGCCGCGACCAACACCTACACCTACGACTGGGCCGACCGGCTCTCCTCCTGGAACAACGGCACCACCACGACCACCTACGGCTACGACAACGCGGGCAACCGCACCAGAGTCGGCGCGGACACCTACACGTACAACGCCCGCAACGAACTGACGTCGGACGGCCACAGCACCTACAGCTACACCGCCCGTGGCACCCTGCGCTCCGTCGTCGACGCACAGAGCCAGACCACCAGCACCACGGCGGACGCCTTCAACCGGGTGATCACCTCCGGGACAAAGACGTACACCTATGACGGCCTGGACCGGATGGTCACCGCCAACAACGGGGGCACCAACCAGACCTTCGCCTACACCGGTACCGACAACAACCTGGCCTCCGACGGCTTCAGCACCTACAGTCGCGACCCCGGTGGCGCACTGATCGGCATCAACGCAGGCGGCACCAAGGTGCTGGCCATGACCGACGTGCACGACGACGTGGTCGGCCAGTTCACCGACGCCGGCACGGCGCTGACCGGATCGACCACCTACGACCCGTTCGGCAAGGTCCTCGCCACGCAGAGCATGGTCGGGGCCCTGGGCTACCAGTCGGAGTGGACCGACCCGGACACCTCCCAGGTCGACATGGCCGCCCGTTGGTACAACCCCAACATCGGCCAGTTCTCCTCCCGGGACACCGTCGCCAACAGCCCCATCCCGGACTCGGTCGGCGCGGACCGCTTCGCCTACGGCGACGACAACCCGCTGACCAACACCGACCCCACCGGCCACTGGTCGCTGTGGGGCGCGGTGAAGTCCATCAAGAAGAAGGCCTCCCACGCCTGGCACCACTCCAGCCTGCGCCGTCACCTGAAGTCGGCCGCCAGGCACGTCAAGAACTTCGTGAAGCAGGTGAAGAAGCACGGACTGAAGGCCGCGATCAAGAAGGTCGCCAAGCACTACGCCAGGAAGGCGGTCAAGTACGTCCGTGACCACCATCCCACCCTCTACCACTACGCCAAGCACTACTACCACCGTGCCCGGCAGATCGTGCACCATGCGATCAAGAGCGCGAAACAGCACTACCATCACGCCGTCGCACAGCTCAGGAAAGCCGGCAAGGCGGTCGGCGGTGCGCTGAAGAAGGCCAAGAAGGCCGCGTCCGCGTTCATCAAGAAGCACAAGACCGCCATCGTCGCGACGCTCGTCACCCTGGCGGTGGTCGGTGCGGCCGTCTGTATCGTCGCCACCGCCGGCGCCTGCATCGGAGCCATCGGCGGCGCCATGCTCGAGGGCGTCGCGATGGGAGGCGCCGGAGGCGCACTCGCCGGCGGCATCACAGCCGCTATCGCGGAAGGCGGTTCAGCCCTCATCGGCGCCGGTGTCGCAGCCACGGCGGGCGGAGGCGCCCTCGCGGTCGAGTCGGCCGCCGGCGAGGAAGGGGCAGCAGGTTCGTCCGCGGCCAAGTCGGTCAGCTCTGCCTCGCCGAAGTCGGCCGGAGGAACCGCCAAGGCCGGAGGCGGCGCCAAGGGCGACGAGGGCGGTGGCCTCAAGGCACCCAAGAAGGGGTCGTCCGAGACGCGGACGTGCGGCTGCAGGTGCAGCTTCTCCCCAGACACCAAGGTCCTGATGGGAGACGGCAAGACCAAGGCGATCGGCAAGATCAAGGTCGGCGACAAAGTCGAGGCCGCGAGCGCCAAGACGGGTAAGCACGAGGGCGTTCGCACGGTCCAGCACGTACTGATCAACCACGACCGTGACCTGCTCGACCTGACCGTCCGCACGAAGGGCGGCCATACCGCCACCCTCCACACCACGGCCAACCATCCCTTCTGGAACGACACCACCCACACGTGGGTTGCCGCTGGTGAACTTCATCAAGGTGATGCCCTCAACACGGCCACCAATGGCCACGTCTACGTCGTCGCCACCCGTATAACCCCAGGTGCGGCGAACCGTTGGAACCTTACCGTCCAGCAACTCCACACGTACTATGTGCTGGCAGGTGCGACGCCAGTCCTGGTGCACAACAAGGGGTGCGACGACGACGAGGACGGCGGCAACTGGACTCCTAACGAGGAGTACTCGCACAAGGAAACCAAGGGACGCCACGAAGCAAACGAGGAATACTACTCGGTCGACCCGGAAACTCACGATCTAGTGACCGAGTATCTCAACAACCCCAACATGCCACCGCGGGAAAATCCGGACGGAAGCGTCGACCAGTTCACGGGACGAGACCTCACCAAGCAGCAGAAGAGATTCTGGGGGTCCTGGAAGGATTCACCGATCTACTGGAACGGTAAACCGGGCAACCAGATAAGGATCATGGTGAATCCAAAAACTGGCGAGATCGCCTACTTCCCCCTGACAAGTAAAGGCGTGCACAACTACGGGTCGCCAAAGATTTACAAGTGGAGGTAGTCTAAAGTGAGCGGTGCACGGAATCCCTTGAGGGGTTCCGTGCACCGCTTCATCTCATCATCTATTAATTTCGTCAGGTTTTCCCAGAAAGGCTGCCATTATGGACCACCTTGAGCGCCTTGCTCCCGGCGGACTGATTTACCTAGAAATGATGGACCCGGAGCATCCGCTCATCCCACCAACACTCGCCACTCGGGCCTCGGGGTATCCGCCAGCATCCGGAAAATGGCCCCGATCGGTCATCGACAGCGGAACTCCTGATTTCGTCACCATGGCGAACAAAGGCTGGTTCGACCTTTCCAGTGAAGGAGGTCTTTTCGCTGCCGATCGGGAATTCCTAGTAGCCACCGAGACTCACGACGGAGACTGGTGGTGGGCGCGCGTCAGGCTGGCCGAGTCCTGGGACATCATGGGTGCGGGGTCCGCTGCCGCACTCGGAAGCGGTTTCGGTGCACCGGAGTTCGCAATGCTGTCACTGACCGGAGACGTCATCGTTTGTGGCACTACGGGGGATTCCTCGATCGGCACTGTCCTGGTGAATGACTTCCGCACTCTCACCGGCCTTCGCGAACTCGCGAATTGGAAAGCAGAATGGCGGGGGACACCTCAACAGGAGCGGTCGGCTTCCCGGAGATGGCTTGAGTCCATCGGGCACCGAGGTGAATGAGGCGATGATCGCCCGCATAACGTTTTTCTAGTCGATCAATTTTCGACATCGACTCCATCAATTGGCGAATGGCCCTGCCGGATTTTTCCCCGGCGGGGCCATTCGCGTTGGTCGATAAAACCATCCACATCCTCGCGGGCTCCACGCGAAAAGCCGGAACCGGTCTGGGTCATCGGGCATGCGTGACGCGCGGAAGCGGTCAGGCGGGCTGCCAGAGTTCGATGCGGTTGCCCTCCGGGTCGGTGACCCAGCCGAAGCGGCCCGCGCCGTTCATTTCCTGGGTCTCCTCGGCCACGTCGGCGCCTGCGGCGCGGAGCTGCGTGAGCATCGCGTCCAGGTCGCGGACGCGGAGGTTGAGCATGGTCTGCTGGGTGCGCGACTCGAAGTAGTCGGTGTCGGCCTCGAACATCGCGAACACCGTCGGCCCCTCCCCCTGCCGCCACAGACCGTTCTCGCCGACGTCCAGGCCGAGGCAGTCGCGGTACCGCGCGCTCAGGGCCGCCGGGTCAGACGCCCGCAGGAAATATCCACCGATTCCCCGTACTCGTTCCATGGCGCCATCCTGCCGGATATCCGTTCGCCCCGGGCGGCCGCCCGGCCTACGCTCGGCCCCATGAACAGGCCACTCGTCGCCATCCTCAGCGGAGCGGGGTATCTCCACCGACTCGGGCATCCCGGACTACTTCGGCCCGAACGGTACGCATGATGGTCCACCCGAAGACGGGTGAAATCGCCTGGTTCCCGATCAGGAACGGGACACGCCAATATGGAGATCCCAGGCACTACAAGTACCTGACGAGAAAGTGATCTGAGGGCGGGCGGGCCGTCACACAACACGGCCCGCCCGTCGGCTAGACCGAAGAAAGAAAGAAGGAAGAAAGAGTGACGGCCGACTTTCCACAGGAACTTGCGGAAAATCTCTCCCGCGCCGGATTCACCTTCCTGGAAGTGGTCGCCACTCGGGACGATCTCGTTCCCTATCTCGTCGCGCGGTATGTGACGTACCTGGGGTTGGAAGACGGCCGCTCGGACGTCGTCATCGAACATGACGAACCGAACCTGGGTGCAAGGTTCAACGCGGAATGGGAGCGTGCGGCCCAGGAGTGCGGCCTTTTCTCGACAGCGCGTGACGGTCGACGGGAATTTCTGCTCGGCTTGGACATATCGGCCGATGCGCCGGATGCGGAAGACGAGGAGAGTCCTCCCGCCTATCGATGGGTGCGTGTCCTGCTCCGCGACGAATGGGACATCGCCGGCGTCGGCTGTGCGAACGGAGTCTTCGGATCGGGTGAGAGCAACCCGACCTTCGCCGCGACGTCGTTGAGCGGTGACGTGGTGATGGTTGCCGGATACTGGCAGGTCGGTATCGGGTTCACTCTCGCTTCGCACCCTGAACGCATTGCGACGCTGCGGAAGCACGCGAAGCGCATCGCATCCTACGAGCACGTCGAACCTGCGCAACGGCAGTGGGCCGAACGCTGGCTCGCCCACAATCAGGCACGATGACGCGAGTGAAGCCCTCCGGAAGCTTTCAGGAGGGCTTCACTTTTTTCACCGGCCCGTGCGGAAGCGGTCAGGCGGGCTGCATCGCGTCCAGGTCGCGGACGCGGAAGGTGAGCATCGTCTGTTGGGTGGGGGACCACAGGCCACTCGTCGCCATCCTCAGCGGAGCGGGTATCTCCACCGACGCGGGAATTCCGGACTACCGCGGCCCGGTCGGTCCGTTCCGCCCCTGAGCCGTCGAGCCCCTGTGACCGAGTAAGCACCCGCGGCACGAAGGGAGTCGTGACAGGAGCGGCGGCTGCGAGGCGCAGCAACCGAGGAGCGATCTGAAGATCACGCGATGCCGGTCCGCGGAGTGTTCGGGGGAACGCCGCGCACACGCATCCTGCAAGGCCGGGCCCGCCGCTCACGCGACGCGCCCGGCCTTCGTCGTTGAAAGCAGGAAAACGCAGCCGGAACCAACCGCCGCACCGCGGCACAACAACTCGCATCACCAGGCGCTGCGCCTGCCCAAAGGAACCCATCCCACATGGCCATCCCCTCCGCCAGCGAACTCCGCGCCGAGAACCTGCTGCTCACCCGGGCCCTTGAACGGGTCAACGCCACCATCACCTAAGGTCACCCTGGCCGTCATGGCCGGCACCATCGCCGCCCTCGTGGCCTACATCGTGGTCGACCACTTGGGGGCCTCACCACTGACCGCGGTCGGTTCCAGCGGCAGCACATTCGTGGTCGCGGCCGGCTTCGTCTTCACCGTCCAAGACAAGCTCCGGCGGCCCTAGCTAGGGCGTGTATCGAAAGTGGATCTTGAATGTTCGTGACACGTGGAGATCTGACGGATGCGCAATGGGAGGTGCGGGAACCGCTGTTGCCGAAGGGCAAGAAGCCCGGACGGCCGCTGACGTGGGCCAGGCGGCAGCTGATCGACGGCATACGGTTCCGGGTCCGCACCGGCGTCCCCTGGCGGGACCTGCCAGCCGAGTACGGACCGTGGGGCCGGGCGTACGACCTGTTCCGCCGGTGGCCAGCGGGACGGCACCTGGCATCGGATCTTCACCGCGCTGCAGGCCCGGGCCGATGCGAAAGAGCTGATCACCTGGGACAATCAACGTCGACTCCACGGTGTGCCGGGCCCACCAGCACGCCGCCGGGGCGAGGAAAAAGGGGAGCTGCAGCAGGAGCCGCCCGGTGGCGTCGCCGTCGAGCCGGACGACCACGGGCTCCGGCGCTCGCGCGGTGGGGGACCACCAAGCTGCACCTGGCCGTCGAACAGGGCCACAAGCCCATGTCCATCGTGATCACGGCCGGGCAGCGGGGTGATTCCCCGCAGTTCGAGCCCGTCCTGAACAAGGTCCGTGTCCCGCGTCTCGGGCCGGGCAGGCCGCGCACCCGGCCAGCTCGGGTGCGCGCCGACAAGGCGTACGCCGCCCGGAAGAACCGTGCTTACCTGCGGCGGCGCGGGATCCTCTGCACCATCCCGGACCAGGTCCGCAACCGCAAGAAGCGCGGTTCCAGCGGCGGCCGGCCGCCGAAGTTCGCCCCGCAGGACTACAAGGCTCGGCACGCGGTCGAGTGCGGGATCAATCGCCTCAAGAGGCGCCGGGCCGTGGCCACGAGGTACGACAAGCTCGCGGTGCGCTACGAGGCGACCGTCATCGTCGCGGCCATCAACGAGTGGCTGTGATTGCCTGCAACGCCGTCGGGATGGTGAACTGCAGCTCCGGGCGTTCCCAGGCAACCTTCGGCGGCGATGGAGCAACTGTCCCCACGCGCTTCGCGCCCATGCGTCGGTAGAACACCTCTGCCGGCGGATGGGCCACCACGCGCACACTGGTCAGCCCGGCTTCCCCGGCCTGAACGATCATGTGCTCGACCAGGTGCCGACCGATACCCAGCCCCTGCGCTTCATCGGAGACGAACGCCAAGTCCAACTCCGACGGCTCCAGCACGAGGGAGTAGAAGCCCAGTATCCGGTCGGATGCATCGACGGCCACGAAAACCCCATGGCGGGCGATGTACTCCGCTGTGACCCGGTATCCGGAGATGATCGAGGCGTACTGCCCTTGATAGGCCCTGGACTGCTGAATCAGCGAGGTAAGGCGCTGCGCATCCTGCGCGACGGCACGCCTGATCGTCGTGGACTGCATACGTCAGAGTATAGGGGCGTAAGGCGCCCGCACCCATTACTTCTTCCACTCGAGATCCACTTCCGATACACGCCCTAGGGCGAACGGGCAGACCTGGTCGCCGACTTCGCCACCGACCGGATCGTCGGCCAGAACCACGGCCGCAACGATCCGCTTGGCCACCGGCTCGCGGTGCATCTCGAAACTGCGGCAGAGCGCCATCACAACCAACAGAGGCGTGCTGACCGCCAGAGCCGGCCGGGCTGGAGCGACGTTGACCAGCACGTTCACGGCAGACCCCAGCCTGCCTACTCTTCCAGCCCTTGAGTGGTCCGCCGCTCGCGGCCCCAGGCGGCCAGCGGGCGGAGTGCATCGTTGAGGCGCATGCCGTCCTCGGTCAGCGAGTACTCGACGCGGGGCGGCACCTCATCGTAGGAGACACGGTGGACGACGCCGTCCGCTTCCAGCTCACGCAAGTGGGAGGCCAGCACCTTCTCGGTGATGCCTGGAAGCAGTCGGCGCAGCTCACCGAAGCGGCGGCAGGGGTGCTCGTGGAGGGCCCAGAGGATCAGCACCTTCCACTTGCCGCCGATCACCTCCATCGCGGTGTCGATCCCGCAGATATGTCCGTCTGATGCACCCGGCCGGTTCAGCGTCGTCATACCCCGCCCCTCTGACGTGCTCGCTCACCCCGGGGTAACCACCCACTTCCAAGTGCGTACTTGATTACCTCCGGGCCTGTGACCAGCCTAATCGGCATGGCACAGGACACTGTTGAGAAGACTTCCGTCACACTGTTGGGCCTTGGCGCGATGGGCACGGCACTGGCCCGTACCTGGCTTGCCGCCGGCCACCCGCTCACCGTCTGGAACCGCACCCCGGCCCGCGCCGCGGTACTCGCCGCCGAGGGGGCACGGGTCGCGGACAGCGCCGCTAAGGCGGTCGCGGCGAACGCCCTGGTCGTCGTCTGCCTGTTGGACGACCCCTCGGTCGACGAGGTGCTCGCAGACTCCGACCTATCCGACAGGGACCTGGTCAACCTCACCACCAGCACCCCTGCCCAGGCGCGCGCCCGCGCCGAGTGGGCCCGCGAACGCGGCGCCCGCTACCTGGACGGCGGGATCATGGCCGTCCCTCCCATGATCGGTGTCCCGGAGGCCGGCGGCTACGTCTTCTACAGCGGCTCGCGGGAGCTGTTCGAGCGGCACCGGGAGACGCTGGCCGTCCCAGCCGGCACCACCTACGTCGGCGAGAACGCGGGCTTCGCGGCCCTGCACGACGTCGCACTGCTCAGCGCCATGTACGGGATGTTCGCCGGGGCCGCGCACGCCTTCGCCCTGATCCGCAAGGAGGACATCGACCCCGCGGCGCTCGCCCCGCTGCTCGCCGACTGGCTCGTCGCGATGGCCCCGGCAGTTCACCAGACCGCCGACCATCTACGCACCGGCGACTACACCAAGGGCGTCGTATCCAACCTCGCCATGCAGGTGGCGGGCACACCGACCTTCCTGAGCACCGCCGAGCAGCAGGGTGTCAGCCCGGAACTGCTCAACCCCTACTTCGAGCTGATGCGCCGCCGCCTGACCGAGGGCAGCGGCGAGGAGGACCTCACAGGCGTCATCGACCTGCTCGTCCACTGACCAGCACTTTCGCAGCAGGCCCCAGCGCGAATACCGGTGACTTTGGTGGGTTCTGGTCGTTGGACGGGTTGTGCCAAGACCGGGTCAGGTGAAGTCGCCGGAGGCTGATCGGTTCTCGGATCGATCGCGTTGGGAGTGCTGACGCGGGCGTTTCCGCCGGAGCTGATCGACGAGGTGGTCGCCGAGTGCGGCAGGGTCGAGCAGCGGACGCGGCTCCTGCCGGCACGGGTGGTGGTCTACTTCGTCCTGGCGATGTGTCTGTTCTTCGGGCAGGCCTACGAGGAGGTGGCCCGGCTTCTGGTCCAGGGGCTGGAGCGCGAAGGCCGGTGGGTGAAGACCTGACGGGTGCCCACGACGGCGGCGATCGGCCGGGCCCGTCTGCGGCTTGGGCCGGAGCCGTTGCGGGCCCTGTTCGCGCCGGTGTGCCGGCCGGTGGCGGTCGCGCGGACGCAGGGGGCCTGATACCGGCGGTGGCGGTTGGTCGCGGTGGACGGCACGGTTTTCGACGTTCCGGACACCGCGGCGAACGCCCAGTTCTTCGGGCGTCCCGGTACCAGTCGCGGGCAGGGCCGCAGCGCATATCCGCAGGCGAGGGTGGCGGCCCTGGCCGAGTGCGGCACCCATGCCGTGTTCACGGGCCGAGGTCGGACCGCTCAAGGTCCACGAGACCGTCCTGGCCCAGCAGCTGTTCCCCAGTACGTCCATCACGCCGGCTCGGCAACGCGCCGCGTGACCGCCGCCTGGACGGTCAGACGGTTGTCCCTCCAGCGCTCGGTGTCGGCCCCGCGGCGATGGAGAAGCCGAGGACGAGGCCGTCGTCGCCGGCGTGCGCCGAGGTGAGCGCGACACCCTGCGGCAGTGCGGTGACGGCCACGGTCCTCGGCCGCAGTTCGTCGCGGAGTCCGGAGGCGGCCGGCAGCGCGGCGAGGTCGTCGACGGCCGCGCTTCGGCCGAGGACGCTCACCGTGGTGGGCGTGATGGTGCAGGCGTGCGCGGTCGTGGACACGGTCGCCCGTACGGTGACCGGCAGGCCCAGGGGGCCGACGCTCCCTGAGAGGATCAGGTCGCCGCCCTGGCCGCCGGCGGTCAGGCCGTTGCCCACCGCGCCCAGGCGCCGCGCCACCTGGTCGTATCCCACAGTGGCGGTCGCGGTGCCGCCGGCGCTGTCGCCCTCGGTCGTCACGTCTTTCAGGTGAACGGTCACATCCAGCACAGCATGCCGGCGGTGCACTCCTTTCGCGCTCACCTCGACGTCTCCGACCTCCCCGCCCAGGGTGTGCAGACCCGCGAGGGGCGTGGTGAGGTCGGCGCGCACGGGACCGTCCGGCCGCAGCCGGCGGGCGGCCTGGGCGACGATCCGCCCCTCGGTGCGATGCTCGACCAGAAGGTCGGTCGCGCTGACGAGCAGGGCCAGGATCGCGGCGGTGACGGCCAGGACGAGGCGAGTCTTTCGGCGGCGGGTGGGTCTCACGGGACACTGCTCCGGATCTGTCGGTGGACGGTCAGGCGTTCAGGCGTGGCAGGACCCGGTCGAGGCGGCGGGGTATCCACCAGTTCGCCCGGCCGATGAGGAACATGGCGGACGGCACCAGGATCAGGCGGACGACCGTGGCGTCGACGACCACGCTGATCGCCAGCCCCAGGGCGAGCATCTTCACGACCACGGTCGGTGAGGCGGTGAAGGAGAGGAACACCGCGGTCATGATGAACGCGGCGGCGGAGATGACGCGCGCCGTCGCGGACAGTCCCTCGCCCACGGCGAGCCGGTTGTCGCCCGTGCGGTGCCAGGCCTCGGCGATCCGGGACAGCAGGAAGATCTCGTAGTCCATGGACAGCCCGAAGACGATGGCGAACATCATCATCGGCACATACGACTCGATGGGCACCGGTTCCGAGAGCCCCAGCAGCGAGTCACCCCACCCCCACTGGAAGACCGCGACGAGCACGCCGTACGAGGCCGCCGTGGTGCACAGGTTGAGCACGACGGCCTTGAGCGGGATGACGAGGCTGCGGAAGACCGTCATGAGCAGCAGGAAGGCGAGGACCAGGACAATGCCGATGACGATGGGCAGCCTTTCGCCGACCGTGTCCCGGAAGTCGGCCTGGCCGGCCACGGTGCCGGTGAGGTAGGCCTTGGCGCCTGTGCGGTTCAGGGCCTTTGGCAGTGTCCGTCCGGAGAGAGTGGCCACCAGGTCGCCGGTGGCGGCGTCCTGCGGGCCGGTGGTCGGGGTCAGCGTGGTGACGAGGATCTTCCCGTCGGCGCTCGCCTTGACGGGGGTGAAGGCGGCCACGCCGTGGGTGGTCCTGAGGGCCGCGGTCACGTCGCCTGTGATCCGGTCGACGGGCGACTTCGCGCCGCTCACGTCGACGACGGTGACGATCGGCCCGTTCGCCCCCACCCCGAAGCCCTGCCCGCCGGCTTGTGCGATCCAGTCGTAGGCGGTTCGGGTGCTGCTGCCGGGCCGGTCGGCGCCGGCGTCGACATGGCCGAGACGCATCGACAGCAGGGGTAGCGAGCACACGCCGAGGACGGCGACGCCGACGGCGAGAAACGCCCAGGGGCGCCGGGCGACGAGGTTCGCATAGCGGTTACGGTCGTCGCCGGCCGCCGTGCCCTCGGCGACCGGGCGGCGCAGCCGGAGCCGGTCGATGCGCCTGCCCACCAGTCCCAGAGCCGCCGGTACGAGGGTGAGCGCGGCAGCGCCGGTGACGACGACGGCGAGGGTGGCCGCGAGGCCGATCTTTCCGATGAAGGTCAGCCCACAGGCATAGAGGCTGAGCATGGCGACGGCGACGGTGAGAGCGGCGACCAGGACAGCGCGTCCGCTGGTGTGTGCGGTGCGGCCGGCGGCGTCGGCCGGGTCGTGCCCGTCGATGAGGTCCTGGCGGAAACGCGTCGTCAGGAAGAGGGCGTAGTCGATGCCGACACCGAGGCCGATCATGCCGGCAAGGGTGGTCGCCGACGTGGCGAAGGAGAGGGTGGCGGCGACGATGCCCACGACGCCGAGGCCGACCCCGACGGCGATCAGCGCGGTGAGCAGCGGCAGCAGCGCGGCGAGGACGCTGCCGAAGGCCAGCAGAAGGATGACGAGGGCGGCGACGATGCCCACACCCTCGCTCAGCTTGTCGTCGGCCGGCGCACGGACCACCTGGTCCAGGTCGCCGCCGTAGGCGACGCCGAGTCCTGCCGCCCGGGCGGGGGCGGTCGCCGTGTCGAGTCGGCCGGTGAATTCGTGGCCGAGGTTCTTCAGCTGCTCGTCGAAGGAGACGATGGAGTACGCGGTGCGTCCGTCGGCGCTGGTGACAGGCGCCGATACGGCGGTGACGTGCGGCAGATCACGCAGGTCTGCGAGGGTGCGGTCGAGCGCGGATCGGTGCTCGGCCACGGTGCCGGAGCCGGTGTGGAACACGACCTTGCCGCTGGGCCTGCCCGCCTCGGGCATGGAAGTGGCGAGGAGATCAGCACCGGTGTGGGAGGCGGTGCCGGGCAGGCTGACCTGGTCACTGAACGTGGGCGCGGCGAGATGCCGTCCGGCCAGTGCGGCCACGAGAACCAGCAGCCAGACGGCGATCACCGCTACCGGATGCCGGGCACAGAAGCCGCCGAGGCGGCCGAGTCCGCGGCGGCCCGCGGACGAGTCGCTCGCCGAAGGGGCGGCGGTGCGCGCCCCGCTCGGCGCGGGTGGGTGCTGTAGCGATCGAGCCACCATGGTCTCCCAGAAAAGTGTCACTAGTGACACGAACCCTAGAGTCAAAGTGGCATGAATGACAATTGGCATGAGTGACATTTGCGCATGCGACGGCCCGGGCGTGTGCTGCCGGCGCCGCGGCTACGGGACCGCCGCAACGGCCCATGAGCCGCGAGAGTGGCATGGGTGTCAATTGACAGTCGTGGCACATAGCGGAAGGCTTCGGACCATGCCCAGTGAGATCGCCACCGCCGGACTGCGCGAACGCAAGAAGGAGGAAACGCGGCACCGCCTGCTGGAAGGGGCGGCGCGCCTGTTCAAGGAACGCGGCTTCGAGGCCACCACGGTCGCGGACATCGCCGCATACGCGAACGTCTCGGTGCGCACCTTCTTCCGCTATTTCGAGAGCAAGGAAGCGCTGCTGCTGCCGGACAGTGTCGAGATCTTCGCCTACGTCGAGGACGCGCTGGCCCGCCGCCCGGCGGAGGAGGCACCCCTGGACGCCGTGTGCAACGCCCTCCTGGAGGCGGCCGAGCCGTTCGCCGCCTCCACGCTGACCGCTCTCAGCCATCCGGTCCAGGGCATCGAGAACGTCGTCACGGCCCGGCTCGTCCAGACCTTCTCCGACTTCGAGGAGCGGCTCACCGTCCTGGTCGAGAGCAGACTGCCGCCGGACACACCGGACGCCGATCTCACGGCCGCGGTGATCGCGTGCGCCGCCCTGTCCGCGGTCCGCGCCGTCCTGCGCACCCGCAGGGCGCGCCGGGCCTCCGGGCTCACGGACACCGGCCCCGCGCCCCTCCTCCGCGCGCTCGGGATACTGCGGACGATCGGCTCACCCGCGCAATCCTGACGGCGAGTGAGGGCCCGGGACCATCGGGAACGGACCCGGCTGCCCTTCCCCGATCCCGACCGCCGACGTAATAACGGCGCCGCTTCCCCGTTGCGCACCGGCGCAGCCGCGCGGCGGTGGCTCGCATCTGGCCCGGCCGGTGCCTTGCCCGCGCGCGGCCTGCGTGAGCCGCGCCGTGTCGGCTTCTGCCTCGGCTCCCCGCGCCCGCGGGCCCCGCTGTTCCGTGTGCTGCTGCCGGACATCGCGTTGATCATTTGCTGGACAGGTCCTAGTCTGCGGGTCTCTGGGAGCGATCACCGCTCCCTGATCGAACTGGACCCACATGCCCACCGCCACTCCGCCTCCTGCCGCCGATCGCCTGAACCCACAGGAGATGGTGGTCCTCCACCGCGTCTTCCGTCGCGAGATACCGCTCCTGGCCGATCTGATAGAAGCCGCCCCTCCTGGGGACGGGCAACGCGTCTCGACGATCGCCGACCACCTGGACCTGATCCTCGGCGCCCTGCGCGAACATCACGAGGGTGAGGACGACCTGCTGTGGCCCAAACTGCGCGAACGTGCCGTCCCCGGTGACGACGTCGTCGCCCGCATGGCCGGACAGCACGAAGTGATCGCCGGCGCGCTCGCCACGGCCACCGACCTGTCGCACCAATGGCGCACCCAGGCCGACCGCGACGCCGCTCTCCGCCTCGCCGCCGCCCTGCGCGAACTCGGCCGGCACGCCGCCGCCCACATGGACGACGAAGAAGAGCACCTCCTCCCCTTGATGGCCGATCACATCACGCCACGCGAGTGGTCCGAGGTCGGCGAACGCGGGCGTCACAGCGTCCCCAAGACCAAGCTGCTGATCTTTCTCGGCGCAATCCTCGAAGACGCGACGGCCCAGGAACGCCATTTGTTCCTCGCGCAGATGCCCGCCCCTGCCCGCCTGCTCTGGCGCACCATCGGCACCCGTCTCTACGCCCGGACCACCGCCCGCGTCCGCCGCCCCGGCGACATGATTCCCCGGACGTAGGGCTCCGGCGCCACCGGCTCACGCCGGCCGATCGGGCGATGGGGCCCAGCCCGTCCGAAGCGTCGGCAGCGGCCTGCGCGGCGGCGAGGACGTCGCCCGGCTCGTTCACGAGCTGGGACAGTTCCGGCTTCGGACGCAGAAGGGCGAGCACGGCGTCGTCGACCACCATCGGCTGGGACGCCGTGCTCTTTTATGGCGTCAGGTTAGCGCGCTGCAGATCGCGGCATCCGAACCGCGCGTCCCGTCAGCTGAGGCAAGGTTCTCTGACACGGCACTAGGAATTGGGAGTCGGGCCGCGACCCTGGAAGGGGGGTTCGTGAGCGTCGGGTGCGTGCAGCGGTCTGAACGTGTTGCTGTGATCGGAGGCGCCGTTCACGAGTCAGCTCGTAGGCGGTTGACGGGATCCCGTCCGATCACTTCGATCGGGCGGGATCTCTGCGTTTCGCCGGACGGGCGGCAGGCACCCCTGGCGGGCGGCGCCCGTAATCCGCTGTTCACCGCCTCCTTCGCGAGCAAGAATCGTCCGCATGTCTGCGATCCCCGGTGGCACGACCACCTTCCACGACCTGCCCGCGTTCCTCGCCCAGCCTCGCGTCAACTCCCTTGCGCTGTCCGCCGACGGTGGCCGTCTCGTCGCCACCGTGCAGACGCTGTCGGAGGACCGGACCAGGTTCGTGTCCGGGCTGTGGGAGATCGATCCGGCCGGGGAGCGCGAGGCGCTGCGCCTGACCCGGTCGGGGAAGGGCGAGTCCGGGCCCGCGTTCGGCCCGGACGGGGTGCTGTACTTCCTGTCGGAACGCGAGGACGACAGTGAGGAGGACAAGCGCGAGGGTGCCGCGCTGTGGGCGCTGCCCGGGCGTGGTGAGGCCGCCGTCGTGGCCCGGCACCCGGGCGGGATCACCGCGTTCACCGTCGCCCGGGGCTCCGGCGCGCTGGCACACACCGCCGGGCTGCTGCCCGGGACCGCCGACGCCGAAGCGCACGGCAAGCTGCGTACGGCGCGCAAGGACGCGAAGGTCACCGCGATCCTGTACGAGGCCGGGCCGACCCGCGCCTGGGACCGCGATCTCGGCCCCGAGGAACAGCACACCTTCGTGCGCGCGGGGGCCGAGGGCGCAGTGGTCGACGCCGGCGGGCAGGGCGTCGGCCTCGAGCACCCCGGGGACGTGGCACTGTCGCCCGACGGGACGCGAGTGGCCTACACCCGGTTCGTACCCGGCCGGGTGCCCGCCGAGAACCGCACCGCCGTGGTGGTGGCACACGCGGCCACCGGCGAGGAGGTCTTCGTCCTGGGCGATGTGGAGCACCTCTACGAGGCGCCGGTGTTCACGCACGACGGCTCGGCGGTCGTGTGCTCGCGGATGACGTGGCCGACTTACGACGAGTCGATGGACATGACGCTCGTCCGGGTCGGCGTGGACGGCGGCGAGGCCGTCGATCTGCTGCCCGGGTTCGACAACTGGCCTGTCGGTGCCGTCTGTTCGACGGTCGACGACGCCCTCTTCTTCGTGGCCGATGTGGAGGGTCACGCGCCCGTCTTCCGGCGGGACGCGGACGGCACCGTGACCCGGCTCACCGCCTCGGGCGCGTACGGCTCGCTCTGCGTGGCCCCCGACGGGCGGACGCTGTACGCGCTGCGCAACGCGATCGACTCGCCGCCGCGGCCGGTCAGGTTCGAGGCCGGCGTCGCCGACCAGACGCCGGTCGAGCTGCCCGCCCCCGGTGCGTTCGACGCGCTGCCGGGCACCCTCACCGAGGTGCACGCCAACGCGGCGGACGGGTACCGGCTGCGCGGCTGGCTCGTGCTGCCTGAGGGCGCGTCGGCCGAGAACCCCGCGCCGCTACTCGTCGCCGTGCACGGCGGGCCGCAGGGCAGCTGGAACGGCTGGACCTGGCGGTGGAACCCGTGGCCGTTCGCGGCCCGCGGCTACGCGGTGCTGCTGCCCGACCCGGCCCTGTCGACCGGCTACGGTCAGCAGGGCCACCGGCGCGGCTGGGGGCAGTGGGGCGGGGTCCCGTACACGGACGTGATGGCGCTGACCGACGCAACCGAGGCCCGTGACGACATCGATGCCGCGCGCACCGCGCTCGGGGGCGGCTCCTACGGCGGCTACATGGCCAACCGGGTCGCCACGAGCACCGATCGGTTCAAGGCGATCGTGAGCCACGCGGGCCTGTGGGACCTGCGGTCCTTCCAGGGCGACACCGACGCGCCCTGGTACTTCCAGTGCATCTTCGGGGACCCGGTAACCCGGCCCGAGCGGTACGAGGCGCACTCCCCGTACCTGGACGCCGCGAAGATCCGTACGCCGATGCTGGTCATCCACGGCGCGAAGGACTACCGCGTGCCGGTCGGCCAGGGCGCCGCGCTCTTCCAGGATCTGCAGCGGTTCAAGGTGCCTGCGAAGTACCTGTACTTCCCGGACGAGAACCACTGGATCCTCTCCCCGGGCCACATCCAGGTCTGGTACGAGGCGTTCCTGAACTTTCTCGACCATCACGTCCTTGGTGACGAGTGGCAGCGGCCCGGACTGTTGTGAGCGCGGGCGGGCGTCGGCCTTCGACGAGGTGGGCCCCCGCTTTTGGGCAGGAACGGACGCCGGTTCACCGCGGCCGACGCGTTAGCGGACGCCAGGAGTGAGACAGGACAAGGGGCTGCAGGCGGGTGTCCCCGGCTACAGCCCCTCGATGGCTCGGTGCTTACCCGGTAAGCACCCGTCAGTCGATGAGCAACTCAACTAGTACTGCAACGGTGCTTGTTGTGTCCACGACCTCCTCGACCACCGGCGCTCAGCGGTGGCCCAGCACGTTCACCACGCGGCCGTTGGGGTCGCGCACGAAGAACCGCCGCACCCCCCATTCCTCGTCCCGCAGGGGATGGAGGATCTCCGCACCGCTATCCCGCATGGCCGCGTAGGCCGCGTCCACGTCGTCCACCTCCACGCTCAGGTCGGGCGCGAGCGGCGCCGTCCTGTCGCCGGCCATGAAACTGACCTGCGCGGCAGGGGCGGACGGGGAGGCGAGCGTCATGATCCAGCCGTGGTTCATGACCTCCTCGAACCCCAGCAGCCCGTAGAAGTCCCGGCTCTCCTCCGGAGCCTCCGACCGGATGTTGGGCACGACACGACGAACGCTCATCGGGCGACTCCAGGTGTGAACAGGCGCGTCTGTGGGGCGTAACCAGGAGTACCACGGTCCCATCGCCCCGCGCTTGCCGTGGGAACGCCTGCCGTTCGATGTCTTCGGGAGGCGGTTTCGCACCCAGCTCGCCCCGACCGGGAGGTGCGCGCGGAGCTGTCCGTGTACGAGGGCGGCCCCGTACGGTGGGCGGCCCGGCTCACCGGACACGGCCACGACGTCCTGACCTACGCGAGGCCGGCCCGGCTGCGACGCCCGACCCGGTGGACCGGCGCAGGGTGAGCGCCTCGTGGAGTTGCGCCGCTCGGAGAGGGAGGGCCTGCGCCTGTACATCCACCTCGGCCCGCGGCTGCAGGTTCAGTCTGCCGAAGACGTGGCGGACAAGGTGCGCACCGCTCGCCGGCTCGGCAACCGGTGGGTGCTGTAGCTGAACGGTGAACAGGTCGAGTCGGTCGCCCATCTGCGGGCGATGGCCGGTTCCACCGCGTGGGCTTGTGCTCGGCGATCGAGGACCATACGGCCGTCCAGCGCGACCCGGGCAGACGGGCAGACGGGCAGTGCGGAGTCGCGGCAGCGGCCAACGGGTTCGGACGGCGCACCAGGAGTGTTCAGGCAGCGGACGCCGGGGTGTCCGCTGTGTACTTGAGGCCGTCGAGGAGCAGGTCGAGGAGGCGGCCGGCCCGTTCGCGCTGGTCGGGAGCGCTGGTGATCAGCGCGATGCCGGCCAGGCTGAAGCCCGACGTCGAGGGCGTCGATGTCCGCGCGCAGGAGACCGGCGTCAGCCCCGGCGTGCAGCAGGGTGCTGATCGCGGTGCCGAGCTTGTCGAGGGTTTCGGCGAAGGGGTCCGCTCCGGATGCGACCGCGGCCCGCAGCGCGTCCGCCATGCCCTGCTTGGCCGCCACGTAGTCAATGAAGTCGTCCATCCAAAGGCGGATCGCTCGGTCCGGCGCATTGTCGGCGAGCAGCTTCGCGGCTCTGTCGCAGACACCGGCCAGCTCATTGCGGTAGGCCGCTTCGACCAGCGCCTCCCGCGTGGGGAAGTGGCGGTAGAGCGTCGCCGAGCCCACGCCCGCGGCCTTGGCGATCGTGTCGATCGCGACATCCGGGCCCTTCTCGGAGAAGGCGCGCACGGCCGCTTCGAGGATGCGCTCCCGGTTGCGGCGGGCATCGGCGCGCAACGCACTCGGCTTGCTGGTCAAGGACTGCTCCTTTCGTCTGGGGACCAGTCTAACTGGACAACCGGGGAGTTCCCCGCTTAGCCTGAAGGATAACTGGGGAACTCCCCGGTTGCGTGGGTGTCGGCCCGCCATGCGCCCCAGGCAAGGAAGATGTTCATGACCTCCCCCAAGACCGTTTTGATCACCGGTACGTCCTCCGGCATCGGCCTGGCCACCGCCATCGGCACCGCCCGGGCGGGATGGACGACCATCGCCACCATGCGCGACATCCGCAAGGCCGAAGCCCTGCTCAACGCTGCCGCGGAGGCGGGTGTCGCGGACCGGATCCAGGTCAAGCGCCTGGACGTGACCGACTCCGCTTCGATCACCGCCTGTCTCGACGAGGTCGTCGCAGAGCATGGCCGCCTGGACGGGCTGGTCAACAACGCCGGCGCCGCCCAGGTCGGCACGATCGAACAGACCAGCGTCGACGACGTCCGCGCCGCCATGGAGGTCAACTTCTTCGGCGTGGTGGCGGTGACCCGTGCCGCTCTGCCGCACCTACGTGCATCGAAGGGCCGGGTGATCACCGTCACCAGCGTCGGCGGCGCTGTCGGCCAGCCCTTCAACGAGGCCTATTGCGCGGCCAAGTTCGCTGCTGAGGGCTTCATGCAGTCCCTCGCACCGGTCGCCGCCACCGTCGGCGTCGATGTCACCGTGGTCGAACCGGGCGCGGTCGCAAGCGAGTTCGTCGACAACCTCGGCCTTGACGTCCCGGCGCTGCTCGCCGCCGCGGGGCCTTACAGTCCGGCGCTCGAGGCTTACATTGCCCGCACTGTGCGCATGTTTGACAACGCCCAGACCCCGGCCGAGGCAGCCGCCCCGATCGTGGACGCCCTCACCGTCGCCCGCCCGCCCTTCCGCGTCCAGACCTCACAGTGGGCCCGCGACTTCGTCGCCACCACCCTCACCGACCTCGACGGCTCTGCCGTCCAGACCCTCACGGGTACCTGGGTGCGCTGACCCGCTGCCGGTGCCGGCAACGGCAGCACCACCGCCGGCGCCACACCGCCGCGCCGGGCCCGCCCGGCGTCCCGCCGCAGCCGTCAGCGTGAAGCCGAGGAGCAGCTGCAGCAGCTGGCGGGGTGCAGACCGGTCCGGCCGCCGGCGTCGTTCGGCGGCTGCTGCGCGGGTCGGTCACAGTGCCGGCCTGATCGAGAACGCGTAGAAGCGGACCTCGGTGGCGGCGATGAACAGCGTGGTGCCCCTTCGGGAGGTGGCCCGGCCGCCGGTGTCGGCCTTCCCGGTGGTCCGGGACGGCGCTGGGGGCCGGGCCTGCGGTGGTCGGCGACCACCGGGCGGCACGTGGCCGCGGGGTCGAACGCGATGCGCACCCAGCTGATGGTCCTGGACCACGACCCTGACATTTCCGGGCTGGCGGGGCGGTCGGTACGGCTGCTGTGGCGTGACCCGCACGGTCAGGTGCGTTCCTGGGTGCCGCAGCTCTTCGCCCGCCGTGTCGACGGCACCACGCTGCTCGCCGTTACTGCCTCGGCCACCCTGACACCGACGGCGAACGCGCGAGGAGTGCCGCGGAGGCGGTGGCACAGGCGTGCGCGGACATCGGCGCGGGGCCTACCGGCGTGTCCCACCGCTCGACGACATCCCGGCCGCCGACCGGAAATGGCTGGCCGGCTACCGCCACCCCGTAACGCCGGGCCGGCCCGGCCTGACGGGACGGGGCAGTCCTTGAGGCTTCCGCGCGGCCACGGCCGCTGATTTCAGGGGCCGAAGCGGCCGACCCTGCCCGTGGAGCCGCCGGAGCTGTTCGCCGCTTCTTGACGGACCACCGAGGACATCGGCCGCCCCCTCCGGCTCGCGGGCACCCGCCTCGCCGACCACGGCGGAGTGGTCATCATGCATCCGCCGCATGGCCACCCCCTTCCCTCAGCCGGACTCCTCGGTCACACGTGGCCTGAACTCACCGTGTTGCAGGTCATGTTGCCCGGTGGCCGGATTGTGACGGATCTATGTACACGGTCATGGCATGCTCAGGCCGTCACCGAGTTCCGACCGGTTCCGCTTTCAAGCGGCACGCGCCGGTACCTCTCTGTCAACCCCCCACCTCACACAGGAACGACCTTGCGCAGACCCATGAGGCACAGGCGCGCCCTGCTGCCTGCCTTCGCTCTGACCAGCCTCTTCCTCGCCGCGGCCTGCTCCGCTCCGGCGTCGCAGGCCGAGCAGCCGACGACCGCCGGACCCACCCGGCACCTCACGGTGGACGACGGCTCCGACCCCGGCACGGGCCACGCACTCCCCGTCGCAGCCGCCCCCACCACCACCCCGGCCGCGGAGGCGGCCCCGTCCAGCTCCGGGCGTCGGGCGCACAAGACGGCGCTCACCGTCAGCTCGTACGACAGCCGCACGCACCGCGCCGTTCTGGCCAACCAGGCGAATCGCAGGGTCACTTCGCCGCGCCCCTCCGGAAACCCGTCCGGGCACCCCTCGGACTCCATCTCCAACTCCCCCAGCTCCCAGCCCTCGTCTCCTGCCCCCACCTCTTCTCCCTCAGCCACCGCCCCGCACGAGGCCGCCGTCGGCGATGTCATCGCCAGCGCACCCGCGCCGGGCGCCCCGCACGGACTGCTCGCCAAGGTCACCAAGGTGATCGGCGAGACGGACCGCGGCACGGAGGTGCAGACGGAACCGGCCACACTCAACGCGCTGCTGGGCGACGACACGGCCAAGGGCGCCGTCCCGGTCGACCCCGAGTCGTTCACCGTCGACAAGCTGCTGCCGAACGTGAAGGTGTCCTGGTCGAAGGCGGGTGACGTGCACGTCGGGCCCAAGGGCGGGACGGTACCGCTCGGCAGTCTGCGGCTCGACGTCGGCGCCGAGGTGCCGACCGCCAAGGACGCCCCCGTCTCGGCCGCCGCCTCGTTCAACGGCTTCGTCCAGCTCGCACCGCGCGTCGACTTCGCCTACGGCGGCGCCGGAACCGACGTCCCACCCGGCTCTGCCTACCTCGGCGTCTCCGGCGACTGGAGCTCCGGCTGGGCCGTCAGGGGCCGGGTCGCCGCGGCCACCGGGACTCCGCTGCGGATCCCCTTCGCCAAGCTGCACGCCGACCCCATCCTCCAGGTCGGTCCCGTGCCCGTCGTCGTCAACCTCGACCTGATCTGCTATCTGCAGATCAGCGGCGACGGCCATGTCACCGTCGACGTCCAGCAGCAGGTGAAGGGCGGCTTCAAGGCAGGCGGCACCTTCGGTCTGGGCAAGGGGTGGACGCCGATCAGCTCCTCGGACATGACGAGCACCCCGGTCCGCGCCTCCCTCACCACCTCCGGGCACCTGAACACCGCCCTTGGCGCCCAGGCCTCCGTCGGTCTCTACGGCGCCGCCGGCGTCGCAGCCGACGTCGCCCCGTATCTGCGAGGCGAGGGATCCGCAGCGGTCACCGCCTCCTCCGACGGCAAGGTCAAGGCGGAGGGCGCCTGGTCCGTGTACGGCGGTGTCGACCTGTCCGGCACCCTGCGCCTCCAGCTGTCCGTGTTCGGCACCCCGATCATCCATCGAGACATCCCACTGGGCGCCCTGCACCGGGAGTGGAAGCTGGCGAGCGGCACCCTCTGAACGCCTGCGGGTGTTCGACGATCTCGTGACCTGGCTGCACACGCGGGGCGAGAAGGCACGATTCCACTCGGCCACCAACACGCCGAGCCGG
The DNA here is from genome assembly GCF_043088925.1 of Streptomyces sp. NPDC014006. Taxonomy (NCBI): domain Bacteria; kingdom Bacillati; phylum Actinomycetota; class Actinomycetes; order Kitasatosporales; family Streptomycetaceae; genus Streptomyces; species Streptomyces sp. NPDC014006. Next base: position 769 of record NZ_JBICAJ010000027.1, on the reverse strand, counting down.
CGTACCCTGCGGTGCACCAGGGCCCCAGTGTGTCCAGCATCGAGAAGCCGATTCCGCTGATGGCCGCACGCGCGCTCGGTCCGAGAGGAACGGTCCCCGTTGCCGTAGAGGCCGGCGGCGGGGGCCTGAACCTCGATGACCGCATCGCCTACTGAAACGCCGCGGCCCAGCGGTTGTACGGCTTCACGGCGGAGGAGGTTCACTGAGCTGGGAGTCTGGTGACCAGATCCCATCTGCTGCAGGATTTGCCCTCTGCAGGGGAGGGCGGAAGTGGGTCTTCAGCGACGTGCGGACCTGGCTGGGGCGGCTCATCTGGACGCCTTGACGCACCTCGCCCGCAGCGCGGATGCCTACGGGTGGCTGCTGATCCTGGCCCGCACCGGCAGGGAACCCTGGCCCCGGACCGACGCCGCCGCCCTGGACCGAGTCCTGCACGAGGGCGCCGAACGCGACGCGGCCGCACTGGCAGCCGACCTGCGCGGCAGCCTGGACCGGCTCCTCGACGAGGCGGAGGCCATGCCCGCGAACCGCCATCCCACGCTGGTCTGCGCCCTCGCGGGATGGCGGCACCCCGCCTGGTTCACGCTGTGCCGCGCCTGGCGGGAACTGGAAACCCACCACGTCGACCTGGACCTGGGCTACTCCCCCGCCGACTGGCCCACCGACTACGTCGCCTAGAGGTTGTCCCGTATGGGGTGTGAGTTATCCGGTGAGAGCCAGGTTGTGGAGCCGGGCGATGCCGAGCATGGCCTGGTGAACGCCGTAGCCC
>NZ_JBICAJ010000026.1:0-34257 GCF_043088925.1 Streptomyces sp. NPDC014006 | reverse complement strand
CACGATCCACGGCCGGGACTGACGCTTCCCCATGACCACACCAACGAGCGATCAAGCAGACAGTCACATGATCACCCTACTTTTGTTAGAGCCAGAAGAGGAAGGGGCTATCTGCCGCTCCTGCTACCAGAACGAACGCCGCTTCACCGGCCCATGCGCCGACTGCGGCCGACACGGCGCCTACCGGTGGCTTACTGCTGAAGTCCTGGCGGATCTTCCGAAGATCCCGGATCAGCCCGAACCGCATGACGTCGGTCGCCAAGGCCGTCCTCACCCTGGAGAGGCAACGCTGAAAATGCTCAATGATCCGATTGACGTGACCTTCGACGATGCCGGAGTTCCAGGGCAGCATGAGACCGGCGGTGACGGCGGCAAGGTCCCGTTCGAGGCCATTGACGAAGGTGTGGAGGCTGGGAAGGTCGTCGGCCCGACCGCCGCGATCCATTGCGGAAGCTGGTCGCCCTAACGTGGCGCTGGTAGGGGGTTCGCAGTCGCTTTAACTGTTGGAGCCAGGCCAAGGTGGGCGAGTACTGCGGCGCTGTAGGGGACGCCGCGCCCATACGCCACGTATCACGCCAGGCTCGCGCAGCTGCAGCGTCACCCCACCCGGCGCTCCCACAGCCTGCGAACCCATTCGTTGGTCTCCACGGTCGGCTCAGCAATGGCGGGTTGCCCTGGTGCTGTTTCGATCAAGTGGAGGAGCGTCCACGCTAGGCCGTAGCAGTCGTCGCTGCCGAAGGCACCCGCGAGGAGCTCAGCTTCATCGACCGAGACCGGCGGGTTGATCGCCTCGAGGCGGCGTTGCAGCTCATCAAGTTCTTCCTCCGACGCATCACTCTCCGATGGCAACGGCGTTACCTCAAGGAAGTCCCTCACGGCGTCTCTGACTGTCATGACTACCTCTTGATCAGGTTCGGGTAGTTGCGTCGATAGTAGTCGATCAGCTCCTGGATACTTCTGTTGTAGTACGTGGGGTCCCCATATACATCCTCCGCGATCTTACGCAGGTCCCAGATGTCAGCCGCAAGAACAGTGCGGAAGGGTTTTCCGGCATCGGTGCGCTTGGTGGCCTTGCCCTTGCCGGCGTAGGTACGGGTCTTCACGTGGACGTGATGAGGCAGTGCAATGGTCCCTCCGTCGTTGCGGGGCAGAAAGCCGAGCGCGTCCTGGGGCATGTGGTTAGGGGTAAGCGCGTCTCCTACTCGTCCCCTTCGCGTCAGATCGTAGAAACTTCCCACGTCCCCCTCAACGACGGGGAAGACACGTTCGTACCTGTGAGCCGCTCCCGGACCGAATCGGAGGGGTGAGGTGCTGGGCGCCTTGCCGAACAAACCCCTCAAGGCTCCCCAGGCGGGCTTGACGAGGTTCCCCAGCCCTCCGGTAAGGGCGCCGACGAGGAGGTCGGTGGGGGTAGTGGGCTGGCACTGGGCGGTGTTGATGGCCCATGTGAAGCCCATGCCAATGGCGGCGTCGGTGAAGAAGGCGACGGCGAGGGCGCGGCCTCCGGAGAGGCCGAGCGTCGCGGCGAGGCTGGTGCCGGCGGGGGCAAGAAAGCCTCCGACTGCCCCGATTGCTGCGCCTTCGAGGGTGGCGGTGGCGAAGTCACCCCAGCTGAAGTCGTCGTGGTGCTGGAGGAGGTAGGCGCCGCCGCTGACGAGGGCTCCGATGCCGGCGCCGATGCACATCGGGCATTGGCCGGTGGGGTCGGCGAGGTTGGCGGGGTCGTTGTCGGCGTAGTTGTAGGGGGACTGGTTGGGGTTGTCCGTTGCGGCCGGGACGGCGTCCTGGGTGGTAAAGCGGCGCTGTGTGGTGTCGTAGGAGCGGGCTCGGAGCTGGAGGCGGTCGGGGACGTAGGCGTCCTTGTACTGGCCGGTGTAGCCATAGGGGCTGGTCTGGCCGCCGGTGATGGTGGCCTTGCCGGTCTGGCTGCCCCAGGGGCTGTAGGTGTAGCGGTAGTTGTCGGTTCCGGCGGCGTCGTAGACCGCGCTGGTCGACTTCTGGCGGTCCTGGGTGAAGTAGTAGCTGCCGGCGGTGCGGTCCATGGAGCGGGCCGTGCCGTCGGGGTCGTAGTGATAGTCGGCGACCAGGGCGCCGGAGGCGTCGGTGTCGGTGGCGATCTGGGGCAGGTCGCCGACGAGGTCCCAGCGGGACGTGCCGGCCAGGGCGTTGTTCTTCTTGACGGTGGTGCGGTTGCCGTCGGCGTCGTAGGTGAAGGCGAAGGTGTTGGCGCCGATGGTGGCCGACTTCAGGCGACCTGCGGGGTCGTAGCTGTAGGTGCCGTCGTCGTCTTTGGTCTGGTTGCCGTCGGCGTCGTAGGCGTAGCTGGTGGTGGCCGTGCCGGCGGTGGTGGAGGTCAGCTGGTCGCCGGCGTCGTAGGCGTAGGTCGTGGTGGTGCCGGACTCGGCCGCGGTCTTCAGGTTTCCGGTCTTGTCGTAGGCGTAGGTGCTGCCTGTGGTGCCGGTCAGGCAGGAGGTGGCCGACGTGTCGGTGCACTGACGGGTCATGCGGCCCGCGTCGTCGTAGGCGAAGCGGGTCGGGTAGCCGGTGGCGGGCTTGTCGGTGACCAGGCGGCCGTTTGCGTCGTAGGCGAACGTAGTGTTCAGGGTGGGTGTGGTCAGTGACGCCAGGCGGCCGGCTCCGTCATAGGTGCGGGTCTCGGCGCGGGCGGTGGTGGTGGGCAGGGTGACGCTGGCGAGGTTGCCCGCCTTGTCGTAGCCGTAGGAGAGAGCCTTGCTGTTGGTCGTCTGGGTCTTGATCCGGCCGGTCTTGTCGTAGGGGTAGCTGGTGGCCCGCCCGTCCGGATAGGTGCGCGACTTGAGGGTGTCGTCGGTGTTCCAGGTGTAGCTGAACGGCTTGGCCGCGACCGGCGAGCTGATCGTGAGGAGCTTGTCGTCGTTGTCGTAGGTCAGCGTGCGGGTGCCGGTGGCATCGGTGACCTGCTGCATACGGCCCGCGTCGTCATAGGCGTATGTCTGCGCCGGGGTACCGTCCGAGTACGTGATCTTCGTCGGGAGGTTGCGGGCGTCGTACGTCGTGACGATGGTCTGCGCGCGGGCGTTGGTGTACTTGGTGCGGTTGCCGTCCGGGTCGTAGTCGTAGGCGACCGTCTTGCCCAGCGGGTTCTTGACGGAGGTCAGCCGGCCTTCGGCGTCGTGGCCGTAGGTGGTGGTGTGGGTGTTAGCGTCCGTGCTGGTCTCGAGGAACCCGGCCGCGTTGTAGGCGAAGGTCGTGGCTCCGGTGTCCGGAGCGGTGATCTTCTTGATCCGGTCCAGTACGTCGTACTCGTAGGTGGTCTGCTTCTGACGCGCGTCCGTGACCGTGGTGATGTTGCCTGCGGGGTCGTAACCGGCGGTCCGCTTGTTGCCCAGCGGGTCGGTGACCGAGGTCTGGTGGCCCGCCGGGTCGTAGCCGTAGGACCAGGTGTACTTGGCCGGGTCGGCACCGGTGACGTTGCCGCGCGGGTCGACGACCGTGGCGAGGTGGCCGTCGTCGTCATAGGTGTAGGTGGTGCGCTCGGCTTCGGGAGAGACCTCGGCCGACAGGTGGCTGTCGTCGTCGTACTCGTAGGAGGTCGTGTAGCCGGCCCAGGTCTTCGACGTCAGCAGCCGGTTGTCGTCGTCATAGGTCAGCGTCATGCCGTGGCCGAGGCCGTCGGTGGTCTTCACCACGCTGCCGTTGTCGTCGTAGGTGACGCTGCGCGTGTGGCCCAGCGGGTCGGTCACCGACAGCGGGCGGTTGTCGGCGTCCCATGAGAGGGCCGTGGTCTTGCCGAGCGGGTCGGTGACGGTCTTGCGGTTGCCGACCTTGTCGTAGCCGATGTCCCAGGTGTACGGCTTCGGGTCTACGCCGGTGACGTTGCCGCGAGCGGTGATGATCTGTGTCTGGTGGCCGGCCTTGTCGTACTGGTAGGTGACCGTGGCGCCGACGCGGTTGGTCTCCTTGGCGAGGCGGCCGACGGGGTCGTAGCCCAGGACGGTTTGCTTCTGCGCCGGGTCGGTGATGGTCGTCAGGCGGCCGGCGTCGTCGTAGGCGTAGGCGGTGGTGCGCTGCGCGGCGTCCGTGACCGACAGCAGGTTGCCGGCTTCGTCATAGCCGTACGTCGTGGTGTTGCCGCGTGCATCGGTGGCCGTCTTGACGCGGTCGGCGTTGTCGTAGGTGTAGGACGTCGTGTACTTGGCCGGGTCGGCACCGGTGACGTTGCCGCGCGGGTCGAGGACCGTCTTCACCCGCGCTGAGGCGTCGTAGGTGTAGGTGGTCTAGTTGCCCTTCGGGGTGGTGACCGAGGTGAGGTTGCCGTCCGCGTCGTAGCCGTACCTGGTCGACTTGCCGTGTGGAGTGGTGACCGTCTCGAGCAGGCCGGTGGTGGCGTTGTAGCCGTACGTCGTCGTCTTGCCCAGCGGGTCCTTGACGGTGGTCAGCTGGTTGGCCGCGTTGTAGCCGAAGACGGTCTTGTTGTACTCGCCGTCGGTGTAGGTGGCGACGTTGCCGGCCGTGTCGTACGTCCACTCCTCGTCGGAGGCGGCGTTCGAGCGGCTCTTCAGCCGGCCCGCGGTGTCGTAGTCGTACTTGGTCTCGCGGATCTCGGCGTCGATGACGCTGGTGCGGTTGAAGAACTTGTCGTAGCGGTAGTAGCTCTTGTTGTTCAGCGGGTCGATCTGCGTGAACAGGACGTTCTTGTAGTAGACGTCCGTCCACACACCGCCGTCCGGCGCGGTGACATCAACCTGGTCGAACCAGCCGTTCTTGGAGTACGCGAACGCCGTCTTGTGGTTCAGCGCGTCCGTCTGCGACGTCACCCGTCCTTGGGTGTCGTACACGTTGAGCGTGACCTGCTTGCCGCGGGCATCCGTCACCTTGTTCAGGCGGCCGGAGGCGTCGTAGCCGTAGGTCTCTGTCTTGCCGTCCAGGGCGGTCGCGCCGGTGAGCTGGTCGCCGGTGTAGGTGAAGTCGACTATCCGGTCGTCCGCCAGGGTGATCTTGTCCAGCCGGTCACCGGCGTACGCGAGGCTCGCCGTGTGGCCTGCGGCATCGGTGATCGCGGTGGGCTTGCCCGCGGTGTAGGCCAGCGTCAGCCCATGGCCGGTGCGGTCCTTGACGGCCGTCAGCTGGCCCGATGCGTTGAAGGAATAGGCCGTGTGGCCTGCCGTGGTCAGCTTGTAGCCGCTGCCGTCGACGGCCAGCGTGGAGCGGGCCTGGCCCGGCGTCGTGAACGTCCCGCCGGACTGCTTCACGTACGAGTGCCGGCTTCCGCCCTCGCCGACCAGGACCGCGTCACCGTTGGCCGCGATCTGCAGGCGCGTTTCCCACGGCAGCTGCCAGCCCTTGCCCAGTGCGCCTGTAGCCGTGTTGTCGGAGGAGTAGACGCGCCCGACGGTCAGCGGCACGCCGGGGGCGGGGACCTGCGCGTCGGTGAAGACCTCGGTGAAGGCGCCGGTGGCCGTGTTCACCGGGTCCGCGCGCATCACCGTCGTACCGGCCGCGCCGCTGGCGTCACCGCACACCGCGCTGCACTCGGCGCCGTCCGGAAGGGCCGGCACGATGTAGAACATGTTGTACGAGCCGCACGACTCCGTGGCCGCCGGGTCGTCCGTCACGGTGGTGCAGGCCCAGATCGTATAGCTCGGGACCGGCTGCGTGCACTGCGTCGTCGGCACCGTGAACGACGCGCTCACTTCGGGGAAGACTTTGTCGGTGTTCAGCGTCGGCGCCTGAACCGTCTGCCCGAAGTCGAAATACTGGATGTCGTCGTTGCTCAGCCGGCAGCCGTAGTAGTCCACCTTCCAGCGCACCTTCACCGGGTGCACTTCGGTGTCCGTCCCGCCGGACTGCCAGATCGCCGCCTTCACCTGCACCGGCTCGCCCGGCACCGCCGCACCGATGTGGTTGCCCAGCGCCATCAGCCAACCACCCTGCTGGGCAGCCGCGTTGCCGAACGGATCTGTCGACACCTGGTACAGCGCGCCGCTGGAGCACGAGGCAGCGGCTGCACCCTGCGCGTGAGTGGCGAAGGATGCCTGGCGGGCAGTCTCGTCCGCGGCGGGAGGTGCCGGCGCCAGTTTCGGGCCAGAGGACCGCAGCTGGCGCTGGTTCTGCTTCAGCAGCGCGATCTGCTGAGCCGTGGCCGGCTTGCTCTTCGCCGCCGGCAGGGCGTGCGGCTTGCTCGGCTTGGCCCGGTCCTTCGTCTGAGCGCGCCGCTCCTCGAGGGACACAGCACGCTGATGCGCTGCTGGCTGCGGTCCGCGGTAGGCGTAACTGGCGCCACCGCCACTGGACGCCTCAGCATCCACCCTGAACAGCCAACCGCCGCTCGCAACGACGGACAACACCAACGCAACGATCAAAAAGCGCACACGCGCAGACACACCCGCCAGCACTCCCCCACCCCTTACACAGAATGTGTGCAAGTGGTCGCGCTCGCACACAAGCCCAAGATCCTCAGGGACAAGCGATCTCTACTCAAGACTGAGACCTCAAGGCGACCGAATCTTGCGGGTAAGGCCGTTCGTCGTCAGATGCGTAACTCGCCAACTCCACTGGGAGTTGGCTCCTTGGGCGTGATCATTGGCCACATCTCCCTCACCAGGATCTGGCTTGATCAGAATGTTCTGCCGCGCCTCATGGGCACCCGACCGACCAACCGAAGCCGCCACAAATCGATGAGGCAGACCTGGCACCAGCGAATCCGCTCCAACTGCACCCCCCTGCTGTCCCTTTTGGGTCCCCGCAGGCGGGGAAGAACCAAGCACCAGGCCGCCGGCACGAGGCTGCATTCACCATGAGAGCAGGCCGCCTTGAAGTGCGTCTACATGGCCATCATGTCGCTCGATCCCACAGGCAAGGGCCAGGCCCGCTGGACCATGCGCTGGAAGACCGCGTTGAACGCCTTCGACTTCACCTTCGACGGCCGGCTCTCAGCGGCCCGTCAGTAACCCAACCACCCTGGGTACACCGTTCGTTTGACAGACCCAAGCCCTTGGTGCTCGAGGCCGTCACCGTCCGCGCCCGGTCCCGCTTCGGGCACAGTGTGCACTACCCGGCGGCTCTCGCGCTCACAGCGCGCACCCAGGCTGCCGACAGCCGCGCCTCGGACAGGCGACGGCGGTCAGGAGGGAACAGGTGACGTTCCACGTCAGGATGCAGTTCACCGCGGACGGTCCGGGCGTCGAAGGCACGTGGACCAACCCCGACACAGCCCTCGCCCGAAGGAACACGGAGACCAGACGTTTACCCCGACAGCTTCACTGTTGAGGGAACGGGTTGCTCGTCTGGCGCAGGTGCGCGTCGATCAGAGCGCAGGTGGCTTCCGGTTGTTCGATCTGCGGGAGGTGGCCAGCCTTGGGGATGACCTCGAGTCGGCCGTTGGTGAAGGCGTCGGCGTACGCCGCGCCGTAGGCGGGGGTGACGATGCGGTCGCTCTCACCCCAGAGCAGGAGGGCAGGCACCTGGATATGTCCGAGCCGGCGCAGCAGCTTGGGGTCATGCATGTAGGGGTCGCCGGCGAGGATGCGCATGGTGGCCATGTTGGTTTGCCTACGCGCGAGTTCTTCGGCCGGGACGTCGGCCGGGTCGAGGTGGTGCCGGTCCGATTCGTGCCAGGAATGCTCCGCAACGCCGCGGGCGTCGAGGGCGAAGACGTCTGTGATCGGCTCCGTCTCGACCTGCACCCCTACCGCGTCGATCAGGACAAGGCCGGTGATGCTTCCCGCATGGTCGCGTACGGCCATCTCGGCGGCTATCCAGCCCCCGAGGGAGGAGCCGACGACGAGAACGTCGCGCAATCGGCGTTCACGCAGGATGTGCAGGTAGACGAGGGCGAGGTCATCGATGCCGGTCAGCCATGCGGGACGGTGCGTGCCGTCCCAGCCGGGGTGCACGGGCGTGATCGTGTGGGAGATGCGGGAGAGGTGCTGGGCGAGGCTGGCGACCGTGGCGGGGCCTCCGCCACCGTGCAGGATGAGGACCGGCCTGCCTGCTCCGGCCTCGGACAGAGGGAGGGACAGGTCGGCGTACACGGATGAAGTGTTGGTGGGCATGCCCACCAAGGTAACTAAACATCTTTATATAAGCTAGCTTGGTTATCGGGTAGACTCGATCCATGCACGGTGAGCTGCAAGAACTCGGCAGAGCGGTCAAACAAGCCCAGTATCGACAGCATCGGGCGCTCGACAGTGCCCTCTCGGCCATCGGTACAACGCTGGCCCAGTGGGACGCCCTGCGTGCGATCAGCCGCTCGCCCGGGGCATCCGCCCGCGAGTTGGCCGCCGCGACGTTTCAGACCGAGCAGGCCTTCGGAACCCTCGTCGGCCGCCTGACAGTCCAGGGCCTTGTGGAGCGCCGACCGGGACACGGCCGGCGCATCGCGCACCACCTCACGCCCGCGGGCGAGCAGGTCCTGGCGGCTGGCCACAAGGTTGCCGACGAGGTGCTCGCCGACTGCTTCTCCGCCTTGCCGGACGCGGACCGCGCAACCCTGCTCGACCTACTTAAGCGCCTCACCGCAGAACGAGACATGTAGGCCCGGCCCCAGATACCCCTCCTGCGGGTGGCCCACCCCGCACTGCCCGTTGAGCGGCCGCCTCAGTGCACCCCGAAAGAGCCCTTCTTGGCGGCCGTCTTCTTCGCGGGGGGTCTTCTTCTTCGGCTCCGGCAGCTCGTGCACCTCGGCTCACGCGGACGCGGCCGCCGTCCTCATGGTGGTACTGGCGGAAGCGGATGCTGTGGTCCTCGGTCGCGCCGACCACGTTGATCGGCACTGTGACCAGGCCAAAGCTGATGGCACCGCTCCAGATCGTCCGGGGCATGAAAAGTCCTCCGTGGTAGCCCCGAGCAGCACCAGCCTACGAACGCGACGCCGTCGGCGCACCACACCATGCGCCCCTCGGGGCACGGCGGGACGCTTGAGGCACCTGCTCGCACGCGCTGGCCGCCCTGGCTGTCGGGTGGATACACGATCACCGTGACGACACGATCCTCGGCCGCGCCTACCGGCTCAGAGACGTCGTCGCCTTCCTGCAGGACGCCGGCATGGAAGGGGTCGACGACCTCGACGTCATCCGGTCCGACGACATCGAGTGGCGCGGCGGTGGCCCGGACGTATGGCGCTAGCCGGTCTCGGAAACGCTGTGCTCGCGGTGCTCATCGTTGGTTGCGGGCAGCGCCGGATGTATGAGTCGGGGGCGGCGCGTGCCACCTCTCCAGCCACGAAGTTGAACGCGTTCAACGAGTCTGCCAAGGTACCTCTCCTCGGCCTGGTCCTATCGGTTGGCCGATGCGGGCGGACGGTGGGAGGTCCTGATGGCGAGCGGCTGCGGGCTGCGTGCGCGGGTGGCGGCCCTCGGTGGCGGGATGGTGATTCTGGCTGTTCTGACTGCATGTGCCGGCCCCTATCAGTACTACGGGGGAACAGGGATCCACGACACCACGGCGGCCGAAGTCGCTGGGGGCTGGGAAAACGTCGAGGGGACCCACGTGGTGCTTCGCAAAGACGGAACGGCTGTTGTCGAAAAACTCGACGGGCAGGACTTCGACTTCGAGGACGGCTGGCGCCTCTCCGGTACGGGAACTTGGCAACTGACCGACGACGGACAGGTCGTCCGACTCGCGCTGACAGCCCGGACCCGAGTGGAGAGCCGGTCCCCGACGGTCACTGACGCGTCGGCTCCTGATCCCCGATCGACATACGCGTGGTCCTTCTATGTGGACCGAGATCAGCACGCCGAGTTGAAGCTGTTCTTCTTCTACGGCGATCCCGACATCGGGAACACATACCTCATGACACGCGAAATAGGTTCATAGCCATTCGTTGATCGCTGCGACCGGCACAGTCGCCTCGTAGCGGACCGCGAGCTTGTCATCGCGTCCGGAGAGCAGGTCCCTCCCGGGCGCGGTCCCAGCCTCCCGGCCGGGGCCCCTCACTTTGCCCTGCCTACAAGGCCGCTCCAGGCTGGCAGCGGAAGGTGAGAGTCATCTTGAGGGACCCCTTTCGGGGGTGCCATTGTCGCCCACCGCGAGAGCCCCACGAGTGCCAAGCTCAGGACCTCAGGGGGGAGACGGTAGGAGACGGCATGCGCATGGCACCGAGGCGTCCTGTAGCCGGGTCGACCCGGTAGGCGACTCCGTACTCGCGGGCGAACCAGTTGGCCTCCGCCACCGAGCCACTGAGCGCGCGCAGGTGGAAGGCGTAGGCAACCGAGTCGATCTGCTCGGTGGTGAGGGTCATGCGCCAGCGGTTGCTGGGGCGGTCGAAGTGGGCGGTGCGTACCCGCTCGACGAGGCCGTCGCCGGCGCCACGCGCAGGACGGCGGCGAGGCCGGCGTAGACGCGCAGGCGTCCATCTGCGCGGGCCGCAGCTCGATCACCTGCTCATCGCCTGCGGGCGGTGCGCTGTCCAGCGTGGGGGCGGGAGAGGCGTACAGGTAGGTCAGGACATCGTGGCCCTGGGCACTGAGGCGGGCCGCCCACAGCACCGGGCGCCCTTCGTCGGCGGACAGTTCCGCGCGCATCTCCCGGTCGGCGAGCTCGACCAGGCCCTGGCCGGCCGCGCTCTGCAGGGACTGCTGCAGTCCCGGCGGTACATCCGTGGACAGCACCCAGCCGTAGACGGAGCCCGTCTCCCGCTCGCGCAAGGAGCGAAGGGCGTCCAGCCATGACTGCCGCGCATTCATGCTCACCCTCACCTTTCGCCCTCACTCGGTGCCGGAGCAGACGGTAGAGCCTGAGCACGATGCTGGGCGAATAGCTCCGTGTCGGCCCTGCGCCCGTGATAAGAGGGCGTCGCGCGGGCGGGGCCACCCCCGCCGACAGGGGTGGCCCCCCGCTGTGCTGACGCCAGTGCTGGCTGTGCGTCAGTTGTGTTAGCCGGCCTCTACCTGGCGAAAGCCCCCGCTGCAGAACCAGTCGTCGGCAGGAGCTAGTACTGCAACGGTTCTTGCCGTGACTGATGGCCAGGTCGGTCGTTGGTGTGGTTATGGGTGGGGACCTTGCTGATGTCAGGTTGTGGGCGAGTGAACTGAACGCGGTGCACGAGCGGTTCGTGCACCGTTTCAGCAGGTCGGAGCCGCGGGAGTCGGCGCTGGCCTGTATGCGGGGATTGATCGCTCCGCTGCAGCGCAAGAACGGCTGGACCTTGGCGGAGGAGGCCGGTCACGCAGGCCCGGACCGTATCCACCGGATGCTGAACCGGATCGACTGGGACGCCGATGAGGTCCTCGATGACGTGCGCCGGTATGTCGTCGACAACCTGGGTGACCCAGGCGCCGTCCTGATCGTGGACGACACCGGCTGCCTGAAGAAAGGAGTGCGGTCGGCGGGCGTGCAACGGCAGTACTCCGATACCGCCGGGCGGACCGAGAACTGCCAGATCGGCGTTTTCCTCGCCTATGCGGCTCCTGGCGGCCGGACGCTGATCGACCGGCGCCTGTATCTGCCCACCTCCTGGACCGACGACCGGGAACGATGCCGCCGGGCCGGCATCGACGACACAGTCGTCTTCGAAACGAAGGTGGCCATGGCCAAGGCGATGGTCCGGCGGGCCATCGCCGACCGCATCCCCTTCCGCTGGGTGACCGCGGACGCCGCTTACGGCTTCAGCAAGAGCTGGCGGTCCGAGCTGGAGCAAGCCGACGTCTTCCACGTCATGGCCACCACCCTCCACGACACCGTCGTCACCCGCTGGGCCATCGATCACCCCGTGCACGACCTCTTTCTCGGCCTGCCGAGGCAGAAATGGAAGCGCCGTTCCTGTAGGGACGGCGCCCACGGCCGACGCATCTACGACTGGGCGCGAGTCGAGGTGCGGCCCTGGCACCGGCCCGACCGCCGCCACTGGGTGATCGCCCGCCGCAGCGTTGCCCGCCCGCAGGAGTTCTCCTACTACATCGCTTACTGTCCCGCCGAGACCACCCTCGATGAGCTGATCCGCATTGCCGGCAGCCGGTGGGCCATCGAGGAATGCTTCCAAAGCGCCAAGCAGGAATGCGGCCTGGACGATTACCAGGTCCGCCGCTACCCCGGCTGGCACCGTCACATGACTCTCGCCATGGCCGCCCACGCATGCCTCGCCGTCCTGCGAGCCCGCCATCTGGACCTGGACACCAGAGCCACTTCGTCGCTGTGAGGGTGCTTGCGGCCCTGTCCTCGTCGCATGTCTGATCCGTTACTCCCGCGTGTCGTCTTCGATCAGACGGCGGTGGAGTTCCTGGGTCATCGAATGAATCGCGCGTGTCAGTTCGGTGTTCGTCTTGAGTTCCAGCTCCTGCTCGACGAAGTCGTGGTCGGCCTTCATCTGCTGGAAGGCCGCCTGCCGGTTCTGGCCGATCATGACAAACGTCGAGAGGAAGATTGCTTCCAAGGACACTACCAGCGTCAGCGTGGGCCAGGGATTGCTCTCGGCGAACAGCATCCACACGGCGAAGACGAGCGCGTGCGCGTAGACGAAGGGCATCGAACCGGCGAAGCGAGTGATGGCGTCGGCGATGCGCAGTTGAAGATCCTCAGCACGGTGCTTGTGGTGCGCTACCACTGCCGGGTGGTGCCGGTTCATGCCGTCCTGCTCGCTCATCTCTACGCGCCTCTCAGGTATCGGCGTGCCGCAGTGCCCGGCCGACGGCGGGGGCGGCAACCACTGTTTCCCCTGCACCCTAAGACGTCGTCATATGCCTGCATGCGGCAACGGCTCCCGGCCTGGGGCCCGTCGGCACCTAAATCAGGGACATCCGGCCCCTGCTTGCACGGCTGCCCCTTGAGTTGACTGACGGGTACAGGCGCCGGTCGTCATCCCGCCGGCGCCGCGCCGTGCGCACAGCGCAGCCTCATCACAGATGGCGCCCCGCCGCACGAGCCTTCACCACTGTCGACCGCCCGGTGGACCTGGGCGGCAGAACGGAGGGACGTCATGACAGACGCCCAGCAGTCCCGCGCCTACCTCGTCGGCGGCGGCATCGCCTCGCTTGCGGCGGCTGCCTTCCTTCTCCGAGATGGCCGCTTCCCCGGCGAGAACATCCGCATCCTGGAGGAGCTCCCCGTTGCCGGCGGCTCGCTAGACGGCAGCGGCGAACCCGCCGGCTACGTCAGCCGGGGCGGGCGGATGCTGGAGGAGGAGGCGTACACCTGCCTGTGGAACCTTTTGGAGACCATTCCCACTCTGACCGACGAGACGGTGACGGTGCGCGAGGAGATCCAGGCGTTCAACGCCAAGTGGCCCACCGAGGCCAAGGCGCGCCTGATCGGCAAGGGCGCCACTCTCCTGGACGCCGCCGACTACGGGCTGAATGTCCGGGACCGCCTGGAGCTGACCCGCCTGCTGGTGCTGCCCGAAGCGGTGATCGGCGCCCGCCGCATCGAGGACTTCTTCTCCCCCCACTTCTTCGAGACCAACTTCTGGGCGATGTGGCGCACCACGTTCGCCTTCCAGAACTGGCACAGCGCTATCGAGCTCAGGCGCTACTTCCTGCGCTTCATGCAGGAGTTCCCGCGCATGCACACCCTGGCGGGGGTGCGCCGCACCCGGCTCAACCAGTACGACTCGATCATCCGCCCGCTGCGGGCCTGGCTGGAGAACCTCGGCGTCCACATTGAGCATGGCGTACGAGTCACCGATGTGGACTTCACCACCGAGGACGATGGCACTCGGCGCGTGCGGCGCCTGCACCTCGACCGCGCTGGGGAAGCCGACACAGTCGAGCTCACCGACGACGACTACGCGTTCCTCACGCTGGGGTCGATGACCGCTGACGCGGCCTACGGCAGCGACGACACCGTGCCCGAGCTGTACCGCAGCAAGCGGGACGGCGGTTGGCGACTGTGGGAGACCATCGCGTCCAGGGCCGACGACTTCGGGCGCCCCACTGTCTTCAACGGCAACGTGGACGAGGCCAAGTGGGAATCCTTCACCCTCACCATGCGCAGCCCCCTGCTGCTGCACCGCATCGAGGAGCTGTCCGGCAACCTCCCCGGCACGGGCGCGTTGATGACGTTCAAGGACTCCAACTGGCTGATGTCGATCGTGGTGCCTCACGCCCCGCACTTCGACGGCCAGCCGGAGGACGTCTACACCCTGTGGGGCTACGGCCTCTTCGTGGACAAGGAGGGCGACTTCATCGGCAAGCCGATGGCCCAGGCAACCGGTCGGGAGATCCTCACCGAACTCCTCGGCCATCTCGGCATGTCCGACATCGAGGATCAAGTCGCGGCGGCCACGACGACGATCCCGGTGATGATGCCTTACATCACCAGCCAGTTCGCCCCGCGCACTGCGCATGACCGACCGCAGGTCATCCCGCGGGGAGCAGTGAACTTCGCCTTCCTCGGCCAGTTCACCGAGATCCCGGAGGACGTGGTCTTCACCGTTGAGTACTCTGTGCGCGGCGCCATGCACGCCGTCTACGGACTGCTCGGCCTCAACGAGCGTGCGATCCCCGGCATCTACCACGCTCTCGCCGACCCGACGACGGCCTTCGGCGCACTCAAGGCCGCACTGTCCTGAGCTGCACTGCAATAAACTGTGAAAGGGGCGTGCCAGACCCAGCCGGCACGCCCCCTTCTCTTCAGCGGTGGCAGCTCCGAACGCCCGACGCAACAGCATTTCTGTCCGGCCCGGGAGGGCTAAGCCATCCACTCGCGCCGACGGCTTCGGCACGGCAGCCACCGCCCGTCCGTCAAACGGGACGACTCCTGGGCCATCAAGTAGGCGGACTCTGCTGTAACTGACCGTCGGCCGCCGACCAGGTTCTGCGTGAAGGTCTGGAGTTCCACGCGGCACTGGGCGGCGTGGGGTGTTTCCCGAGCGGGGCGCGCGAAACGCGCGGGTGAGGTGAGGTGAAACCCGCGAGAACAGGCGCCGGGAAGCCCAGCCCGCTTCCGGAGACGGCAGGGCCCGACCGTCGGTGGAGACCGGGACAGGTCCCTGCCGCAGCCGGTGGCGGGCGAACTCGAGGAGCTCCGAAACCAATGCACCGTCGAGGCCAACCAGCCGACCCGCACTCGTGCCGGATCGGACCACGGACGCTGTCATTGCTGAGCTGTCGGTCAGCTCACCTTCCACTGCCCGGTCTGCTCGGCAAATCCGCTATTCATGCCGTACTGGACCGTGACGACCTTTGAGGTCTTGGGAATCTCGAACACGATCCACCCGAGTGCCTTCTCACCCGCAGGAAGATTGAGGTCTGAGGCCATCGCCGGCCCTGCGGCGATCTCCCCGAACCAGGAGTCGAAACGCTGACCATCTGTGTCAGCGACCTTGGCGCCATTGGCGGGAGAATCGGAGTACGCCCTGCTGCCCGTATTGACCAGCTGTAACTGGACGGCGACCCATTTCTTCCCGGACTGAGGCTGGTTGAACTCGTCGGCTCCCTTCGCGGGGTCAAGGAACTTCTTGACGGTGACGTCGAGTTGCTCTCCATCGTTCGCCCCCCTGAGAGTGATGCTGTCGCCTACCTTGGCGTCCGCCTCTTTGCTGGGTTCGGGGCTCGTCGTCTTCGCGTCGGCCGTCGGCCTCTCACTCTTGGCAGGGGTATTGGGCTTGGTGGTGACCTCGTCCCCGCTGGAGCATGCTGTCGTGGTCAACAGCAGGCTCGTAGCAAGCATGGTGCTGGCCATGTGCTGCACAGTTCTCGAATGCATGATGCCCCCAAGATCTGTCGGTGACCCGATCAATGCGGGCAAGTACCCTCTGCTCGGCAGAAAAGTGTGCACGGCGTGTAGCGACTTCGTGACGGCGACACGTGCTGCTATTCGCGTACATCGCGATCCTGAAAGCAACCGCGAAACACCTGTTCGCCCCGGAACGCTGGAAAGAGGAGTGACCCGTCCGTGGTCGCAGGGCGCCCGCCTCCTCGGAGGCAAGCGGGTGCCGCAGCGCAAGGCTAGGACCGTATCCACGGTGCCGGGTCTAACGAGCTCGTGCACGGTAGGCTAGCCACACACCACCCGGCCTCCCTTGCACCCCCGCCGGAGTTCCCACCTGACCATGGAGCGCACTGACTTCCTCACATAGCGCTGGCCACCGCTGCCCAGGCGGCGGCGAAGGTGCTCTTGAGTCCGGCGCCGAGGGTGACAACCTGGGTGAAGACGGCGGGGCAAGCTGCAGCAGTTCTTTCCCCTCATCCTGATCGCCCAGCGTCCATCGGTCCTCGGACACCCGAGGCCTCGGGCAGCCGAGAAGGGAGCCGGCCCACCGGAAACCCGGGGTGATCGAACGAAGAGAGAACAGGTGGCAAGCGCTGGACTCACGGCTGCTCGGCGGGCGATTCTGTTCCCGTACGTTGTGCGGGAGAGGGATGCATGAAGCCGCTGGAGTCGAGTGATCCCAGGTCGGTCGGCGGGGACAGGTACCGACTGATCGGTCGGCTCGGACAGGGAGGCATGGGGGTCGTCTACCTCGGCCGGTCCCAGTCGGGCCGGGCCGTGGCGGTCAAGGTCGTGCGTCCCGAGCTGAGCACGGACCCCGACTTCCTGCGCCGTTTCGCCCGCGAGATCACGGCCGCGCGGCAGGTAGGCGGCTTCCATACCGCCCCCGTCGTGGACGCCGACCCCGACGGAAATCCGGCCTGGCTGGTGACCGCCTACGTGCCCGGTCCCACCCTGCACCGAGTACTGAAACGGGTGGGATCACTGCCCGCGTACAGTCTGACCGTGCTCGCGGCGGGACTCGCCGAAGCCTTGGAGGCGATCCACCGGGTCGGCGTGGCTCACCGCGACCTCAAACCGGCGAACATCATCGTCGCCGAGGACGGCCCGCGCGTTATCGACTTCGGCATCGCGCGGGCCCTCGATGGAACGCCGGCTCTGACGCAGACGGGATTTCAGGTCGGGACGCCCGGCTACCTCGCGCCCGAGCAGCTGACAGGCGGAGCGATCACCGCCGCTGTGGATATGTTCGCGCTGGGCGTGGTGCTCTGCCAGGCCGCAGGTGGCTCGCCGTTCGGCGACGGCTCCACGGCCGGCTGGCTCTACCGCGTCGTCCACGAGGAGCCCGACCTGGCCGCCGTGCCACCGATGCTGAGGGAGGCAGTGGCCGCCTGCCTGGCCAAGGACCCGCTGCAGCGGCCCACCCCATCGGAGTTCCTCGCCGGTCTGACGGTGCTGCGCCGCGAGGACGGCGGCTGGCTGCCGGACGCCGCGATGCACCTGCTGACGCCGCAGGAGGTTCCGGGCGCGCAGGCCCCGGCACCTCCCGGCCATGACGACGCGCAACGGGCCCCCGCGTCGCCGACGGTGGCCGACCCCGGCCCTGACCCTTCCGGCACGCATGCGTTTCCGCGCGCGGACAGCGCCGCGCCGACACCGCGGACCGCTCCTGCCGCGGAGGAAACCGCCGCATCGCCAACCGTGAGCGCCCTGAGCTCACCTCCGCGCGTTCGGGAGGGCGACCAATCGGCCGATGCACAGGGCCCCAGGGCCCGGCGGCGGCCCTGGAAAGGGTCTGCCGTCGCCGCCGCGCTGGTGGTGTGCACGGTGGCTGCCGCGGTCCTCGTGTGGCAGACGCAGGACGACGGCTCCCCGAACAAGGCTCAGCCCAAGCAGTCCGTCAAGATCGCACCTCCGTCAGGCCCGGCCGCCTTCCCCACGGCACCGCTGCTGGTCCGGCTGGACACCGCACCCGGCTGGCCCTCGACCTGCCACGGCGTGATCGCACTGCGCCCGGCCGCGACGGATGAGCCGCGGCGGGTGGTCCACGGCGGCACGTGCGACATCCTGCCGCAGTGGGCCCCCGACCGGCGCTCCTTCGCCTTCACACGGATCACTTCCGGGGACACGGCCGTGTGGACAGCCAACGCCGACGGGTCCGGGGCCCGGCGCATCGCTTCCATCGCCGGCGGGCGGGTGTCGTGGTCTCCGGACGGCACGCGGCTGGCGGTGCTGCGCAAACAGGACGGTGTACAGCAGTTGTTCGTGGTCCGTGTCTCCGACGGTTCCTCCCGACGGATCACCACCGGGACAGGCCGGGTGGAGGATCCCGCGTGGTCCCCGGACGGCAGCCGGATCGCCGTGTCCTATGAGACTTCGCCCGGCAACTGGCAGATCCACGTAGTGGAACCCGACGCCCGGCAGCCGGAGCTCGTCCAGGTCACACGGCTGCCGCACCCGGCAGTGGACGCCGTCTGGTCACCCGACGGAAAAACCTTCGCGTACACGGCGGGAAGCTACAACAGCGGCCGCAAAGGGGACATTCACCTGGTCAGGACGGACGGAACCGGTGACCGCGCGCTGGTGGCCACCCCTGAGCACGAGATGGACCCGGCGTGGTCGGCGGACGGCACGTGGGTGGCATTCGTGCGCGGCCCCTACCAGACCCCCGTGATCTGGGCGGTACGCGCGGACGGCACGGGGGAACGCAGACTCACGACGGGCAGTTCAGCAGAAGGGCACCCGGCCTGGCAGTGAGCCCAGGCTGCGCGGACACGGCCCAGCGGTCCGGGCTCGGCGTCTTCGTTTCCGCCGGGGCCACGCCTCCTCACGGCCTCGGCTCCGCAGCGGGGCCGAACCCGCAGCTGCCGGTCGTCGCGGTGTCGTCCTGACCCTTTGGCCGCACGGTGACACGGCCGTCGGCGTTTCGGCTGTGCGTGATCGTGCAGAGCAGCTGGCGCAGAACTGTCCGGTCCGCCCGCCGGGATGGGCAGGCCGCCGTGACCGTCCCGCCAGCGAGGTGCCGACCGTGACGGCCGTGTCGCTGCCGGCAGGGTGAAGCAAAATACGCAGTCCGACGGCCCGCCCCTGTGGGCTGGGACCAGCGAGGAGGGCGAGGATCGCCTTCTCCGTCGTCGCTGGCGGTCGGCTTCCCGCTGCCCTGGCCTGTCGTGCCCGGCCAGTCGTACTCGTTGCCGAATCCGGCGGTTTCAGACCACCGTCGGCCGGGGCGACCCTCGCGGCGGCGCGGCCAAGAAGGGCTCATCCGTCGGCGCCCTCCCTGCGCGGCCACCGGGAACGACGGCGCACGGAGGCGCACCAGTGCGCGCACGGCGCGATAAGTTGCGCGCGAAGCACCACTCCACCGCACTCCCCCATCGTGTGGAGCAGATCGGGTGGACTCCGCTCCAGGAAACCGATGGTTCGCCCTGAACAGAGCCTCCTGTTTGAGCGCCCGTTCACCCTGATTGTCACGAGGGGCCGGGACGTTGTCGGTGGCGGCCGGTACCTTGCGATCATGGGTGTCTATCTGGTGAGTGTCGCCGCGCAGGACTGGTCGCGGCCAGGGGAAGACGGGTACGGGGACGTCGCCGTCGCGCTCAACACCGAGCTCGAGCGGCGCGGGCTGCCCCCTTACGAGCTGCGGCAGGCCGTACGGAAGGCGCCGGGCTGGTTCGAGGAGAAGGTCAGCCCGTCCATGGACGGCTTCGTGGCACTGTGCAGGACGCGACTGACCGACGCGGAGCTGTCGACCCTCCTCGACTGGAGCGTGCTCGTGCCCATCGCGCTGGAGGAGGAGATCGTGCTCCCCGTCGGCACCGCGTACTCCGGCGATCAGACAGCGGTCGCCGGGGCCCCGCGGGTGCTCGCCCTGGCCGAGCGGCTGGCCGGTGCCCTCGCACTGCCCGTGGACGCGATACCCGGGGGCGAGAACCTCGCACTGAGCCTGTGGTTCCTGGAGGGCGGGGCGGAGCGGACCGCCCGGGTGCGGCCGGGGCCGTGGGCCGAGGACCGGGACACGGCCTTCTACGTGGCGCTCTACCTGCGCGCCGCGCAGTACTCCCTGCAGTACGGCTGCCCGATGACCTACTCCTGAGCCACGCGGCGGCCGACCGGCCGGAGAGGCCGTATACGGGCCCGAATCCGGGCCGGGGGCCGTGTCCGCCGCGCGCCCGAGCCCGTGTCCCACCGGAACACCCTCGCGTTGCGTCGCTCCCGGGAACCCAGCGGCAGCGCTGCGCGCGCCCGACCTACGAGGCCCCCCGCTCCGGTCCCGGGCACGGCGCGGACCCGTGGGAGGGCGCCCAGGATCCGTAAGCCAACGTGGCCCGCAGCCTGCGCGACTGTGCCCCGCAAGCACGTCGACATCGTCGACGGCATCGAGCACCAGTTTGAGTCCTGGCTCGACAGCACCCGCCGCCGAGCCGACCAACTCAGCGGCGAGACACGCCGAACTCGACGCACTCGGCATGAGGTGGGCGTGGGCGTAGCAGGCGCGTGCGCAGTGCGGAGAGAAGACCCTCCCAACGCCCATGGAACAGGCAGAGGTACCCAAGCAGCGAGCCCTGAGCGCCGAGCACCCCGACATCGGTAGAAGGGACAGGACCGTCGAGGGCCGTCGCCGTGGTCAGCGGAGAACCCGGCGTCGGCGGGAGCACGTGTTTTCCGGGCTCGCGGTATAAGTCCGACCCCCGGGCACCAGCCGGGTCATCGGAACCATCTGGGCCACCCAGGCGGCCGGCATCAACCCGGACGAGGATGGCGGAGTGTCTGTTCACCGGGGTCGTGGCAAGGGTGCGTCACACCGCCGGGATCTTCCCTTCAAGGAAGGTTGCGGTGTCCGTCCGTCGTGCAGAGGGTGGCCACCACACCCCGTACTGGTCCGTGGTGGTCTACCTGGCCGCAGCGGCACTGATCATCGTCGCGGCGGCCGGCCAGGAGCAGAAACTGGTGCAGTTCTACGCGGTCGCGGTCTTCGTCAGCTTCCTGGTGGGCCTGCTCGCGATGACCCGCTTCGCCCGCAACGAGCGGAAGCCCGCCCTTGCCTGGATCAACGGGATCGCCGCCGCAGCCGTGGCGTTCACCCTCGCGGTAAACCTGCTGCGCGGCTGGCCGGTGCTCTCCATGATGGCCACCCTGCTCATCGCCGCAGGCCTGTACGTCAGCTGAAACCACGCGGGCCGGCCCACCGGCATAGAGGACGTCGAGGCCGAGGCGGAAGCGACCTGACCCACAGGGCACATGCCTCGGGCGGGGGCCGGCGCGGCTTCCCAGCCGCCCCGCTGGATGTCGACCGGCTTCCGGTCATTGGTCCCACTGGCGCAAGCGACGCCGCTGGCGGTTATAAGAATCTTTATGACACCCGGGATGTGCCTGGATGATTGGTGATGGATTCTGGGGTTGTCCCCACAGCCGCCGGATACCCCGGGGGCCCGCGGCTCGCCGCGTGACATCCCGTTCTCCACGACAAGGCCAGGCACATCCATGTCGAAGATCCTTATGGTCATCTCCGCTGCCACCACCCTGCAGCTGGCTGACGGGTCCACTCACCCCACCGGCTTCTGGGCCGAGGAGGTCGCCGCCTCCCACCGCGTCCTCAAGGCTGCCGGCGTGCAGGTGGACATCGCCACGCCGGACGGTGCGAAGCCCACGGTCGACGCGCTCAGCCTCAGCGAGCAGGGCGGCGTCTCCGCCGCGGACGCGGAGGAGTTCCAGGCGTACCTCGACGACATCGCGAAGGAACTCGCCACCCCGCTGGCTCTCTCCGACGTCACCGTCGGCGACTACGACGCGCTCTACATCCCGGGCGGGCACGCCCCGATGGCCGATCTCGCTCAGGACGCCGACCTGGGCCGGCTGCTGAACGAAGCAGACGCCCGGGGCAAAACCGTGGCCGCCCTGTGCCACGGTGTCGCCGGTCTGCTGAGCGCGTCCAAGGCCGACGGCAGCTTCACGTTCGCCGGCCGCGACCTGACCTCGTTCACCGACGAGGAGGAGCGCCAGGGCGGCCTCGGCGAGAACACACCGTTCTTCGTCGAGTCCCGGCTGCGCGAGCGGGGAGCGGTCCCGCGCACGGGCGCCGCCTGGAGCAACACGGTCGTCGTCGACGGCAACCTCATCACGGGCCAGAACCCGCAGTCGAGCACGGCCACGGCCGAGTCCGTCCTCAAGGCCCTCTCCGCCTGAACCAGGGCGCTGATCACGATCCGACGACCGGGAGCCACCGGCGCTCCCGGCCGTCGGATCAGCTCCCATCAGCACCGCACACCACCCAGCGCCAGTCCCGCTTGCGAAAGAGAGAAGCCCGTGACCACCCCCATCCTCAACCGGGGCCTCGACCACATCGCCATCCGCGCTTACGACCTGGATGCCTCGGTCGCCTTCTACACCGAGGGGCTCGGTTTCCGCTTCGTCCGGGAGTGGACTCTCGGCAGCGGCGCGACCCGCGTCGTGTTCCTCGACGCCGGTGACGACCGGCTCATCGAGCTGTTCGACGCCAACTCCACCCCGCCCGGTGGGTCGTCGCAGCCTCTTGATACCGCGCACCGGCCCACCGACGCCGAGCGTGGCCGGGTGGCCGCGCTGGTCCACTTCGCCATCCGTACGGACGACGTCCCCGCCCTCTTCGAGAGCGCGCTTGCCGCCGGTGCCCGACCGTTCGCCCGACCGATGAAGATCACGACAGACACCCCGGACCCGATGAGCTTCCAGGCCGCTTTCGTCTACGGTCCGAACGACGAGGTGATCGAGTTCATCGACCGGGAGACCCGTGAGGGCGGCCGGCGATGAACGGCGGAGAGCGGCAGCGGCCCGTCCTGGCCGTGGTCACCTCCACCGGGGAGGCGCTGCGTTTCTTCGACGGCCTGACCTACGAACCGCTGGGCGACCTTCCGGTCTTGGCCCAGCCGCACGAGATCGCCGTCGACGTGGCGGCGGGCGTCCTGTACGTCTCGCACACCTACCGCTCCGGGGTCTACACCGACCCGGGCGAGAAGGCCCACGAGATCTCCGTCGTCGACCCTCACGAGCGCAAGGTCGTGGAGGTCGTGTCGCTCGCACCGGAGGTGGCGCCGCACGGCCTCGCCCTCGACCAGGACCGCGGACTTCTGTACGCGACCGTCGAAGCCGGGCCCGCCGGCGACGGCGCCATCGCGGTGATCGACACCGCTGCCCGCAAGCAGCTCGACCGGATCGAGGTCGGTGCCCGGGGCCCCCACTGGTTCGCCATCACGCCGGACGGCACAAAGGGCTACGCCACCAACAAGGCCGACCCGTTCATCTCCGTGATCGACCTCACCGAACGGACCCTGACGGAGCGGATCCCCGCGCCGTACGGGACGGAGGAAGTCGCGGTGTCGCCTGACGGCCACCGCGCCTACGCGGCCGGCATGGCACTGCACCGCGACGGCGCAGACGCCTCGGCCCCGCCCACTCTGCTCGTCATCGACACCGCCGCCGACCGTGTCGTCGCACACGCACCCCTGGCCGCCCCCGGATGCCCGGTGCACGTCGCCGCGGACGGCCGTGTCCTGATCGGCCTCGCACCCACCGGCCCCGGGAAGGAGCCCGAGGACGGGCAGCTGACGGTCCTGTCCCCCGACGGGCTCGCCCCGCTGGTCAACGCGCCCGTGGGCCAGGTCCCGATCACGATCCGTACCACCCCGGACGGCACCCGTGCGTTCGTCGCCAACCTCCGCTCGGGCACCGTGCACGTCGTCGATCTCGCCGATGGTTCCGTGGGTACGGTCCTGGACATCGACCCGGGCGACCCCGACACCACGCAAGGTGCCCATGGGATCGCCTACCTCCCCTGACGCGCCCGGCAGCGCTCACCGAACGGAGCACGTTTTCGATGACTCGCACTCCCCAGGAGACCTTCCGTGAACACGTCCGGGCGCTTGACTCCGGCGACCTCGACGCGATCGCCGCGAACTTCACACCCGACGCCGTCTTCGTCACTCCTGACGGTGTCCTGCACGGACGCGACGGTGTCAAGCAGGGTATCGGCGCCGTCCTGGCCGATCTCCCGCATGCGCAGTGGAACCCCAAGACGCCGCTCTTTGCCGGCGACGTCCTGTTCCTCGAGTGGGCAGCGACCGCGGGCGAAGCGCGTGTCGAGGACGGCGTGGACACCTTCGTCTTCCGCGACGGCCTCATCCGCGCCCAGACCGTCCGCTACACCCTGCTGACCGGGCCTGCGGCCTGACAGTCCGTGGGGCCGGGTGGCGGCCCGGTGGCCCGGTGGCCCGGTGGCCCGGTGGCCCGGTGGCCCGGTGGCGACGATCGTGACGCCGGGCCACCGGCCACACACCACGTACACACGGGGCGGCTCGCGCACGAGTGAACCGCGCCCCTTCACGTACCGGAAGGACGGCCAGATGACGCAACGACCGGCCTCCCCACTCCCGACGCCCATGCCCCCGCACCCTCGAGACGTCACGCTCGTCATCAGCTGGGCCGTCGACCCGGGCAAAGAAGAGCAGTTCGAAACCCTCTCCCATGAGATCGCGGCCCACGCACGCCAGTTCTGCGGCCACGACGGCGTCACATGGCTGCGCCCTCCCGCAGGCCGCGGCATCTACCACAGTGTCCTTCGCTTCACCGACGAAGAACGTCTCACGCAGTGGGTCCGCCTGCCTCAGCGTCAGGCATGGCTCCAGCGCGTCCACGACATCGCTCACGAAGTGTCCGCACCGCCCCCGCAGACCACGGGAACCGAGACCTGGTTCAGCCTGCCCGACCAACCGGTCAAGGCGCCACCGAAGTGGAAGGCCACGCTCGTGACGATGCTCGGCGCCTACCCTGTGGCCTTCGGCATCAACTGGCTCCTCGCCCCGCAGATCACCACCTGGCCCCTGCCCTTGCGCGCGCTCGCCTTCCCCCTCGTGGCGGCCCCGCTGCTGACCTTCCTGATCATGCCGCTCCTCAGCAGGCTTTTGCGGAACTGGCTCTATCCGGACGCCCACTGCTGACAAGAACAACCCACACCCGCACCAGCCCACACCCACCCCGTACAGCGGGAGGCCGTCCCTACACTGAGCTGCCGCACCTCACGTACCCGGTGGCGGGCGCCCAGGGCAACGAAAGAAGGAAGAACGCGTGCCGAGCCTGGACCTGCTGGCCACATTCCTCGAGATCTACCGGCAAGGCTCCCTCTCCGCAGCCGCGCAGAGGCTGGGCGTGACCCAGCCCGCCGTCACCGGCCAGCTCGCCCGTCTGGAGGAGCAGATCGGGGAGCCGCTCTTCATCCGTTCCCGCAAGGGCGTCACCCCCACACCGCGCGCCGCGGCCCTCGCGGCCCGCGTGAGCCTGCACCTGGACGGTCTCCGTGACGCCCTAGACTCCACGGAGACCGAGCCGGTTCTGCGCGGAACGGTACGCATCGGTGGCGCGGCCGAGATCATGTCCCTCCGGGTACTGCCCGCGCTCGCCCCGCTCACCGGCCGCGGACTGCACCTGCGTGCGGCGTTCGGCCTGGCCCAGGATCTCCTCTCCGAACTGGCCGCAGACCGACTCGACCTGGTCGTCTCCGCAATCCGGCCCCCGCACCAGGAGCTCTTCGCCGTCCCCCTGGTCGACGAGGAGTTCCTCCTCGTCGGCCCGCCGTCCATGGCCCGCACCGTGGACGACGACCGGCTGCGCACCGCCCCGGCCGACGCCCTGGCCGCACTGCCACTGGTCGCCTACGGAGAAGAGCTGCCGATCCTGCGCCGTTACTGGCGCAGCGAGTTCGGCCACCGCCCCGGGGGCCCCGTCGCGCTCGTCGCCCCCGACCTGCGTGCGGTGCTGGCGGCCGTCGAAGCGGGCGCCGGGATCTCCGCGCTACCGCGCTACCTGGCGGAACCCGCCCTGGCCGCAGGCCGCGTCATCCAGCTCCACCGCTCCGAGGCGCCTCCGCTCAACACCATCTACCTCGCGGTACGCCGCGGCGCGCCGGCCAACCCGGCCCTCACCGTCGTGCGCGAGCGGCTCACCGAGGCGGCAGCCGGCTGGGGAGGGCTCTGAGCCGGTGTGGCGCTGGACGCACGTCACGGCGTGAGGGAGGTGAGGGTGCCTCCTTCGACCTTCAGGGCCGCGCCAGTGGTCGCCGAGGCGCGGTCGGAGCTGGTGAACAGGATCAGATCGGCGACCTCGGACGGCTGGATAAGGCGCTGGATCAGCGACGTCGGCCGGAACCGGGCGATGAACTCGCGCTGCGCGGCGTCGAACGTCTCCGCCTCGGGGATGAGGGCGGTGATGTACTCCTCGATGCCTTCGGTGTGTGTGGGGCCGGGAAGTACGGAGTTGACGGTGACGCCCGTGCCGGCGGCGGCCTTGGCCAGGCCGCTGGCCACTGCCAGCAGGGCCGTCTTGGTCATGCCGTAGTGGACCATGTCGAGCGGTGTGTCGATGGCCGTCTCGCTCGAGACGAACACGATGCGACCGAACCCGCGCTCCATCATTCCGGGCATGTACTGGCGTGCGAGCCGGACACCGCTGAGGACGTTGACCTCGAAGAAGCGACGCCACTCCTCGTCCTGGATCTCCAGGACCGGGGTGGAAGCGAAGATGCCGGTGTTGTTGACCAGGACGTCAACCTCCGGCATCGCCTCCAGAAGCATCTGTGCGCCCTCGGCGGTGGAGACGTCGGCGGCGACGGTGACGATCTCCGCACCCGGCACCCGGTCGCGGATGCCGTCGGCGGCCGCCTTGAGCCGGGCCTCGTCGCGCCCGTTGAGAACGGTGCGGGCCCCCGCCCGGGCGAAGGCTTCGGCGGTGGCCAGGCCGATGCCCAGCGTCGAACCGGTGACCAGGGCGGTACGGCCGGTGAAGTCGATCTGCATGAGTCTTCCCTTGGGTAGTGCGGCGCCAAGAACCGGCAGCGCCCGGCGACCCGCCGATGAGACGGATCGCTCTCTCCAAGAATGAGACGGAACGTTCTCTCTGTCAAGCGGTTGCTGTAAAGAACGATCCGTCTCATAATGGAATCGGAAATTTGCGCTGCTCAGGGAACAGGAGGCCCCAGGTGCGACGATCGGCCGAGGAGACGCGACGCCACATCCTGGACGTGGCCGGCGACCTGTTCTACTCCCGCGGCGTCCGCGCCGTCGGCATGGACCTGGTGATCGGCACGGCAGGCGTGGCCAACGCGACGCTTTACCGCCAGTTCGCCAACAAGGACGAACTGGTCACCGCCTACCTGGTCACCCGCAATGAACACTGGTGGGAGCGACTGCGCGAGGCGGCGGCAGCGGCACCGGACCCCCGTGCCCGCGTCAAGGCCCTGTTCGACCTCACCCGCCAGGACATGGCCACGCCCGGCTACCGCGGTTGCGCCACACTCAACATCACCAGCGAGTTCCCCGACGCGGACCATCCCGCGCACGCGGCAGCCGTCGCCCACAAGACCGAGGTACAGAGCTGGCTCAGCAAACAGCTTGGCGAAGCAGGCGACGCGGACCCCGACGACACTGCCGGCAAGCTCCTGGTCATCCTCGACGGCGCGCAAGTCCTCGCGGCGGCCATGGCGACCGACGTCCCCGGCGACCACATGATCCAGCTGGCGGAACAGCTCCTCGACGCGCGACTGCCCGCACCTCGGTGACGACGCCCCACCGCTCTTCACGAGCCGACCAGGCATCCTTGTCCCGAGTGGGAGGCGGATGAGGTCCTCGACGACGTGCGCCAGTACGTGGTCGACCACCTCGGCGACCCGGATGCCGTCCTGGTCGTGGACGACACCGGCTTTTTGAAGAAGGGGACGCGGTCGGCGGGGGTGCAACGGCCGTACTCCAGCACGGCCGGGCGGACGGACGCTCGGATGGAATCCACTGGCGCGACATGTCCACATTCATGGCTGTTGAATGCTATGCCGCTCGCAATGTTGGAGACCTGTTTTTGCATCGATCAACAGGGCTTACTATGGAGGCAGGAGGGCGGAGCAACCTGGATAACCGAGTCAAACCGCCCTACTTCATCGCCTTGGATCGACATATCAGTGAGCATCGAAGGAGTGGTATGGCTTGTAGCGAGCGATGGGACAATGTGGACGACGCAAGATATGGCCAGTTACCTTCACATCGACGGTGAAAACTTCGCTCGCGTCATGGCTAGCCCTTACGAACAGATTTGGGCAGTCAAGAAAGACGGTACTCTGTGGCTTTGGCAGCCAAAACACGCCACACCCGCCGCACCGCCTCCGCCGCCACCCCCACCTCCACCCCCACCAGCGACCGTTCGCCCTAACATCGAGGTGACGACCCACGGTTCCGGGCCGACCACCAAATTCCACGTGAAAGGTGGGAACTTCCTGCCCGACGTCACAGTCACCATCAGAGGAGCCAGAAATGGCCCCGATGGGCATTTCGAGTACTATCGGCTCACGCAATCCCGCCCCGATAAAAGCATCGAGGTAGACCTCGACATTCCGTGCGTCCCTAGGATCTCGATTAGCTTTTCCGCTAATGACGGTCGACCGGACAGCGGTGATCTGACCAATCGGTTCTGGAGCACTACAGTGACTTCCACCTGTCCATAATGCGTACCGCGCGGACGATCTGGACGACGGCCGGCCCTACCAGGCGCCCGGTCTTGCGGTGAGGCGGTTCTCGAGGCCGGAGAAGCTGGAGGACACCGACGGGCGCCTGCGCTACGTCGGGCGGAGCACCACGCTGCCCTCAAGCTGCAGGCCGGGCCTCGCCTCCTTGCTCACCCCGGCCCGGGCCGCTCACCCCTGGACGGGCTGGACGTTCTCGGCGGTGTGGGGCGCCCGCGAGACCCTGCATGTCACCCTCGTAGCACCGGAGCTGGTCGTGGAGGTCGGCGTCGACGCCGCTCGCGACAGTGTTGGCCGCTGGCGGCACAGCGCCCGGTGGCATCGGCTTCGCCCCGACCTGACGCCCGCCGACGTCCTGTCCTTCACGCCGCCCGCGCGCCGCCAGACCTAGCCCACGATGCCTGGTCAGAGCCCACCGACGGATCGAGGCGTCAGCATGGGTCCGGCCGGTCCTTCCTTGTGGTGACCGAACGCGTGGCGTCATCCCCGACTCACCGCGGTACAGCACAGTGAGCTGGTGCTTCTCCGCTCCTTGGCCCTGCTGCTTCTGGCTCTGCTGGGTGTCACCGGTTGCGCCACGGTGACGCCCTCTTCCTCGCCGGTCGACGACCGCCCGCAAGGTACGCAAAGGCCGCTCCCGAGCGCGCCACCGCCCTCGCCGCTCGCTGCGGCTCAACCCTCCCAGGACTCAGCGCTGGTGCGGACCGGCCACGCACCCACACATCGCCCGCTCACACCACGACCTGCTCCCCTGCGCAGACCGCACGCTCCGCAAGGACCGCGTCTCGTAACCCCGCCGAAGCCGCGAGTTCCTCGCGCCCACCAGGGGGCGCAGCGTCATACCCCGTCACATCACCGGCACCCAAAGACCCGGCGTCCCGCCCGGCAGGCCCCGCGAGTGAACCGGGCGCCGAAGCCGCAGCAGCCCCGCTCAGAGCACATGCGTGATTTGTGCCGCCGGGCCGATGGGGTGGCCGATCCGAGGATCGTGCGGCTTTGCCGTCAGCGCTACGGCTGACGACCTCTTGGCCCCCTGCTCAGCACCCGGCTCCGCGGCCGGGCGCTTTCCCGTTCGGAAGCGGTCAGACCCGGCACAGGCACGTCTCAGGGACCTGGCCGCCGGGGACGATCCTCCACAGATGCCCCGCAGCGCCGCAGGCCCGGTAGGCGGGCCCGCTGTCGCTACGGGCCACGGCGACGTAGCACGAGGGCACTACGGCCTTCGGGGACGATCACTCCGGGTTTTGGCGGTAGCGGTCAGCCAGTGGTGAGCTGTCCCGGGATGCGGCCGGAGGTGCGGAGTTCCTGCAGGTCGGGGATGTGCCGGGGCTGACACCGAGGATCTTGGCGATCGAGGTGATCGAGTTCTCGGGGTTGGGCAGCATGTCGCGGGCGGCACGGATGATCTCGGGGGTGGCGACGGTGGGCCTCCCGCCGACGCGGCCGCGGGCGCGTGCGGCATCCAAGCCCTCGCGGGTACCGGAGACGATCAGCTCGCGGATGAACTCGGCGAGCGCGGCGAAGACGTGGAAAACGAGCCGGCCGCCGGGGGTGGTGGTGTCCAGGCGCTCGTGCAGCGAGCAGAAGCCGATCTCAGCGCCGCAGTCCGCCGACCATGTTGACCAGGTCCTTGCGGGAGCGGCCGTAGCGGTCCAGCGCGGGGACCACCAGGGTGTCGCCAATGGCGAGGAAGGCGCGGCAGGCCTTGAGCTCGGGCCGGAGGTCGTCCTTGCCGGACTTCTTGCCGGCGAAGATGCGCCGGCACCCGGCCGCGGTGAGGGCGTCGATCTGGCGGTCGAGCCTCTGCCCGCCGGTGGACACCGGTTTGTTGAAGCCTGTGTCCTGTCGGCGCGTGTCTGAAGGTGTTCGGACGAGGACTTGGTGGCCCCTGGGCATCAACGCGGGCCAACGGGATCGGCCTCGGACCACCGGGGATCCCGGATTCAATCTTGGAGTGCACATAGATTTCTTGCCATAACTAGTTTGTAATGCAAAGCTGACGCCATGACAGACGCATCGACGCCCTCTCCGGGCACTCCCCACGAAGTCCTCGCGGGCCTCGGAGACCTGACCCGCCGGGTCCGGGCCGCGCAGCGCGGCACCTGGTTCCCCCTCCTGTTGCTGGGCGTGCTCACACTGGGCGGGATCCTGGTCGGCCGCTTCACCTTCAAGGTCGAGACCGTTGCCTGCCCAGCGGGTGAAGCCGCGACCGGCAGCGGCTGCACCCTGGTCACGCAGGGCTCGGCGGTCTACTGGCCCCTCGGGCTCGCCCTGGCCTACGCCGCGACGGCGTTCTTCTACATCCGCCGCTCCCGCAACCGCGGTGTCGGGACCCGGGTCCGGCCCTACGTCCTGACTGGGATCGTCTTGGTCGCCCTGGCGAGTGCCACCGCGATGTGGAGCCTGCGCCACGGGATGACACGGCTCGGCGAACCGCTCGACTTCTGGGGCCTGCACCTCGACCCCACTTCCGGGGTGACGAGGTTCCTCGAACGGCTCGCCGGGAACTCCATGGCCGTCGGGCTGCCGTTGCTGGTGCTGGCCTGGGTGGAGCGCAGCAGCGCCTTGCTGCTGCTCGCTGTGGTGTACCTGGCCATTGAGCTGGTGCCGCTCACCACCGGCTGGGCGGGGATCCCGTTCACCTCGCCGTGGTCCGCTCTGCCCACCTTCGGCGTCCCCGGCGTGCTTCTCCTGCTCGGCGCCCTCGGTTTCGGCCTGGCCGAGCTGACCGGCAGGCGCAACGCGTCATGACCGATCAGCCCGAGCAGCACCCCGTCACCGGCCTGGACGACGTGGTCCACCAGCGCGTGCGCCTCGGCATCCTCACCGTTGCCCACCAGGCGCGCCGGGTCGAGTTCGGCTTCCTACGCACGGCGCTCGGCCTCACCGCCGGAAACCTCAGCCAGCATCTGTCCGTGCTGGAGAAGGCCGGGCTGGTGGAGATCGAGAAGGGCTACGAGGGCAAACGTGCCCGCACCTGGCTCTCCCTCACCCCTGCGGGCGACCGCGCCCTGCGGGACGAGGTCACCCAGCTCAAGCGACTCATCCACCAGATCGAGCACGGCAGCTCAGCCCCGGAGTCCTGATCCGCACCCCGGCGAACCGCGGTGAGCCGTGAGCGGCTCCCGCCGACGTCCGGCGGACCCGGACAGCACGCCGAACACCGTCCAAGAAACCCAGGGAGGACACGTGACCATCACACCGGTCACCACGACGGACGTGACGCGCCGTCGCTTGCTCGCAGCCGCGCTGGTGACGGGGATCGGGGCCGCCGTGCCGATCAGCGCAGCGCGCCAGGCGTGGGCGGCTTCGCCCGCCCCCGTTCCGTCGCAGCTCACGCTGCCGAGACCCACCGGGCCGCACCCGGTGGGCACGGTGCCGCTCCACCTCGTCGACACCTCGCGTCCGGATCCTGTGGCCGGCCCGGGGCATCACCGCGAGCTGATGGCCAGCGTCTGGTACCCCGCTTGCAAGACGAAGGACCTGCCGCGTGCTCCCTGGATGACCCAGGGTGCGCTGCGGGCGTTTCTGGCGGACGTCGGCTTCCCCCTCGATCCCGCCCTCGGGCCACTCACCGCCGCACGCGTGGGCGCACCCGTGCACCAAACGGGCCATCGCCTGCCCGTCATCGTGTACTCGCACGGCGCGGGCAGCCATCGCGGTGACCACACGATCATGGTCCAGGAACTCGCCAGCCACGGCTACGCCGTGGTCACCGTCGACCACACGTACGACGCGTTCAGCAAGTTCCCCGACGGCCGACTCACCGTTCCAGCAGAGGTCCCGCCGTTCCTGGGGCCCCGGGACTTCGCCACGGACATCCGGTTCGTGCTCGACGTCGTCGAGGGCCTTGCCGCCGGGCACAACCCCGACGTCGACGGCAGGCCACTGCCCCAGGGCCTGCTCGGCGCCCTCGACTCGAGGTGCGTCGGCGCGTTCGGCTGGTCGAAGGGTGGCACCGCCACCGCGCTCACCATGCTCGCCGACCAGCGCGTTGGCGCCGGGCTCAGTATCGACGCTCCGATGCAGCCGACCATCACCACCGACCTGGACCGGCCGTTCATGATGATGACCGCCTCGTTTACCCGGGCGGCCATGCCGGACGTCGCCGAGTTCTGGACACACCTTCGCGGTTGGCGGCTGAACATCCAGGCCGACGGGGCCATCCACAAGACGTACGGCGACGACGCGACACTGATCCCGCAAGCGGGCAAGGTCCTCGGCATGACCAACCAGCAGATCCAGGACATGATCGGCACCCTTGATCCGGCTCGGGCGGTCCGGATCCAGCAGGCCTACCCGCTCGCGTTCTTCGACCTACACCTGCGACACCGCCGGGGACATCTGCTCGACGGCCCGAGCGCGGCCTTCCCAGAGGTGAAGTTCATCCCATGAGAAGCGTCGGACCGCGCAATGCGCGGTCCGACCAAGACCGCCAGGAATGCCGTCGCCATCCGGGCGCGGCCTTCGCAAGGCCGGCTATCCGCGCAGCCCTTCCATCGCGCGATCGGCGCTCCTACCGCTCGCCGTCGTCCTCCCCGCCGGTCGAGGGTTCGCGTAGCGGCCTGCGGCCGGCCTCCTGCGGGCGCAAAAACGCGTAGCGGCCGAGGAAGTTGATGTGGTCGAACTGCAGGGGTGACAGGCGAGCCAGCAGGTCGTCGGTGACGGGGAAGCCGTCAGCGGCGAGCTGCTTGGCCGCCCGGTCCAGGTAGAGGCTGTTCCACAGCACCACGCCGTTCAGGGCCAAGCCAAGGGCGCCGAGCTGGTCTTATCCGAACTAGCCCAGCTCGGCGGCAGGTCCGCCTGTGAGCCGTCGTTCACCACGGAAAGTAGTCGTGAAGAAGTTGGGTGGACGGGTTCCGTCGGGAGTGCCGTGCACGTCGTCCGCGTGCGCTTTGCGGTCCTACTGGGAGAACGCGTAGGCCCGGACGGGGTCGAGGTGCAGTTCGAAGGGCCCGAAACAGTCGGCCGCGAGGGTCGCGACCGGAGCGCCGCAGGGGCAGGCCCGGTTGAGTCCCTCGTTGCCTGTCGGTCCGCAGCACCCACTGCTGTTCACCCAGTTGGGCAGTGGCTGAAGGCCGGCGGCGTCATCGGGGTGCACCAGCACTGTGTGTCGGCTGCCGGCCGAGATGACGAAGCCTTCTTCACGGCAGACCACAGGTCCGCGCGACTGAGCCGGCTTCGGGTCCTCCTGATCGTCCTGCACGACGTAGGGAGGTCCCCAGGGCTCGGGATCGATCGCGTAGTGGCCCCGCGGAACGGTGGAAGGCGCCCGGCGTGTCTCCTTGTCCCGGTCGCGCTCGTCGTCTGAGACGTCAGGGACGGCGGCAAGCTCGGTGAGCTCCGGCGTGATCGCGGTGCCGCACTTGGAACAGAGGAAGACGGTCATCCCCTCGTTGTAGTGCTCAGGGCTGCTGCTTCGCATCTTGGTTTCGCTGCTCGGAGTCGATGCGCGCGACGACGCCACGGAGATCGGGCATGCCCAGGTGGACGGTGGTGTGCCGGGCCGCGAGGTCGCGCATGGCGGCGAGCTACTGCTCGGCGGCGGCGAGGCTGGCCTCGATCGCGGCGACCTCGCCGAGCCATCCCTGTCCCTTTGCCTCCTGGAGCCGGTCGAGCAGGTTCGCGTGGATCTCCTCCAGGCGGGGCATCTGCTCGGGATCGGGCCGCAGGACAGGCGCACGCCCCCGCGGCTGCCGCGCCGGGGATCGCCCGCACCGTCACGCAATTCGTCGGCCAGGTCTTCGCCGACGCACCGACGGAAGTCGTCCGGGCTCTGCAGGCGCTGCGCGATGAACAGGTGGAGCGGGCCCGTGCGGTGGTGGAGAACGTGGTGGCTCTGTATCGGTGACCGCACCACCGCACCTGGTGGGTGCGCACAGGTGCGGTGGAGCGCACCCACCCGGTGCGCGCACCGGTGCGGCCGAGGCGCGGGAGTGGTGCGCACCGGGTGGACGGTGGTGCGGTGGAGTGGCCCGGGTGGAGACGGTGGAGGCTGTGTGCTTCTCCTTGACCTGAGCTGAGGTCAAGGAGAAACACACCGGGTGGATGCGCGGCCCCACGCCGTCGATGTCGTCCACCCCACCCGGTGGACCCCA
>NZ_JBICAJ010000025.1:0-36768 GCF_043088925.1 Streptomyces sp. NPDC014006 | reverse complement strand
CAACGGTGCTTGCCGTGACTGACGACCAGGTCGGTCGTTGGTGTGGTTATGGGTGGGGAGCTTGCTGATGTCAGGTTGTGGGCGGGTGAACTGGATGCTGTGCATGAGCGGTTCGTGCACCGTTTCAGCAGGTCGGAGCCTCGTGAGTCGGCACTGGCCTATATGCGGGGCCTGATTGCTCCGCTGCAGCGGAAGAACGGCTGGACGCTGGCGGAGGAAGCCGGCCACTCGGGCCCGGACCGTATCCAGCGGATGCTGAACCGGATTGAGTGGGACGCCGACGAGGTGCTCGACGACGTGCGCCAGTACGTAGTTGACAACCTCGGCGACCCAGGCGCCGTCCTGGTCGTGGACGACACCGGCTTCCTGAAGAAGGGGACGCGGTCGGCAGGGGTGCAGCGGCAATACTCCGGCACCGCCGGGCGGACGGAGAACTGCCAGGTCGGTGTCTTCCTCGCCTATGCCACGAGCCGCGGGCGAACGCTGATCGACCGGCGTCTTTATCTGCCCAGCTCCTGGACCGACGACCGTGAAAGGTGCCGCCGGGCCGGCATCGACGACGAAGTCGCCTTCGCGACCAAAGTGGCCATGGCCAAGGCGATGGTCCGCCGCGTGATCGCGGACGAGATCCCGTTTCGGTGGGTCACCGCGGACGCCGCCTACGGCTTCTCCAAGGGCTGGCGGTCCGAGCTGGAGCGGGCGGATGTCTTCCACGTCATGGCCACCACCCGGCACGACACCGTGGTCACCCGCTGGGCGATCGACCATCCCGTCCATGACCTGTTCCACGGCCTGGCCAGGCAGAAATGGAAGCGCCGTTCCTGCGGCAGCGGAGCTCACGGCCTGCGGATCTACGACTGGGCACGCGTCGAGGTGCGGCCGTGGCACCGGCCCGACCGCCGCCACTGGGTGATCGCCCGCCGCAGCGTTGCCCGCCCGCAGGAGACCTCCTACTACATCGCCTACTGCCCCGCCCAGACCGCGCTGGATGAGCTGATCCGCATCGCGGGCAGCCGGTGGGCCATCGAGGAATGCTTCCAGAGCGCAAAGCAGGAATGCGGCCTGGACGATTACCAGGTCCGCCGCTATCCCGGCTGGCACCGTCACATGACCCTGGCCATGGCTGCCCACGCCTGCCTGACCGTCCTGCGAGCCCGCCAGCTCGATGCCGGGAAAGCACAAACGGATCCTCCCCGCTCATCCACCTCAGCCTCGCCGAAATACGACGCCTGATCACCCGCCTCACCAACCGCCGGCCCACACCCGTCGAGCACATCCTGCACTGGTCGACCTGGCGCCGCCGACGACAACACCAGGCCCCGCACCAGCCACTACAAACGACGCGGACACAGCCCCTGACCTGGCCATCAGTCACGACAAGCACCGTTGCAGTACTAGGGTCCGTCTTCAAACGGATCTTGCCCAGAGCAGGAATGACGCGAGACTGACCGCTGCCTCGTAGGAGGTGGCGGTCTTGTCGTATCGGGTAGCGACGCCGCGCAGCACGCCAGGAGATCCCGGTCCGGATCTTGTAGACCATGCCGTTGATCACCCGGCGGTCCTCCACCCGCGGTCGTCCTGTCTTGGCCCGCGGCACCAGTGGAGCGAGGCTTGCAGGCCGCGGCCGCGGCCTCGGCGGGGCTGCGTGCCTGACTGCCGCGGCGCGCCTCGATCCGGTCCCTGTGGGCGCGCATCGGGGTGTTCTCGGGAGCGTGCTGGACGGCTTCGACGGCCGCCCAGCGACGGGCTCTCGTAGTGGCTTTGTATCCCGGTGTGGGGTCGTCGAACACGTTCGGGGCCAGGGCGAGTGCCACCATCTGTAAGACCCACCACGCATGGGGGGATCACGCCGCACGCCGAGTGGACGGTTCGAGTCACGCCGCGCACGGCACAGGCGAAACATCGGGGGCGAATGCGATGAGTACGCACGGCAATGGTCAGTGGGGTCCGACGGGCGGACCCGGATACGGCCCCGGTGGACAGCCGGGCTCAGGTCCCGGCCCTCAGCCTTACCCCGGAGGCGGACCCCATCCGTACCCCGGCGGTCCCGGCGTGGGGCCCTACCCGCCGCAGCCCGCCCCCGTGCCGCCGCAGGGGTTTCCGGGACGTCCGCAGGGCTGGGGCCCGTACCCGTCACCGCCGCACGGCGGTGGCCCGCAGCATCCGTTCCCGCGACTGCCCCGGCCGCCGCTGACGCGCGGGCAGCGGATCCTCAAGTGCGTCTACAACCCGTTCTACGCCGCCCAGCGGGCCTTCCGCCCCTCGCGCCCGGACGCCGTCGAGGACCTGACGGTACGCAAGATCCAAATGTGGCGGACCGGGCTCGGTGCCGCCGCCTGGCTCGTGCTGGTCATGTCGTACAAGCCGGTCGACACCGCCAAGGGTGCCGACGCCGTGGCGAGCGACAAGTTCGACCAGAGCTGGACCAGCACACTCTTCCTCGTGTGTGCTTTCCCGTTCGTGATCGCCCTGTTCGCGTTCGCCGCGCAGGGCGCGCTGCGTCGGCTCTATCTGCGACGGTCCCTGAAGCCCTTCGGGGCGGTGGCGGCTCTGATGGGGTCCATGGCAACGTTCCCGCTCGCCGTCGCGCCCGACCCGGCGACCACTGGCTTCCGTGATGCCATGGGGATTCCCGGCATGGTCGTCCTCATCGTCCTCTGCACATGGTCGCTGGGATTCGCTTTGTACGGGATCGCACTCTGCCTCAACCACGTGTTCCGCACCGCCGATATCCACGAGGTGCTGCCGCCGGTTCTCGCCACCGTGCTGGCGTGGGTGATGGCCACCCTAGACGTGATCAATAACGCGAACGCCGAGGTTCCCGTCCTTGCCCGGATCGTGTTTCTGCTCGGCGCTCCGGTGTCGGTGACGGTGTTGTCGTGCTGGGAGCTGTACCGGCTGCGGAAGTACCACAACCTGTCCCTGCGACAGGCC
Organism: Streptomyces sp. NPDC014006; assembly: GCF_043088925.1. Taxonomy (NCBI): domain Bacteria; kingdom Bacillati; phylum Actinomycetota; class Actinomycetes; order Kitasatosporales; family Streptomycetaceae; genus Streptomyces; species Streptomyces sp. NPDC014006. Next base: position 33,834 of record NZ_JBICAJ010000025.1, on the reverse strand, counting down.
CTCGGCCGCTAGGGCCCGTCTTCGAAGATCGCTAGACAACGGCTCGGGCTTCACCCCGCTGGGCACCCGCCTGTACGACCCGGTGGTGGGACGCTTCCTGTCAGCCGACCCGGTGCTGGACCTGAACGATGTCCTGCAGTCCAACGGGTACGCCTACGCGCACAACAACCCGGTGACCTTCTCCGACCCGTCAGGTTTGGCGATCTCACTGACCGCTTCCGAGCGGGCCGCGGCCCTCGCGGGGGCGGGACTGTCGGCGGCACAGGTCGCGCAGGCGCAATCCACCATGGGCAAATCCCTCACTTCGGTGGTCCTGTCCGTGGGAGACGCTGAAGGACTTCATCGGCATCAACGACGCCATCTCCTGCTTCGGCGGGGACATGTGGTCCTGCGTCAGCATCGCCATGGACGCGCTCCCATGGTCCAACGGTTCCTCAACGTTCAGCCACGGCCTGACCATGGGACGGCAAGGGTTGTGCAGGTCACCAGTTGTTCACCTGCGGGCTCTACTCGCATAGACGCTGCGGTGGTGTCATGCCGTCAGATGCCCGGCACACCATGCCGTGCCGTGACTGACGGAGGCCCCCTATGCAACGGACACGCCGACTCGCCGCCGCATCCTCCGCGTTGGCTCTCGCCGCGGCTGGCCTGGTCTTGTTCGACCACCAGCGCGCATGCCGCCCCGACTGCCTCGTGCTCGCAGTCGTACTTGCCGCTGCCGGACCCGTCCTGCCAGCCCGGCGCTTACAACCCCGACGTCACCCAGGCGACCATCAATTCCACGATCTGTGTGTCCGGATGGACCAGCACGGTCCGGCCGCCCACCTCGTACACCAACCCGCTGAAAATCCAGCAGATCACCGCCTACGGTTACAGCGACACCTCGACCGCCGACTACGAAGAAGACCACCTCATCCCGCTGGAACTCGGTGGCGCACCCCGCGACCCGGCCAACCTGTGGCCCGAGCCCCGCTACAGCACCGGCGGGAAGACCGCGGGAAACAAGGACACCGTCGAGAACAAACTGAAGACCGCCGTCTGCAACGGCCAAGTGAGCCTTGACGACGCCCGCCATGCCATCGCCACGAACTGGACCACCGCCCTTGCCGCCACCGGCATCGGCTGAGAGGTGCGCTGGTCTGGCCCTGCCGGCATTCCTCGAGAAGCAACCGTGCCCGGCGCGACATGGAGCGACTGGATCTTGCCCGCGGCCCCCGCTTGCGGTGGGTCACGACATCCCCCAGTACCTGCGGGGAGCTGACCAAGGCATGACCAGACACAAGCGGCCCTCGCCGTCCCATGGCTTCGGTCGAAGGACGGCGAGGGCCGCTTGTGCGTCTGTACGGCCCGGGTACGACCGCGATGCGTATGCCGCGCGCTACGCCGGGCCGCAGCAAGGGCCAGGACCCAGACGCCCTGGCACGCGACAGACGCGAAGGCCGCTCCGTATGCCTCTGGCGCGGCCCAACGTGAGCTGAGGCTACCCGCCGCCCCACGTCTTCTGTTCGCGCGGATGCCCCGGCCGGCAGAGGCTGCTTTCCGGGTCCAGTGCCTGGTGGCTTCGTTGATGTCTAAGGGTGGTCCCGAGGACTGGCTGGGGCGCAAGGTGTGACTTGTAAAATAATCCGCATTAGGGTGGCCTGGACGAGCCGAGGGCCTCAGATCACATGGAGGCCATGCGGTGCGGTTCGTCCGCCGAAACTTCGGACTTTCGGATCTGCCGCGGCGCGGGCTCACCCCCCAAGAGGCCCCCCTGGAAGTGCTTCTCCTCGACGTCGAGGCAGAGCTCTCCATCCAGGAGCAGGGACGCCGGTGCCCATGATGTCGCTGGTGGCCTCGTTCAGGCAGCCGGACTCGCCCTTGTACTGCAGGCCGGCGGTGTTGGAGGTGACGCCGTGGGTCATCTCGTGGCCGGCGACGTCCAGCTCGGTGAGCGGGTTGGCGTTGTCCTTTCCGTCGCCGTAGGTCATGCAGAAACAGTCGTCGTTCCAGAACGCGTTGACGTAGGCGTTGCCGTAGTGGACGCGTGAGGAGGCGGCGGTGCCGTCGTTCTTGATGCCGTTGCGGCTGAAGGTGTTCTTGTAGAAGTCCCAGGTCACGGCGGCGCCGTAGTGCACCTCGGCGCCCGCGGTGGCGGGGTTGGAGTTGGTGCCGTCGCCCCAGGTGTCGTTGTCCTGGGTGAACAGCGTGCCGGTGTCGGAGCCGGAGCTGCTGTGGGCCATGTCGTAGGTGCTGTGGCCGCCGCGCGCGGCGTCGGTGAGCGTGTACGACGAGCCGGACTGGCTGGGGGGGGGGCGGCGGGTTGGTCGAGCGGGGCCAATGTCGTGTCGCGGCCCGTCGAGGACGTGACGCGTACGACCTGGGCATGACAAGGTGAGGAACGGCTCCTTGCCGTCCGGTCACGGAAGTGGTGCGGGGATGAGTCTGGGGCGGGGGGAACGGCTGCGGGAGGCTGCGATCGCCAGATAGCGCGGGGCTATCAGGTGGCCCTGGCGCGGCGGAGCTTCGGCGGCTCGCACGGATTCACCGGACCACCACACAAAGGGGCTGGCCTGCCGCTCCCCGGCGCACCTACGCTGCCCGCCCATGGAGTTGGAACTACGGCATCTGCGGGTGGCGGATCGAACGATCCCTCGGCGCAGCGCTGTTCACCCGGCAGACGGACGGCTGCCACCCCACGGTGCTCGGGCACCAACTCCTCGCCCGGGCCCGCCCTCTGCTGGGTGAGATGACCAGCCTGACAGCGGAGATGCGGGCTGCGGCGGCACGCACCGCTGAGGCACCGCAGCTGCGTGTCGGCGCTCAGTCGCACCACCTCCTTCCCGCGTGGTTACAGCTGTTGCGTCGGCGTTATCCCGGAACGCCCCCGGTCCTCCAGACCAACACCTCCGCCCAGCTGCTGCGCGGCTTGGGCGACGGGCAGCTCGACGTCGCCTTGCTGGGCGAGTACGATGCCGGCCGGCCCCTGAGCTTCGCCCCCGGACTCCGGTCGCGTGTGGTGGTGGAACGCGAGCCGGTGTTCGTGGCCCTTTCCGAGCGCCACCCGGCCGCCGTGCACGACACTGTGCGACTTCAGGACCTGGCGGAGGATCAGTGGGCCATCCGAAAACAGCGAGGAAGACTGGCAGGTCACGTATCAGGTGCTGCGCGGGGCTGGCCTCACCCCACGCATGACGAGCGGCGAGCACTCAGCAACGGTCCTGCTCGTGACCGCCGGCGAGGCGGTGGCGCCGTGCCTGGCAACATCGAAGCGCAGAGCCGGAGTCGTGATACGCCGTCTCGAAGGTGACCCGTTGAGATTGCGGTGGCTGCTGGTGGCACGGACGGAGGCCGAGATGGACGCCGTATACGACGACCTGGCCACCGCCTATCGGGAGGCCGCCGAACAGGCAACACCTGCCTACCGGGACATCTGGACCAACTGCTGGACCGGCACCAGCCGCTGACAGAGTCAGTCCGGCCGACGCGTAGCTCACGCCAGGACGCCCCTGCCGTGGAGTCGATGCTGGCGCAAGTCACATCGCCAGCTGTCTCATGAGACACAGCAAAGTCTGGAGAAGGACGGCTACCGCGCCCTGCTGTTCACCGACCAGGTACGGCTTCAGTCCCGCCGGGGCAGTCTGATCCAGGCCCGTTTCCCGGAGCTGGTGCGTGCGGCCGCGGAGTTGCCGGACGGTTTGGTCCTCGATGGGGAGCTGGTCGTGTGGGCGGGGGAGCGGATGTCGTTCGAGGCGTTGCAGCGCCGCGCGGCCGCCGGCCGCCGCAGCGCCGCCCGCCTCGCGGAGGAACTGCCAGCCCATCTGATCGTGTTCGACGTCCTCCAGCTCGACGGCGAGGAGCTGCTGCACGCCGCGTACGCCGAGCGCCGCGCCCGCCTGGAACAGCTCTTCGCCGACCATGATCTACGGGCACCCTGGACGCTGCCCCGAGACGGACGACCCGGCGACGGCGCAGGAATGGCTCACGTCCTGGACCGAGGTCCCCGGAGTGGAAGGGCTCGTCATCCGCGGCACTGAGCAGCGCTATCTGCGCGGCGCCCGCGCCCTGTACACAGTCCGCCGCCGCGACACCACAGAGGCGGTGATCGGCGCCCTCACGGGCACGCTCGAGCGGCCGCAGACCCCCTCGTCCTGGGCCGCTACGACGACACCGGCCACCTGCGCCCGGTCGGCCGCAGCACACCACTGCGCCCCAACGCCGCGCGCGAGCAGGCCGAGCGCCTGCGGCCGGCGGGGCCGGGGCACGCGTGGGAGGTCGTGCGCTTCACGGCGCCGTGGGGTTCGCGGACGCCGCTGGACGTGACCCTCATCGAGCCGGGCCTGGTCGCCGAGGTCGCCGTCGACACCGCGCAGGAGCGCGGCGCGTGGCGCCACCCAGTCCGCCTCGTGCGACTGCGCCAGGACATGGCGCCCGGGCAGATGCCGGCCTTCGGCGAGGGCGCCGTGCCCTCAGCATGAGGGGGTCAGTCGAAGAGGCCGAGGGCCGTGCGCGCGTCCGGGTGCACCCGCGTGACGCGGTGCGGCGGGCGCTCGTTCGTGGGGCATGAAGACCACCGCCCGCGTCCTGCTCGGGACGCTCGCCACCGCCGTCACCCTGTCCTGTACCGCGACCGCCCACGCCGTCGTCGACAGCGGCGGCCCCGTCCCCCAGCCCAGGGGCGGCGCCACCGCCGACGCCAACGCCGAGTTCAGCGAGGAGGACCTGGGCCAGTTCTTCAGCGCGTTCGGCGAGCACCAGAGCGCGGGGACAGGCGTCTCCTCCCCGGGCGCCACCGCGCCGTCCGCCGGCTGAGCCCCGCCCCGGGGCCCGGCGGACTCCGCCGACCCGGGGAACGTCTCGCCCCCGCCGCGGTCCGGCGCCGACCCCCCGGGGGCGGACCAATTGCCGCCTCGCTGCGCCGGGCCATCACCGCCCACGCCACCGCAGCCGGCCGGCTGATGTTGCCCAATCGGATGCCCGCTCGTGGAACCCGCCGAGCGCCGACCAGCGCGCGGCTGCGCCTGCTCCACACCGCCCCCACGGCCCGAGCGTCGCACGGTGAAGCCTCTGGGCGGACCGTACACAAGCCCGGCCGCCCGCAAGCGTCCGCATCACACGGTGGTGCCCCCGGCGGCCTTCGGCCAGGGCGCGGCGGTCTGCCCCTCCACCACCTCCACGATCGACGAGTCGACACGGCTCGGAGGCACGACGGCCTGGTGCGCGGCGAGCGATTGGTGGAAGCCGGGCGATCCCATCTCGCGCGTCTTCACCGGCGCGCCTGTGGAGCGTCCGGTGCAGCGGCAACAGATCACTGGCAGGCACAGCGGCGCCAGTAGACAGCACATCGAAGTCGCTGGCCCGGAATGTTTCGAATCAACCTCCCCCCGCACCCGGCGGCAGGCAGGGCGGCGATCGCGGACGAGGCCGCCGCCAAGGGCGCGAAGGCGGTCTGGTTCCAGCTCGGGGTGATCGACGAGGCCGCGTACGCGCGCGTGCGGGACGCGGGCCTGGAGATGGTCATGGACCGTTGCCCGGCGATCGAAATTCCCCGTCTACGCTGGCGAATCTCCTTCTACTCACAATTCGCCGCTGAATATTGACATTCGCATACGCGCCTGACCTGTGACAAGGCCGTGACTGAACGTGTGCTCAAGACACCTACTATCCCGGGTCAAGATTTGGCTAACTGTCTTTGCTCACTCGGAAATCGTCTCTATCGTGTGGCCTTCTTGCTCGCTCCTGCGTATACGAAATCTGAGAGGCCACTTGACATGACGAATGTCGACCAGGCTGCACCGGTAGCCACAAGCGACACCGGTAGTGGTCTGCGCCGCGACGTCGGACTCATCGGTCTGATGTGGGCCTCGGTTGGCTCCATCATCGGCTCCGGCTGGCTGTTCGGCGCCGAGAAGGCCGTTGTGGCTGCGGGCCCCGCCGCGATCATCTCGTGGGTGATTGGCGCCGTGGCCATCGTGCTGCTCGCCCTGGTGCACGCCGAACTCGGCGGCATGTTCCCCGTAGCGGGCGGCACCGCACGGTACCCGCACTACGCCTTCGGCGGCCTGGCCGGTATGTCCTTCGGCTGGTTCTCCTGGCTGCAGGCCGCGACGGTGGCTCCGATCGAGGTCGAGGCCATGATCGGCTATGCCAAGCACTGGCACTTCGCCGACGGACTGCAGAATGCCAACGGCACGCTGACGGCCAGCGGCATCGTCGTCGCGGTCCTCCTGATGGCCGTGTTCGTCGCGGTCAACTTCCTCGGTGTCCGAGTCCTGGCACACACCAACAGCGCCGCCACCTGGTGGAAGATCGCAGTGCCGCTCGCGGCAATCTTCATCATCGCGATCGGCAACTTCCACCCGGCCAACTTCACCTCCGAGGGCTTCGCGCCGTTCGGCGCCAAGGGCGTCCTCACCGCGATCAGCTCCAGCGGCATCATCTTCGCCCTGCTCGGCTTCGAGCAGGCGATCCAGCTGGCCGGCGAGAGCCGCAACCCGAAGCGTGACCTGCCGCGCGCGACCCTCGGTTCGGTCGCGATCGGCGCCGTGATCTACGTCCTGCTCCAAGTCGTGTTCATCGCCGCCCTGCCGCACGCCTCCTTCGCCAAGGGCTGGGCAAACCTGGCCTACGCCGGCATCAGCGGCCCCTGGGCGGGTCTCGCCTCAGTGGTCGGCCTCGGCTGGCTGGCCTGGGTGCTGTACGCCGACGCCATCATCTCCCCCGGCGGCACCGGCCTGATCTACACCACCGCCACCTCCCGCATCTCCTACGGCCTCGCCAAGAACGGCTACGCGCCGAAGGTGTTCGCCAAGACGGACAAGCGCGGTGTGCCGTGGTTCGGTCTCGCGGTCTCGTTCGTGACCGGTGTGATCTGCTTCCTGCCGTTCCCGAGCTGGCAGACGCTGGTCAGCTTCATCACCTCGGCGAGCGTGCTGATGTACGCGGGCGCCCCGCTGGCCTACGGCGTCTTCAAGGACCGTCTGCCGAACCACGAGCGTCCGTACAAGCTGCCGGCCGGCCAGATCATCGCGCCGCTGTCCTTCGTGGTCGCCAACCTGATCATCTTCTGGTCCGGCTGGGACACGCTGTGGCGCCTGGGTTTTGCGATCCTCATCGGCTATGTGCTGCTCGGCTCGTACGCCTGGTACGCGGTCCGCAAGAACCTGCCCAACGCGCCGCGGCTGGACTTCAAGGCCGCGCAGTGGCTGCTGCCCTACCTGGCGGGCATCGGCGTGATCTCCTACCTGAGCACCTTCGGCGGCAACGGTGAGCTGCCGCTGTGGTGGGATGTGCTGGTCGTCACGGTGTTCTCGCTCGGCATCTACTACTGGGCCAAGGCGACCGCGTCCGAGCCCGAGGCGATCGAGCGCAGCATCGAGGAGGTCGTGGTCACCGACGCCCCGGCCCACTGAGCCACTCCCCACCAGGTGTCCCGTCAGCCCAGCCGTGACTGACGGGACACCGTCATAATGCGGGAGTGATCTCCCCCCTCTCAGCTCCGCGCCCGAGGAACGCCGTACGGTTCTCGTCGTGGGCGCCGTGCGCGCCGGGCTTACCGTCGGCACGGCGCTCGTTGGCCGGCGGGGGCCGATGAGCAAAGGAAGACCGCCAATGGGCGGGTTAACAGAGGCTAACGCTTAGACTTAGACCGTGTCCTACGTGGTGAGGCGGACGAGTCGCTTGTAGCAGCAGAGGGCGGCCGCGAGTCCGAGAAAGGCCAGGTAGTTGCGGGGATGCGTTCGTAGCGTGGGCTGAGTCGTCGGTAGCCGGACAGCCAGGACATCGTCCGCTCGATGACCCACCGGCGTCGCCCTAATCGTTCGCTGGACTCGATCCCTTTGCGGGCGATGCGCACGCCGATGCGCTTCCATTGCAGCCATCTGCGCAGGTCGGCGCGGTCGTAGGCTTTGTCGGCGTGGAGGCGCTGGGGCTTGAAGTACCGGCCGCGATGGGGGTCGTGTCTCGTTTGGTGACCCTCGATCATGGGCTTGAGCCCTTCGCTGTCGTGGGTGTTGCCGGCCGAGAGGCCGACGAGGAGGGGCAGTCCGTTCGCGTCCGACAGCATGTGCATCTTGGAGCCCGGCTTGCCGCGGTCCACGGGGCTCGGACCTGTGTGTTCGCCCCCTTTTTGCCCTGACGTGGGCGGTGTCGAGGACGACTCGGGTGACGTCGATGAGGCTAGGGTCTGTTGTGAAAGTGCTGGTCACAGCCATTCGTTGAGGGCCGCGACCAGCACGGTCGCTTCGTAGCGGACGGCGAGTTTGTCGTACCTGGTGGCAACGGCCCGGTGGCGCTTGAGGCGGTTGATCCCGCACTCGACCGCGTGCCGCTGCTTGTAGTCATCCTTGTCGAACTTCGGCGGCCGTCCGCCGCGCGAGCCGCGCTTCTGCCGGTTGCGGACGCGGTCCGCCGGGATGGGGATGGTGGCCTTGATCCCGCGTCTGCGCAGGTAGGAGCGGTTGTCGCGGGAGTCGTACGCCTTGTCGGCCCGCACCCGGTCCGGCCGCTTGCGTGGCCTGCCGGGCCCGAGCCGGGGCACTCGGATCGCTTCCAGGACGGGCTCGAACTGCGGCGAGTCGCCCCGCTGCCCAGCCGTGATCACGACGGACAAGGGCTTTTGGCTCTGCTCAACGGCGAGGTGGATTTTGCTGGTCAGGCCGCCCCGGGAGCGTCCAAGGCCGTGGTCGGCCGGCTCGACGAAGACGCCGCCGGGCGGCTCCTTTTGAAGGTCCCCCTTTTCGCCGCCCCGGCGGCGTGCTGGTGGGCCCGGCAGACGGTGGAGTCGACGTTGACGTCCCAGGTGATCAGGCCCTTCGCATCGGCTTCGGCCTGGAGCTGGGTGAGGATCCTGGCCCAGGTTCCGTCCCGCTGCCAGCGCCGGAACAGGTCATAGACCCGGTCCCACGGGCCATAGCGTTCGGGCACGTCACGCCACGGGGCGCCGGTCCGGGTCCGCCACCGTATGCCGTCTATCAGCTGCCGCCGCGTCCACACCTGCGGCCGGCCCGGCTTGATGCCCCGCGGCAGCAGCGGCTCAAGCCGGGCCCACTGGCCGTTCGTCAGATCCCCACGTCCCACGAGACATGATCATGAACAAACAAGATCCACTTTCGCAACAGGCCCTAGCGTCGTCCAGCCGGTGCAGCACGGCCTCGTGGAGGCGGCCCCAGACACCGGCTCTCGACCAGATTAGGAACCGGCGGTGAGCCGTCGACTTCGGTATGCCGAAGCAGGGTGGCAGTTGGCGCCAAGCGCAGCCGCTGACCAGGACGTAGACGATCGCCGCGAACAGCGTCTCATCAGGGGTGTCCTGCGTTCCGCCGCCCTGCGGCCGCACTCTCGAGGGTGGGATCAGCGGCTTCGCGATCTCCCACAGCCCGTCCGGAACAATCCAACTCCACGTACCCCGCCCCATGCACGGACCAACGACCGCCTCACCACGTAGGACACGGTCTTACAGGTCATCTCATTTGGTCTGTTCGATAGCCTGTCTGGGTGGGGATCGTTGAGCGGCTGGTGCCGGATGAGCTGTGGGAGTTGTTCCAGCGGGTGGTGCCGGAGGCGCCGACTCGTCCGCAAGGCGGCGGCCGACGTCGGCACGGAGACGGGGAAGTGCTGGCCGCGATTGCGTTCGTCGCGACGTCGGGCTGCACGTGGCAGCAGCTGCCGTCGGCCTCGTTCGGACCGTCGGGAGCCACGGCTCACCGGCGCTTCACCGAGTGGTCGAAGGCCAGGGTGTGGGCGAAGCTTCACCGCCTGGTCCTCGACGAGCTGGGTGTTCGCGGTGAGCTGGACTGGTCCCGCTGCGCGATCGACTCCGTGAACATGCGGGCCCTCAAAAGGGGGAGCTGACAGGCCCGAATCCTGTGGACCGGGGCAAGTACGGCTCGAAGAACTTGATCACCGAACGCACCGGTCTGCCCCTGTCCATCGGCATCTCCGGCACCAACGTCCACGACAGCCAGGCCCTGATCCCACTCGTGCAGGGCATACCCCCGATCCGCTCGCGGCGCGGCCGACGACGGCGCCGGCCAGGAAAGCTCCACGGCGACAAGGGGTACGACTACAACCACCTGCGGCGATGGTTACGCAGCCGCCACATCACGCCATCACGGATCGCCCGCAAGGGAACAGACTCCAACCAACGCCTCAGCCGACACCGCTGGACAATCGAACGCACCATGGCCTGGCTGTCGGGGTGCCGGCGTCTGCACCGTCGCTACGAGCGCAAAGCCAGTCACTTCCTGGCCTTCACCAGCATCGCATGCACTCTCATCTGTTACCGCCGACTCACCAATTGAGATGGCTTGTTACTGACCTCCGCCTCGATTCCGTTGACCGGCTGGACCGTTCACGCTGTCACGCTGCACCGGCGCCTCGCTGCCTCGAGGCGCGACCCGCTCACCGGCCTGCTGCGCCGCGACGCCTACACCGGCTGCGCCCGGCAGGTCCTGCGTCGCCACGGCGACGACACCGCCGTAGTCATGGTCGACGCCGACAGGTTCAAGCAGATCAACGACACGGTCGGGCACCCGGCCGGCGACGCGGTCCTCGCCGTGTTCGGCGCGCGGCTCACCGCCTGGGCGGGACCCCGCGCGGCCGTCGGCCGGCTCGGGGCGACGTGGTCGCCGTCGTCTGTCGACGGTGCATCAGTTCTCGCCGGCCCCGATACTGCCTGGCGACCGAGGACGGCTTGGTCGTGGACTATGACGCCCCGGGGGGCGTCTTCGCGATCAATGCTCTACGCCTCATGGATCAATGACAGGGCCAGGGTCGCGGTCACCGGGTGCAAGCACCTTGGCAGCCCCCAGCCGACGCACTCGACTGGCAACGCGCCATCCACTCGAGCTACAGGGTGGAGCCAAGCTACGAGCGCTGACAGTGCCATCAGGTCGCGCATGCCTGCACCCGCTTTAAGCATGCGGTCCAGGGGTACATGAGCCCTTTGGCGTAGGCCGTTCCGCTCAGTGGCGCCAAGCGATGCCGGAGCACGGGGCAGGACATCACGGAGGAGACCACCGTATGGAGCGCACTACCCACGTCAGCAGCGACGGCCGCCGTCGCGTCGATGCTCTCGGCCCGTCGTAATCCCGGGATGGGACCTGGTCTACGACCACCCCGAGGACAACGCCCAGGTCATACGGAGGGAAGAGAGCACTTACGCCTTGGCGTGCACGCTGCACCGGCACGCCAAGGCACTCTCCAGGCAGAACGACGAACGCCCGTGGCGCGAGAGCGGCGGCTGGTGTCCCGGGTGCGTAGGCGGACTGCCCCCGGTCGCTGCCGAGACGGAGTGACCGTGCGGCGCCATGGGAAACACCGAGTTCCGTAATTCCCGGCGGTGCTCAGCCTGCACGCCACGCGGCTCAGCCCGGTCGCCGGTTCCGCTCTCAGCACCGGCCAACCAGCCAAGAGCGCGCTCATGGTCATCAGTACGAGCCCAAATTGTGGTACATGACATGCAGGCCGACCGGACCCAGCGCTGGATGCCAGAACGCGCCGGGAACGGTGCCGATCATGGCGAACCCGAGACGCTCATACAGCCTGACTGCCGCTGCGTTGGAGGCCGCGACAGCGTTGAACTGCACGCCAGCGAACCCGCGACTCCGTGCCCAGTCCAGCAGATACTCGCCCAACGCTTGGCCGACACCTCGACCGCGTGCTTCTGGCGCGACCATGAAATTTCCGCTGGCGACATGCGAACCTGGGCCTGGCCGGTTGGGGTACATGTTGGAGGTGCCGATTATGCGCTGCCCCTCCACGGCCACTACGACGTGCCCTGGCGGCGGTACGACCCACCCGTCCCGCGCCTGCACCTCAGTTTGTAGCGGGTCGTAGCAGAAGGTGTCCCCTTTGCGGATGATCTGCTCCATGAACGGCCAGATCTGCGGCCAATCAGACTCCTCAAACTCTCGAATCTCCATCGGCGTGAGACTAACCAACGGTGAGAAGCATGCCCACCCTTTTTCCAGCTGCGGCGCCGGTCGTGTTCATGCGGGGCCTGTGTGTCGAAGGCCCGGGGAAGGTCGGCGGCGCCCGTACGCGAGCTGCACCGCCAACCCACTGAGTTCCGATTCGTCTCCCACACCACCGCCGACGTCGGCCCCTGTGCGTGTGGCGATCGCAAGCGTGGGCCTGGTTGACGCGCCGCCACGACCACTCGCGAGCAAGTGCCTAACATCCCTGAAACGCGATCAACCAGTCTGCCTGTACTGAAACTTGGGTGCCACCTCAGGCAACGTCCGCCCCGCTGTAGAACCAAGCCAATGTGGCCGCGCTTGTCCGTGCGGGCCAGGATCGCCGACGCGGACCCGGCCCCGCCCGGCACTCCCGGTGCAGTCTTGGACAACGGCTGCACCCTGCGCAGCAGGGACACCGAGGCACCTCTGGCGAACCGTCCTGCCCGGCGGATACGGCGCTGGGAGCTGGTCCAGCCGCTGGGCGGCCAGGTCCGGGTGGTGACTTCACCTTCGACTACGACGCTGTCGGGAGCCATGCCAAGGCGCTTGCCGTGTTGGAGCGCGAGGTTCCGGCGGTCGTGCTCGGCCCCTGAGTTCCCGTGCGTCCCCAATCCCATCCGCCCCTGATGGGCGCTGCTCGACCCGCTTGCGCACCGGCCCGCCGGCCGCGCCTACGCTCCCAATGTGCCTGAGCCTGCCGCAGGTCGGGATGTTTTCGCTGGTCGGGCGTTGAGCTGCAGCACGCCAACGGCCGCTAACCGGCTTTCGTGTGCGACTCGTTGATGGGTCCATAGGTTTCGAGCACATGTCTGCTGGAGCGGGTGGCGGAGTGGTCGGGGCCGAGGATGCGAGCCAGGTCTGCGACTACACCGGCCATCAGCTGCTTTCCTTTGGTGTGTTCCCCGGCTGCGTAGACGAAATCCGCGTGCAGGTGCCGGCTCCAGAGAGTGGAACGGTGGTCGGGGCCGAGGACCCGAGCCCGGTCCAGGGCATTCTGCGCCAACAGCCTGGCAGCCTCCGCACAGTCGCCGGCCTTGCCGAGGAAGAGCGCGTGCAGTTGTCCGCTTCGAAGGGTTTCCTCATGGTCGTCCCCGAGGATTCTCCTTCGGTCAGCGAGCACGCCAGCCATCAGCCGTGCCGCCTGCGCGGGCTGCCCGGTGATGTCGAGGTAGAACGCCTGCATGTGGCGGCTCTGGAGGGTGTCCGGATGGTCCGGGCCGAGGAGCCGCGCCTGTTCGAGGGCCAGCTGCTCCATCTGTCGCGCCGCATCTGCCGGATCCCGATCGCGCTCGTTGTGCCGCACCTGGGTGTACCTAAGAGTCAGCTGCTCGCGTGTCGGCTGGGCCTCGGCGGCCGATCGCGGGCCCGAGTCCTGGAGGCGATGGCGTGGGAGCAGCTGGGTTACGAGGGTGGGCCATGGCGTGCCGTTGGGCCACTGCTCGGGCGGCTGCCAGGAGCCGGTGACAGCCCGCAGGACCTCGGTGGGGGTGGGCCGGTCGGCGGGTTCCTTGGCCAGACAGGCGGCAACCAGTCCGCGAAGCGGTGCGGGGACGCCGTCGAGCCGCGCAGTGTTGTGGACGATGCGGTGCAGCATGACCACAGGCGGGCCGCCGCCGAACGGACTCTGTCCACTGGCAGCGAAGGCGAGGACAAGGCCGAGCGTGAACACGTCACTGCTGGGGCCGAGGTCGTCCCCGCCGATCTGTTCGGGCGACATGAACCCGGGTGTGCCGACGACCACGCTGTCCGGGGTCAGGGTTGCGTGATCGAGGGCGCGGGCGATACCGAAGTCGATCACTCTCGGGCCGTCGGCGGCCAGCAGCACGTTGGCCGGCTTCAGATCGCGGTGTACCACCCGGACGGAGTGGATGTCCTGCAGGCCCTCGGCGAGACCGGCGGCCAGCGGCCACAGCGACTCCAGCGGAAACGGCCCGCCCTCAGTCACTGCCTCGGCAAGGCTGGGGCCCGGCACGTACACGGTCGCCAGCCATGGCAGATCGTCCTCCGGCCCGGCACCCACCAAGGGTGCTGTGAACGCGCCACTCACCGACCGGATCGAGGCCACCTCCTGGGCGAACCGCCGCCGGAAGTTCCCCTGTCGCGCCAGGTGTTCGTGGACCACCTTGACTGCCACCGCCCGGCCGGACGGCGACCGGCCGAGGAAAACCCGACCCATCCCGCCCTGCCCCAGCCGCGCCCGCAGCGTGTAGGGGCCGATCTGCTGTGGGTCGCTGGTGCCCAGATCCTCCATGGCCGCCCCCGCTTCATCCGCACTGTGCGCGCGATCGTAGCGCCGAGGACCAGAGCGGGAACAGTGGCAGCAGCGGCCCGCGGGGGAGCGGGTACGGCGCGCCCCTGCTGGCTGAAGGCCTCCGCTGCGGGTCTGCACGCCTTGTGACTGCAGGGCGTTGGCCTGCGGCGCGAAGCATGTTCGCCCGGCTTCCCCGCCGAGAGGGAAGCCGGGCGCTGGCGCAGGCTATCTGGGCGTGTCTGAGGGCCGCTAGGAGTGTGCTGGAGATCGGCTTGCCCGCCTCGTTCATCCCGCCGGCCGCTACTGTGGCGTGAGCGCCTCAGCGGCCGGGGGTCATCACACCTCCCGATTCGCTCTCGATCGCAGAACCAGGTCATTCCAGACTAATGCGCACATGTAAGTGACACACCCGATCGGACGTCCGCCTCAAGGCGTTGCGTAGGGCGGGCGGCGGCAAGGATGGACGGCATGTGGCTCAGATGTGCTGTGAGGATGCGCTGCTCATCCTCGACGACGAGCAGATCGCCGTCGAGGTGGACCTAGGGCTGTTCCCGCCGGATTCCGGGGTCTGGGGCGGTGTCCTGCGCCGGCTCCCTACCAGCCTGGCGGCCCAGGTGAGGACGGCCGGCGAGGTGCGCCTGCGCCTGTCCCAGGGCCAAGAGCGCCGTATCCGTCCGCTGACAGGCTCCGAGTCGGCACGTGACGAGGCACGTCGGCAGTCTCAGAAGGAGGGCGAGCTGAACCGCATCATCAGCATGCGTAAGGCCGCGCGCGCCTGGTGCGATCTGCTTGCGCGGACGATTCAAGATCTTGGATTGGGTCGACCAGTCCAGATTGAGGACTTCGATGCCGCCGCGGCGGACGCTAGCGACCAGGCACAGCTCGCCCTTGATCACGCGTTGCATGACGGCATCTGGATCTACCAGTCGAGTTATGGATACCCCGCCCACCGCTCCCCTGCCGAAGGCCGCTCTCACGAGCAGGCACGGGTCCTGGCTGCACTGAGGCGCGTAACCGAACTGATTCGAGAGGCAGCGATCAATCAAGCACATCTGGACGGCTCTCGCTCCGAAGAGTTGAAGCGTGCGCTTGACTTGGCAGATGAAGCACGCGCAGCCCTGGCCACGGCACTGCTGAACCGACTAGAACAGATCATGGAGATCACCACCATCGGGGGACCTGTTGCCCGTTCGTCCTCTGATGAGCAGGACGATTCATCCCCGCCACTCGCTCAAGGCAGCCCGAGGGTAGGGCGGGAGGTCACCGTGGAAGGCGCAAACGGCGCAGTCACAGTGAGGGCGCCTCGCCGCGACTCGGCTGAACTCGACAGTCCTGATTCGCGCCCTGCACATCCGGACTGGGCCACACTCGCTGCAGCGGCCACGCGAGACCCCAGCCGCTGGAGGTTGCTGCTCTCTCCTCGAAGGAGACGTCGACCCTGACGGTCAACACTTCGGCTCGACTCCACCAACACGTCTACGCCCTTGCTCCGCGCCAGAGGCAAGCCCAGCCTGAGGGACCACAGCGTGGTCGTCAAGCCAAATCCCCTCATTGTGTTAGCCGTTGTAAGCGGCCCAAATGCGGCCGTCACAGCAGCCCACATGAGCCAGTCACGGGGCACTGCTCGCGACTGCTACCTGGCGGTGACCACCGATCTCGGCATGGCCATGCGCAACCTCACCAGAACCTGGAATGCCGAAGTGGCGTGCGCCAGCCAGGGAGCGGAGAATTCTTGTGGGTCCTGGACGATCCGGCGAGGCGGATCGCGGCCGACCAGGTTTCCTAGCTCTTCAGTAATTCTCGCTAGGCACGGTCGAGAAAACGGGAGGCGGCGTGACGAATCCCCGTACCGTCCTGATGCAAGCAAGGCAAGGTCCCGTTCCGGAGAATTGGCGAGTCTTCACCAAGAAGCGGCGGAAAGTGTCCGGATTTCTGTCTGGGACATCGGACGACCCGGACCCGCTGCTGGTCATCACTCCTGACGAGGTCATCGAGTACAAGAACGAACGCAAGCCGCTGACAATCGTCAATTTCTGCGATTTAGCCGCAATAAAACTGAATGCGACTGCGATTGCAGGATGGAGCGCGTGTCGGCGTGTGGTGGGTGCATGGACCATTCTGCCGTAACGGGTCAATAGAGTAGGGAAGTTGGCCGAAACGCCGACGCCGGCGTGCGCAGTGGTGGGGACGGTCGCGCTGGGTGCAGCCAAGGATCCCAGAAGCAGTGGCCCCCGTCCCGGATCCGCTCTAGGTTCGGGTTCGGTCGATCCAGGCGGTGGTCCCTTCAGGGGTGGTGGACCGCGTGCGCATTGTGGCGACCGGGCCGTCGTGCGGGCAGCTCTTCGGGTTCAAGGCAGTCTCGCCACCGACGCTTCAACGGTCTGATCCGTGCACCAGCGCATGTCGGTCGTCCCACTCAGCCTCGGCTGCGTGCCTTCTGAACACCGTCCCTCGAACCCTCAGTTCCATCGACAGAGAGGAAGCGCAATGCTGCGGCCCGCACCACCGTGGTGCCCTCCACCGCGACGAACAACACTTCTTATGGCATCCCGGCCAGGATGGCATGCTGGCCGACCAGGCGTCGGGCGAGGACGAGCCGGCGCACGCGTTGGGCAGATGGGGTGGACGCTAGCCCCTCAACCAGGTGAGGATTCCTCACGACTCGCGGACGAACGGGAGGCATGGGTGTGCCGCCGGGCCGGCACGGGTGACAGTCCCCCAAGGGAGCTCATGCACGACGCGTCTGCTGTCACACTGGTCTCATGCCGAAGAAGCGAACGTCAGACAAGAGCTTCGCCGACGTGGTGGCCGCCATGGAATCCGCGGAAGGGTCCGATCCGGTGGAGGGCGGGCGCTCGCCGGCGAGTTCGGGTGAGCTTGTCGACGAGCGGGGCTGTCTGTGGACGAAGAGCCGGGGGCCGTTGGACGTCCGGCTGGTCAAGCGGCTCGTACGGGGCGCGGACGAGGTGATCGTCGGGGAGGGTGCCGGGGAGGTGCTGCGGACCGTGCCGGGGGAGGAGCGCGAGGCGGCGTGGGCACTGATCAAGGACGGACTCGACACGGCCGGGTCGGGGGCGTGGACGTACCAGGCGTACGAGTTCCGCTCCGAGGACGGCCGCATCCTGCTGTATGTCGAGGAGTTCTGCTGACGTCTCACGGTCGGCATACGCAAGCTGCGCGTCGGGGCGGTCAGGAGATTCTGACCGCCCCGACGCTCATTCACCTCTCTCGGTTCACCAGCCCGCTGCTCACCAGCGGTAGTGGTTCGTGCGGAAGATTCGTCCGAATCGGTTGATGAAGTCGACATGGACGTGGTTGCCGGAACCGCACGGACCGCGGTAGCGGCAGCGGCCTCCGGTCCGCGCGACCTGCTTGGCGTGGCGGATCGCCGAGGCCTTGCTGCTGAAGCGGGTGGGGTGCCACCAGTTCAGTACGTTGCGCTTCTTGGGGATGTAGCGGGCGCAGTTGTGGACCAGCGCCGACCTGCCGTCGGTGGCCACGAAGTAGGTGTGGCTGCCGGCGACGGTCAGGTTGAAGACGGTCCGGACCGCCTGCGTCCGCCTGGTGGCCGTGACCGTCGGCGCGAACCCGGTCGGGTTCGACAGGCGCGAGCCCGGGGTCAGCCGGAACGCGTCGATCCAGCCGCGGCCCTGGACGAAGAACGGGTGGTTGGCGGTCGCGGTGATCTTCTTCGACCGTCCGTCGCCGTCCGCGTCCACGGACAGGGTGATGAGATCCTTGGTGCCGTGACCGATGATCACGTCGGAGACGGGCGAGACGGTGGTCTCACCGGTGATCTCGTCGACCGCTTGGACCAGGTCTCCGACCTCCACCTGGCTGATCGGCCGGGTGCTGCCGTCGGCCATGACGACCGGCGTCTCGGGCAGGAAGGAGTTCCATCGGCAGCTGCGGCCGATGGCCCGTGCGGCCCGTAGGGCCCGGTAGCCGCGGTAGGCGCGGTAGCCCCAGGCGGCGGCGCCGAGGCCGGGGATGAAGCCTGCCGCGGTGAGCGCGATGTCCCACTTGTTGCGCCAGGCCCAGCGCTTAGTCTTCTTGAAGAACTTCTTCCAGCCCCACTTGCCGTCGAGGTCGAAGCAGTTGACGGGGTCGGCCGAGCAGTATTCGTAGGCGTTGGCGTTGCCGCCGCGCTGGGGGTCGAGGGACAGGAACCGGCCGGTGGCGGGGTTGTACTGGCGTACGCCCATGAGGGTGAAGCCGGCCACTGTCTCGCTGGAGCGCTGCTTGCCGCCCAGCCAGCCGTAGCGCACGGCCTGCTGCTTGTCGCGCGGGTTGCCGTACTCGTCGGTGTCCAGAACGATCGGGGCCTCGCCCGCGTTGAGCGGGAGCTGGAGCGCCACGTCGCCGTGGATGTCGGTGAATTGCAGCACCGTGTCACCGGTGGCGCTGGTGACGGCCCCGAGGTTCCCCGACAGGGAGTCCACGTTGCGGGTCAGGGCGCCGGTGGCGGTGTTCTCGATGATCCAGCGAGGATTGTCGTTGTCGCCGTCGTAGTGGTTGAGCTTGTTCTCGGTCGGCGACCAGGTCCCGCCGCTGTTGCTCTCCACGGTCCAGCCGCGGAAGCGCAGGGCGGCGTCGAGGCTCCAGGTCTGCCGTTTGCTGCCGACAGTCTGCTGGTAGGCGAGGTCGTTGGCGTAGAAGCCGACGCTCACGCCGCCCGGCAAGGCCGTGGTGCGGCCGAACGCGTCGTAGGCGTAGCCCGTGTCGGTGATGCGGTCGGCGCTGTCGAACGTCGAGGTCTTGCTGGTCCCTCCGGTGGTCGGGCAGTCCAGACCGGGCGCCGAGGCGGCCGTGGTCAGGGACGTGCGGTTGGCGTGCTTGTCGAACCCGTAGGTCCGCCGGGTGCAGACGGTGTCCACGGTGTCGTCGACCTGGACGAGACGGCCGACGGCGTCGTAGCGGTAGGTCTGGTCCGACCAGCCGGCGTGGCTGGTGGTCTGGCCCTGCACGGACTCGGTGACCGCGTCGGACATCACCACGGTGCCGTCGCTGTCACGGGTGTACGTGCGGGCGACGGCGGCGCCGGTGGTGTCCTCGGTCTGGGTGACCGTGTAGCCGCCGGGCAGCTTCTCCGTGGCGACCGAGCCGTCCGCGTCGTACGTCGCCTGGAAGACGCCCGCGACAGAGTCCGTCGCCTTCGTGGCCAGGCCCCGCGGCTCGACGGTGTGGTCATAGGTGAAGGTGACGCTGGACGGGACGCTGTCACCGACCCTGACCGGGCGGTCCAGCAGGTCGTACTCGGTGGTGGTTTTGCCGCCGTCGGCGTCCGTGTACGAGGCGAGCCGGCCGAGCTTGTCGTAGACCCGCGTGATGGTGCCGCCGGTCGGCGACGTCGTACGCAACTCCTGCCCGGTGGCCGGGTCGTACTCGGTCGTGGCGTCCGGGACGGCCTGGCCGGTGCCGCCGGTGACCTTCGCGGTGACGCGACGGCCTGCCGCGTCGTAGGTGGTGGTCGTGGTCCGCGTGACACCGTTCGCGGTGTCGGTGCCTACCGTGGCGTTGCCCCACCAGTCGTACTCGGTGGTGGTGGTCGGCAGTTGTGCCGGGTTGCTGCCGCCACCGGTGATGGCGCCGCCCGGTCCGGTGGAGCACACCAGGTCGGCCCACTCCGGGCGGCCGGCGCACGCGCCGGTGCCGGTCGCGGACCAGTAGGCGGTCACCACGGTGCCCGCGTCGGCGCCGGTGCTGCCCGTGTTGTACGTCCTGACCACACGGCCGAGCGAGTCGTACTCGGTCGTGGTGGTGATCGCCAGGCCCGCCGGGTCCTGGATCGACTGCACAGGCAGGCCCTTGGCCCAGTCGTACACGGTCTGCACGACGCGCGTCTCACCGTGCACACCTGGGTGCTCGCGGACCTCGGCGCCGGTGGTGACCTTGGTGACCTGGTCCCTGACCTTGGCGGTGCCGTCGGTCGGGCGGCCCGCGTCGTAGGCGTTGACCGTCCAGTTGCGGGCGGTGACCGGCGAGCCCGCCGCCACCAGGGTGGTGGTGCCGGACTTCAGGTCCGCCGTGAGGTCGATACGGTGCAGCGGACCGAACTCCTCCAGCTCGCGGGTGCCGTTGCTGTTGTAGACGGACTTGGTGGTGAGCAGATCGGCGCGCTCGGACGAGGCCAGCGAGGCAATGCCCAGCTCGGCCTGCGTCGCACGGTCCGCAATGGTAGTACCGAGTGCGACGTTCCGGTTGGCCGCCGTCAGCTCACGAACGGTGTTGCCGAAACGGTCGTACTCGGTCGTGGTGATGTGGCCGCCGGGCGTCGCAGCGTTCACCGCACGGCCCGAGGCACCCATGTAGGTGATGTCCGCGCGCTGGTAGGACGCGGCCGTCAGGGCGGCGCCCGCGTTCGACGCCGGGACGGCGTCGGCGGGGAACACGGCGGTGGCGTCGGTCGGCGCGTCCGTCTGGCCCCAGGCCTTCACGTCGGCGGTGCCCATCTTGTAGGGGGCGGCGATGCCGGTGAGCGGCACGTCGTAGACGACGCTGGTGGCGGCCTCCCCCTCGACCACGTCGAGGGTGCCCTGCTGCAGCGCGGGCCGCGACGCCTTGAGCAGCATGCCGTCACCGGCGGCGGAGCCGGAGCCGGCCTTGCCGTACGTGAATGTCCACGGCAGCTGACCGGGCGGGGTGACCTGGGTGACGCGGCCCGCCCCGTCATAGGCGTACTGCGTCTTCAGCACGGGGCTGATCAGCGGATTCCACGTCTCGATGAGCCGGCCGGTTGCGTCGTAACGGTAGGTCTGGACGACCTTGGAGGTTGCCGCGGCGGCGCCGGGGTCGGTCGACCAGAGGCGGATCTCTTTCACCTGGCCGGCGAAGTCACCGAGAGTGGTGGCGTTCGCGGTGGTTGCCGTGGCGTACACGAACTCCAGCGAGCGGCAGCCCTTGGTGGCCGGGGTGGCCGTGCAGGTCGCGGCGGACGCGGCCGACGTCGGCGCGATGACGCGCTTGGGGCGGGCCAGCGTCTTGCCGGATACGTTCACCGTCTCGGAGACCACGGTCGTCGAGGTCTGGGCCAGGCCGTCCATCAGCGCGCTGGACACCTGCCAGGTGGTCGCGGCCGGGTCCGGCTTGGTGAACTCGGTGACCGTGCCCGCGGTGTCGGAAAGGGTGAAGCTGCCGGACACGCTGCCGGTGAGGGTCAGCTCCTCGGAGCCGGGCTCCGGTATCCAGCCCGTCTTCGCCGCGTTGGCGGTGAAGGAGATCTCCTCGCCCTCCAGGTCCACCACGGCCACGGCCGTGTCGGAGATCCGCTGAAGGTGCGAGTAGTCGGAGTCGGTGGCCTCGGCGGCCGTGCCCGACACCCACTCCTTACCGAAGATGGCCACCTGGCCGGCCTGCTGCGCGCCGGCGTCCGGCTTGCGGGAGGACGCGGTGCGGGTCACCGACAGGTCGAAGTGCGTGGTGTCGGTGGCGGACAGGGTGAAGTCACCGGTCAGCAGGTTCAGCTGGCCCGGGCCGATCTCGTCGGTCGCGGCGCCTGAGGCGGTGCGGTCGACGACGACGTTCAGCGGCTGCGTGCTGCCCGAGGCGCTGTTGGGACCGGTGAAGTCGGCCTTGATCTGGACGGTGCCGTCCGGGTCGACCGTGTTGGTCGCTTCCCACACCAACTGGGCGTTGCGGCCGGCCGTGAGCGGCACGGGCCAGGAGGTCAGCGGGGTGCCGCCCGAGGTGACCTGCGCCGCGGGGATCTGCGTCCATGCGTCTGCCTCGGAGCGGCGCCAGGAGAACGACACCTTGTCGTACTTCGATCCGTCGGCTTCCGCGACGAGCGGCAGGCGTCGGGCGGTGCGCTCGCCCTCGTCGGGCTGGACGAAGCCGCCCGGCCCGGCGTGGAAGGTGTACTCAACGGCCTCGGACTTGTTGTCCGCCTTGTCGACTTGCCGGACCTGCAAGGTGTGCGAGCCGTCCTTGGGCGGGGCGATACTGAGGGCCTTGGCGGCGGTGGAGCCACCGGTGGCGACCTTCGTCCAGGTCACACCGTCCAGCGTCCACTCCAGCCAGTTGTGGTCGGTGCCGCTGGGAGTGACCGTGAAGGTGCCGGCCTGGTCTGCCCCCCGGACCCACGCGGCGGACGGGTAGTCCGTGGACGTGATCGCAGTGGGGGCGGAAGGCGCCGCGGTGTCGACCGTGAAGGTCTTCCACTCCGACCAGCCGAGGTTGTAGTGCGTGCCGTCGTACGGTGACGTACGGAACTTGTACGTCTTGCCGTTGCCGAGCACGCCGGCCGGGACGGTCACGGAGGCGACCTGTCCGGAGTTCACCCACGGCGAGACGATGACGTTGCCGACCTGCGTGTTGGTAGCGGAGTCGAAGATCTGGAAGGTGCCGTTGACCTTGTCACCGTTGGGGTCGACGAAGGTGTCCCGCAGGGTCGGGGTCGTGGTGTTGACCACGTAGGCGCCGCTGTAGGAGTAGTACGGCGGCCCCGCCTCCTGCTTGGTGCCCGTGCGCGGCCGGTAGTTGTACGTCACGACCAGCTTGGGCGGGTTGGCGGCGGCGTTGGCGGAGTTGACGCGCTTCCACTGCCCGGTGACGGCCTCGTCGGAGGCGCGCAGGCCCATGTGGGACTTCGCAGCCTTCGCCGACGCCCACTCCTGCACCAGCGTGGTGACGTCGACGTTGATTCAGCCGTCCGGCTGAGTGCCGCAGGAGGCGTTGCCCCGGGTCTCCGAGGACGTGGCCTTCTGCGCGATCCACGCCGGCTGGGCTGTCCAGCGCGAGGAGGTCGAGGCGGCCCCGGCGGACCACACCTCCCACGGTTGGTTCGGGCAGGAGGAGCCGGTGTAGTTGCCGGAGTGGAAGTTCCACAGCGACAGCTTGGCGTCCATCACCAGCGCGTCGGCGACCGGCGCGGTGTTCCAGGAGATGAACGAACGGGCCGTGCGGAAGGTGCCGTCGGCGTTCTTCGTGCCCGGATTGCCCAGGTCCAACTCAGTGTCGGCGGACCAGTCGACGGTCTCGCCCTGCTGGACGTAGGTGTCGAAGACGTTGCTGAGGGCGGAGGTGGACGGATCGACCGTCACCGGGTACTTCGTCTGCGGATCGGCGAGGAACTTCGCGTCGGGCGTGAGCACAAGGTCGACCGAGCCCCTGCGCTGGACCACCTTCAGGCCGACCTTCGCGCGGTGGGTGTGCTCTCCGGAGACTTTGTCGGTGGTGGCGTCCCACATCACTGGGGCGGGCGTGACGGCCCGCCTCTTGTTCTTGCGGTCGGTGAAGAGGACGCTGCCGTCCTCCAGTGGCTTGACGTTCAGGCCCTTCGCCTTCAGCGGTAGCGTGTAGGTGTAGCCGGTCGTGGCCGGGCGCTGCCGGATGTCGACGTACTGCTCGTACCCGGTACGGGTCGCCTCGACGACGACGTCGGCACCGGGCAAGGCGTCCACGTAGGTGGCGCGGGTGCCGTCGAGCCGCGGCTTGGGCAGGCCGCCCTTCCACTGAAGGGTGATCTGCTGGTCGCCCTCGCCCAGGGTCACGAGGTCGCGTGCCCCGGCGGTGGCTGCCTCCCGCAGCGAGCGGGCCTTGGCGCCGCCGCCGACGTTGAGCCGCAACCCGTTGGGATGGCCGACGGGCTCGACCGCGCCGCCGGCCTGTTCGACCAGCGTGAGGTCCACCGGGCGCCAGCGGCCGTCCTCCTGGAACCGGATCGGGCCGGCCGTGAGCTCGGTGGTGAGCGAACCGTCCTTGTTCGCCCACGTCGTGGACGTCTCGGTCCGTTCGGAAAGGGCCTCGACACGTCGCCCCGACAGTCGCGCGGCCACTCGGGCCGAGGGGATGTCAGCGGCCTGTGTCACGGCTGGCTTCGGCTGCTTGCCGGCCTTGTCCGGTGAGTCGGCGGCGGCCGCCGTGCTTGTGCCGTCGAGCAGCGAGACGGCCAAGGCCAGGGCAACGCTCCCCGCCACGTAGCGGAGTGTTCCCCCCGACCAAGGCCTGCCCCGCTCATGCGGAGCGGGCTTATGGATCGTCATGAGTCTCGGCTTCTTCGTAGTTTGCTGTGTGCCACCTGTGTGACACCGCCGTAAAGGTAAGAGGGAGGTAAGAGGGCGAGGAAGGGCGACAAGTTGGCACAACTGATCCCCGATGGGGCCCAAGTGCAGAGTGATATAAGTCACCGAGACAGACCGCATGAGCAGCCTGGTAGGCGATCGCGAGCTTGTCGGTTCGTGTGGTCGGGCCGCGCCGTTGCTTGGGGCGGCTGATGCACCGCTCGACACTGCTGCGCTGCGTATGCCTCGCTCTCGAAGCCGGGCGAACGGCTGCGGGATGACCCCTCGGATACCCCGGCGCCGCAGGTGGCTGCGGAGTGGCCGGGTCCGGGGCCGACTCGGGCCGGTGCCGGGCACGCGGTGGTGTGACGGTGATCGGCCCATCGCCGCCCGCGAACCCGGTCGGCCGGCATGAGCGGCTGGATCCGGTCCACATCGCATCGCTGATCACTAATCGGACAGATGTATCCGATCAAAGCGAGTTTGCCGTCCAGCAGGACGAAGTCCGCATCAGCCTCGCGCAGGACCTTCAGCGGACCCGGCGCACGGTCGGCGAGCAGGTGGATGACCGCGCTGATGAAGGCGTGGGCGGTGGACTCGCTGATCCGAACCCGGCAGCGATCTTCGCCAGGTCGTGCGTTCGCGCAGGCGCACCAGTGCCACCCTCGCGCGCTGAGACGGGTAAAGCTTGCAGCGCCGCTCACCCTCACGGGTGACGATGAGCATCATGACCCACTCCACGAGCGCACGGGGCAGGTCGAGTGTGGCAGGACAGACCACCAACGAGGCCCCCCAACAGCGTGGTTGAGACGTCAGACATCTCGATCAACAGCTCGGGGGTCTCGCTCGTCGCGCTTCATGGACCGGCACCTGATCGGTCGCCAACTCGAAGAAGCTCAA
Source organism: Streptomyces sp. NPDC014006 (assembly GCF_043088925.1). Lineage (NCBI taxonomy): Bacteria > Bacillati > Actinomycetota > Actinomycetes > Kitasatosporales > Streptomycetaceae > Streptomyces > Streptomyces sp. NPDC014006. The sequence goes on along the minus strand of NZ_JBICAJ010000025.1, from coordinate 8,743 downwards.
TGACTGGCACACAAGGGCATCGGGCCCTTTGCCGTCCTGCACAACTTGGCCTACACCCCGCTCAGGGGCGGACCACTTCACCACTCCCACAGGCACGGCATCCCCCCTCGTAATGCCCGCTGCTGGTCCCACAGCCTGCGCCTGCGGACAACCAGCGCCCAAGGGCGTGCCGCCGGGCGCGCGCGGCACCAAGCCGGCGTTCGCTCCGGCCGTCATCTCCCGGACCGGCGATTCTCAGCCATCTCGTGAACACTCCACACGGCCACACCGCCGTGTCAGCACAAGGTCGTTGTGCGATGTCCCAGATGCCTCGACGGGGCGTCACGCACATAATCGGACCGGATTCAGTCGTCACGTTGCTGCCGCGCATGCTTCCGATCGCCGTTTCTCTGAGCACTCCCGGCATCATCACCGTCCCATGATTGCCGTTCTGGTGGTGACCGTAAGTCTCCAGCGCATAGAATGTCGCGCGCTGCTCGCGATGGCGGTCGGCGAGATCGGCCAGGGGGGAAGAAGCCGTGATTGAGCTGCAAGAACACGCAGCCCAAGGCGGTCCAGCCCGAGGCCCTGAACACGCGTTCGCTTTCCCTGGTCTGCGGTGTTTACAACTCGCCCGCATCATTCTCAGACGATCACCACAAAGCGGTCCCTGTAACAGTTGGGGGCCCTTTTCCTTTTCCGTCGCGACCGGCGTCCGCGTCTGGGGCTACGAAGTCAACGTGAGGCGAAAATCGCGTGCTTCGTTTCACGACAAGAGAAGTGTGGAGTGTGATGCCATGAACCGAGTCGGGAGAGATTTACGCCGGTCGGCCCGCAGGCTTGCGGGGCCGGCGGCGCGCATCGGGTTATCCGTTCTCTTACTGGCAGGCGGCGCCGTGGGAGTGACGACCGGAACGGCCTCCGCTTCGACCACCGATGGAACGCTGACGGTTGAGGTGCTGCGCGATTTCTTCGGCACCGGCGTGATCAACGCGACGATGGACGTGCCGCAGCGGGGCATGAAGGTGCAGGTCTCCGATCCCGCTGGGCACACCGTCACAGGCGTCACGGATGCCACTGGAAAGGTCGTGGTGTCGGGGCCGACGGTGCTGAGCGGCGGGCAGTACCGCGTCGACGTCAGCGTCCCGGCGCCGTACAGCGGCTATCTGCGGCCGGCGCCCGCCTCGACGGCGGACAACCACTTCGACAGCTTCACGTCGTTCGTGGACGTGTCCGGCGGAAAGAACGCCTCAGTGGTGACGGGGGTGTGGGATCCGGCCGACTACACGCTGCCGGACTCGCGGTATTTCGTACCGGTCCACAACGGTGCCAACGGAACCGACACCCGGGCGTTGGTGGCATTCGGGACGAAGACCCGTGGTACGTGTCCCACGGATGTGTCGTGCCCGGCCACGCTGGCCACGCAGGACCAGGTGGGTACGACGTTCGGGCTGGCGTACGACAAGTACCGCAGTCGGCTGTTCCAGAGCGCGTTCGCCCGCCGCTTCACCCCCTACGGGCCGAAGGGCGCCGGTGCGATCTACACGGTGCCGGTCAACGGCTCAGGTGCGCCGGAGCTGTTCGCGCGGGTGCCGGCCGCTGCTGTGACGCCGCACGACAGCGCCGACATGATGAGGGACCCCGGGTTCATCGACGCACCGGGCAAGGAGAGCATCGGTGGCCTGGCCCTGTCGGAGGACGGCTCCACGCTGTACGCGGTGAACCTGCTGACCCGCAGCCTGGTGAGCTTCGATGCGACAGGGGCCACCGCCGCGCTGCCCGAGGCCACCGTGCCGATCCCGGACCCGGGGTGCGCGAGCCCCGGCGACTGGCGGCCGTTCGGTCTCGAGGTCCACAACAACACGCTGTACGTCGGCGGCGTGTGCGATGCGGAGAGCACGCAGAAGCGCGCGGACCTGAAGGCCGTCGTCTACATCTACGACGGCAAGCGGTTCACCACGGTGCTGACCCACGCGCTCACCTACAAGCGCGGCACTGTCTTCGGTTCCGGCGACAAGGCCACCCACTGGAACCCGTGGAACACCAGCCTGGCCACGTGGGACGAACGCAGGACGGCCCCCGACAGCAACAACTTCATCGCTCCGCAGCCGGAGTTGGCCTCCCTCGCCTTCGGCCGCGACGGCTCGATGATCCTGGGCTTCCGCGACCGGTTCATGGACGTGCTCAGTTGGGGAGGGCTGGACCCCCGCCCGGGCACCCCCACGGCGGAAACCGGCATGTCCGGTGGTGACATCACCATGGTCTGCGCCACTCCCACCGGTGAATACCAGTGGGAGGGCACCGGGAGCTGCTCCAACCACGCCACTCCCGCCAGCAGTGGCGGCCAGGACGTCGATGTCGTCGAATACTTCCCGGGCGACTTCTACGCCAACGCGCACCAGGAGACCGCGCTGGGGTCGGTGGCCTACATCCCGCAGCAGCAGTGGGTCGTCAGCACGGAGTTCGACCCGGTCGTCAACGTCGCGACCTCAGGAACCGGATACCACGACATCACGACCGGTCAGGGCCCGGGCAACAGCCCGACCGCCAACGGGTTCCAGTTCGTCAGCCGGGAACAAGGCGGGTTCGGCAAGGCCGGCGGCCTCGGTGACATCGCGTACGCGGCAGCGAACGCGCCGATCCAGATCGGCAACGTCGTGTGGTTCGACGGCGACCACAACGGGATCCAGGACCCCGGGCAGGTACTGCTGCCGGGAGCGACGATCAACCTCCTGGACGCGGACGGCAAACAGGTCGCCACGACCAGGACCAATGCCGCCGGCGAGTACTACTTCGGTGGTGTCGGCGCCGCGTACCAGCTCACACCGGGTGCAAAATACACGGTGCAGTTCGACGTGTGCACCGCGGACACCAGCAAGGTGCCCGAGCAGCCCCCGGCGAGCGAGCTGCGCTTCACGCTCCCACGGGCCGGCTCCGACCGTGCGCACGACTCCAATGTGACCCCGCCGACCAGCGGGCAGTCGTGCAACGGCTACGCGCCCGTCACGGCGCCGGACAAGCCGGGCGGAGTCGATCACACGATCGACGCCGGGGTGTACATCCCGAAGGAAACGCCGACTCCGACTCCGAGTCCGACCTTGAGCTCGTCACCGAGCTCACCGGTGTCGCCGCCGGCCTCCACGCCGTCGTCACCCGCGCCGCCTGCCAACAACCGGGGCCCGGCCGGCGGGGTCACGGGTGGGCTGGCGCACACCGGTATGACCGGGCTGCCAGGGATGATCGCCCTCGTCGGCCTGCTGGTGGGCGCCGGCCTGGTCCTCGCGTTCATGAGCCGGAAACGCCGCGCCCAGAAACACTGAACGAACCGAACAACAGTGATCTGCCTGCCCGCGATCCGGATGACGCGGTCGGGCAGATCACGCCAAGGCCGGTCGACGAGGGCCGGCCTTGGCGTCGTCCGTCACCGGACTGCCGAGTGTCGCCGCGACCGCACGGCGGCCGGGCAGTGCGGTGACTGAGAGGGGGAGTCGGAAGAGTGTCAGCGTCGAGCCGCGTGCGCAGCGCGAGAGTCCAGCAAACCCCACCGGGCCGTGCGGCGTACCGGCGCCGATGGCTGCGGCCCCGCTGGGCGGCAGCCCTCGTCGGCACAGCCGCCGTCGCGGTGGGTGCCGCGTTCCTCCTCGCAGGCGGCGGCTCCGGCTCCAGCGGTCCGCGCGCACTGACGTCGGATGAGGCGAACCGGCTGGCGATCACGCGGTTCCGTAACTACGAGGCGCACGGCCGCGCGGTGACGATCACTGTGCCGGGCACCGCCGGTGGGCTGATCGTCACCGCGTCCGTCGACTACCGGGGCAAGGTCGGTTACGGCGTTGTGCACGGCACCGGGCGCGACACATCCAGCGACGGGCTGATCGAGTGGACGGCCACCTCGGTGTTCGTCCACCCGATGGTGAAGGCCCCGGCGCACGCGCCCGCGTCGCCGCCCGACTCGGGCTGGTACAGCCGTCCGCTGCAGTCCTCGGGCAGCTCGCTGGACAGTTCGCTGACCATCGCACTCGGTCTCGGCAGCGACCGGCCGGACAACGCCCAACTGCTGCCGCAGAACGGCGCCGCCTGGTGGGGACGAGACCAGGTGGACGGGCATCGGGTGGACGTCATGACCGGGCCGTCCTCCCGTGAACGCTCGGGTACGGCGGGCAACGTGCGCTACTGGGTCGGCTCGGACGGCACCATGTACCGGGTCCGCATCAGCGTGAGTTCCGCGACGCAGCCGGTGGTCATGGATTTCGACACCCACAAGTACGTTCCGGTCAAGCCGGTACCCGGAGTCACTCCGACGCGGTAGCTGCTGTTCAGGACGTCTGCACCCGCGCCTGAGCGGCGAGCAGGGAGGCCGAAGGCAGCGGGATGTCGGCGGGATCCGGTAGGGCCGGAACAGCCGGGACGGCGGTGGCGCCCGTCGTGAGGGGGTGGGGGAACTGCGGCTGTGGACCAGGCGCCGCGACCTCGGTGAACGGGATGCCACCGGGTGCCGTTGGCATCGCCCACCTGCCGGCCGGCGAGGGCGACCGGGCCGGAAGCGGGCAGGACGCGGTGGTCGTGAGCCGGGCGGGCACCGTGGTGTGCAGCTTGTTGTCGCGCAGGCAGTTGCCCCGCCCCCGCGTGGCGGTGGGGAACGTCCAGCCGACGTCGACGCCGTTGCCGGTGAACGTGTTGTCCACGATCTGGTTGCCGACCGGAGGCAGGTCGGCGCTTGCGGTGATCACCAGCCCGGCGTTGCGGTTGCCTGCGATGCGGTTGCGGATGAACTGGTTGTCGCTGCCGCCGTCGATGCCGATGCCGGTGCCCCACCCGCCGTCGGCCTGCTCCGGGGTGGCTGTCTGCTGGTTGGCGGCGATCAGATTGCCCGCGATGACGGCGCCCTGCTGGGGGAGCAGCTTCTCTTGGTGGTCGGAGTCGGTGGTCAGGCCGACCCGGTTGCCGACCAGGCGGTTGCCGACCACGTACATGTCTCCGCTGGCGTTGGTGCCTTCGTATCCGACCGCGTTGAGTTCGGCGACGTTGTCCCGCACCACGATCTGACACGGTTTGCACTGCCCGACATAGATTCCCGAGTCGGCCCCGCCTGAAGCGTACGAGTGCTCGATGACACCGTTCTGCGCGGAGAACGCGTAAATACCGTACAGACCGTTGTGGGTCGCGGTGACATACGAGATCAGGAACGACTTCAGGAAGGTGACGGGCTCATCGCCGGTGTCGTAGCCCCCGGAATGCCCGGGCAGCCCGGAGGCCGCCTTCGCCGAACCGGTGATCAGCACCCCGTTCTGCGTGTTGTTCTCCACGGTCAGGTTCTCCACGGCCGCCCCGGGCGCGGTGACGACGACACCGTTCGGCTGCTGCAACCGCCCGTCGATGACGACCTTGTCCCGGGACTCACCGCGAAGAGTCACACGAGGTGTGGAGACCTTCACAGACTCGTGGTACACGCCCGGAGCGACCAGCACCAGGTCACCGGGGTGAGCGAGAGACACCGCATCCGAGATCGTCGGGGCATCGCCGGGTACGCGGATTGTCACGTGCGCGCCGGCCGGTCGACGGCCTTTGCCCGATCCGCCATCGCCGCCGCAGCCGACCACAAGTGTCAGCATGCCCACTACCGCCGCCAACACGCGAAAAGCTAATCGAGGCATGATCCCACTATCTGGCATGCCGACCGATTCCAGGCAGCAATCGTGAGGTTGACCGGCACGCATTATGCGGGTGTGGCACTCTGCACACCATGCACCGAGCCGATCACCACCCGTCGCGCCGCAGGTTCCTCGATGTCACCGGCGCCACGGTGGCCGCCGGTCTGACCGCCGGGTGCACATCGGACTCCGCCCAGCCCGGAAGGCACGCCCCTGCTCCAGCGGCCACACCGACGCCGGTTGCGGCGACGGGCCGCCATCAGGCCGGCGTCACGCTCCCGCAGCCGGCCCAGGGCAACCTGCTGGCCGTGGTGGCCGACCTCGGTGCCACCGTGGCGCCCGGCCCTCTCCTGGCCGAACTCGGCAAGGCCATCAGCACCCTCACCGCGGGAGCCGACCCGCGGCTGCTGGGCCTGCCACCGGGCGACCTCACCGTGACCGTCGGCGTGGGCCCTCGGCTGGTACGCACGGCTGGTGCCTCGCTGCCCGGCACGGCCGACCTTCCGCGGTTCTCCCGCGAGCGGATCGCCCCGCAAGCACGCGGCGGTGACCTGCTCATACAGATCTGCGCCAGCAACGCGCTGCTCTTACCAGTCGTCGCATCGGCGCTCCTGTCCCAGACCGGTGACCGCATCCACGAACGCTGGCGCCAGTCCGCACGTCGCGGTACGAACGTGCCCATCGGCAACGGCCTTACCGCGCCACGGAACCCGCTCGGATTCATCGACGGCATCGTGGGGCCGCACACGACCGCTGAACAACAACGCGACCTGTGGCTGGCCGGGCCCCCCGCGGTCGCCGGCGGCACCATCGCCGTACTGCGGCGCATGGAACTCGACCTGCCGCGGTTCGCCGCCCTGTCGGTAGCCGAGCAGGAAGCGGTCTTCGGGCGTCGCCGGGCCAGCGGCGTCTCCCTCTCCGGCGGCGCCGTCGCCGAGGGTCCGGATCTCGGCGCCAAGACACCGGACGGGCGCTATCTCGTCCCCGCCAACTCCCACGTGCGCAGGGCACACGCCACCGTGGTCGGGGTCGGCCTCATGCTCCGTCGCTCCTACACCACCGACGATCCCGCCCCCGGCCTGCTATTCATCAGCTTCCAGAACGACCTGCGGACCTTCACCGCCACCCTCACCCACATGGACACCTCCGACGCACTGCTGCAATTCACCACCACAACAGCCAGCGCCACATTCCTGATCCTCCCCGGCTTCGACCGGCAACACCCCCTCGGCTCCCAGCTGTTCGGCTGAACACGCCGCGCCCGTGGCTTCGGCAGCGCGCACACTGAGGCTGCGCCGACCAATCAGCCGCGCTGGTCAGGCGCGACGGAGTATCCATCCGCAGCCGGAGTCGACTCACGGCCGCGCCGGCACGGCGCGTCGGCCCCGCTGCATGGCGGGGAGCTCCCCGCCATGGTCGACCAAGAACTCGCCGACCTCATCCGGCCGGGCCTGACCCCCGCACAGGCGTGCATCCTCGGCGTCGCGTCATGCCGAGGAGTGACGAACGTCCTTCTCGCCGCCATATGGTCAGGACAAGGGGACTGTGAGGTGCTTGTGAGCCTCATGAGGTTACGAATGGAGGGCGATCCGGGGCAGGTTGCCTCCTGATCGAACCCGGCCCGGGCTTGTCCCACAACACCCAGCTCGACGTGCAAGCCGGAGTCGGCAGGGGCTGTGCGCGGGAAGACGCCAATGTCCGTCCCCTTACCCTGGGCCACCAGAACCCATCGGTCAGCGCGCATGGTTGAGTGGCCGGAGTGGCACTCGTCCAGCAGACTTCAGCGCGACACCACGCGGCGAGTCCTCAACGCCCGCGCAGTGCCCAAATCGCGCAATCAAGGGCCGCATCATGCCACGAGGATTCCGGCTCGTCTGAGACTGTGGGCATGGATCGACAGCGGGGTCCCCGGCGAGCAACTGGGTGCCCGTCCCAGTAGCTGCCGCGGAGGACCTCAGTCTTACGAGTTGGTGCGTGATAGCGGTGAAGCGTCTTGCCAGGCAGGTGACATGATCCCGGGTGTGGCGATCATGGTCAATCGGGCGGTGCTGCTGCATCGGCTGTTCACGGGGATCTCTCGACAGCATCTTGCCTGCCTGGTCGAGGAGTTGGCGGCACCGTGGCAGGCCGGACTCGAGGGCCGACGCCATGCCGCACGAGGAGGAGTCCGCAAGCGGGCCGCGGGTGCTGGCGCACGCCATCAGCTGGTGTTCGTCGACCGGCTGGTGGCCACGCTGATCCATCTCCGGCACGACCTGCCGCACTCGGTGCTGGGGCTGCTGTTCGGTGTCGACCGTTGCACCGCCACCCGGGCGATCGCAGAGGTGCGCACGCTCCTCGCGGAGCGGGGATGCGCGGTTCCCGGCCGTCCCGGCCTACGTCTTCGGACGCTGACGGATGTGTTTGCCTATGTCCAGGCCGAAGGCGTCGAGCTGCGTTTGGACGCTACCGAGATCCAGGTCCGCCGACCACCGGCCGGGCGCGGCGGACGGCGCGCGTTTATTTCGGGCAAGAAGAAGCAGAACACGATGAAGGCCACCGTGATCGCCGACTGGCGTGGCCGCACGTTATGGACCGATGCCCTACGACCTGGGCGCACGCACGACGCCACGGCTGCCCGCAACGAAGGCATCACCATCTGCTTCCGGCACTTCCCCGACGTCGAGGTCCTCCTGGACGACGGCTACCTGGGCCTGAGCCGCGACCACCGCGGGCAAGCGATCACACCGCCGAGAAAACCCCGGCCCGGAGCACTACCCGGCAGAGTCGAACAGTGGGAACGCGACCGCCACGGCCACTCCTCCGACCGGATCACCGTCGAACACGCCCTCGCTGACCACAAACGCTGGAAACAACTGATGCGCTGGACCCATCACCGCGACCGCCTGCCCGACACCTACCGCGCCATCGCCGGCCTCGTCTCCGACCGCACCAACAACACCTGAGAACAGGCCACGACCAGGCCAAACACGCCTCACCCACTATCACGCACCAACTCATTACAAGTCATCTCAATTGGCTAGACGGCGGTAGCAGATCAGGGTGCAAGCGATGCTGGTCAAGGCCAGGAAGTGGCTGGCCCTGCGTTCGTAGCGTCGGTGGAGGCGTCGGCAGCC
>NZ_JBICAJ010000024.1:0-50738 GCF_043088925.1 Streptomyces sp. NPDC014006 | reverse complement strand
CCCGTGACGGCCCGCGGTATCAGCGGAGCGAGCAACTCCCACTCCTGATCGGTGAGTTCATGACGACGTATCACCCCACCATGATCCACCACCCACTGATCTTTGAAGACGGACCCTAGTGCGTCAAGCTCCCGCGCGGCTGCCAGGCAACGACAACGAAGCTAACGCCGCTGGTCATCGGCGGACCTCGACACCGGTGGCTGCGCCGGGTCGCGGGGACGATGTCCAGCCCGTAGACCGGACCTATGGTGCTTCGGCCGCCGGTGGAGCCGATGCTGGCGCAGGCCCGTGACACGGTGCCCGCGCCGGGCAGGCTGCCTGGTGAGCTGCGATATCAGCCCAAGTTCGACGGCTACCGGGCGATCGTCTTCACCCCGTGGCCGGCGCCCGGCCCGCTGCTGGTGCAGTCCCGCCGGGGCAGCCTCATGCAAAGCCGCTTCCCGGAGTTCGTGGCCGCGGCCACGCACCTGCCCGACGGCCTGGTCCTCGATGGCGAGCTGGTCGTATGGGCGGACGGCCACATCTCGTTCGAGGCGCTGCAGCAGCGCGCGGTCTTGGGAGGCCGGGCCGCCGCCCGCCTCGCTCAGGAGATGCCGGCGCACTTCATCGCCTTCGACCTCCTCCAGATTGACGGGAAGGAACTGCTGCACGTCTCCTACGGCGAGCGGCGCGCCCAGCTGGAGCGGCTGTTCACCGACCGCGAGCTGAGTGCCCCGTGGACGCTCTGCCCGGAGACGACCGACCCGTCGACGGCGAAGGAGTGGCTCGCGTCCTGGACGCAGGTGCCCGGGGTCGAAGGTCTGGTGATCCGGGGGAGCGGGCAGCGGTATCTGACGGGAGCCCGCGCGCTCTACAAGGTGCGCCGACGGGACACCACCGAGGCAGCGGTCGGCGCGATCACTGGCACCATGCGCCAGCCGCAGACGCTCGTGCTGGGCCGCCTCGACGAGACCGGGGCGCTCCGGCCGGTCGGCCGCAGTACGCCGCTACGGCCGGACGCGGCACGCGACGTGGCCGAGCGGCTCACACCAGCAGGGCCTGGCCACCCATGGGAGGGCGTCCGGTTCACGGCCTCCTGGCGATCGCGAACGCCGCTCGACGCCGCACTCGTTGAACCGGAGCTGGTCGCCGAAATCATGGTGGACACAGCACTGGAGCGCGGATCGTGGAGGCACCCGGTGCGCTTCGTCCGGCTTCGGCAGGACATGGCGGTCACGGACGTCCCGCCTTTCGGCGCGGGCGCCGCCTCCGCCAGCAGTTGACCGTCCCGACCCCTCCCGACGCGGTACGGCTTGAAGATCTCTACCCGTATCACACTCGAGGACTAACGCGTAACTGTGCGTCGCGGTTCAGCTCGCTTTGGAGGCCCACCGGCACTGGAGCCTGTCCGCGGCGGGTGGGCTGGGTCAGGTGAGGAGGGTGGCGAGGGCGCCGGCCACCGCGGCGGCGAGGGTGAGGACCGCGGTGAAGGCTGTGGCGGCGCGGGTGAGGGCGGCGGGGTAGGTGGCGCCGTCCATGCGGGCGAGCTTGCCCGCGCCCGCGGCGGCCAGTACGGCGATGACGAGCACGAGTGCGGCGGTTAGGAGGACGAGCGCGACGTTCATGGCAGATTCCCGTCAGGGGTTGGGGTGTTGACGTGCACGAAGGTCTCGTAATCGGTGTGCGCCGGGGTGCGCCGGGACGAAGATGAACACCGGCGAACACATCACCACCCGCGGGGGCGAGTACGTGCACGACGAACAGACCGGTCACACTCCGGACTCGGCGCTTACGGAACTGCGCAGCAGGCTGGCCGACGGGCTGGCCCGGGCCCGGCTCAACCAGACGCAGCTCGCCACCCAGGCAAGGCTGGGGCGCACCACCGTGTCGCAGGCACTCTCGCCCAACAAGCCTGTGCCCTCTGCGGAGACGGTGGCGGCACTGGCCCGCGTGCTGAAGCTGCCGGTGGGGAGCTGCTGGAGATGCGGCGGACCGCGGCCCAGGAACCGGGCACGGCCACAGCAGACGGGCTGGGGCGTCCGATCGGTCAGTGGGATCCGCATGCGCTGGAGGTCCACCCGGCCAGCAGCGCCCAGGATGGTTCCGGCTCGCCCGGCCAGCGGCTGCTGCCCGGCTATGTGCCCCGTGAGCACGACCGGATCCTGGCGGAGGTGGTCCGGGACGCGGCGACCGGCCGCAGCCGGATGCTGGTCCTGGTCGGCGCCTCCTCGACGGGCAAGACCCGGGCGTGCTGGGAGGCCGTGCAGCCGCTGGCGGAGCAGGGGTGGCGGCTATGGCACCCCTTCGCCCCCACCCGCGCCAGGGCCGCCCTCGAGGACCTGCACCGGGTCGGCCCGCGCACGGTCGTATGGTTGAACGAGGCCCAGCACTACCTAGGCGATCGGGAGGCTGGGGAGGAGATCGCCGCGGCCGTGCATGGCCTGCTGACCAGTCCGCAGCGTGGGCCGGTTCTCGCCCTGGGCACACTGTGGGACGACTACGTCAAGCAGTACACCGCTCTGCCCCTGCCCGGTGGACCGGATCCGCACAGCCGGGTCAGGGAACTGCTCGCCGGCCGTACCGTGAGCGTCCCCGACGCCTTCGATGTCCGCGCCCTGGCCGCGGCGACGGCATTGGCTGAAGACGGTGACCGGCTGCTGGCCGACGCCCTCACCCGCGCCCGCACGGACGGACGCCTCACGCAGGACCTCGCCGGAGGCCCCGCGCTCCTGGAGCGCTACCGCACCGCCAGCCCGGCCGCCAAAGCACTACTGGAGGCGGCGATGGACGCCCGCCGCCTCGGCGTCGGCCTGCACCTGCCGCAGGCCTTCCTCACCGATGCCGTCCCCGACTATCTCCATGACACCGACTGGAACCAGCTCACCGACGACTGGGCAGAGAGGGCCTACACCGAGCTCGCCGAGCGGGTGCACGGCAAGCAGGCTCCCCTGAGCCGAGTCACCCCCCGACCGCAACGGCGTCCACCCAGCCTCGCCACGCCTGCCGACGTCCCCTCATCGCGGTCGGCGGGGCCGGTGTTCCGCCTCGCCGACTACCTCGAACAACATGGCCGCACCACCCGCCGCCATCTGTGCCCGCCTGCCTCCTTTTGGCACGCCGCCCATACCCACCTCAGTGACCTGGATGACCTCCGTAACCTCGCCCGCGGCGCTGGCCATAGGCAGCGGCTGCAGTGGGCCCATCACCTCTGGCGCAAGGTCGCCGACGCCGGCGACCCGGACGCCCTGCTCAGCCTTGCGCGAATCCGGAGGGATATTGGGGATCTGGAAGGCGCCGAGACCTTGGTCCGGCAGGCTGCCGACTCTGGAAGTCCCTTTGCCCTGGTCAGCCTAGTGACGATGCTGGAGGAGTCAGGGGACCCGGAGCAGGCCGAGATATGGGCTCGGCAGGCCGCCGACGCCGGCGACACCAGTGGCCTGGCGGCCCTGATGCGGATTCGAGGGCTGGCCCGGGGTTGGGAGGACGCCGAGGCTCTGGCCCGGCATGCCGTCGATGCTGGAGACCCCAATCTCCTGACCACGCTGGCGTTTGTGCGGGAGCTGGCTGGCGACTTGGAAGGCGCCACAGTCCTTTACCGGCAGGCCATCGACGCTGGTGACATGGGTGCCCTGACCGGCCTGGCGCGGATACGTGGAGAATCCGGCGACTTGTTGGACTCTGAAGCCCTTTACTGGCAGGCCGTCGACGCGGGCGACATCGGTGCCCTGACCGGCCTGGCGCAAGTACGAGAGCGGGCCGGGGACCTAAAGGGCGCCGAAACCCTTTACGAGCGCGCCGCTGACGCCGGTGATGCCACTGCCCTGACCGGCCTGGCGCGGATACGGGAGCAGGCCGGGGACCGGGAGGGCGCCGCAGCCCTCTACCAGCGCGCCGTCGACGCCGGCGACATTAGTGCCCTGATCAGCCTGGCGCATATACGGGAGCAGGCCAAGGACCGGAAAGGCGCTGAAACTCTGGCCTGTGAGGCCGCCGAAGCTGGCATACCCTTTGCCTTGACCAGCTTGCTATGGGAACGGGAGCAGGCCGGGGACCGGGAGGGCGTCGAAGCCCTCTACCAGCGCGCCGCCGACGCCGGTCGCCCGGATGTCTTGGCCGACTTGGCGCGAATGCGGGAGCAGGCCGGGGACTGGGAGGGCGCCGAAGCCCTCTACCAGCGCGCCGCCGATGCCGGTGACCCCTCTGCCCTGACCATGTTGGCGTGGGTGCGGAAGCAGGCCGGGGACTGGGAGGGCGCCGAGGCTCTCTACCGGCAGGCCGCCGATGCCAGCGATTCCCCACTTGGTACTGGCGGAAGACAGTGGCTGTATGGGCTGGATCCGGACGGCTCGCATACTCCTCCCTGGCACTGATCCGGGACGCCTCAGCTGCCAGAAGTGGGCATTGACCCGGGCGCAGCAGCGCGCGCTGCCGCAGGTCGATGGGGCCGTCGGCCTCGCGCAGCGAGGGGAGCGTGGGCGCCTCTGCGCACAGCCTGCACAGCCCGCACAGGCCGATTACCGGCATCGGGCTGGCACCGATGAGGCTGTGGGAGGTAGAGCTGTTGTAGACGGGCCGGCAGCAGCCGGGGCACAGCAGCCCGCCCTGACCACCGGCTCGGCCAGCGGAGCCTGGCTACACCGCCGCTCCCTGCCTCCTGCCAGCTGCTGCGCGACGACCGCATCGTCGACGAAGTCCGGGCCGCCGACGGCGACGCCCGGATCCTGGGCGGCCTGAGGCGCGTCGAGCAGCTCCTTGCGGGTGAGAGCCTCGCACCTCTTCGCTCCCGCCAGCGGCCGACAAGACCCTGCCCTAGGACCGGCGGAGCAGGCCGCAGCCGTGGTGATCGCGGAATTCGCATGCCTCTGGCCCATGGTGCGGCCTACCGTTTTGGTTGTGACGACAGATGCATGGCATGTGCTGAGCCGCTCCTTGCAGACGCTTCGCGAGGAATTCGACAACACCTACGACCGGTACAACGGCCTTGCTGCCCCCGGGGCGCCAGGCTCTGAGGAGCTTTGTGAAGACCGTGGTTTGGCGGGAGAGTGGGGGGACCGGCCGGTGCATGAAGCGCATCTGGCCACGATTTCGCCGGTCATGGCTGTCATGGATCACCTCGACAGCCTCGGTCTGCTGTTCACTTCGCCTGGCGGTCTGATGGCTTCACACACCGTTGCCCGGGGCGCGCTCGACATCGCAACCCAGCCCTGGTTTCTCCTGGAGCCGGGCATCGGCGCCCGCGAGCGGGTCCGTCGCCACATGAACTACAGACTGCAAAGCCTGAAAGAGCAGTCACTCATGGTTGGAGACCTTGGGGCATCGCCCGATGCCCAGCAGCATCTGCAACATCTGCGAGAACGCACCGAGCAAATTCTGCGTGCCGCCAGACACCACGGGTTCTCTGTCAAGGGAAAGATCGCGGATAAGTTCAGACCCTGCTACCTAGGCTCGTCGCCGGCGCCCAGCACCACAGGCCTAGCTGGACAGATCGTTGCCCCGGGCGGCAGCCCCCTGGGCACTCTGCTCTGGCGGGCTACCTCAGCCGTCGCGCACGGGCAGGCTCATGGCCTGATGATGTTCTACGCGGACGCGCCAGGAGCCCCGGGCACCGGACCCGGAGATCACTTCGCGTACCGACAACTGCAGTTCAGCCCTCAAGAGGCCGCACAACGCTGTGCGGGTGCCCCGCTGGCCACCCTGTCGATGCTGCGACGCCTATATGCCCACTGCGGTTGGCCAACCGCCGACCTCGAGAGGGTTAGCAGTGATCTTGCTCGGGTTTGGTTGCACATCAGCGGCATGACACGATCCACCGCCGCCTGACCCCGGATGCTCTCCTCCGGGGTGCCGAGGGCAGCACCAGTAGAAGGCATCCGCTTAGCGTACGTCTTTACCAAGCGTGTCGACTGCCTGCGGCCGACCGGTGACGCCCGCTGACCGCTTCCGTGAACGGTTAGCGGCGCTTATGCAGCCGCTCTACGCCCACCCCACGCCCAGTGGTACTCGCCGTACGACGACCGGTACATCTACGGCCCGCGGGGCCTGGACATCGACCATCTCGTGCCGCTGGCCGAGGCGTGGGACTCCGGCGCCTGGCACTGGACGGCCGAGGAGCGGGAGGCGTATGCCAACGATCTGGGCGATGACCGGGCGCTGATCGCGGTGTCGGCGGCGTCGAACCGGTCGAAGGCGGCCCAGGACCCCACCACCTGGCTGCCGCCGGCCGCGGGATACCGCTGCCAGTACGTCACCGACTGGATCGCCGACAAGATGCGCTGGAGCCTGAGCATTGACGAAAGCGAGCAGGCCGCCCTGTCGGAGAACCTGAACGACTGTCCCAACGTGCCGGTCACTGTGGAGCTCGCCCGCTGACGTCAGGCACGCACCGACCCGTCGCGGGCCTGTTTCCCGCAGTTTCGGTGGCGAAGGTCAGAGTTGACGCTGCAGCAACCAGAACGCGAGGCCGACAATGCCGCCGCCTGTGGCGTAGGCAGCGCCGCGCAAGGCGCTGGAGAGTGCGGCGTCGCGGCGGCGTCGGATCCACGCGGTGCTCCGCGCCAGTCGGCCGGTGCCGGGTTCTTCGGGGACCGGGCCGGGGGTGGGGAGGTCAAGCTCGCTCATGATGAAGCTCTTTCATATGGAGGTCGTAGGAGTCGGGCGCCACGGGCGGCCTGCCCTACAGAGCAAGAAGGTGCCCCGCAGGCCGCGAGGCGGAGCGTTTCCCTGTCGCAGCCGGCAGGAGGACCGGTCGGCCTGCCCTGGCCTAACATTGGGCAGGGCGGCTGGTGTGAGTCAGCGGGCCGGGCCCTTGACGGCCGCTCAGGCGCCGCTGTTCGTCGTGGCGGCGGGCACGAGGTACGTGCTGGCCCGGACGCTTTCAGCGCCTTCGCTGGACCCGGGTGTTTCCGGCGCCGGACTCTCTCCGGGGTCCCGGTGCTGACCGGCCATCTGCTCAGGCTCGTCGGGTTCGTTCCGTGTCAAGGTCTGCGGCACCACGTGCTCAGCCGCTTGAGAGAGGCTAGCCTGTCGCGCACGCTCTCGGCGCGCGTGCAAGGTGTCGTAGTCAAGGACGAGAATGACGTCCAGGTTGAAGGTCCGACGAAGACGACGGCGCAGCACTGTTTCCAAGGGCGCATGCCACGCGGTGGTACCGAGTACGGCTCCGGCCTCCTTGTTAGTCACGAACACCTGCACATCCAGCTGGTGATGTTGCAGGCGTGCCTTCAACACCGTGGAAGAGCGCAGTGCCCGCACCTCCTCGCGGCTGAAGACCCCCGACCGGTCGTCCAGGAGGTCGCCCCATGCCTCACGGACGCGCTCGTTCAGCGATGGGCAGTCCAAGCAGGTGCTACGGCCCATCACGACGTCGGACAGTTTCACCCGCAGCGTGGCACCGCACTGCAGGCATTCCACCGTCCAGGGGATCTGGAAGCCTCGGTAGCGCTCCAGGGAGTCGAAGTTCGCCTTGCGCAACAGACGTCGGGCCATCTCCTGGGAGACCGTGCCATCCGGGGCGCCTGCCACCACGGTCTCCAGTTGCTCAACCTCGCGCTTGAGTGCCCAGCTGGTGTCGTCGACACGCTGCTGCGCCCGTACCCACGCCTCAAGCCACAAAGTGTGGCGGTGTTCAGCAAGGCCGCATCCGATGAGGAAGGCCTGCAACGACGCCATGGATCCCGGACTCTGGCGACGTTCGGCGATCCGGTTCGCGGTGCTGCGTGACAACTCCAGGCCGGCAGCCCGTGCCCTGTGCTGCATCGTGCGGTAGGACGGCGCTCCCAGGGACAGGCGCAGCTCTGCCAGTGCGGCACACAGATCAGGAAGGTCCCTGATGAGGTGCGGCTGCGGTGCCTGGGCCCGGGCGGTGCGACGATCTTTACGCCCGCGGTAGGCGTCGGACCACAGCCGGTCGATTTCACCGACGTCCAGTCTGCACGCATGTGCGAATGCGCGGGCCACGTCCAGCTTGGGCACCACTTGGCCTGATGCCGCACGCTGCAGGGTTGCCGGGCTGTAGCTGCGCGTGCGCTGCGACAGTTCGGCATAGGAGAGACCGCACTGCGTGCGTCCGGCGCGCAAGGCTGTGGCGAGCTTGCCGAGCGGACTCCGGCGGTCCGGAACCGGCTTTTCAGGCCGTGCCACCGCATCCCACCTCGCTCCCGCGAAGAAGGTGACTGCTGGGCATAAGGGTGCTCTCCCGTCTCTTGCTGTCCCGCTGTGAACGTGGACGATTCAATGGCTCCAACCATTCGATGCCTAGCGGTAGTTGGCGCTACCGGAAAGGCGCACAGAATCCTGCCACCTCGTTCTTCGCCGCAGCACGCTGTTGACGGATAATTCGTTTCCGTCTCGTATTACGAGGCATGTAGTGTGTGGCATGAGACGATGTTGAAAGAACTGCTGATCAGCGGATTCGCTGAACCACGAAGATTATCTTCTCTGTGGCGTGACTGTTTAAATTCATTTTGACCCAGCGCTGCTTGCGTGGACATCGGCGGCCTGACACTATCCAGCGTCGCCGCTCGCCGCGGCGGCGCCCTGTCTCTATGGCTCCAACCGCAGTTGAACAGGGATTTCGAGCCGGAAGCGTTGGCGCGTCGGAAGGCTTGCGGAAGAAGTCGATCGCGAGGCGGTCGGCTTCTTTCGTTTTCAGAAGAAGAATCAGCCGCGTCAGGTTGTCACAGAGCGATACTCGGCCGAGTGTGCGCTTTCCTGACCGAGATACCCGCAGGAACCGGACACCCTTAGCGCTGCTCCGCGGGCCCTCTCCTACATGATTCCTCCGTGGCGAGGCGGCGCCCCTCCGCCCAGTCGACACTGGCCCACGGCCCGCCGGGGCGTCGCTTCCCACGTCCTACTCGCTCCTGCCAGGATCCCCACACTCATCAAGGCAGGGCGCGGCGAGCCACAGGCGGTTGCGGCCAAGCATGGCGCACAGGCTGCGCGTCACCGTGCTGCATGTCCTCGGTGAGCAGGTGCGCCAGGAGCAGTCCGGGCGCACGCCGGCTCAGAAGCTGGGCGGTATCGACGAGCCGTCGGTGCTCGGTGACGGGCAACGAGAGGGCGACGCTGGAGGCTCGGCCGGGCAGCCCCAGTGAGAACGCGACGCACAGCTCGGTGTCGGATTCGAGGAGATCGAACTGCGCCGAGTGGGGGCCGGGCCCGTCAAGTTGTTCGAACAGACTGTGCTTGTCGGTGATGGTGCGGTCGGTAAGCTGGAATGACGGATAGCGGCTCAGGTGATCCATTCGCGCGGCGAAGTTGAGCTGGGCCAACAGGCTTTTGCCAACGGCGCTCGCATGCCCGGTGTCGCTGAACGGCGCCCGCTCCTGCACAGGGGGCGCGCTCGCGCTGGATGCGCATTCTTGGATGGTGATCTCTCCGCTGGTGTAGGTGCTGACGTAGACCGCGGCGCTGAGTTCGTCGCGTAGTCCGGCGAGTGTGTGCCGAAGCAGGGTGCGGTCCGGGTCCGCTGCCGAGGCCACCTTCATCAAAGAGCTGGGGAAGTGCGCCCCGGCGCGGGTTTCGATGAACTGCTCTTCGCGCAGCCAGTCCAGCAGCCGCACGACGTCGTGGAAGGGCATGCGGGTGCGGCGGGCAAGGGAGCGCGTATCTACGGGGCCCCTGACCCGGCAACAGTGCAGGAATGGCTCACGGCCTGCACCCAGGTGTCCGGTCCTTCTTGGTGAAGGGCGGTTCCTGGTCCGCGCGCGGCGGCAGCTCCCCCTCGGCGAGGATGGTGTGCCGGTTGATGCGGTAGGTGACCGGGGGAGCCGGACAGAGCTGCGGGCAGGGGCTGTTCGTCGTCGACGATCTCGGCGTCGACGATTTCCAGTGGGTCGGTCGCTTCCGTTGCTGTCGTCGGCACCGTGGTCGCTCCTGAATGTCTTGTGCTGGCCGGACGGGTGCGTCACCCGTCCGGGCACCAGCGGGGTGGGGTCAGAACTTGGCGTAGTGAGCGCCAAAACAGTCGCTGCACAGGCCGAGGTCGTCTTCGCCGGGCGGGTAGGGGGTCCCGCACGAGTAGCAGAGCTCGATGGCGTCGAAGTGGGTTCCGCAGTGGCCACACAGGAACCGCTCCTCGTCGGGAGCCGCGAGCACCCGGAGCCCGGTCAGAGGGAGACGCGTCTCGTCGCATTCCGGGCATTTGGCGAAGTCGATGGTGTCCTGCTGAGTCCAAACCAGAGCCCAGTGAAATATCGCCTGGTCCGCGCCGTAGTAGAGCGCGTGGCAGAAGCGGCAGTCGATCACTTCGCTGCCGTCACCGATGACCAGCGCCCACTGGTCGCATTCGGGGCAGCGAAGGGTACGGTCGCGCGCGTCCTTCAACTCGTCGCCCAGCCGGGCGAGTCGCGTGTCGATGTAGGCATTGATGCCGCGTACCTTGCGGCTCACGTCCACGAGGTCCTCGCGCAGCTCTGTTTGCTCTTGGTCCGGAAGAGCTGGGAGGAGCTCGTCAAACGCGAAGGCTACGAGGAAGTCCAGTACCTGCGCTGCGCGTGTCTCGATCGCGCGGGCCTGCGCCCTCAGCCCGTAGTGCTGGAGGGAGTTGCGCCACTTGGAGAGGATCGCCAGGCTCTTGGTGGACTTGTCGTCGATCGCGACGCCCGCGATGTCCTTCAGTCGTGCGATAGCGGCGGTGGTGGTGCAGCTCTCGAAGTCGCCGGCATCGAACTTCTCATGCTTGGCCGTGCCTGGGTCCTTGAGCACGAGGCTCCAGTGCTCCTGCCGAAGACGAGCCTTGAGGAGAACTTCCGCGGCGGCCTGAAGGTGTAGGACGGCGTACTTCAGCATGCGCGGCGTCGGCGTGCCGAGGCTGAGGTTGTCGCAGGCGCTGTTGAGGTAGTCGACACCGTTCTCTACAGGGGGGAACTCCACCTCGTGCGCGAGAGGAGACTCCGTCTCTTGCGTCGTGCCGTCGCGGAGTCCGGGCTCGGTGCCGGCCCCCTCTTCGTTTCCTCCGCTAACGGTCAATGTTTCAATCCTTGCTGACGCGGGGTTTCCTGACCGCCCGGGGCGTGACTGGGGTCCGGTGCCCAGGGGGCGGCGGCGAGTGGTGCTCACCGCGCCATCCTGGGCCGGCGCACCGCTACCCGTCCACGGCGGCCAGGCCGTACGCGACGACCTGGCCGCCGTGGCGAGCGCAGGCGTGGGAGCTGCCTCGGCGGCGGTCGGGATGAGCGGGGCAGCAAGTGTTCCGACCGCGATGGAGGCTGTCATCACCGCTGTACCGATGTTCCAAGCGCCGGTGTCCGGTCTGTCTCGGTTCGGGGGTCGCCTACCTTCTTGACCGACCTGGACCCGTACGCCATGTGGTGTGTACGCCGTAGTGGTGGGATGCATGGGGTCATGATGAGAGAGAACCACGCTGGCCTGCGGGTGACGTGCGCTGTTGGGATGGCCACGGCCGTGGGAGGACTTAGTCGGGGGCGTGAATGATCGGGGAGCGCCCCGCGCCGCCGGTGATGTTCGTGATGCACCCAGAGGCTGATCTACGGCTGCGACTTGCGGAGCTGATCAGGGACTCGTTCGATGGCAGCATCTTGGTCCTCGGTGTGCCCAACTACAACGAGCTTAAAGCGGCGCTGAAGGATGGGATCAAGAAGAAAAACACGAAGCAGCGTCTTCGTGTCGTGGCCATTCTCGCCGATTCCACCTCCTGGAACGCGTCCCATCAGGAGTTCATCAGAGGGTTCCTCAAGAACGTGCTTGAATGCAATAGTGCGCACGTAGAACTGCCAACCGGCAAATTCAAGAGCCCCCTTCCCGCGAGTCCACGGGAAAGTATCTTCGAGGATGAGCGCGAGGAGTGGAAGTTTCAGCGCTACGTGGAAAACCTGTTCCGCGATTGGAGCCCGGATGATTATGAGCTTTCCCTCGAGAGCGAAGGAGGCCACCCGTCAGCACATGTGCACAGATTTCTCCTTCAGGAGGGAATCTCCTACAGATGGACCGAAATCCCTGATTCCGGCCGCACTCCCCGCCTCACCGCAAATCTAAGAGGAGACGACGAGTCGTTTCCTGTGACGCTCGGTGAGCTCACTCGGCGTTTGATCCTAAGAGAAAAGAATCCGCCCAGGCCCGACCGGCGGTTTGATCTCGTCATTGTGGGAGCAGGCCCTGGTGGTCTGGCTGCCGCGGTGAGCGCGGGAATGACGGGCCTGAGCACGCTCGTGATCGAATGCGAGCGGCCGGGTGGAAACGCGGCACTGTCCATCAACCGCATCGAGAACTACCTCGGGTTCCCTGGCGGCGTGACCGGTACCAAGCTGGCCAAGCTGGCGGTGGAGCAGGTGCGGGCTCTCAGAGAGGTAGAACTCTGTCCGACTGTTAAGGCGACCGGCATTGAGGAGGAGAACGGTCATCGGTACCGCATCAGCGTGACGGGGGCCAACGGCCTGTCTCACGTGTCAGCGGGGATGGTTCTCCTTGCCTGCGGGCAAACACCTCGTCGGCTGGAGACGGAGGTCGACGGACAGCGTACGGAGTTGGATCCCGTCGGCCTGGACGTCCGCTACGTCATGGAGCCCCATGATGCGATCGACGCCTACAACATGGACATCGTCATTATCGGCGGCGGTGACACTGCGGGCCAAGCGGCTCTCCTCTATCACAAAGCCGGATGCAATTCGGTGAGCCTGGTGACCGAAAAGTTCCTCATGGCTGGCAAGCTGGTTCAGGAGCTGCGCGCGCAACGCATTCATGTCCAAGAGGACTTGAGCATCATCGATATTATCCCACAAGGAGCGAGAGCCGAAGTTCAGGTATCGCCGCCGAGCGCTATGGGGTCGCTTATGGCTGATCGCGTGCATGTGCTGATCGGCGGCACGCCGAATACAGAGTGGCTCAGGAAGGACGATTCGCCGTTCGTCAAAATGGACGAAAAAAACTACATCCAGACCGACAACTACGTGAGTAATCCAAAGTTCCCATTCATGACCAGCCGCCCCGGCATCTTCGCCGTGGGGGACGTAAGGGTCTACGCGAGGCGGCGGGTCGCGCAGGCCGTGGGGCAGGGGGTAGCGGCGGTGGCGGCGATGGAGGAATGGCTGGACGTCGAGCAGGGAGGGGTCCACAACTGGGAGAGGGTCCTGGACAAAACGCAGCCAAGCCTGTGGCGGAGCTGGCGCGAAGCGAGGAAGGCGGTGGCAGACAGGCCGGACGCCTGAGTGCTGCCGACCGAGCCAGGGGTTTGGGCGGTGCCGCGGAAGGGGCTTCACTACGGCCCGCCTGGAGCCCGGCGCCGACATCGCCGCGGTAATCACGGTGCAGATCCGCGAGGTCGTCGAGCGACTGGTCGCCGTCGGCCAGTGGCGGCCGGGTGACCTGGAGGTCCTGGTCGTGCTGGACGCCGGATACGACGCCCCGCGCATCGCCCACCTGCTGGCCGACCTGCCCGTCGAGATTCTCGGCCGGCTCCGTTCAGACCGGGTGATGCGGCGTCCGACACCCACTCGCGAAGAGTTCCACCTGGCCAACCCCAAGGGTGGCCGGCCGCCCAAGCATGGCGGCGAGTTCGTCTTCGGCGACGCCACGACCTGGGGCGTCGAGCAGGCCGCAACGGTCACGGACACCCGGCTCTGTGGAAGGCGACCGCGCAGGCATGGGACCGGCTGCACCCGCGGCTGTCCCACCGGGCCGCATGGCTTGGTGGTCGCGTACCGGCGCCGCCGAGGCGGACCTCGACCGCTGCTGGCAGTCCTTCCTCCGCCATTTCGACATCGAGCACACATTCCGCCTGTTCAAGCAGACCCTCGGGTGGACCAAGCCCCGACTCCGCAGCTCGGAAGCGGCCGACCGGTGGACCTGGCTGGTGATGGCCGCCTATGCCCAGCTCCGGCTCGCTCGCCCGCTGGCCACCGACCTCCGCAGGCCCTGGGAAAGACCGACCGAGCCGAACAAGCTGACACCCTGCCGCGTCCGCAGGGGGTTCAGAAACCTGCACGCGAAGACCGGCTCACCCGCCGACGCACCGAAACCCTCCCGTCCCGGCCCAGGCCGACCGCCCGGCTCGAAGAACCGCTATCCGGCTATCCGTCATGACGTGGGACGCGTCCTCGCCACCGGCGAGGCATACAGCCGTCCCGCCCACCACAAGGTGGGCACCAAACCCCGCAGAACAGGCGGCTGACGAGCGACCAGAGGACCAGCACACTGAGCGCATGCGCTATGAGGAAAGAGCCAAGCTCACGGTCGTGAAAATCCTGGTCCGGCTGGCCTTCCTTGTCGCCTCACCAGTGCTGCTGATAGCAGGAGCGCCGATCCGCCGCCGCTACCTCCGCTACGTCTGCCGCGATGAGGCCACGCAGATCGTGGACAAGGAGCGAGGTTGGGTCAGCGCCCACTACTTCGTGGTCACCGACCCACTCCTGCAGTGGCTCTGCTGGCCCACAGAATCACTCGCCCGTCTCATCGAGCGCCGAGGTTAAACGACAAGCTCAGCGCAAGCGCACCACGGTGGCGATTGTGCTGGGAGTAGCTGCAACGGGTCGGCGATCCGTCCAGGCGAGCCCACAGCCAGGCGCTGACAACGACGGCCAGCCGCATGAGGAAGCTCCAGAGCGTCACTGCTTGGTTGGGGCCGGCTGTTAAGGCCTGGGGGGTCATGAACTGCCCCTGTGGGGGCATGAACCGCCCCTGCGCGCACGAGCGCTGGTCATGGAGAGTGGCGGTGGTGTGGCCCGCGCTGTGCGCGGGGTCGTGAACGGCGCGCGCTTCGATGACTGGTTGTTGAGTGTGCAGCGGCCCCGCAGATAGGAGGAGCAGGGTTCCACTGCTGGGTCTGCGGGGCCGGTGCATGGCTCACGTACCCCGCGGTGCGTCCGATACGCCCGATCCCTCCTAGTTGCTCGGAGGGGTGGCTGTTTACGTGAATGGGGGCTCGGCCATGTCCGGCCGAGCCCCCATCACCTTTCGCGCATGGTGCGTTTTTCGCGCCGGGCGCCTTCTTGTCTACCAGCGGTACCAGCGGCCCTTGCGGCCTGCGCCGTCCGCGGAGCGGACGACGAAGCCCAGCAGCCACACGATCAGCACGATCACCGCGATCCACCACAGCGCCTTCAAGGCGAAGCCCGCGCCGAAGAGGATCAGAGCCAGCAGCAGAACCAGAAGCAGGGGAACCATAGTTATCAACCTCCTGGCCCACGGATGCCCTTACCTCAGCCCTACAAGCACATAAAATGTGCGTTACTTCCACGAAGTACGGGGCATATGCGCGCGGCGCGCTATGCAGCGTTCCCCCGGTCGTGCCCCGCACGCACCCTTACGAGCTCGTGCACGGTAGGCGGTGAGACGTCTGGAGCTTTGGTGGGCGCGGGTTCACGTTTGCCGTGTCGGCTTCAGATCCGCGGTCTGCTGGTGGGACAGCAGGCCGGCGATCGCTTGGATGGTGTCGCTCATGTGCTCGCGGCGGCCGAGGTGGCGGGTCAGGGCCCGCCAGTTCTTGAGATGGGCGATGCCGTGCTCGACACGAATACGACGTGAGGAGTGTGCCTTGCGCTGGCGTTCGTGCATCTCCTCGTACCAGTCGGGGGCGTTCTTCTTGAACTTGCGGTGCGGTGGGGTGACCATCCGGCCGCCGGTCTGGGCGCCCAGTCCCTGATAGCCGGCGTCGGCGAGAATCTCCAGCGCCGGCCCGTCGGCCAAGAGCCTGACCAGCCCTAATTGGCGGGCGTGGGTGATGTCCGCGCAGCTTGCAGGCTGTGCTGGGCTGCACCACAGCACGCGGCCTTCGCCGTCTGTGACCCCCATGGACTTGACGGCGTTCTGCTTGTTCTTGCCGGAGATGAACTTGTCGCGGTTCTTGTGTCCGGCGGCCGGGCGGCGAACCCGGATCTCCGTGCCGTCGACGATGCCGGTCGTCCCGCTCGAGCCGAGATGGTCGACGACCTCGGCCAGGGTCCGCAGCCGCATGTCGGGGCTGACGGTGCACCCTCGCTCGGCGAGCAGGGGCCGCACCTCACCGACGGTCCGGGTGATGGTGGAACGATCCACGCCGAACCAGCAGGTCAGCACGTCATGGGTGACCCCGTGACGAAGATGGACGAGCGTGGCCAAGAGCCGGTCGACGAACACCAGCCGGTGCTTCGCGCCGGCACCCACGGCCCGCTTGTGCACACGCGTGGCAAGCCTCGTTTGGTGACGCTCCTGCCACAACGGGCCGATTTCCTCGACGAGTTCAGCAATCACTCCGGCAGTCAGACCCGTGATCCGCCGATTGCTGATGATCAGCGCACGCATCGAGTTCCCCACCACCTGACCATGATCAACCATCCAGGCTCGATGTCTCACCGCCTACCGTGCACGAGCTCGTTAGACGCCCTCACCGGGCACGTCCGGTCTTTCGCCCGGATGCTCACCGAGCGCAAGGGCGAACGTCTACCGGAATGGCTCGACGCCGTCCGGCAGGACGATCTGCCACCCATACGTACCCTGGCCGCCGACATCGACCGCGACCGTGATGCCGTCACTGCCGGCCTCACCCTGCCCTGGAACTCCGGCGTCGTCGAAAACCACGTCACCCGGTCAAGATGCTCAAGCGCCAGATGTTCGGCCGAGCCGGTTTCGATCTCCTCCGCAAGCGTGTCCTGCTCTACTCATAGGGCATCGCCTTCTGATGCCTTTGAACACTCGCGGGGGGCAGAGCAGGCTCAGGCCGCCATGAAGCGGACCAGCTCGAGTGACTTGTACTGAAGGGCGGCTGCCCAAGCCTCCTCAGAGGAAACCGGGGCCGCCGACACCTGAACATCCTTGAGGCCGCCGTTCTCGTCGAAGCCTGCTGGCGGCCAGTTCACCTCGATGTCTGCCCTCTCCGCCAGGACCAGCACCGTGGCGACGAAGCCCTCGGACAGGGCAGCCATGACTGGGTGACGCGTTCTCCAGTGCCACGCGAGCAGGGCGTCGACGAACTCCTTGAACACGAGAGGGTCGATCTGGCACTCGTCAGCCTGCATGGGGCCGATGCCGGACGGCAGACCCAGTTCGGCTTGGTAGACGCTCACCTGGCTCAGGAACAGCCGGGAGGCCCCGTTGGACGGGTTCCACAGGGTCTGGTCACCCATGTAGTAGTACTGGCTCAATGCAGCCCTCCCTGCTGGCCGTACCGGCCAGCGTCGCGAGCACATGACATTACGGTCAGTCAGCCCTCCACGAAAAGTGAGCCAGAACCCAAACTCGTGAAGACTTATCGCCCCAGAGATCGCTAACCGCTGCTCAAACTGGTCGACAAACGCTGTCACTGAAGGTGAACGAAGCCACCCGGCTTCGACGACGAGCGCTACAAGAAGCGCAACACCGTCGAACGAGCGATCAACAGGCTGAAGCAGTCCAGGGCCGTGGCCACTCGCTATGACAAACGCGGCTACGTCTTCCTCGGCACCGCAACCACCGCAGCTCTGCTCATCTGGCTTCGGAGTTGAGCCCCGACTTCACAAAGCGACTGGCCGATACGCCAGGGCTCGATCAACCACCTCATCAGCCGAAAGCTCCCGCTCCGGCGGCCAGAAGATCAAGTCCCTGACCTGTCCGGACGGGCATGTCAGGGCTCTGTCCAGCCTGTCCAGCCAGCCGTCCACCTCGTCGTCCGAGGCGTAGTCCGCCTCCATGATCCGCTGCACGAGTGCGACCGCCTCCGCGCGACTCATCTCCTCAGCACTCATCAGGTCCCTCCGCCGAGTCACCCTAACGAGATCCTTGATCGCCCGGACAACTCCTAGTCGGTAGATGTTGCGCATCCGAACGAGCAAGGAGTGCAGCAAAGTTGGACGAGTTCTCGCGCGATGTCCGATCGATTCGCCTGCCACGGTGGGGGCATGTGGCCGCGAACCCGGGCGTGGTGCCATGGCTGGTCTTCGATGAGGAAGGGCGGGCTGTCGAGCCGGTACGCCGGTACCTGATCGATTGCGTCGCCCGGTACAACCGGTCCCGCAGCGTACGCAGCTACGCCTTCGACCTGCTGCGGTGGTGGCGGTGGCTGCGAGTGGTGGATGTTCCGTGGAACCAGGCCACTCCTGCTGAAGGACGGGACTTCGCGTTGTGGTTGGGGGCGACGGTCAAGGTCCCCAATGCTGCGCGGACGATTTCCACCGCGCCAGCGGGCACCATCAACCCGATCACCAAGAAGCCCTACCTGGACGACCGGTACGGCCCCGCACCATCCGGCACAGCAACGCGGTGATCCGCAGCTTCTCCAGCGGGCATCCCGCCGTACGGCACGCACGTCACCGGGTCCACGACGCCCGCCACCTGCCCCGGGCAGCGCTTCGGGGTGCTGGCGTGGTCGTCGTCGGCGTCGGCGGCCAGGGCGGCGACGAGGAGCACCAGGGCGAGCGCGATAGCGCCGACCACCAGGGCGACGATCAGGCGGGACGTGCGGTCGCCGGGCAGGGGATTGGTCTTCACGGCGGGGCCTGGCCGTGGTGGAGATGCGGCCGCCGATGACGCGACCGCCTTCGCCATCCAGGAGTGACTCGCCGCGCGGTGCGCCCTCGCACCGGCGGACCGTACGACCCGCGAACCAGGCGTACGACTGCGCTGCTTCGTGAACCTCCACCTGGAGCCAGACGCGTAGCTGGGGGACGCGGACACGGTCATCCGCCTGTGCCATGGCGAAGGCGGGCCGCCGGGTACGACAGCAAGCTGTGGTGCAGCCGGCAGGGGCACCAGCCCGCGGCCATGGCCGCCCGGCTGCGGGTGCTGGCCAAGGTACGCAGCTTTTCTGCACGCGGTACTCTCGCCGCCATGGGGCTCGACATTACCGTCCTGATCGCCAACCGTTCGTGGCTGGAGCAGGTCCCGCCGCAGAAGCGGGTGGAGCGGTTGAGGGATGCCTGGTACGACGACGAGACGGGACTCTGGGACGAAACGCCGCGGCCCGAGGACGGGTGGGCTTGGCCGCAGGGCCCCGACGGCGCCTTCTTCGCCGCATACGAATTCCGGCACACCCTCGGCTCCTTCAAACCGCATTTCTGGGCCGGCCATCGGTGGGAACGCGTCCGCGACCATGTGGACCTCCCGCTGCGCACCGAATTGGACACATTTCTGCTCGGGCTCATATGGGACGGGCTGGATGGCGAGCCCGAGCACCTTGGTGCGGACTTCTTCGGCGAGGCCAGTTACGGCGTGCTGCTCGCACTGTCACCGGAGAACGTGCGGGAGCTGGCCGCAACCTGGGATCGAGTGCTTCCTCATCTCCACCGGCTGCAGGGGCCCTTCGCCGAGCATGCCGCAGTCTCCGACGGATGGATCAGTGACTTCGACGCGTTCGCGGACCTGCTGACGCAGTGGGGCGACGTCCTGACTGAGGCAGCCCGACGAGCCTGGTGCGTCGTGGGTGTGAGCGAGTAGTTCGCCTCGACAAGAGATGCACGGGCAAAAGGGTCACACTCCGTGTGATGTGTCGGCTTCATGGCGGTGGGGTCATGGCAGTGACGGCTGGTCAGGAGCGGCATGTGCTTGCAGGTCTCTGGCCTATGGCGATGGTTGGTCGCTGACACGAGGCGGTGCTCTGTGTTCTGGTGGCCGACAGGGCGCGGTACATCCCCAGGCGGCCCACTGTCATGTAGGCGGCACATCGCACTTCCGTGGTGACCCACATGGGAGCAGCCGCCTATGCAGGAAGGCGGTCCGGGCCTCTATGACTGCGCTAGCTTGATCTTTAACGTCCGGCGTCGAATAGCGCCTCGAACTTGATCACTCGGTTCGGTAACCGCCGCACGCCAAAGCGGCCTTCGTCTGAACATGTGCTCCGACCAAGGAACACACACGTCCAGCGCGAAGGCCGTGAGGATGAGTCTGCTGCATCGCGATGCCCACGAAGAGCCGTTGGCGGAACTGTCATGCTTCCGGGGCGAGTTCTACTCCTGTCTCACCGCTCGTTCGGATGCGTTGTTCGAGCTGGCTGACGCCGTTCTGTGCGGCGACGGGCCGGTGAGGTCGCTGGCCGAACTGTCGCTCGTGGGCGAACACCGCCGCGGTCATGGCGGGCTCTACGCTGCCGTCGCCCGTGGCCGGGTGGACACCGGCCGGCTGCAGCGGGCCCTGGCCGCGGTGCCACTGCCGCGTGCTGTCGACGGCCGGCTGGTCCTGGCCATCGACATCACCTGCTGGCTACGCCCCGATGCCCACACCTCACCACAGCGGATCCTGTGTCACACCTACGGCCGGGGCAAGGACCAGCACATCCCTGTTCCTGGCTGGCCGTACTCGATCATCTGCGCGCTTGAGCCGGGCCGCAGTTCATGGACCGCGCCTTTGGACGCACTTCGCCTGGCACCCGGTGACGACACCGCCACTGTCACCGCCCGGCAGCTGCGAGACCTGCTCCACCGACTGATCGCCGCCCGGCAGTGGAAGGAGGGCGACCCAGACGTCCTCGTCATCGCGGACGCCGGATACGACGCACCCCGCCTTGCGTTCCTGCTCAAAGACCTGCCGGTCCAGGTGCTCGCCCGGATGCGCTCAGACCGGGTCCTGCGCCGGGCTGTCCCGCCCCGCCAGCCACACACAATGGGCCGCCCGCCCCGGCACGGCGGCGAATTCGTCTTCGGGCAGCCCGATACGTGGGGCGTCCCGGACACCGAAACCGTCACCGACACACGTCTCTACGGCACCGCCAGGGCCCGCTCCTGGAACCGGCTGCACCCCAAGCTGACGCACCGCTCTTCCTGGGCAGCCGCCGACGGCACCCTCCCGATCGTCGAAGGGATGGTCATCCGCCTGGACATCGACCACCTGCCCAGCGGAGCAACCCCCAAGCCGGTCTGGCTGTGGTGGTCCGGCACCGACGGCACCCCCACGGACGCCGACCGTCTCTGGCAGGCATACCTGCGGCGCTTCGACATCGAGCACACCTTCCGCCTGTTCAAGCAGACCCTCGGCTGACCTCCCCGAAGATCCGCAACCCTGAGGCAGCGGACCGCTGGACCTGGCTGATCCTCGCCGCCTACACCCAACTCCGTCTCGCCCGCCCCCTCGCCGCCGACCGGCGTCGTCCCTGGGAAAAGCCCAGTTCCCCGGACAGGCTCACTCCCGCCCGCGTCCGCCGCGACTTCCGGCACATCCGCCCACAGACCGCTTGCCCGGCCAGAGCACCAAAACCCTCCCGTCCCGGCCCAGGACGGCCACGGGGGCGAAAGAACACTCGTCCCACACCCCGCCACGACGTGCACACACCCCGAAAAACACAGCCAGCAGAACGACAAAAGAAGAGGTCAACCACCCTCAAACCCCGCCGCACGGGTTAAAGATCAAGCTAGAGCAACCCCCCGCGGGAGCGGGGGACGGCGGTCCGTCACCCAATCTCCGTTGGGCCTGCTGCTCGTCGGGTGTTCCCGCTCTGCACCGCTTGGGGGGCTGATCGATAATTGGGTGGTGAGACCGTGATCTCCATGCCCCTGTCCTACTCGCCGGGAGTGTGCGGAGCGTGTGCCAGGGGAGACCCGGCGGCCTCCGGCATGACGCTGGCGCCGCTGAGGTCCTCGCACAAACGCAGTTCCAGCTCGACGGCGGCCGTGTCGACCCGGGCCCACTGTTCGTCGGAGAGGTCGGGCAGGAGCGGGCGTAGGTGGTGCAGGGCGAACGCGACGATGCCCGGCGCCACGCTGTGCAGGAGGTTGGCGACGGCGGCGCTGTGCGCGTCGGGATGGAGCTCGCCCCGCCCGACAGGGCGTACGCCAGCCTGTACGCGTAGTCCGCCTGCTCGGTGAGGGCGATGTTCGCGGTGGCGCGCACACCCGTGAGCCAGTCGGTGGTGAACAGCAACTGCTCGATCGCGGCACCGGACACCGTGGATTCGGCCGCAGTGGTGATGTTCTCCATGCCCGGTCAACTCCCCGACCGGCAAGGCGGGCACGGTTCCGCTCAGGCCACAGCCCAGTGCGGGTTACTCACCGGCGGTGGCAGCCGTGCCCTTCACGGCGAGAATCTCCGAGACCGGGCAGCCCCACGCCGCGCCCGGTGCGGCGGGGCCGTAGAGCGTGAACCCGCACGCCTGGAAGAACGCCTGCCGGTCAGCCGCATCGCCGCCGTCTTGCGGCACCAGTGCCAGGAACGTGTGGCCGGCTTCCTGGGCCCGGCGGGCGATCTCGGCGAGAAGCGCCCGACCGACCCCGCCGCGACGAGCGGCATGAGCGACGGCCATCGTCAAGACGAACGTCTGCTCGCCGGGATGCCCCTCCCGGCCCTCGTCGTGCCCGAAGTTGCAGTGGAGCTGGAACTCAGCGACCCCGACGACAGACCCGCGGAGTTCGGCCACGACGACGTCCAGGCCCTCGGGGTTGTAGAACCTGCCGTCTCCCAGATGGTTCGAGTACAGCAGCTCCTCCACCACCGAGTAATCGGCTTGGACGAGGTCACGGATGAGTGGCATGACCCAAGTGTTCCAGGACCGCGGGGCGGAGGCACCGTCTACGGGCTCCGCGGTCTACGAGCGCTTTGCCTGCTGGCCCATGGTGTCGACTCCGGCAGAGGTGCAGAGCACTACGCTCCTTCCATGTGGAGTGAGTCGAACAACTATGGCTTCGAGAACGAGCTGGACTACCTGCGGTCGATCAAGAAGGACGACAGCTATACGTTCACGTACCCGTTCGAGTACATCGCTAAGAACTACGGGAACGACAATTACGACATCGGCACAGCGGACATGGTGGTCCGGGTCCAGTGGAACGACGCGGAGGCCGGTTACACGGTGGCCTACGACGTCCCCGAGATGGACAAGATCGACCCCGCTGAGGGGAACGGCGATGCAGCGAGCTTCTACGAGAGCGACGTTTACTGGAGGCTCGTGAGCGACCTTGACGGCATGGGGATCAGCTCCGAGCTTCGTGCAATCTAGGCACGGGTGGCTTGCCGTTCCCCGGCCTCCAAAGGTCCGGGGAACGGTCACGGTGCGGGAGCAGGGCGGCGTCGACGGGGATGTGGTCGGCGACAGCGCGGGGCAGCATGTTCGCGAGCAGGTGGCTTTCCCCCATGGTGTCGGTCTTTGAGTCGTAAGTGATCAGGTAGACGTTGTGTATGGGGCGCTCACTGCCGTTGGCCGCATTGGCGATCCAGTAAGGCGCGGCGAGGTCGTACCCGCAGCAGTCGCCGCGTTCGTCGCGGCAGACCACTGCTTCGGCTTCTGGCGGCTTTCTTTGTTCTCCGCGCGCCGCAGGGTGACGGCGCCGACCCACAGCGCGCGGTGCTGCCGAGTCCGCTTATCCAGGCAGGGATCGTTCCCCTGTCGATGTCCATGCCTGCACTGTGTTCTGGCCAGCCGCACGAGACGTGCGTCTTGAGCGACTTCTGAGCTCTCCGCGGGCGTTGCGGGACCCGCGCGCGGCGAAGCGCCCTGGCAGCCGCAGGGGCCGGACCGGTCAACACCGCGATAGGCGTGGCGTAGTGGCCGCCGTCAGGGGCCACCCCAGGGCGACGGCTGCCTCCCCCGCCGCTGCGAAAACCTGTCTCGAAATCGCTGTGACGATCCGCTTTTCAGTCGTGTACTACTGGGCATCAACAGTGCTGTAGCCAAGTACAGCACTTAGGCTGAGAAGGGGGAGCACGTTGGTCTACGACATTCGCCCGCTCGCAAACGGGCTGCGGACGGACCACCCGGTTCCGGGTCTGCCGTTCGTCGACGACTCGCACCTGCCGCTCGACGAAGGCCCGGACGCCATCGAGGCGGTCGGCCGCAACAAGGGCGAAGGCATGTGGGGCCGCTGCGACACCTCCCACGCGGGAGGGTGGCTGGCCTTCACCACCGACCCCATCGCCCACCACCTGGGCTGGGCCGTGCGCCACCACCCCGAGCACGGCCGCACCGTCCTCCTCCTCCGCGACGAGGACACCGCCAGCCTGCACACCTACTGGTCCGGCGCGCCGCTGCTGTTTAGGGCCGGCGGTTACTGGTGGGACGGCGATACCTGGTACCGGCCCGGCCAGATCTGGGACCCGGTCACCGAGGACTACGCACGCCACACGGCACGCGCCACCGCCACCGTCCACGCCGCCGACCTCCTCGACGGTCACGCCTACCCCGACCGAGCCCACCTGCACAAGGTCGCCACCTTCGATCCGGCCACCGCCAAGCCGGAGAACTGGATCGACGACCTGACCCGGTGGGCGCAGCGCCACCAGAAGCAGGACGACCCTCTGCCGCTGGAGCGGTGCGTCGTCGACCTGGCCAGTCCCGAACTCGCCGGTGACCGGCTGCTCGGCGTGCCCGAGATGGCCGCACTGGGCGGCATCACGGCCTCCACCCTGCGCGGCTACATCTCCCGCGGCGAGAACGACGTCCCCCTACCCCAGGCGACCGTCGGCGGCCGCGCACAGTGGTCCCGCCCGGTCGCCGAAGACTGGGCCGAAGCCCGCCGCCGCTCCTCCGAGGGGCTGAAGGAGGCCATGTCGGCCGGCGACCGCCACCGTCTCGCTCCGGGGGCCGCCCAGATCCGCGACCGGCTCAGCGAGACCTTCTTCCGCCTGCTGTGGAAGCGCCCCGACACCCGCAAGCGCTGGGCGCTGCGCCACCGCAACGAGCCGAGCGTGCGGGAAGTAGCCGACCAGCTCGCCTTCGAAGTCGCCGACAGCCTTAGGCAGATCATCCCCACCGACGCTCTCGGACCGACCATCCGCCACGCCGTCCTGGAGGACCTCACCACCTCGCTGCGCACTGCCAAAGGCCGGGGCGGTGAACTCAAGGGCTTCGACCTCATCCTGTCGCTGCCCCTGGCAAAGATGATCAGCTGGTTCATCCAGCACTTCCCGACCTCGGCCCAGTGGTACCTCGGCGAGGTCATGAGCGAGGCGGACAAGCAGCTCGGCATCCCCGCTCAGGTGTCTGGCGAAGCGCTACGGCGGTCCGCGATCACGAACGGGGACCTCGACGCCCAAGCCGCGAAGGAGTTCTTCTCCCGTCTCGTGCCGAGGGAACCGGAGAGCTGAGACCACCAGCGGACACCGGGACAGGTGCGGGAGCCAGCACAGCGGCTCCCGCCTCGAGGTGGGGCGTAAGAGCGTCCCGAGTCGGTGCGGCCCGCCCTGTGAGGCGCACGTGTACCGAGGCGAGGCACGCCAGGCAGCGCCCCGCTCACTCCCGGGCGGGGCTCCGTCTGCGCCCCCCGCGTCTCTCCGCCTGGTGACTCCACGCTCCACCCCCGTCTGTGATTCCTCCCGAACATCGTCGACCGCAGTCCGCAGGGTCACCAGATGGCGTACGGGCGCCGTGCCTCCAGGCGTAGCGCGGATACCGGCTCAGCGCTGCGCCGTGCTCAACCCGGCTACGCCGGGCGCCGGGAGAAAACATCTTGCACGTGGCGGGTGTCTCGTCTCGCCCCTCGACGGGCGTCTCAGCCACGGCCGGCGGAGTCAGCCGCGGACCGCTCCTCCTGCGCCCAACTCGGGCCGCAGCTCACCGGCGCGCAGGCCGAGGCCTGGCGGATCCCCCTGTCCACGCGTCCACCTTGCCCGGCTACCTCCACCTGCGCCCCGGCCCCAGCCAGCAGCTCGGTGTCGGGCTGGGTGGTCATGCTGGTGTGGTGCAGAACTGGTGGGCGCCGCGCAGTGTGGTGCGTAGTTTCCGCTGGGTGGCTCGGCTGTCGAGGCGTACGTCGAGGGCGCCGGGAAGGGTGCTGTGGGCTCGTAGGCCCGTGGGCAGCCGGGAGGCGTCCAGGCCGTCGCGTCTGGCGATGAGGGTGCCGAGTTCGTGGCGGCTCACAGCGTGGGGCCCTGCCAGGTGGTGGACGCCGGCCGTGTCGCCGTACGCCAGTTCCAGAAGGGCGGCGGCCAGGTCGGCGACGTGCACCGGGCAGCGGACGTCGTCGGTGAACAGGACGCCGTCGCGGGTGCCGGCGGCCAGTTCGTGCACGATGCGCTCATGCACGGAATCGCCGTCGCCGATGATCAGTGACGTGCGGGCGACGACGGCCTGCGGATACACGAGGAGGATCCCGGTCTCCGCTGCCGCCTTCGCCGCCCCGTACGGGGTGACGGGGTCGGGCAGGCACGACTCGTCGTAGTGGACGCCGGCGCCGGAGAACACCGCGTCGCTGGACACGTGGACCAAGCGGCTTCCGTACCTTGCCGCCGTCATCGCCAGCCGGACGGGCCCCTGCGCCGTCACCGCCCAGTCGGCGTCGCCGCTCGATGCGTTGACGACGAGATCCGCGCCGACTTCGGCCACGACGGCGTCCACGCGTCCAGGATCCCGCAGGTCAAGTGGGTACCACGCGGCGTGGGGAGCGGTGCCGGGCCTGGTCGCGTAGGTCGCGGCCGTTGCGTGCCCGGCCATGGCCGCCTGGCGGATCAACTCGGTGCCCAGGAAACCACTGCCGCCGATGATCAAGACCGTCATGGCGCGACACAGTAGACCGTCCCGCGTCCGCGCGGACCGCTCCGCAGCAGCACCGGAAGAACTGTGACCCACGTCACCCGCGGACGGCTTCCGGGTCACCCGGGGACCGTCGATTGCCCCACCCGCTGACCAGGCACTCTACAGAAAACCCTCTAGAAAATGAGGACCTCGAATAGGCGCTCCACGACCCGGAATCCCTGGAAAATTACGGACCGCCCGCGACTTACCGCAGTCCCGCAGTCGAGTTGTTCACTCGGCGACCTGTGAGCCTTCCCTGACGGATCACCGCCGATTGGCGGCCGCAAGTTCGGATCCCTGCCAGCGCATCGTCGGCGCCCCGCGCCCGAGGCTGCATCCCGCGCCACCACTCAAGCCGTGATCCCGCGTTGCCGCCACCAGCTGGTCCTGAGGGCGCGGGCAGTGCAGGGCCTGTTCCCACCAGCGGGCCACCACCTATGCGCCAGCGTGAACGAGAGCGCGCCGAGGTAACAAGGTCGGCCACGCCATGTGTACGCTCCGGGGGCGCCGCAGGTACTGCCTACGTTGGGTTATGTCCATCGCATGGCGATGGCGGAGAGCTGCTCGATTCGCTCCGCGGAGAGGGTTGCGGCTCTGGATCTCTGGTTGCTGATCCATGCACCAAGCCGGATCTGCCATTCCTCCTGGTCCTGGCCGCTGCCGCCCTCCCTGCACGCGCCGCGTGCCGTGGCGGGGTGGGAACAGTGGTCGGAGGCGGACAAGCAGCGCCTCGGCGCGCTGTTGGGTACCCGCCATCGGGGGGAAGCGCTGCTGCACCACGTCGAGCGGACCGTCTACGACGTCTTCCATACCCCGGGCGCGGATGACCCGCTGCCCGCTCTCTACGCGCTCGGGTACAGCGAGCGGGGACGGGCGCTTGAACCGCATTGGGGCGGGGTACCTGGAGTTGGATTGTTCCGGACGGGCTATGGGAGATCGCGAAGCCGCTGATCCCGCCCTCAAGGATGCGTCCGCAGGGCGGAGGAACGCAGGACACGCCTGATGAGACGCTGTTCGCGGCGATTATCTACGTGCTGGTCAGCGGCTGCGCCTGGCGCCAACTACCGCCCTGTTTCGGCATCTCGAAATCGACGGCTCACCGTCGGTTCCTGATCTGGTCGAGAGCCGGCCTCTGGGGGCGGCTGCACGAGGCCATGCTGCACCGACTCGACGACGCCGGCCTCATCGACGTCACCCGCGTTGTCCTGGACACGGCCCACGTGAGGGCTAAAAAGGGGGCGAACACACAGGTCCGAGCCCCGTGGCCGGGGCAAGCCGGGTTCCAAGATGCACGTCCTGTCGGATGCAAACGGGTTGCCCCTCCTTGTCGGCGTCTCCGCCGGCAACACCCACGACAGCGAAGGGCTGAAGCCCATGGTCGAGGGTCACCAAACGAGACGACCCCCACCGGGGCCGCCACTTCAAGCCCCAGCGCCTCCACGCGGACAAAGCGTACGATCGCGCTGATCTGCGGAAATGGTTACGCGGCAAACGCATCGGTGTACGGATCGCACGCAAAGGCATCGAGTCCAGCGAACGATTGGGCCGTCGCCGCTGGGTCATCGAGCGGACGATGTCCTGGCTGTCCGGCTACCGACGCTTGAGCCCTCGCTACGAGCGCGATCCTCGCAACTACCTGGCCTTTCTCGGCCTCGCAGCCGCTCTCTGCTGTTGCAGCGGGCCCGGCAGGCCTACGAAGCCGGCGAGCAGGGGCGGCAACAGGCGCTGTCGATCGCCACGTTGCTGTTCGTCATGCTCGGCCAGGCCCAGGCCAAAGTCGCCGAACTGACACGCCGCGCCGACGCGCTGGAGGCGGCGGCGATCGAGACCCCGGGCGGCCAGGGGGTGGTGGAGCTTTTGTCCCGGGCGCAACGGCAGGAGACGGAGCTGCGCGAACAGCTGGTCCGTGCCGAACGGGAGCGGGGTATCGCCCAGCAGGTCGCCGACCACGCGGCCCGTCGCATTCACGAGCTGGAGCGTGAGCTGGCCGAGCTGCGGCTGCGCATGGGGGAGGACGAGCCCTCCCGGACGCAGGAGCCGGCGCCTCTGCTGTCCGGCCCCGACTTGAGCGCTTTCAGTTCTGACGATGCCGCGCTCGACGACGTGGACCGTGCGCTGGACAAGGCGCGCGCCGTCCTGGACGAGGGGCACGAGTCTGTTCAGCAGGCCGCCGACGAGATGGGCTACTGGTCGTCATCCGCGTTGCCTTCGGCTGTTGGGCCGGAAGCCGGGAGCACCGGGCCCGGACAACTCTCGCAGAACCCGGGAAGGCCGACCGGCGGGTTGTCCGGAACAACCCCGGACAACCCGCCGACCAGCCAGGATGCATCCTTTCCCGCGCTGGAATCCCCGCAGTCTCCGCTCGCTGACGCCCCGGGGGACATTTCCGAGGCGGTCCACCGGATGTCGGGAGGAAGGGATTCGCAGGACATCGCGATGCGGCTGGGCCGGGCCGTCGTTCCCACGATCGCCGATTCGGTCATGGTCTACCTGCGGGACCCGATTGCGGTGGGTGACGCGGACGAGGGTCCGCTGGTGCTGCGGCTGCAACAGGTGTATCCGCTGCACGCCGCAGCCGGTGCCGCCTTATGCGAGGTACGTCCCGGCAGCGCGCTCTTCGACGTGCTGAACGGGGGAGTGCCGGTCACCGCGGACACGCCGGTCGGCGGCATTGCGCTGCCGGAACTGCTCGGTGAGGGGCACGAACTAGGCGGGAGCCACACCGTCCTGGTGCCGCTGCACGGTCGCCGGCGCATCATCGGCATGGCTGTGCTCCTGCGCGATCCTGCCGGCCAGGCCTTCCAGGAGGCTGATCTGTCAGTGGTTGCCGAGTACGGTGTCCGCAGCGCGCTCGCCATCGACAAGAGCCACGATCTGCAGGCCGCGGTACAAGACCTCCATCTCGGCCGCAGTTTCTCGGACACGCTGCAATCAGTTGCCGACGGCATCGTGGCTCATCTGGGATATCAGCTGGCGTGCGTCAACCTGGTCCGCCCCGATGGCGACCTCGTCGTCGCCGCTCTCTCCGGCAACTCCGCCGCCGAGGCACTCATCACCGGCCGCGTCGGCTCTCGCGAGTCCTGGGAGCGCAGGCTGTCCATGGGCCAGCACTGGGGCGACCTGGTCTTCATATCGCACACCGAGGGCTGGGTCCTCGACGATGACGACGTGCCGCAGTGGTACACCGAGGGTCCCGAACCTCAATCCGAGGACGAGTGGCATCCCTCCGACCGGCTGTTCGCACCCATGTACTACCCGAACGCTTCCGGTGCCCCCAGCGAGGAGCTGGTCGGTGTGATCTCGGTGGACTTGCCCCTCACCCGCCGCCGTCCCAGGCCGGACGAGCGCCGGAACCTGGAAGAGTTCGCCTTGCAAGCCGCCATCGCGATCACCAATAGCCGTCTGCGTTCCAACATGCAGCGCGCACTGGTCCGGATGGAAGGGCAGCAGAAGGCCCTGCGCGCCAGCGAGGAGAGCTTCCGGCAGGCCTTCGAGTACGCCCCCAACGGCATGGCCATCTCCGAGATGGGCGGCGACCAGCACGGCCGCATCCTCCGGACGAACGACGCACTGTGCCGCATGCTCGACCGCCCGGCCGCTGCGATGCGCCGCTACTCGTTTTCCGACTTCATCCACCCCGAGGACATAGGCACACTCCTCAGCACCAGCCCGGAGGGCGGGTACGCGGAAGTGCGCCTTGGCCGCCGCGACGGAACCTACCTGTGGGTCTCACTGCGCCACAGCGTGGTCGCGGACGTCAGCGACGGCCCCCGGCAGCTGCTCACCCACATCGAGGACATCGACGACCGCAAGCGCCGCGAGCTCGATCTCGCCCATCGCGCCTCACACGACGCCCTCACCGGCCTGCCGAACGCCACCGAGCTGCACACCCGCATCGAGGCGCAGCTCTGCACACTCCGAGAACAGAGGCTTGACGCACCCGCGCCAGGATTCGACGACCCGTTCCTCTACGACGACCACCCTGCTGAGACCGCGCACCGCCACCTTTCGGCTCCCGCGGCCGACCACCCCCACGGCCTCGCCGTGATTTTCTTCGCTCTCCGCGACTTCAAGGCACCAACACCCATTTCGGGTATGACGCTGGGGACAGCGTGCTCATTGAAGTCGCCCGGCGGCTCCGTCAGGCCGCACGCGAAGGCGACACGGTCGCCCGATACGGCGGTGACGAGTTCGTCGTCCTCGCCGCAGAACTCGCACCCGCCGATGCGCAGACCACCGCGGTCGCGCTGCAGACGCAGATCCACCTGCCGATCACCCTGGACGACGAGATCGTGCGCATGCACGCCGGTGCCGGCATCGCATGGGCCCAGTGCGGACAGGCTCCCGCGGACATCCTGCGGACGGCCCGCGCGCACGCGGGTTGAGCTTGTCGGACCAGCTCGCTCTGCTCGTCGCGCTGCTCCTGGTCGTCGTCGTGGTGCTGCTCGCGGCCGGCGTTGCCTACGTCGTGCACCGCCACCCGACCTGGGGCCAGCCCATTGGCGCCGCATTCGGCGCGGTCACGGTGATGGCCGCTCTGGTCGGCCTGATCCTCGCTCGGTGAGCAGCATTTCCCTGCGTGCGGGGCATCGGGGAGCCCGACCACGCACGGCTCTTGGTGGAGGTCTCCCAGCACGTCAACCTCCGGGTGCGCCATGTGGCTGAGGCACTTGAGGCGGTGGTCACCGGCAAGGAGCCCTTGCCCGAGGGGCTGCGGGATCACCTGGTTGCGGCGCTATCGCGTCGGCAGATGCGTGGGTTGAACAGCGGTGGGCGGGGTAGATGGGTGCGGCCGGCCGGGAAAGGGGTCGTGGCCTGGGGAGGTCAGAGGTGCCCTTTCCCGGCCCTTTGGTGTCCGCGTCGACCATTGCAGCGATCAACGGCTTCTGGTAGGACCTTAAGACGCGAGTCCGCGGCTTGGCCGCGTGCAAGTCGCGGTCGAGTAGGACGGCTGCTGCTCCGTCACGAGAGCGCGGTCATGTCTTGGCTTGTTCAGCATGGGGCGCGTTCCTTGCGCTGCGCGCCATCACCGTGGTGCGGCAGGTTGGTTGGTGCGCAGTGACTGGTTGGCGGCAAGCACGATCTTGAGGGTTCGCAGTCCGGCGAATCCGTCAGGGTGGGCTCGCAGTCCTGTGCGTGCTGTCGTGAGGAACTCCTCGAGCATGGCGGCGTCGAGGTCGGTGGTGCTCGGTTCCCAGCGTGTTTGCGCCTGGCTGGTGTCGTAGCCGCGCAGCAGGGGCGGGAAGGCGTCGAAGTAAGCGGTGCCTTTCTGGCCTATGCAGGTCAGAGTTAGCCCGCCCCAGGTGGGGTGGGTGGGGGGATGGCTCCAGCTGCAGTCGATCGTGGTGACCAGGCCGTTGGCGTAGGTGAGGGTGATCAGGCCGCTCGTTTCCACCTGTGGGGAATCGGCTTCGTCGGCGAGGAGCCGGTTGGCCTGGGCGTAGACCTGTGTGGGCAGTTCGCCGTCTAGGAGAACGTCCATGAGGTCGGCGATGTGGACGGTGTGGTCCATGATGGCGCCGCCCCCGGCGAGTGCGGGGTCCGCGAACCAGGGCTGCTGAAGGGCGGGGTTGGACGAGTTGTTGACTCCGTGAACGGTGATCAGTTGTCCGATGGCGCCGTTGGTCACGGCGTGGCGCAGGGAGGCGAAAGCGGGGTGGAAGCGTACTGGGTAGGCGGTCATGAGGTTGACACCTGCGGACTCGCAGACGTCGATCATGGCTTGGGCGTCTATGGCTGTGGTGGCCAGGGGCTTTTCGCAGAGGACGTGGGCCCCGGCTGCTGCTGCTTGCTCGACAAGTGCCCGGTGCCTGCTGGTCTCGCTCGTGACGATCACGGCTTGAGGGGCGTCGGCAAGGGCTTCGTCGTAGGTGTCGACGTAGGGCACGTCGAGGGAGTGGGCCAGGTTCTTGCCGCGGGAGGGGTCGTTCGGGTTGCCGTCGGGGTCTGTGGTGATCAGTTCCACGTCGGGTCGTGCGCGCAGCAGTTGCAGGTAAGTGGCAGCGTGGACGTGCGCGAAGGACAGGATGGCGATCTTCACGGGACGATTTCCTCTGTAGTTGGTGCGAGCAGCGCAGTCAGTTCGATGGCCTGTCCGGTGGCGGCGGAGGCGCGGGCGGCTTCGGCCAGGCGCACGGCGGCTACCCCGTCCTCGGCACTGACTCGAGGGGTTGGCCCGTCGGCGCATGCGGTGGCGAGCTCCCTGAGTTGGGCGAGGAAGGGGTCTTCTCCCCAGTCGCCCGAGGGGACGCCTTCTGTTTCGCTGGCAGTGCTCGTGGCGATGCGCAGGGCCGGGTGGGCGAGCGAGTCGTGGGTGAGCGTGCCGTTGGAGCCAGCGATGTGGAAGGTGTATTGGAACGGCGTTGCTGGAGGCCCCCAGTGTCCTTGGACGTGGGTGATGACTCCGGAGGTGTGGGTGAGGGTGGCGGAGCCGGCCGCCACGGGGGCTTTGTGCGCAAGGGCCGTGTGGTGGCCGCGCTGGGTGGCGTGGATGCGCACCACGTCGCCGAAGAGCCAGCGGGCGATGTCGATGTCGTGCAGCATCTGATCGGTGAGAATGCCGCCGGACAGAGCGGGGTCGGCGAACCACGGGCTCCAGGTGGGATACCGGCCGGAGCGGCTGAAGCGGGCCACGGCGATGCGGCCGAGGCTGCCTTCGCGCAGGGTTTGCCGGGCACGCTCGTAGGCGGGGAAGTACCGCACGACGTGGGCGGGGAAGAGGTGCAGGCCAGCCTGTTTGGCGGCGTCGGTTATGACGCGAGCGTCCTCAGTGGTGAGGGCAAGTGGCTTCTCGCATATGACGTGCGCTCCGGCCCGGAGGGCTTCCAGCGCGAGGTCGCGGTGTGTGGGGGTGGGTGTGCAGATGTCGGCGATGCCGGCGCCGTCGAGGGCCTGTCCGAGCGAGGTGGCTGTGACGGCTCCGAATTCTTCGGCCAGGTGTTGCGCCTGTCCGTCGGTGGAGTAGATGCGCACGCGTGCGCCCAGCGCGGTCCAGGCGGCGAGGTGGGTGCGGGCGATGAAGCCGGCGCCGATCAGGGCAACGTCGAGTGTGGTCATGGCCGGATGCTTTCTTGGTCGCTGCCAGGTGGGACGGGAGACTTCTGCGACGCCGGACTTCCCTGGCTGACGGCCTCGTGGACGAGGCTGGACGTCGTCCAGCAGGCGCCGGCCCGGACGAGGTCGGTCGCGGTCGTGGTGGTGGTCACCCCGACGATGTCGCGGACGCCCGCCTTGATGAGCGCGCGGATGCCTGAGGGGGAGTCTTCGAAGGCCATGCATCGGTCAGGGACGGCATCCAGGGCTCGGCACGCGGCGAGGTAGCCCTCCGGTGAAGGTTTGCCGTGGCGTACCTGCTCGGAGGTCACGACGATGTCGATGAGATGGCGCACATTGAGAGCGCCGTTGAGGATGCGTTCGGCCCAGACGGCTCCTGCGCTGGTCACCACCGCCATGGGCACTCCTTGGGCATGCAGTCGGCGGATGAGATCGGCGGCACCGGGGACGACGGGGACGGTGTGGGCCTGGCTGAGGATGAACTCGGTCATCTCGGCCACAGCCTGCTCGGTGCGGGTGTCTGACGAAGGCCCCGGCAGACCCGGCAGGACATCGGCCGGTCGCCGGCCCATGTAACGCTGCTCGTACTCGCTGTCGGAGACAGACAGGCCCCGGGCGTCGAAGAGCGCCTGCCAGCTTCTGCGGTGGACGTCTTCGCTGAGCACCAGTGTGCCGTCCATGTCCAGCAGAACTGCCTGGGCCGATTCCAGAGCGAGGGCCGGACTGCGTTCACCGGGCTGCACATGGGTCATGAGGCAGCCCAGCTGAACAACAGTGCTCCCGCGGTGACGTTGCCGGTGATCGCGGGCGGTTGTGCGGATCCGGGAGCAGAGTCCAGGACCACGATGGGGCAGACGGCGGACAGACCGGCTGCCCGGACGGCGGCTGCGTCGAAGGTGATCACTTGCTGACCGACATGCACGTCGTCGCCCTCGGCTACATGAGAGGTGAAGCCGTTGCCGTCCAGCCGCACGGTGTCGATGCCCAGGTGGACGAGGACGCCGACGCCGTCCGGGGTCTTGATGACGAAGGCGTGCGGATGCATTTTCAGGACTGTGCCACTGACGGGTGCGAGGGCTTCCACCTCAACTGCTGCGGGAGGGGGGTCGATGGCCACCCCGGACCCCACGAGGTGGCCGGCGAAGACGGGGTCGGAAACCTTGCCCAGGGCCATGAGTGCGCCGGCGAGAGGCGCGTAGACAGCGAGGCTCACAGCATGTCCTTGATGTCGTCGGCAAGGCTTTCCGCCTCAGCTCCCACGACGACCTGCACCACAGATCCCGAGGTCAGCACACCGTGCGCACCCGCCTGCCTGAGCGCCTGGACATTCACGACGGAAGGGTCGCGGATCTCGGTACGCAGCCTGGTGATACAGGCTTCCAGATCGGTGATGTTCTCCGCGCCGCCGAGTCCGTCAACGATGCGTTGTGCCTTTTCTGACATCAGTTGCTCCTTCGGACCGCACTGCCCGGGGACCCTTCCACGGCAGTGGTAATTACCAGTAATGACCAGACCGTAGCGCGGCGAGCAAACCCGTGCAAGGCACCGACATTCATGAGCATGACAATTTGCGCCTGAAAGCCCCACCGCCGCGGAGCCGACCGCCTACTCGGAAAGGG
This sequence comes from Streptomyces sp. NPDC014006, assembly GCF_043088925.1. NCBI lineage: Bacteria > Bacillati > Actinomycetota > Actinomycetes > Kitasatosporales > Streptomycetaceae > Streptomyces > Streptomyces sp. NPDC014006. The sequence goes on along the minus strand of NZ_JBICAJ010000024.1, from coordinate 15,749 downwards.
TCATATGCACCTTGTACCGATCGGCCCGGAACCACGTGTAGGCGTGCTCGACCGGCCGGCTGCCGCTGTAGGCGATCCGGTCGAAGGCCAGCACCGGGGAGCCCTTGGCAATGCCCAGCACAGTAGCGATCTCCGGGGAAGCCGAGGCGGCACCGACCGTCTGCTCGGCGCGGTCGACCGGCAGGCCGTAGCGCGCGGCCAGGGTTTCGTAGACGGAGGCGCTGAAGTCGACGTCGTCCAGATCGGGGAGCAGTTCGCTGTCGTACCAGGCGTCGTCGACTGCGATCGGGGTTCCGTCAGCGAGCCTGAGCCGGCGAACGCGCCAGGCCTGGCGCCCGTCGGGCAGCTCCAAGCCGGCAGCGACGGCCGCAGAGGGCGTGTCACGGCCGACGGACAGCACAACGGTGCCCGGCTTGAGCCCAAGGCGGCGCATGTCCTCATGGAAGGAGGCAAGGCGAAGCTCGGAGCGATGAGCCCGTTCGGCCACGAAGGTACCGCGCCCGTGCACTCTGACCGCGAGCCCTTCGGCGACGAGCTGCCCGATGGCTTCCCGTACGGTCACACGGCTGACGCCGTGGTCCGCGCACAGCTGGCGCTCGCTGGGCAAGGCGTCGCCGGCGGCGAGCTGGTTGGTGCACATGTCGACGAGGATGGCGCGCAGCTGGGCGTGCTTGGGCAGCACACCCTTGGCGTCGATCTGCTGCTTGCTCATGGGATTCCCCCTACGTGAGGGCGCTGGAGCGCGCTCTGTGGTCATGACCAGTATGCACCTCGGATTCTCATGCGGCCGGTGTACGCCCCGGAACTGGCATGCATGCATGCATGCATGCGGGCGTGCACGGGCATTGACACCTCTCAGGCTAGGGGTAATTCTGGCCATGCAACTGGTCATGACCAGACAGGACCTGTACTGTCCTCGTTCATCCCAGCTTGCTCATCGCCGGATACGGCCCGTTTCTCCGCCGTGGTCGTCCCCTCCAGCTCACACCCGTTGAGGTCGTCATGAGTGCCACCACATCCTCACCCGCAGCCCCGGCCCGCCGTTCCGGCCTGGGGAACCTGCAAAAACTCGGCCGCAGCCTGATGCTGCCGATCGCCACGCTGCCTGCCGCCGGGCTTCTGCTGAGGCTCGGGCAGGACGACGTGCTCGGCCGCTTCGCTCCTCTGAAGGACGCGGCCTCCGTGATCTCGGCCGCGGGAGGCGCGCTCTTCACTCACCTGCCACTGATCTTCGCTGTCGGTATCGCCATCGGCTTCGCGAAGAAGGCCGACGGGTCCACAGCCCTCGCAGCAGTGGTCGGCTACCTCGTCCTGGACGGGGTCTTCACCGCCATGTCCCCCATCGTCCTCAACGGCGAGAAGGATCCATCAGGCGCACAGGCGACGATCAACTTCGGGGTGCTGGGCGGCATCGTCATCGGTCTGCTGGCCGCTGTGCTGTGGCAGCGCTTCTACCGCACCACGCTCCCGCCCTACCTGGGCTTCTTCAGCGGGCGCAGGCTCGTCCCCATCATCATGGCCCTCATGGCCCTCGTGGTGGGCGTCCTGATGAGCCTGATCTACCCGCTCTTCAACAACGGGCTGACGGCCGTCGGTGAAGCCGTCGACCAGAACAGCATCATCGGCGGCGGCATCTACGGCATGGCCAACAAGCTGCTGATCCCGCTGGGTCTGCACCACATCCTGAACTCCGTTGTGTGGTTCATTCTGGGCGACTACAACAACGTCCACGGGGACCTCAACCGCTTCTTCGCCGGCGATCCCCATGCGGGAATCTTCATGACGGGCTTCTTCCCGATCATGATGTTCGCCCTGCCGGCCGCCGCCCTCGCCATCTGGCGCGAGGCACGCCCCGAGCAGCGGAAGACCGTGGGCGGCATCATGCTCTCCGCCGCGCTGACCAGCTTCCTCACCGGCATCACCGAGCCGATCGAGTTCTCCTTCCTCTTCGTCGCCTGGCCGCTGTACCTGGTCCACGCCTTCCTGACCGGCACCTCGCTCGCCCTGTGCAATGCCCTGGGCATCCACGACGGGTTCACCTTCTCCGCCGGCCTCATCGACTACGTACTCAACTGGGGCAAGGCCACCCACCCCCTGCTGCTCCTGCCCATCGGCCTGGGCTACGCCGTCCTGTACTACGTGGTGTTCCGCTTCGTCATCCGCCGCTGGAACCTGCGCACCCCCGGTCGGGAAGACGACCCCACCGAGCAGAGCCAGCTTGAAACCGCCTCCCCCTGAAATGTCCATCCCCCGCTACGAAAGGACTCGTCCATGGCGCAGCGCGTCGTCACCATCGGCTCGCACGGCGGCCTTCATGCCCGTCCCGCGGCTACCTTCGCTCAGGCCGCTGGCCAGGCACCTGTTGCCGTCACCATCGCCGTCGACGGCAAGGAACCCGTTGCCGCCAGCAGCCTGCTGGGCGTCATGGCCCTCGGCGCACGGCACGGAGACCAGGTCAGGCTCACGGCCCACGGTGAGAAAGCTGAAACTGTCCTGGACGAACTGGCGCAGCTCCTGGAAGGGGAGCACGACGCGTGACCACGACGGCAGCCATGCTCATGTCCGGCCACGGTGTCAGCCAGGGCCTCGTTTGCGCCCCGGTAGCCCGGCTGAGACCCCCAGCGACCACCGACCCCGATGCAGCTCCCGGCGGCGATCCAGCACACGAGGTCCAGCGGGTACGCGACGCTCTGGCCCAGGTAGCACAGCAGCTCGCAGCCGTCGACGGCGGAGTAGTGGGTGACATCTTGCGGGCCGGAGCTGCAATGGCTCAGGATTCTGCGCTCCTGCAGGTCATCGCCGGCCACATCGGCCGAGGCAGCCCGACCGCTCACAGCGTCACCCTCGCCATCGACACCTACTGCCGCCAGTTGCGGCAGCTGGGCGGATACATGGCAGACCGTGTCACCGACCTGCAGGACATACGCAACCGTGCCGTCGCGCTCCTGCTCGGCGTCCCCCTGCCCGGCGGCCCCTTCGTCCTGGTCGCCCACGACCTGTCACCGGCCGACATGGCAAACCTCGCCACCAGCGATGCCGTCGCCCTGCTCACCGAGGCCGGCGGACCCACCAGCCACACCGCCATCCTCTCCCGCAGCCTCGGCCTACCCGCTGTCGTCGGCAGCCACGAGGCCGCCATTCTCACGGACGGCACCCCCGTCATCCTCGACGGGACATCGGGCACGGTGGAAGTACACCCCATGCCCCAGCGCCTGGATCAGGTCTGCCGTCAGTCCCAGGCCACACCGCAACACCAGACCTCCGGCCCCGGACACACGGCGGACGGCCACCGCATCGCCCTGCTGACCAACATCGGCACCGCGGCCGACGCGGCCAGAGCGGCAGCAGCCGACACCGCAGGCGTCGGGCTGTTCCGAACCGAGTTCCTCTTCCTCAACCGCTGCGAAGCACCCATAGCGGACGAGCAGACCGAAACCTACATCAAGGTCTTCCAGCACTTCGCCGGACGTCCGGTCACCGTGCGCACCCTCGATGCCGGATCCGACAAGCCCCTGCCCTCCCTCGGCCTACCAGACGAAGAAAACCCCGCCCTGGGCATCCGCGGCCTGGGCACGGCCCGGCTCCAGCCCGACGCGCTCACCACACAGCTCTCCGCGCTCGCCGCGGCCCAGCATCGCACTGGGGCGCAGCTCAGAGTCATGGCGCCCATGGTGTCCACCCCGAGCGAGGCCGCTCACTTCGCCGACCTGGCCCGCAGCCACGGCCTGGGCACCGTGGGCGTCATGATCGAAGTCCCCGCAGCCGCGCTGCGCGCCAGCGACATCATCCAGCACGTCGACTTCGTCAGCATCGGCACACCTGTGGCAGCCGGCCGTCCTCTCCCTCGTCGCGCAAGTTGGCAGGGCTGCCACCGATCTCGGGCGGCCGGCAGGCGTGTGCGGGGAGGTCGCCGCCGATCCGCTCCTGGCAGCCGTATGGGCGGGGCTGCAGATCACCAGTCTGTCCATGGCCACCCCGGCCGTTGCCGCCGTCAGAGATCAGCTCACCCGCCTCTCCCTGAAGCAATGCCAGGAGATGGCGTCGGCGGCCCTCGACTCATCCGACCCAGATCAGGCGCGCGCCGCCGTGCAGAAAGCGATCAGCCAGTTCTCATGACCCGTTCCTTCTCTCCGTCCCCACGGCCCGGCAGCCGATCCTGCGCTCTCACGATGGGAACACCGGTATGGAGGTCGTAATCCGCCCCGACGCCGGCGAAGCCGGACGCACGGTGGCCGACATCGTGGACCGGGCACTGCATGACGGCGTACGCACGCCGGGCTGGCCACCGGCTCCTCCCCGCTCCTGGCCTACCGGGAACTGATCCGCCGGCACCAGGACGAGGGACTGAGCTTCGCCGGTGTCGACGCCTTTCTCCTCGACGAGTACGTAGGACTGCCCGCCACCCACCCGCAGGCCTACGCCCAAGTCATCCGCCGTGAGTTCACACAGCACGTCGACCTCGATCCCGCGCGCCTGCATACACCCGTGTCCACAGCCCCCGATCCGGTTGCTGAAGCTCGCCGCTACGAGAAGGCACTGGCCGCCCACGCCCCTGTCGGCGTACAGATCCTCGGCATCGGCAGCAACGGGCACATCGGCTTCAACGAACCCGCGTCCTCCCTGGCCTCACGCACCCGGCTCAAGACACTCACAGACGCCACCCGCCGGGACAATGCACGCTTCTTTACAAGCCTGGAGGCCGTGCCACGGCACGTGATCACCCAAGGACTGGCCACCATCAGTGAGGCCAGTCACCTGGTGCTGATCGCCACCGGCCCCCACAAAGCCCACGCGATCGCCGCCGCGGTGGAAGGACCGGTCAGCACCCGCTGCCCGGCTTCCGTCCTGCAACTGCACCCGCACGCCACCGTCGTGCTGGACGAGCTGGCGGCGGCCCAACTGCAAGACCTGCCGTACTACCGGCACGTGGCCCGCCACAAACCGGTCGGTCAGAGGTACTGATGAAAAACGCACCCAGTGTGGTGGCCGTCGATCTCGGCGGTACTACGATCAAGGCAGCGCGCCTGACCCCTCAGGGAACGGCAGAGGAAACACTGCGGCTGCCCACCCCCGTCGAGCGAGGGCAAGAGGCGATCCTCAACGCTGTCGCCGAAACCGCAGCCGCGCTCACTCGGCCTCACACTGCCGCCGTCGGCCTCTGCTCCCCCGGACTCGTCGACTCGGCCTCTGGAACGGTCCGCTTCGCAGCCAACCTCCGGCTCCGCGACGCCCCCCTCGCGCAACAGGTGGCCGAATGCACCCGTCTACCCGTCATCCTCGAACACGACGTCCGAGCCGCAGCCCTGGCCGAACACCGCCTGGGCTGCGGCAAAGGACTCGACGATCTATTCGTCGTCGTTCTCGGCACCGGAGTGGCCGCCGGAATCATCAGCGGGGGCCAGCTCATCCGCGGCGCAGAGGGCATGGCCGGTGAATTTGGACACCTCACCGTTCACCCCGACGGCGAACCCTGCGACTGCGGACAGCGTGGCTGCGTCGAGGCCTACGCCGGCGCCCGCGCCATCGTGCGCCGCTACAGCCGCACCGGCCGACACGTCCCCACCGCAGCCGACATCACTGCTCGGCTGGAGACGGACCCGGCCGCCGCACACATATGGAGCGAGGCGGCCGACGCCCTGGGTCGTGCCCTGGCCAACGCCACCGTGCTGCTGGACCCCGAGATGATCGTCCTGGCAGGGGGCATGTCCGTCGCAGGCGCTCTCCTCCTCCATCCGGTCCACAGCGCCCTGGAACAGAACCTGGCCTGGCGTCACGCTCCGCCCGTTCAGGTCTCACCGCTCGGCGCAGGCGCAGGTCTGCTCGGGGCAGCCCTGCACGCAGCCGAAACAACCGGCGCCTTCACTCTCCCACCCCACACCCCCGCCCTTTCCACATCTCCCTGACATTCGCCACGGGGGCCGCCAGCCGCCACGGACGGTTGGCCGCCCCCGTCCCGCACCGCAAGGAAACAACCGAGTGTGGTTCCGCAGAACAATCCGGCAACAGCCACGCCGCGTCGTTCCCGAACTGGACGACAGCGAGCTCGGCCGCGTCCTGTCCCATCTGGGCGCCCAGATCGCTGCACAAGGCGACAACCTCGCCCAGGCCAACGACCGCGGCGCCCTGACCTACCCCATAGAACAGGCGCTGCGAGACCCGGGCAGAGACTGGGACCGGCGCATCCACCGTCTACTTGTCCTCAGCTCTCTCAGAGAAGCACCCGTCCTGGCCCGCCAGTGGCACGCCCGACAACCAAACTGCCCCGACGCATTGGTGTTCGAAGCATTTGCCGGACTCGCGCAACACGGCTCCGGCGACGCTTCCGACCTCGGGTCGGTGATCGCGTTGTGCCGGCAAGCGGCAAAGCTGCTTCCCGACGATCCGGCTCCCTGGGTCGCCCTGATCACCTGTTACCGCCTGCTGCGGGCCGCCACTGCCGATGTGCGCTCGGCGTGGGAAGGCGTCAAGATCAGGGATCCATGGAACCGCGAAGCACACCTGCAAGTACTCCGCTACCTGTCCCCCCGTGAATGCGGTTCCCACGCGATGATGCTGGACTTCACCGACGCAGTCAGAGCTCAAGCACCACCGCGCTCGCCAGTCGAGTCGCTGGCCCTCCTCGCCAGCCTCACCCAGTACCTCACCCTCCGGGAAGCCGACGACATCACAGCACTCACGGCACACCGCCACTGGAATCACCCCCAGGAACGTGCCCTCATTGACAACGCACTCGCCACGTGGACACAGCCGGGCTATCTGACACATGCTGCGGCACTCAGCGACCTCAACGCCCTCGCCTACGTCCTGATCAAAGCCATGCGCCTTCGGGATGCCTCGACCGTTCTACAAGAGATCGGACCGGTGGTCACAGCATGGCCCTGGCAGGAAGACGGGCCTCCGGTAGAAGCGTTTCGCGACTGGTCTCGCCGAGCCAAGCGTGCCGCTGAGCAGCGATGACCAGACCGCTGCCCCCACCGAACACCCCTCACGAGCGGCATCAGCACCCCGTTGGCCGCCCCCTCACGCGAAAACCGGGAGCGTTTTGGCACCCCGCACCCGTTGACAGAAGACTCGGACATATCGAAACTGGTCATATCTGGTTATTACCAGCTTCAATCTAGAGCCGAGGCACGTCATGGCACTCCAAGCACCCCCGCACTCCCGATCGCTGGCAGCCCGCCCAGGGGCCACTACGGTGCCCCGCATCTCGCTCCATCTGCATCACCGCACAGGCAGCAAAACACCCGACTCGTTCGCCGTCACGCTGAAGACTCCCTGCACGGCCGATATGCCGCGCATCCGTGGGCGGGCGCGCGACTTTCTCGCCGGTCGACGCATGCCCGACAGCGTCCTCGACGACGCGCTGCTGGTGGTTTCCGAGCTGCTCACCAACGCGGTCCTCCATGCCCTGCCCCCGGCGGTGCTGCAAATACACTGCGACGATCAAGGCCGGGTGCACATCGAGGTCACTGACGGAGGCCCCTGCGTCAAGCGGCAAACCACAGAGACGGACGACGAGCACGGACGCGGCCTCTACATCGTCGCCGCCCTCTGTGCCAGTCACGGCACAATCACTCGCCGCAAGGGCGTAACTCGCTGGGCCCGCATCGACCTCTAAAATCAACGTCAGCCACTCTCTGCTCGTGTGTCACGGTACTTCGCGCTGTACCTCTATAGCGGAGCCACGCACCTGAGTTCGCCCTTCTCAGCCAAAGGGCACTCCGCTTCGGTCACCAACCCACCAGAGCCGGACCTCCCGCATCTGCGCCATAAGCCGAGCCGCCAGGACCTTCCCCACCGAATGACGCGCACCCGACCGGCCCGTGAAAGCGACGGCCCGAAGGGACCACCATCGTCGAAGTCGTCGCCCACGATGGCAGCCTGCCCTGGGCCCGAGTCGCTACGCCTCGTCCGCCTTGAGACGCTCCAGTCGCTCGTGCAGAGCAGCGATCTGCACGGTGATGTCGCCATGTTCCATGCGGTTGGCGGTGAGGTCCTCGGCGTATTGCTGTAGTGATCACGTGCCGTGGGATGTCCTGCAGGCTTGCAGGCGCTTCCTCGCCGCACCGCGAATCAGAGGTGCATACTGGTAATAACCAGAGAAGCGGCGCGTCGGCGCCCTCACACAAGGGGGGATCTCATGGCCAAGCAGCAGATCGACGCCAAGGGCATGTTGCCCAAGCATGCCCAGATGCGCGCCATCCTCGTCGACATGTGCACCAACCAGCTCTCCTCTGGTGACGTCCTGCCCAGCGAGCGCCAGCTGTGCGCGGACCACGGCGTCAGCCGTGTGACCGTGCGGGAAGCCATCGGGCAGCTCGTCGCCGAAGGGCTCGCGGTCAGAGTGCACGGGCGCGGTACCTTCGTGGCCGAACGGGCTCATCGCTCCGAGCTTCGCCTTGCCTCCTTCCATGAGGACATGCGCCGCCTCGGGCTCGAACCCGGCACCGTTGTGCTGTCCGTCGGACGCGACACCCCCTCCGCCGCCACCGCTGCCGCGCTCCAGTTGCCCGAAGGGCGCAAGACCTGGCATGTTCGTCGGCTCAGGCTCGCAGACGGAACGCCGATCGCCGTCGATGACGCCTGGTACGACGCCGAGCTGCTTCCCGGTCTGGACGACGTCGACTTCACTGCCTCCGTCTACGAGACGCTGGCCACACACTATGGCCGCCCGGTCGAGCGCGCCGAGCAGACCGTCGGCGCCGGCTTGGCGTCATCGGAGATCGCCACAGTGCTGGGCGTCGCCAAGGGCTCCCCGGTACTGACCTTCGACCGGATCGCCTACAGCGGCAGCCGGCCGGTCGAGCACGCCTACACGTGGTTCCGCGCCAACCGGTACAAGGTGCACATGACCCTCGCAGGTTAGGAAGCTGCCAACTCCGCGCGCGGGCGGGCGGGGCTTTCCCTCCTTTATGTCACATGACACACAGCCTTGCGTCACCTGGCCTGTGAAGGGCCCGGAGCGGAGGATCACCATGCCCGCGTCCTGGGCATACGGTCTGCACCGACCCCCGCAGACAGGGGCAACCGATAGAGGAGAGGCGGCCGGCAACGGCCGACGGGAGTGGGACACGCAGGCGAAGTGCCGCATCGCGGACACTGAGGACGAGGCCCTAGCTGGCGAAAGTCCAGCAGTCGTCGAAGAGCGTCGACCAGGGTGCACAGTTCGGTTTTTGCAGCAGCTCCTGACGTTGCGCGGCGCTCGCAGGGGCCCAGGGCATCAAGAACCAGGAGTGGTCGGCGCGGAAGTCGAGAATCGGCATGGCCAGGGGATGCCCGTCCAACAACTGGTTTGCTCAACCTAGTTGTGCCGAGGGTCTTGTGGGCCGCCCCGACCACGTCCGTCCGTGCCCCGTCCTGGGCGGGTTCAGGCGGGCAGGCGTAGTCCTAGCGCTCGGGAGCGGCGCGGCGGACCGCGGCGTAGGCGCACTGGCCGAGCGGTGCAGCCGTCGCGGCGACCGGGGGCCGGGGTGTGCGGTCCGGCGGTGTGCCGGTATCCGGCGTGCCTCATACACCTGGTCGCCGCTGACGGTGCGGGCTTCGAGTGACTCGTAGCCGTAGGGGGATTGGCGGACCGTCTCAGCGTAGACCTACGGCCTGCGGCCCCGGGCAGTCAGCGAGATCAGCAGGTGTATGCCGACGTTGACGCAGCCGGCACGACCGGGCGCACCGCCGGTGTGTTGCTGCTGGACCTTGTGCGTGTCCCTCTCGCGCGAGACGCGGTCTGGCAGCCGGCGCCCACGACGGTCAGCTTCTCCTGGGGCGCAGGCAGCGGCGCTCTGCGCGGCCCGGACGTTGGCGCCGCGGGTCTGACGCGGGCTAGCGGTCCGAACCCTCTGAAACGACGTCACCGGTCCGGAGCTGTCTGCATTTCTTTTCACCCGGCAGTTGACATCGCCCGGTCCTTAGCCCACGCTCTCCATACTGGTCACTACCAGATATGACCAGTCTTTCGGCTCGGCGGGGTAGCTCGTTCCGGCGCTGCCTGGCCTTGCTGGCGGCGTGCTCACCGCGAGGCTGCCGCAGCCGTCCACGAAGGTCTGAGGAAAATAGGAGTGTTGGACATGCGAACAGGTCTCATCGGCGCGGATGCTTTGGGCGCCGTGCACGTGGTGAACCTCGAGACGGCGGTACCGAAGTGCCGGTTGCCGGCTGCCGCTTCGGAGCGAATTCCGCCCGTCGCGCCGCAGGCCATCCGCTCCGCTGGGGCCGACGCCGGGGTCGTTGAGGAATCTTCCGACCCGGGCAGTGAGGACGCGGTCGTCACCGCCACGCCGGCCGAGAAGCAGCTGCCGAGGGCTTCCCTCAAGGCGTGCCTTTGCGGTCGGGGCGGGGTCGCGGAGTTCCTCGATGACAGGCTCACCGCGATCCGGCGCGGATCGGCGACCCCAGCCCACCGGCAGGACGCAACGAAGGTCATCCAGGTGGCGCCCGCCGCTCTCGCCTCGGCCGGGGCCGAAATGGTTATCGACGTCCCGCGGCAGGAGGTCACGCGAGCATGAGGATCAGTGCAAACAGAAGGGGTCTCCTGCGGCGTTTCGGGCTCTGGCTGGTGTTCGCCCTCGTCACGAGCATCCTGATGGTCGTGTCCCCGACGTTCCGCTCCGTGGTCAACCTGGAAAACATCCTGGAGCAGAACGCGATCATCGGCATCGTCGCCTGCGGCATGGCCGTCATGATGATCTCTGGAGGATTCGACCTGTCGGTCGGTACCGTCGGAGCCACCGCGTCGGTCGTCGGCGCAGTCGTCTCCGTTCACCACGGCACGCTCCTGACCGTCGCCGCCGCACTGGCCGCAGGTCTCGCCGTCGGTATCGCTAACGGGCTCCTGATCGCGAAGGTTCGCATCAACGCTTTCGTCGCGACTTTCGCCATGGCCAGCATCGTCTCCGGGCTGCTGTTCGTCGCCACCGGCGCCGAGTCCCGGCAAGGCGTCACCCCCCTACTGGACAGCGCCGCCAACTCCCGTATAGCCGGCATCCCGGTCATCTTCGTCGTCTTCATGTGCTGCCTGCTCGCGGTGTGGTTCCTGCTGACCCGCACCAAGTACGGCCACTACCTCTACAGCGTCGGAGGCAACGCCGAAGCCAGCCATCTGTCGGGCGTACCCGTGCAGCGTGTGCAGGTCTTCGCCTTCGCCATGGGCGGACTGCTGGCGGCGGGTGCGGGCCTGCTGCTGCTGGGCCAGACACTTGTCGGCCAGCCATCGGCCGCAGCCGACTGGCCCCTGGAGGCCATTGCCATCTGCGTGGTCGGCGGCATCGCTCTGACCGGTGGTGTCGGGCGCATCGAGGACGTCCTTGCCGCGACCCTTCTGCTCGGCGTCATCTCCAACGGCCTCAACCAGCTCAATGTGTCGCCGTACTGGAAGCCCGCCGTCACCGGCCTGGTCATTCTCATGGCCGTCGTCATCGACCGCTACGGCCGGTCCAGCCATGAAGCCAGGCGCAGCAGCAGGAACTCCTCTCCACCCTCTGCCGCGCCTACCGCCGCCCGCCTGCCCCAGTCGGCCAAGGCCTGAAGGCCGACCGGTCGGTCCTGGGCGGCGCACCTGCGCCCCAGGACACGTAGTGATCCGCACATCACCAAGTCCTCGCGGACTTCCGTACGACAACGCCCCAAGGGAGCACCATGTCCGCAACAACGCCCACCCTCCGCTCCGTCAGACGCGGCCTGGCCGTCATGACCGCCACCGCATGGCTTGCCGCACTCACGGCCGGCTGCGGCAGCAGCAACAGCAGCAGCACCTCCGCCGCTGGCAAGGACAAGACCTTCACCATCGGTCTCGCCAACGCCAGCAGCGAAATCCCCTTCCTCGCCTCGATGCAGTCCGCCTTCGAGTCGGAGGCGAAGCGGCTGGGCATAAAGACCGTCGTCCTCAACGGCAGCCTGGACAATGCCAAGCAGGCAGCCAATGTGCAGAGCCTGGTGGCTCGCCGTGTGGACCTGATCCTCGTGTGCTCCTCCAGTCCGACTGCGGTCATCCCCGCCATCAAGCAGGCGAAGAGCGCCGACATCCCCGTGATGGCGCTCAACGCCCAACTCGCACCCGGAGCCGACGTGATTACCTACATCGGGGCTTCGGACTTCCAGTACGGACAGGGAGAGGGCAAGCTCATCGTCAAGGCCCTTCCGCACGGCGGAAAGATCGCGGTCGAGCTCGGGCCGCTCGGCGACACCCCGCAGGTCGAGCGACTCAAGGGCATCAAGGATGTCCTGAAGAGCCACGCAGACATCAAGATCGTCGCCACGCCGGTCGACAACTTCACCAACAGCGAGAACCTGTCCGTAACCCAGGACCTGCTGTCGAAGTACCCCAAGGGCAAGCTGGATGCGATCGTCGCCGAGGGCCCTGAGATGTACGTCGGTGCCCAGTACGCGCGGAAGATCGGACGCAACGAAATCCGCTTCATCGCCGGCGACTACTCCAAGCAGGTCGAGGCGGCCGTCAAGTCCGGCGCCCTGTACGGCACCGTCAACCAGAGCCCCGTCCTGGAGGGCAAGCTCGGCGCCCAGTACGCCAAGTACTGGCTGACCGGCCAGAAGGACAAGGTCAAGCGGCCCACGTCCTACATCCCGCTGCCCCTGATCACCAAGGACAGCGTGGACGCCAACCCCGCTGAGTGGAGCGGCTGACGCCCGACCGCCCTGCGCGCCTGCCACCACGCATGCAGGCGCGCAGGGCTCCTGGCCACCAGTCGGCCAGGCAGCGCGCACCGCAATACCTCCGCCACCAGACACGCCAACGCAACAGAGGAACAAGTGTCCATGCCCAGTGACATCAGGCTCCAGCTCTCGGGCGTTACCAAGCAGTTCGGTCCCGTTCAGGTTCTTGACCATGTCGACCTCCAGGTGCGTGCCGGTCAGGTCCACGGGCTCATCGGGCAGAACGGTGCGGGCAAGTCCACTCTGGTGAAGACCCTCGCCGGCCTCTACCCCGACCACGGCGGCGTGATCACCCTCGACGGCAGGCTCGCGACGCTGGGCAGCCCGCGCCAGTCCCGGGCGGAGGGAATCGCTGTCATCCACCAGGAGTTCAGCCTGGTCTCGGAGATGACCGTCGCCGAGAACCTCCTCCTCGGTCAGGAACCCGGACGCTGGCGCTACAGCCGCCGGACCGTCCACCACCGGGCCCAAGCCCTGGTCGAACAGGTCGGCATCGAGATCGGCGCGAGCCTCCACACCAGCGTCGGCACCCTCAGCCCCGCCGTCCGGCAGCGCATCGAAATCGTCAAAGCCCTGGCTGAGGACGTCAAAGTCCTCATCATGGACGAACCCACCGCCCGGCTGGCAGAAGCCGAGCGCCAGTCCTTGTTCCGCGTCATACGCGACTTGGCCAACCGCGGCGTCGGCATCATCTTCATCTCCCATTTCCTGGAAGAAGTCCGCGACGTCACCGACTGGCTCACCGTCATGCGCAACGGCAAAGTCATCGCCTCCCAGCCGACCTCATCCCTGACGGTGGTCCAGATGGCCGAACTGATGCTGGGTGAGAAGTTCAAGCAGACCCTGGACGAGGAAGTAGCCGCCCACCAGGCCGACGACAACAAGCCCGTCGTCCTTCAGGCCGATGCCATCACTTCGGGCCCACGCCTGCGCGACGTCACCATCAGCCTGCGCGCCGGCGAGATCATGGGCGTCGCCGGTCTCGTCGGCTCCGGCCGCACCCGGCTCTGCCGGATCCTCAGCGGTGCTGACAAACCGACCAGCGGTCGTCTACGTCTGCGCGGCAAGGAGGTGACCTTCCACTCCCCGCGGGGTGCCATTGCCCATGGGGTCGCCCTCGTACCGGAGGACCGTAAGCACCAGGGCCTGAGCCTGTCCGCTCCGCTAACTTCGAACCTGAGCCTCATGGCCCTGCATCGCCGGCTCGGCCGCTGGGGCGTCGTTCCGCAACGCACGGTCCAGCAGCTGAGTACCCGGCTCGTGACGGAACTCGAGATCGTCCCCGGCGACATCCACGCCCATGGCGCCACGCTCAGCGGCGGCAACCAGCAGAAAGTCGTCCTCGGCAAAACCTTCGCCGCCGAACCCGACGTCCTCATCATCGACCAGCCCACCGCCGGCGTGGATATCGGCACCAAGGCCCAAATCCACAGACTGCTGCGCGAACGCGCAGACGCCGGTGCAGCCGTTCTCGTCGTCTCGGACGATCTGGAGGAGCTGTATGCACTCGGCGACCGCTTCCACGTCCTGCGTCACGGGCAAACCGTCTGGGAGGGCACCAGCGCCGACGTCAGCCACAAGCAGCTAGTACAGCTTATCTCGTCAGGGCTGACCGATCACGACGAGCAAAGCAGAATGCCGTAGACGCCGAGAGCTCTTTGCGACTCCGCTGCCTGGTACCGCCGCCGCTACGTAGCGATTCGGCCGTGCCCGCGGACCAAGCGGTTGAACCGGCTCAGGCAGCGGGCGAGCCCGAGGGCGTGCCGAACTGGCAGCCGCCAGGCAGATGGACCCGTGTCGGGGAATCACGAGGCGCCGCGTGAGGTGTCGTTGGTCAGGTGCCTGGCTCTCAGTCGTCCGGGCGGGCATGTCGTAGAGCTGAGCTAGGTAATGATGCGGCGCCGGGGGAACCTGATCGTAGCTGGCGGCTGCCCAGCCCTGCATAACGGCCCCGCGGAGCGCCTCGGACCCGGGGCGGGGTGCCGGTCACTTTCCGTCCATTCGGGCAGAGCGGGTGCCGGTTTCCGGGCGGTTCGTGCGCCCCGGTCCGCGAACGCCTGGACGCCTACCTCACCCACCGCACCGCCCGCTGGCCGGCGACCGCGAACCCCTACCTGTTCACCCACCCGCAGAGCGCCAACGGCACCGACCCGGTCGGACCCCGCTTCGTCTACACACGCCTGGGCCCGCACCTGAACACCCGCGACCTGCGCACCGACCGACTCCTGCAAGAAGCTCTCGCCGGTGGCGACGCCAAACGCATCAGCGAAATGTTCGGCATGACCATCGACACCGCCCAGCGCTACACCAGCATCCTGGGCCACCCCGCCTTCAACGACCCAGCCCTCCACACGCCCAGATCACCGTGATCCCCGGCAGCTGCACCCCGCTCCAGACGACGCTGCAGGCCGGCAAGGCGTGCAGAGCAGGCTCTGTCCGGCCGGCCACCGTCTCGTCGCATGGGTCGCCAGGCCCTGCTCTCGCTTGCCGACCCAGCCATGACAGGTCTTACGATCGGCCCGTGATGGATACCCCGACACATTGGACCGTGCGCCAGTCGGCTCGGTCGCGTGGCCTCCTTGTCAGACCTGACAGACGCGATGAGAGTTGAGTCGCGCGTTGATCGCGTCGCGCCAGGAGCCACCGGGTTTTGGGGGCAAGGCGATGACCCGTTGCGGCAGGTGCACCTCGGCGCCTTTAAAGCCGCCTGCCATGCGGCGGCCCGGTCGATTCGGGCCACGGTCGGCGAAGTGACTCCGGCCGGAGCCACGCCGAGTTTCCATACGGTTCTCATCACCGCCCCCGGCATTCGGTCGACCGTCCTGTGCCACGACGTACTCCCTGCGATGTGCCGGTTTTGTGTCGGTGGGTGGGTGTCAGTGACGGCACATCAGAGCTGGGTGTTTCCGCTGGTCGGGTGTTGAGGTAGGGCGGGGTCACTGTCGTTGGGTGGTTTCTGTAGCGGTGTGGCTGTCATGGGGTGGTACGCCCCGCTCTGTTCCACTGTCTTGAGAACGGCACTTCTGATCCTTCCGAGGTCTGCGCGGCGGCACGGTGGCCGGTGTCGGTCTTGCGCGGGCGGA
>NZ_JBICAJ010000023.1:30197-57549 GCF_043088925.1 Streptomyces sp. NPDC014006 | reverse complement strand
GGCGAACTGCACCTCGGTCAGTCCCGAGAACGGCTCGATCCACTTCGGATCATCTGCTGAGATCACCCCACCCATGCCCAGCCAACGCACCAACCGCCCCACCGGTTACGGGACAACCTTTAGGCCCTGCGGGCGACAGTCGCGACGCTGGTCGCCCATCGCTTCCCCCTCGCCCGTATCGAAGCCACCGATCTCCGGCGCGCCTGGTCCCTCGCCCCGACCGCCCCGACCACGACCGGCCCCGGCCACGCGCTCCTGGCCTGGCTGTCCGGCCCGCGCCCCCAGCACACTCCTGCAGTCGGACGGCGATCTGCCCGAACCACCTCGTAATGGCCTTCGTCGGCGTTGCTGCCGAGGTCGTAGTCGCCCAGTTGGGCGCCGCTCTCGTTGTAGACCCTCAGGGCTCTGGCCGCAGTTCCGTGAATTCCCAGGTCAGCGGTCAGACCGCGGGATCGTTTCGGCAGCGTACTTCCTGCCGTGGCGAGCAAGACGGTTGAGGATGTGCTGTTTCCCGGGATCGATGTGCGCGTGGAGGGGGTGAGCGACTCCTCCGGAGTCCTAATGATGGAGGCGGTGTCGACGGGCCGCCCAGGCCGGTGCCCGAACTGCCGCAAGCAGGACCGCCGCATACGTAGCACGTATCAACGCTACTTGGACGAAAGGCCGTTGGGTTCGCGCCGGGTCATCGTCCGGCTGCGGGTGCGCCGGTACTTCTGCGACCGGAAG
Source organism: Streptomyces sp. NPDC014006 (assembly GCF_043088925.1). Classification (NCBI taxonomy): domain Bacteria; kingdom Bacillati; phylum Actinomycetota; class Actinomycetes; order Kitasatosporales; family Streptomycetaceae; genus Streptomyces; species Streptomyces sp. NPDC014006. The sequence goes on along the minus strand of NZ_JBICAJ010000023.1, from coordinate 56,823 downwards.
AGCTGTTCCCGCACGACCTTCGTCGAGCAGGTGCCGGGTCTGTCCGCCAGCTACCGCCGTTCCAGCACTGGGCTGGCGGGGTGGCTTCGGTCGATTGCGATCGCGGCTAGCGCGGCAGCCGCCAGGTCGTCCGCAAACACCTCGCCGCCCTCCGCGCGGGCACCGCCGAACCGGTCCGGGCCGACATCCCCAGCCCTCGCAAGATCACCTCCTGGATCATGCGGCCCCCGCGAGACCCTCACCGACAGCCAGAACGAACGCCTACTTCAGGTCCGACTCGCCTGCCCAGACATCACCCGGGCCTGCAACCTCGCCCGCGCCTTCGCAGACCTGGTCCGCCACCAGCGGATACCTTCTGCTGGAGTGGATACGACAGGCCGAGCAGCACGCACCGAAGCCCATAAAGGGCTTCGCCGGCTTCCTCCGGCAGGACCTCGACGCGGTCACCGCCGGACTCACCCTGCCCTGGAGTTCCGGAGCCGTCGAAGGCCACGTAAATAGTGTTAAAACCATCAAGCGAGCCATGTACGGCAGGGCCGCGTTCGCACTCCTCCGCACCCGCATCCTCACCCAGCCGTGATCGGGGCATAGCGAAGACTCAGGTGATCAAACGCCGATCTTGCGGATTGAAGCAGACCAGGCCGGAGGACCGGGCCAGGTCAGCGGCGAACTCGGCGGCCTCCTGGTACTTGCTGAAGACCATGCCGAAATAGAAGAGCGGGCCACTCGCGTTGTTGATCAAGGGGCCGTCCGACCAAGGGCTCGCGTCCTCGTCCTCATCGTCTTCACCCAGGTCGGGCCACCGGGCCACCAGCCCTTCGACGTACTGACTGATACGAGAGGTCGGCGACTGGCCCTCGCCTCTCATGAATCTGTCGTACAGGCCCTCGAAGACCTCAAGCGCCGCTGCATCGTCAGCAGGGCTCGGACCGTCCCATACAGCCATGTCGTAGCTCATGGCGGCATTGTGCTGGTCCCCACTGACAGCCGATGCCACCAAGGTCAACAACTGTGCTGGCTCGTCACGGAACTGCAGCCAGAGCCTCGTAATTCCTCATGGCGTCGAGGGCGTCGGGTCTCGTGGTGGGGCATGAAGCAGGGATGAGGCCCGCCGCGAACGAGGCACCGGCCACGCCCCAGAAGTCGATCGTGGTCCCGGGTCGTGGGGCGAGGCCTGAAAGCCGATCGACCTCGCCGTGATCCCGGCGGCGGCTCGGTTTCGCGGATGCGGACAGCGGTCGTTCCCGCTCGGCAGCACGCATACCATTGCATGAACGGCATCCAGGCCAGGCTTCCAGGTCGCCGACCTGCGGAGATGCCGCCGGGTCGCCTGGTTTCGTGAGGACGCGGAGCCGTCGGGTGACGGGGAGGCACAGAGAAACGGGGGTGCGGCATGCATCGGCGGGCGCTACTGGGTCGCGATACGGAGCGTCGCACGCTGGCTGCCCTGGTCGAGCAGGGGGCCGCCGGTTCGGGCGGCGCGACGGTGATCACCGGCGCGCCGGGGATCGGCAAGTCGGCGCTGGTCGCGGAGGCCGCGGGCGCGGCAGCACGCGGCGGGACCCGTGTGATCACCGCTGTGGGGGTCCAGTCGGAGGAAGACCTACCCTGTGCCGGTCTGCACCAGCTGGTTCACCAACTGCGGGACGGAATCGACGACTTGCCGGGACGTCAGCGCACCGCGCTGCTCGCGGCCGTCGGGCTCGTCGACGAGGCCGTACCCGATCTGTACCTCGTCGGCTTGGCCGCGCTGACCCTGCTGACGGACGCGGCGGCGAAGGCGCCACTGCTGGTGGTCGTCGAGGACGCCCACTGGATGGACCGTGCCAGCCTCGACGTGCTCGGGTTCGTGGCGCGGCGGATCGAGTCCGACCCCATCGTTCTGGTCGCTGTCACCCGGCGCCTCGACGACCGCCTCAGCAGTGCCGGCCTGCCAGTGCTGCACCTGGGCCCGCTGACGGACGAGGTGTCGGGTGAGGTGCTGGACGCGGTGGCCCCCGGACTGGGACAGCAGGTCAGACGGCGGCTGTTGGAGGAGGCCGCCGGGAACCCGCTGGCGCTGACCGAGCTGCCGGTCGCGCTGCAGTCGGTCGGCGGGGCGTACGCGCTCAACCCGGGTCCGCTGCCGCTGACCGCGCGGCTGGAGCGGACGTTCACGGCACGGGTCTCCCGCCTGCCGGCCGAAACCCGTGCGGTCCTGCTCCTCTCGGCCCTCAACGGTGACGGGACGATGGACGAATGCCTCGCCGCGGCGACCCGGATGCTCGGGACGACGGTCGACGTCGGTGCTTTCGAGGCAGCGATCGACGCGGGCCTGGTGGAGGCCCAGGGGACGGCCTTCAGGCACCCCCTCATCCGCTCGGCGATGCACCACGCCGCCACCGCCGCGGAACGCCAGGCCGCGCACGCCGCGCTGGCCGCCGCGCTCCAGGGGCAGCCCGATCGGCAGGCATGGCACCGTGCCGCCGCCACCGCCGGTCTCGACGAACGAGTGGCACGGGATCTGGACTCCACTGCCGGCAGAGCCCTGCGGCGAGGCGGTGTCGCCGCAGCTCTTGCCGCGCTGAGGCGGGCGGCGGAGCTGACGAAGGACCCCTCCGCGCGGGCGGACCGGCTGCTCCGGGCGGCGGAGCTCGCACTGGAGTCGGGCCAAGGAGACGTCGCGACGCATCTGCTGACCCAGGCGCGCTCACTGGACCTTTCGGTCCGGGACCAAGGCCGCGCGGCCTGGGTCAGCATCGCTCTGGCCGAGGGGACGCGGGGCGAGGGGGCCGCGACCGCCGAGCTGGCCGAGCTGGCGGTCGAGATCGCCGCCGGCGGCGAGCCGACACTGGGGCTGCGCATGCTGTGGAGCGCGGTCCTGCAGTGCTTCTGGGGAGAGCCGGGCCCGGCCGCCCGCGAGCGGGTCGCCGCCGCTGCCGACCTGATGCCCGTGCCGGCCGACAACGCCGACCTGGTCGCTCTGCGGGCGTACTCGGCGCCGGTCGAGCGTGGGCAAGGGGTCATGGAGGGCCTGGCGGGTCAGCTGGAGCGCTCGTCGGAGAACGCGGAGGGGGACCAGCTCCTGGGGGCCGCCGCCGTGACGGTGGGCGCTCCCGCCCTGGCGAGCCGGTTGACGGCGAGGTCGCTGGACGCCCTGCGAGCGCAGGGCAGGCTGTCGATGCTGGCCCGCGCCCTCTGCGTCCAGGCGGGGAGCGCCGCACGGCTGGGTGACGTGCGCGCTGGTTCCCTCGCCGCGGAGGAGGCCGCGTCGCTTGCCCGCGAGACCGGTCAGCCTCTTGTGCACGCGATGGTGAATGCCATCCGCGCGCAGCTGGCCGCCGTCAGCGGCGACCCGGCGGCAGAGGCATGGGCGGCGGAAGCCGAACGCGAGGCCCTTCCCAGCGGAGGGCGCCCGGTGCTGGCCATCATGCAGATGGCCCGCGGGCAGGCGGCACTCTGCCAGGGCCGCTACGGCGACGCGTTCGGCCACCTGCACCGCGTCTTCGACCCGGCCGACCCCGCCTTCCACTCCTGGCTGCGCTTCTACGCGGTCGCGGAGCTGGTCGAGGCGGCGGTGCGCAGCGAATCCGCGGGGGTGGCACGCGACATCGTGCGGGAGCTGACCCCGTTCGGGGAATCGACGTCTTCGCCCGCCCTGCTCTGCGGGTTGCGACTGGGCCGGGCCCTGCTGAGCCCGCAGGATGCCGCCGAGCCGCTGTACAGGGCGGCCATCGACGCCGTCCCCACGGACTGGCCGTTCGAGGGGGCGCGGGCGCGCCTCGCCCTGGGCGAGTGGCTGCGGCGTCACCGGCGGCCCGCGCAGTCCCGCGTCGCCCTGCAGGCCGCACGCGAGATCTTCGACGCCCTCGGCGCGTCGGCATGGGCGGAGCGGGCACGGCAGGAGCTGCGCGCCGCGGGCGCGTCGTCCCCGCGCCAGGATCCGGCAGCGGTCGACCGGCTGACCTCGACCGAGCTGCATGTCGCCCAGCTCGCCGCGCAGGGTCTGACGAACCGGGAGATCGGCGAGCGGTTGTACGTCTCGCCCCGGACGGTGAGCACCCATCTCCAGCGGATGTTCCCCAAACTGGGGGTCACGTCCCGCGGCGAACTCGCCGCGGTGCTCGGCGGCACGACGACGTACCCCGAAGGCGCAGCGTCATGACGTACGCGGAAGACGCAGCACCATGACGTACGTCGAAGCCGTAGTCCGACGGACGCGGTCCGACCTGCTTGATTCCTAGGTTTGTGCCATGCCCGGTCCGCACACGGCGGACGGGCGGGAAGGCACACCATGGGAACCATCACCGTCGGCACCGAGGGCTCGACCGGCATCGATCTCTACTACGAGGACCACGGGTCGGGGCAGCCGGTCGTCCTGATCCACGGTTACCCGCTGGACGGGCAGTCGTGGGAGAAGCAGACCGATGCGCTGGTCAAGGCCGGCTACCGCGTCATCACCTACGACCGCCGTGGCTTCGGCCGGTCGAGCAAGACCATGACGGGCTACGACTACGACACCTTCGCCGCCGACCTGGACACCGTACTGACGCAGCTGGACCTGCGTGACGTGGTTCTCGTCGGGTTCTCGATGGGCTCGGGCGAGGTCGCCCGCTACCTCGGCGTCCACGGCTCGGAGCGGGTGGCGAAGGCGGCGTTCCTCGGTTCGCTCCAGCCGTTCCTGTTGCAGACGCCGGACAACCCCACCGGTGTGCCGCAGAGCGTCTTCGACGGCATCGCGGAGCAGGCGGAGGCCGACCGCTACGCCTGGTACGAGAGCTTCTTCGTCGACTTCTTCAACACCGACGAGACGCTCGGGTCGCGGCTCAGCGAGGCCGCGCTGCGGGCGAACTGGGCCACCGCCATCGACTCGGCGCCCATGGCGGCGTACGCGTGCGTCCCGGCGTGGCTGACGGACTTCCGGGCCGACGTGGAGCGCATCGACGTGCCGTCGCTGATCCTGCACGGGACCGCCGACCGCATCCTGCCGATCGACGCCACGGCCCGCGAGTTCCGCCGCCGACTGCCCGACGCGCGGTACGTCGAGATCGACGGCGCTCCGCACGGGCTGCTGCTCACCCACGCGGCCGAGGTCAACGCCGCCCTGCTCGACTTCCTCGCCGCCTGAGAGCCGGCGCCTGTCACGAAAGGACTGCACTCCTGTGCCGGTTGTCAACAACCCTCTGCCCGAGCGCGACCGCGAGACCGCGGGTGCGGCGCTGCAGGCGACCCTGGCCGACCTTCTCGACCTGTCCCTGGTGGCCAAGCAGGCCCACTGGAATGTGTACGGCCCGCGCTTCCGCTCGGTTCACGTCCAGCTCGACGAGGCCGCCACCGTCGCCCGGAACCACGCCGACACGGTGGCCGAGCGCGCGGCCGCCCTGGGCGTCAGTCCGGACGGACGGGCCGGGACCGTTGCGGGAGCCAGTGGCGTGCCCGCCTTTCCGCCGGGCTGGACCAAGGACAGTGACGCCGTCGAGGCCTTGGTGTACGCGCTCTCTGCCGTGACCGAAAGGCTGCGTGAGCGCATCGTCGCGATGGGCCCCGTGGATGTGGTCACCGAGGATCTCCTCGTCGGACTGACGGCCGATCTCGAGAAGCAGAGCTGGATGTTCCAGGCGGAGAACCGGGCCTGATCAGGCGGCCAGAGCCGCACAGTTGTCGTCCGAAGTGGAGAAGAGCATGGGTGTCGAGGGAACGAGCACAGACCGATTCGAACCGGTACGAGCGGTGCTGGGGGCGCACCTCGAAGCCGGCGAGGAGTTGGGGGCGTCGATCGCCGTCGATGTGGACGGGGTCATGGAAGTCGATCTGTGGGGTGGCCACGCGGACGAAGCACGGACCGTTCCGTGGCACCGGGACACGTTGGTGAGTATGTGGTCGACCACGAAAACCCTCACCAATCTCGCGGCTCTCATCCTCGTCGACCGGGGCGCGCTGGATCTGCACCGCCCGGTCGCGCACTACTGGCCCGAGTTCGCCGCCCAGGGAAAGGAGCACATCGAGGTGCGTCACGTCCTGGCTCACACCTCGGGACTCTCCGGCTGGGAGCAGCCCTTCTCCATGGAGGATCTCTACGATCGGCCTACCGCGAGTGCCCGGCTGGCCGCGCAGGCACCCTGGTGGGAGCCGGGCTCCGCTTCGGGCTACCACGTGCAGACCCAAGGGCAACTGGTGGGAGAGCTTGTCCGGCGGGCCAGTGGTCGTACCCTGACGGAGTTCGTCGCCACCGAGATCGCCGAACCGGCGCAAGCTGATGTCCAGATCGGCGCGCGACGGGCCGACTGGCCGCGTATCGCCGATCTGGTGGCCCCCTCGCAGCTGGGCGGTATACCCACGGGTCTTGATCCCGAGGGGATCTTCACCAGGACGCTGCTCGGAAGCCCCGCACGTGACGAGCACGTCGACACCCCGCAGTGGCGCTCCGCCGAACTCGGAGCCGTCAACGGACACGGCAACGCACGTGGCCTGGCCCGAGCGCTCTCCGTCATCTCGCGCCGCGGCCAGGTCAACGGCCGCCGGCTTCTCTCCGAGGAGACGGTGGACAAGGTGTTCGACGTACAGGCCGACGGAGTCGACCTGTTCCTGGGCGTTCCCGTCCGCTGGGGCATGGGCTACGCACTCGCCGATCCGAGGACGATGCCGCACATGCCCACCGGGAGGATCTGCTTCTGGGTCGGTCGGGGCGGTTCGATCGTCATGATGGACCTCGACCGGCGCGTCACGTTCTCGTACACGATGAACCGGGTGGGCGACGGGATCCTCGGCTCGGAGCGCACGCACAGCTACCTCAGGCATGTCTACGAAGTCCTTGAGCGTACCGGCTGAGGTGTAGCCGTAGGCTCCGCGCGCGGCGCTGTGGCACACCGTCGAACGTGCCGTCAACCGTCTCAAGAACTCTCGCGCCGTCGCCACACGCTCCGGGAAGCGGCTCTATATCCACCTCGACACCGACGCACTCGCAGCACTCATGATCTGGCGCCGCACATGGACCATGTTCTGGGAAAACATTGCCCAGGAACGCGAGTGAGCGGCCGTCATCCGGCTGGAGGGGAGCTCGCTCCCTCATCCGGGTTGCAGCTTCCGCACCCCACGGTGCGACGCGGCAATCGTCACGAAGAGTGAGGGCTACGGCACCACCTCGGCCATAGGCTCGATCATGTCGGGAAGCCGCTGCCCGCGGCACGTCGCACCGCCATCCATGTCCGCGAACGAGCAGTCCGCCGGCGGATGAACCGGTCCGGTCGCCCCCTCGTAGGACAGGACGACGGCGCTCCTCGCCCGGTGGACGGGCGAGGCCGAAGCCTCAGGATCACCCTCGGGCCGCAGCCCGGCAGCCGCTCTCCGGGCCGCTGTCGGCTGCCGCCCACCAGCGCTCCGATCCGCGCTGCTCACATGACGCAGACGGACGCACGTCGACCAGGTACCGGCGAAGCGACCGGGCCCCCCGTTTCTCGACGTACCCAGCTGTATCGCCTTTCGGTCCGTCGAGCACCATCCATCGAACAAGAAGGATTCACACATGCGCAACACCCGCCTCGTCCGTCCGGGCAGCAGATCCGCGCTGCTCGGTGTCACCGCGGCCGTCGGACTGTCCGTCGCCGCCGTCACCCTGCCCGCTGCGGCCGACGCTACGCCCCACCACCCCGTACGTCCGACGATCGTGCTTGAACACGGAGCGTTCGCCGACGCCGCGAGCTGGGACGGTGTCGTCGCCCGGCTGCAGCGTGCGGGCTACCCGGTGGTGTCCGCCGCCAACCCGCTGCGTGGTCCGGCGACCGATGCCGCTTACCTGCGCAGCGTCCTCGACCACATCGACGGGCCCGTGGTCTTGGTCGGTCACTCCTACGGCGGCACCGTCATCAGCCAGGCCGCCGCGGGCCTCGAGGGCAAAGTGAAGGCACTGGTCTACATCGCGGCGTTCCTGCCGGACGTGGGCGAGAGCTCGATCGGACTGACGGACAAGTTCCCCGGCAGCACCCTCGGCCAAGCCGTCGAATCCGTCAACTACGTTCTGCCCGACGGTGATCAGGGCGCGGACGTGTACATCAAGCCGGAGAAGTTCCGTAGCCAGTTCGCCGCAGACGTGCCGAAAGACAAGGCCAGGCTCATGGCTGCAGGGCAGCGTCCGATCGCTGCCGCCGCCCTGGAGGAGAAGTCCACCAAGGCCGCCTGGAAGACGATCCCCTCCTGGTCGCTGGTGACCACGGAGGACCGCAACATCCCAGTGGCTGCCCAGCGCTTCATGTCAGCCCGCGCCCATGCCCGCACGACGACCATCGACGCGTCACACGCGGTATCCGTATCCCGCCCCGAGGCCGTCACCCGCATCGTCGAGCAGGCGGCCCGCACGGTCGGATGACCGAGGGCCCCGCCCTGTCGCTCATCGCACATCAGCGTGGTCAGCTGAACGTGTTGCAGTCGGCGACGCGGCCGGATCGGTAGCCGGTGGAGAACCATTGCTGGCGCTGGCTCGCGGAGCCGTGGGTCCAGGTGTCGGGTGTGACCTTGTCCTGGTAGCGCTGCTGGATACGGTCGTCTCCGACGGCGGCGGCCGCGTCCAGCCCGCGGTTGATGTCGTCCTTCGTCAAGTCGGTGACCAGTGGCTTACCGCTCTTGGGGTCGGGGGTGGTGGTGGCGTGATGGGCCCACACTCCGGCGTAGCAGTCCGCCTGCAACTCGAGTTTCACCGAGCCGCTGTTCTGGCCCTTTCCGCTGCCGCGGGAGATCGTACCGCTGAGGTCCTGGAAGTGGTGGCCGTATTCGTGCGCGATGACGTAGGCCTCGGCGAACGGACCGCCCTTGGCGCCGAACTTACTGCTCAGGTCGTTGAAGAAGCCGAGGTCGAGGTAGACCTTGTCATCGGCTGAGCAGTAGAAGGGGCCGACGTCGGAAGTCGCGGTCCCGCAACCGGTGTTCACACTGCCGGTGAACAGGAACGTGGGGGCCTGCTGGTAGGGCTTGCCGGCGGCTGTCTCCGTCTGCTTCCAGAATGCCTGCACGCTGTCGACCACGGCGACGATCCGGCACTCCTCCTTGCGGTTGGCGTCGGCACCGGTCCGGCAGTCCGACGCGAGGTCCGCGGCCGACTTGCCGGACGAGGACGAGTCGCTGCTGCCCGAGCCGAACATGCCGGGGTCGACACCCAAGAGCACGGACGCGACCAGCACCACGAGCCCGACCAGTCCCCCGCCGATGGTCTTGCCGCCGCCCGGGATCCCGCCCAGCGCACCTCCCCGCCCGTCCGCGACCTCGGACGTGTCCAGAGCAGCATCGTCGTCGAATTGCATACGTCGAACCTCCTACAAGCAGCGCGCCGGACCGCCCGCGTCGTCCCGCTCGCCTACCCCGTACGAGGACATCCCCATCCCGTCCTCTTCCTGCTCCGCCTCTTGGAGGAGCCGGCGGGCGACGCCGCGACGCCGCTCTGTGGGTGAACGGCGGACCGCGCGTGCGCGGTAACGCCCCCTCCATGCCGTCGACCGCGCAGCGGGGCCCCGCCTGTCGCCGGTGCCGGGACCGTGCCCGCGAGATTCAGACGGACGGCCGCCGCGGGTCGGTCGGGACGATCGCGTACTCGCCGAAGAGCCGTTCAAGGGCTTCGTGACCGCGCGTGCGGAGGTACTCCATCACGGCCGCCGTCACCGGCAACACCCAGAGAGTGCGGGCGTGTCCGTCGGCCAGCGGGCACTTCTCCAGACCGGGGCCGTGGAAGTAGAGGGCTGATCAGCAGGCGGTCGCAGTGGGACGCGGGCAGCCACAGCTCCCCGATGGACAGGCTGTGCGCGACGCCGGTGCAGGTGGTCGTCGTGTTACTCAAGCCAACCATCTACAGCGGCCGTTGGCCTTGTTCGCAGGCCCCAGGCCGATCCTGGTGATGAAGCCTCCCCGTGACCGGCCCAGGTCGTGGTCGTCGGGCTCGGTGCCGGCCGTGAAGCCAAGCAGCCGGTTCGGCATCGGATGCCGTCGGTAACTCCCGTCACCACGGACGTGCCCGGCAGCCCAGGCCGGGCCATGGAGGTCGAGTCACCCGGCGCGCTGGGTTGTCTCTCCGGCCTGAGCCGGTACGGCGGGCAGGGAGACGGTGCAGGAGGCGCAGCGTCGGGCCTGGGCGGGTACGGGGCTGAGGCATTCGGGGCAGTCCCGTTTGGGGGCCTGGACGTCTTGGTGCGGGGCGAGGCGTTCGTGGAGCTTGTTGATCGGGAGCACGACCAGGAAGTAAATGGCGCTGGCGAGGAGGAAGAAGCTGATCGCCGCGTTGACGAAGGCGCCGTAGGGGAACTTGGTGGCGCCTACGGTGAAGGTCTTGCGGCTCATGTCGCCCGTGGCGCCGGTGGCCAGCCCGACGAGTGGGGTCAGGAAGGCCCTGACGAAGCCGTTCACCACGGCGGTGAACGCCGCCCCGATGACGATGCCGACGGCCAGGTCGACCACGTTGCCGCGCAGGATGAAGCTGCGAAAGCCCTTCACCTTCTCACCCCTAAGAGGTTCTTGACGTCGACGAGCGGCACCGAAAGCGCGGTCGGCCCACCCCCTTCACCTCGGATGCCCTGCCACCCCTCACCCATGCCGGCTCCGCCGCGCGGCGCGGCGATGTACCAGTTCACCAAGTGGCGCGACGACGACAGAGCATCCATGACCTGCTGCGCCGACAGGTGCGCTGTGACCGCTGACCGTTGAGGTCAGCCGCTGGTGAGTATCGGGCCGGCCGGGGCGGAGAGTGCCTGATGAACGTGGGGGCAGGGCGTGGCAGAAGTGGTTGTGAGAATGCGCATCCGGCGCAGGAGATCACGGGTGGTGCGCTTGCTCAGCGTGCTGCGCCAGGTCAGCCCCGGGTGGCGGGACCGTAGGTGTGACAGCGCACGCCCAGGCCGGTGCTGTGGAAGCGCTCGTCGATGACAACGGCGGTGATGACACCCTGGGCGCAGTCAGTGCAGATGTGTTCCCACGACGCATCTCCTGGTGCGCGCGTGCCGTCGTAACTGCGTCCTGCGACAACACAGCGGGCATGACCTTTGCCAGCCGTGGCCGGGCGTCTCAGTTAGCCACGGTGGCCGGCTGAGACGCTCGTGAACCGCCGGTCGGAGCCCCAGCGGAGGCTCCGCACGGCGCTGACACAGCAGGCATGTCCGGCGTACTGCCGCCCCGCATCACCTCCCCCGGTGCCCGAATGCGCTTCCTTGGCGTCCGCAGGGCACGCCCGCTCCGGGATGCTCCAAGATGGGGCTTCGGAATCGCCGCGGAGGGGGATCAGTGCCTGGCCTTGGATGGGAAGACTGGACAGTCACGAGAGTGGACCCGAACCGTCTGCCGGCCGACTGGGGCTGGAAGATCACACGCCCTTCAGGCCGCGGCTTCCAAGACGACCCGGTCGATTACGCCGCCTCCCTGCGCGACCGCCGCAGCATCCTCATCGAGGAAACACCCGGTGTACCGCTGCGGCGCCGCAAGCAGCCGTGGCACCGCGCAGCACCACATGCATCAGGCGCCGACTACTTGCCGCTCATCACCGAGATCCCCTACGGGCTATGGATCGTCAGACGAACAGAAAACCGTGTGCTTCGCCGCCGCGGCCCTCGCAATCGAAGACCTCTCCCCCAGCCTCGCCCACCGCCTCCTCGGCCCCCTCCACCTCGCACTCGGCGACGTCCACACCCACCCGATCCCCTCCTGGGCCGACAGCCTGTGACCCAAGACGACCTCACAGACAGGTACCCGAAGCCCTGGAATCGCCTGATCGTCAACAGGACGAGAGGAGTGAGTCAACGTCCAGGCACTGCAGCCCAGTTCAAGCAGGCACCTCGCCAAGCACCACGCCATACCAACCACCACCAGAAGTGCACAACACGCAATGCAGATGACACGACCTGATCACCACGCCCGCCACCTGAACAAACCTGCAGATCAGACCCCCAGCCCAGGACGACCGCCCACGCTCGCCACGGCTACTGGAACACCAGCACCGTCTGACCACAGCCACACACCAAACTGATCAACCCAGGCCAGAACACCCGCTACTGATCACAAACACTGCTCCTGGACAAGAAAGTGAGTAGTGGGAATGAGTGTCATGGAGTTGCGTCCGCATCAGGTTGAGGCAGTGGATGGGGTGTTGAGGATTCGCGGCACGCCGTCCGGTGGCCGTATGCCGCTCGAGGGGCTGCGAACGCAGGTCATCGCCGCCACGGGTTCGGGGAAGACTCTGATCGGTGCGGAGTCGGCGCATCGGCTCTCGGCGCACCGGGTGCCGTCCAGCAGGAGTGCGCACGCGACGCGCGTGGCCGCGCCGCCGATGTTCGCCCGCACCAGGGCGGTGAGAGGGAGGGCGTACAACTCGGAGGAGTGAATCGTCGTTCGGGGCCCGGCGCCAACGGGGTGAGAGCCAACGTCCATCGTGGGCATGGTCAGCCGAGTCGTCGTGATGGCGTCCTGGATCCCTCCTAATCGCCCGTGGTCCGCTGCATGGATTCGGCCGCCGTGCTTGGAGAGGACTCCCTCTGATCGTTTTGCGAGCTCTTAGCCATTCGATTATCCGGTCATCAGATCGCCTGATCGAATCTTTACTTCTTTGATCAAGGAATTGACATGGACATTGCTGACTAAGTGGTGGCGTGACGTCACAAATGCCCCGTCACAGGAAAGTTTCCGCGCGCGTCGGCCACTTACTGTGTCCCTGCTTCCCTGAGGCCGCCTTTCCGGCCGATGACGACTGACAGGAATCCGATGCACATATTTCGCGCGAGAATGCGCCGCAGAAGACAGCGCGCGGCGCTGGCGGCCCTTGCGGTGCTGGCGGTGAGCACAGTGGGTGCGGAGCCTGCTCTCGCCGCCGAGAGCGCCCCACCCAGCGGTCACGGGCTCGTGATGTCCGGCACCAGTGCTCCGACGGGCCGCCACGAAGCCGCCCCGAAGGATCTGACACCGCTCCCGAGCGGCTACGGCCCCACACCGGCCGACCGAGCCGCGATGCAGGCCGCCGGTGTCCGGGCCCGCGCCACTGGCAGGCCCGTCGTGGTGTCCTCGCTGACCACTCCCACCACCCAGGTCGAAGCCCTTCCGGACGGCCGCTTCGGCATGGCCGCCAATCCGCTTCCCGTGCGGACCGAGCAGGCCGGCCACTGGGTTCCGGTGAACCTGACCCTCGTTCACCACAAGGACGGCGGCTGGGGGCCGAAGGCCACCGCCTACGGCACGGTGGCGTTCTCCGGCGGTGGCACCGGCCCGCTGGCCGTCACCCGTTCCGGCAAGGTCTCGCTGTCCCTGTCCTGGCCCTCCGCCCTGCCCAGGCCGCACGTGACCGGGGCGACCGCCACCTATGCGTCCGTGCTGCCCGGTGTGGACCTGAAGGTGGCCGCCACCCCCGCCGGCGGTCTGAGTGACACCCTGGTCGTCCACTCCGCCGCCGCGGCGAAGAACCCCCGGCTGGCCGCGCTGCGCCTGGCCGCGACCGTCCGGGGCGGCCACCTGCAGCGGAAGGCAGACGGCGGCCTGACGGTCAGCGACAGCCACGGGAAGCAGGTGGCCGACGCCCCCACGGCCATGCAGTGGGACTCCAACCGGGCTCTGCCCGCCAGTCCCCACCGGTCGGCCGACGCGAAGGTAGCCTCGGACGCCTCGGACGCCGCGCACCCGGGGCTGGCCGCCCGCATCGCGCCCGTCCGCGCGACGGTGGCCGCCGGATCACTGACGCTGGTTCCCGACCGCGCCATGCTCACGGCCAAGGACACGGTGTGGCCGGTGTACGTCGACCCGTCGGTCAACTGGCACCCCACGGACTATCAGAAGCCCGCCTTCGACGAGGTCAAGCAGGGCTGCCCGGGGAACTCGTTCTACAACCAGACCGGATCGCTCGCCGACAACGGCTACCTGGGCGTGGGCTACAACGGCTGGCCCGAGGGCTCGTGCAACACCGGTGACGAGCACGCCATCTACCAGTGGAGCCTGTCGAAGACCATCTGGGGCGCGGACATCCACAGCGCCCAGGTGGACGCCACCAGCGTCTACTCCGCGTCCTGCTCGACGACCGCGACGGTGAACCTGCACTGGTCCAAGGGCATCGGCTCCGGCACCGACTGGAGCAACCGCCCGGGTTACAACAGCTACTCGACCTCGGCATCCTTCGGCCCGGCCTACAACCCGACCTACTGCTCCGGCAATGGCAGCGTCACAAACGGGTTCAATGTGCTGACCCCGATCAAGAGCGCGGCCAGTGGGCACTCCAGCACCTTCACCGCCACCCTGAGCGAGGACTCGATGGAGTCCTCCCGCAACGACCTCGGGTTCAAGCGCTTCGATCACAACCCGACGCTGCAGATCTTCTACAACAACGCGCCGAGCAACCCGAGCGCGTCCACCATGTCCGCCGTCTCCGGCGCCGACCGCGCGGGCTGCGACACCACCTCGCCCTACCCGTACATGGGCAAGACCATCGCCTCCACGCCGCCGGTGCTCAAGGCCAAGGTTTCCGACCCCAACGGCGACAAGCTCCAGGCCACCTTCCAGTACTGGGTCGACGGCTCGACCACGAAGTACACGCTCACCAGCGGCGACAACCTGGCATCTGGCACCTACGCCACCGTTTCCCTGCCAGCGTCCTTCATCTCCTCGCTGACCAACGGCAAGACGGTGGACTGGGACGTCAAGGTCACCGACGGCATGGACACCACGTCCTACAGCAAGTCGCCGACCTGTCACTTCACCGCCGAGCCCACCGCCCCGGACACCCCGTCGGTGACGTCGGAGAACAGCCTCTACCCGAACACCGACGACATCGACTCCGCCGTCGGCGCGGCGGCGGGAACCACAGGCACGTTCGACATCGACGGCTCCGGCACCACGGCCGTGAAGTTCGTCTACAACCTGGACGTCCCGCCTCCCACCAGCGCGCCCCCGGCCTCCGAGACCGTCACCGCCAGCAGCAACAAGGCCACCGTCAAGGTCACCCCGCCGTCCCCCGGCCCGCACACCCTCTACGTGTACGCGGTCGACGGCGCCGGTGACGACTCCGGCGACTTCGCCTACCCCTTCATCGCGGCGGGCCATGCCCGGACCACCTGCACCAGCCTCGCGGCCTGCTACAACAACGTGGGCGTCAGCTCCGACAGCAACATGAGCCAGGCCGACCTGGACGGCGGCGGGCACAGCCTCTCCGCCACCGACCTGGCGGGCGCCGGCTGGAGCAGCGGCGGTCGGGTCACCGTCGACGGCGCCACCCTGACCCTGCCCAGCTTCGGATCCGGTCAGAAGGACAACGTCCTGGCCGCGAACCAGACCGTCACCTACTCCGGTTCGGGCAACGCCCTGGTGTTCCTGGCCACCTCGACCTGGGCTGGGATGAGCAGTCCAGGAGCGATCGACGGTGACGACACCGCCCCGTACGTGCCGAGTGGCACGGCGGTGAGCGGGTCGTACTGCTTCAACGGCACCGATCCGGCCGACTCCTGCGCGGCAAGCGGCACGATCACCTACTCGGACGGCACCAGCACCAGCTATGACCTGACCGTCCCGGACTGGTCGAGCGCCGCGGGCCCGATCTCCGCGGTCTCGCTCCCGCACGTCAACGGCAGCTCCCAGACCACGGCCACCCGAAGCCTGTACGCCTTCTCGGTGCCGGTCGACGCGTCGAAGACGATCACGTCGGTCACGCTCCCCGACGTCAGCGCCGCCGTCCGGACACACCAGCAGGGGCTGCACATCTTCTCCCTGGGAACCCGCAACACCACCGCAGGCACCTCCGAGGCGAACGGCACCTACGCCGCCGCGCCGACGGGCACAGCCTGGACCGGCGCCTGGGCCAACGCCACCGAGGGCAACTACAACCTGCTGAACAGCGGCAACTTCTCCAACCAGACCTTCCGTATCGCGTTGAAGCCGTCGGTCTCCGGCTCCACCGTCCGCGTCAAGCTCGACAACGCGCTCGGCACCAGCAAACTCTCCATCGGCCACGCCACCATCGCGCTGAGTTCCACGCCGGCCGCGATCGGTTCCGTACCGTCCGGGACACCGACCACGCTGAAGTTCGGCGGCAGCCAGTCGCTCACCATCCCCGAGGGCGGCATGGCGTACAGCGACCCGCTGCCCTTCACCGTGACCGCGGGCCAGTACCTGCTGGTCTCCTACCAGCTCACCAACTCCGTGCCGTACCTGGTGCAGCACTCCTACGCCAACGGCTCCTACGAATACGTCACCTCCGTCGGTTCCGGAGACCTGACCACCAGCACCAGCGCCACCCCGTTCACCACGAACGCCGCCGCCTACGGCAACTTCACGGACCTGGTCACCGGTCTGGACGTGCAGTCCGCGAACGTACCGACCGAGGCGGTGCTCGGCGACAACCTCGTCGACCCCTTCCAGCCGAACACGACCCTGCCCAACTCCAACGGCTCCCGCGTCTCCGACGCGCTGACCGCCGCCGAGCCCTCCACACCCAGCCCGTACGGGGTCCTGGCCGAGGGCATCGAGTCCAACCAGCTCATGGCCGACAACCCCGAGACGTACAACGGCACCACCGTCGGCGGGCCCGCGGCCCTGTCCCGTCTCGACCGGGACATCCTGGACCAGCCGGGGGTCACCACCGTGATCGTCGACGAGGGTCTGGAGGACCTGCTCGCCGGCGCCACCAGTGACAGCCTGGACGCCGACGGCTACACCGCCCTGGTCCAGCAGCTCCAGGGCTGGGGCATCAATGTCGTCCTGACCTCACAGACCCCGTGCGAGGGCTTCGCCGGGGACGGCGCCACGCCCAACGACCCGTGCACCAGCACCGTCGACGCCAGCCGAACCGACGTCAACGCCTTCCTCGGTGGCATGAACCTGGGCAATCCCTGGGCCACACCCGCCGTGTACTTCGCCGACTTCGACGCCGCGGTGGCCGTCACCGACACCACCACCGGGGAGGAGAAACTGTCCGCCGCCGCCGACAGCGGAGACCACGTCAACCTCTCGCTGCCCGGTTTCGGCGCCCTGAGCACCGCACTGCTGTCACCCGAGGACGTCTGGAACTTCGACGACGGCAACGGCATGCCCGTCGCCACGGACACCGCGGCCACCGACACGCTCAACACTCTGAACGCCGCGGGAGCCGACCCCAATCTCGGCAACAACCCGCTCACCCTCACCAACTCGGCCGCCTGGGCCACGGACGCCACCCGCGGCACCGTGCTCTCCCTGAACGGGACCACCGACTACGCGGCCAGCGCCAACACCCAGGTCTTCGACACCTCGGCCAGCTTCACCCTCTCCACCTGGGTCAAGCTCTCCACCACGTCGAGCAGGAACGCCACCGCGTTCTCCGTGAACGGCACGACCGACAGCCCGTTCTATCTCAAGTACGACCCCAACTCCGGGTCGCCCAAGTGGGCATTCGTCTTCACCTCGGCAGACACCACCGCGCCGGCCTTCAAGGGGGCCAGCGGTGGAACGCCTTCCGCCGGAAACTGGACCCACCTCGTCGGTGTGTACAACGCCGCCGCCAAGACGGCACAGCTCTTCGTCAACGGCAGTCTGGTGAGCACCGCGACCGGCATGTCGTCGTGGAAGACCGCCGGGGCCCTGAACGCCGGCGCCGCCCAGTACAACGGCTCGATGGGCGACTACTTCCCAGGCGAGATCAGTGGTGCACGGCTGTACGACTACGCGCTCACCGCCAACCAGGTGACCGCGCTGTACGACCAGATCCCGTAGCCGACGCCGGACGGGGGTGCGGGGGCAAGCCGTCCTCGCACCCCATGCCCCCGGACCCCATAGCCCAGACTGGAGTTCGCCCGACATGTTTGCCAACCCGCGTGGCCGCCACGCCAGACCCCGCACACCCGTGATACGCCGAGCGGCGACGGGCGGTGCCATCGGCACCGCGGCCGCCGCAGCCGGCCTGATCGGCGCCGTCAGCGCGCACGCCGCCACGCAGACCCCGCACAGCAGCTACACCGTCGAAAGCGGCGACACCCTCTCCGGTATCGCCTCCCACGAGCACGTTCCCGGTGGCTGGCAGGCACTGGCGAAGGGCAACGACATCGCCTCGCCCTACGTCATCCACCCCGGCGAGAGACTCACGCTCCCCGCAGGCTCCTACAGCGTCAGCGGCAGCACCCCCTTCCCGGTACCCGTCACCGTCGGCAAGGCCACCCAGGTCATCACCGTCAAAGCGAACGGCACCCATGCCACCGTCACGCTCTGGCAGAAGTCCCGGAGCGGCTGGTCGCAGGTCGTCAGCACCACCGGCGCCCGCGTCGGTGCCCACGGCATCACGGACGGCGCCACCCGCAAGCAGGGCACCGGCACCACCCCGACCGGCACCTACACCATCACGCAGGGCTTCGGCGTAGGGGCGAACCCGGGCACGAAGATGCCGTACCACCAGGTCACCAGCCATGACTGGTGGGTCGAGGACCCCACCTCGGCCTACTACAACCAGATGCGCACCGACACCCAGGGCGGCTTCCACCTCACCGAGTCCGGGGACGACGGCAGCGAACATCTCATCGACTACCCCACCCAGTACCACAACGCGCTGGTCATCGACTTCAACACGAGCCCCGCCGTGAAGGGCCGCGGCGCCGGAATCTTCCTGCACGACCTCGGCCCCCAGGCCGGACCCACGGGCGGCTGCGTCGCGGTCCCCTCCTCCTTCATGACCGGCGTCTTGAAGTGGATCGACCCCGGCGACCATCCGGTGATCGCCATCGGCTGACCGGCAGCGAGGACGTTTCGACGCCGACGCCCGCCGCCCCGACAACGGGTGCGGCGGGCGTCGGCGTCATGACCGCGATGTCTTACCAGCCCGTCTGGGCTTCGCCCAGTGGCAAGCCCGAGTCACGCAGCCATGCCTCGCCGGCCGGAGTCCAGGCGACACGGGAACCGAGGGAGACATAGACCCCGAACTCACCGGATGCCGGCTCGGCGTGCTGTCCGGCCCAGACGCTGTTCAGGCAGAGCTGGACGCCGCAGTCCTTGGATTCGGGCAGCCCGCGCCAGCCACAGTCCCAGCTGACGTTCAGTGTCAGTGGCCCGAGAGCGGCGACCATTCGGTCCAGTTCCTCTTCGGTGCAGTCGTCCTCCAGCTCCCTGTCAGGATCGCCGAAGGGCGGAAGCAGGCTCAAACTGAAGGTCACGCCTTCGGGCAACGGCCACAGATCAGCGAGGTCCGGCCGCAGCTGGATCTCCGCCACGAAGAAGGAGCCCGGCTCCTTGCGGTCGAACGAAACGTTGCGCCTTGACAGTTCGGCCAGCAACGAGTCGAGGTCGGGAAGGTCGCGCGCCCCGGCGATCCGTCCGGTGCCGAAGGTGCGCAGTGCGTGCAGGAACTGTTCACGTGTGGTGACGGCCTCCAACTGCGGCCAGGGGAGGCCGTTCCAGTCGGCCAGGTCGCGCATGACCGAGCGCGCTCGTGACAGCGCGCTCGGCGCCTCGGAAAAGGACTCGCGTACTCGATAGAGAGCGGAAGACAAGAGAGGAGCCTTTCGGAGAGAGCAGGGGCGGAAGCGCCTGACAGCACGCGTCCGCCCCTGTCCCAATCTACAGGTATGGGGTTCTAAAGTTGCGCGGGGCCGGCCATGAAAGGCTCAGCCTCTTTCAGAGGGGCGGCCCGGGGATCAGGCCCCGCCGATCCCCAACCCCCCGTTCTCAGGCATTCCCCCATTGTCCGTGCCGAGATCGTAACTGCCGAGGTTCCTGCCGCTTTCGCTGTAGACCCGCAGCCTGTACCCCCGGTACTTACCGAGGCTCCTTCCCTGCGCCTGGCGGGAATTCTTCCAGTTGCGGACCCATGTCCTGACCGCCGGGGGATCGGCCAGGTCGGGCACCTGGATGAAGATCTCGTTCACGTCGTCCGTACCGAAGTTGTCCTGGCGCCAGCGCAGTTGCTTGACGGCCTTGCTGAGCTGGCCGTTGAAGTCGTCCTGGTCGGCCTTCGAAATGGTTTTGATTTCGCCGTAGCCGACGATGTTGCCCTGTTGGTCGAGGTATTCCAGGTCAGGGTTCTGGGCACCCTTGACGTTTCGGATTTCGTTCTCCTTGGGCATCATCCGAGCCCGGGTTCCCTCTGGAGCGCCGTCCAGCGAGCGGTAGGCGTTGTCCAGGGTGAGTTGCTGCTCGCGTCCCCTGGCCTTGTGCTCATCGGCCAGCTTCTGTGCCTGCTCGTCCCGGCTAGGCTCATCCTCGGACGAACTGCCGGAGTCGCCCCCATCGTCGTCTCCTCCGCCGCCGTCGCCGTTCTGTACGGCGTACGCGACGTTCGGGGCCGCGACCGCGGTGGCCACCGTGGCCGAGCCGGTCACCGCGAGAGCGGAGCCCGCGAGGATGAGGGCCTCGCCCGGGCCGAGCGCGCCGATGCCCGTGGCGCACAGGGCGCCGCCCAGGGCGTCCATGCCCGCACCAAGGAGCAACTGTCCGAACCCGAGCGCCGCCATCGGCGCGTTGGTCCGGTCGATGACCTGCGAGGCGGTGTCCGCCAGGCTGGAGACCGCGTTGGACAGGGAGCTGAACCAGCTCTGCCCGGTCGGGTCGCTGCCGGTCACCGGGTCGTTGGCGGCGTAGTCGTAGCCGGTCAGCTGCGAGGGGTCGGAGGCTTCGAGCTGCGGGTCACGGCTGACGAACCGGCCCGTCTGCGCGTCGTACTCACGCAAGCCCAGACTGACCAGGCCGGTGGCGGTGTCGGTGGAGCCGCCGACGTAGCCCTTGTCGCCCAGCCAGGTGGCCGGAGCCGCACCTCGGGTGCCGCCGAAGGGCAGGTACTGGCGCCGGGTCACCGCCTGGGTCTGGTAGTCGATGGACAGGTAGTCGGTGCCCTGCCGGTTCGGGATCAGGTACTGGATGTCACCGCTGCTGGACCGGGAGGCGACGACGGTGCCGTTCACGCGGTAGTAGCGGGTGGCGCTCAGCGCCTGGGTGGTGGTGTTCTCCACCAGTTCCTCGTCGCCCAGGTAGAGCGTGGCCTGCGTCGGGTCGGTGCGCAGCACCAGGCTGCCGTCGAGGCCGTAGAGGTAGCCGGTGGTGCCGGACGCCGTGGTGTCGGTGTCCAGCCGGTTCTGGTGGTTCCAGGTCAGGGTCTGGTCGCCCAGCGCTCCACCCTGGATCGTGGTGGTGTTGCCGGAGGCGTCGTACTGGTAGGACGCCGTGTTGGCGGTGGCGGCGGGGCCGGTGGAGGTGGTGCTGCCCAGCGTGTGGGGCTGGTCGGTCTTCGAGCCCGCGGTCGGGTAGTGGTAGGTGGTGGTGGTGTCGTCGGCGCTGTTGCCGCCCGTGTCGTGGTCGGTCTGCGTCAGGCGCTGGCCGTCGGCGGTGTACGTCCACGTCTGCCAGTAGGGGTTGGGGCCGCCCACGGTGGCGCTGCTGCCCGTGGCGGGCGTGGCGGCGCACTTGTCGGTGGCGGTCCATGCCGCGGTGAGGCGGGCTGCCCAGTCGTACCCGAAGCACTGGGTGTCGACGGTGGAGCCGCCGCTCTGGCTGTCGGTGGTGGCGGTGAGCAGTCCGGCGCCCTTGGAGACGGCCGAGTTCCCCCAGGTGTAGCTGGTGTCGTCGACGACCGTGCTGCTGCTGGAGTCCGTCGTCTTGGCGTCCGTGGGCTGACCGGTCTGCGGGTCGTACTGCAGGGTGAGGTCGACCCAGCTGGTGGACGGGCCCATGGAGTACTGCAGCGGGTCGCCGTACTCGTCGTATCCCACGGCGGAGACGTAGGTCCAGGCGTTGGTGCCGGAACCGGCCACGCTGGTGGGCTGACCGTACTGGTCGTAGCCGTAGTTGACGGTCTCGGCAGACAGTCCGCCGCCCGCCGGCTCCTGCTGGGTGGCCAGCGTGCCGGTGGTCTTGTAGGTGTACGACTCCGTGTAGCCGGCGGACGGTGCCAGCGCCGCCAGGTTGCTCGGCAGGTTGGCCAGCGTGGTTTTGGACGCCGCGACCTTGCCCATGCTGGTGTAGGCGAGCACCGCGTTGGTGACCGAGGCGCTGCCGGTGCCCATGGCGTACGACGTCGAGGAGGTCAGGAACCCCTTCTTGAGCGTGTCGTACGTCCAGGAGGCGACCTGGTTGGCGGTGGACGGGGTGGCGTTGCCGGTGGTGTCGTAGACCGCCGTTCTGCGGCCGTCCTTGTCGTAGCTGTAGCTGGCCTGGTCGCCGCGGGCGTCCGTCGTGGTCAGCAGCTGGCCGGCGTTGTCGTAGGTCGCCGAGGAACCGCCCGAGTCGGGGTCGGTTGCCGCGACCTGGTCGCCGAGCAGGTTGTAGGTCCAGGTCCAGGTGTTGCCTGCCGGGTCGGTCTGGCTGGCCTGGTGACCGTCCGGGTAGTAGGTGTAGTGCGTGTCGGAGTAGTCCGACGGGGAGTCGTGGACCGGGTCGGCCGCGGCGCCCGCGTGGTACTGGTACAGATCCGTGCGGTGTCCGCGCGCGTCGGTGATCGAGGTCTCGGCCACGCCGCCCTTCGGCGGGACGGTGGTGGTGAAGTTGCCGCCGAAGACGGTGGTGGTGTTCCAGGTGGCCGTCCCCAGCGCGTACGCCGTGGCCACGGTCTTGCGGCCGGCGCCGTCGTAGGTGAAGCCGCTCTCGGAGGGGATGTCACCGTCCTGCGCCTGCACCAGCGTGGAGCTGGGGGCGCCGGTGGTGTAGTAGGGAGAGGTGGTCTTGACCACCCACCCGTTGGTGTCGTAGACGGTGTCGGTGATGTCCCGGCCACCGTCGGCGGTGGAGACCTGCGTCTCGCGGGCCCGCAGCAGCGCGTCCAGCAGCAGTTCACTGCTGCGGTAAGTGCCGTCGTCGTTCAGGGTCTGGGTGACGACGGAGCTCGGCTTGTCGGCGGCGAGCGTGTAGCTGTACTTGGTGGCGGCGGCGGTGACGCCCGGCCGGAACACGGCAGTGATGCGCCCCAGTGCGTCGTACTGCGCCTTGGTGACGTAGCCGGCCGCGGTCGTCTGGGTCAGCATCACCCCGCGCAGCGCGTCGTAGGTCTGGCTGAGTGTCTGACCCATCGGGTCGGTGGAGACGATGGAGGTGGGCGCGGCGCCGGTGGTCGGGGTGTAACTGGTCGTGGTGCTCCGCTGGTCGGCGTCCGTGCTGGTGAGCGGCCGTCCGTACACGTCCGGGTGGATCGACGACATCGTCGAGTAGACCGGGGTGGAGCCGTTGTACGAGGTGGCCTGCTCGGTCGAGGTGGGGTCACCGATGGTGGGTGCGGCGCCGAGTGCGGCGGAGCCGTCGTAGTAGACGCGCTTGTCGCTGATGGCGTCCGCCGGAAGCGCCGGTGTGGCCGAGCAGTCGACGGACACCGTCCTGGTCTCGTCCACCAGGTCGAGGATCCAGGACGACGTGTTGTCCGCGTAGGTCGTCGTGGTGCACAGGTCGTCGCCCGTGGTGGAGACGTCGCCCTGGTCGTCGACCTTGGTGACCCGGCCGCGGGAGTCGTGGGTGTAGGCGGTCTCGGTCTCCCGGGTGCTCCCGGACGCCAGCGGCGTGAAGACCTTGACGTCGCTCTGGCCCGTCAGGAACGCCTTCTGCGCCGGCAGCCCGCCGGACAGCGCGTGCGTGGCGGTGGCGCCGCTGCTCCACGGGGCGGTGACCGTGTCGTTGACGACCGCCTTGCTGTTCAGGCCGTTGTAGAGGATCGCCTCGTAGGTCAGCCCCGCGTACTGCGCCGAGTCGGTCACCGGCGGATCGCCGCGCGCGTCGGTGACGGTCGCCGAGCGGGTCTTGCCGGCCGGCAGGGTGTCCCCGTCCATGCCGCGGAAGTAGGTGTAGTCCGTCTCGGTGGCCGGGTCGGGCGCGGTGCCGGTGGTCACCTTCATCCCGCCGTAGCCGCGCCACTGGTTCCAGGTGCGCTGGGCGGTGGGGGTCAGCGGGTTGTCGTCGTAGTGCCAGGCCGGAGTGCCCACGGGGAGGTAGCGCGTGACGATGGTGTCGTTGACACCGCCGCCGGTCGGGTCCTGCTGGGTGACCGTGGTGACGACGTACTTGTTGAACCAGTCCAGCATCGGACTGGTCTGCCCGCTGGGCGTCCAGTAACCGGGGTAGCACAGCGAGGTGTTCTGGCTGGCGTCGCTGGGGGTGCCGCTGCCGCAGGCAGGAGCCGAGTAGCCGACGCTGAGGATGCCGCCGGTCTCGGTGGTGATGGTGTTGAGCCGGTAGCGGGTGATCGGCGGGTAGCCGTCGGTCAGGTTCACCCGGTTCGACAGCGGCGTGCCGGAGAAGGTCACCGGGGGCATGGGGATCGCCGCCGTGGAGCCGCCGGCGGAGGTGTCCTGGCCGGTGTGGGTCACCGAGTTCAGCCACAGCGAGGGCGTGGTCGCGTCCCCGGTAGCGGGGAAGGAGTAGGTGAACGCCCAGGAGTCGACGTTCGTCTCGGTGGTGCCGACCAGCGCCTGGGTCTGGATGCCGGTCAGCTCGTTCTCGGTCCAGAACGTCGGGGAGTTGGTCGAGCAGGAGGCGCCGCTGGCGCAGTTCAGGTCGAACGGCACGTCCGGCCACTTGGACGCCGTGGTGCTGGTCAGCGTGGAGGTGGCGCAGCCGGTGGCGGAGGTGTTGCAGCGGCCGTTGTAGGTGAAGGTGACCTGGGCGGCCGGGCTGGTGGAGTACACCGAGCCGTCGCGCTGGCCGTACTGGATCTTCTGCAGGACCGCGTCGCGCACGTAGGAGGTGTCGGCCGTCTTGCCGAGGTTGCGTGCGTAGTAGGCGGTGGTCGGCGTGTAGAAGTAGGACATCACGTCGCCGTGCGTGTCCTTCACGTAATCGAGCATCCAGCGGTAGCCCTGCCGGCACCAGGAGCTGGCCCAGGTGGTGTTGTAGCAGGGCTGGCCCGAGGCGGTGGCATAGACCGGCTCGGTCAGCACCGAGTTGGTGGTCGCGTTGCCCGACGCCCAGCCGGGCAGCTGGTTGAGGCCGAACGTGTACTGCGTGCCGTTCGGTGTGGTCACCCGGAAGTACTCGCCGCTCTGAGCGCCGTTGGTCGCGCCGGTCAGCCGCTCGACGCGCTCGTCGGAGTCGCCCTGGGCCCGGTAGGTGCCGGTGGAGTCGTCCTTGATCAGGGTGGTGGTCGTGCCGTTGAGCGAGAGGGTGAGCTGGTTGTCGGCGGACCAGCAGTTGTCCCAGGTCTTGGTGGTGCCGGCGGGGTTGTCGTGGCAGGAGGCGTAGGACCGCTCGACGAAGTTGCTCGGCATCGAGAAGCCGTCACCGACCACGGACGCCTGGTTGTTGGTGGACGACGTCAGACCGTCCACGCTCTGCGAGTCGTACCCCAGCGAGAGCTTCGGGGCCAGCCCGCCGGGGACGCTGGGTCCGGTGATCGGGTAGGACCAGGTGAACGCGTCGGTGCTGCCGCCCGCCTGCCACGATCCCGAGGGCTTGAGCGAGGTGGCGGTGAAGTCGCCGCCACCACCGCTGCCGGAGGAGACGGCAGCGAGCACGAACGGTGTCATCGCCGAGGTCGTGGACGTCTTCGAGGACGGGCGCTTGTCGGCTGTGGGAGCAGGCGCGGGACTGGTGATGCCGGCCGTCAGGCGGCCGGCACGGGTGTCGTTGGCCGAGGAAACCGCGGTCTCGGTACGGCAGGCCGGCCGCTGCGGGCTGGTCAGAGCACAGGGGGGAAGTTCGACGAAGTGCAGGCGGGAGGCCCAGTCACCGCCGAAAGCCTGCGTGAATCCACGGTAGTCGAGGGCGACGTGCAGGCGGCCGCTGGTCGCCTGAGCCGGAGTCAGGGTGAGCAGCAGGCCGTTCACACCGGTGGCGCGTGCGGTCTGCTGCGGAACGACGCGCACGGCGACCTTCGTCCCACCGGCCTTCTGGGAGTCCGTGCTCAACCAGACGGGCAGGGTTCCGGCCTGTGCCGCCTTCCGCGATGCCGTCGCCGCACCGCCGGCGGCCTTCGTCTTCGCGTTCGGCTTCGACTTCGCCTGGCTCGCGGGGTCCGGGACCGCTGCGGGCACCGCGACCTCGGCCGTGCCCACCGGCCAGTCGGGCGCCGGGGTGCGGTAGGTGGGCAGAGACGTGGGGCGGTGGTAGTGCGAGGTGACCGGATGGACCGGGACGGGCTGGGTGTGCGGGACCGTCGGGGCGTGCCGGTGGGCGGCGGGTGCAGCTCCGAGGGCCCCAGCAGCTATCGCGGCCGTGACTGCGGAGGAAATGACGCCGCGCAGCATCCTCCCGCCGGTCGCTCTGCGGCGCATTCTCGCGCGAAATATGTGCATCGGATTCCTGTCAGTCGTCATCGGCCGAAAAGGCGGCCTCAGGGAAGCAGGGACACAGTAAGTGGCCGACGCACGCGTCAACTTTTCTGCGCGGGGGCCTTTGTGACGTCACGCCACCACTTGGTCGGCAATGTCCATGTCAATCCCTTGATCAAAGAAGTAAAGACTCGATCAGGAGGTTTGGGTATTGGATAGCTTCTGGTTAAGAATTCCTAAAAGAATCACGGCGGGGCTCTTCTTTCGCACCACCGGTTATCGCATGCGCTGAGCCGCACGGCTGAGGGCCAGGCGTTCGTCTGGGCCTCGTCGGCGAGGAGGGACTGAGGCGCCACAGGGACGGAGTCGGGGGTCCGTGCCGGCAGAGCCGGATTTCACCGGCGGTGGGGGGGCGGGGGACCCCGCGGGCCGCCACCCCGCGGGGGGCGCGGGGCCCCCCGCATTGGGTTTTGGACACGCAAGAGGGGGTGTTAGTGGCCCCGGGTGGTTTTGCA
>NZ_JBICAJ010000023.1:0-30187 GCF_043088925.1 Streptomyces sp. NPDC014006 | reverse complement strand
GGGGGTCGTGGGGCCCACCTGGTTGGTGGGGGGGGGGCGGGGCCGCATGCGCTTTTTTCCCCGGGGGGTGTGGGGCGGGCTACGGGGGCGCCCCCACACCGCTTCGGGGCCTCGGGCCGCCCTACTTGCTGATGGCGAAACGTATCAGGGCATGTTCGTCGCCCTGCTTGATCTTCCGGGTCTGGTTGATCACTTCGAGTTTCCAGGTGCCGCCGCGGCGCACCGCCTTGGCCACGGCACAGCCGTTGTCCTGGGTGAGGAGGCTGGGCCAGATGTCCGCGACCTGCTCGGGGTTGCCGCCGGTCGCGTCGTAGACCTTGAAGCTGATGTTGCGCGCCTTCTGGAAGGAGCTGCCCTTCTTGAATGCGGCGGCAACGAACACGATCGAGGTGATGTGGGGCGGTATGCGGGCGAACTCGACGGTCACCGTCTCGTCGTCGCCGTCCCCGTGTCCCGTCTGGTTGTCACCACTGCTGGGAGCCGTTGCCCATGGGCTCGAGCGAGTCGAGACCCGCCAGGCGCATCGGGTCACCGCCCTGCATGGCGACGGCAATCAGGTCGAGGTCCGTGCCCTGCTTGCGGCGCAGCGCGCCCAGCACTCCGCCGCTTCGTGCGACTGCCCCCTGCGCGTCCAGATGAGCAGGCCAGGACACGTGTGGTCCGACCGGGAGGGGCCGCTTCGACCTCCCCAGGTACGACGGCCCTTCCCCGATCGGCACCAGGTGACTGCCCCGAAGTAGGGCGGTCGTTCCACCGCGCAGTCTAGGTCGATCTGGACGCACCCCGACCTCGTCACGGGGCCTACCAGTCGTCGATATGCGCGGCGGAGCGGGCCTTGTCCACGGAGTCCCCGGCGTTGTCGTCGCCCTTTCGCTGCCGGGGGGGGGATCCCAAGTCACAGTGACACGCTCGCCTGCTAGGACTTGCGCAGGCGATCATGTGACTGCTCCGCAGTCGTGCCGTTGATGCAAGTTGACGAGGTATTGGATCCCGCCGACCACTCGGCCGGGCGCTGTCTGCGGCCTTGACTCCACCGCGCCCGGCCCGCCACCAAGTCATCGCGTCAGGTCCCTTCGCGCAGTTGCGCGGCCAAGGAGATCAGCGGCCCGGCCTCCTCGGTGCGGCCCAGGGCGGTCAGCCGGGTGACGGCCGCGTCAAGGCGCGCGAGAGCCGGGGCCGGGCGTTGCAGGTAGATGCCCTCCACGACACCCGCGAGACGGACGCACTCGGCGGTGCGGCGGTCGTCGTTGTCGTAGACGTACGTGGTCTTCTTGCCCTGGGGTCCGGTGAGCTGAGTCAGCCGATTGGCCGCGTCCTATTGGTAGGCCGTGGTGCCGCCCGGGTCGCGGTAAGTGTCGACGTTGCCGTCGGCGGTGTAGGCGAGCACGGTCTTTGAACCGTCCTGGAGGGTGCGGATCGTCTCCCGGCTCAGGACGTCGAACCGGTCTCCCGACAAAACGGTGGTCTCGCTCACCCGCCGCGCAGCATGTGCGGACGAAGCTCCGCGGGATCGGTGACACCCATGGAACTCCCTCCCGGGCGTCGCCGTTGTTCTGATCGAGTGATCGAGGCCAAAGGGGCGGGCGTGCGGCAAGAGTGGTCGCCAGAAGAGCTGTTGGCGAACTGGACGCTGGTAGACGGCGACTGGGACCTGGTGGCGAACAAGAGCGGCACGACCCGGCTCGGCTTCAGCCTCTTGCTGAAGTCCTTCGAGCTGGAAGGCCGGTTCCCCGATGTGCTGGAAGAGGTCCCGCGGGCCGCGGTGGAGTACCTCGCCGATCTCGTGAAGCTCCCGGCCACCGACTTCCCGAAGCACACGCTGGTCGGCCGTACCGCCAAATACCACCGCAAGCAGATCCGTGAGGCCCTGGGGTTCCGGCCGTCGACGGTGTCCGCGAGACGTCGTTTGTTGGCTTGCCGGTCTGTTGGGCCGAACGGCGGTAGGGGCGGCGGCGGGTGGGTCAGGTCGGGGAAGCGCCGAGGAATCTCAGGACGGCGAGAACGCGCCGGTGGTCGGCGTCGGCTGCGGGCAGGTCGAGTTTGGCGAGGATGTTGTTGATGTGCTTGGCCACTGCGCTGTCGCTGACGACCAGGGACTCGGCGATCCCGGTGTTGGAGCGTCCCTCGGCCATCAGGGCGAGTACCTCCCGTTCGCGTGGCGTCAGCCGATCGAGCGGGTCACTGCGGCGGCGCACGAGCAGCTGGGCGACCACCTGTGGTCCAGTGCCGTGCCCCCGGCTGCAACCCGCCGAACGGAAGCCACGAACTCCTCCACGTCGGCGACGCGTTGCTTGAGCAGGTAGCCGACGCCGCTGGTGTTGGCCGTCAGCAGGTCGGCCGCATACCGCTCCTCGACGTACTGCGAGAGCAGTACCACCGCAGTCTGCGGCCATTGCTTACGGATCACCAGCGCGGCGCGCACGCCTTCGTCGGTGAAGCCGGGCGGCATGCGGACATCGACCAGGGCCAGCCCGGGCCGGTGTTCCTCGACGGCCGCAAGCAGGGCTTCGGCGTCGCCGACTTCGGCGGCGATCTCGAAGCCGGCCATTGCCAGGACCTTGACGAGCCCGACGCGCAGCAGCAGTGAGTCCTCGGCGATCACGGCTCGCATGGCAGCTCCACGGCGATGGTGGTCGGGCCCCCGACCGGGCTGCTGATGTGGAAGGTGCCGTCGACGGAACCGACCCGTTTGGCCAGCCCGCTCAGTCCGCTGCCGGTGGAGGTGTCGGCGCCGCCGATCCCGTCGTCGGTGATGTTCACGCGCAGCATTCTCCCGATCTGTTTGACAGTGACGTCCACGCGGGTGGCGCGGGCGTGCTTGGTGACGTTGGTGAGCGCCTCGGAGACCACGAAGTAGGCGACCGACTCCACAGTGGGCGCCGCTCGCTCCTCGAGGTCGGCTCGCAGCCGTACCGGGATCGGTACCCGGGCGGCCAGCCCGGACAGCGCCGCGTCCAGCCCGCGGTCTTCGAGGACGGCCGGGTGCAGGCCGCGCACCAGGTCGTTGAGTTCGGCGATGGCCTCCTTCGCCTCGCGGTGCGCCTCGTCGATCACGGTGCGGGCCTCGTCCGGCAGGTTGGTGAGGGTGGCCTTGGCCAGGCCCAGGTTGACCGCGAGGGAGACCAGGCGCTGCTGGGTGCCGTCGTGCAGGTCGCGTTCGATGCGGCGGCGTTCGGTATCGACGGCGTCGATCAGGTCGGTGCGGCTCTCTGATAGGTGCTCGACACGCTGCTGAAGCTGCTGGGAGCGGCTGGTCCCCAGCAGCACGAGTGCGATCCGGGTCTCGGCGCGGGTCACCGGCCCGGTCAGCCAGGGTGCGGCGCCCAGCAGCAGCACGCCGGCCGCGGTGTAGTACACCGCTTGGGTCTTGTAGTCGACATGGTCCAGGCGAACCTGGACCGGCAACATCCAGGCCCACCCGTTGACGGTGACGCCAGCAAGGCCCGCGACCCACGCAGCGAGCACCCCCAGCTCCACCACAGCCAGGAGCGGACCGACAAGCAGGTGGTATCCGGCCTGCCGCCAGGTCTGGGCCACGGATAGCCACCGCAGAGCGCGCCTCAGCCACCCTTGCTCGCGCGCGGCCGGCAGCCGGAGGACCTCCACTCCCAGCAGCACCCGGTAACGGCGTCGCTGCACAGCGGTGAGCGCAAGCACACCGAGCAAGATCAGCACAAACGGGAGCGGGAGCACCAGCCACGCCCTCGACTTCGCGGCACTCGCCATCCAGCTCCACAACGGCACCAGCGCAAGGTGCAGCGGAATCCCGGCCGCCAAGAAACCGGTGTCCCGCCGGACCCGAACAACTCTGCGCCGCAGCGCCCGGGAAATCGTCATGGCTCGACGGTAAAGCGCCAGGTAAGGGCTATGCCATGCACCGTGCATCCGGATCGATGGTGAAGCTGGCACCACCCTGAGAACGGCATCCGGCATTACTGACTGTGATCGCTGTGCGGCTCAGGCTGAAGGGCATGCAGGAAATCATCGAACTGTTCCCGGAGCCGGACGCCGAGCGCGGCATACGCAGGCCGCACGGCCCGCGCACGGGATCGCTCCCCAGCCCGCAGCGCCGTCGTCCGGACGGCCTTCCAGGACGACGGCGGGGTCTTGTCCTGGCCGGCTGCGGGGTGGCGTTGCTGCCGTGGCTCGTCGTGTTGGCCACCAGCCTGCCGACCACCTTCCGTGCCTCGCACTGGCCCGCCGCCTGGGTGGGTCTGGACGCGCTGGAGGCGGTCGGCCTGATCACCACAGGTCTGCTGGCCACCCGCGGGGATCGGCGACTGGCACCGGCCGCCGCCGCGACGGCCGCCCTGCTCACCGTCGACGCCTGGTTCGACACGATGACCGCGGCCAGCGGGAGCGAACTGCGCGCGGCGCTGGTCATGGCGTTGTTCGCAGAACTTCCGCTCGCAGCGGTATGCGTCCGCCTGGCGGTTCGGGCGCTGCCCCGCACCCCATGAAACCCGCCACACACCCGGGCTGCAACCACGGATACCACAGAACTGGAGAACACCATGGGGCTCTGCTGTCGTGACCGCACCGCGCCTGATGGACGACTGCGCCTTCGACGGCTCGCACGTCCGCGCCCTCAAAGGGGGCTCCACACTGGGCCGTCACCGTTCGACCGCGGTCGTCCCGGCAGCAAGCACCACCTGATCGTCGACCGGCACGGCACCCCGCTCGCGGTGTCGCTGACCGGCGGGAACCGGCACGATGTCACCCAGCTCATCCCGCTGCTCGACGCCATTCTCCGCATCCGGGGCCTGCGCGGACGTCCCCGCCATCGTCCCGGCGGCTCTTCGCCGACTGCGGTTGCGACTTCGACAGGTACCGGTGTCTGATCCGCAAGCGCGGGATCACTCCGAAGATTGCCCGCCGAGGTGCTCCGCATGGCTCGGGACTGGGCAAGACCCGTGGGGTGGTAGAGCGCGCCTTCGCCTGCCCAACCAGTTCAAGCGTCTGCGCATCCGCTACGAGATACGCGCCGACCTTCACCAGGGGCTCCTCGAACTCGCCTGCGCCATCATCTGCTTGAGGCGACTACGCACCGCATTATGAAACGCTCAGTTAGTGGTCGACTCCAGAAGTCCTTCGGGGGCTGGCTCCGGCGCGGGTCGTGGGCGCCACTGATCAGGCGTCGAGGTGATGACGATCAATGGTTTGGGTGCGGTTCGTTTCGAGTGAAGCTCGCGATCAGGCGGTGAGGTCGCAGTTCCGCTGGTCGGGGGTGGTGTAGAGGCAGTCGTGCTCGCGGGCGGCATGGAAGCACCAGGCCATGCCGCTGACTTGCGGCTCCTGTTGTTCCGTCATGGTTGAATGCTGCGGTCGCGGTGCTCGGGGTACTGATGCCGCCCGCGCCCGCTCTCACCGCAATGTGACGCGGGTCACATTGGCCCCATGTCACGAACGGAAGGGCAGCTTGCGTCTGTTGGTCGTCCGCACGGCGGAACGACCGATACGAAAGAGGCGGCAGAGCGATGAACGCGACAGCAGCGAAGCAGCACGAGGTCCTGGTCCTGGGCGCCGGCTACGCCGGGCTTTCGGCCGCGATCCAGCTCGCGGCCCGCACCAAGAAGCGTGGGAACCTGCGAGTGACGCTGGTCAACCCCTACGACACCTTCACCGAGCGGCTCCGACTGCACATGACCGCCACCGGCCAGGAGACGGCCGAGATGAACATCCCGGAGCTGCTGGACGGCACCGGAGCCGGCTTCGTCCGCGGCTGGGTCACCGCCGTGGACGCCGAGGCGAAGACCGTCCGGATCGACGACGACCGGGACCTGCGCTACGACACCCTGGTCTACGGCCTGGGCAGCATCGCGAACACCGTCGTCGTCCCCGGCGTGGACGACCACGCCTTCACCCTCAACAGCCCGGAGGACGCCGCCCTCCTCGCCGACCGGCTGACCCGGCTCGACGGCGGGACCGTCGTGGTCGGTGGCAGCGGCCTGACCGGTGTCGA
The DNA here is from genome assembly GCF_043088925.1 of Streptomyces sp. NPDC014006. Lineage (NCBI taxonomy): Bacteria > Bacillati > Actinomycetota > Actinomycetes > Kitasatosporales > Streptomycetaceae > Streptomyces > Streptomyces sp. NPDC014006. Next base: position 24,225 of record NZ_JBICAJ010000023.1, on the reverse strand, counting down.
GGCCGCCGCGGAGATCGCCGAGCGGCACCCGGAGCTCCAGGTGGTGCTGTTGGGCCGGCAGGAGCCGGGCGCGAGCATGCACCCGAAGGCCAAGGCCTACCTGGATTCGGCGCTCGCCCGGCTCGGTGTGCAGGTGCGCAGCGGCGTCGAGGTGGTCAAGGTGCTGCCGGACAGCGTCGAGCTCGCGGACGGCTCCAGCATCCCGGCGGCCGCGGTGCTGTGGACCAGCGGCACCCGCGTCTCGCCGCTGGCCGCCGCCGCCGGCCTGACCGTCGACGAGCGCGGTCGCGTGGTCACCGACAGCGCGCTGCGCTCGGTCTCCCACCCGGACGTCTACGCCGTGGGCGACGCGGCGGCGATCCGCCAGGGCTACGGCGTGATGCACGGGACCTGCCAGAGCGGCATGCCCACCGGCGTGCACGCGGCCCTCTCGATCCTGCGGGTGCTGGCCGGCAAGGAGCCCAAGCCCTTCCGCTTCGGCTACTACCACACACCCGTCAGCCTGGGCCGGAACGACGCCGTCGTGCAGTTCACCCACCCCGACGACAGCCCGCGCCGGATCGTGCTGACCGGCAAGCGGGCCGCCAAGTACAAGGAGACGGTCACCGCCGCACCGTGGCCGACCTTCGCCCGCATGAAGAAGATGCCCGCCTCGGGCGCCCTCTGGCCGCACGGCGGCCGCTACACCCGGATCAGGAGCGCCAAGTGACCCAGCCGCAGCAGGCCGGCCCCGACCAGCTCGCCTTCCAGCAGTACCGCACCCTGCTCTTCTCCGTCGCCTATCGAATCCTCGGCACCGCCGCCGACGCCGAGGACCTGGTCCAGGACGCCTGGTTCAAGTGGTCGGCGGCCGACCGTTCCCAGGTCGCCGACCCCAAGGCATATCTCACCCGGATCGTTTCCAACCTGGCGATGGAACGGCTCCGCTCGACGCGCCACCAGCGCGAGACCTACGTCGGGCCATGGCTGCCCGAGCCGATCCTCACCGGCCCGGACACCGCTGACGGCGCCGCCATGGCGGACTCGGTCTCCATGGCGCTGCTGGTGGTCCTGGAGACGCTGAGTCCCCTGGAGCGGGCGGTCTTCGTGTTGAAGGAGGTCTTCGCCTTCAGCTACGCGGAGATCGCGGAGGCGGTGGAACGCTCGGAGGCGGCGGTCCGGCAGGCCGCGCACCGCGCCCGCGAGCACGTCCAGGCCCGCCGGCCCCGTTTCACCGCGGACCGCGCCCGCCAACGCGACGTCACCGAGCGGTTCTTCGCGGCGGCGACGGGCGGCGACATCAACACTCTGATGGAGCTGCTCTCCCCGGACGTGACGCTGTGGACCGACGGCGGCGGCAAGGTCCGCCAGGCCCTCAAGCCGGTCATCGGCCTGGAGACCGTGGCCGGCTGGTTCTCCGCGCTCGGCACCGCGACCTACCAGGGCATCGAACCGGGACAGATGCGGGCGGAACTCACCTGGATCAACGGCGGCCCAGGCGTGGTCTTCCGTGGCCCGGACCGCGTAATCGCCACGATGACCTTCGACTTCGACGCGGAGGGCCGCATCTCGGCCATCCACAACGTGGCCAACCCCGACAAGCTCCACGCCGTCGCCGACGGCACCCGACACGAACTCACCTGAACCGCATCGTCGTTGTGGGCCCCTTCCGAATACTTGGCACGAACGTGAGGACTGCTGTGAGCGACCCGATCATTGTCGTAGGTGCGGGCCCTGTGGGACTGACCGCCGCATTGGAGCTGGCCAGGCGCGGGGTGCCGGTGCGGATCGTGGACCGGTTGGCCGAGCCGACCACGGAGTCGCGAGCCATCATCGTGCACGCCCGCAGCCTGGAGATGTTCGAGCGGCTGGGGTTGGTGGACGAGTTGATCCAGGCCGGCGTCCGGACCACTGCGATGGAGATGCACTCGGACGGCGAGGTGGTGGCCAGGATCCCCCTCGACCTGGTGGACAGCCCCTTCCCGTACTCGGTGACCATCGCGCAGACCGAGACCGAGCGCATCCTCACCAAGGCGCTCGCCGAGTACGGCGTCACCGTCGAGCGCGGGGTGACCCTCACCGGCCTGACGCAGGACGAGCACGGTGTCCGGGTGGTGCTGGAGCGCGCCGACGGGAGCCACGAGACCGCCGGAACCGGCTGGTTGGTGGGCGCCGACGGCGGGCACAGCCGGACACGTCAGCTGGTCGGCAGCGCACTGGCCGGGAAGTTCAAGGGCGAGAAGTTCCTGATGGGCGACGTGAACGCCGACCACGACCTCGACCCGCACAGCATGTACACCTTCTTCTCGCCGCACGACGGGCCACTGCTGGTCTTTCCCATGCAGGGTGACCGGCTGCGGCTCATCGCGAACATATCCGCGGACGAACAACGCACCGCCACCCAGGAGTGGCTGCAAGAGGTGGCGGACGAGCGCGCCGAGCGCCCCATCCGGATCCGCGGCTCGCGCTGGCTCACGGTCTTCGAGGTGCACCACGCGCAGGTGCCCGAGTACCGGATCGGCCGGGTCCTGCTGGCCGGCGACGCGGCGCACGTGCACAGCCCCGCCGGCGGCCAGGGCATGAACACCGGCCTCCAGGACGCCCACAACCTCGCCTGGAAGCTCAGCCTGGTCAGCACCGGCCAGGCCGGCCCGGCCATGCTGGACAGCTACCACGCCGAGCGCCACCCGGTCGGTGCCCAGGTGATCCGGTTCGCCGGCACGCTCACCCGGGTCGGCACCCTCGCCAACCCGATCGCGCAAAAACTTCGCAACAAGGGGATGCACCTGCTCACCGGCCTCGCCCCGGTCCGTCAGGCGATGGCCGACCACACCGAGGAGACCGCCGTCGCGTACCGGAAGAGCCCGATCGTGGTCCAAGGCCGGGGCAGCGGCGAACTGCATGCCGGCGACTTCCTGCCCGCAGCCGGCCCGGAGCTGCACGCGGCACTCGCCGAAGCACACGAGCACGTGCTGCTCACCGTGATCGTCAAGGGCCCTGTACCGACACCGGTGGACGGCATGACGGCACGTCAGCTGCTGGTCGGTGCCGCCGCCACGGCCCCGACCGGCTACGACGCCGTGTTCCAGGACCCCGACGGCCTGGCGGCCGCCCGCTACGGCCTGCCGAACGGCGGCCGGATCATGGTCCGCCCGGACGGCTACGTTGCCGCGATCGCCCCGCTGGACGAGGACACGCCCCTGCACAGGTACCAAGCGCTGCTGCAGGCATAGCACCACTACCGGGGCGGGCGCTCCGATCGCCCGGGGCCGCGCAGGAAGGAGCACTTACCCCTCTCCCTGCTTCCCGTGGCCGTTGTCGGACTTCGGCCCCCGAGCAAGGCCACCGTCAAACAACCCTATGGTCACAATCTTCTGATGAAGCATCTGACGGGGGATTGTCATGCAGTTCGGAGCATCGGGCGCAGCCCGCCAGCAACGACACGACAGGGACGGCAGGCGGGGCCGGGACCATGCCGCCGAACAGCGGGACCTCGGCGGGCCAGAACGCCGGCGGGAGCACCGGCGGGCGAGCAGCGGCCAGACGCCGGCGGCTGAGAACACCGTGCCCGCCTGCCGTCGTCCCCGCTCACCGTGCCGTCAGTGTGTTGACCGCGTCGACCGCCTCGCCGGCGCCTTGCAAGATCGCAGGTGTCATGGTGTTCTGCCCCCGTTTCGGACCGACTTCGCGAAGATCCAATTAGACCAGTCCCGGCGTTGTCAGCATTCGCCGCCGGACCTGGGGGCGGCGCCGGGACACGCGTCGGCGGGGGCTCGGGTCAGTAGCTGTCGTAAGTGGGCTTACCGTTAGCCCGGTAGACGCCGATGATCGTGCCGCCCTTCGTTGTCGAGACGCTGACCGGGTCCCGCGCCGTGGGTCGGCGAGCAGCCGCTTTGCGGTGCCGATGATCACCGGGGGCCGCGTTCACGAACCCGATCTTCCTCGGCGCTGCCCGATCCCCCTCGGGGGCTAGCTGACCTGCCGCGCCGCCCACTCGGCCCACTCCCGCCGCATCGCGTTGAACCGCAGCCCGTACTCGAGGGCGATCCGGCCGTAGACCGAGAGGTTGTCGTCGTCCCAGTCGACGGACTCGACGAGCCGCCGCAACTGCTCCTCGCCCTGCAGGGACATCTCGGCCAGCCGGGCCAGATAGGCCCGCGCGTGCTCGGGCCGGAGCACACCGAGGAAGAAGACGCGCAGCAGGATGTCGCTTCGGGTGTTGCGCTGGGGCTCGGTTTGGGTCAGCCAGTGGCGCAGCTCGGCCATCCCCTCGTCGGTGAGGGCGTACTCCTTGCGGCCGCGCGGGCCCTCGGCGGCCACCGTGATCAGCCCGGAGCCCGCCAGTTTGGTCAGCTCGGTGTAGATCTGGCTCTGCGTCGCCGGCCAGACGTTGGCCAGCGAGGTCTCGAAGGTCTTCAGCAGGTCGTACCCGCTGGCGGGACGCTCCGAGAGCAGGCCGAGCAGTGCGTGTCTGAGGCTCATGCCGTCCACTCTACATTCCATTATTGACATGTCACTACAGGACCTTCTACTTTTGACATGTCCAAAGAGACACCTGAGTGAAACGGGGAAACCGATGTCGTACCTGCGCACGTTCCTGCCCTGGATCGTCTTCGCCGTCATCCCTTCGGGGAACTGGCAGTGGGGCGCGCTTGCCGCCCTGGTGGCCGCGGTCGCGATCATCGCCCAGGAGAGGCGGTCCGGCACCGGTTTCGACGCACTGATCATGGAGTCGGGCTCGGCGGCCTTCTTCGCCGTGATCGCCGCCGTCGCCTTCGCCGACCCGCACTCGGGCGTACACGACTACTCGGCGTCCCTCTCCTCCGGCACCCTCGCGCTCATCGCCGGGATCTCGCTGGCCGTGGGCCGGCCGTTCACGCTCGGCATCGCCAAGCGGACCACCCCGCGGGAGGTCTGGGGACTGAGGCCGTTCATCCGGACCAACATCGTCATCACCGCCGTATGGACCGCCGCCTTCGCCCTGACCGCCACCGCCCTCGCCCTGATGGCCCGCGCCGGGAACGCCCACTCGACGCCCGCGACCATCGTTCAGATCGCCGGGTTCGTCCTCCCGATGCTCTTCACCGTCCGCTACGTCGCCCACGTCCAGACCAAGGCCGGGCAGACGGCCCGATGACCGCCGCCCCCAGGCACCTCTCCGGCAACTACGCCCCCGTCACCGAGGAACTCACCGCGCACGACCTGCCGGTGACCGGCGCGATCCCGCCCGAGCTGGCCGGCTGGTACCTGCGCAACGGCCCGAACCCGGCCGACGCCGCCTCCGGGCACTGGTTCTTCGGCGACGGCATGGTCCACGGCGTCCGTCTGGAGGCCGGGCGGGCGGTGGCGTACCGCAACCGCTGGGTGCGCACCACCCGCCTGACCGACGGGGCCCGGATATACGACGACCGGGGCCGCCGTGACCTCACCGCGGGCCCGGCCAACACCCACGTCGTCCGGCACGCCGGCCGCACCCTCGCCCTCGTCGAGACCGCCCTGCCCTACGAACTCACCTGCGACCTCGGCACCAAGGGTCCGTACGACTTCGGCGGCCGGCTGCGGACCGCGATGACCGCTCATCCGAAGACCTGCCCGGCCACCGGCGAACTGCACTTCTTCGGGTACGGCATGGTGGAGCCCACCCACCTCACCTACCACCGGGCCGACGCCGCGGGCACGTTGACGGTCAGCAGGCCGATCGACGTCCCCGGCCCGACCATGCTGCACGACTTCGCCCTCACCGCCGGGCACGTCGTCTTCATGGACCTGCCGGTGGTCTTCGACGTCGAACTCGCCCTGGCCGGCGGGACCATGCCGTACAGCTGGGACGCCGGGTACGGTGCCCGACTCGGCGTGCTGCGGCGTGACGACCCGTACGGCGAGGTCCGCTGGTTCCCGGTCGACCCCTGCTACGTCTTCCACTCCCTGAACGCCCACGACGCGCCGGACGGAGGCATCGTGCTCCACGTGATGCGCTACCCGGAGATGTGGCGGCGCACCGCCGACGGCGGCACGCGGCCACAGCAGGCCGTGCTGTGGAAGTGGACCGTCGACCCGGCCCGCGGCACGGTCCGCGAGGAGCAGGTCGACGACCGCCCGGGCGAGTTCCCGCGCGTCGACGACCGGCTCACCGGACTCGACTGCGGCCACGGGCACATCACCAGCGGCACCTCACTGGTCCGGTACGACCTGGCCACCGGCGCCCCGACCGCACACGACTTCGGCCCCGGCCACACCCCCGGGGAGGCGGCGTTCGCCCCCGCCGACGACGTGCCGGGCGGTCCGGGCTGGCTGATGGCGTACGTGCACGACGCCACCACCGACCGCAGCGGCCTGGTCGTCCTGGACGCCGACGATCTCTCAGCGCCCCCGGTCGCCACCGTGCACCTACCGGCCCGGGTGCCGTTCGGCTTCCACGGCAACTGGCTTGCCGACGGGGACGCCCTGGGCCTGCCTTCCCGACCTTGCCCGGGGCGTCCGACGGATCCCGTCCGCCGCAACGCCCGGTAGCTTTCACTCCAGCGGGCACGAGGCCGTGTCGGTGGCCGCGTGCACGCTGAGGCGGGTCAGCGGACCGTGATCGTGCAGACGAAGAACGCCGGCCTGTCGTCCGGCGTGCTCGTCGCAGTCGGGGTACGGGCTCATCGAGGGGTACCGGAGACGGACGCGCTCGGGTAAGGACTCCCCCTTCTCGGTACGCACCGCGACGCCCGATGGACCGGGCGTGTACCCGTCACGCTACGCCGAAGGAACCTGCGAGGTCACTGTCTATCGGCGGCCGCCGCTATCACGGTCGAGGTGGTAGGAGAGGATGTCCTGCCGCGCCTGGTGGGAACCGGCGGGCAGCGAACACTCGGCATCCGGCTTCGCGTGGCACACCGGGCAGGAGATGTTCATCAGCCTGCCCATCTCCATATGCGGGAGCAAGGCAGCGATTTTGACAGCGAGTTGGGCAGGCACCTCGCCGGGGATACGCATGCCACACCAACGAGCCCCAGGAGCAGGAAGCAGCACCTTGATGATCTGCAAGCCCTTAGGTGGCCCGGTGAGTCCCGCGGGTGGACCCTGTCCCGCGGCTGTGTGCCAGCCTCGCGAGCTGGCTGGAACCGCACTGCGACAGGGCTGGACTTGATGGCGGCTGCAGGCTCATTCTTAACTGATACAACGGCTAACACAATGAGGTGGATCGGTCCTGGTCGGCTTGCCGAGGGCGGGAGTTGAGCGTTCGGCTGGTTGTGAGGATATCGCCGTGGACCGTGTCGGACGAGCTGTGGGATCGCCTGGAGCCGCTGTTGCCGCAGCGTGAGCGCAGGTTCCGGTACCCCGGCCGCAAGCCACTGCCGGACCGGGATGTGCTGTGCGGGATCCTGTACGTGCTGCATACCGGGATTCAGTGGGAGTACCTGCCGCAGGATCTCGGGTTCGGCTCGGGCATGACGTGCTGGCGGCGCTTACGGGACTGGAACGAGGCCGGCCTGTGGCAGCGGCTGCACGAGGTCCTGCTTGCTGAGCTGAACGCTGCCTCGCGGCTGGACTGGTCTCGATTCGTGGTCAACTCCTCCCACGTCAGGGCGTTAGAAGGGGGATTCATACGGGCCCCTCACCGGTCGACCGGGGCCGGCCGGCTCGAAACATCACCTGATCACCGATGGGCACGGCACCCCGCTCGCGGTCTTGCTGACCAGCGGCAACCGCAACGACGTCACCCAACTGATGCCGTTGCTCGACGCGCTCCCACCGGTCCGCGGCCGCATCGGTCGTCCCCGCCGCAAGCCGGACTCGCTGTTCGCCGACCGTGGCTACGACCACACCGTCTACCGCGACCAGGTCCGCGCCCGCGGCATCGTTCCCGCGATCGCTCGCCGAGGCACCCGGCACGGCATCGGACTGGGCACCTACCGCTGGGTCGTGGAGAGGAGTTTCGCGTGGCTGCACGGCTTCCTACGCCTACGAATCCGCTGGGAACGGCGAGCCGACATCCATGAAGCGTTCCTCAAACTCGCGTGCTGCCTGATCGCACACCGGCAACTCAAGGCTCTCTGCAGTGGTTGAGGGAGGTGAGGTTGAGCGCCGAGTCGGAAAGGATAGAGGTCATGTCAGAGACTCTCTACGGACTCTTAGGCGTGTTGGGCGGCGCCCTGGCCACCAGCGCGGCAGCCTACTGGGGCCCCTTGCAAGTACAGCGTGAGCAGTCCAAGGCCGCCCGCAGGGAGGCCGAGTCGGCACGTGACGAGGCACGTCGGCAGTCTCAGAAGGAGGGCGAGCTGAACCGCATCATCAGCATGCGTAAGGCCACGCGCGCCTGGTCCGATCTGCTTGCGCGGACGATTCAAGATCTTGGACTGGGTCGACCAGTCCAGATTGAGGACTTCGATGCCGCCGCGGCGGACGCTAGCGACCAGGCACAGCTCGCCCTTGATCACGCGTTGCATGACGGCATCTGGATCCACCAGTCGAGTTATGGATACCCCGCCCACCGCTCCCCTGCCGAAGGCCGCTCTCACGAGCAGGCACGGGTCCTGGCTGCACTGAGGCGCGTAACCGAACTGATTCGAGAGGCAGCGATCAATCAAGCACATCTGGACGACTCTCGCTCCGAAGAGTTGAAGCGTGCGCTTGACTTGGCAGATGAAGCACGCGCAGCCCTGGCCACGGCACTGCTGAACCGACTAGAACAGATCATGGAGATCACCACCATCGGGGGACCTGTTGCCCGTTCGTCCTCTGATGAGCAGGACGATTCATCCCCGCCACTCGCTCAAGGCAGCCCGAGGGTAGGGCGGGAGGTCACCGTGGAAGGCGCAAACGGCGCAGTCACAGTGAGGGCGCCTCGCCGCGACTCGGCTGAACTCGACAGTCCTGATTCGCGCCCTGCACATCCGGACTGGGCCACGCTCGCTGCAGCGGCCACGCGAGACCCCAGCCGCTGGAGGTTGCTGCTCTCTCCTCGAAGGAGACGTCGACCCTGACGGTCAACACTTCGGCTCGACTCCACCAACACGTCTACGCCCTTGCTCCGCGCCAGAGGCAAGCCCAGCCTGAGGGACCACAGCGTGGTCGTCAAGCCAAATCCCCTCATTGTGTCAGCCGTTGTTAGGCGGCAATCCCACTGCCCCGGTCATGCGCCGTCGTTGGTCTGGTTGCCGTCGGCGTCGTAGATGTAGCCGGTGGTGGCCGTGCCGGCGGTGGTGGAGGTCAGCTGGTCGCCGGCGTCGTAGGCGTAGGTCGTGGTGGTGCCGGCTTCGGCGGCGGTCTTGAGGTTTCCGGTCTTGTCGTAGGTGTAGGTGCTGCCTGTGGTGCCGGTCAGGCAGGAGGTGGCCGAGGTGTCGGTGAACTGGCGGGTCATGCGGCCCGCGTCGTCGTAGGCGTAGCGGGTCGGGTAGCCGGTGGCGGGCTTGTCGGTGACCAGGCGGCCGTTGCGTCGTAGGCGAAGGTGCTGTTCAGGGTGGGCGTGGTCAGGGACGCCAGGCGGCCGGCTTGGTCGTAGGTGCGGGTCTCGGCGCGGGCGGTGGTGGTGGGCACGGTGACGCTGGTGAGGTTGCCCGCCTTGTCGTAGCCGTAGGAGAGGGCCTTGCTGTTGGTCGTCTGTCTCTTGATCCGGCCGGTCTTGTCGTAGGGGTAGCTGGTGGCCCGCCCGTCCGGATAGGTGCGCGACTTGAGGGTGTCGTCGGTGTTCCAGGTGTAGCTGAACGGCTTGGCCGCGACCGGCGAGCTGATCGTGAGGAGGTTGTCGTCGTTGAACTTGCCTACCGTCCAGGGTACTTAGCCCGGCGCGAGCGCGAGCGTGGCCGCATCTTCCTTGCCAGACTTGGCTGGAGCAGCGCGCCCCTGCCGCGCCTTACCGCACCGTCAGATTCAGCCAGTCCTCTGCCACAGCGGTTCGCTGACCTGTGACTCGCAAGCCAACGCGCCCTACAACCAGGGCGGCCGGCGCGTGCGGGCGGACAGCGCGATCCTCGCCGCGCCTACCGCCTCCGCGACATCGTCGCCTTCCTGCAGGAAGCCGGCATGGAGGCAATCGACGACCTGGACGTCATCCGCTCCGACAACATCGAGTGGGGTGGCGGCCCGAAGGTATGGGGTGAGGCACCGGGGTAGCCGAGGCTAAAAAGACGGGCGGTTGCTCAGGCCCGTCGTGACCGACGAGCGACGTCTGCAGTGCGAGCAGGTCAGTGTCGTCGAGGCGCGGCACGTTCCAGCTGTTGGCTTGCGCGTGCGCGATGAACTGCTGGTCGAGTGCCACGTGGTAGCGCTCGACGTAGTACGCCAGGTCCGAGTGCCACAGCCAGTGCCCGTTCGTCAGCAGGTGCAGTCCGCCGAGGACGGCGTTCCCAGGGCTGAGGACGTCACGCACGAGCGTGGTCGTCGCGACCTTCGCTGGCCGGTGTCGGCGGCCGAGACGGCGACGACCAGGGGCAGTCCGTACGTGTCCGACGGGACGTGAGGATCCCGGCTTGGCCGGTCCAACGTGCTCAAACCTCTGAGGGCACCTTGGCTGGGACCGGCGCAAACGCGCCAAGGTCGCTGGTGGAGGGCTGGCGACCGTCGCCTGCCGATCAGCGGCCGCCGGCCTCGACACCGGGCCGGGTGAGCGTCCGGAAGATCTCGTCGATTTCCTCCGGCGTACTCTGCGGGGTCTCGGTGAGCCACCACTCCAGGCAGGCGAGGTGGGAAGCGACGATGAAGCGCACGACCGCTTCACCGGGCACTGCGCCAGAGGTGGTGGACGGGATCTCGTCGCGGACGACGTCGGCGAGCAGTCCCTCGATGTGCTTCAGCACGGGGCGCAGGCCGCCTCGGGTGAAGACGGCCCGTGCGAGGTCCCCCTGTTCCTGGATGTGGCGCAGGAACGGCAGGCTGAAACGCAGCGGACCGCGGTTCGGTACCGCGGTGGCGTTAGGCGGCGGTTGGTCTACCAGGGAACGGAGGTTGGCGAAGCCGTCCTTCAGCAGGTCGTCCTTGTTCGAGTAGTGGTTGTAGAAGGTGGAGCGGCCGACGTCGGCGCGGTCGATGATGTCCTGGATCGTCACGCCCTCATAGCCCTTCTCCACCATGAGTTGGAAGAGTGCCTGCAGGAGTGCCTGCCGCGTGCGGCGAATCCTGCGGTCCGGCTTTGTGACCATCGTCACCCCCGTGTTACTGGCCACCAGCCGCGGATTTTGTTCAAAACCGCTCACTCCGCCGTGGCCTGTTTCTTGTCCGGCTTCCGTTTCTGGACCTTAATCCTCTAGTGAACGCATGTCCAGAAACTCTGAGCAAGGATGAGGTGGTGCCATCCATGTCGCCCACGATGGAAAGTTCCGCAGGCGATCCGGTGATCGCTGCTCACGGACTCGTCAAGACATATCCGTTGCCTTCCGGGGAGGTCACCGCGCTCGGGGGGATCGACCTGCAGGTCGACGCAGGGGAATTCGTCGCCGTGGTGGGCCGGTCGGGCAGCGGCAAGACCACGCTGCTGAACCTTCTCGCCGGGATCGACCGGCCCACCGCCGGAGAGATCGTCCTGGCCGGGACGGCCGTCCACACACTCAAGGGCTCGCAGCTGGCCGCCTGGCGGGGCAGGTGCGTCGGCCTGGTGTTCCAGTTCTTCCAACTGCTGCCCACCCTGACCGTGGCGGAGAACGTGATGCTGCCGATGGACCTGTGCGACACCGTCCCCGCACGTGACCGCCGCGCCCGGGCCCTGGCACTGCTGACCGAGGTCGGAATACCTGAACAGGCGGACAAGCTGCCCTCGGCACTCTCGGGCGGACAGCAACAACGCGCCGCGATCGCGCGGGCCTTGGCGAACGAGCCCCCTGTGCTGCTGGCCGACGAACCGACCGGCAACCTGGACTCGGCCACCTCCGACAGCGTGCTGGACCTGTTCGCCCGACTGGCGGCAGACGGCCGGACCGTGCTCATGGTCACCCACGAACGCGATCTGTCCCGCCACGCCACCCGGCAGATCACCCTCGCTGACGGCCTCATCAGCGAGGACTCGACGACCCTGCGCGTACGACAGGACGTGGCCTCATGACCCGCCTGCGGCTGCGGAAACTGGGCCGCGACCTGTGGGCCACCCGCTCCAGGGTCGCGATGATGACCATCGCACTCGCGGTCAGCGTGCTCGTGGTCACGGCGTTCCTCTCCTCCCGGGCGATCATCGGCCGGGAGATCACCCGCAACTACCAGGCCACCCACCCGGCCTCAGCCACCCTGCACGTTCCCGGCGGCGTCGACGCGGCCACCCTCGCCGCCGTTCGCACGCAGCCCGGCGTCCTGGACGCCGCGGCCCGCAGCACCCTCCAGGCCCGGATCAGGGTCGGTGACGGACCATGGCGCATCCTGGTGCTCTTCACCAGCGACCCGGCCGATCCCCAGCGGATCAACACGGTCGCCGTGGAGCACGGAAGCTGGCCCCCGCCCAAGGGGTCTCTGCTGCTGGAGCGCACCGCCCTCGGCCTCCTTGGGGTGAGCACCGGTCAGCGAGTGACCGTCGAGGCGCCCGGCGGCCCACCGACCCCCATGACGGTGGCCGGTTCGGTACACGACGGCGGAGTGGCGCCGGCAGGGCAGGAGCAGACCGCCTACGCCTACACCACCACCACCGCTCTGTCCGCCCTGGGACGGCCTCGGACCCTGGACCAACTGCGCATCGTCGTCGGCAACCACACCACGGTGGCCACCAGCTCCTCTGTCATCGACCGCACCGCGCAGCGCGTCGCCGCCCGGATGAAGGCACTGGGTCACCCGGTCAGCAGCATCGACATCCCGCCCCCGGGACGGCATCCCCACCAGGGGCAGATGGTCATGGTCGGGTTCGTGCTCCTGGCTTTCGGGCTCATGGCGCTGCTGCTCGCCTCGATCCTGGTTGCCACCATGCTCGGCGGCATGCTGACCGCACAGATCCGGCAGATCGGGGCGATGAAGGCGGTCGGTGCCCGAACCGGCCAGATTCTCCAGATGTACCTGGCACTGGCCGCCGCGATCGCACTCACTGCCACCGCACTCGCACTCGCACCCGGACTCGCCCTGGGGCGCGTCCTGGCCGGGCAGGCCGCCCGTCTGCTCAACCTCGACATCGCCCGAGAGTCCGTACCCCCCTGGGTGTACGCGGTCGCGCTGGGCGCCGGAGTCGGCGTACCCCTGCTGGTGGCCCTCGTGCCGCTGCTGCGGGGCAGCCGCATCACCGTTCGCCAGGCCATCGACGACCACGGGGCGGACCCCGCCGCCCTGGGCGGCTTCGCCGAAAGGTTCCTGGCGCGCCTTCGCGGCCCCAGCCGTACCCAGCTCATGGCTCTGCGCAACATGTTCCGGCGCCGCGGTCGCCTTGTACTCAGCGTCGGACTCCTCACCGTGGCCGGCACCATGTTCCTCACCGGGCTGAACACCGCAGGCGGTTGGAGCTCCCTGGTCTCCGAGAGCATCAGCCGACGCACCTACGACCTCGAAATACGGCTCGACAGGCCCTACCCCGCCGACCGGCTCGCGGCACTCGCACGCGCGACCCGAGGTGTGGCGGCCGCCGAGGCCTGGGGCCGGACCGCGGCCACCGTCCACACGGCCGGACAGGTCGACGTGGCGCACGTATACCCTGACGAAGGTCACGCCAGCTTCACCGTGCTGGCGCCCCCCGCCGGCTCCCTCCCGACGCACCCGCCGCTCATGGCCGGCCGGTGGCTGCGCCCCGAGGACACCGACGCCGTCGTGCTCAACAACCTGGTGCCCGCACAGCAGGCCCCCGGGACCACCGTCGGCGACACCATCACCCTCACCATCGCCGGACACCCCGTCACCCGCCGGGTGGTGGGTATCGTCTCCGACTTCGGCACCCAAGGCGCCGCCTACCTCACCGACCGGGACTACGCCGCCGTCACCGGCACCCTCGGCCAGGCCGAAATGCTGCGCGCCGTCACCGACAGCCACGACCCCGCGAGCCGGCAGGCGGTCCTCGACCGGCTGGGCAACGTCCTGACCCGGGCGGGCACGGGCATCCAGCAGGCCACCACCATCGACACGCTGCGCGTGGCGCTGGACGGACACGTCCTGGTCCTGGCCGACGCCCTGATCGCCCTCGCGGTCGTGATGGGCTTCGTCGGACTGCTGGGCCTGGCCTCCGCATTGAGCACAAGCGTCCTCGAACGGACCAGAGAGTTCGGCGTGCTGCGCACGCTCGGCGCCACCGCCTCCGCGATCCGTACCGTCGTCGTCACCGAAGGCGTCCTGACAGCCGCGCTCAGCCTGCTGCTCGCGACGGTCGCGGCCCTGCCCCTGACCCAGGTGTTCGGGAACTTCATCGGTAACCAGGCGTTCCGGCAGGACCTCCCGTTCGACTTCTCGCTCCCGGCGCTCGTGCTGTGGAGCCTGCTCACCCTGTTGGGCGCCGCCGCAGCCAGCGCCGCAGCCGCCAGACGCGCCTCGCTGACGACCGTACGCGAAGCCCTCGTCGCTCTGTAGCACGCGTCCCCGATCCGGCAGCACGCATCCCGACCCGGTGGCAACCCGGATCGCGTAGCACCCACCCGGATCCGGCAGCACGCATCCCGATCTTGTAGCACCCGTCCCGGAGGACAAAACACCATGAGCCGTAACCGCAAGATCCTGATGACTCTCCTCGGCGTCGCCCTTCTGATGGCGGCCATCCACTTCACCATTAACGGCATCCCGGCCCTCAGCAGCCTCAACCCCCACGGTCACTGATCCACCACCGAACACAAGCACAGACCCCAAGAAGGCGACCCATGCCGAACCTTGACATCCCCAGCGCCCAACCCACTCCGATCCGGGTGGGAGCCCGCACCATCGTGCCCCTCGTGGAAGCCGTCGGCCCGGCCCTGCCCGCCCGCGCCACCTACCCGCAACTCGACCAGGGCGAACTGCAGGATCTGGTAGAGGCCTACGGAGACACCTACAGCGGCTCTTCCCGAACCCGTCTGCGCGTCATCTGTCAGGGCTTCGCGATCCTCGGAGCGGGGCAGGTCATCCTCGTCGACACCTGCCTCGGCGGTCCCAAGCCCAACCGACCCCATCCCAGAGCCGACTTCGTCTCACGCTGGCCCTCCGCCCTGGCTGCGGCGGGGATCAGCCCAGAGCATGTGGACACAGTGATCAACACCCATCTGCACCACGACCACGTCGGCTGGAACACCACCTTCGAGGCGGGAAAGCTGAGGCCCACCTTTCCCAGGGCCCGATATCTGACGACAGCGGAGGAGTACTCGCACGCCACCCGCGGCAAGCCGCAAGTCCACATCACCAACAGCCTGCTGCCGCTGCACGCCACCCAGCAACTCGACACCTGCGAACCCGAGACTCGCATCGACCAGGAAGTGAGGCTCATCCCCGCGCCTGGGCACACCCCCGGCCACGTCTTGGTCGAGATCGACAGCCAAGGCCAACGCGCAGTGCTCGCCGCGGATCTGATTCACCACCCCCTGCAGCTGCGCCGCCCCGACGTGTCCGCCGCGATGTGCACCGATCCTCACCAGTCCGCCGTCACCCGCAGGACGATCCTCCATCGATACGCCGACACCGGTACGTTGTTCCTCCCCAGCCACCTTCCGAAGGGCGGCTACCTGCGCAGCGCCGATGAGGGCTGGAGGCTGGCGGAGACGCCATGAATCCGGGCCGCGGCACCCGTGCGCACCGAGTGACTGGGCGTGTTCCGGATGAAGAAGGGGACACGATCGGCAGGGGTGCAGCGGCAGTGGCACCGCCGGGCGGACGGAGAACTGCCAGGTCGGTGTCTTCCTCGCCTATGCCACGAGCCGCGGGCGAACGCTGATCGACCGGCGTCTTTATCTGCCCACCTCCTGGATGGATGACCGTGAAAGGTGCCGCCGGGCCGGCATCGACGACGAGGTCGCCTTCGCAACCAAAGTGGCCATGGCCAAGGCGATGGTCCGCCGCGCGATCGCGGACGAGATCCCGTTCGCTGGGTCACCGCGGACGCCGCCTACGGCTTCTCCAAGGGCTGGCGGTCCGAGCTGGAGCGGGCGGATGTCTTCCACGTCATGGCCACCACCCGCCACGACACCGTGGCCACCCGCTGGGCCGGCGCACCGGAGGGACTCGATCTTCCCGGGACCGGAGACACGTTCTCCATCCGGAACGGGCTGCACACGAACCGTTCGGTGCTTCAGTCAGGCGTACGCAAGCAGTGGAGCCCCCTCGTGCCGGCGAACCCGTTCTTGGCCCCGCCGGGCGAGGAACCCGGTGTGTCGTTGCTGGTCAGGTGCCTAGGAAAGATCCTTCCCATTGTGGACAAGTCGCACCGGGGGCACTCTCGAAACGTGGCATCCGGGCAGCAGACGGACCAGCCGCCCCCGCGGGCAGAGAAACGCCCACGCCGGCATCCTGTCGGCCTCACCGGCTACGGCTGTGACGGCGCGGGGCACGCATAGACCGAGGAGTACAGAAGTGAACCGCAAGATCACCTTCGACCGTGACGGGCTGACCCTGGTGGGCAACCTGTTCACCCCGGACGACCTCGACGAGAACGGCCGCTATCCGGCGGTGATCGTGCAGGGCTCGTTCACCTCGGTCAAGGAACAGATGGCCGGGACCTACGCCGCGAAGTTCGCGAAGCAGGGCTTTGTCGCCCTGGCCTTCGACTACGCCCACTACGGCGAGAGCGAGGGGCAGCCGCGTCAGTACGAGTCGCCCACCGAGAAGCTCAGCGACCTGAAGGCGGCGGTCACCTACCTGACCGATCTCCCCTACGTGGAGGCCGTCGGCATGGTCGGCGTGTGCACCTCCGCCAGCAACGCGGTCTACCTCGCCGCCCAGGACCCGCGTCTGAAGGCTCTGGCGACGATCGCCGGGTTCCTCGTCAACGAGGACGTCTTCACCGCCACCTACGGCGAGGACGGCATGGCCGCGGCGTGAGCAGGCGGCCGCAGCCAGGAAGAAGTACGACGAGACCGGCGAGGCGACGACCATCACGGTCTACAGCGAGACCGACCAGGATGCGGCCAACTACATCCCCGTCGATGGCGCCTTCGATTATTACGACAACGAGGCGCGGGGCAACGTTCCGCAGTACAGGAACGAACTCGATGTCTCCTCGTGGGCGAACTGGCTCGCCTTCGACGCGTTGAGCGAGGCGTCGTCCGTCACGACGCCGGTGATCGTCGTGCACTCCGACGAGAGCGCGTTGCCCGAGAACGCCAAGAAGCTTTACGAGGCCGTTCAGGGCGAGAAGGAGCTCGTGTGGTCCGACGGGAACCACTACGACTACTACGACTCGCCGAAGCAGATCGACAACGCCGTCGCGAACGTGACCAGGTTCTTCCACACCCACCTCACCCAGGGACAGCCTGCCTGACCCCTCCGGGTGCCCGCCTGATTCGCACCCCGTGCCCGGGACGGCCCTCCCTCCCGGGCACGCCCCCGAAGGCAGTGAGAGACGTGAACGCGAAGAACCCGCACCTGGAAGAACTCGGCCAGTTCCTCAAGGCCCGCCGCAGCGAACTCAACCCCGCCGACCTGGGGCTTGACCCGGGAGAGCCGGGCAGCCGCCGTGTGTCCGGACTGCGGCGCGAAGAGGTTGCGGCACGGGTGGCGATCAGCCAGGACTACTACGCCCGCATCGAGCAGGGACGACTCGCCCCTTCCGAACCCGTCCTCGAAGCCCTCGCCGACGTACTGCGCCTCACACCCGACGAGCGCGCCTATGCCGAGAGGCTCGCGCGGCAGGCCGAACGACGCACCCCGCCCAGGCGGCGCCCGACACCGGTACGCCCCCAGATCCAGCTTCTGCTGGACCAGCTGACCGACACACCGGCGTTCGTGGTGGGCAAGTACCTCGACATCCTCGCCTGGAACCCGCTTGCCGCGGCCCTCCTGCTCGACGTCGACAAGATGCTCCCCAAGGAGCGCAACTACGTGCGGATGCTGTTCACCGACCCCCGGATGAAGGACTTCTACGACGACTGGGGGGCCATGGCCCGCGCCGGCGTCGCGCTGCTGCGCATGCAGGCCGCCGACAACCCCACCGATCCCCGGCTCACATCCCTGGTCGGTGAGCTGTCGGTCGCCGATGCACAGTTCCGCCAGTGGTGGGCCGCCCGCCACGTCGCCCGCGAGGAATTCGGCACCAAGACCATCCACCACCCGGACCTCGGCGACCTCACCCTGGACTGGGACGCCTTCCAGTGGGCCGGCGACCCCGACCAGCAGCTCATCACCTGGTCGGCTCCACCCGGGTCCCCCACCCAGGAGAAGTTCCGCATCCTCAGCTCTTGGATCGCGGCCACATCCGCCAGCGACAGCACTGAGAAGGGGACCGAGGCATGACCTGGCCCGCCGGCGACTGACCGAGTACACAGCCCCTCGTTGAACACTGACCGCACAGAAAGAAGATCCATGCGCATCGTCGTCTTCGGGGCCTCCGGCATGATCGGGCACGGCGCCCTGCGCGCCTGCCTTCTCGACGAGCAGGTCACTGAGGTGCTCGCCGTCGTCCGCAGGCCCCTGGACATCGCCCACCCCAAACTGCGGCAGGTCATCCACACCGACTTCGCCGACTACACGCCCATCCAGGAGCAGCTCCACAGCCTGGACGCCTGCCTGTACTGCCTGGGCGTCTCGGCGGTCGGTCGCAAGGAAGACGAGTACACGCGCATCACCCTCGACTACGCCCTCGCAGCCGCCCACGCCCTTGTCGCCGCCAGCCCCGCCCTCACCTTCTGCTACGTCTCCGGCGAGGGCACCGACCCCACGGAGAAGAGCCGGCAGATGTGGGCACGGGTCAAGGGCCGCACCGAGAACGAACTGCTCGCCCTGCCGATGACTGCGCACATGTTCCGCCCCGGGTACGTCCAGCCCGTCGACGGAGCCGTCGCCCGCACACCCCTGTACCGCACGATGTACCGCATCACCGCAGGGCTCTACCCGCTCCTGCAGCGCGCCGTCCCCCGCTACGTCACTACCACCCAAGCCATCGGCCGCGCCATGCTCGCCGTCACCCATGCCAAAGGGACGAGCCCCTCAGTTCTGCGTAACGATGACATCAACGCGCTTTCGCTCAGCTACTCGTCCGGCCGGGCATCCAAGGCGTAGTGCGTGTCCGCCCGCGACGGCCGTCGCACGTCGCGAACAATGCGCAATCAGAAACGCAGCCGGTCACCGCGCCCGCAGGCTCTCAGCGGTCTCCGGACCTGGCTGGCACCGTGAGCGATGAAGTCCCGGACGCGGTGGGGGCTCGGCCATGGCGCCCGGAGGACGGACACCGGCCGGTTGTGTGGACCCGGCCGTCGACGGATCCGCCGGCCCTGTGGGTCATGGCGGCGGGCCGCTGACGGTGGGCCGAGGTGCAGACCAGGCAGGACCGGCCCGACGGACGCGTCATCTACCAGGTGCCCGTCGACGCGGAAGGAACCGGCTCGCAAGGCAGCCGCGCCTATCAGTGGCCACAGGACGGTCTGCGGGTCGCGCACCGCAGCGCGCCGGCTCCCTCCCGCGACGCGCAGCACGGCGGCGGGCTGCCCCGCCCGCCCTCCAGGCGGGTAAGGCCTGCCCCCGCGCGGCCGATGCCGCCGGGCGGCGGGGACGACGGCGCCTTAGCGTCGTGAGCGTGAACGATGCGCCCAGACGGATTGACCCCACCACCGACCGGGCAGCCGCGGCGCTGCTCCTCGTGTGCCGGCCGAGCCAGGTCGGCTACTGCGCGCGCTGACGTGTTATCTGCACCTCCCCCGGCTTCTTGCAGGGGGACAGGCTTTCGTCGGCAGTGGCCGACACACGCCACGACGACTGAGTCACGAGAGAGCGCTCCGGCCCGCCGGCGCGGCCGGATTTCGCCTACTCGTCATCCTCCGGCCGCCATTGATGCCACGTCCCGCTTCCTGAGGTTCCAGTTCACTGGACCCCCGCAACCGGACCTGAAAGAGGGACGCATGTTGAGATGCACGCTGAAGCGCGGGCTTGTCACGCTCGCCGCCATCGGCCTCGCCTCTTGCGTGGGGTCAGCCGCTCCGGCATCGGCGGCCGGCAGCCCACTGACGCTCGCCGTGTTCGGCGACTCGCCGTACGGCAGGTCGGCGTACGCGCCTGCGGGCCAAACCGCCGACACCTCGCAGTTCCAGAAGACTCCGGCGTTCATCGGCACCATGAACAGTGACCCGACGGTCAGCGACGTCATCCAGGTGGGCGACATCCACTCGGGCAAGGAGTTCTGCACCGAGGACTACGACGCCTCGATCGCATCCATGTGGCAGACCTTCACCAAGCCGCTCGTCTACACGCCGGGCGACAACGAGTGGGCCGACTGCCACAAGGCCTCGAGTCTCACCTCGCCCGGTCAGGGCGGCGGCTTCTACGACTCGGCTTCCGGTGCGATCAACTACATCGGCACGAACGGCCTGTCGACCAACACAGCGGACTGCGTCAGCTACCACTGTGGCAACCCGCTCGACAACCTCGCCGAAGTCCGGCAGGACTTCTACGCGCAGCCCGGCCACACTCTCGGCAGTGGGACACTGAACGTGGTGTCCCAGGCCACCGCCTACGACCCGGGCCACCCGGGCGACGCGCAGTACGTAGAGAACGTGATGTGGGCGCAGAACGACATCGTCTTCGTGACCATCAACGTGCCGGGCGGCTCGAACAACGACGCCGACCCCTGGTACAAGGTGCCGGCACCGACTCAGGCGCAGACCGACGAGCGGACCAACCGGACAGCGGCCGACGTCCGCTGGCTCGATGCCGCCTTCGCCGAGGCGCGCGCCAAGCACTCCAAGGCGGTGGTGATCACGGCACAGGCGGACATGTGGGACCTCGACGGCAAGACCAAGGACCACCTGACGAACTACGAGCCGATCATCAGCGAAGTCGCGGCGAAGACGACCGAGTTCGGCCGTCCGGTGCCGATGCTCAACGGTGACTCGCACCTGTACCGCTCGGACAACCCGCTGTCGCCGACGACGACGTGCACCGGCGAAACGGACCCGGCCACCGGCACCAGCGTGTGCGCCCACGACCCGGATGACAACGCGTGGAACGAGCACCCGTACTACAACGTCTCGAACTTCCACCGGATCGACGTGCACGGCAGCACCACACCGCTTGAATGGCTGAAACCGACGGCAGATCCGAACGCCAACTACGCTGTCACCGACACGACCTACGGCCCGTTCAGCTGGCAGCGGATGCCGCAGCCCCAGCTGTAAACCCGCTGATCGCACACGACCGGTCACGGTGTCCATGTGGAGGTCGCAAACTCGTCGACATCACCCATCCGTGGACCAGGGCGACTCCCAAACCCATCGACAAGCGACGCCGCTGCTGCTCGATGGAGCAACCGCCGCGCGCTTCGCGGCGGCCGCCTTCCCGCCCCCGCCTTCTTCTTCACCGCCTGCGCCCACAGAGACACCTCGCGCAGCGCCTTGCCCGGCCCCTTCCTCGGCTGCTGCCGACGTGCCACCTTCGCGGCTTCCTGAGCCGAGTGTGACGGATCATCGTGCGGCATCATGAGCGACGTGGGATCGCCGCAGCCTGATGGCTCCGGCGTGTCTACACCGAGGTCGCCAACGGAGAATTCGGACCCGACAGCGGGCTTGCCTCTCTGACCGACGGCAACCGGGCTCCAGAACACCGGCGCGACTGGCCGTGCGCAGTCAGCATCCACGAATGCAATCGGTCAGAAGGCATGCCGCCGTCACGGCTTTTTCTCACCTATGGCGGCTGCACGATGGAGTGGCATGTCTCCTTGACCGCTGTCGACAACCCGGTGCTTCTCTGCGACACCGACGGCTACCTCGACGGTGAAGATCACCACGACGGCCTGCGCCATGCGACCACCTCACTACGAAAATGGCTTTGGACCTGGGCCGATGGTGGCGACATCTGGGAGGGCGTCCTATAACTCCTCTTCTCCCCATCGTGACGTCACACCCCGCGTCCATCTTCCGACGCCGTCCGACAGGGACGTGGCGAAGACCGGCGGGCGGGGCCGCCGGGGCCGTCGTAGGGAGGCGGCCTGAGCCACACGGCCGGTCAGTGCAGGATGCTGACGGCCCGGGCGATCACAAGGAGCGAGGTGAACAGGGCGGAGACGCTCTGGATGCTCATCAGGAGCTTTGCGCGGGTCGACAGCGGCATCGTGTCGGTCGGGCTGAACGCCGTGGAGTTCGTGACGGACACGTAGAGGTAGTCCACGAGGGTGGGGACCCAGTCCGACGTGCCGCTGGCGCCGTCGGCCACTTCCTGGATGGCATCGTCGTTCTCGTCCTGCGAGAAACGGAAATCCGCCAGGGGCAGCGCCGAGCGGGGCGCCTGGGTGCGGCTGACCGGGCCGCCGCGGTCCAGCTCCCAGTAGGCCAGGCCGAAGACGATGATGTTGGTGAGCCACACCTGGAGCGCCGCGACCAGCAAGGACCGGCCGTCCTTCACCCCGGCGTACACCAGCTCGTGGATCAGGATGACCAGCGCCACCAGATTACTGACGGCGATGACCGCCACGAGCGTGAGGGAAAGCACCCGGAACGTCTTCGTCTGCCGGGTCAGACGCTTCGGATTGATCGCGATCAGCGGAACGAGCAGCAGACACTCCAGGGCGGGCAGCACGTAGCGCGGAGCGACCAGCAGCCGTTGCGGCAGCAACAGGTACAGGGCGATCGCGGCGAGCGTCGCGATGACCGCAGGCAGCCGAACTTCGCCCCTGCGTTCGTGCCGGGGATGCCTGACGCTCGCCTCCGCACGTGTACGTGCCATACCGACTGCTCCTTCCGGTCACCACCACGGACAGCGCCACGACGCCTGCGACCTTCAGCGGTGCAGGCCACCGGGCACCTCCAGCATCTACCCCGAGTACCGCTCTCCCCCGCCTGCCTCGTCCGACGCGCAGGGCGGGCTGGACGGTCTCAGTGCGCGAGGACAGCACACACCCGTCCGTGTGGGCAGGGCCAGCGGCGACCATGCCCTTGCGGGCAGACGCAGTCTCCGAGCACGGCAGCCTGCGCCTGCTCGCCGCAGCGGCTGCCCTCCTGCCGAGGCGCGGCTGTCCACGCTGCACACTGCGCGCCAGGTGACGAACCTGCTCTCGCCCAACGCCAACCACCCTGGATGCGTCCCTGCAGCCGCTCACTGCGGTCGATCTGGGAGCAGCTGCGCGCGGTGGAGAAAGGCCGACGCTTGCCGCTCGCGGCGCTGCGTCGAGCCATGGCCGGCGCACCCCCTCACGTGCGTGTGGTGACGAGTGACCGGTCAGGAAGGGCACCGTGGGATGCCAATATCTGCCACCTTGTTCAGGTGAAGGATTGGATTCTTGGTGCGGTGATCGTGATCGCAAATGTGGTCATGCTGCTTTGGTCCTACCACTCGTGGCGTAGCCACCGCTTGGGCGCAGATGTCGATCAGGAGCGTGATCGCCTGCGTCAAGAAGTATTCGGGCCGGCGGCCGTTGAGCCAGAGCCGAACGGGACTGTTGAAGGCGAGCACTCGGCGGAGACGCGGTTCGCGAAGCTCCTGATCGAGTACTACGCTTACGGACTCACCCAGGCCCGTCGCAGCTTCAGCGTCAGTCTGACCTGTTCTGTGATGGGTGGCCTCGTACTGCTCGCTGGCATCGGCATGGCGATCTTTAGGGCCGAAAGCACCGGGGACCAGTACGCCTCCGTCACCGCCAGTGTGGCCGGTCTCCTGATGACGGTCATCGGCACCTTGTTCCACCGGCGAGCGGACCTAGCGTTGAAACACATGGAGTCCCAGACCCAGTCGCTCCGGCAGGACATGAAGGTCGAGCGGGATGCCGGTCAGGCGATCCGGCTGCTGGAAGACGTCAAGGACCCGGCGCTCAAGGCCCATCTCCAGGCGGCGTTGATCCTCAAGTTCTCCGCGGCGAAGCTTCCGGAGTTGGACGGAGTGCTCAAGCCAGCCGTTCCTCTTCCTCACGCGAGCGTCAACGGCGCCGTTCCGCAGCAGCACTCGGAGAGCCCCGCGTCGTAGGCGTCGGGCAGCAGGGACCAGCGCAGGCTTGGCCTTGGCCCTCGTGGCCGTACCGGCCTGAGCAACGGACAGATACCGGAAGGCGTCACTCGGCCCCGACTTTGCGGTCAGTGATGGTGTCTTCCTGGCTGCGGCCGGGAACGACCCCATCGCGGCAGACTCCCGCCGCCCGCGGCGGGTGGCGGGGGCACACGGAACCAACCCGGCTCGGTGCGCCCGTTTCGCGCCTCAGACGTTGAAGGTCCCGGGAAACGCGCCGTGGCTCGCACCGGGTGCGGTGAGGGCCAGCCAGCCGTGGCCGCGCACCACGGTGTCCGG
>NZ_JBICAJ010000022.1:32767-65056 GCF_043088925.1 Streptomyces sp. NPDC014006 | reverse complement strand
CCCGCGGAGCGGGTACCACATCGCTGCGCGATGTGCAAGCGAACACCCGCGCGCGCTGCGCGCGGGTGTTGCGCTCCCGCTCCGCGGGCGCGCTGGCGTGGAGCTGCGCTCCACGCACACCCTGCCTGCTGCGCAGGCAGGGTGACGGTCCGTCCGCTGCGCTCCCGGACCGGCGGGACTGTGTCCCGCTATCAGGCTTCCGCTTCGCTTCAGCCTGACCGGCGTGTCCGCTGCGCTCCCCCGCCTGATGGTCCTTACGGCTGCGCCTTCAGGACCGTGGGCCCGCTGACGCGGGCCTGGCTGGTTACGAGGAGGGGGTCGGTTCACCGTTGCCCGGGTTGCTTTGGTGGCGTCCAAGGCTTCGGGAGCGGCGGTGGCCCTTCCAAGGCGCTACGGAATTTCTCCTTCAGGCTTTCCGGAGGTGCTTCCTTCTCTTTCTGCGAGTGCATGAGCTGGGCCGTGGTCACCCGAATATGGCACTCACGGTGCCGCTGCCTCAGGAGCACTACCCACGCACCGTCTTGAGCCAGGAACGCGTGACGGGCCGG
This sequence comes from Streptomyces sp. NPDC014006, assembly GCF_043088925.1. Taxonomy (NCBI): domain Bacteria; kingdom Bacillati; phylum Actinomycetota; class Actinomycetes; order Kitasatosporales; family Streptomycetaceae; genus Streptomyces; species Streptomyces sp. NPDC014006. Next base: position 64,508 of record NZ_JBICAJ010000022.1, on the reverse strand, counting down.
CTCGTCTCCCGGCCGCGCATGCCGGGCCAGCACCCCCGGTATGTAGTTCAGGGCCGCATCCTCGGCCGCCGCCACCGCGTCCGTCTCGTCCTGGCCGATGTGATAGGTGCCCACCAGCATCCACCGGTGCAGCCTGAGTTCCACACCGTCGGGGCGCTCCGTCGTTCGGGTGTCCTCCTCGATGAGGACGTACCACTCGGCAGTCACAGTCGGCGTCTACCTGTCTTCTGTGGCCCGCGGGCCGCTCTTGTTCAATGCGGGCACGGACGGCAGAAGGTCCCCCCGTGCTGGAACTTATCATGTTGCGTGCTGTCCTCGATTGCTGTGCTTCATTTTTTGTTTGCGATAGACTCTGGACTGGTGTGGTACCACCAGCGGTGGTGTCGGAGGCCGTGATCGTCGTCAGCTGTCGGATCTGTCCCCTGCGACGGTCCGCGGCTTTTTGCAGCCGCAGCGAGGTCAATGTCCGGTTTGGAAAGGGCACTTCGCGATGTCGAACCGCACTCCGACAGAGAGCAGAAAGCCGGTCGATATGGCAGCGAAGGAACTCCGCCCCCACCAGCGGGAAGCCGTAGACGGGGTGCTGCGGGCCCTTGAATTGCCGGCAAGATCTACTGTGCCCGAGCAGGGGCTGCGGACACAGGTGGTCATGGCAACCGGATCGGGCAAGACACTCGTCGCCGTGCGCAGCGCCGAGGCGCTGCAGGCGGGTCGAGTGCTGGTGCTCATGCCCTCGCTGGACCTGCTGGCGCAGACGGAGGCCGCCTGGCGCGAGGGCGGGCGTACGGGGCCAATGATCGGGGTCTCGTCCCTTCGGGGGCCGGGGGCGTCCTTCCCGAACACCACGGACGTGGACGAGCTGGTCGCCTGGGTCCGCCCGTGCAACAAAGTCACGGTGTTCGCCACGTATGCCTCGCTCGGGCTCGGCACCCTGGAACGCGCGCACGCTGCCGGCCTTCCGGGGTGGGATCTCATCGTCGTGGACGAGGCGCACCGCACTTCCGGGCGAATCGGGAAGCCATGGGCGGTCGTCCACGACAACACCCGCATCCCGTCCTTGCGACGGCTGTACATGACCGCCACCCCGAGGTTGTGGCAGCTGGACGACGACTCCGAGGGTGCGCCGGGCGTGCCGGGTGAGCTGGTGGCGTCGATGGAGGACGATCCAGACGGGCCGTTCGGTGCCCGCTGCTACATGCTGACGCTGTCCGAGGCCATCGACCGGGGAATCTGTGCCCCCTACCAGGTGGTGTGCCTGGACATCACCGACACCCACCTCCAAGCCGCACAGCTCCTGGGCGCCGAAGCCCGCTCGGACCAGGTACGCGGGGCGCGGCTCGCCGCGCTCCTGACCGCGCTGGTGAAGGCCTCGGCCGAGGAAGGCTTCCGCAGGACGCTCGTCTTTCACCATCAGGTGAAGGAGGCCGAAGCGTTCGCGGCCGACCTCCCCCGGGTCGCCGACCGGCTGCACGCGGCCGACGCTGAGCTGTACCCGAAGACGATCTGGGCGGACTGGCTGTGCGGTGACCACGGGGCGCTCCACCGGCGCCGGGTCCTGGACGAGTTCTCCAAGGGGATCGCTGCTGACGGCACGGTCGTGGAGAAGACGTTCCTCGGCTCCGTCCGCGTGCTCGGCGAAGGCATCGATACGTCCCGCTGTGACTCCGTGTACTTCGCGGACGTCCGCGGTTCCATGCCCGACCTCGTCCAGGCCGTCGGCCGGGCACTGCGGATGCAGCCCGCTGAGGGCAAGGTCGCCTCGCTGGTGGTGCCGGTCCTGCTCGGGCCGGGCGAGACCGCAGACAACATGCTCACCTCGAGGGCGTACGGCGGGCTCGCCAAGCTGCTGGAAGCGCTCAGGGCGCACGACGCCCGCATCGTGGAGCAGCTCGCCGAGCCCCAGGCACGAAGCCGTGTCAGGGGCGTGCAAAGCCGCAGCGGAGCGGAAGGCGAGGGAGCCGAGAGCGACCGAAGCGACCGGTTGTCGGTGCCGGCCCGGGAACTGCTGAAATTCAGCACGCCCCGTGATCCGGCGCAGCTGGCGGCGTTCATCAACCTGCGCGTCCTCAACCCCGAACACGCCCACTGGCGCCGCGGCATCGAAGCCGCCGCCATCTACCACCGGGTCCATGGTGATCTGCGGGTGCCGTTCACCTACCGCGTCCCCGACCGCGGCGACCAGGAAGCGGAAGCCGAAGGGTGGCCGACCACGCTCGCCGGGTTTCCACTTGGGCAGTGGATCGCCGATGCTCGGAGGTTCTACGCCCGGGGTGACATGGACGAGGACCGCATCGCGCAGCTGGAAAAGCTGGGCATGGTCTGGTCACACTACGACGTCGCCTGGGAAGAAGGCCTCGCCGCCGCCCGCGGCTGGGCGCAGGAGAACGGGCACCTCCTGGCCCCGACGGACGCCACCTACAAGGGATACCGCGTAGGGCTGTTTCTGAAGAACGCGCGGGCGGCCGCCCGGCGAGCGGCCGTGAACGAGCAGCGGCGAGCCGAAGGGCTGCCCGTTCAGTCCGCGGCTGGCGCACTGCCGGAGGAACGGCGCGAGCAGCTGGACGACATCGACCCCGCCTGGTGCCCCGCCTGGCCGGTGGAGTGGCAACGGTGCTTCCATCTGGTCCGCATGCACCTGCAGGCCGGCGGCGAGCTACCGACCGAGCCCGGCGAGGTCGTGCACCAGGGCGAAGACCTCGGACGGTGGGTACGCTCGACCCGCCTCGGCTGGGACAACCTCACCACCGTCCAGCAGTGGCTGTGCGAGCAGGTCCTCGGGATCGAGCCCGCCACCGAGGACGAGAAGCCCAGGCCCCGCATGAGTCAGGCCGACAAGTGGGCGATGCACCTCGCCGCCGCCCGACAGTTCTTCGAGCGTGAGGGGCACCTTGAAGTGCCGCGCAAACACACCGAAACGATCACCACGGGCGAGGACGACGGCGAGGACCAGGAGCAGCGGGAGCTCCGGCTGGGGGCATGGATCAGTAACCAGAGATCCAGAGCCGCCACGCTCACCCCCGTACGCGTCGAACAGCTCTCCGCCATCGGCATGCGCTGGGCGTAACCCAGACGTAGGCAGTACCCGCAGCGCCCTCGAAGCGTACGCATGGCGTACATATCGCGTACCTGCCACGTACATAGCCGCCAGCCCATACGGCCCGTCCGGATCGGCGACCACGAGACCGGGGTGGCAGGTGGGAGGCACGTACTGCCCGCGCCGTCTGCACCAGCTGGCGGGCGGTAACGCGGAAATCACGGCTTGAGTGGTGGCGGATCGTGGGCCGCAACGCGGCGATCGTCCCGGAGGCGGGTGGCCGTGGCGCAGGCGCTGCTGGAGCCGGCCATGGTCGAGGAGGCCTTGCAGGCAAGCGGCGGGATGCACCGGCTGGGCGAGCGGCTGGGCCGCACCTGGCTGGGACCCGAACTTGCGGCCGACCACGGCAGCCCGCTGAACGACTGGAAGGGCGCGATCGGGCGCGCCCGGCGCCACGAGACGGGGCCGCCGGGCTGGCAGGGGATCCGTGGCGGCTAAAGCGGGAACAGCAGCCCGCCACGATGGGGCCAGCTGCGCGTCCCGGCCGCAGAAGCCCAGTCGGGCGGATCGGGGACCCGGTGGCGGGCCACCGTTCCTGCCGAAGAACGGTTTCACATCCCGCAGTTGGTCGACGAGGCACGCGAACAGCTAGTGGAGCTGCGCGGCGTGCAGCGGCACCACCGTCGAGGTGGCCCGCATCTTGCTGGAGCACCTCAGCCACAGTGCCGCCCTGATCGACCAGGCCCTCGTGCACACCGCTACCGCAGCCGTCGCCGCCGGGGTGGCACTGGAGGAGGCCGCCGCCTGGTCCCGCCTGCCCGCCCAGGGGCTGGCCGAGGTACTCGCCGCGGGTGAGGGAGAGGGCTGACACGAACGACGGCGCAGGCCGGTCGGCAGCTGGCCAGCCGTTGCCGACAGGGTGCGGCGCGGCGGGGTGAAGTGGAGAACTCTGCACTGACAGCGGTGCCCCCCGCCCGGCACCCTGGGTGCCCCGTGCAGCTCAACAACCCGCAGTTGCACCGATGTTGCGGTTACCGGCCGGTTCTCCTGCGCGGCAGGCCAGGCATGGCGTTGTGTGGAATCGTGATCATCGACAGCGGCCAGGAGGCCGCATCGTCCGCGGTGCCCGAGGCCGGGTGCCGCATCCCCGAGCCGCACAGAACGGATGGTGCTGTTCGACGCGAAGGCGCTCCAGCCGTAGATGCCGGCCTGATCGATGTGCGCTTTCGAGACCCTCTGGGGTGCTCGCGTCAGGTCCCGTGGCTTGAGGCTGCGCAGGACGTCCCCTTCGAGGACTCTCCTGCGGTACGGCCTTTCCCCGTCCGGCACGGGCGGCGTGTGGCTCCGGGCTGGTGGTGGTCGTCGACGACCAGGCGACTGGTGGCGTACGGGTCCGGTGTCATGCGGACCGAGCTGATGCTGCTGGATTGGGAACCGACGGTGGTGGCGCTGGCCTGCCGGCCGGTGGAGCTGGTGTGGCGTGAGGAAAGCAAGGTCGCCGGTCATGCGCCGCAGCTGATGGCCAGGCTTCAGGACGGCAGCGGCCTGTTGCTCGACTGCGCGGGACGCAGCGGCCCCTCTGCCCGGCTGGCAAAGCGGGCACGGGTTGTGGCGGCTGCCGCGGAGGCAGCGGGCTGGTCCTACCGGCTCGCGGGGCCGCCGGATCCGGTGCTGGTGGCCAATGTGCGGTGGCTGGCGGGTTACCGGCATCCCCGGTACGCCGCAGGGCCGTGGATGCCGACTCTGCTGGGGGCCTTCGGCAGGCCGCGGCCGGCGGGGGAGGCGGTGCGCGAGCTGGGTGACCCGATCACCGTGTGGCCCGCGGTCTTTCACGCGCTGTGGAGCGGGGTGCTGCGGGTGCGGCTGGACGAACCGCTGCACGAGCGTGCCGTCGTCTCGGTCGCACGGCAGGAGGCCGAAGCGGCATGACGCAGGCGGTTGTCGAGGTCGGGGCGCGCCTTCGCTACGACGGACGGGTATGGACGCTCGCCGTGCTGGAAGGCGTCCGGGCCACGCTGGTAACCGACGAGGGCGCCTCGGCGGTTTTGCTGCTGCCCTACCTGTTCTCCGATCCGTCCTTCGGCGTGGAAGGCGGGCCGGCGCCGGGGAGGGTGCCGCCGTTCGGGCTGCTGGAGGCGCTGCCGGTGGAAGTGCGGAAGCGGGCTCTGGCTTGGCAGCGGCATGTGCGGGAGGTGGAGACCGGCTTTCCTGACGCGGTCGGGCAGGGCACCCCGCGTGAGCAGTTCGATCCGGCAACACGGAACCTGGCGCAGCGGGAACGGGCGAAGGCCGAGGAGTTGACGGCGGCGGGCTGGGCGGCGAGTGCGGCGACGGTGCGCCGGATGCGGGCGCGCTACCGCAGCGAGGGCTTGTGGGGGCTGGTGGACGGCCGGGCGGTGCGGGAGCGGTCGGCGGTGGGGCGGGCCGATGAACGGGTGGTCGCGGCAGTCAGGAAGGTGCTGGAGGAGCAGCGGGAGCGGTCGACGGGCACGCTGGTGCGGCTGCGCCGCCGGGTGGGGTGGCTGCTGGAGGAGGAGTACGGCGCCGGTGTGGTGGCGCTGCCGCCGGCGTCGACGTTCAACCGGCTGGTGCACGCGGTGGCCGACGGACAGGGGCTGCTGGAGACAGCCACACAGCGGCGGTGGCATGCGTCGCGGCCGACGCCGCCGTTCACGCCGACGGTGGCACTGCGGCCGGGTGAGCTGGTGATGCTGGACAGCACGCCGCTGGATGTACTGGCGGTGCTGGACGACAGTGTGACCGGCCGTCTTGAGCTGTGCATCGCGCTGGACGTGGCGACGCGCAGCATCTGCGCGGCGGTGCTGCGGCCGGTGGGCACGACGTCGGTGGACGCGGCGATGCTGCTGGCGCAGATGGTGGTGCCGGCGGCGATGCGGCCGGGGTGGGACGCGGCGCTGTCGATGCAGCGGTCGGTCATCCCGTATGAGCGGCTGGTGGCGTTGGACGCGCGGCTTGAGGGGGCGGCTGCCCGGCCAGTGATCATGCCGGAGACGGTGGTGGTGGACCAGGGCCGGGTGTATGTGTCGGCGTCGTTCGTCTCGGCGTGCGAGAGCCTGGGGGTGTCGGTGCAGCCGGTGCCGCCGGCGAACGGCCCGGCCAAGGGGAACGTGGAGCGGACCTTCCGCGCGATTGCCGACGGGTTCAGCCAGTACCTGCCGGGCCACACCGGCTCGGATGTCTCCCAGCGGGGCGCGGCCGCGGAGCAGGATGCCTGCTGGAGCCTGACGCAGCTTCAGGAGCTGCTGGACGAGTGGGTCATCTGCGGGTGGCAGGAGCGTCGGCACGAGGCGCTGCGGCACCCGATGATGCCGCAGGTCGCCGTCTCACCCAACGAAATGTGGGCGGCGCTGGTGGCAGTGACGGGGCATGTGCCGGTGCCGTTGTCCGCCGACGACTACGTTGAGCTGCTGCCGGTGCGGTGGCAGGCGATCAACGACTACGGCATCCGCTTCGGCTACCGCACCTACGACCACCTTGGCCTGAACCCCTACCGGCGCCGCCGCTCACCGCAGGCGGACAAGAACGGCCGCTGGGAGGTCCACCACAACCCCTACGATCCGAACCGGGTGTGGGTGCGCCTGCCCGAGGGATGGCTGGAGGTGCCGTGGGTCCACGCGGGGGCGGTGAGGCGCCCGTTCACCGCGTTCACCTTCGACCACGTCCGCCGCACCGTGGAACGCCGGCATGGCCGTGAAGAGCACGAGGCGGCGATCGCCCAGGCGCTGGATGCGCTGCTGCGCCGTGCCAGCCAGGGACTGGGCAGCAGGCGAGAGCGGACGGTAGCCGCCCGGGCCCAGGCGGCCGCGCAGATGACCGATCCCTCCCCCGCCATCGCCCCGCACCAGTGGCCTGCGCCTCTCGCGCCGGGGGCCTCGTTCGGGCTGCCCGATTCCTTCACCGTCCCGCTTCCAGATGCCGGCGGCTGGGACGCCGACGACAGCCTGGACGACATCGAGGACAACCAGGACGACGAGGACTACCTTCTCGCCGCCCTCGCCGACGGCCAGGACACCGCAGCAGGCCACGCGGATGAGGCCGAAGCATCCGGGCCGACGGCCGAAACGACCCGGGACCAGGCCGCTGAGCAGACGCTGGACGCCGCCGGGGCGGGCGGCATGCGCATCTACGACCCGTACCAGGAGGCCCAGGCATGGTGACAGCGGCGCAGCCCGCCACCACGAGCACGTTCAGTCCGCTGACCACGTGGGACGGGTGGCAGCAGTTCGTCGACACGCCCCACGCACCGGCACGGGAGGCCGATGACCAGGAGTGGACGCTGGAGCAGCGGGAGGACTACCACGCACGGTTCGTGGTGCTGAAAACCCCCGCCATGGACACCATCTCCACCGCGGTACGCCGCCTGCTGCTGCTCAACCGCGGCCAGCAGGGCGGAGCCAGACGCGGCCTGATCATCTCCGGGCCGGCCACCACCGGGAAGACCACCGCGATGCAGCAGCTCGGGCGCACCGTCGAACTCGCCGACCGGCGCCGCCACCCGAACCAGGACGGGCGTCTGCCGGTGCTGTTCATCACCGTGCCGCCGTCCTCCACCCCGAAGATGCTCATCAGCGAGTTCGCCCGCTTCCTCGGCCTGCCGACGCTGGAGCGGATGAACCAGATCCAGATCACCAACGCCGTGTGCGAGCTGCTGTGCGAGATGGGCACCCAGCTCGTCCTAGTCGACGACGTGCACCTGATGGACACCCGCAGCCGGGCCGGCGCCGAGACCTCTGATCAGCTGAAGTACCTCGGCGAGCGGATCCCAGCGACCTTCGTCTACTCCGGCATCGACGTCGAATCCTCACCCCTGCTGACCGGCGTGCGCGGCTCCCAGCTCGCCGGCCGCTTCAAAATCGTGCGCAACCAGCCGCTGCGCTACGGCAGCAGCGCGGACCAGCAGATCTGGAATGACCTGGTGAACAGCATGGACAGCGCCCTGCGGCTGCGCCGGCACCGGCCGGGCGCGCTGGTCACGCACGCCCCCTACCTGCACGCCCGCACCGGAGGCCGGATGGGCAGCCTCTCCCACCTCATCCGGGAAGCCGCCCTGGTGTCCCTGCTGGACGGCACGGAAAAGATCACCAAGAGGCTGCTCGAACAGATCGAGCTCGACACCGCCGCCGAACAACGGGCCCGGGCACCGCACCGCCGCCGAACGCCCACGCAACGCCAGCCCTGACCGGCAAGCGTCTGCCTCAACCGACCGTCCTGAACCCCCGTTCGGCGAGCGCCCGGATGCCGGTACATCCGGACCCGCCAGGAAACGACCTCTGCTCCCTGATGCCCGACTTTCCTCCACCACAGCCGCAGTTGCCGCGGACAGCAGCGGCGCGACCGGGACCGGTACGGGTCGCGCCGCTGCAGGGCGAGACGAACCTTTCGTACTTGGACCGGCTGGCCGACCGCTACCGGCTCGGCGTCAGAGACCTCATCCCGCCGCTTCTCCAGGTCGGCGGAGGCCTGTTCAAGGGCTACCGCACGGACGGCGAGGTCTACCTCAACGCCGAAGCCCGCGCCCGCATCTGCGCATTCAGCCGCGTCCCCGAAAAGACCCTTCAGCGGGCCCTGCCCGCCTGGACCGCCCAGGAACCCCTCTCACCGGACGGGGCGGGGGCAGCCGGGCGGTTCCGCTTCGGGGCCGTGGTGCCGGACGCGGGAGAAGGATGCCGGCTGTGCACGGCCGCACGCACCGGACGGACCAAGCCCGCCCGGCTCTATCTGCAGCCGCACACCCGGATCTGCCCGCGCCACGGGCGCTGGATGCTCGGCACCCACTGGATCGACGGCGCCCCGGCCGACACCGAACAGATCGACCTGGCGGAGCTGCCGGAGATGGTTCCGGCGCACCGGCGGCATCTGAATCTGCTGCGCCATCGGCCGGACACCGCCCGCGCGTTCGAGGTCGCGCATGCGGTGGTCGTCTCCTGGTGGGCGCAACAGTGGCCCGAAGAGGAGCAGTGGCCTCGCCGGGTACGCCAACTCACGCCGCAGGGGGCCGATCCCGGATGGTGGCGGCTGCTGGCCAGGGACGCAGTCACCTACCCCGAGACCGTCGCCTTCACCTCGGTCCTCACCGACGAACGCACCAAGCAGCAGCTGCTCGCCGACACCGGCGGACATCTGCCCCACACACTCGCTCACGTGCCTGGTCTGGCCGGCGAACTGGCGCGGGTCACGGGGCGGCCGTGGCTTGTTGAGCGGATCGCCTCGACCTCGGCCGGTCCTTTGCTGCTCTGGGCGCAGCACTGCGTACGGGCCGACGCGGACCCAGCCGTCACCGACCGGCTGTGGACGCTGCACATGGCGCACCGGCCCCGCCCCATCGCCCGCGAACTCACTGCCCACCGCAACGCCGCACAACAGTCGGAGAAGACAGCAGGCGGTAGACGGCTCCACCTGGGGCTCCGGCACACCTCGGATCAGGCGTTCACCACGGGTCTGGCACACGCCCGCGCCTACGCCGCGGTCCACGGTCACCTCGCCGCCCCGATCCACAGCCAGTTCGATGGCTTTGCCCTGGGCCGATGGCTGAAGAACCATCGGAAGTTCCCCGCGATGCCGCCCGAACATGTCGCGGAACTCGAGGCACTGGATCCGTGGTGGCGGCCGCCGTGGAGGGTGATGTGGCAGCGCTTCTACTACCAAGCCCGCGACCACGTCCGCGCCCGCGGACCCCTGCGCCCCGAACACGGCTTCCCCACCACCAGCTTCGGCCTGGGCGAATGGCTCTACAACCAGTGCACCGGCTACGACGTCCTGCACCCCGCACAACAGCGCCTCCTCGCCGACATCGGCCTCACCCCTGAGGCGGTACAGGCGGCCCGGCCCCGCCGCAAGCACATGGCCACCCACTTCCAGCGCGCCCTCACCTGCGCCCGCGCCTTCGCCGACGCCCACGGCACTCTGGTGAACGCGACCACCGACACCATCCAGGACGGACTCAAGCTGGGACAGTGGCTGGCCAACCAGCGCAGCAAGGACCGCACCTACCAGCACCGCCACGGCACCCCCTCACCCCGGGCGCAGGCGCTGTCGACGATCGACCCCTGGTGGAACCCGCCCTGGACACTGGAATGGCAGCGCTCCTGGCACCAGGCACACACCCACGTCCACGGCGGCCACGTCCTGGACGCCGCGGACGGATTCCCCGGCACCAGCAGAGCGCTCGCCACGTGGCTGACCACCCAGTGCGCCCAGTACGACACCCTCCAGCCCGACCAGCAGGCCCTGCTCGCCCGTATCGGACTGACAGGGGAGACTGCCCGCAGCGCCGCCGCCAGGCCCGCCGAACGCGAGGCCGACTTCGCCGTCGGCCTCGGATACGCGCGCTCCTACCACGCGACGCACCGCACCCTCGCCGCCGCAATCGACACCGCCCACGCCGGATTCCAGCTCGGACGATGGCTGCGCCGGCAACGCCAGCACGCCCGTACCGACGCCCACCGGGGCACACCTCCCTCTGCCGCGGCGAAAGCGCTGAACACGATCGATCCCTGGTGGTGCCCGCCCTGGAACCTGGCCTGGCAACGCGCCTGGCAGCACATCCACGACCAAGTCCGAGCCGGCCACCGGCTCGACGCCGACCACCACTTCCGCAGCTTCGCCCCCACCCAGCGCGCCTGGCTACGCCTGCAACGCACCCACTACGACGACCTCCACCCCAACCAGCAGCACCTCCTGGCCAACATCGGCCTCACCCACGAGAGGGCCCGCACACGTCCCCTCAACCCGTACGCCGAGACCGCACTCACGCATGCCCGCGCCTACGCCGCCACCCACCACACCCTGGCCGTGGCCTACTCCACCATCCACGACGGCTTCCCCCTCGGCCGCTGGCTCAACGACCAACGCCAACAAGCCCGGCGCGACACCACCCCCAACGCCCGCCACCAGGCCCTCACCACGATCGACCCGTGGTGGAACCCACCCTGGGACCTTGCCTGGCAACGCGCCTACACCCGCGCCCGCACCACACAAGCCCGCCCCACCGGCTTGCCGGCCGACGTACGCGCGTGGACCACCGCACAACGCACAGCCTGGGACCGTCTACGACCCGAGCAACAGAAACTCCTGACCGACCTGGGCATCGCGCCCGGCACCGCGGACGCCGCCGGCCAGCGGCGCACAACCAGCCGCGTCTACCCCGCAAGCCCCGGACTCGCCCACGCACACGCATACGCCCAGGTCCACGGCCACCTCTCCCCCAGCGCAGACACCCACCACGACGGCTTCCCCCTCGGCCGCTGGCTGGTACAAACACGCCGCAAAGCCCGACAAGGCCGCCTCTCCCCCACCACTACCCAAGCCCTTGAGGACCTCGACCCTTGGTGGAACCCACCCTGGCCCAGCATCTGGCAACGCACCTACCAGCAAGCCCAGTTCAACCACCACACCGGCCAGGACCACTCCCCCGCCCTCCAGCGATGGAGCAAGCGGCAACGCACCCACTGGAACACCCTCCACCCCACCCAGCAGGAGCTTCTCTCCGCGGTGGGCATCCTTCCCGCATGAACTGACGCGGCCACAGCTGCCCGGCCCGGGCATGCTCAACTGCCCTGTTCTGCCCGACCGGAAGGAAGAAAATCAAAAAAGTTCTGGCATCGAGGTCACGCAACGGTCCCCTCGCAGGCACTCACCTTCAGAAGCCAAAACCACGTTCACCGATTCGGGAGCCCCAGCGATGCCGGAGTATGAGATTGCAGCCCTCGCCGCCGGGGCCGGATACCTCACCAGCGTGTTGCGGATGTGGATCCGGGTGCACGGCCGTACCAGCATGGCCCGCATCCGCAGCAGACATCGCAGCGAGATGATCCGGGGGTTGCCCAGTGGCAGCCGGGTCATGGATGAACACGACAAGATCACCATTGAAGTCGGCGGACCGCGGGCGACTGAGAAGCAAGGGGGCGGCAGTGTCATCGTGGGTGATTGAGTGGTCGGCGCAGGCAGCCTGCCGTACCACTGATCCGGATGAGCTGTTCGTGGAGTCGGCGGCACAGAGCCGGGCCAAGGCGGTGTGCACCGACTGCCCTGTGCGAACGGAGTGCCTCGCCGACGCGCTCGACAATCGGGTCGAGTTCGGCGTGTGGGGCGGCATGACCGAACGCGAACGGCGCGCTCTGCTTCGCAGGCGTCCCGCCGTCGAATCCTGGCGCGCGCTACTACAGAGCGCACGTGCCGAGTCCGAGCAGAGGGCCGGCCTCCTTGTCGAGGAACGGCCCAAGCAGCCGCAAGAGCAGCAGGGGCTCTCACCGGAACAGGAACAGCAGTACGGGGCCCTCTTCCGAATCCGCTTCGTACCGACCGTTGGGTTTCTGATCGCCGCCGGCGCAGGGCGACACGACGCTGAGGACGCCGTGCAGAGCGCCTTCGTGCAACTGGCACGGGCATGGGAGTCAGTGACACACCCCGAAGCCTGGCTGCGGACCACCGCCTGGCGCATGTGGCTCAAGGCCAAAGACAAGCAGAACACTTGGTCCTCGGATCCCGCCGATCTGCCTGAAGCGGGTGTGCCTGACCCCTGCGGCGACATCGCCGAGCAGGTCGACCTCGTGCAACTGTTGCGGAGACTTCCTGTTCTGCAGCGCACGGTGATGGCCTTCGAAATCGACGGAGCCACGCCCGCACAGACCGCCGAGGCACTGGGAGTCCCCAGTGCCAACGTCCGCCAGAACCTGCGCCGGGCGCGTCACAACCTTGAGCGCATGCTCCAGGAACAAGAGGACCAAGGAGGCACACTGTGAGCAGCTCACCCAGGCGCAGTGCCGCCCAGCCGGTAGATGCCGTGCTGGCCTCCGCCATGCAGCGCCTGACCAACGCGTTGGACGCGACCACGGATGTCGACAGCAGGCTGGCAGCCGCCCTGTATGCCGCCACTCTCCCACCCGCGCCTCCCGTCAGAACCTCAATCGACGCCTTCCTCGACCACGGCAGGCAGGAACTACAGGCAACCCTCGAGGCCAGCACGGACGTCGAAAGCCACCTCATCCTGGCCCTGCACGAAATCGATCTTGATCCGCAGGCCGACACCACCCGCGAAGAGTAAGCACACAAGCACAGCCGATAGATCCGCCCTCGACGACCTCACCAACCCCGATACCGCCTGACCTGTCCCAACGAGTAGCAGCTCACTGGAACTTCGGCGACGTCCCTGATCCGCGCCCGCTCAGTAGCCTGCGTCGACTGGCGCTGTCTCGAGAATGCAAGGGCTGGCAGTCGGGGCGGGCGGTGTGGGAGAACCAACCCTACGGACTGCGGGGTACCGGCCCTGCCGGCGGACCGCTTGGGGAGGCGGACGTCGCCGACCTGACGCTACTCGCACCGCCGGGCCCGATCCGACCTGCCTGGTGAGCCACTGACTCACCGCCCCGGAGAGCGGTGGCCGTGAACGAACCGTCCCGGGTGCAACCGGCCAAGTGGAACCTCTGCAAGGAACCCACTGCCTGGAGACAAGCGGGAAGTCTCGGCTCACCACGTTGCCCAGGCGTGTTCCCCCTGGTTCGTCGACACCGTTCCCGGACGGGAAAGAGGATTCAGCCGCCCAGGCTCTGCATGAGCGCAGGGGCGTAGCGGTCGCCGGAGACGATGCCGCGCGGGGCGACGGCTGCAATGGCGGCCAGGTCCTCATCGGTGATCGTCACGGTGGTGGCGGCGACGTTCTCCTCCAGGTAGCGGCGGCGCTTGGTGCCGGGGATGGCGATCGCGCCCTGGTGCAGCACCCAGGCGAGAGCCAGCTGGGACGGCGAGACCTGTTTGGCGGCGGCGATGCGGCGGACCTCGTCGACCACGGCCAGGTTCCGGGCGAAGTTCTCGCCCTGGAAGCGAGGGTCGGTGCGGCGGAAGTCGTCGGCGGCGAAGTCGTCCGGGCTGGTGATCGCACCGGACAGGAACCCGCGTCCGAGCGGCGAGTAGGCGACCAGACCGATCCCGAGTTCGTTCAGGGTGGCCATGACTCCGTCGTCCTCGATGCCGCGCTCGAAGAGCGAGTACTCGGTCTGGACCGCCGTGATCGGGTGGACGGCGTGGGCGCGGCGGATGGTCTGCGGGGCGACCTCGGACAGGCCGATGTAGCGGATCTTGCCGGCGGCCACCAGCTCGCCCATGGCGCCGACTGTCTCCTCGATCGGCACCTGTGGGTCGACCCGGTGCAGGTAGTAGAGGTCGACGTGGTCGGTGTTCAGGTGCCGCAGGGAGCGGTCCAGGGAACGGCGGATGTACTCAGGGCGCCCGTTGTGGCCGACGAGCGTGCCGTCGTCGGTGAACTCGATGCCGGTCTTGGTGGCGACGACGGCCTGCTCGCGGCGGCCGGCGAGGGCCTTGCCGAGGAGCTGCTCGTTGATGAACGGGCCGTAGCTCTCGGCGGTGTCCAGCAGGGTCACGCCCAGTTCCAGGGCGCGGTCGATGGTGGCGAGGGACTCGGCCTCGTCGGTGCTGCCGTAGAAGGCGCTCATGCCCATGCAGCCGAGTCCTTCGGCGGAGACGGTCAGGCCCTGGCTGCCGAGGGTGCGGAGTTCCATGGTGATCTTCCTTGCTGTTGCGGGTCGTCCGCGGGATGTGTGGCGGGTCGTCCGCGGGATGTGTGACTGGTTGGTTGTGTGCCTGGTGTGTCTGGCCTGGTGCGCCTGGGGTGTTGCGGCCCTTGGCCGGGACCGGGTGCGGCCTGGAGTCGGTCGCCGGTCGCCGGTCGTGGTCGGGCCGCGCCCGGCGTCGGTGCACCCACCGGGCCACGGGGCGGTCAGCGCACCCAGGCACCGGTGAGGGTCTGGACCGCGGACCCGTCGAGGTCGGCGAGGGACGCTGCGACGAAGTCGCGGGCCCACTGCGAGGTCTGGACGCGGAAGGGCGGGCGGGCGACGGTCAGGGCGTCGATGATCGGGGCGGCTGCCTCGTCCGGGGTCTGGGCGGTGCTGAACGACTGCTGGGTGCGGCTGATGTAGGCCTCAAGCGCCGCGGCGTAGGGCCCGGCGGCGGCGAGCAGCGCCGGGACGTCCAGGCCGAGATTGGCGACGAACTCGCTCGCCACCGCGCCCGGCTCGACCACGGTGACATCAACGCCGACGGTGGCGGCGACCGGCGCGAGGGACTGCATGAAGCCCTCGACGGCGAACTTGGCCGCGCAGTACGCCTCGTTGAAGGGCTGGCCGACGACGCCGCCGACGCTGGTGACGGTGATCACCCGGCCCTTCGACGCCCGCAGGTGCGGCAGGGCGGCCCGGGTCACCGCCACCACGCCGAAGAAGTTGACCTCCATGGCCGCACGGACGTCGTCGATGCTGCTCTGCTCGATGGTGCCGACCTGGGCGGCCCCGGCGTTGTTGACCAACGCGTCCAGGCGGCCGTGCTCGGCGACGACCTCGTCCAGGCAGGCGGCGATGCCGGCGGAGTCGATCACATCCAGGCGCTTGACGTGGATCCGGTCCGCGACACCCGCCTCGGTGGCAGCCGCGAGCAGGGCCTCGGCCTTGCCGGTGTCGCGCATGGTGGCGATCGTCGTCCAGCCCGCCTGGGCGGCGCCGATGGCGGCGGCCAGGCCGATGCCGGAGGACGTACCGGTGATCAGAACCGTCTTCGGGGAGGTCATGAGGGTCTTCCTTGCCTGCGGAGGAGAACGGGCCGACACCCGTAACCGGGGAGCTCCCCGGTTATCCGCAACGGTAAACGGGGGACTCCCCGGTTGTCCAGCTAGACTGGTCCCCCGATGAAGGGAGCAGTCTTGACCACCAAGCCGAGCGCGTTGCGTGCCGATGCCCGCCGCAACCGGGAGCGCATCCTCGAAGCGGCCGTACACGCCTTCTCCGAGAAGGGCCCGGACGTCGCGATCGACACGATCGCCAAAGCCGCGGGCGTCGGCTCGGCCACGCTCTACCGCCACTTCCCCACGCGCGAGGCGCTCGTCGAGGCGGCCTACCGCAACGAGCTGGCCCGTGTCTGCGACAGCGCCGCGAAGCTGCTCGCCGACAACCCGCCCGACCGCGCGCTCCGTCTGTGGATGGACGGCTTCATCGACTACGTCGCTGCCAAGCAGGGCATGGCGGACGCGCTGCGGGCGGCGGTCGCATCCGGAGCGGACCCCTTCGCCGAGACCCTCGACAAACTCGGCACCGCGCTCGGCACCCTGCTGCGCGCCGGCGCCGACGCCGGTCTCCTGCGGCCGGACGTCGACCCCTTCGACGTCGGCTTCAGCCTGGCCGGCGTCGCGCTGATCACCAGCGCTCCCGACCAACGCGAACGGGCCGGCCGCCTTCTCGACCTGCTCCTCGACGGCCTGAGGTACGGAGCGGACGGGCCGACGTCCAACTCGTGACCGGGCCCCGGCCGCGTACACCGCCCGCGCCGCGAAAGCAACGAGGCCGTCGAGAGGCAGCAGACGGCCGTCACCGGCGAGAAGGTGATCGCCCAGCCACGGGCTTTACCGGACACCTGCCCGTATACATCCCGGCGTAGAGCATGAGGTGACCTTCCCCGGCGGGCCCAGGGCGCGTCCGCGCGTGACATCGGGGCCGCGCGCTGTCTCCCCCCTCCAGGACGGACCGGGCCCATGCCCGGGCCACCAGAGGCAGCGGACCCCATAAGCCCCTGCCTGGCCGAGTATCTCGGGGACATGCGCCGGGCAACGCGGGTGCGGACATGGGATGTCCCGGCCCACGGGCCGGTGAGCCTCCCGGGCGGGGCTCTGCGCCGGCGTCAGTGGTTGACAGGTGAGGGTGCCCGGAAGGCCAGGCGTCAGCTGTGGTGGCGGTCAGCAGCCAGCCGGTGCTGCGCAGTTGCACACCTTCGTTGCCTTCGCGGGGACGAAGGGCGTCGGTCAGGCGATCCAGGGCACGGGTGGCGATGCCGGGGGCGGGTGGCGATGCCGGGGGCGGTCTGCGTGAGGAGGTGGCGGCCGGCCCCCGAGTTCAGGAGGAAGTCGGCGGCCTCTGCCGCGTCGCGTCCCCAGGTGCCGTAGGCCGTGACGTGTTCGGCCCGTACGTTCTGCAGTCCTGCCTCGTTCAACAGCGCGGCCGCCGCGCCGGGCGCGGCCAGTGAGAACATGCCGGGTTCGCCGGGCTTGCCGAAGCCGTCCAGCGGCAGAAGGTCGTGGAGGGTGGCCAGGGCGGTCAGCTTGGTTGCCCTCGGGTTCGGCCGCGCACAGCAGGGCGACGCGGCCGCCCGGGCGCAGCGCGGCGGCGATGTTGGCGAAGGCTGCGCCGGGGTCGGTGAAGAACATGATGCCGAAGCGGCTGATGGCAAGGTCAAAGGTGCCGCGGGGAAGCGGGTGGACCTGGGCGTCGCCCTGTTCGAAGCGGACGTTGCCGAGGCCGGCACTCCCGGCGCCGGCTCGGGCGCGTTCGAGCATGGGACCGTAGAGGTCCAGGCCCAGGGCACTGCCGTGGGGGGCGGCGCCGGCGGCGAGCCGGGTCGTGGCTCCCGCGCCGCAGCCGATGTGAGAACGCGGTCGCCGGGCGCGATGGCCGCGGCGTCGAGCAGGGGCTGGTTGAAGCCTGCGTTCACGGCGTCCCAGCGGTCGTGGTGGGCAGCCCAGTGACTGCCCTCGTAGCCGTTCCAAGCCTCTGCCTGGGCGGTGTTGGCGATGGGGTGCATGGTCGGAACCTCCCGTGCACGGGCTTTGCCGAAGCGATGCGCCCTAGAATGGGCGCACGCCCATGCAGTATGGGCAACTGCCCATACTTGCAACGTCCCTTGATTCAGGAGGCCTTGGTGTCACCACGCGGAGTGGCCATCCCCGATCTACGCGAGCGGCTTTTCGAGGCGGCCGAGCGGGTGGTGGCTCGGGACGGGGCCGCTGCTCTGACCAGCCGGGCGGTCACGGCCGAGGCCGGGTGTGCGAAGGGGGTGCTGCATACGCACTTCGCGGGGTTGGACGAGTTCGTTGCCGAGTTGGTGCTGGATCGCTTCACTCGTACCGCCTCGCTGGCTGCCCGCCTTCCCGGGAAGGCGGGCAGCGGCTCGGTGACCGGCAACCTCGTGGGCCTGGCTTCGGAGGTGCTGAGCCTGGATCCGGGGGTCGTCGGGCTGGCGGTGACCCGGCCGGCGGCGGCCCTGCGCGTGCGTGAGGCCTGGGCCGCGGGCGCTCCCGGCTTCGACGCGATTCAGGCTTCGATCGAGACCTACCTGGGTGCCGAGCGGCGCTTGGGACGCGTCGCCGACGGTCTGGATGCCGGGTCGGTCGCATTGGCGCTGGTCGGCACGCTGCACCACCTGCTGATGACGGGCCGCCCAGGCGCGCCGCCCCCGCAGGACCGGGTGGAGCGGCTTGTGCAGGCCCTGACCGGCCTCTCCTGACCCAGCGCTCTGCCGCCGGCCGGCGAGATCGGCCAGGAGGCCGGATGCGGTGCGGGCGAGCAGGATTTGCGATGACCACGCCGCTGGTGACCAGGCCGACGACCCGTCCGCGCTCGGCGGGAGGGGCGAGTGCGCGTCAACCTGACAGACGAAGCGTTCGCTCTCACGCCGGCCGTGCACATGGCGGCGGTGGTCGCGGAGGACACGGACGCCTGCGGCTCGGGCGCCCCAGCCCGCGCCCCAGCCCGCGGCCCAGGCCCCGTCAGGCTCGAAGGGCGCACCGTCCACTCCTCGACCGCGAGCAGCTCAACTGGCGGGCATGCGCTCCGGCAGGAGACACGGGCACGTCGGCATCCTGCCGACGGTGACGCACCGTGCCGTGTACACCGCGTCGCATGGCCGGGACACAGCAACCGCCGACTACCCCCGCGCAGCGATCCGGCACGGCCATGGAAGCGGTGCGCCGGGGTTGGCGACCGCGGTCTCATCGCTCTGAGCGGTGGCCAGCCAGCGCCACACCGTGCGCTCCGACACTCCAAGCGCATCCGCGGCCACCCGTACGTGGACTGCTGTCAGCTTCTTCCCTGCCCGCAGTGCGAGCAGCCGCCGCACGGCCGGACCGCGCAGCGCCGTTCTCGACGCCGCAGGCAGTCCGCCGTCTGGGCGGATGGCGTCACCGTCCTTCACATCAGCTCCCCTCACACGGGTGGGACGTCGTGTGCTTGCCGGTGGCCGGGAGCATGCGATCGCCCTCCCGTCTCTTGCAGGAGCGCTCTGTTCACAGTGGCGGCGCGACCCGCTGGAACAACCGCCTCAGCAAGGCCCGGTCGATGGATGCATCAGCGGTGGTGAGCAGCGCGTTCTGCAAGTGCGCAGTCAAAGCGGCCCACGTGCGGAACGTGCCGTGCGCGCACGACCGGTCGATCCACGTCAGGTCCGGGGCCGGTACGGTGCGCCACAGCGAATGGAAGCCGGTCACCACGAATCGCCACTTCCGCTCCGGTCAGGCGTGGAACCTCCTGCCATGCGCCAATACGCGATGCCAGCTGCGGCAGCCGGGACAGCGCCCGCTCGCTGCCCGCCCCGCACAGCACCAGCGTGATCCGGGTGCCGGGGTGTTCCCACAGGCTCTGCAGATACTCCAGGCACGGCACGGGCAGGCGCTGTGCCTCATCGACCACCAGCACCCGCGCCTCACCCAAGGCCCCCGTGACCGCGGCGTCGGCCAGCGCCGACGTGTGCGGGAAGCGGCCCGCCAGCGCCAGCGCGTCGAATACCGCACGCCTCATGCCGGCCACCGACGGGCGCACCGGTACCGGCACCCACGTCACCTTCCAGCCCGGAGGCACTGCGTAGAGCGCCATCCGCACGGCGGCGGTCTTGCCCCGGCCCGGATTGACGAACAGACACACCGCGCCCCGGGTCGCCATCGCCTGCCCGACCGCCTCGGCCACCGCCCGCACCGACGACGTCCGCACCAGCTGCGCTCCCGCCGGCAACGCCACACCTGCCAGCGCACCGCTCTCCCCCACCAGCAAGCTCCCGGCCGCCTCTGGTACGAGACACGGCAGCCGGAGCGCAGCCACTTCCGCCGCGCCTTGCTCACTCGGTCCGGCCGGGGCGAGGTCAGCCAGTGCCTGCCGCGTTTGCTGTTCTTCCCGCTCCCGCCGCGCCACCGCGCGGTCCGGCCAGACCCTGCCGGCCTGAAGGTCCCGGCGCACCGCCCGATGCAACGACGCCAGGGAGGGCACCTCGCCCCCGACCGCCTTCAGGTGCCGGTGCAGCGCCGCAACGTTCCCACCCGCCTGAGCCAGTGCCTCCCATATCTGGTCGGACAACTCCAGCCGGGCCCGCGGCCTGCGCTCAACACGTCCCTCCGTACGCACCGCCTCACACCGTGCGCACATTCACCCCGCCGACCTGGGCGCCCGCACGCACATGCGCCGTGCTCAACGCCCCAGCCGCCTCGAGCTCCAGCAGCCGCGCAACCAGCACCGGTCTGGACACCCTCAACCCCGCCGTGACCTCACCCCACGCGTCCGGCTCCCCCACCCCGCCCCCTTCCGCCCGCGCAAGACCGACACCGGCCACCGTGCCGCCGCGCAGACCTCGGAAGGATCAGAAGTGCCGTTCTCAAGACAGTGGAACAGAGCGGGGTGTACCACCCCCTGACAGCCACACCGCTACAGAAACCACCCCACGACAGTGACCCCGCCCTACCTCAACACCCGACCAGCGGAAACACCCCGGCCCGACATACCGTCACTGACACCCACCCACCGACACCAAACCAGCACATCGCAGTTGGACCGGCAGACCGACGCGGTATGCGTTCCGTGGCCGGGGCGCTGCGGCGTATTGCTTGTCCTACAGTGCTCAGCCGAGTGCAGGCCTCGGAGTTGTCCAGCCCTCGTGCTGGGTCTGGTTGTCGGTGCGTTCGGCGGCCCTGACCCATCCGGCTGCCACAGCGCCGGCCGGCTGCGGGGCGTGCGGGGCCCGACCGGGGGAACGCTGCATAGCGCGCCGCGCGCATATGCCCCGTACTTCGTGGAAGTAACGCACATTTTATGTGCTTGTAGGGCTGAGGTAAGGGCATCCGTGGGCCAGGAGGTTGATAACTATGGTTCCCCTGCTTCTGGTTCTGCTGCTGGCTCTGATCCTCTTCGGCGCGGGCTTCGCCTTGAAGGCGCTGTGGTGGATCGCGGTGATCGTGCTGATCGTGTGGCTGCTGGGCTTCGTCGTCCGCTCCGCGGACGGCGCAGGCCGCAAGGGCCGCTGGTACCGCTGGTAGACAAGAAGGCGCCCGGCGCGAAAAACGCACCATGCGCAAAAGGTGATGGGGGCTCGGCCGGACATGGCCGAGCCCCCATTCACGTAAACAGCCACCCCTCCGAGCAACTAGGAGGGATCGGGCGTATCGGACGCACCGCGGGGTACGTGAGCCATGCACCGGCCCCGCAGACCCAGCAGTGGAACTCTGCTCCTCCTATCTGCGGGGCCGCTGCACACTCAACAACCAGTCGTCGAAGCGCGCGCCGTTCACGACCCCGCGCACAGCGCAGGCCACACCACCGCCACTCTCCATGACCAGCGCTCTTGCGCCGCAGGGGCGGTTCATGACCCCACAGGGGGCAGTTCATGACCCCCCAGGCCTTAACAGCCGGCCCCAACCAAGCAGTGACGCTCTGGAGCTTCCTCATGCGACTGGCCGTCGCTGTCAGCGCCTGGCTGTGGGCTCGCCTGGACGGATCGCCGACCCGTTGCAGCTACTCCCAGCACAATCGCCACCGTGGTGCGCTTGCGCTGAGCTTGTCGTTTAACCTCGGCGCGTGGGTTCGGGCGCAGCGCGCTGGTTGGGAGAAGCTGCTGCCCAGCAGTGGCTGCTGGAGAGCGTGCTCAGGATCGAGCCGCTGCCCGAGGGGAGTTGGCGCAGCCGGTACGGTAGCCAAGACGAGCGGTGGGCGGCCAACCTTGCGGCCGCCCGGCAGTTCCACGCCCGTGAGGGCCACCTACGGGTACCGCGCAAGCACGTCGAGACGGTCGACGGTGTCGAACACAAACTCGGGGCGTTCGTCGATAACGCCCGGCGGAGGGCCTCCCGGCTGGCACCGGAACGCCGCGCCGAGCTCGATGCGCTCGGCATGCGCTGGTAGGCGTGACCTCGCGGGCCTGCTTGCGTTGGGTAGGACACGCAGTTGATGACCGTTCCCCCGCGGATTCCTGCGAACCCCGAAGGGCCCGCTGCGGCGCACCGGCAGCGGGCCCTTCGTCTTGCCTTGGTCGTCACTTGGTCGCTTGGTTTCTGGGCACGTGGCTGATCCGCCAGCTCGGCCTGTCACATTGCATGCCCTGACTCCATGAACACGGACCAGGCGGCCGCCGATATCCGTTCAGCCGATGGTGAAGCGCTGGTTCTGGGCGCCTCGGTCGCAGCGGGCAGTGCGGTAGTAGCCGTTGTCCTGCTGGTAGAGGCAGCGGCCCGTGCCGACGCTTTGGAGCATGATGGCGCTGCGGGGAGCGGGCTGGACGGTGCGCCACTTCTGGTATGAGCCGCCGTTGCAGTGCAGGGGAACCGCGATCCTGGTCGCCCTGGCCTTCATGATCTTCGGCGGCCGGGCGCTCACCTGGTGCAGGCCGTGATGATGCGGTCGCTACACAACCGCAACCAGGACATCCTGGAGGGCGGTGACAACCTCGCCCAGATCCTCATCCTGTTCATGGTCTTCACCGTCTCCAACGCCTGCTTCGCGCCTGGCGCGAAGCAGCGGCGCGCACGGCTGCGGGAGCAGGAACAGCCGACGGTCCCCACCGTGCTGCACAACCTGGCCGCCTTTCTCATCGTCTTCCAGACCGCGGTGCTGTACTTCGCCGCCGGCTACTGGAAGATCACGGGGAAGATATGGCAGGACGGCGTCGCCAGGTACTACATCAGCCGGATCACCGGCTTCGAGATGTCATCGGCCTATGCGCACCTCATGAACAACGCCTTCGCGGGCACCGCCGTCTGCTACTTCACGACCTTCACCGAACTCGCGCTGCCCTTCGCCATCCTGTCCGCCCGCCCGTGGGTCCGGAAGGCCGAAACGTGGCCCTGGAGGGCCTGCACCTGGGCATCATGGCCTTCATGGGCCTCATATGCTTCGGCCTGCTGATGATCGGCGCGGACTGCACCTGCCTGCGTTGCGACGACTACCGGTCGCTTACCCGGCGCTTCCGGTCCGTCAAGGACCGGCTGCCGCAACGTCGTTGGGCGCCGCTGCCCACAGGCGGAATGACCCCCGTGGCCATGGTGGCCGGACAGGACGGTGCGGCCGATGCGTGACACGACCGGGGAATCGGCGCCGCCCCGCCAGGCGGGGCGGTGGGACCCCCGACCGGCAGGTGCCGCGGCGCAAGCCCTGTACCGCTTCCTCACCGCCGAGGCCACCGACCGGGAGCATCTCGCGCCGCGCGTGGTCGCCGTCGTGGGCCGCGCACGGCTCGACGAGATCGTGGACGTCACGCTCGCACGCATCGGAGACGTGACCGGCATACGCGACAGCCGCGACGGCCTGGTGATCGAGGGCACCACCGGCCGAGCCCTCGCCTTCGCCGTCAGCCAGGACGGCCTGCGACTCGACGAGTTCCTGATCCAGCCGGGGGCGTACCGGCCACCGCGCCTGCGCATCCCGCCGCAGGTACGCGGAGCTTTCGGATGGATCGTCCTGGCACTGTTGCTCGTCCTGCGCATCGGAGCGTGCTGGGAGGCACCCTCCCGCATCGTCTGGTGCGGGAGGGTGCTCATGGTGGTGGCCGGCTACGTGGTCCTGGAGGGCCGGTTCACCCCCGCTCGGCTCCCGTGGTGGATCCGCCGGCCCGTGGAGGCCGGGGCGCTCGTCGCTCTTGCCTCCGCGTGGCGCCTGCCCGGGCTGCCCGTCTCCGGTGGCAATGCCGCCGAACCCGTCGTGGGTCTCGTCCTGGTCTGCGTCTTCGGCGTGTTGCTCCTCCGGGCACGACGCCACCGCTGGGGCACGGCCGTCTCCCGCCCCCTCGTGTTCCCCCTGCGGGGCGGCAGTTGGTACATCGCGCAGGGCGGAGGACGCGGCCTCAACCACCATTTCGCCTTCCCCGAACAGCGGGGTGCCCTGGACATCATCCAGGTCGGCCCCGGCGGTGCACGGGCGCGCCACCGCGCCCGAGGCGACCGCGCGGGCGGAAAGAACATGAGCTATCTCGCGTACGGGCAGCCCGTGCACGCCCCCTGCGACGGTACGGTCGTCTCCGCCGCCGACCACATCGACGACCAGGAACCCGGCCTCGTCCGCTACCAGCCCCGTCACGGCAACCACGTGTGGATCGACACGGGCACCGAGATCGTCAAGCTGGTCCATCTACGCCCCGGCACCGTGACCGTGGCCAAGGGCGACACCGTGCGCGCCGGGCAGGTGCTCGGCGAGGTCGGCAACTCGGGCAACAGCACCGAGCCGCACCTGCACATCCACGCCGAACGCGACGGCGTCGGCCTCGACCTGGAGTTCGAGGGGGTCTCGGGCCCGCTGTGCCGGGGCCGGACCGTCCGCTCGTAGACCACACCACGCCCTTCATCACGGCAGGCAGCCCTCCGGCCCGCACGGACGACGTGCCCGGGCCCGGGCCGCTCGTCACGTCCCGCGGGACCTCGGCACCCCCTCATCAGAAGGTCTTCACCCGTGCCCCTCCACGCCCCCATACGCCCGCTGCGCCGTCTGCGCGGCTCGGTGGTAGCGGCTTCCTGTGCCGCCCTGCTGTGCACGGCCGGGTTCCTTCCCACCGCCCACGCCGCCGGCCGGCAGCAGCTCATGGGATCCCGGCCCGCCCACGCGACGCCGGCCACCGACGCGGGAACGCGGGCGGTGCCCCGGCGCCCCTTCGTCCTGGTCGCCCAGCAGTACCTCGCTGACCCCGGGCGTTCGGCCGGCGACATCCACCCCGTCTGGGCGTACGCGCACGTCCCGCACGGCTACGACGGCGACGCGACGGCCGCCGTCCTGGACCGGATCGAGCAGTGACCTCCCTGGCCCATCCTGTGGCAACGCGCCTACCACCACACCCACACCCACCCCCGCCACCCAGCAGCCCGCCACTGGCTCCACAACCAGCAACGCGCCTGGCTACTCCTCCACCCCGACACGCGTCACTGCCCGGAACACCCCCGACAGCCCCGACCACACACAGGCAGCGGCCACGCCCGACTGGATCGGTGAGGCCCGCTCACTGATCAGCCACGAGATCGCGCGGCACCTCGCCGCCTTCGCACGCCGGCCCATCGACGAACTCACCGAGCTGCAGATCACGCTCATCTGGGCATGGCGCCACACTCAATCCGAGGATTGCCGAACCTGGATCAACCAACACTTCGACCAGGGGTGGGACCCGCTTGCCCTCCTCGCCGTACTCCTCCCGCCCGACCGGGCTCCGTTCCCCGTCATCGACAGCGACACCCTGCATAGCCTTGACGCGCTCATCGGCCTCGACACGCTGAACAGCCGCCTCGGCCCACTCCTGGACGCCCCGGCAGCAGACCCCGCCAACCCCCAGGACGAACACCCAGCGCGCATCCTCCAAGCACTCCGGGAACACCGCGGCAACCCCCCAGTCAGCGGCGGCTGACCACCCCCTGCCTCATCCCTCCGGACAAGACGAGCAGCAAGCCGTGACCAACCGCCCGCCCTCGCACCCGAACAATGGCAGCGCCTCGCCGCCGCCCGTCAGGCCTATACCGACACCAAGCCGTCGCCGCACCTGCAGGGCGCTGACTTCGCCCCCACATCAGCTCGTATGCCTCACCACGACCAGCAACATCACCGCGAACCGTATCGTGAAGCGTACATTTCGCGCACCAAGTGCGTACCAACGACATCACAGGCGACGGCCTCTAGAACGCGGGCAGTGCCAGCGCTCGCGACCAACACGGTGCAGAGCAAACAGATCAGTGCGTCGGCAAGGCGGTCGACGGCTGCTGAATACCAGCGTGGGCCAGCTAGCTCTTCCCTTCGCCGCGTGCCGCTGGTTTCCAGCCCATCCCCAGCGCGGGGCTTTAGTCGCTCTGGGGCGCAGTCTTCGATCCTTCGCGAGTGCGGGGCCGTTCCGACTCGTCCTCTTCGCCGGCCAAGTCGGCTTCGTCCGGAGCGCCACTGCTCCACGCGACGGGCGGTGTCGGCGCCGTGATCGTCTGCGGTTCGCCGGAACCCGGGCGGACGCTCGGCTGGGATCCCGGTGTATGGGACGTCTGCGCTTCGTCATCGGAGTTCGTCATGGAGTCCGTGTTCCCGCCGTTCTCATTCGAATCCCCCTGACCAAGTTCAGCCGGTGTCCTCGTCCTGCCGAGCGTCGAACAGCGCCCCGGCCCACGCTGCTCGGAGTCGTGAACATCTGCTGTCCGTTCTCAGGTTCTGGCTCAGCTTTCGTGCAGCGGCCACGGTGAGTGACGGCTGAGCGTCTCCGGACGGTATGTGAAGTCGCCCGAAAACGGACGGTGGTCAGTGCAGCTGGGCTGACAGTCCGGGCCGTGGAAGACGTTGCACTCCAGCTGAAGGAGCTGTTGTTCCCGGCGATCGCGGACATCGCGGTGCGGTCGGTGGATATGGATATCGAGAACGTGCGCCTTGACGCGCAGTGCACCACGGTCGGCGCCGCCTGTCCGGGATGCGGAGTCTGCTCGACCCGGGTTCACAGCTCCTACCTGCGGTTTCTCGCTGATGTCCCGAGCGCCGGACGAAGCGTTGTACTCCAGCTGCGGGTCCGGCGATTCCGGTGCGGGAACACCAAGTGTCCACGTCAGACGTTCGTGGAGCAGATATCCGGCCTCACTCGCAGGCATGGTCAGCGCACCGAACGACTGCGTTCCATCCTGACCGCAGTCGGCCTCGCCCTGGCTGGTCGAGCCGGCGCCCGCTTGGCTGCCGTGCTTGGCATGTCCGTCAGCCGGAGCACGGTCTTGCGCCTGGTCGAGGCGCTGCCCGAGCCGGAGGTGCCGATCCCTCGGGTGGTCGGCGTCAACGAGTACGCCACCCGCAAAGGCCGCCGCTACGGCACTGTCCTGATGGACGTCGAGACCCGCCGTCCGATCGATCTCCTGCCTGATCGAGAAGCATCAAGCCTGGCCGCCTGGCTCGCCCAGCGGCCAGGAATCGAGGTCGTCTGCCGGGACCGCGCGCCGTTCTTCGCGGAAGGCGCCACAGCCGGGGCACCCCAGGCGACCCAGGTCGCCGACCGCTGGCACTTGTGGCACAACCTCGCTGAAGCCGCTGAGCGGGCTGTCGCCCGCCACCGCCAGTGCCTTGGCGTCCTTGTCCCCGATCCCGAGGCGAAGGCCGACGAACCCGCGCCGCCCGAGGAGAAGACGGACTCGCCATGGCGGAGCGAGCGGTTCGCCAACCGCGTCCGAGCCCGGCACGCCACGGTCCACGCGCTGCTGGAAGCCGGCCACAGCCGCCGCTCCATCGCGCGTCAGCTCCAGATGACCCACCGCACCGTCAAGAGCCTCGCCGACGCTGCGAAGCCGGAAGACCTCTTCCGCGGCCAGTGGCAGCACAACAGGACCTCCGTCCTCGACGAGTACAAGCCCTACCTGGACCAACGCTGGGACGAGGGCTGCACCAACGCCTGGAAGCTCTGGGAGGAGATCGTTCCCTTGGGCTATCGCGGCAGCTGCGGCCGGGTCAGCGCCTACCTGCGAGAGAAGCGCACCTCGCCACGGCCGGTCACCGCGCAACCGCCGGCCCCCCGCGTGGTGACGCGATGGATCCTCAGCCGACCCGAGACGCTGACCGAGATCGAACAGCTCCGGCTCAAGGCCGTCCTGGCCAACTGCCCCGAACTCGATGCCCTGACCGGTCACGTCCGGTCCTTCGCCCGCATGCTCACCGAGCGCCAGGGTGAACGACTCCCTCAGCGGCTCGACGCCGTCCGCCAGGACGACCTGCCCAGCCTCCACACTCTCGCGGCCGGCATCGACCGAGACCGCGACGCCGTCATCGCCGGCCTGACGCTGCCTTGGAACTCCGGGGTCGTCGAAGGCCACGTGAACCGGATCAAGATGCTCAAGCGCCAGATGTTCGGCCGCGCAGGCTTCGACCTTCTTCGCAAACGGGTCCTGCTCGCCCCGTAGTCGTGTTGTGAGTGCCTGATGCGAGGATCCGGGTGACCATACGCAAGGAGATCAGCATGGGTACCTGGGATACCGGTCCCTTCGACAACGACACAGCCGCGGACTTCGCCAACGCGCTCGACGAAGCCGAGCCCGAGGCACGTGAAGCCCTGATCCGAGGCGTCCTCATACGGACTATCGACGCCACCGGCTACCTCGTGGAAGCGGAAGAGGCGGTGGCCGCCGCCGCTTTGATCGCGGCGCAATGCCCGGGAGGCGAGCCCGTCGACATGTCCTACGGCCCGGAAACACCGATGCCCGTGTTCCCTTCCGACCTTCGGGTACTCGCCGACGAAGCCCTCGCCCGCATCGTCGGCGACGAGGATGGACCGGCCTCAAACTGGGTCGACCCGGAGGACTGGAAGCAGTGGCGAGCCATACTGACGCGCCTTCGCGCAGTGCTTGCCCCGCCACCCCCGTCCATTGCTGTCTTCGACGTCCAGCCGTAACGGAGCGTCACTCAGCACGGAAGCTGAGCCAGCACCCGTTCTCATGGACAAAGCCACCCCTCACGCTGACGGCACGGCGCCCTCGCCGAAGGCCGGCACCTGCCCGGGCGCCATGTCCTGGCGCAGCCGCATGAGAGGGACCGGGTGGCGCCACGCTCCCCGCTCTCGCGCCGTGTCCACGGCAATCTCGGCGACCAGGCCCGGCTCGATAAGGGTCACGTCCAGCGGCGTTCGCGAACCCCAGGGGTGGTGCAGGCCGCGGTGACCGTCTTCGCTCAGGTCGAGGGGCGCGGCCGGAACGACGTCGAGATGGACGTCAAGAAGGCCGTGCGGCACCCTGCCGGGGCGGCCGCGTAGAGAGCCGGTACTCGCTGCCCCGCGCGCAGTGGCTTCCGCCACGGCGGGCTCCGGCAAGCTGGGTCGTGGCCGGTGACGTCAGCACCACCAAGACCATCGTCAACAACGTCATCACCGGCGCGATTGCCGCACTCCTCGCCTTGGCCGCCAGCGCCGCCACCCGCGCGGCAGAGTCCGGCAAGGGCCGGGCAGGCATGAGCGCGCCGTCGCCCAGCGCAGCTGAGTGCGTTTCATCCGGTGGCGGCCCTTGGGTCCTTGCTCGCCAGTGCCGGCACGAGCGGACATCCGCACGGCACAGTCAAGGGCGCCAAGGGGAGGAGAGGGTGGCGGAGTGCCTCCGGCACGGCAGCCCGAATGTCCCTGAGCCTCATGCGAAATGCCATGCCGAACGGCCCCGAGTGGGCCGTTCGGCATGTGATGGCGGGGATCCTGCGCAGGTGGCGGTGACACGAGCAGGACGGTCCCTTGCGGTGCGGTGCGGGCGCGGTCAGGCGGCATCGGGCCGCCCCCGGCTGGTCTGCGAACGTTGACGGGTGCCCGGTCCACGCCCGCCGACCCTTCACCGCGCCGCCGGACATCACAGAGTGGCTCGCGCTCAGGTGGCGATGGTGGCCAGTCCGGCGATGCCGAGGAGGTAGATGACGACGGCGGCGATGCTGTCGACGCCCATGCGGGCGTACTGGCGGGTTGGCCGGAAGATCCGTTCCTGACCATCGATCCTGTGAGTCGTCAAGGCGAGATGACGGATGCGGTAGCCCTCATGACCGTGGCCGGCCGCGGAGCTGCTGACGGGGCAGGCCGGTTTCTGCGAGAACCCGGGCCTGGGGGCTGCCTGTTCGTCCACAATGAGGACGTGGTTCGGTTCGGAAGGGGTGTGCACGGGGCGCTGTTCTCGTTCGACACCTCGCCGGTACGGCCACGCGCCAGCAAGACACGGGCTGTACTGATCGATCGAGACGGGGGCGGTCATGCAGGACCTGGGCACTAGCGACCTGCGCCAGGTCGGCCCCTACACGCTGCGGGCACGGCTGGGGCAGGGCGGGATGGGACGGGTCTTCCTCGGCCGGTCACCGTCGGGCCGGGCGGTGGCGGTCAAGGTGGTCCACGAGCACCTGGCGCGGCAGGCGGACTTCCGGCAACGGTTGGCCCGGGAAGTGACCTCGATCCGGGCGGTGAGCGGCGCGTTCACAGCGCCCTTGGTGGGTGCCGGGCCGGAGGACGATCTGCCGTGGCTGGCGACCGTGTACGTACCGGGACCCAGTCTTGCCGAGGCGGTGGCCGAGGCCGGACCGTTTCCGCTGGAGTCGCTGTGGCCGCTGGCCGCCGGTCTCGCCGAGGGCCTGCACGACATCCACTCCGTCCGGGTGGTGCACCGCGATCTGAAACCGGCCAACGTGCTGCTGGCCGCCGACGGCCCACGAGTGATCGACTTCGGTATCGCCCGCGCTCTCGATCATGCACCCCTGACCCCGGACAGCGTGGTCATCGGCACACCCGGATTCATGTCGCCCGAACAGATCAACGGTGGCGAACAAGGTCCCGCCGGCGATGTGTTCGCCCTCGGAGCCGTGCTGGTGTTCGCCGCCACAGGGCAGGGCCCCTTCGGCGAGGGGCCGCCCCTGACGCTGCTGCACCGCATCATCCACGACGAGCCCCGCCTGCGCGACGTCCCGGCGCCGATGCGCGACCTGGTGGCCTCATGCCTGGCCAAGTGCCCGTCCAACCGGCCCACCCCCACTCAGATCTTGCAGGCCGTGAGGGCGGTCTGGAGCCCGCCAGAGCAGTGGGCGGCCACCACTCCCTGGCCGGCCCGGGTGACGCTTCGGCTGCCCCCTGACCGCTTTGCCGACTCCAGCCCCCGCACGGCTGGTCCGGCGGCCATCCGTCAGGAGCTGACCCGTCTCTACACACACGCGCAGGAGACCGCTGCCGCTACAGGACCGTTAGCCGCCGCCCGCCTGATGGGACAACTCGCCGCCGACCAGGCCCGGGTACTCGGCCCCGACCACCCCGACACCCTGCGCAGCCGTCACGAAC
Source organism: Streptomyces sp. NPDC014006 (assembly GCF_043088925.1). Lineage (NCBI taxonomy): Bacteria > Bacillati > Actinomycetota > Actinomycetes > Kitasatosporales > Streptomycetaceae > Streptomyces > Streptomyces sp. NPDC014006. The sequence continues at coordinate 33,664 of NZ_JBICAJ010000022.1, read as the reverse complement.
AGGCCGACTATCTCGATGACGCCGGCCATCATGAGCGGGCAGCCGAGCTGATGGAGCAGGTGGCCGCCGACCGCGTCCGCGTACTCGGCCCCGACCACGCCGACACTCTCCGCAGCCGCTTCCTGCACGCATACATCCTCGCCAACACAGGCGATCACAAGCAGGCAGCCCAGCTGATGCAGCGGATAGCCGCCGACCAGGCGCGCCTACTCGGCCCCGAGCACCCCAACAGCCTCCGCAGCCGCCACCAGCACGCTCTCCACCTCGGCAGAGCCGGACATCACAAGCAAGCAGCCCAGCTCTCCTCCCAAGTAGCCGCCGACCGCGCCCGCGCACTCGGCCCCGACCACACCGACACCCTCCAAAGCCGCCACAACCACGCCCTGTACCTCGGCAAGGCCGGACACCACGAGCAAGCAGCCGAGCTGATGGAGCAGGTGGCCGCCGACCGCACCCGCGTACTCGGCCCAGACCACCCCGACACCCTCCGCAGCCGCCACGTGCACGCCGACTTTCTGGACGACGCGGGCGACCACGAGCAAGCAGCCGTGCTGATGGAGCAGGTGGCCGCCGACCGCACCCGCGTACTCGGCCCAGACCACCCCGACACCCTCCGCAGCCGCCACCTGCACGCCTACTATCTGGACGAGACGGGCGACCACGAGCAAGCAGCCGTGCTAACAGAGCAGGTGGCCACCGACCGCACCCGCGTACTCGGCCCCGACCACACCGACACCCTCGACAGCCGCCACAACCACGCCCTGTACCTCAGCAAGGCCGGACACCACGAGCAAGCAGCCGTAGTAAGCGCGCAGGTGGCCGCCGACCAGGCGCGCATGCTGGGCCCCGACCACCCCGACACCCTGCAAAGCCGCCACAACCACGCCCTGTACCTCG
>NZ_JBICAJ010000022.1:0-32667 GCF_043088925.1 Streptomyces sp. NPDC014006 | reverse complement strand
GCAGAGCCGGACACCACGAACAAGCAGCCCAGCTCTCCGCCCAAGTAGCCGCCGACCGCGCCCGCGCACTCGGCCCCGACCACCCCAACACCCTCGACAGCCGCTACAACCACGCCCTGTACCTAGGCAAGGCCGGACACGACGAGCAAGCAGCCGTGCTGATGGAGCAGGTGGCCGCCGACCGCACCCGCGTACTCGGCCCAGACCACCCCGACACCCTCCAAAGCCGCCACAACCACGCCCTGTACCTCGGCAGAGCCGGACACCACGAACAAGCAGCCCAGCTCTCCGCCCAAGTAGCCGCCGACCGCGCCCGCGCACTCGGCCCCGACCACCCCAACACCCTCCGCAGCCGCCACCTGCACGCCTGGGACATCTCTCAGATCACACCTCCGTGACCGGACAAGGCTCCGGCCGGGTTGTAGTCGGCTCCGGAAACGACCAGGCACGCGGCCGGCCCCACCGCAGAGCGAGCGCGCCGCCACCTCACCCGCGAAGCGACAGATCGTTGCAAGCGGGGGGATCAAGTCCATACATCGGGCTCCGGATGTCATGGCTGATTTCGGGGCGCGCAGCTTCTCACCTCACGTCTTCGATGCCTGCGGCGGGTGGCGCTCTCATACACCCGTAATGGGCTGGAATAGCCTGTTCTGAGATGAATCGGAAGGTGTGATGGTCCCCGGCCGTCGACGGCGGCGCTCTCTACGGCGGCGGTCGGCGGGATCACCACGTGCCTGCTCCCGCATCGGGCCGAGCACCCCTCTTCATCAAAACAGGAACGCCCCTTCGCCGAGAATCGGCACGACGGCCCGTTCTTGGCGGACTTCCAACGCGCCTCCAGCAGAACTTCAGCGCACTGCGCCGCCGACACCGACAGCACCAGGGCCGCTCGAAGCCATATGGGGCCGCTCCGAACCCGTAAAGGGCTCGTTCGCGGCAGGCGAGCGAAAGGTCACGCGCTGCGCGGCTTGCGACTGCTTGCCTTCTCCGCTGTCGTCTTCTTCGCGGCTCCAACTGACACGAGCGTCCCGGACCTGATGAAGATCTTCTACTTCAACCGGCTCGCGGCCCGGGTGTTCACCAAGGAACCAGACGGCTGGCTCATCAAGGGCGGCCAAGCCCTGCTGGTCCGATACCGCGGCGCCGCCCGCCTCAGCCAGGACATCGACCTGCAAAGCACCCACCCTGAGCGCAGCGCCGAGGAAGCGCGGGAGCTCGTGATCAAGGCTCTCATGACCACGGACACCTATGAGAGCACCGCCGAGACCGACACCGACCACCTGATGGCGGGCCAGAGGATCAGCCTCAGCGAACTCGCCGCCGAACTGTCCGCGATCGACCTGCGCTTGAGGCAGCTCGCCCGGGCCGTCGAGACGCCGACGGCGCCGGTGGAGCTGGAGGCGACTATCGACTCCTTACGCTCCACCGCAAAGGGGGTGCGGGAGACGGGCGAGCGCATGCAGTTCCTTGCCTTCGTGGTCGAGGGCGACGTGCCGCTCGCCAAGGCCTTCCGGGACACCGGCGATCCGTGGGGAGTGGCGGCCCGCGAGACCAACCGGCAGGACTTCGGCGGCCCGGCGATCATCCCGACGCAGTGGCAGCTCGTCAGGCTGGCCCGGGAAGCCGAGCGGGCCGCAGAGCGCGGCGTGGAGACCACTACGTTCCCCAAAGCGATGCAGGGCATCGGGATCGGCTGGGAGTCCAAGGCCGCCTCCGCCCGCAGGCGCCGGGAGCGGGACGCGGCAGTCGCCGTCGAGGCCCTGCGCACACAGTGCAAGACGTGCGAGGCCGGGGACGGCGAGCAGTGCCGCACCAAGAAGGGCTGGGTGGCCGAGCAGTCGCACGTTGGCCGCCAGCGCGAGGCCGAGGCAACGGTCGACGCCCGTCTCGGCTACCTGGACATCAACCCGGTTGCCGTGCCGGACGCCTGACGGGCGCACGGACCCTGGTCACGGTTGCGGCTCGACTACGAGAAGGGGCGGTCACCTCCGACGAGGCGACCGCCCCTTCTGCGTGACCGTGGGGTCGTAGTCGCCGATGCTGCGGGCCTCATCAAGCGACCGAGCCCAGCACCCCACGGCGGCCGGCTGGAAGCACACGCAGAGTGGCTAGCGGAGGCCGCCCGTGACGGTGTGGGGCACCTGTTTCAGGGTGCCTGGGCAGTGGAAGGGCTGAGCGGTACTTCTTCGCTCCTTGGAGGACTTCATGTCAGAAGATTTCGAAGATGTCCCTGAGCCTGAGGACGACACCATCGAGGACACCGTCGACGAGACCGGGGTTGACCCCAAGGGCATCGAATTGGTCATGGGGCAGACTGGTGCGTCAAGAGCGAAGGCGGTCAGGGCCTTGAAAGAGAGCGGCGGCGATCTCATCAACGCGATCATGGCGGTCAACGGGTAGTTGGCGCGCCGCGACCGTGATTGGTCAGCATCGTCGACGAGTTCGGCTGGAGTAGTTGGGGTACAGCAAATCCCGGTCAGGACGATCATGCTCGGCCAGCACGCCGGTCGGGGCTCCGCTGGGGTTCGCGGAAAGATCACCGGGCGGGTTCCCTGGCTGTCTACGGTCTGCCTGGTGCCGGTGGAGTTTGTGATTGATGAGCAGGCCGAGGCGGACGGGAAGTTCGTCGAGGAGCCGACCCGCCCCGAGCTGGAGCGGTTCTTCTTCGAGGCCGGAGCAGGTCCAGACGAGACGGCTGGTCGTTCACAGGTTCGATGTTAGGCAGAGGTGCCCACCCGAGCCTCACCCGGCTGGCCACCGCGCCGTGCGGGCCGTGATGGAAGGCCGCGAAGCGTCCCGGGATCTCTTACCTCCGGAGCACTTCGCGTGAAGGCTTGACCTGCTAGCTGGGGATGAGCGCGGCCGGCGTGGGGATGAACGAAAGAACGGCGAACGCGACCGTGTCGACGACCCCCTCAAGCGCTCGCAGGGCCGCCATGACCGGCGCGCCCAGCCCAGGTAGGACCGGCAGGCCCAGCGCGGGCAAGGTGGTGGGGGCTGCGTAGGCGGGGGTGGCGACGACAAGGGAGCCGGCGGTCAGGGTGAGCGCCGCGACCTTGCGTCGGATGATCTTCATGCCTGTTCAACGATCATCACAGGCTAAGGGAGACGGCCAACCGGGTTGTCCTTCCCGGCAAGACGATTCCCTCCTTCGCATGTTGCAATCCAATACAACATCGAGGCATCACGATGCCGCTTTCCGTGAAGACCCAGCTCAGCAGAGGCAGGGTTCCTCCTGGACATCGTCAGGAGCTGGCGGTTAGTCCGGTTCTCCGAACTTCGGCACTTGCATCGGATGCATCTCGGCTCGAATCCGGTGCCAGCGCGCTGCATGGCGCCAGCGTCCGGCACGGTCGCGTGCAACGTCGACGCCGACCTCCACCACCAGCTCCGGCACGACGAGAGTGACGTGCAGGCTCTCGCGCGAGCTCCACCCCGCGCTGAACGTCCAGCCCGTCCACGGGTGGTCTGCGGCCGGGGTGAGGAGCCCGGCGACCGTCCGGCTCGCGGCCTGCGGGAGCGTCGTGCTGCGTCCGACGTAGCGCAGGCGCCCGTCGGTGTCGTACCGGCCCAGCAGCAGCGTGCGCGGCGCGGCCGGGGAGCCGGTAAATGCGCCGACGATGGCGTCCTCGGTGTGCCGCGTCTTGTACTTCCTCCAGCCACGCGAGGCCGGTTCGTAGACGCCCGTCAGCCTTTTGTAGACAACGCCTTCCACGCCGACGGCTGTCCAGCTCGTCAGCCACTCGCGCACGGTGGCCGGGTCGGTGGTCGACGGGCACAGCGCCCAGGGCGCGGTGAGCTGGTGCTCAGCAAAGAGGTTCTCCAGTGCGCCCCTGCGGCGCCCGTACGGCCAGGTGGTGGTGTCAGTGCCCTCCAGCCCCAGCACGTCGAAGGCCACGTAATGGGCGGGCGACTGCTCGGCGAGCCGGGCCGCGCCGGCGCCTCGCCGCTGGAGGCGGCCCTGGAGCCGCTCAAAGGCAAGCCTGTCAGACGCCCATACGACCACCTCCCCATCCAGGGCCGTCGCGTCGGGGAGCTGCGCTGCGCCGGAGTGGAGCTCAGGGAAGCTCGGGGCAAGGTCCGCGCCCCTGCGAGAGCGCAGCGCCAGGCGCCCTGTGTCCCACGACAGAAGGGCGCGCCACCCGTCCCACTTGAGCTCGGCCGCCCACCCCTCTGGCAGTGCCGGGTCTGTTACGGGGGCCGCGAGTATAGGGTCTGGCAGCATCCACATGGACCCATGCCTTCCACGCGGGCGCGGTCCGCCGTCAGTCGAGCAGGCCGAGTTACGTGTCCGGGCGACCGTGCCCTGGGCCAGCTTCCGCAGAAGGCCGCGCTGACATGACGAAGCCCCCGCCTCCTCTTGCCACGGGGGCTTCGTCGTACGTGAGGTCAGGTCTGGCACTGCGACGTCGCGGCGCTGCTCCAGTTGGACCAGGCGCCTCCGGCCGGCCGGACGTGGACGCGGATGGTGATTTTTGCGTTGACCGGGCCGCAGATGCGGGTTGCGGAGCCGATCTCGAAGGGGCCGATCGTGGAACGGCGCTGAACGACCGTGCGCCCGTTGCCGAGTTTCGTCCAGCTACTGGAGCCCTGGACGTTCATGAACGCCTCGTAGTCGACGTAGGAGGCGTGGGCGCGGGAGTTGGTGATGACGGCGTGCACCTTGATGTCGCGCCACCAAATCTTGTTGTCCTTGAACCGCTCGGCGCTGATGCAGCCTTGTGCGCCGATGTTCTGGGTGGAGACGGCGCCGCCGCAGGCGATGGCGGCGGCGTGGGCGTCAGCGGGTACGGCGAGGGTGGTCAGCAGGGCGGCTCCTGCCGCTGCGGCGAAGCGTTTCCTGTGCATGGTGCGGTCCTCTCGGTCGGGTGTGTGCCTGCAGCGGGGCTGACAGGGCGGGCGCCGGAGTCCCAGGCCTCGGCGAGCGGGACCAGCGTCCACCCAGTGCTTGAACGCCTCGCGCTGATAGCCGGCGCGATGTCCAGGCCCCGTGGGCCGTCGATGTAGCGGTCGTCGTACGGGCTGTACCACTGGCCCCCGGTCAGGGTGCAGCGCTGCCCCTGCTCGGGTGCGATAACTGCCTCGGCCTTGAGGACCTCGGCGCGGGTGTTGCAGCCGGTCCTCCGCCGCGATGGGCAGCTGGGCCAGGACGTCACGCACCGGGGCGGTGAACGTATGGCCCGGATCGCGCAGGGTGGCGCCGGCCGGGGCGGCGTGGGCAGTGGCGGGCAGGAGCAGGGCGGTGAGGGCGGCGGCGATGGCGGCGGTACGGGGGAAGCGCACGAGGAAGGGTCCTCTCGAAGATCACCGACTGGTCGTGATCTTCGTAGCGGCCCCGGAAGGCGGCACGCCCGGGAAGCAGCGGTGACTCCACTCGATGGAGGGGAAAGTCGGATGGTCGCCCCGGCGCAGCGGCGTGTGTCGGCGAGCGAAGAAAATCGAACACATGATTGAATTCAGCCATGCGGCCGATTCCCGACGACCTTGCCCGGGCGGTTGACGAGTGGCACGCCACCTACCGCCAGCTCGCCGCGCACCCACGCACCGCACTGCGCAGACGGCTCGTCCAGCTGTCGGGCGGGGTGCGTTTCCACCCCCACTGGCACGGCCGGCGCACACCGGCCGCCTCCGCGCTCTACGCGGCTGGCCGCCGCCCCCGCAGCCTCTCGGCAGCCTCCTGATCCGGCCCTGCCCGTGGACGACGAGGTTCCGGACGCGGTGACGGCCCGGCCATGGTGTCCGCAGGACGGACCTAAGCCGGTCGTGTGGACCTGGCCGTCGACGGATCCGCCGGCCCTGTGGGTCAGGGCGGCGGGCCGCTGGCGCCGGGCCGTGGTACGAGCCCGGCAGGACTGGCCCGACGGACGCGTCATCTACCAGGTGCTCGTCGACGCAGAGGGAACCGGCTCGAAAGGCAGCCGCGCCTATCCGTGGCCGCAGAACGGTCTGCGGGTTGCCCACCGCAGCGCGCTGGCCCCCTTCCGCGACGCGCAGCAAGGCGGCGGGCTGCCCCGCCCGCCCTCCAGGCGGGTGAGGTCTGCCGTCGCCCGGCCGGTGCCGCCGGGCGACGGGGACGGCGGGGCCGTAGCGTCGTGAGCGTGAACGATGCGCGCCGAAGTATCGACCCCACCACCGACCGGGCCACCGCGGCGCTGCTGCTCGGCTGCCGGCCGAGCCAGGTCGGCTACTGCGCGCGCTGCCAGGGCCGCACGGTGCGCTACGGGCCGCACGCCCTGGTCGTCTGCCCGGCCTGCCGCGCCGCCGAGCAGGCCGGCGGCCTCTAGGGCGCGTGCCGAAAGTGGATCATGACGCTTGTTCTGGCCTGGGCACTGTCATGCGATGCTCACGCCATGACTGATCAACCCGAGGTTGCCATCGTCCGCTGGCCCGGCCAGGCCCCTTCCGTTCAGGATGGGCTGGCAGATCTGCTGGCGGCCTACCATCTGCAGACGCAGGCCGAGAAGGGTGAGGCCGTCGCCGGTGTGGATGGGCTGCCAGACCGCTACCGAATAGAGATCGCGGATCCGCAGGCCGTGTTCGTCGACGATGTCGTGCTGCTGGCGTTGATCGGGGACACCGCGGTGGGCTGCCTGGTGGTGACCACCCCTCATCACCGACGGTCCGAGGTCAAGAGGCTCTGGACCGACCCGGCATTCCGGGGGCGGGGCATCGCGTCCAGCCTGGTCAGCGCCGCGCTCGTGCATGCTGCGGAAAGCGGCGTCAGCGCGGTTCGGCTGTCGGTGTGGATGTGGCGGGCGGGCGCGATCGCCCTGTACGAGCGGCTCGGATTCACCGTCACCGAGTCGTGGGACGAGCGGGACCAACTGGTCTGCATGGAACGAGCCGTGGGACACGAAGACCTCCGTGCGGTGCAGTCCTAGACAGCTCCACCACACCGGGGGTCTTCGCCATGATCAAGCCCCGCGGCTGTCAACAACGCTCGTGATCAACCTAGGCGCTGCGTGGCTTGCGGCTGCTTGCCTTCTTCGTCGCCGTCTTCTTCGCTGCGGTCTTCTTGGCGGGCTGCTTCTTCGCGGCGGCCTTCTTCTTCGCCTTGGGCAGTTCGTGCACCTCGGCGTGGGTGCCGTGCTCGCCACGGGTCTCGCGGGCCTTCTCCACCGAGGCGTTCAGTGCAGCCATCAGGTCGAGGACCTGCGCCGGCTCCTCTGCCTCCGGCGCCTGCGGCAGCGGCTTGTCCTCCCGCTTGGCCTCGATGATCTGCGCGATGGCCTCGGTGTACTCGTCATGTGCGTCCAGTTCGTCGAGGTCTTCGACGGTCATGGTCTCCATCAGCGCCAGCGCCCGCTCGATCTCCTCATCCGAGACCTGTACGGGCGGCGGGAGCAGCTCGGCGGGGCTGCGGATCTCATCCGGCCAGCGCATCGCGTGCAGAACCAGGGCGTCGTCACGGATCCGGAGCATGCCCAGGCGTTCCCGGCCGGACCAGGCGTACTTGGCGATGGCAACCTTCTCGGACCGGCCGAGGGCCTGGACGAGAAGCTTGTACGGTTTGGCGGCGACCTGGCCGCTGGCCTGCAGGTAATAGCCGTCGCTGATCTGGATCGGGTCGATGTCCGCGGCCGGAACGAACGCGACGATCTCGATCGCTTTCGCCGTCGGCAGGGGAAGGTTGCTCAGTTCCTCGTCCGAGATCGGCACGATCTGCGCCGCCTGGTGCTTCGTCTCCCGGGTGACCTCGTAGCCCTTGCCGATCTCGGCGCTGGACACCTCGCGGTCCTCGAGGTCGCAGAACTTCTTCACCCGGACGCGGCCACCGTCCTCACGGTGATACTGGTGGAAACGGATGCTGTGATCCTCCGTCGCACCAACCACATTGATCGGCACCGTGACCAGGCCAAACGAGATCGCACCGATCCAAATCGACCGGGGCATACATGTCCTTCCGTGGTAGCCCCGAGCATCACCAGCCTACGAACGCCACGCCGCCGGCGCACCACACCATGCGCCCCTCGGGGCACGGCGGGACGCTGGAGGCATGGCCACGGTGATCGTGTATCCGCCCGACAACCAAGGCGGCCGACGCCTGCGCGTAGACGACACGATCCTCGGGCGCGCCTACCGGCTCCGCGACGTCGTCGCCTTCCTGCAGGAGACCAGGCTGGAAGGAATCGACGACCTCGACGTCATCCGCTCCGACGACATCGAATGGCTCGGCGGCGGCCCAGAGGTGTGGGGATAAGCCCTGGTCAGGGGCTGGGATGTGAGGCAGCCTTCAGACGCCAGCCGCTGCCGCTGCAGCTGTCGTGCAGGGGCGGGAACCGGTGACCCTTCACGTCGGCGCTGTACTCGTGCCGCTGCCCGCAGTCGCACTCATAGAACCCGGACTGGGGAACGATCTCACCCGGGTGATACGTCCTCTCGCTCTCGCTGCTCTCACTCATGACATCCAGCGTCCATGGCCGACGGCTGAGCGGCTGGTCGGCCGGGGCTGAGGAGGTAACCGAGCTGGGTCCTGGATGGCCAGCACCTGCGTCAAGGCTGCCCGTTCCGGCCATGTTGAATGACCGTGTGGCGAGACGAAAGAAGACACAGCGGCCTTCCTTCGGCCTGCCCAAGGCCATCGTGCTTCTGGCGACGCCGGAGGGCTGGCGTCACAGCCTGCTCACAGCGGAGGGCGGAATGCTCTGGGGGCGCCTCAGCGGCGAGCTGCTGGATCCCGAAGTGGCATTGGCCGCAAGCGGCCACGATGGTGAAGGAACTCGCCCGGGACTTCCACGGCACCAGCGTCGAGGTGACCTGGGACCCACGACAGGAACCCTGGAGCTGGACCGGACAGCTCATTCCCGCCCCCTACGACGAGGCCGGTCCGACGCACCGGGAATGCTGATGCCATGCCCGGGCCGTCAAGGCGAGACGGTGGACGACGGGCGCACGGCGCCCCGGCGGCCGGTCGCCGCCTCGGCCCGGCAGGCGACGCCGTACTCGCGGGCGAACCAGTTGGCCTCCGCCACCGAGCCGCTGAGCGCGCGCAGGTAGAAGGCGTAGGCGACCGAGTCGATCTGCTCGGTGGTGAGTGTCATGCGCCAGCGGTTGCCTGGCCGGTCGAAGTAGGCGGTACGGACACGTTCGACGAGGCCTTCGGCCGGTGGTATACGCAGGACGGAGGCGAGGTTCGCGTAGACGCGCAGGGCGTCCATCTACGCGGGACGCAGCTCGATCATCTGCTCTTGGGCCGCGCATGGTGTGCTGTGCGGGGTGGGGTCGGGAGAGGCGTGCAGGTAGGTCAGGACGTCGTGGCCCTGGGCGCTGAGGCGGGCAGCCCAGAGAACGGGGCGCCCCTCGTGGGCGGACAGTTCCGCGCGGTCCTCCCGGTCGGCCAGCTCAACCAGGCCCTGGGCGGCCGCGCTCTGCAGAGACTGCTGCAGACCGGGCGGCACATCGGTGGACAGCACCCAGCCGTAGACGGACCCCGTCTCCTGCTCGCGCAGGGAGCGCAGGGCGTCCAACCGTGCCTGCCGCGCGTTCATGATCACCCTCGCCCTCGCCATCACCCGCGGCCGGGACCGACAGTAGAGCCTGGATCCCGCGAGGGGCGAATGACTCCGCACCGCCCCTGCGCCCGTGGTAGGCAAGTCAGGCAGGTGCCCCCCCTACCGACCGGGGCGGCCGCACCTCACACCAGCACACGAGCTGTTCCTGTGAACGCTCCTCTCTTGGCCGGGTGCCTCGGTACGCTCCCGCCCATGAGCAGCAAGCGTCCGCAGGACTCGCCCGCCCAACGGCCGGAGGACGACTCGGAGAAGAAGCCAATGCGTCAGCGGCTCGCTGACAGGTGGAACGGACTGGGGGCCCCCGCCAAATCAGTGGCAGTGGTGATCGGCGTGGCCGTGGCCGTGGCCGGAAGCCTCGTTGCCGTGGCCTACTCTCGCGCGGACAGCGACGACGAGGTCGATGAAGACAACGCCAGCACCAGGCCGCTGAGCTTCGACGAACAGGAACAACTCGTCGTGACCCTCTGCACCAGCTTGGAGACGATGACAGAAGAGGAGTTCGAGGCGAACTACGCGAAGCTCGACAGGGACCATCAGTTCGAGGTCGACGAATCCATCTCGGCGTTCGCCGCCGCTGCCGTCGGTGATGAGAACTGGGATCTCTAGACCGTGTCCTATGTGGTGAGGCGGACGAGTCGCTTGTAGCAGCACAGGGCTGCGGCGAGTCCGAGAAATGCCAGGTAGTTGCGGGGGTTTCGTTCGTAGCGGGGGCTGAGTCGGCGGTAGCCCGACAGCCACGACATCGTGCGCTCGATCACCCACCTGCGGCGGCCCAATCGCTCGCTGGACTCGATGCCCCTGCGCGCGATCCGCACTCCGATGCGCTTGCCACGTAACCATTTCCGCCGATCAGCACGGTCGTAGGCCTTGTCCGCGTGCAGCCGCTGGGGCTTGAAGTACCAGCCGCGATCGGGGTCGTGTCTCGTTTGGTGACCCTCGACCATGGGCTTCAGCCCTTCGCTGTCGTGCGTGTTGCCAGCCGAGACGCCGACGAGGAGGGGCAGTCCGTTCGCGTCCGACAGGACGTGCATCTTGGAACCCGGCTTGCCCCGGTCCACGGGGCTCGGACCTGTGTGTTCGCCCCCTTTTTACAGGTCATCTCATTTGGTCTGTTCGATAGCCTGCCGGGGTGGGGATCGTTGAGCGGCTGGTGCCGGATGAGCTGTGGGAGTTGTTCCAGCGGGTGGTGCCGGAGGCCCCGACTCGTCTGCAAGGGGGTGGTCGACGCCGGCACGGTGACCGGGAAGTACTGGCGGCGATCGTGTCCGTCGCGACGTCGGGATGCACGTGGCAGCAGCTGCCATCCGCGTCGTTCGGGCCTTCGGGAGCCACAGCTCACCGGCCCTTCACCGAGTGGTCGAAGGCCAGAGTGTGGGCGAAGCTTCACCGCCTGGTCCTCGACGAGCTCGGTGCACGCGGTGAACTGGACTGGTCGAGGTGCGCGATCGACTCGGTGAACATGCGGGCTCTGAAAAAGGGGAACTGACGGGCCCGAATCCTGTGGACCGGGGCAAGTACGGCTCGAAGATCCACTTGATCACCGAGCGGACCGGTCTGCCCCTGTCCGTCGGTATCTCGGGTGCCAACGTGCACAACAGCCAGGCCCTCGTCCCGCTCGTGCAGGGCATACCACCCATCCGCTCCCGTCGCGGCCGACGGCGGCGTCGACCGGGCAAGCTCCACGGTGACAAGGGCTACGATCGAAGGCCTCCGCGTCAGCCTCGCCGGAGTCGAATCCAAAATCGACCAGATCGACTCCGCATCCGGCGGCATGTCGATCAACCTCGGCATGCCGCGTAAGGTCTCGGCTCAGCCCGCCCGAAAGGAGGGAGCAGCGTCGCTGAGACAATCACGGAATGATCAGCAATGAGATCCGGTTCGACTGCCGGCATCGCGGCGACGACGGTCCGCTCGTGGTCGTCCCCCACCTCGACGGAGCACCACTCACCGAGCTGATCGACGGGTTCGAGATCGCCGCCGGGATGCAGCCTGCGGGTGATGCCTACGGCGGTCTGATCCCGGAGTTCTTCCGGTTCGGCCCGATGCAGGACCACTTCCTCGGACGGTCCACTCGCACGGTGGGGCCGAAGACACCTGTTCTCGGGTGTGAATGCGGCAAGTGGGGATGCTGGCCTCTCATGGCCCGCATCACCGCGACGGCGGACCTCGTAGCCTGGGACGCCTTTGAGCAACCGCACCGCAAGACCCGCGACTACGTGGCATTCGGTCCGTTCCAGTTCGACCGTCACCAATACGATGACGCCTTGCGGGCCCTGAGCGCGGTGATCGGTTCCGGCGACGACGGCACGCGCGCGTGAGCAATGCCGTCAGCCCGTCTTGCCGCAGACGAAGTCCAGGGGCGGGCGGAGAACAGCGGCGCGGTGGATTTGTCATCACCCGCCGGCGACGGGCAGGTTGTGCCACCAGTGACCGCATCCGCCGGAGCAGAAGCGTTCGCGGCGCCGTTCGTCCGCGACCGCGAGTACCGCGACCAGCAGCCGGAACGCTTTGCGGCGTTCATCGACGGGGGTGAGGCCAGCGATCTTCCCCAATTGCTGGTCGATCGGGCCGCGGGTGATCAGAACCGCAGGCGTGTGCGTCGGGCGCAGCCCGGCACGGCGGATGCTCTCCGGTCCGTCTTCGGTGACAGCGCGGGCCTGCACACAGTGATGGCGCAGGAACAGGAGTATCTCGGCCTGCTCCTCCGGGCCGTGGCTGTCGAACCACTCGATGCCCTGTGACATCAGGCGCAGGCCTTGGGCGAGTTCGTTGAGGATGATGTCTCGGTCGGTCATGATCGATTCCCGCAGTCCAGCGAGACGAAGGCCTCAGCGGCCTCGTCGACGAAGGCGCATAGCCGCTGCATGGCCTGCCGGCAGTATTGCGGGTCGAGGGCCGCCAGGGCCCGGACCTCGAGCCATCGGTCCCAGGGACCGCCCGGGGCTAGGAACCGTGTCGTGTACTCGGAGCCGAGAATCTCATCGAGGTACAGGAGCGTCCCAAGGACGACTGCCTGGTCGTAGTGGAGGTCGGGACGCGACAAGTAGTGATCAAGGTATGCGCTGAGCAATTCGGCATCCGCTGCGCTGCCGAACTTCGCAAGGGCGACGCAGTACGCCGCGCCCGCATACGGCCCCTCGCTGGCCAGCAGGAGCCGGCCTATCAGCTCGCGAAACTCGGACCTGTGAGCCACAGCAACCAGCCAGGCGGCAGTCTTACGCTCGCGCCACCCACCCTCGAAGAGGACGTCGAGCTCCGCCGGAGTGATTTCGTACGCAGCCTGAGCCAGATCCCGCACGAGCGCGGAGCGCTCGACCGGGCTCAACCGGAAAACGCTCCCGCCCAACCGAAGGTATCGCCGATCAGGCGTGACGAACCGCCGAACCAGGTCCTGCAGTTCGGGATCGCTCTGGACATCACGCATAGCCGCATCCTGGCCTTAACGGTACGCACGTGCCACAGGTTTGCCGACTGCCTCGACGGACCGTAGTTACTGGTTCAGAGAAGTGACCAGGCCAAAGGAGATGGCGCCGCTCCAGATCGTCCGGGGCATACGTGTCCCTCCGTGGTGGCCCCGAGCACACCCAGCCTACGAAGCCCGCGCCGCCGGCGCACCACACCGTGCGCCCCTCGGGGCACGGCGGGACGCTGGAGGCATGGTCCAGGTGATCGTGTATCCGCCAGACAACCAGGGCGGCCGGCGCGTGCGAGCGGACGGCACCATCCTCGGCCGCGCCTACCGGCTCCGCGACGTCGTCGCCTTCCTCCAGGACGCCGGCATGGAAGGGATCGACGACCTCGACGTCATCCGGTCCGACGACATCGAATGGCGCGGCGGCGGCCCGGAGGTGTGGGGGTAGAGGAGGTCAGGGTGAGGCGGCTTCAGGCGCCAGCCGCTGCCGGTGCAGCTGTCGTGCAGGGGCGGGAGCCGGTGGCCCTTCACATCGGTGCTGTATTGGTGGCTCTGCCCGCAGTCGCACTCGTAGATCCCCGACTGGGGGACGATCTCGCCCGGCTGGTAGGTCTTCTCGCCGCTTTCGCCATGCCGTCCAGCGTCCACGGCGGGCGTGAGAGCGGCGGGTCGCCCGGGGCTGAGCAGGTGACCGAGTCGTGTCCTGGATTGTCAGCTGGCGCCGAGGATGTCCGCCCCGCCATGTTGGATGGCTGCGTGGCGAAACGACGAAATGCGAAGCGGCCTTCCTTCGGTCTGCCCAAGGCAATCGTCCTGCTGGGGACGCCGGACGGCTGGCGCCACAGCGTCCTCAATGCGGAAGGCGGAATGTTCTGCGGGCGCCTCAGCAGCGAGCTGCTGGATCCCGCAGTAGCGTTGCCCGCCGCGGCCAGGATGGTGAAGGAACTCGCGCGCGACTTCCACGGCACCAGCGTCGAGGTGACCTGGGACCCGCGCCAGGAACCTTGGAGCTGGACCGGCCAAGTCATTCCCGTCCCCGATGATGAGGCCGCCCGGCACACTGCGGAGGCTAAATGCCAGGCTCAGGCCGTCAGAGGGAGGCGGTACGCGACGGCGGGCGCACAGCGCCTGCACGGCCGGTCGACGGGTCGACGCGGTAGGTGACCCCGTAATCGCGGGCGAGCCAGTTGGCCTCAGCCACCGAGCCGCTGAGTGCGCGCAGGTGGAAGGCGTAGGCGACCGAGTCGATCTGCTCGGCGGTGAGGGTCATGCGCCAGCGGTTGCCCGGCCGGTCGAAGTGGGCGGTGCGTACCCGCTCGACGAGGCCGTCGGCCGGCGCTACCCGCCGGACACGGATCCTGTGACGTTCGTCGTCTCGGGCGGGCAGGGCGACGACGAAGTCGTCTCCGAGGCGGACGCCATGGCCGACTACCTGCGCGCCCGCGGAGTGTCCTCCGACCGGATCGTGCGGGAGGACCGCTCCGTCAACACCAGGCAGAACCTCCACTTCAGCGGGGCCCTCATGGAACGCGCCGGTCCCGGCCACCGGGCCACGGTGGTCACCAGCGGCTTCCACGTCTACCGCACTACCCTGCTGGCCCGCCGCGCCGGCGTCCCCGTCGACGTCATCGGCGCGCCGACCTCCCCCGCGTACTGGCTCTCGGCGACCCTGCGCGAGTTCGCCGCCGTCCTGTGGCTGGACCGGCTCCCGCTGGCCGGGCTCAGTCTGCTGCTGGCAGTGCCCGTGGCGACGGCGGTCTTCGAGCGCTGAGCGAGTCCTCGCGCCCTTCGGTGACACCCTCGTCGGCCGAGCAGGGGCCGCGGGGCGGGAGGCGTGGCGGAGCGAGGGAGTCCACGATGCCCCAGCCGATTCGGCTGTACATGTCGATGTCGCTCGACGGGTTCATCGCCGGGCCGGACGACCGGCCAGGTCAGGAGCTGGGGCGGGACGGCGGACGGCTCTTCGACTGGCTCGACGACCGGGAGTCCGACGGGCCGAGCGGCCAGGTCTACCGCGAGGCGCTGGCGACCGGCGCGCTGATCTCCGGCCGGCGGACCTTCGAACTCGCCCGGCGCTGGCAGGGCGACCATCACGACGGCGTGCCCATCTTCGTCCTCACCCACCACGTGGACGACGGAGACGAGCCACCCGGCCACGCGCGGTTCGTCACCGACGTCGACGAGTGCGCCCGGCTGGCGCGCGCCGCCGCCGGGGACCGGCCCGTCATGGGGCACGGTGCGGGGGCGGCGCAGGCGCTGCTGCAAGCCGGGAAGCTGGACGAGATGGAGATCCACCTGGTGCCGGTCCTCCTCGGCGGCGGCCGGCGGCTGTTCGACCACCTCGGTAGTGAGCACACCGAGGTCGAACTCGTCCGGCGGCTCGAGGACCGGGACGTCACGCACCTACGCTACCGGGTGCGCCAGGCCGGGGAGGCGGCGTGAGGACGCTCTTCGTCTCGTACCGCGTCACCGATCTGGAGCGCTCCCTGCGCTTCTACACCGCCCTCGGCTACGGCGTGCTGGGCCGGGCCGAGGCGGGCGACGGGAGCCGCCTGGTGATCCTGAAGTTCCCCGAGGAGACGGCGGCTTCGCTGGAGCTGGTCCACCGTCCCGCTGACGGACCCGTCGACGTGGGCAGCGGGGTCGACCACCTCGCGGTCCAGGTGGACGGTTTGGCCGGCACCCTGGAGGCGCTGGCCGGAGCCGGTCTGGACCCGGGGCCCGTCCTGAGTCCGGGCGGTCCCGCGGGCCCGAAGACCTCGTGGCTCACGGACCCGGACGGGTACCGGATCGAACTGGTGGAGTGGCCGGCCGGACACTCCGACGGGATGACCGCGGCGGACTTCTCCTGAGTGGCGGGCGGTCCTGCCCGGCCCCTGGTGGCGGCCGTCGCGGCCGGGTCCGCCGCTGAATTGCCTACGGCCGCCGCCGCCCTGGTCAGTCCGGTTCCGTCGTCGTGATCACCATCAGCTTGGTCACCTTGCCGTCGTCGTCGACCACGTCGCGCACGGGCCTGAAGCCCAGGCGGCGGCACATGGCGAGGCTGGCCGCGTTGTCGGCGCTGACCATGCCGTAGGCCTCCTTCAGGCCGAGGTTGTCGGCGGCGTGGCGCAGCAGGCCGCGGACCACCTCGGCGCCCAGGCCCGGCCTCATTAGGGCGGGGGGAGCGCGGCGACGTCGCTGAGGATGGCGCGGAACAGGGTGCGGATCTCCGCCTCGGGCACGCGGTCCTGGCCCATCCAGCGGCAGACCTCCTGCTCGCGACGCCGGTCGTCGAGCCGGTCGACGATGAACTGATAGACGCGTACGCCGATCTGGAGGTCTACGGGCATGCGGTGAGGTCCTTCGGGATCAGTGGTCGGTTATCACCTGAGGGGGCGCGGCCGGGCCCGTGAACCTCTGCGGTGTCACCGGCTGCCGCGCGGCGGCGGGAGCCACGGGGGCGGCAGGCGCGGCGGGGATGCCGCCTGTGGGGTACTTCGCCGCCCACCCCTTCAGCAGCCGCTGGTACGCCTCCAGGCGCGACCAGCTTTTCCGCTGCTCGTACTTGTCGCAATCCCTCTCCAGCGCTCCGGCTGTTGGGGGAGCTGCGGGAGGCCGGGGCGGACGAGCAGGCCGCCGCCCTGGCCGAGCGGGCCGCCGCGCACGTCGGCCGCGACGGCCGGGCCGCAGGCGCTGTCCTGCAAGACCAGCGTCGGCGACACCGGCGGATGGGCCGAATGCACCGGATCCGGCACGTGGCGCGTTGTCTCCATCTGCAACGCCGAGCGTGACAAACGAGCTCGTGCACGGTAGGCGGTGGGGCGTCGAGTTCTCGATCGTCGATCATGGTCGTGTGGTGGGGAACGCGTCTCGTGCAGCGATCATCAGGGATCGGAGGATCACCGGCCTGTCGGCTGGTGTGATCGCTGAACTCGTCGCTGAGGTAGGGCCGTTGTGGCACGAGAGACACCAGGCCAAGCTCGCTTCCAGGCCGCGGAAGCGGGCTGTGGGCGCGGGCGCGAAACACCGGCTGGTGTACGTCGACCGGCTCCTGGCCACGCTCGTGCATCTGCGCCATGCCGTCACTCATGACGTGCTGGCCTGCTGGTTCGGTGTGGACCGCTCCACCGTCACCCGTGCCATCGGCGAGGTGCGGCCACTGCTCGCCGAGCGAGGGTGCACCATCAGCCCCGGAGTGCGGCTGCGGACCCTGGACGAGGTCGTCGACCACCTGGGAACCAGCGGGAAGACCGGCATCATCGACGGAACCGAGATCCGCGTCAGGCGTCCCGCTGCCGGACGCAAGGACCGGGACAAGTTCATCTCCGGCAAGAGCAAGCAGAACGCGGTCAAGACGATGGTCGTCACGGACGGCGACGGCCGTGTCCTCTTCTGCAGCCCGGCTCAGCACGGCAGCTGCGCAGACATCACCCACGCCCGCCAATTAGGGCTGGTCAGGCTCCTGGACGGCGGACCCGCGCTGGAGATCCTCGCGGATGCCGGCTACCAGGGTCTGGGCGCCCAGACAGGCGGCCGGGTGGTGACACCACCACACCGCAAGTTCAGGAAGAACGCCCCAGACTGGTACGAGGAGATGCATGAACGCCAGCGGAAGGCACACTCCTCACGCCGTATTCGTGTCGAGCACGGCATCGCCCACCTGAAGAACTGGCGGGCCTTGTCCCGCCACCTCGGCCGCCGCGAACACACGAGCGACACTATCCAAGCGATCGCCGGCCTGCTGTCCCACCAGCAGACTGTGGGCCTGAACCCGACACGGCAGACGTGAACTCGGGCCACGCTGAAGTTCGCGACGTCCCACCCCTTACCGTGCACGAGCTCGCCCCTGGTGACGCCCCGATGCACCGAACCCCCGACTACGGTCTTCGCGCTGGTTTCTCTGCCTCTGCGACGGAGGACAGGACCAGCCGAGGTCGCCTCCACGTCTGCTGAATGGTAAAGCCGTGGGTCGAGTTTGAGGCGCGTTCGACGCCGGACCTCGCATGGCAAGTTCAGGCGGCGTCCTCGTCGACTTGCTTGGGGGCAGGGGTGGGGCGGCCGGTGGAGAGGTAGGTGTAGCCCGCGGTGGTGAGGGTGGTGGGGTCGAGGTGGTTGCGGCCGTCGTAGAGAACAGGAGTGTTCATGAGGGTGCGGTGGGCGGCCCAGTCGGTGGTGGTGAGGTGGGGCCACTCGGTGACCAGCATGGCGGCGTCCGCATCGGTGAGGGCTTCGGCGATGGTGGGGTGGCGTTGGGTGTGGCTCCAGGGCTGGGTGCCTGGTTCGGGGCGGGCCATGGGATCCCAGCAGGTGACGGTGGCTCCTTCAGCGAGGAGGCGGGAGGCGATGATGGTGCTGGGTGCTTCCCGCATGTCATCGGTGCCAGGCTTGAAGGTCATGCCGAGTAGGGCCACGGTGCGGTTCTTGAGTGTGCCGAGTTCGGTTTTGAGGCGTTGGACGGCGCGGCGGGGTTGGAGCTCGTTGACTTCGATGACGGCGGTGAGGAGTTGGAAGGGGTAGCCGGTGTTGCTGGCGAGGGCGCGTAGTGCGCGGGAGTCCTTGGGGAAGCAACTTCCGCCGTAGCCGAGGCCGGCTTGCATGAAGTGCGGGCCCAGCCGGTGATCTTGGCCGATGGCTCGAGTGACATGGGTGATGTCCGCTCCAGTGGCCTCGCACAGTGCTGCGATCTCGTTGGTGAAGGAGATCTTCGTGGCGAGCAGGGCGTTGGCGGCCATCTTGACCATTTCCGCCGAGGCGATGTCCATGGTCTCTACGGGGCCGGGGATGCCGTGGTGGAGGGTTTGGACGAGGAGGGCGGCGGATGGGTCGTCGGTGCCGATGACGATGCGGTCGGGGTGCATGAAGTCTTCGATGGCGTGGCCTTCGGCGGTGAACTCGGGGTTTGAGGCGTAGGCGACGTGGGCGAGGCCGGCGTCGTCCAGGGCGTGACGGATGCGGGCGCCGGTGCCGACCGGGACGGTGGATTTCACGACGACGGCGCGCAGGTGGCCGGCTGTGGTGAGGGAGTCGATGACGGCCCATACGCGCGAGAGGTCGGCGTCTCCGGAGGGGGTGGGTGGGGTGTCAACGCAGATGTAGGCGACGTCGGCGTCGGCGACGGCGACGGCTTGCGCTGCGTCGAGGGTGAAGGTGAGACGTTCCTTGTTGCGGGCGAGCATGTCGGACAGGCCCGGTTCGTAGATGGGTACGTCGCCCGAGTTGAGGATGCGCACGCGTTCGGGCTGGATGTCGCGGATGGTGACGTGGTGGCCGAGTTCTGCGAAGCAAGCGCCGGCGACCAGGCCGATGTATCCGGCGCCGAACACGGCGATCCGGTGCGCATGGTCGTTGCGGTTCATCTGTTTCCCCACGGGTTTTGGCGTGATGACGGGCGTTAGGCCTGAGGCGTGCAGCCACGCCCAGGTGTCGGCGGCCGGGCGAAGGAGCGGTGGTCGGCGGCCGGCGGCCGGCGGCCGGCGGTTGAGACTAGTCGGTGGTACAGCAGGCTGCGGCGTTCTATTGACATGACCGTTGCGATTGGGCGGTCAGCCGGTGGTAGGCAACTGGCTGCCACCGGCTGCTCGACACCGGACTGCGGACCGGGAGGTCGGGTGGACGGTCGGGAAATGAGCGCGGGGCGGGCTTGGCGAAGCTGCTGGGGTCGGTACGGCGCCCTGGCCGATGGCCGGTGCCGTGGCTGCTGGTTCGGTGGCGGCCAGTGCGGCCTAGGCGGCCTGGGTGCCCAGGGAGACTTCGGCGCCTGCCTGACGAGTGCCCCATCCGGTCTTGGCACACGTCAGAATGCCGTACCAGCGAAGGAACCGCAGCAGGGTCCAGGCCAGCACGATGGCCAGCGGCATCGCCAGCCAGGTGACGGCTCGCTGCCGGATGCGTTCGTCGGAGCGGATGATGCTCAGATAGCGGAGCCCTTGCGCGTAGCCGATGAGGAACGGGATGACGAGCATGCTGCTCGGCGGCAATTCGTGGAAGAAGAGCGGCTCGACGACGAGCAGCCAGACGGTGACCATCTGAGTGAGGATCATCTGCAGCCAGCGCATCGCGTGCAGCCAGTACGCGGGTCGAGCGGGGGAAAGGTAGCGCATCCGCCACACCGACCGGATCGTGGAACCGCGCATCCATCGCAGGTACATGCGGGAGAAGTGGCTCCACTTCTCCGGCATCGCCGTGAAGCAGATGGCCCGCGGCTGCTGAACCGTCAGCCCGCGCTGCTGAGCGTAGAGGGTGAGCAGGCTGTCGTCGGAGAACATCACGGAGCGGCCCATGAACGTCTCGTTGAGGTAGGAGCCGAGGTTGTCGCGGATGATGCCGGCCCGGTAGGCGGCTATGGGTCCTGAATTGACCATGACGGCGCCGAGGGCCGACTGGCCGGAGCGGTCGACGAGCTGGCACACCACGAACCACAGGTCGGTCACGCGCACCAGCCAGTTGGCTCGGTTGTTTGTGGCGATAACGATGCCTGCCACCGACATCACGCGAGGCCGGGCGAAGGGCAGGAGGATCTCCTCGATGGCGTTCGGCGCAAAGCAGGAGTCGGAATCGCAGGTGAGGTAGATGTCTGCCTCGGGGCTGACCCGCACGGCGTGGGCCTGGGCGTGCCGTTTGCCGCCGTTGGTGACCAGCTGCCAGGTGGTGGCTATGCCTGCACTGGCGGCTGCCTGTTCCCACCACAGGCGCACTTTGGTGTAGTCGCCGTTGGTGGAGCCGTCGTCGACTATGTGCACCGAGTCGGGCATGCGGGTCTGGCGCAGGAAGCTTTCCAGCCCCAGGCGCAGGTAGCCGGGGTCCTCGTTGTAGACAGGGACCAGGATCGAGACGTGCAAGGCGTCGAGCTGGCGACGGCTGCGGTCAGTGACGTGGGGCATCCGCTCGAGGTGGTACATGAATGTCTGCAACAGGAACACCAGGAACAGACTGATCCAGACCACGGTGAGTCGGCTGCGGGTTTCGGCATCGGTGCTGAAAGCGATCACGGCGTGGTGCGTGGTCCACGCGGCGGCTAACAGCAGAACGAGGATGCCCGTGATGACGGTCGCGGACCGGTGCTGGTGGGCGCTGAGCAGCGGCTGGCGGTGCTGGCGGCTCACTGGGTGCGCCGCTGGGACGTCGGTGCGGAACCTGCGGCGAGCTTGCGGCGGAACCCCAGACGGATGCAGACCAGGCCGAGGCAGACCAAGGTCGCTGCGGCCCCGAGCATCCACCCCCCGATCGGATAGGTCATGCCGCCGATCACCAGAACCGGAGCCCCCGTCTGCGCCAACTGAGCGTGTCCAGACATGTGTAAGTCCCCCCACGGGAAAAGGTCGTTGGATGTGAAAAATAGTAGAAGCATCCGTGACAGCGCCGTGCAGTTCTTTAACTTTGAAAGAACCTTCAACCAACCTCGGAACGGGAACCTCCGGATCGAGACGTGAAGTAATGCCAGGTCAGCGGTGCCCGATCATGATCAAGTCTCGTGATGCAACTGCGACAAAAATATTTCGTCACCGATCTGCGCACGCCCCGGACACCCTTCCTCGTTGCAATCATTGGCCAAAGGTGGGTCGAATTCATAGCCAAAGCTCCCGACACTCACGACACAGGAAGCGGAATGCGTGAATGGCAACCGCAGAAGAACTGGACGCCGCAAGCAACTGGCGGTGAAGACACCAAACGACAAGCCATATGGCCGGAATTGCGCCACCGCGACAGCCCGTACTGCCAGAGGCCCCCCTCCCCCGTTGCGCGCCGGGGGCGCCTCGCCGTGCTTCGGCGGGCCCCAAGCCGAGATGACCGATACGACTACCCCGCCGAACTCGCCCTCGCTGCCGCAGCCGGGCCGCCAGTGAACGGGAAGTCGCCGTACACGAGGCGCAACAGATCCAGACCCGCGGTGCATTCTCATCCGAGCTCCGAGAACCCTCCGGCTCTGCCTCACGAGGTGGTGGTCGAGACGACGGAGCGGGCTCTGCGTGACCGCTTGGCGGAGGGCGAGGCGGCAGGCGTCCTGGTCGGGACCGCGTTGAACGACGACGACGCGGAGTTCATCGAGCACTGGCGCGTGGAGGTCGGGACGCGGGCTGCATCGGGAAGTCCACTGCTCGGGCTGGCGGGCCTGTGCCTGGACACACCGCTCGACGCTTCGGACGACTCAGCGTTGAGGCCCTCGCGCTGGCGGCGCGGGCCGAAGCCGACCCGATGGACGTGGACGGACGGGCCCTCGACGGTCATGACGATGTCCGGAGCTTCCTGCACCCGTGGTGAGTGACGCCGCCGGCCGCGCCGGGTGAGGCCGCGTTGGAGTTGCTCGCCAGTGCGTTGAGGCGCTTGTCGGCGGCGTTCTTGTTCCGCCAGATGATGTAGCGGCGGATCATGCTGCCCTGGACCTTGTGGCTGGGATGGTCGGTGCCGTCGAGCGCGAAGGAGCGCAGGACCGTGAACTGGGCCGATATCCGGTTGAGCCAGGAGCTGTTGGTCGGGATGTAGGCGATCTCGACATTGTTGGCATCGGCCCAGTCCCCCACCTCGCGGCAGCGCCTGGGGGTCCGGTGGTCCAAGTTGGGCAGGGATACTTCGGGAATGCTGTTGACGTGGGTTGCCGAGGTGGCGGACGAGCGCCTGGTGCTGGAGCCGACTGACCATCGAGTGGAGTGGGAGACCAACACCTGGTGGCTGGGTGCGGAGGATGAGGACCGGCGGGCCCTGTCCGTGTCGGAGGTGGTCGCCGCATTCGAGTGGGCCGCAGAAGGCATCCGGCTCCGCGTCCGCGAGATGGGCTTCGCAGAGGTGGCGACCTTCTACGTGTGGCTTGACGAGCAGGCTGGGCAGCTCCGGTGCTCCACCGGGTCGGTGGCTTCGGACGAGCTGCCCTTCGGTGGGGCGTACGTGCCTTGTGAGGATCTCGGTTTGGTCGTTGAGGGTTTCCTGAGCGACCGGGAGCCAGGCGTAATTGCCCAGGAGGATCTCGAAGACGTGAACGATCAGTCTGCGGCCGTGACTGAGCCGGAGGCCGCGCCCTTTGCTGTATGGGTTCGCAGCGTCGGAGCGGTCTTACGCTGACCGGTCCCGTCCACCGATGCTGGCGAGGCGGCGGTAGCAGATCAGGGCTGCGGCGATGCAGTGAAGGCGAGAAACTGCTCGGCCTTGCGCTCGTGGCGTCGGTGCAGGCGGCGGCAGCCGGAGAGCCCGGACACGGCGCGGTCGACGACCCAGCAGTGCCAGCCCAGACATCGGCAGGACTCGATGCCGCGGCGGGCGCTGCGCGGGACGATGCCGCGTGACCGCAGTCATCCCCGCAGGTGGTCATAGTCATAGCCCTTGTCGCCGTTCGTCGATGAAGCGGCCGTGGTCGTTGTGCAGGGTGGCGGTGTTGCGGTCGTTATTCCAGACATAGTTGCGGCGGTCCTGGAACACATCGTGGCGGGCGTCGCGGCCTCAGCCGGTGTGAACGCGGACGGTGGAGCGGCCGTCCAGGCGGTAGTGGTGGAAGGTGTAAGTGTGGCCGCGCTCGTCGCTGAGGGTCCAACCGTCCAGGTTCAGCGTCCGGCGGGTGCTGTTCGTGATCTCCACCCAATCGGCGTTCAGTGAGGGTTGGAGCGGTCGTCCCGTCCCAGGGAGTCGTACTGCACCGCGCTGATCGATACCGCGTCTATGCCCAGACCCGTCCCGACGACGTCACGATCACGAGCTGGCTCGTCGTCGTCACTCAACTCGACGAATCTCCGGCGTGATCCGGACAAACCGGACCAAACCCCGCAGGCCCTCGGCCGGTGCGCGGCATCCGGTGCAGCGGCCGTCCCAAGTCGTACGATTCTGCTCGGTCAGCCCGCGTGTGACGGCCTGCTGACTGCCCGGGCGATGCGGTGGCCGACCAGCCGTTCGGCGTCCGCGAGTGGATACCAGGCGGCGCTGGTCACCTCCGCTTCCTGAATCTGGCCCACATCCGCCTGGTCCGTCGTGAAGGCGAACCCGATGTCGAGGTGGTAGTGGTCCGGCTCGCCCTTTTCCGGGCGCGCCGGAACACGTCCGTACTCGACATACGCGGGGACCGGATCCGCCAGGAACACTGCCGCGGCATCGAGGCCGGTCTCTTCGGAGAGCTCGCGCACAGCGGCGTCGATCAGTGTGGTGTCGGTCGGCTCGAGATGGCCTCCGGGCTGCAAGGTGATCCCGTAGGCCCGGTGCTCGATCAGCAGGATCTCGGAGCCCCCGCGTACCAGCAGAGCGCCGACCGTCACATGCATCGGGAAGCTCCGCCGAGAGGCGAAGTTCTCACCGCCGGAGAGCATCTGCACCGGCTCGGACAGCAGCTCGGCCTCATCCGGGTAGCGCTCCAGGTAAGCGGCAAGAGTGTCCGAGATGGCGGCATTACCGATCGCCACGGGCCACCTCCGATCCGGTCCGGGAACGAAGCTCCCGGTCACCGACCGCTCGGATACGGGCAGCGAGCACGTGCACAGTCAGCTCCAGCGAAGGTCCCTGGCGTACGGGGAGGTTCGCACTCTACAAGTCGAGTGCGAGCCGGTGCGGCCCAACGCGCCCATCCCCAGCTCGCGAGCACCATCGTTGGCGATTCGGCCAACCGCCCACATTCACAAACCTGTTGTGCGGGCTGGATGCATGCATCGTCCACCTGCCGCCGCCCGCTCTATCTCGGGATTCCAGGACCGACCGAAACACATGTGTTCGATATCCAGGCCAGGTCGTTGAGCCTCACGACCACGCAGGACGACCGTCAAAGGGGACCACGTTGACCTCGGCCGCTAGGAACGAACACCACACCACTGCGCCTCCTCCGCCACCGCCGGCGGAGATCACCTACAGCGGGCAGTACTCCGTCAATCCGCTCGCCGAGGTGTCCTTCCGCCGGATGTGCGGGCAGATCCCGGCCGTTCTGCGCCGGATCGCCCGGCTGTCGTGGCGGACAGACCGACGGGCCGTGCAGCTGCTGCTCGGCTGCCAGGTGGTCACGGGTGTCTCGGCCGCGGTGCTGCTGACCGCCACCGCCCACGCCATGAGGCCCGTTCTCGGCAACGGATCGGCCGGCGACCGGCTGCACGGAGCTGTCCCGGCGCTGGTGGTCGTTGCGCTCGCCGCGGCGCTGGGTCGCGGCGCGGCGGCGGTGGCCACGTACGCGGAGCGGCGGATCACCCCGCGGCTGACGACGGAGACGGACAGCGCCCTGGTCGAGGCGGTGTGCCGGGTGGAGGCGTCCGCGTACGCGGAGGAGGGGTTCTCCGACCGGCACGAGGCGGCCGAGATGGGGGTGATCCGCACCCAGGTGATGGTCACCGATGCACAGCGGTTCCTGTCCGCGCTGATCCGGATGGTCACCGCCGGCGGGGTGCTGTCGGTGCTGAACCCTCTAATGCTGCCGCTGCTCTTGCTCGCGGTGCTGCCGGCCGGTGTCGGGGCGGTTCTGACCGCCCGGGTCGACTACGAGATCCACTACGCCAACATCGCCGACCGTAACGTGCGCGGGATGATGCGCTGGTGGGCGACCACGTCGAAGTACGGCGACGAGGTCCGCGCCAACTCGATGACCGACTACCTCGTCTACTGGTACCGGGCCCTGTCCGACCGATGCGACCGGCGCACCCTGGCCGCCGCGCCGCGGACCCTGCGGATCGCTCTGCTCTCCGCCGTGGCCGGCGGCGTGTTCCTCGTCGCCACCTGGGGAGCACTGGCGTGGCTGGCGGTCTCGGGCCGGATCGAACTGGCGGTTGCGGCCACGGCCGTCATCGCCGTGCAGACCACGCTCGCCGCACTCTCCCAGGTCGTCATCAACGGCGCCGCGGTCTTTCACACCAGCCTCTACCTGAGCGACATGCAGGCATTCCTCGACGACGCCGCGGCCCGCACCCCCAAGCGCGGCCCGGGCAGGCCCGACGACCGGGTCGAGCAGATCCGGCTCGAGGAGGTCTCCTACCAGTACCCGGGCAAGGACAAGCCCGCCGTCGACGGTGTCTCCCTCACCTTGGAGCGCGGTCAGATCCTCGCGATCGTCGGCGCGAACGGCTCGGGCAAGTCCACGCTCACCCGCCTGCTCACCGGCATCTACCTGGCGGACAAGGGCAAGGTCACCTGGAACGGCGCCGACCTGGCCGAGGTGGACCCCGCCAGCGTGTGGGCGCAGACCGGGCTGGTGCCGCAGATCTTCGCCCAGTGGCCGATGCCGCTCCGGGAGAACGTCACCCTCGGTCAGCCCCGCACCCACGACGACGGCCCTGTATGGGAGGCGATCGACGCGGTGGGCCTGCGCGAAGCCGTCGACGACCTTCCCGCGGGCTTGGACACCCTGCTGTCCCGCGAGGTCTTCGGGGGTTCGGAGCTGTCTGGCGGGCAGTGGCAGCGCATCGCGTGTTCCCGGGCCCTGTACCGCCTCCCGGGTCTGCTGATCCTGGACGAGCCGACTTCCCAGATGGACCCGCGTGGTGAGCACCAGATCTTCGAGCAGATCAAAGCCATCGCCGCCGACCGCATCACCATCGTGGTCACCCACCGCCTGGAGAACACCAAGATCGCCGACCACATCATCGTGATGGAGCACGGCCGGATCACCGAACGTGGCCGGTACGACGATCTCGTCCACGCTGGCGGGACCTTCGCCGAACTCCTTCACCTCGCACAAGACCGCTGACCACGTGCGCCCCACCCAGGAGCAGACTGTGCCCCCTTCCCCGAGCCCCGCCGACAGCCGCAGCCGCCTGGCATCCGCCACGCACCCGAACGCGAGGTGCGCGGTATGAGGCAGACGAAACCCCTGCCCGCGGCGGTGCGGCGCTGGGCGGAGCAGCACATCGGCCCCGTCACGGACGTCCGCGACGCCTCGCACGACTGGTACCGCTCTCGGGTGTGGGAGCTGGAAGGCGACGGAGGCGGCCCGCTGGTACGTGAAGGTCTCGCCCTCGGTGAAGTTCTTCACTCGCGACCCGGGCCTCCCGCCACGTCGTTCCCGCCCTTGGTCAGGGCCGCGCGCCCCACCTCCTCGACAGCCGCGCGGAGGACCTGGCTGTGCTGCTCACCGCGGCGCCGGGCGCCCGGCGCCGGGGCTGGGACTAGGAGGGGGCGCTGTGGTACGGGGACGGACGACCCAGTAGCCGAGGGAGACCCAGCGGGGACTCAGGCGCGCGGACCGAGGCCCGGGCGCAGTCAGCGAGGCCGGCGGTAGGTCAGCAAGTAGCGCCAGAAGATAAGTCTGCGCATGGTGGATCCGGGCAGCAGGATTGAGGCCTTGACCCGTATCTCGTCGTACGACATCGTAGGCTGCTGCACTGGGGCATCCACGATGCTAACCCCATTCCGCGAGGGTCTGACCTTGTCTAGCACCGCGGTTGCGAGGCGAGCCACGGTGTTGAACGGGACTGCGGCGAGGCTCCAAGCCCAATCTGCACGTGACCTTTCCGGGTAGCAGCCCAGGATGACGAGGACGCCGCCAGGTGTCAGTGCGCCACGTAGCTTCTGGACGGTGTCGAACGGCATGTGATGAAGGCTCGCCAGGCACGAGATGAAGTCATACTGTTCCTCAGGCAGGTCAACAGAGCCGACGTCCACCACTCGGAAGTTCAGCGAACTCGCTTCTCCGACCGTACAGGCCGTTTCCGCCTTCGCGAATTCGATGACCCCTGGATCGGAGTCGAATGCATCCACTTCGATTCCCAATCCCGCGAGCTTGCGAGCGAATCGACCGGTGCCGCAACCGACGTCCAGCGCCCGGCGACAGCCCTGGGGAACAGCCCGCAGCAAAACTCGATGATAATGATCATTGTGATCGAAAGACATTGCGCCACTTACTCCCAAGTCAGGTTACAGTGTGTTAGGGGGCCGAAGATGGAGCATCTGGTCGACGACCGCCACCATTCGCGCGGAAGACGCCCGCACCGTAGCGGGCCATCGATGAACAGTAGACGAACCGTTTCACCCCAGCCGCGAGCGCCCCGGAAAGCACAGCGATAGTTGAACCGCAAGTGTGCTCGTGAACGAGGTAGGGGGAGAAGACACTCAGGCCCTCGTAGGGTGCCGCTGCGCAGTGGTAGACCACTCCGACGCCGTCCAACAGATCGGCGTAGTCCTGGACGTCGCGGCAATCGGCTGTCCGGAACTCTATGCCGTTCGGGATGTTCTCCTTGTAACCACCGAGGAGGTTGTCGATGCCCCGAACTTAGAATCCGCGCTCAACTAACTGCTCGGCAGTGTGGCTGCCAGCAGCCCCGCGACTCCCGTGACGAAGACGGACTTATTTCTCATGTCTCTCCTTGTGTATGTGTCACCGTGTCGGAACGGCCGCCTGCCACAGCGAGCGCAGACCCAACACCAACAGCCGTCGCGTCAACACCAACAGCCGTCGCGAAAGTCGGCGGACCTCGTACCCCTCGAACAGCTGTCGGTCTAGGAGTGAGGTGAGCACCACGGGCGCGCTGTCCGGAGTCTCCGCCGCAGCGAAGTCCCAGAAGATCTCCCGCAGTTTGTCGTCGGTGAACTCCTCCTGTTCCCGCGCGAGCTGCTCCTGCCCCTCATCCCAGATGCGCGCCATCGCCGCCTCCTTGACGTTGCCCAGGGGGTGGGCGCTGTAGAGCCGGCTCATGGTGACGTCGCCGGTCGCAGAGATGGCGACACTGGTGTCCTTCACCAGGTAGGGGAACATCACGACGTCCTGGTGCGAGGTCAGTTCCTCACCCGGGACCAGGTAGGGGGCATTGAGGTTCAGGTCGAAGTCGACGGCCGGTACCCGGCTACGGAACTCCTGGACCTTCCGGTGCATCCCCATCGTCTCGGCCTCGGTCAGCAGCAGACGGTTACGTCCGCCGCGGCCCGTGGGACCGGACCAGAATGAGGTCCTGGCGCCGGAAGCCACGCAGGCGGAGGTCGTCGACGAGTGCGAAGACGTTCTGCTGGTTCGTCTTCATCACCGTGGTCAGCACCTTGAAGCTGTCGACGCGGTCGCGCAGGTAGGCCGAGTTCTCCATGACCTGGTCGTAGCGGTCGACCAGACGGACCGCTTCAAACGTCTCCCGGGTGCCGTCGACGCTGACCCGCAGTGAGGAGATGCCACTGGCGATGATGCGGTCCATCTGCTCACGGCTCAGGTTGGCGGCGTTGGTGATGAGTGTGACTGTGGAGTGCTTCAGCTTGGGAACCACGTCCAGGAGGTCCCAGAACCCCTTGCGGATGGTCGGTTCGCCCCCGGTCAGAGTGATTTCGAACGTCTCCATGCGGTCGAGGTCGAGCATGACCTCCTGGAGCTGCTCGATCTACAGCATCCGGCGGCGGATGTGCACCGGGATCTCGCCGGTGTTGGTGCGGCAATGGATGCAACGGAGGTCACACGCGTAGGTGACGTCCACACTGGCGCGCACGGGTGCGCGATACCCACTCATCGAGCGAACTCCTTGTTCAGTTCTTCAGTGAAGGTGTCGGTCATGAGGTGGGCTTTCCACCACGCGTAGGTCGCTTCCACGCCCTGGGCCAGGCTCACCGGACGGTCCACGGGGCCGAGCATGCTCCGCTCCAGAGTCACGTCGGCGCGGAACTCCCTGATCTCGTTCCGCCGCTCAGACAGAGGTTCGAATGTCGTCCTGGCGTGCAGTCGGCGCACTATCTCGGCAACCTCGGCCACCGAGTGCGTGACACCGCTGCCCAGGTTGACAGTCGGCAGCGCGGGCAGGATCGCCAGGCGGGCCAGGCGGGGGGTCAGGTCCGCGATGTAGGTGAGGTCCCGGCGCTGAAGTGCATCGCCCTCCAGCGGAAGCGGGCGGCCCTCCAGGGCGCTCTTGCACAGTCGTGGCACGAGGGCGTCCGGACGCTCGTGCGGCCCGTAGACGTTGAACAAGCGGGCGACCGTGACGTCGGTGCCGTGTTGAAGCGGACGAAGAGGACGTCCGGATCGAGGTCGGCGAGCACCGTCAACGCCATGTCCGTGACCCACGGGGCACGGGGGGACTCGTGGAAGGTGTGGTCCGGGTTGGCGGTGTAGTCCCTGGACAGGGAGCTCGGCCCTTGGTGGGGATCCGTCTTGGCGAGGAGGTCCTCCATCGCCCCGTATGCGCTGCTCAGTAGGGCCGTCCCCGCCTCGAATGCCACGTGGTGGGGCCCCCGACGGCACGGACGGTCAGCGGGATGGACAGCCGGCCGTCGTCACCGAGCCGCGCGTCCACCCGTGTGGTCACTCCGGTCATCAGGCTCGTCGGGCCGGCACCGTGGCCGGCGGGGACGGACACCTCGACGACGAGGCTGTCGGTCGTGTCGAAGGCCAGGCGGACCCGGTGGTCGAAGTACGTCAGTTCCGCGGACCCACGGCCATCCTCCAGAGGCACGGTCCCAGACCGGGACGGCGCGTAGAGGCAGTACACGCTCGGAATCGCGGTCCCCTCCTCACCGCGTGTGAAGGTGTGAGGGAACTGCACCGCCGCCGCGGACAGCCCGTTCTCCTCACACCAGTCGAGCAGCGAGGGCGCGGTCAGCGTGGATCGCTCGTAGGGGTGGACGCTGGACAGGGGGTTACCGGAGAGGGCCTTGATCTGCGCGACCGGCTCCGTCGACCAGAAGCTGTTGCCGACGATGCCGTGTCCGTCCGGGTGCCGCCCGGTGAGGAAGGACGCGTGGGCGGGCGCGGTCGATGACGGGAAGACCGTCGGCAGCGCGGAGACCGGGCTCGGCTGGAAGCCTTGGACCCACTGGTCGACGGCGAACAAGTCGTGTTCCCTGACGATCGACGGCACTCCTCCGTCGATGCAGAAGACCACCAGCTTGCGCCAGCTGTTCGGTC
The DNA here is from genome assembly GCF_043088925.1 of Streptomyces sp. NPDC014006. NCBI lineage: Bacteria > Bacillati > Actinomycetota > Actinomycetes > Kitasatosporales > Streptomycetaceae > Streptomyces > Streptomyces sp. NPDC014006. The sequence continues at coordinate 2,003 of NZ_JBICAJ010000022.1, read as the reverse complement.
GGGTCATCCGCATGATGGGTCTCCGGTACTTGCGGCGGCCCTGGCTTCCGGCTGCTGGAAGACAGGGGCGAGGTGGGTTGTGTCGTTGTGGCCGTGCAGCAGCCACGAGCCGGCCGGGTCACCGGGGCGGTATTCCCAGTGGGTGATGCCGGTGTGGGCAACGGCGAGTTCGATGCGTGCTCCGGTGCCGCACAGAACCTCGAGCAGGGCGTCGAAGACACCGCTGTGCGTCACCAGCACGATGTGCTGCCCAGGTCCGCCCTGTCGGCACAACTCGGAGACACACACCGACACACGCTCGAGGAATCGGTTCCATGTCTCGGATCCGCCGGTCTCACGGGCGCACTGGGGTTCACGCAGCCGCTCTCGGGGCCCGGGGGTCCGCGCGTCGCCGTGGGGTCCCGAGCGGATCTCGTCGAGCCGGTCGTCGACGGCCGGAGGGACGCCGGTGGCACGGAAGATCTCGACGGCGGTCTGCCGTGCGCAGGTCTGCGCGGCGGTACGGAGGTGCGTGACGCCCTGGCGCGCGAACCGGGCCGCCACGGCACGGGCCTGGCCGAGGCCTTGCGCGGTGAGTGTCCGCTCCCCCCGGCGGGTGTCCTGCCCGTGGCGTACGAGATGGAGATGCATGTCCGCCTCACCCCGTGCGCGGCGCGCCGTTGTGCCACGCCCACGCAGAGCTGAGGATGTCGTGCAGGTCGTACTCGGCTCGCCAGCCGAACGTGCGGAACACCAGTCCGGCGTCGGCCCACGACGCCGGCATGTCGCCGGGCCGGCGGGCGCAGAGCTCCAGGGGCACCTCCCCACCGCTGATCCGCCGCAGCCCGTCCACCAGGGAGAGCACGCTGGTGCCTTCGCCCCGGCCCAGGTTGTACGTCCCGCAGGATGGGGACGCCCTGGCGCTCGCAGATGCGGACGATCCGGTGAGTGCGGGCGGCGGTCAGGTCGTGAGCCCGGCCCGGCAACGTGGGCGAGAGCCACAGCAGCCGGCCGTTCGGATCGGTGACCACCTGCACGTTCACACCGTACCGACGGTGCTTAGGAATAGTCCGCGCGTGAGTCGCCGACGCGGTCGCACTCGGCGAGGGTGCCGTCCAGCAAGACGAAGTCGGGGTCGGCCTCGCGTGGCCGTGCATCAACGCGGGTACGCGACCAGGGCCGCCAGCCAGCCACCCGAGCTGGGTGAACACCTCCTCCATGCGGTACAGATGTAGAGGGTGTCGGCCGCGACGATGTGGGCCATCAGCTGGTCCGCCGACAAGTTGCCGCACATCCCCTTGTTGTCCGGCCGCCGGGCGCTGGAGCCGGACGAGGATACGGTTCGGGCGTGACCGCTGATGCTGCCGCCCCGACCGGGACCTGGAACGGCGCCTCGGTGCGCTCTCGTGTTGCCGCGATGGCCCTGGAGGATCCTGAGCGTCGCCGCTTCGGTGCCTCGCACCACGGATACCGGCTTCAACCGCTCCTGTCGGAGGAGGCGATCCGCTCCTTCGAGCAACTGCACGGCGTCACCCTTCCCGCGTCCTACCGGGACTTCCTGGGCACGGTCGCCGGTGGCGGAGCGGGACCTCATTACGGACTGCTGGGCCTGGCAGAGGAAGTGGATGACGAAGAGGCCCTGCACGACCTTCGGACCGAGTGCCTGCGAGCCGGCTTCCTGGCCACCCCGTTCCCGCACACCACAGACTGGCCGGGACCGGGCAGGGGAGGCGACGCCGACTACTCGGTCGCGGGGACTCTGGTCCTCAGCGAGATCGGCTGCGGCGCCTTCTCTCGCCTCGTCATCACGGGCACAAACGCCGGACAAGTCTGGCTCGACGACCGCTCCTGGGGCGGCCTGACCCCAGGACCGGACTTCCACGACTGGTACACCGCATGGCTGGCATCTCAGTAGATCTCAAACACGGTCTCAGCTTGTTCTTTATGGTCTGAGTCGGTTTCGTTCAGTGATGCTCTCGGGTCGTTTCACGGTCTTGCCCACGTCATAGCGGGTGGCGGGCCGC
>NZ_JBICAJ010000021.1:0-65192 GCF_043088925.1 Streptomyces sp. NPDC014006 | reverse complement strand
ATGGGAACGACGCGACGACATCCACGAGGCCTTCCTCGGCCTCGCCGTCTGCCTGATCACCCACCGACACGTCCAGAGGCTTTGTTAGGACCAGTAAGTCCGCCGGGCGTCATATCGGGAATCGTATGCACACCTGCTCGGCATGGATCATGCCTACCTGCGCGAGGCCGCAGCTGCCAACCCGTCGCTGTAGACGTCTGTGATACGGAATCTGGTGACCGAGGCCGAGAGGGCGACGCCCTCCCGATGGCCGGCAGACCACTGGAAGGGCCGCGCGATTTGCTCGGGGACAACCGGGACGGGACTTCCTCCGGTGAGCTGCGGTCAGGGGCGCTGGCCTCTGGAACAACTCTGAGGAAGGATCCGAGTGGACGTGTGGCGTCATGTGCGTACGTGAGAGTCATCGGCGCACTCGACGACAGAATGCGAGGAACCCGCGGCGGTCCCCCGTCGGCCGTCCACGTGTGATGGCGGGCGGGGCGTCCAGCGCGCAGTGCAGGGGGCGTTGTTCGCCGACGGCTCTTCCTGGGCCAACATCGGTACGGACAGGCCGATCGGGGTTGCGGATGATGGCGGCGGCGAGCAGCCCGGCCAGGACGCACAGGGCTCCCGAGATCAGACAGGCGGTGTCGAAACCGGCGGAAAAGCGGCTCGGATCCAGGTAGGCCGCCCCGGTGAGCCCCGCAGCGGCAGGAAGCACCGATACAGCGATCAGACCGGCAGCGCGGGCGACGTCGTTGTTCACCGCTGACGCCGCGCCCGCATGCCGTGCCGGCGCGGTGGCGAGGGCAGTGGCCGTCAGCGGTGCAACGGTCGTGGCCAGGCCCAGAGCCAGCACCAGCACGGCCGGCAGCACCTCCGTGACGTAGTCCGCGGCCGCGCCCACCCGCGTGAACAGCGCGATGCCGCAACCGACCAGGACAGGACCGATGCTCATCTGCGACCTGGGGCCGATCCGCGCGGCCAGGGCACCCGAGCGAGCTGAGAGCAACAGCATCACCATAGTGAGCGGCAGGAGCGAGATGCCGGCCTCCAGGGCCGTGTACCCGGACACCTGCTGCAGTTGCACCGGCACCAGAAACAGTGCACCGCCGAGAGCCCCGTACAACACGAAGGTGACCGCGTTGGTGGCGTTGAACTGAGCCGAGCGGAACAACTCCAAAGGCAGCACCGGGTTTCGTGAGCGACGCTCCCACAGCACGAAGGAGCCCAGCAAAAGCGCCCCTGCGGTCAAGCTGCCCAGGACCACCGGACTGGTCCAGCCGTTCGACGGTGCCTCAATAAGCCCGTACGTGATGCCCACCAGCCCCAGGGTCACCAGCGCCCCGCCGAGCACGTCCACGCGCTCGGGAGCCTGCGGGTCCCGGGATTCCGGGACGTGGAGCGTCGAGATCGCGATCACGGCGGCAGCCACCGGCAGGTTGATGGCGAAGATCCACCGCCAGGACGCCGCTTGGATCAGCCAGCCGCCCAGAAAGGGACCGATCGCTGTGCCGACACCACTCAGTCCCGACCAGGCGCCGATCGCCTTCCCCCGGTCGTCGGGTGCGAAGGTGACCTCCAGGATGGCCAGACTGCCTGGAGTGAGGAGAGCCGCGCCAACGCCCTGCAGCGCCCGGGCGGCGATCAGAGTAGGGGCGTCAGGTGCCAGTCCGCACATCAGCGAGGCCGCGGCGAACCAGGTGACCCCGATGAGGAAGAAGCGTCTGCGCCCGTATCGGTCGCCCAGCGCGCCGGCCACCAGCAGCAGGCCCGCCAGGGTCAGGGTATAGGCGGTGACCACCCACTGGAGCGCGGCCAGCCCGGCGTGGAAGTCCCGGCCGATGGCAGGCAGCGCGATGCCAACGACGGTTGCGTCGATGGAGGCGACCGCGGAACCCAGCACGGCCGCCGTGAGCACCCAACGCCCCTGTCCACTCGCATACGCGAGCCCGGCGCCATTGCCGGGGACGGCAGTCCCGGTTGTCATGACCTTGGCCACCTCCTGGGATTCTTCGACTGCCGCCGGACACGGACACGGGCACCGGCCCGTGGCCGCCGTTCCGGTGCCTGGACGTACGCTTCGCGATCACAGCCGCCTGGTTCATGCCGATTGTCGGCGGTCAGACACGAACACGAGCCAAGCGCAACGCCGAAAAACGGCTTTTGCGGCAATCATCAGACCAGTCATGCGCAGGCTTCCTTATAAAAGCTCCTGTCTCATTCAAAAAACCTACCGGTTCAGGCGACGTTGAGAACGCACGCTCCGGTGTCCCCCTCACCCCTGCACACGCCCTGCTCAGACCGACTGTCACCGCGTACCACACATCATTCAGCCTCCACGGCCCCTATCCCGCCGACCTGTCCGACGAAGTCTGGCGCGAGGCCCGCAACGGCATCCGCGAACCCACCCACGACCTGCGAGGAGGCCGACGGAACCGGCGTCGTTGTGGCCTACTAGGGCGTGTTTCAAAAGCGTCGGCCAGCCACCGATGTCATCGTTCGCTACGAGGCCATCGCATGCTCTGACGCACCAACATGCACCAGTGCTATGTTCCGATCGCGGACCGAACGGCAGCTGGGTACGGGGGCTTGGGTGGCTTTGCTGGAAGCGCTGATCACGACCGTTACCGGAGCGGCCTCGGCGACCGTGGGAGTGCTGGTAGGCGGGGTCGTCACCAGACGGGGCCAGGACCATCAGTGGTCGCGGGATCAGCAGCTGGTTGGTTACCAAGAACTCCTCGGCCACTACGCCAAGTTCACGATGGTGATCAAGCGCGCACACGCCGACCGTCGCGGCTGGGACTATGACTGGGCGGAGTGGAGCGCCGTTCTGACGAAGGTCAGCTTGATCGCTCCCGCGGAGGTCGCGGGCCAGGTCGACACCTTCGGCCAGTCGGTCGACCGCTTCTTGGACCGCGTGGCGCGAGACGTCGATCCGGTCCGTGCGCCACTTGGCGAAGAGGAGTTCCGGGAGGCCGGCGCGGAGGTGGCCCAGGCGCAGATGCGACTGGTCAAATGCGATGCGGCGATCACTGGGAGGGGGGGGCGGAAGGCGCTGACCTTCTGGATTGGAGGGTCGCACGCCGGCCCGGAGAATCGCGGGCCGTTGTAGCGATCACAGCCACTCGTTAATGACGGCGATGGTGACCGTCGCCTCGTGGCGGACGGCCAGCTTGTCATACCTCGTGGCCACCGCCCGGTGACGCTTGAGGCGGTTGATCCCGCACTCGACGGCGTGGCGCTCGCGGTAGTCCGCCTTGTCGAACTTCGGTGGGCGACCGCCGAGGGCGCCCAGCTTCTTGCGGTTGCGGGTCTGGTCGGTCTTCTCAGGAATCGTGCAGCCGATGCCGCGTCTTCGCAGGTAGCCGCGGTTGGCTCGGGACCCGTAGGCCTTGTCGGCCCGGACCCGGTCCGGTCGGCAGCGCGGCCTGCGACGCCCACGCGCGGCACCCGGATGCGGTGCAGGACCGGCTGGAACTGGGGGCTGTCGTGCCGCTGACCGGCGGTGACCAGGAAGGAGAGCGGCTTCTGTCCGTGCTCGACCGCCAAGTGCACCTGCGTAGTCAGTCCACCGCATGAGCGTCCGAGCCCGTGGTCGGCGGGCTCGACTGCGACTCCGCCAGGTATGTCCCGCTGCAGATCCCCCTTTTGCGGGCGCCTGCGGCGTGCTGATGCGCTCGCGCGACCGTGGAGTCCACGCTCACGTCCCAGCTGATCAGGCCTTTCGCGTCGGCCTCGGCCTGCAGTTGGGTGAGGATTCGCCTCCAGGTGCCGTCGCGCTGCCAGCGCCGGAAGAGGCCGTAGACGGTCTCCCACTCGCCGTAGCGTGCGGGAACGTCCCGCCAGGGCGCACCGGTCCGCGTCCGCCAGCGTATGCCGTTGATCAGCTGCCGCTTCGACCAGACCGGAGGCCGCCCCGGCTTCTCGCTCACCGGCAACAACGGCTCCAGCCTGGCCCATTGCTCACTCGTCAGATCTCCACGCCCCACGAGTAGATCATGGAAGACTGGGCCGGCTCCGTTCGGACCGGGTCATGCGCAAGCCCGTCCCCGTGCCATGGATCTGCCCGCCGCAAGGTGGTCGTCCGCCCAAGCACGGAGGCGAGTTCGTCTTCGGTGACCCGGCCACGTGGGGAGAGGCCACCGCGGTCACCGTCACTAACACCGACCGGTACGGGACTGCGACCGCACAAGCCTGGGACCGCCTCCACCCGCGGCTGACCCGCCGGGCAGCGTGGCTCGATCACGTGGGCCCGTTGCCGATCATCGAGGGCACCGTGATCCGGTTGACGGTCGCGCAACTGCCCAGCGGCGGCGTGAACAAGCCCGTCTGGCTGTGGTGGTCGGGCACCGGTGGCGCCACGGACGACGTCGACCGTTGCTGGCAGGCATTCCTGCGAAGGTTCGACGTGGAGCACACGTTTCGGCTGCTCAAGCAGACGCTTGGCTGGACCAGGCCCCGTCTGCGAGATTCGGAAGCGGCCGACCGCTGGACTTGGCTCATCCTGGCCGCACACGCCCAGCTCCGCCTCGCCCGCCCGCTCGCGCGCGACCTCCGACGGCCGTGGGAGCGGCCGGCAGAACCGAACAGGTTCACCCCGGCCCGAGTGAGGCGGGGGTTCAGGAACCTGTGGGCGAAGACGGGCACGCCAGCCGGTGCACCGAAACCCACCCGGCCCGGCCCCGGTCGCCCGCTCGGTTCGAAGAACCGACAACCCGCCACGCGCTACGACGTCGGACGAGTCCTCGCCACCGGCGAGTCCTACACCCGACCCGCGCACCACAAGCAAGGAACCAAGCCCCGGCGCACTGGCGAGACGACCCGTCCGACGCCCAATCCGGGGCGCGAAGCCGTCCCCGGATCTGGCATGCTGACCCCGTGAACAACAAGCTCAGAAAGGACGATGCCGCGTAATCGGCCGTCCCAAGTCCGCGCCTCCGGACGTCACCCGAGGCGGCAGACGCATGAAACACCAACACCCGGGTTGCCGCGTGGCTCCGGCAAGCTAGCCGGAGCGGTTTCCCGCCTCGAACACGATCGGCTCTGGCCTGGGGCGATAGCCCAGGCCTTGCAGCAGTGGTCACGAACAGCCCACCGCCCCAGTCGTGCTCTCTCCGGCGGTTGCGGTTGCCCTTTGTGCAACCCCTTCTACACAACCGACGAGCGGGAAGTTCTGGAAGCGGCAATGCACGCTCTTCCGCCACAGGAGGCGCGTGAACTGCGGCGTCTGGTGAAACCGCTCGACGACCTCTACATCGCCAAAACTTGGCCCGACCCCTTCGCCTCGCCCGACGACGGATGGTGGGCAAGAAGCTGTTGGGGATAGACCTGCGTCGATCGTTGCCCCAGCACCGTCGCCTGCCCAGCGGAGTCGTTAAACGACAAGCTTAGGGTCTGTTGCGAAAGTGGACCTTGGTTGTGCCGACAAGGATGCGACTTCTGCAAGAATCGCACCTCCCAGCGCAAACGCGGCTCTGGGTGGCGGCGGCGAGCGACGCCAGGCGGCCGCTCTCGGAGATGGAGTAATCGCGTGGGGTACTGGGGTTCTCTCATCGTCGTCCGCCATCGGCACCCGCTGAACGGGGCGTCAGCCTTCACCGACGGGGTGCATATGGAGCTGCTTCAGGAGCGCGCCGATGACTGGCGGCTCTGGTCGTTGGAAGGGCAGACCTCACTCGACGAGGAGACTCTCATCGAGCTTGTGGAAGTCACTGGCCGCCCTGTCCTTGCCGGATTCGTCATGGACAGTGACTGCCTTGTGCTGGAAGGCCGGACCAGGGACCAGGCAACCTGGCGCGCATGTCTCGACCGGACGGCTATGTCCGCCTACATGGCGGAGGGCGGCCAATCCGTCGACGATTGGTTCCTGGGGCCGGAGGAGGCTGCGGAGCGCGCTGTGGCCTGGGCACGGGCGGCTGGCCTGACCCCCCTGCCCAAGACGATCGCCGATGCCCTGTCGAAGCGGTCCGACCCGTTCGTGGAGGATCTGTTCCAGGAGTTCCTGGACGGCCTGGGCATTGAGCGCTGAACCGCCACAGGACCAGCTCAGCAGCGATCGTTCTTGGCCTCGACCCGCCGCTATACCGCTCCGCCGTCGCCCCAAGCTGCTTCCCAGCCGACCCCAGACGTACCGTCAGACGAGGATGCTGTTGGTCTCACGCTGCGCGGCAGTCGCTCGGAGGAGGCGGCCCAGGACTACGAACTCTGGCGAAGCGTGCTGATCACAGCCACTCGTTGATGGCCGCGACGAGGACAGTAGCCTCGTAGCGGACCGCGAGCTTGTCATAACGGGTGGCGACGGCCCAGTGCCTCTTGAGGCGGTTGATCCCACACTCGACCGCGTGGCGCTCGCGGTAGTCGACCGGGTCGAAACGTGGCGGCCGGCCCCCACGGGAGCCGAGCTTCCTGCGGTTACGGGCCTGGTCGACCTTGTCGGGGGATGGTGCAGCGGATCCCCCGGCGGCGCAGGTAGGCGCGGTTCGTGCGGGAGGCGTACGCCTTGTCAGCGCGCACTCGATCGGGACGGACACGCGGCCGGCCCGTCCCGATGCGGGGCACGCGGACCTTCTCCAGCACCGGTTCGAACTGCGGCGGGTCCCCACGCTGCCCAGCTGTCACCACGACGGGCATGGCCATGATCAAGGCGTGCCGCCAACGCCCCTGTGACCGCACCTTCAGACCAGCAGGGGGCTTCGTGGCCAGCAGGAGACTTGCCGAGTACCTCGGTTCATGCTCAGGTGCAACGTGGCCGGCACCCCTGGTGGGGCACCGGCCGCGTCCTGCCGTGAGGTAATGGTGGAGTCGATCTGGACCAGCCAGTCGATGTCTCCGGCCGCGTCAGCCCGGGCCTGTATCTGCTGCAGGGCCCGGGTGAAGATGCCGTCGAGGGCGTAGCGGCGGAAGCGGCCCGTCGCGGCCGACGGCGGCGTCGACCGGGCAAGCTCCACGGTGACAAGGGCTACGACTACAACCACCTGCGACGCTGGTTACACGGTCGCGGAATCACACCCCGTCGCCCGCAAAGGAACAGACTCCAGCCGGCGGCTGGGCCGGCACCGCTGGACCATCGAACGCACCATGGCCTGGCTTGCTGGCTGCCGACGCCTCCACCGACGCTACGAACGCAGGGCCAGCCACTTCCTGGCCTTGACCAGCATCGCTTGCACCCTGATCTGCTACCGCCGTCTCGCCAATTGAGATGACTTGTCATAGGCGTGCATCGAATGTCAGCTCCCGCCCGGTCACGCTGCTTCCGCGTCCTCACCGGCCAGGAACGGATGCAGCAGCGTGAGCAGGGCGCGCGGCCGGTGCAGCGGGATGATGTGGCCGCAGTCTTCGATGACGCGTCCGGAGAGATCGTCGGTGACCGGGCGGAGTTGGCGTTCCAGCGCAGCACCGACGGGCCGGGCGCCCAGGGCCATCGTTGGCACCGTCAGGCGGGCAGTGGCGACCGCCTGCTCGATTTGTACTGCGCTCTCCGGAAGGGCTCGGTAGTACGAGAACGCGCAGCTCAACGCCTGGCGGCCGGTGTATGCGCGGACGAAGGCGTCCCGGAGGGCGGGGCGCACCCCGTCGCCGAGCGTGCCGGCGCTCAGGAACCAGTCGACGTAGGCGGCCTCGTGGCCCTCCAGCACGGTCTCGGCGAGGCCAGGCTCGGCGGAATGGAAGCCGAACCACCACGGCGGCCCGTCGGCGAGGAAGTCCTCGGCGCCGGGCAGCCTGCCCAGAAGGGACTCCATGACGACCAGGCGCCGGACGAGGCCGGGGCGGCGCAGGGCGAGGAGGAAGGCCGGCGCGGTGCCCGCGTCGATGCCCACCACCGCGGCCGAGGACACGCCGAGCGTGGTGAGAAGCCCCGCGGCGTCCTCGGCCAGGGTGCCCGCGTCGTACCCGGAGGCGGCACGGCTGCTCGCGCCGAACCCGCGCAGGTCAGGCGCGATGACGCGGTAGCGGCCGGACAGATCGGCCATGACGTCCGTCCACAGCTCCCAGGTGTGCGGGAAGCCGTGCAGCAGCAGGACGGCCGGGCCCGACCCGGCGAGGGCGACGTTCAGTTCGACACCGTTGGCAAGGACGCGTCGCAGCTCGGGCATGGAGGGGCTCCAGGTAAGTGGTGAGTGATGGTGACCAGGTCACGCTAGGCAACTATGCTGGTTGGCCCAAGATGGCACTTTTCCTTCAGGTGGTGAGTCCCGGGTGACCACGTCGAGGCCCGACGGAAGTGACCAGCGGCCCGGTGACCGCGGTGACCTGCTGGATCCGCGCTGCCCGACCCGCCAGTTGCTCGACCGTATCGGCACCAAGTGGACGTCGATGGCGGTCAAGGTGCTGGCCGAGGAGGCTCCGGGTGAGCTCCGTTTCGCGGAACTTCGGCGCCGTATCCCGGGCATCTCACAGAAGATGCTGTCCGTCACCCTGCAGAGTCTGGTCCGCGATGGCCTGGTCGCGCGCCGCGTGGAACCCACCGTGCCGCCCGCCGTCCACTACCGGCTCACCGAGCTCGGCCTGTCCCTCGAAAGACCGCTCTCCGCCCTGCGGGACTGGGCCGAGACGCACATGCCGGAGATCGACCGCAGCAACCAGCTCGCCGACGAGTCACCCTCCAACTGAGCGTTGGCCCGTAACTGCTTACTGCAGTGAGCCGGTAGCGCCCGCCCGTGTCAGCCGAAGGTGAGGTCGACCTCCTTCTCAATGCAGAGTCGCAGGACGACCACCAACTGGCGGGCGTCGTCTCTGTGCCGCTGGAGAAGCGGGTCGGTGCTCCCGCCTTGAGGCTGGCCGGCGATCTCCTGCAGGCGGGGCAGGATCGCCGCGCACTGGGCCGGCGTGAGGTCGGGGCCGTCGTCGTCGGGATGATTGAGCAGTGGTGCCAGGGTGGTGAAGGCGTCGTTCCACGGGCGGTGTCCGCCGAAGCCGTGCATCTCGTCCAGGGCGAAGCCCTCGGCCTGCGCCAGCCACCGCCGGAACGCTCCGAAGCCGGAGTAGGACCAAGAGACGTCCGGGCTGCTGGTGTCATCGTCTCCCGGGAACAGAACGAGCCCCACAGGTCCTCCTCGTTGACCGAGCACCCAGGATCGCCTCGAGCTCACTGGGGTGAGACCTCGGAAGTCCGGCAGGCTGGTCACCGCGCTGCGGCGTGAGGGTGCCGACCCGGTCCGCAAGGGCCGGCCCTTGAGTCTGCGGCTTGAGGACCAGGAGAACCACCAGGATCTTCCGGGTGGTCCGCATCTGATGGACCGCGTACTCGGGCATGACGGGGTGTGGCGAGGGTGCGTGCCCGGTGTCTGTGAAAGCAGGGAGGCCGCCCCGAACCGGAACGGCCCCCCAGCATGCGCCCCGCTTCAGTCCGCAGGGGTCACGTGCGTGCGGTTACGAGGAGACGCGGGGCAGATTGTAGTCGCAGACCTTCTCCGACCCCTTCACCAGACACACCGAGATGTCCAGCCGCGTGCCCTCCTTGATGTCACCGGTCACCCACTTGGTGGTGTACGGGGAGGCGTGCCCCGCTGTCGAGGCCGAGCGGTAGATCCAGGGGTCCGAGACCGTCCCCATGACGCCCCAGCCGTCGGCCCCGCCGTCGTATGCCTGCAGTGCGTCCCCGGGCTTCTCGCCCAGCGGGTCCGCGTTCCAGGTCACCGCGCCGGCGTACTTGCCGTCGGCGTAGAGGGAGACGACCACCGACTTGCCGTCCTGGTACCAGATCGTGTCGGTGGTGAGCCGGGGCGCCGCCGAGGCGCTGCCCGCACCCACGCCGATCGAGAGGCCGACCGATACGGTGGTCGCCGCCAGCACCGTGCCTATCCGGCTGCGTGTTTTGAACATGAAGTTGTTTTCCCCCTTGGAGAGTTGAACAGTCGGCGTGATCTTAACCCCCGCGTGATCACAATGTGGTCCTGCCTCTCTCGAAGCGTCAGTGCCGGGTCTTACCGGCAAGGGCGGCGGCCAGGCGGACGTTGTGCTCACCTCGCCCGAGGACGGGGTGCCGGTGCTGTTCGTGGAGGTCCGTACGGGGGCACTTGGTTCACCGTTCGGGTGCCGGCCGGGTCCCTCCTTGCGAAGACATCTGTCCGCAGCGGGTAACACCGGCTTGTCGGACGGGGCGAGGGAGGGTTGCCATGGCAGGGACTCAGCAGATCTTGTTCATCCAGGGTGGCGGCGCGGGCGCGCACGACGCGTGGGACGACAAGTTGGTCGACAGCCTGAGGCGAGAGCTCGGGGACGCGTACGAGGTCCGCTACCCGCGGATGCCGGACGAGGACGACCCGAGCTATGCCCGGTGGGGCCCGGCGATCCGGCGCGATCTGGCGAACCTCGGGGACGGCGCGGTCGTGACGGGCCACTCCGTGGGCGGAACGATCCTCGTCCATGCACTCGCCGAGCAGCCGCCGACGTGCAGGCTTGCAGCGATCGTACTGATTGCCGCCCCGTTCGTCGGCAACGGCGGCTGGCCGGGCACCGAGTTCGAACTGCCCGGCGATCTCGGCGCGAGACTGCCGCGCGGGGCGCCGGTGCATGTGTTTCACGGACTCGAGGACGATATCGCCCCACCGCTGCACGCCGACCTCTATGCTCGCGCGATTCCGCAGGCACAGGTGTACCGACTGCCCGGACGCGATCACCAGTTGGACAACGACATGAGCGAAGTGGCCAAAGTGATCGGCCCCGGCAATCCCTAGAGCCCGCAACCCGCACTTCGGTAGACGTAGCGCTCCTCACCCAAGGTCGCCGGGGGCACCCGCCGTCAGCGACCGCCTGGACGACCTCCGCAGCCACGGCACACGTCCGCCGCCGGAACGGGAAGCGATCCCCGCGAGCGGGGCCGGCCGACGCCGCCCCACCTGCCGCGCAGCCGACACCGGCTTGCGCGGGTCCGCACAAAGGAACGAGGCGGGGCCTACGCCTGGCCGGTCTCGAAGCGGGACACTTTGCCGTCGTCGACGGTGAAGTGCCACCTGGTCCGCATCTCGCCCCAGGTGTCGTTGCGGTAGCGGGCGACGAGCGCGCGGCCGTCGTCCGCCTCCGACTCGATGTCCATATGCCCACGGGTGGAGAACACCTCCCGGTCGAGCCAGTCGCGGACGTCGCGGTCGGTTCCGTCGTCGGCCATGGTCGCGCCCGGCGTCAGAACGTCGTACACGGTGCTCCGGTCGCCCGCGTTGAGGGCCGTGACGAAGGCGCGTACGGTCGGGTCGCTGAGCTGGTTCACGGGAATCGTCATGCCCTACCCGTACACCGGAACCCCCCGGCCCCGTCGCACCCCGGCCATGGCCGTCGCTCCAACAGCGGTTCGGCCCGGCTGCGGGGGCGGTCAGGACCAGTCGCTGGCCTTGCCGTCGCCGGCGCGGTCGAGCCCTGAGCGGTAGCCGGGCAGGCCGGAGTGGATGGGCGCCTGTTGGAGGGTGACGGACCAGCACTCGAAGGCTGCCGCCGGCAGGACGCGGTTCACTCAGGGTTGGCTGGAGTCCCACGACGACGAACTGCCCACCCCGGACATCGTTCGACTGCTCGGAGGTGCACCCGGTCCTCGAACGGCAGGCTCCAGGGGTGGACCTTGCGCACCGGGTCCGCACCCTCCCGCCGCACTGTGGTGATGAGCCCGTCGGTGGAAGCGGGATGGCTCCTGGCCTCGGTCCTGACCCGGCTCCAGTACCTGGCCGACGCGAAGGGTGCAATCACTTGGGACCTGGGCGTTGATCCAGGACCCGACTCCAGCGACGGACGTGAGCCGGGCACGGCTCGTGGCCCCGGAACCACGGACGGCACCGCCCGGGCGAGGGCTCCTCGCTGTCGCCTGCCGGCCCCGCGGACCGCGTCCTCGCACCAGGGCTATCCGTCCTTGGCGCGTAGCCACCGCCGGTAGAGCTCGTCATAGCGTGCCGCGACAGGAGGCTGTGGGGCGAACCGGCGCAGGCCGCGTTCCGTGTGTGCCTGCGCCGCCTCAAGGCTGGGCTCCAGTCCCGCCGCGACCAGTGCCAGCAGCGCGGCACCGTGCAGGCTCGCATCGGGCTCCGAGCTGGCGTCCACGGGCCGGCCGAGAACATCCGCCCGCAGCTGCACCAGTTCAGGTGAGCGTGACGGCCCGCCGGCCAGCACGATCGGCGTGTCGGAGGCGTCGTCGCTCAAGAGGGTGTCCACGGCCTGACGTACGACGTACGCGGCGGCTTCCTGCGCGGCGCGCAGGAGGTGGGCGGGGCCATGATGCTCGGCGAGACCCCACAGCCCGCCCCGTTCCCTCTGGTCCCAGCCGGGGAAACGGCTGCCCGTGAGCAGCGGCGACATGGACAGTCCGTCGCTGCCCGCGGGGATGGCGCCGAGCGCGGGACCCAGCCGTTGCACAGCGGCGGTCGGGTCGCCGAGTCCCAGCAGGCGGGCCCAGTAGGCCAGCGCTCCGCCGGTCATGCCGGTCGCGCCGCCGCAGGTCCACAGCCCGGGAGTGAGGTAGGGGTTGAGTACGGCAGCAGAGGGGCGTTCGTGCGGGGATGCGATGACCCGGGTCAGTACGTCGGTCGTACCGGCCACGTCGACGACGGCGTGGGGGGCCGAGCCTGCCACGGCGGCGGCGCCGACCGTGCCGTCGGGGCCCCCGGCGGCCACCGGCAAGCCCTGGGGCAGGCCCGTCATGAGGGCGGTGGTCGCGGTGACGGCACCGACGATGTCCGTCGCGGCGTGCTGCTCAGGGAAGTGCTCCGGCCCCTTTCCCGCGATGGCGAGCAGGCCGGGGTCCCAGGCCCGGCGCGTGACGTCGCTGCCGAGCGTGTACGCCGCGCTGGTCATGTCGGTGGCGGCCTGGCCGGTCAGACGCAGCACCAGGAAGTCCTTGGGTGCGAGCGCCCATCGGACGCGCCGGTGCAGGGACGGGTCGGTGTCCTTCAGCCAGTGCAGGAGGGGGACGGCCCCGCCCGTGACCGCGGGGCGGCCGGTCAGGCGGAGGGTGGCCGGGTCGGGCCAGGCGGCCGTGACCTCCCGCACGCCACGGGAGTCGGCCCACCCGCCGGCCCGGCCCAGCGGGTGGCCATGCTCGTCGACCAGAACCTGACCGACGTGCCCCGCGATGGCGAGACACCGCAGTCGCGGGCGGGCGGCATCATCGGTGACGTGACGCAGGACGTCGCACAGGTCGTCCCACAGCCGCTCGGCGTCGAAGGTCTCGGTGCCCTCGTCGGCGCCGCGCCTGCTGCGAGCCTGAAGCAGCCGCTGCCCGTCGGACGCCACCAGGGCGGCCCGCACCTCCGATGTGCCCACGTCCACGGCGCACACGACGCCGCCGGTCGCCATGGTGCGTCACCTCTCCAGTCTGATGAGCAGAGGGAATTGGGGTCGGCTCCAGCTGTGCGCGAACTCCACCGGCCCGGTCCCCTCGCCGTGGGCGAGCCGGGTGATGGCGATGAGCGGGGTGCCCGGTGGCACCTGGAGCAGTGCCGCCTGCTCGGCGCTGGCCGCGGCTGCCGACACCTCCTGCTCGGCCCAGGTGAGTGTTATGCCGAAGCGGTCGGCCAGGGTCCGGTAGAGGGAGCCGTCGATCAGCTCGTCGTCGGCGAGAGAGGGCGCCAACCCATAAGGGATCCAGGAATCCTGGATGGCCGCCGGCTGTCCGTCGACGACGCGCAGTCGCAGCAGCCGGATGACCTTCTGGCGGGGCTTGAGGCCGAGTCTGTCACTGACGTCCTCGGGTGCGTCGGCGACCTCGCGCAGGTGGACCACGGTGTCGATGACGGCGTCGCCCCGGCCGATGTCCTCGCTGTACGGACCGAGGCTGTGAACCTTGCGGAAGGTGGCCTGACGGTCGGCCACGAACGTGCCCGCGCCACGGCGGCGGACCAGTCGGCGTTCGTCGGTGAGGCGGCCCACCGCCTGCCGCACCGTCATTCTGCTGACGCCGTAGTGTTCCGCCATCTCCCCCTCGGACGGCAGCCGGTCACCGGGCCTGAGGGTGCCGCAGGACAGCTGCCTGTCGAGGTCACGGTAGATCACCTCGTACATGGGCAGTCGTGCCACGCGGTGCCTCCTTCGGGTCGTGTTGCACGCTTTGGTTACATGATGCCCGCGAACGGCAGAATCCCGTGCGTAGGCCGGCGGGTCGGTACCTCGCCGCGCGCCCAGCCGACCGCGGCCAGGCTTCCGTCGCCGCGACGCACCCACACGTCCAGTCCGATCCGTGTGCGGGAGCCGTCACGCTCCACCTCACGCACCGCCCCCGCGGCCTCGATGTGGTCGAAGGCGCTGACGGGCCGCAGAAACTTCACATGCAGCCAGCCGGTCCGAAACCACTCGGCGCCGAAGGCGCGGGTAAGCAACTCGACTACGTAGCAGACGAGTTGCTGCCCCTGGACGATCGGTAGCGGGAGGCCCCCGGCACGTGCGGTGGCGAGGCTGTCGTGGATGTTGGTGACGAACTCGCCGATCCGGGAGAAGACGGCCATCTGCTCGAACGTGATCTCCTTGCGCAGCGGCTCCAGCCCCATGCCGAACAGCGCATTTCCGCCGAGACGCTCCGCGAGCGGCAGGGAGGTGTCGAACTCGTCGCTGACCCGTCGGCCGGCGGCCTGGCCGGCCGATCCGCGTCCGGCCACCTCGCCCGGCGTGGTCCGCATGATCTCGACACCGCGGTGGCTGACCAGCGTGCGGTCCTCCTCGTCGCGGGCGTCGGCCTCCATGACGACGTACCCCTGCCCCCGCCGCTCGTACTTGTCCACGTAGCGTCCGGCGAGCCGGACCCGCTGCCCGACCAGGACGGGCCGGTGGAACCAGAGCTCCTCCTCGGTGTGCAGGCCCACCACCTGGCTGGCCGCGAAGTGCAGGGTGAAGAGCTGCAGCAAGTCGTTGGCGAGCAGTCCGGCGTGGCCTATGCGCGGGCCGTCGGGGCCGGCGCGCAGGTACCAGTCGTGGTGATCGTCCTGCGTGAACGCGAAACGCTTGACCTTGAGGTCGTCCACCAGCAGGTCGACCGGGCCGAACTCCTCGGGAATGACGATCTCGTCGAACACCGGCGGTTTCAGACCCGCCTCGAGGTCCTTCTCGTGTGCGGCGCGGGACGGGTCGGTGAGGTTGCGGCCGAGAACCGCCGTGTGATGTGCGGTCATTGCACTTCTCCGTCCACGACGGCCACCGCGCGCAGCGGGGAGCCGGTGCCGTGCGCGATGCGCAGCGGGAACGCCAGGAAGAAGCTGAGCGCCGGCAGCCGGTCCAGGTTGGCCAGGTTCTCGATGATGAGCACGCCGGCGGACAACAGCACGTAGTGCGCCGGCAGTTCACCGCCTCCGCCGTCGCCGCTGTCGAGGCTGACGCAGTCGGTCCCCACCGCCCGCACGGATCGCTCGCGCAGCAGCTCGGCCGTCTCCCGCGCGATGCCCGGCCAGTTCTGCAGGTGGGCGAAGCCCGCCTCGTGCAGGCCCCAGCGGGTGCGGGCCCACTGGAAGTCCAGCAGCACGATGTCCCCGGCCTCGAAAGGCCCGTTTTGTTCCTCCCAGTCACACAGGGGCTGGGGGCCGACCATCTCGTCGGGGCCGGGCGGCGGGTCCAGGGTGACGGTCGCACAGCGTCCGGTGAGCGCGGTGAGCGCAAGCTCGTCGACGCTGGCGCGGGCGTGGGGGCCCTCGATCGGGAAGTGGCAGGGGCTGTCGACGTGGGTGCCGGTGTGCTCGCCGAGCACGAGCTGGTTCATGCGGGCGACGTCGCCCATCGACAGCCATCGATTCTGGAAGTACTTGGCGTGGGTGGGATAGGTGGGCATGCCCTCTTCCAGGGTCCGGCTGAGGTCGACCAGTCGGGCCCCGGCGAGTATCTCGCCCAGTGCCCGGGCGGTCTTCGGGCCGTGCCCCGCCGTCGGTGTCCGCATCCCGTCCTCCTTGGCGAAGTGCGCAGGACGTCGAGTGGTTCGGTGCCCGGGCGCCGCAGGAGGCTGCGGTGCCCCGGGCGGTCGGGCGCGTGTCATCCGGTGCGTACCTGACGGGTCTCCTGCCGGGCGACCAGGACGGCGATGATCAGCACGCTTCCGTTGAAGATGGGCTGCACCCAGAACGGCACCCCCAGCAGACTCAGTCCGTTGAATCCGATGGCCAGCAGGGTGATCGCGACCAGTGCTCCCAGGACGTTGTAGTAGCCGGGCCGGTAGGTGGCCACCCCGAGGAAGGCCGCGGCGTAGGCGGGCAGCAGCAGGTCGGGCCCGTAACCGGGGTTGGCCGATCCGGCCTGGGCGAGAGCGAAGTTGGCCGCGATGCCCACGATCAGCCCCGCGGCGGCGAAGGAGGTCATGCGCATCCGGTTGGTCCGCACGCCTGCCAGGTAGGCCACGCGCTCGGAGCCACCGATGGCGTACCAGAAACGGCCATAGGGGGTGTGTTCCAGAATGTAGAAGAGGATCAGGGCGAGCAGCAGGGTCAGCCACACCGCCAGCGACAGGCCCAGGAAGTCGTCGGATGCCAGGGACGTCAGGGCGGAGGGGATGTTCTCGAAGATGACTTTGCCGTTGCTGATGCCCTGGGCCCCGCCGCTGAGCAGGATGCCGACGCCGAGGGTGGCGATGAAGGAACTGATCTTGAAATAGACCGTCAGTACGCCGTTGACCAGGCCGACGAGCAGGCCGACCACCGGGCCCGCGCCGATGACGAGCACCGGATTGCTGGTGTGCTGGGCCACGACGGCTTCGAGCATCGCCAGGAATCCGATGAGATACCCGACGGACAGGTCGAACTCCCCGATGATCAGGGGCATCAGGACGGCCAGGGTCATGGTCGCCGTGACGGCCTGTACGAGAGCCACGTTCTGGAGGTTGCTGGCGGTCAGGAACCGGTCGGAGGCAAAGGTGAAGACCACCACGAGCAGGGCGAGGAGCACCACTGTCTCGTAGCCGCTCACCCAGGACAACAGCCGGGCCGGCGCGAGGCGTTCGCGCCCGGGGTGCTCGGACGCGGCATCGATGTGCCGTATGGTCTTGTCGGTCATCACAGGGCCTTCGTCATCAGGTTCTCGGCGGTCATGGCAGGCCCGGAGATCTCCTCGGCGAGCCGCCCCTGGTGCAGCACCAGGACCCGGTCGCACAGGCCCGCCATCTGCTCGGGTTCGGTAGAGGTCATCAGGACGGCGATACCGCTCACCGCGGCGTCGCGGATGGCGTCGAACATCACCTCGCGAGCGGCGGGGTCGACACCGTAGGTGGGGTCGGCGAGGACCAGTACGCGCGGCCGCATGCGCAGCAACCGGCCCAGGATGACCTTCTGCTGGTTGCCACCGGACAGCCGGCCGAAGACGGTCGACGAGTCGGTGGGCCGCACGTCGAGGTAGGAGACGACCTGCCGGACGGCCGCACGCATCGCGGCCCGCCGGTGCCAGAACTTGCGTGCTTCGGGGAGGACCACGTTCTCGCTGACGGGGAGAGTGTGGATGCCGCCCTCATGGAGCCGGTCGGCGGGCAGGTACACCAGACCGTGGCGGATCGCCAGCCTCGGCGGCAGTGTGCGGGGCAGCCGGTGTCCGGCGACCTCGATGGCGCCCCCGCGGCGCTGTTCGGCACCGGTGAGGAGCCGTGGCAGCTCTTCCAGGCCGCTGCCGCGCACCCCGATGACACCGACGATCTCGCCCGGCATGAGGCTGAGGTCGAGTCCGTCGACATCGTGTCCGCTCACGCCCTGCACGCGAAGCACCGGACCGGTTTTCCGCTGCGGGAGCGGGGCCCGGTCGCGGCTGTCGGCCGTGTGCCCCCACAGGGCGGCGATCCCGGTCGTGCCCCGGACGGCGTCGGTCCGGGGCCCGGCGTGCGTCTCGTCGGCCGGGCGAGACGCCTGGGCGGTACCGCGCATCATCCGTACGATTTCGGAGCGTTCCACCTTGGCGGCGGGCCCCTCCAGTACCAGCCGGCCAGCGTCGAGCACGGTGACCCGGTCCGCGTAGGCCAGCTCGGCAAGCCGGTGGGTGACGGCCAGGACCGGCAGGCCGCGGTCGGCGATGTTTCGCACGTGCCGCAGGAAGGGCTCGGCCTCGGCCTCGGGCAGAGCAGCCGTGGCCTCGTCGAGCACCAGCAGCCGCAGGTTCTCGCCGGCGGTGCGCACGGCCAGCTCCACGCTGAGCATGGCCCGCTCGGCACCGGTGAGGCGCCCGGCCAGTTCCCGGCTGCGCCGCTCGAGCGACAGGTCGTCGAGCAGCCGCTGGGTGTCGGCGCGAAGCGTGCGCCAGGCGATCCGGCCGGGCACTGCGCGGGGGTAGCCGGCGAACAGGGCCACGTTCTCGGCGATCGTCAGCCGGTCCACCAGCGGGGCCTCCTGATGGACGACGCGCACCCCGGCCGCCGCGGCGGCGGCCGGGCTCCATCCGCTGGTGACGTCCCGGCCGTCGATCAGAATCCTCCCGGCGTCGGGTACGTACACCCCCGTGATCGTGCGGACCAAGGTCGACTTGCCGCTGCCGTTGGCGCCGAGCAGGGCGTGAACCTCGCCGTCCTCAACGGTCAGGGACACCTCGCTCAGCGCCGCGAAGGTCCCGAACCGCTTGGTGACGCCGTCCAGAGCGGCAGTCATCGGGCATCACTTCCACAGTCCGTCGAACGTCTTGGGGTAGTCGAAGGAGGCGTGCCAGTCGGAGCCGGACGCGGGCGCGTTGTCCTTGTCCAGCACGACGAAGGGCAGGTTCTCGCCATGCGGCTCGGCCAGTGGCTTCTTGGTGAGCAGCCGGGATGTCTGGTCGAGCATCGCGTAGCCCATGTACCGGTTGTCGTAGGCGGCGTCGGCGACCTGGACGTGCGACTTGCGCACGAAGTTCAGGTTCTCCTGGCTGCCGAGCACGCTGATCAGGCGGACCTTGTCGCCCAGGCCGGCCTGGGCGATCGCCGGCACGACCGCTGCCGCCGCCGGGTCGTAGGGGATGAAGACGTAGTCGACGTCAGGATGCGAACGCAGGTAGCTGACGACCGACTGCGGCAGCACCTGGGCCACCTGGTTGCCCGTGAAGTAGCGCAGCGGCTGCACCGTGCAGTCCTTGCACTTCTTCAGTTCGTCCAGCAGCCCCTTCTGCAGGGCCAGCACGGACGGGAACTCCTTGTCGGAGTAGACGACGATGTTGGCCTTGCCTTTGGAGTCGGCCTGCACCCACTGCGCGGCCTTCGTCCCGAGAGCGGCGTAGTCGGGCCCGACGTCGAAGGCGTAACCGAGGTTGCTGCCGGACGGCTTGATGGGCGGGTTGGGCGAGTCCAGACCGTTGGAGCCCGCGCCCACCGCAACCCCGGCACGCTGCGCCGCCCTCAGCCCGTCCTGGACCGCGTTCGGGTCGATGGCGATGTTGAGGATGATGTTGGCGCCCCAGGACAGGGCGTTGAGCATCTGGGCGTTCTGCTTGTCCGGCGTACCGCCGCCGTCCAAGACCCTGACCTGCCAGCCGAGCTGCTTGGCCGCCTGCTCGGCGCCCGTGGCGGGCGACACACAGCCGCTGAGGATGCTCAGGCAGGTGATGACGGCGACCTTGAGGTGCTTGGGGGTGGTGACCGGTGCGGTCGGGCCCTGGTATTTCGAGGGTGATTCGGTGGTCGCCGCGCTGTGCAGGTCGTCCCACTGGTCGGAGTGCCAACCGGCGCCCAGGGCCGCGGCGTTCTGATCGCCCTGAGGGTTGCCGGAGGCGGTCTGGGCGTGGGAAGTGGCACCGGCCCACGCGGTGCCGGCGGCGAGGACGGCTGCCACCGGAAGGGCGAGGACGGTGTGGCGTATGCGTCCGCGGGTGGTCTTCATGATGGTGCGTCTCCTGTGACGGGCGGATGGTGGATCAGGCGATCGCGACGGGCCGTACGGGCGAGCCGGTCGCGCCGGTGATGGCGAGTGGGAGGCAGAGCAGCAGGAACTCATGGACTGCCGCCGCGGCGAGTTCCTCGAGGTAGACCCATTCCATGAGGGGGATACCGAGGTCGCGGATCAGGAGCCGGTGCACCGGCTGGGGTTCGCCGTGGACGCCGGAGGGGGAGACCTCGACGGCTGCCGTGTCACTGCCGACGGCGGCCGGCCGGTACTGGGCGAGCATGCGCGCACCGTCCAGGTCGAGCCCGGCTCCCTGGACCGCGGCCATCGCCTCGGTGTCCGGCCAGTGCTTCATGGTGCCGGTGCGCAGCAGCACCACGTCGCCCTCCTCGATCCGCACCTGCTGCCGTTTGAGCGCCAGCAGGATGAGGTCCGGGTCGATGTGCTGGTGGGGCCGCAGCGTTTCACGCCCCAGCGCACCGGGTGCGTCCACGAGGACCGCCCTGCACAGCAGGGGTGGCAGCGTCGACGCGTCGTGGGTGAGGGGGCCGTAGTCGCCGAGGTACTCGTGCGCTGAGTAGCCGCCGTACCACTCGTCGTTCTCACCTGACGTGATGTGCGCCAAGGCGTCGATATGAGTGCCGGAGTGGGCGCAGAACGAGAGGATTTCGGAGATGAACCCGAACCGGGAGGCGTTGTCCCGCAGAAACTCCAGCTCGCCGCGGGCGCCTTGGGCGCGCTCACCGGCCGGTGTCCGGAACGTGAGGACCTGGAACGGCGGGTGCCCGGGTGCCAGCGGCATCCCGGGCCACCACCCGGAGGACAGGTCGAACACCCGGCCCTGACCGGCCAGGGCAAGGGCGGAGGGGTCCACGCGGAGATCCGTGGGGCGGTGCGCGGAGGTGTTCACTCAGATCACCCCCCGGGACTTCAGCCGGGTGATCTCCTCCTCGGACCGTCCCAGCAGCTCCCCGTAGACGTGGTCGTTGTCCTCGCCCACCAGGGGTGGTGCCTTGCGCACCGACCCGGGAGAGGCGGTCATCTTGATCGGGATGCCCGGCAGACGCAGGGTGCCCAGGACGGGGTGCTCGACGTCGAGCATCATCTCCCGAGCCTTGATCTGCTCGGAGTCGACGACTTCGGGGATGTCGCTGACCTTCCCGAAGGGGATGCCGGCCTCCTGCAGGACCTGCGCGATCTCGTCGCAGGGGCGGCTCTTGGTCCAGGCGGCCACGGCTTCCTCGAGCTCCTCGATGTGCGCCATACGGCCCGGAACCGAGGCGAACCTCTCGTCCTCCAGGAGGTCCTCACGGCCGATCGCCCGGCACAGCCTGGGAAAGAGAGGGTCGGTGCCGGCGTGGATGTAGACGTAGCCGTCGACGGTGGGAAAGACGTTCGCCGGGCCGGTGAGCAGGTCGCGCGAACCGTTGCGCCGCGGATGCTCGCCCAGCATGGCGTACGCACTGGGCCGCGTGCCCAGAGAGGCGAACAGCGCGTCCAGGGACGCCACGTCGACATGCTGTCCCTGACCGGTGCGGTCCCGGTGCAGCAGGGCGAGCATCGCCCCCATCGCCCCGTGGAACCCGGCGATGTAGTCGGCGATGTACGTGCCCGTCAGGGTGGGCTCACCGTCCGGCGCACCGGTGAGGCTCATCAGCCCGGACATGGCCTGCGCGATGGCGTCGAAGAGGGCCCGGCGAGCGAGCGGCCCGGTCTGCCCGAAGCCGGAGATGGACACCAGGATGATGCCGGGGCGCAGCTCCTGCAGTCGCCGGTAGGGCAGGCCCATCGCTTCCATGGTCCCGGGACGGTAGTTCTCCACCACGATGTCGCTGCGCCGGACCAGGTCCTCCAGCAGCGCCAGTGCCTCGGGGCGGCGGGTGTCCAGCGTGGCCCCGTACTTGTTGCGGTTGTAGACCATCGTGTAGACGCTGTGCTGCCGGTGGAAGGGTGCGTGCTTGCGGGCGTCCTCGCCGCTGGGCCGCTCGATCTTGATGACCTCGGCGCCCATGTCGCCGAGCAGCTGGCAGCACAGCGGTCCCGCGATGAACCGCGACAGGTCCAGCACCCTGATTCCGTCCAGTGCGCCGGAAGCGCCGGTGTCGCGGGCGGTGCTGTCGGTCATGATCAGCCCTCCTCCGGCTCGTAGGGGCGGAAGGCGGGGTAGGTCCAGGCGTTGACGCTCCGGTCGATGGGGACGTCGAAGAGAGCGGGCGTGCGGCCCTCCAGCGTTTCCGCGACGTGCTTGGCGAGCTCTTCCAAGCCGGTGGTCCGCTCGGCCGGCAGGCCCAGACCGCGAGCGACCTGGGCATAGTCCGACGGCCCGAAGTCCACGCCGATGGTCCGGTTGTCGTAGTGGACGATCTGTTCCTGACGGATGTTGCCGTAACCAGCGTCGTTGAGTACGACAACCGCGACACGGCCCCCCACCCGCACCAATGTCTCCAGCTCCGCCAGGCTCATGCCGAGCGAACCGTCCCCGACCAGGGCCACGACGGGGCGCTCGGGGGCGGCCACAGCGGCCGCGACGGCGGCGGGGACGGCGAAGCCCATGTTCCCGAAGCCCACCGGCTTGATGTAGCTGCCCGGCTGCCGGATCTGCCACAGGTACGACCACACACCCGGATTCCCCGCGTCCGGAATGAGCAAGGTCTCGTCGGGCGCGGACGAGCGCAGCCGCAAGACGACGTCCGCGGGGGACAGACCGTCCGTGTGCGCCGGCGCCACGGCGCCCGGCTCCTGCCACCACAGCTCTTCGGCCTGTTCCAGCTCGGCTATCCAGGCCGAGCGGCGGGCGGAGAACTCGTCGGCCCGGCCGGCCAGCAGCGTGTGGAGTTCCTCCAGTGTGGCCTTCGCGTCCGCGACGACCCCGATGGTCCGGCGGCCGTAGTAACGGCCCAGCATGGCGGGGTCCAAGTCGATCTGGATCACCTGTGGCAGGTCCATCCGCCACCTGCCCGTCGAGACGGCGTTGAGGCTGTTGCCCACCGCGAGCACCAGATCGGCGTCGGCCATGACACGGCTGGACAGCCGGGTGCCCATCCGGCTCAGCGCCCCGAAGACCAGGGGATGCGTGGTCGGCACGGTACCGATGCCGTTGAACGTCGTGATCACCGGTATCCGCAGGGTCTCCGCCAGCGCCAGCGCGGCCCCGCCCGCGCCGGAGCGGTTGCAGCCGTTGCCCAGCCACAGCACCGGCCGCTCGGCCCGCGCGAGCCGCCCGGCGACATCCGCCAGTGCGCGGACATCGGCGCGCGGACGCTGCACCACCCACCGGCGCATCGGATGCTCCCCCTCGGGCACAGCAGCGTCCGCATCGGCCACCGGCCCCTCGATGGTGTCCCGGGCGAAGTCCAGATGAGCCGGCCCCGGATTGCCGGACATCGCGTTCAGATAGGCCTCCTCCACGGCCTGGCACAGTGCGCTCGGATGCGCCACCAGGCGGCTGAATTTGGTCAGGGGCCGGAACAGCTCGACGTGATCGGCGTTCTGGGCGTCGTCCCGGTGGATGTTCTCACCGGCGTTGTTGCAGGTCAGCACCAGCATCGGGCTGGAATCCCGAACCGCCCCGCCCACCCCGGTGAGCAGGTTGGTCGCCCCCGGGCCCGTCGTGGCCAGGCAGACTCCCGGCGTCCCCGTCAGCCGGCCGTAGGCGTCCGCCATGACGGCCGCCGCGTTCTCATGCCGGGCGGTGATGAACTCGATCACGGAGGAGGCGAGGATCGCGTCCGTGATGGAGAGCGTCTGGCCACCCGGCACCCCGAAGACCGTCCGGACGCCCAACGACTCCAGCATTCTCACGACCAGCTCTCCACCGGTGACCGACCCAGACATGACCCCTGCCTTCGTCCGCACCCCAAAGCGAAATCTATCTAGTTGTCTAGATATTTCCATTGAGAGCACATACAGGGCATATGTCAAGTAAGGAAGGGAGGAACGATCTGCCGCCGTCCCGGGCGGTGGGCGCTCATGCCTGCCTGTATCGGACGCTCGGGGCTCCGCGCGCACTCTCGGGCGCTCCACCCGGCCAGGGGCCCCTCACGGCCCGCGGCACTCCCGTCGGCTGGCGCTACATGGCTACGGGCCGGGTGCCCCTTGCTGACCGCGTGCGATGACCGGGCACAGCGTCGCTGCGAGCGGCGCGAGTCTGTTCCGGTTTGGCGGACGGTGCCGTTGGAGGTGAGGCGGTCGACGATGGCGCGGAGCCTGATCCCGAGCCGAAGCGGAAACCGGCTGACGGGACTTCAGGAACCTCCCTGCCCGTCCGTGAGCAGCACCGGGCAGGCGGGCGGACCAGCGAAGTCCCTCTCGGGTGAGGTCCCGCGACGGACCGGGTCATGTTCCGAAGTCTGGACGTGTTCTCCTTGTCGGAACGCGAGGTCGTGCGACTCATGCGCGAGCACACCGCAGCCGGGCGGAACCAGAGGATCCTGGCACGGTCCATCCTCACCCTGTCAGCTGTCAACCGGACCTCTCGCCCTGCTCCGGCACCACCGTCGTCCGTGCGGCCACGGCCACCACGCTCGGCTGCCCCCACACGGCGCCCATGGCCTCCATCACGGTCCCCGTAGGTTCCGCCGTCCTCCGTTCGTGTCCGTCAGGGCATCTGGTGGCGGTGCAGCCGTCCGTGGTTGCGCCACCAGGCCACCTTCCCGTCGGGTCCGCGCACGAAGTCGGAGCGGGTGCCGATCGGTCTGCCGTCGGGGTCGAGGTCCAGTGCGAAGTCCTCCCGGTAGAAGGCGACTCCGACCTCGCTGGTCTGGTCCTCGACCGCGTCCTCTTGGTCGGTGGCGACTCCGGGGTCTCTGGTTGAGTGTTGGACCGTCTGGGTACCGCGCAGCCGTCCGTCGTGCCGGGCCAGTTCGATGACGGCGTCCTCCACGGCGCCCTTGTCGTTGATGCGCTGTGCCATGTAACGGCCCTCGTAGGGTGCCAGTTCCTGGCCGCTCAAGGCCTTGGCAGTGGCCGGCAGGTTGGTCACCCCGGCGAACCGGCTGAGGGCCCAGTCGTCGGTGAACAGTTCGTCCCTGAGCCGGGTCCCGCCTTCCGAGTTGGTCAGCAGGGTCAGTGCGAAGCCGCGGCTGGGAACCATCACGAAGCCCGAGATCTGGCCCGGCCAGGTCCCGCCGTGCTGCACGATCCGTGGTCCCTGCGCCGTCGGGCGCAGCATCCAGGTGACTCCCATGCCGTCGAGTTCCACGACCAGCGTGCCGCCAGGGCCGGGTCGGGAGCGCATTTCTTCCAGCGATTGTCTGCTCAGCAGTCGTGTGCCGTCGGGGGCCGTGCCGCCTCCGAGATGGAAGCGGGCCCAGCTCAGCTGGTCGCGCACGCTGGAGATCAGGCCGCCGGTCGGCGCGAGGCTGCGCGGCTGGGGCCAGAAGGACGGCTCCAGCACGGCCTTGCCGTCGACGACGTTGTGTGACGCCGCGACGTTGAAACCCACGATCTCGTCACTAAAGAAGCGGCTGCGGTGGAGCCCCAGCGGATCGATGACCAGTTTGCGCACCGCCGCCTCGTAGGCCGTGCCCGTCACCACCTCGATGATCCGGCCGGCCACGCACAGCGCCGCGTTGTTGTAGGCGAACACCTCTCCCGGCACGGTCAGTTGCGGCAGCCGGGCCATTGACGCGACGAAGCGGGCCAGCGCGTCGTCGCCCGGACCGAAGGCCTGGTAGTCGTCGCCCAGCCACCCGGCACTGTGGTTGAGCAACTGCCGCACGGTGACCTGCGCCGACGCATACGGGTCGGCCACCGCGAAATCGGGGAGGTAGCGGCGCACCGGGGCGTCCAGCTCGACCTCGCCCCGCTCGACCAGCCGCATCATTGTCGTGCCGGTGAAGGTCTTGGTGGTCGAACCGACCCGGAAGACGGTGTCACCGTCCACCGGGACCGGATGGTCGACATTGGTGATCCCGTACCCCTTGACGTACTCCTGGCCGTCCAGGAGCACACCCACCGCCGCTCCGGGAATCGCGTACGCCCGCATGGCCGCCTCGATCTTGGCGTCGAGGGCGCTGAACAGCGAGGTCTCCGTGCCGCCGGCGTCGCCGGTGCCGCCGCCGTGGACAGCGGATCGCGGGGACGCGGCCGACGTCGCCGCCGGCCCCAGCGAGACGGTCGCGCAGCCCACCGCTGCCGCAGTGCTCAGAAAGCCGCGGCGAGACCACCGCGAGGGCCCGGGAAGTCCAGGCGACGCGGAGCGCACGGTGTCGGAGCCGTCCGACAGCAGGTCCTCATCCACCGGTACCGGCTCCCTCGCTGTCGATGACGAACGGCGCCGGTTTCACGGAGCTCACGCATCGGGTGTCCGGGTTCTCAGGGTCGTCGAAGAAGGAAGTGATCACCTTTGCTCCGCACGGGTGGTCGAACGTCCCGTGGGCGACACCGGCCAGGGTCACCACCGTGGAGCGAGAGAGAGTCCGGGCGACATAGCGCCCCCACTGAGCCCCGGTCTGGGCGTCGAAACTGCCGGAGATGGCAAGGGTGGGGATGCTGCTCCGAGTGACCGCACGAACCGAGTCGGGTGCCTTCGGGACGTCCCAGGCCTGGCACGCCTGCCGCAGGAACGGCAGCTGCGGCGCCTGTGCCAGGACCGAGCGGGGGAGTTCGGGAAAGGCCCGCAGCCCCTTGGTGAGCTGCTCGCCGGGGGTCTCGAACGGAACCCATTCGCTGCACCAGACGCTCAGCGACAACCCGTGAGCGAACATCCCTTGCGAGCCGGGAAGCCAGGCGGCCGCCCACTGCTCGGCGATGCGCTCGGGGTGGCCGTGGGCCAACTGGTCCACGTCCGACGGGAAAGTGCCGGGGGCGTGACTGGCACGAACCAGCCAGTTCAGCAGCGCCCCGCCGTCGAGGACCACCTTCACCGTTCCGACCTGCGGAACCGTCACGTGCGTGGTGACCGGATGGGCCTCCAGCTGACGCACCATGCGCAGGAAGGTGGCACCGACGTCCGGGTAGCGCTGCCGGCAGGAGGGCTGGGCCGCGCAGGCGCTCACGATGTTGTCGAACGACTCTCTCATGCTGCTCCACGTCCACCCGGGCGTCGCCACGGATGGCGGTACGACGCCGTCGACGGTCACGGAGCGGATCCCTTCGGGAAACATGCGCATGTAGGTCAGCGCCAGTTGCGTCCCGTAGGAATGCGAGAGGACGTTCCACTGCCGGATGCCCAGGGCCCTGCGAAGATCCGCCGCGTCGGCGGCGTTCTCGCTGGTGTTGTACGCAGCCGGATCGACTCCCTGGGATGTCAGCCGCTCGCGGCACCGGGCCGCCGCCTGGGCGTATCGGTCTCCGGTGGAGGGTGCGTCGTAGAGGAGGTGGACGCGCTCCCCGTAGAACCGGTCGATCTCAGGACACGTCAGCGGCCGCTGGGACGAGAACGTACCGCGCTGGGACAGGACGACCAGGTCACGGTCGCGGTTCAGCCCGGCCTCGGTGAGTTCCGATATGTTCCCCAGGGCGTCCGCGCCGGGCCCGCCGGTGAAGAACACGATCGGATCGGGGCGCGGCCTCGGCGATGCCGAGCGGACGAGCGCAACGGCCAGGCGAAGGGTTCGCGTGGAGGGATGGGCCCGGTTTTCCGGTACGACGAGGAAGCCGCAGCGGGTGGCCTTCAGTATTCCGTAGGTGGTCGGACATGGAGCGGGCTCGAACCGCGACGACGGCTGTGCCCACGCGGGCGGGGACTGGGGCAGGGCGAGCACGGTCCCCGGAAAGATCCAGTGGCCCCGGTCACTGGAGGCGTATGCGTGCCGACGGGCCTCATCCTCGATCGTCCGCCGGTTGAGGGCGTAGACGGTGTCCCACCGCAGTGCGTTGCCCAGGGTCTGCTGGGCGATGTCCCAGAGCGTGTTTCCGGAGGCGACGGTGTGCGTGCCGGCCTTCGCGCGTGGGAGCAGGGGCGCACCGGTCGTCCGTCCCGGCGGCAGACCGGGCTTCGGCCCGCTGATGAGCGGGGGGTCGCCCTCCCTCGCTGCGGGCTTCTGGCGGGCGGTTTCCAGGCCGGACGTGCCGTGGGCCGGGGCCGCGCACAGCACCGTCAAGCCGACCAGGAACATGGCAGCTGCGGCAGCCGTGCCGCGGTTGCGTATGGGCATGTCGTCCTTCCGAACCGGTACCGGTGGCAACGCACCGGCACCGATCGAACTCGTCACCAAATGGTTGAGGTCGTCAGACGCCATGCTGCGAAGACCAACCGTGCCCCGCACTCCAGCAGGCCCAATGGGGTCATACACGCGCCCGCCGGCGGCGACGGTGGCGTCGCTGAGCGGCGACCGCGGGCCGCAGAGAGCCAAGGGCCGAAAGAGTTCCCGAACCGCGTGTCACGTTCCGACGGCGCCCGGCCGAACCGTCTGCGGGGCTGGAACGCGAGCGACGGCCGAGGTCGTCGATGATGCCGCCGGCCGCCGACTTCGACACCTCGAACAGCGGCGCCAAGTGGCGCAGCGTGAGGTTCGTGCGCCAGTACGCGGCGACGAGGAACACTCGGTCCTCCAGCGGCATGGCGCGCCCCCCTCCAGGGTCCAGGTGGCAGCGCGCCTGCCTTGGTGACAACTGGCTGTCGCGGGTAAGGACGTTGTTGACGGCATCGGCAGGCAGACAAGAAGCGGCCATGTCCGTCCTTGTCTCAGACTGTCGGGTCCCAGAGTCCGCCGGCCTCGCCACGGGCAAGGTGTTCGGCGTAGACGCCGCGTCGCCGACCGCCGGGGTGGCCAGTGCCCTGGACCAGGAAGGGGGTTCGGCCTGCGGCCGGGCGCACCAGGCGCGCAGCGCCAGCACGAGTGCGAGGGCCGGCAGACGGTCCAGGACGGCGTCCTGGCCGGGATCCTCGTGGGCTGCCTCGGTGGCGAGCAGGTCCAGCGCCGCCCGGGTGGTGCGTGGTCCGGCGGGCACGACGGCCAGGGGCGGGAGCATGCTCAGCAGTCGCTCGCCCACGTCGCCGCGGAGTTCATAGGCTCACCGCAGCAGGGTGGTGGCGCCAGGCAGTCCGTCCCCATAGGTGCGGGGTGCCAAGTTCTGCCGGGCCGCCGTCCCGCTGTCGACGACGTGCTTCCTTCCGCCTCGGATCACCACCTGCGGCGGGGTGTCCGGGGAGTCGGCGATCGTATACCGGTCGGTGCCGCTGATCAGGGCGATGTCCCCGGCGCCAAGCGCACCGGCGCGGCCTGCGGGCCGTCGTCGACCCGGACCGACGCGTGGCCGCCGAGGGTGGCCACGACCGTGAGCGAAGGAGCGTCGGCGAAGGTCATCGACCATGGCGGCCGCTGGATCAGCTGTGCCGGATCTGCGCGTTCCTCGCACGGGCCCGGTGCAGCAGATCGCTCAGGACGTCCATGCCGGTCACGCTAGACGATCACAAAGGCATCGGCGACGTTCTCCCATGGATCGTCTGTGTCCACCGAGGTTGTCTGGAGGGCATGAAGAACATCCTCGTTCTCGGCGGCACCGGCACGACCGGCCGCCGTATCGCCCGCCGCCTGACGGCCATGGGCCGACCCGTCCGCACCGCGTCACGCACCGGCAGCGACGCCCACGTCGACCTGGACGACCCGGCGACCTGGGCCCCCGCCCTCGGGCGCCGCCGCTGTCCACCTCGTAGAGCCCCACCTGCAGCCCGGCTCGGACCACCAGGCGCGTATCCCGCGCCTGGTGACCGATGCGGTCGCCGCGGGCGTGCGCCGGCTGGTGCTGCTCGCCGCCCACGGCGTCGGCCGGGCCGACGACGCCCACCCGCTCAAGCCGCCGAACGGGCCGTACGCGACTCCGGTGTCGACTGGACCATCCTGCAATCCGACTGGTTCGCACAGAACTTCAGCGAGTCCTTCTGGCATCGGTTTCAGCGAGGCGGTCGGCCGGCTGACCTGATCGCCGCCGCCACCGGTCGGACGGTCCGTCACCTCGAGGTCGGCCCCGACGCCTTCGTGGACCGCATGGTCGCCGCAGGCGTGGCCGCGGACGTCGCTCGCCTGCTCACCGGCCTGCTCGTGGACATCCGCGACGGCCGGGGGGCGGACGTCTCCGACGGCGTTGAACGGGCGCTCGGCCGGCCGCCCACGTCGTTCAAGGACTTCGTCGCCGAGGCTGGCGCCGCAGGTTACTGGAGCTGCCCCGCCACCGACAGCCCGGCTTGACCGGCGGCCGTGTGCCGACGCTGGCACTCAGAGGTTCGCCGGCCCCGGTGATAGCTCGGTGATGACATGAGCTCCCCATGGGCCGCCGGGCCGCCGGGCCGCCGCAGTCTCCAGGGGACCGCATCGCCGGCTCGTGCCGCGTCCCGCCCGTCCCGAGGGGAAGCATCTTCGCCCCGCTCACCCGACCGATCAGGGGAAGTCCGCGGCGGTGATGCCGTCGGGGTGTCCAGGCGGCCACTCCACCAACTCGATCCGGTAGCCGTCCGGGTCGGTGAGCCACGACGTCTTCGGGCCGTGAGGGCCGCCCGGGTTCTGGACAGGTCCCGGCTTCAGGCCGGCGTCGGTCAGGCGTTCCAGGGTGGCGGCCAGTGTGTCCACCTGGATCGCGAGGTGGTCGAAACTGCTGCCCACGTCGACGCGTCCGCCGGCGGGGCGGTGGACCAGTTCGAGCGAGGCCGCCGGTTCGCCGGGGAACTTGAGGATCACGAGGTGACTCCGGTCGCCGGCCTCGACCCTGCCCAGCTCGACATAGCCCAGGGCGGTGTAGAAACCGAGCGAGCGGTCCAGGTCGGTGACGCGGTAGGAGACGAAGAGCGTCTTCACGCGGCCTCCTTCGGCCGGCGCACTCGGTAGCGCAGGTGCGTGACGTCTCGGTCCTCGAGCCGTCGGACGAGGTCGAGTTCGATGTGATCGTCACCGAGGTGGTCGAACAGCCGTCGGCCGTTCCCGAGGAGGACCGGAACCAGGTGGATCTCCATCTCGTCCATGTGCCCGGTTCGGAGGAGCGCTTGGGCCGCGGCCGCACCATGGACCATGACCGGCCGGTCCCCGGCAGCCGCGCGAGCCTGACGGGCGCAGTCCTCGACGTCGGTGACGAATCGCGCGTGGCCGGGTGGCACGTCCCCGTCATCCACCTGGTGGGTGAGGACGAAGATCGGCACACCGTCGTGGTGGTCGCCCTGCCAGCGCCCGGCGAGTTCGAAGGTCCGACGGCCGGAGATCACCGCGCCGGTCGCCAGCGCCTCGCGATAGACCTGTCCGCTGGGACCGTCGGATTCCCGGTCGTCGAGCCAGTTGAAAAGACGTCCACCGGCGCGTCCGAGCTCCTGGCCCGGCCGATCGTCCGGACCGGCGACGAAGCCGTCGAGCGACATCGACATGTACAGCCGAATCGGAGTGCTCATTCTGGTTTCCATCTCCTCGCGCATGGCATGCGGTTGCTCCGCTTTTCGCCCCATCGGGGCGGGAGTGCCGAAGTGGAAGACTTCAGGCAGCAGGCAAACTCATCGCCCTGTACCCGCGACGGGCCTTGCGCTGGGCCGGGACCGCCGGGACCGTCCGGGCGTCAGCCCGAAGGCGGTGTCCCGTACGGCCTTCGAGAGCCCTGGCGACAGCTCCGACTTCGCCATCGTCGCGCCCGCTCCCTGCGCGAAGTCCAGCCGTCCGCTGAGCGGTCCGCACCGCCCGGCCCTTCTTCGACGCGAAGGTGATCGTCTGGGTGAAGGCGGCATGACCCGCCCGCTGGGTCCGGAGCAGAAGGTCAGCACCAGGGATGCGGCGGCGAGCACCGCAGCGGTACGACCACCTGCGTGGCCGGCTCTCCGAGCAGGGGCTGCCGGTCATCCCCGCCGAGCTCGTCGCGGACACGGTGCTGCGGATCGTCACCGTGGACGGCACGGGGGAGTGCTGGTTCATCCAGGTCGGCCGTGCCCCGGAGCCGTTCCGTTTCCGTAACGTGCCGGGTCCGGGCAAGCCCGCCGACGTCGCCGTACGTCGAGAAAACGTGCCCTGAGGCGCCGGGCAGCTCGCCCTCTGTGGTGAGCTGCCCGGCCGCGGCCGCTTCGGGGCAGGCCCGTGGGCGACCTCAGGGTCGGGCGGCGGGAGCGGGCTGCCTGGTGAAGACTCGCTCCAGCAGGACGCCCAGGGTGTGCTGCTCCTGTTCGTCCAGTGTGTCCAGTCCCGCGAGCGTGTGGTGCATGTTGCTGCGGATCACGTCGATGACCCGCTCGCCTTCCGCGGTGAGGACGACGTTCTTGACGCGCCGATCGGAGGCGCTCGGTTCCCGGCGCACCAGGCCACGTTTCTCCAGCCGGTCGACGATCCCGGTCATGTTGGAGGCGTCGCAGGTCAGGGTGGTGGCCAACGTGCTCATCGAGGACGGTCCCCGGCGCAGCACAGTGAGTGTCTTGCCCTGGCTGGCCGTGAGGTTCTCGCCGGCGGCGGCCACCGTGAAGTCGCCGTAGTAGGCGGCCAGTGACACCGAGAGCAGCTCCATGAGCCGGGCGGAGTCGACGCGGGGGAGTGCTGTCATGTGCGTCACCCTACGCCGGAAAACTTGACGATCTCAAATATTGCTGGCTACGGTCATCGGCAATTGCTTGAAGTTCTCAAGTTTCCACGTTGTCAAGTTTCGTTCTCCCCCAGCTTCGGCGTGCTCTGCGGTCGCCGAGGCCGAGGTCTCACCAAGGAAGAGATTCCGTGTCACAAGCACCGCGCACGGCGGGCCGGAGGCGCGCACCGGACAGCGTGCTGGTCCTCACTCTGGGGCTCGCCGCGATGGTCGTCTCGATGATGCAGACGTTGGTCGTCCCGATCCTGGGCATCATCCAGAAGGATCTCCAGGCCACCACTGCGAACGTGAGCTGGGTGACCACCGCCACGCTTCTGTCGGCCGCCGTCTTCACCCCGCTGCTCGGCCGCTTCGGCGACCAGCACGGTAAGAAGAGCACCCTGGTCGGTGTTCTGCTCGTGATGGTCGCAGGCTCGGTGCTCGCCGCCACGACCACCTCGCTGACCTGGCTGATCGTCGGCCGAGTCATGCAGGGAGCGGCGACCGCGATCTTTCCGCTCGCCCTCTCCCTCCTGCGCGAGGAGATCGAACCAGCGAAACTGCCCGGTGCCATGGCCCTGGTCAGCGGCACCCTCGCGTTCGGCAGCGGGCTCGCGCTGGTCGGCGCGGGACTCCTCACACGGGGCACCGACCCCGACTACCACCGGGTCTTCTGGCTCGCGGCGGCGCTCGCGATCGTGGCGCTCGCAGGCGTGTGGTTCGCGGTGCCCGCTTCCCGGGCGGCAACGGGAGGGCGGACGGACTGGCTGGGCGCGGTCACCTTGGGGGCGCTGCTCGTACTGCTGCTCCTGCCGGTCTCGCAGGGACACGCATGGGGATGGACGTCCAGCCGTACCCTCGGCTCCTTCGCCGGGGCGGTCGTCATGGCAGCGGTGTGGGTCATGACCGAGAGCCGGGTCAAGGAACCCATGGTGGACATGGAGATGTTCACCCACCGGCCCGTTCTGTTCACCAACCTGGCCGGTCTGTTGCTGGGTTTCGCGATGTTCGCCCAGTTCATCGGCGTCTCCTACCTCGTCCAGGTGCCCGAGGACATCGCGGGCTACGGCTTCGGCGCCAGCGTGCTCGGAGCGTCCGTCGTGTACCTGCTTCCGACCACCCTCGTGTCGCTCGTGGGCTCACAGTTCGGCGGTGTGCTGGTGCGCCGGCTCGGCGCGCGCGTCACCCTGGCCGCCGGGGCCTGCTTCGGCGTGGTCGGATTCACGTGGCTGACCGTGGCGCACGAAAGGTCTGCCTCGGTGATCGGCGCGGGCATGGTCATCGGTCTCGCGATCAGCTTCGGTTACGCCGCCATGCCCGCCCTCATCGTGGCGAGCGTTCCCGCCCACCAGTCCGGCATCGCCAACGGCATCAACTCCATCTCCCGCTCGGTCGGCAGCGCCGTCGCCAGCGCGGTGATCACCACGCTGCTGGCGTCGAAGACCATCCCGCTGCCGGACGGCATGCCCGCACTGCCCCAGGAGAGCCAGTTCACGATCGGCTTCGCGATCGCCGGCATGGCCTTCGGCCTGGTGGTCGCCGTTTCGCTCGTCGGCATCAAGTCGGCGCACGCGCCTCGCACACCCGTCCTGAGGAAGGCCTCCGAAAGCCGTTCCCGGGCCGTCCTCGACCAGCCGTCCGGCTGACCCGCACCTTCCCGGAAAGGCACTCACGATGAACATGTCCGACCACACCCGCCACGCATCCCTCGCCCCGCAGGTCGATCACCGCGCGGCGGTCGCGGCGGAGACCGCACGGTTCGTCGCCACGATCAGCGACGCCGACCTGACCACCGCTGTGACCAGCTGCCCCGGCTGGACACTGGCCGACCTGGTCAAGCACACGGGCAGCGTCCAACGCTGGTTCTCGGTCCTGCTGCGGTCGCGTATCCAGGAGCCCCCGCGCACGCGTGAGGTGGACCTGCGGCTCCCGGAGCGGGAGGACGGATACCCCGACTGGCTGGCCGAGAGCGCGACCGTGGCCGCCGACGCCTTCGCCGCCACGGACCCGGACCTGCCGATGTGGGCGTGGGGCGTCGACCAGCACGCCCGCTTCTGGGCCCGCCGCATGCTCTTCGAGACGCTGCTGCACAGGGCCGACGCCGAGCTCGCCCTCGGCCTCCGGCCCGCGATCGACCGTTCCCTCGCCGTCGACGGCATCGACGAGTTCCTCGTCAATCTGCCCTTCGCCGCCTCCTTTGCCCCTAAGGTGGCCGACCTGCGCGGCCCCGACAGGACCATCCGCTTCCGCACGACCGACGGCGACGACGCCTGGCTCGTTCGCCTGCGGCCCGACGGCTTCGGCCTGGACGCGGCCGGCGCAGCCGCGGAAACCGCTGACGCGACCGTCCGGGGAACCGCAGCCGACCTCATCCTGCTCGTCTACGGCCGCCTGTCCTACCGTGCGCAGGCCTTTGCTCACGAGGGGGACGAGGACCTGCTGACCCACTGGTTCGCCAACTCCGCCTTCTGAACGGCCTCCGCGCCGACCTGGAGCTCCTGCGCCGCATTCAGGAGAAAAGAGGTTCGGTGCTCACGCAGAGGGAGAATTCCCGTTCGTAGAGCTGCTCGTTGTGTTCGTCGACGAAGAACTCGCGTCCTGCATGAGTTGTTCGCGGTAAACCGTCCCGGCCTCGTACACGGCCTCGACGGCTGGTTCCGCCGGCGGTGCCGGCGACCACCACCAGCTCAACGGGCGGCGGAGGAGCCGGCACCTAGGATGCGACCGCCTCGGCCCCGTCCGGCTCATGGCCGGGCGGCGGCTCCAACGGCTCCTCGCGGGAGGCCGAGCTCGCCGCGCTGCGGTCCTACCGGCGGGCCACGGGCCACCTCGCGCCGCGGCAGGATCCGGTGTGGGGCAAGGTGTGTCTTGCGCTGCCGGCGCACCCCACCGCCCCAAGCGAGAAATCCTTGGTGACGCCGGCCTGGTGCACCGCACCCGGCCAGCTCGCATTGCGAGTGGGTGTCCTTCACCACAATTCGCCCGATCAGGGCGAGTGAATGCGTATAAGTGATTTACGGACTGATTCCACTCCTGAGGTGACCAGTTCCAGAGCTCGTGGAACCAACGGCAGGGAAAAGCGCTTGATCACGGCACGTAAACGACGCACCAGTCTGACCGCTGCGGTCGGCGTCATCGGCGGCGTGCTCGCGGCTGCCGCCCTCAGCGGTACCAGCAGTGCTGCCACCGGCGGGAATCATGCCGGGAGCCGCCCGACACCGCAGACCACGGTGAAACAGACGGTCGCCCAGGACGCTTCCGACGCGCGGATAAAGATCACTCCCGGGCAAGGCGCCCACGACGTTGCGATCAGCTACCCCGTCAAGGTCACCGTCAGTAACGGCAGGCTCACGAAGGTGACCATGACCGCCGTCGCGACCGGCGCCGAGATCCCGGGCACCCTGTCCGCGGACGGGACGTCCTGGAAGCCGGACGGCCGACTGGAGCGGGCCACCAAGTACCAGGTCGCCGCTGAGGCCGAAGATGCCCAGCACCGCTCCGCCACCGAAAATGCGACGATCACCACGGTCTCCCCGGCCAACGACTTCATCGGGCACGTCTCCCCGGAGAACGGCTCCACCGTCGGCGTCGGCATGCCGGTGACGGTCGACTTCGACACGGCGATCAGCGACAAGGCCGCCATGCAGTCGCGAATCCAGGTCGAATCCAGCAGCGGTCAGCGGGTCGTCGGCCATTGGTTCGACGACGGCCGCCTGGACTTCCGCCCGCAGAACTACTGGAAGCCCGGCTCCACCGTCACCGTCAAGCTCTACCTTCACGGCGTCCGGAAAACGGTCACATTCAAGGTCGGCCGCAGCCAGATCAGCACGGTCGACGCCGGGACGAAGAGGATGACCGTCGTGCGCAACGGCAGGACGATCAAGACCATCCCGATCTCGTCCGGCAGTGCCGAGCACCCGACGTACAACGGTCAGATGGTGATCTCCGAGAAGTTCCGGCACATCCGTATGGATGGCGCGAGCGTCGGCCTCACGGAGAAGAACGGCAAACCCTCTTACAACATCGAGGCCGTACCGCACGCCATGCGCCTGACCGACTCGGGCACCTTCATCCACGGCAACTTCTGGGGTGCCGACTCTGTCTTCGGCAAGGTCAACACCAGCCACGGTTGCGTGGGCCTGAAGGACGCCAGGAGCGGTGACGGCAAACAGCCCGCCGCGTGGTTCTTCGACAACTCGATGATCGGTGACGTCGTGATCGTCGAGAACTCCCAGGACAAGACGATGCTGGCCCCGGACAACGGCCTCAGCGACTGGAACATGCCGTGGAGCGAGTGGGTCGCGGGCAGCGCGACCAACTGACGTCAGGTCGTCTTCCACAAGTTCGGACGAGGACGGCCAGACTTTCACGTTCCGCCACTTCCGCCGCTGGACGACGCCTGGGTGAACGACGTGGGCGTCGATCTCGGCTCCCAATGGGGCGAGTACGTGACCAACGTCGGCTTCGCCGCCTGATGCGGCCGTGACGGCCGTCTTGCCGCGGTTCCGGCGGGTGACGCTCCACAGTGCTCATCAGGCCCTCCGCCGAGGCACGACCAGACGGCCAGGCGCGTCACCTTTTCCCGGTCGGAGGAGCCTGATCCGTAGCCGCCGCGAGCAGGCTCGTCAGCATCGGCAGCCCGCCGACTCTGGTGTTGGCGGCGACATCCGGGAAACATTTGTACCGGATCGGTCTCTCAGGCTCCGTTCATCGACGGCCATCGCCGGTACACGTTCGCTCCCCGTGGCCGCAGCATCAGCCGGACAGGGCGGCACTGAGGGGTGCCTCGCGCCACGCTGTCGGACGCAAGGGTGACGCGTGGAGCTTCGGCGTATGCAAGCGGCGCGCCGCGGGATAGGTATGCAGCTGCGCCAGGCGGTGTCCTGATGGCACTTCGGGAAGGGCTTTACCCGACCTCGGTTCGCTGGCCGGACACACTGCCGCTCACCCCAGCCCGACCGGAAGGCAGCAACTTGAAGATCAACATCGTGGGCCCGGGCAACATGGGCCAGGCCATCGCCGCCCGCGCGCTCACCGGCGGCCACGGCGTGTGCCTCGTCCACCCCGACGCCGACCGCGGCCGAGCGGCAGCCACCGAGCTGAAGCAGCGCTTCCCAGACGGCGAAACCGACTCGGCCACTGCAGTGCAGGCGGCCGACATGACCGTGCTGGCTCTGCCTTATGGCGTGACGCTGGAGGTCGCAGGATCCGCCCGTGCCACGCTGTCCGGGCAGGTCGTGGTGGACATCTGCAATCCTGTCGACTTCTCCACGATGGACTCGCGGGTGACGCCCGCCGACACGTCGGCGGCCGAGCAGCTCCAGCAGATCGTCGGCACGGACACGAAGGTCGTGAAGGCGTTCAACACCACCTTCGCCGGACTGCTCACGGCAGGTGAAGGCCACGGCTTCCCGCTCGACGTACTGATCGCCGGAGACGACGCCGCTGCCAAGGCCAAGGTCGCGGAGCTGGTCTCCTCCGGCGCGATGCGCCCCTTGGACGTCGGCCCGCTGCGCCGCGCCCGCGAACTCGAGGCGTTGGGTTTCCTGCACATCTCCGTCCAGCAACCCCTGGAGCTGGACTGGCAGAGCGCTATCAAGATCCTCCCCTGACGGAGCGGACGGGCCCATGGGCCTGGCGGTGCTGGTACTGCCCCGCACCAACCGTTATTGACGGATGCACAGGCTGCGGCGTACGAAGGGCCGCCGGTCGGGTCCGGAGTGGGAGCGGTTCTTGTTCCCGGACGACGTGGATCGGGCGCTGATCGAGCCGAAGCGGCAGGCGCACAACCGGCTGGACTTCACGGCCCAGCACACGACCGCGCGGTATCTCGGGGTGTTTCTGGACGCCCCGACCGAAGTGCCGGCGGAGGCCGCCGACTGTCTCGCCGAGCAGCTCGGCATCGCGGACGCGTCGGTACTGAAGACGTACGGCAGTCGGGAGAACAAGCCTGGGGACCGTGGGCAGAGGTGAGGTTGCCCCTGGAGAACACCGTCTCTGTCGGCGGCAACGCTCACGCCGGTGGTACCAGGCGTTGCAACGCGGTGATCACACGGTCGAGCGCGTCCTCGCTGTACGGGTCGGAGAGATTGGTCCACAGCTTGAACATGAGGGCACGCAGAGCCGGGAGACGCATGCTGTTGGTGGCGACGGCTTCCATGATCGCGGGTCGGTTGAGAGCTCGCACGATGAGGCGTCCCAATGTGAAGTAGCTGCCGTAGGAACTGCGGACCACGTGAGGGTAGGACTGGAGAACCTGCTCACGCTGAGCGGCGGTGGGCTGGGCGAGAGCACGGGTGATGGTTTCGGCACTGAGACGACCGGATTCCATGGCGTAGTCGATGCCCTCGCCGCTGAGCGGGTTGATCATCCCACCGGCATCGCCGGTCAGCAGCACGCCCCGTGTGTACT
This sequence comes from Streptomyces sp. NPDC014006, assembly GCF_043088925.1. Lineage (NCBI taxonomy): Bacteria > Bacillati > Actinomycetota > Actinomycetes > Kitasatosporales > Streptomycetaceae > Streptomyces > Streptomyces sp. NPDC014006. The sequence continues at coordinate 26,625 of NZ_JBICAJ010000021.1, read as the reverse complement.
GCGGATGCCGGTTGAAACCGGCCGGCAGGGGAGCTCCACGGACCGGGCTGATGGCGTGCGCCTCGTCGAAATGCCACGCCGCGGGCAAGCGCTGCGTCCACTCCTCCAGCATGCGCCGGTGGTCCACGTCCGGTTTGTGCCCCACATGAAAGGTGCCGAGACCGACATTGAAGGTGCTGCCGCCGACGGGGAAGATCCACGCGTAACCGAACGGCATGTACGTGCGCCCACTCCGGTTGCGAGTCTTCAGGTCGAGCCAGATCTCGAGGTGGTCGTCGTTGCGGCGCTCGGCGGTGTAGTAGCGGCGCACGGCCACACCCATGGGCCGGTCGATGCGCTGGTGCAGACCGAGTGCGACGGCCAGGCGGCTGGAAGCACCGTCTGCGGCGACGACCACCGGCGCCCGGTAGGTGCGGCTCATGCCGCCATGCTGGGCGATCACGCCGACGACACGACCGGTCGCAGCGTCGAAGACGGGTTCGGTGACCTTGGTTGCCTCCAGTAGGCGGGCCCCGGCCGCCGCTGCGTGACGGGCCAGGAGCTGGTCGAAGTCCTCACGGGTCCTGACGAGACCAAAGGCGGGGAAGGAGGCCACCGTGGGCCAGGACATCTCCACCGTGTTCCCGACTCCATGAACGCGCAGACCCCCGGTGCGCACCCAGCCGTCGCCGTCGATGCCGAGCCCCATCACGGTCAGCTCTTTCACGGCCCGGGGTGTCAGTCCGTCCCCGCAGATCTTGTCCCGGGGGAACGCTGCTTTCTCCAGCAGCAGGACGCTGTGGCCCGCCGCGGCCAGGTAGTAGGCGGCGGTCGATCCGGCTGGGCCGGCACCGACGACGATCACGTCTGCGGAATCATCAGCGGCAGGGGAAGGCATGGGCATCTCCTTCTGTTCCGGCAGAACTGCCGGAGTGGCGGGGCCGCCGTGTGTAACCGGACCCCGAGGTTTTGGTCACGCCGTCCTCAAGGGACGCTGGGGCCACCGGGCCGCCACGTGCTGACATCGAGTGGAGCCGATTCGACGATTGACGTGGCACATGCGCATCCGATCGCGAGGCTCGAAGGACAGCAGACGCACCACATGCTCCGGTGCCGATGATCGAGCTCACACGGCCCTGCACCAGCTGTGGTGCCGGACGAGGCGCCGGCGAATGCGGTCGGCAGCGATACGACGCGCTGCACCCAGCCGTTCAGACCTGCGTGTCATGCGATTGATCGATCGGTGCATCACATCGGCGAGCCGCTGACGGGCAGGGCGGGGAAGACACCGACCATTGAAGAAAGGCCGGCCATGGGCCGGCCACGTCGACCGGCTCGGAATCACAGCTCTGAGGAGACGACTTCATGCCATCGGAGGCACCGGCCGGAAGCCCCGCCGTGAGGGCGGCCGCAGACCCTTACGCCCCGCTGCGGTCCAACAACTACCTGGCGCTTCTTTTGATCACGGCCTTGTTGGGCGTCGCCCTGTCGGCCGGCGCCTACGGCTTCTTGCAGGCAGTGTCGCACCTCCAGAGCGCGCTGTACTCCGACCTCCCGGAGGACCTGGGATTTCACGGGGCGCCGATCTGGTGGCCGCTGCCCTTGCTGGTCACGGCGGGCCTGCTGGTGGCAGGGGCCGTCCAGTACCTGCCCGGCAACGGCGGTCATCCGCCGGCCGAAGGGCTCAGTACGGAGGGTGCCCCGACCGCTTCGGCACTGCCCGGCATCCTGCTCGCGGCGCTGGCTTCACTCGCCTTCGGCGCGGTGATCGGGCCGGAGGCACCGCTGATCGCGCTTGGTGGAGGTGTGGCGGTGTACGCCGTTCGTCTGCTGCGGCCCGGCACCGACGCCAAGACCCAGCGGGTGATCGGCGCCGCTGGAAGCTTCGCAGCCATCAGCGCGCTGTTGGGGTCGCCGCTGCTGGGAGCGTTCCTGCTGATGGAGGCGGCCGGACTGGCCGGTCCGGTCATGGGTGTGGTCCTGCTGCCAGGCCTGCTCGCCGCGGGAGTCGGCTCACTCGTCTTCACCGGCCTCGGCTCGTGGACCGGCCTTGGCACGGCCACGTTGTCGATCCCCGACCTTCCGGAGGTGCATGCCCCGGACATCGCCCAGTTCGGCTGGGCTCTCGTCGTCGGGTTGGCGGCGGCGTTCACCGGCACCGGCGTGCGCCGTCTCGCGCTTTGGGCCCAACCGTACGTGAACCAGCGGAGGCTGCTGCTGACACCGCTGGCCGGCCTGCTCGTGGCGGGGCTCGCCATCGCCTACGCCGAGGGGTCGGGCAAGAACGCTTCCGACGTGCTGTTCTCGGGGCAGGTTGCGTTGCCCGGCTTGCTCACGCACAACGCGACCTACTCCGCAGGCGCGTTGACCCTGCTGCTGGCGTGCAAGTGGCTAGCCTATGGGGCGTCACTGGCTGCCTTCCGCGGCGGACCGATCTTCCCTGCGATGTACCTGGGCGCTGTGGGCGGTATCGCCCTGTCCCACCTTCCAGCACTACCCGTCATCGCCGGCGCCGCCATGGGCATCGGGGCGATGTCGGTAGCCATGCTGAGGCTGCCGATGACGTCCGTCCTGCTCGCCACGCTGCTGCTGGGGCGGGACGGCGTGACCGTCATGCCGCTGGTGATCGTGGCCGTCGTCCTGTGCCACGTCGTCACGGCCCGACTGACCCCGGCCCCGCGCCCCGGTGTCCGCACCCCCGAGACATCCTCGTCGGGCTGACGCGGGGCGCCGGTGAGATGAGTGGATGCCGCTTCGGGAGGTGGCCTCCGCGCGACGCGACCGGCCTCGTGTGCCCGGCATGCTCATCTGTAGATCACCGGCAGTCTGCGCCGCTTGGCGACTTCACGGCTGAGAACCCAACTTCTTCTCCGTGGACGTAGCGGTGCCGGCGGGCATCGTCGGGATCATGTCCCTGACCCAGGCCAGGACCACTGCGCTGCTCGGCGTCGTCATCTCGGTCACCACCATCCCGGCCGCCCCCGACATCGGCGTCTCCTGCGAGTGGGGGGAGGATCTCCCGCTGCCCGAAAACCGAGTCACCCTGGACACGGACGGCGCCAGCTGGGCTGACGCAACGCCACGTACAGCAGCGGTTGGAAGAGGTGGTGGGCGCGGCGGTCGACCACGCTCACCGCGACCGGTGACTTGCGCAGGGCACGCGCGGCGAACAGCCCGGCGAACCCCCCACCGAGGATCACCACCCGGCGGGGCGTGACGTGATCCTGCATCGGAGATCAGCCTCCGGTGGCGAAGCCGGGAAAGAGCGTCATGCCGCCGTCGACGTAGAGGGTGGTGCCTACGACGTAGTCGAGCAGGTCGGAGGCCACGGCGACGACGGCGTTGGCAATGTCGTCCGGCTCGCCCACGCGGCGGTACGGGATCAGGCGCAGGAGGTCGGCCTCGGCCTCGGGGGTGGACCACGCGTCGCGGTTGATCGGTGTGCGGACAGCGCCGGGAGCGATCGCATTGACCCTGATTCGCTTGGGGGCGAGCTCCTGGGCGAGGGTCTGCATCAGCATGGCCACACCGCCCTTGGAAGAAGCATAGTTGACGTGCCCTGACCACGGGACGATTTGGTGAACCGAGCTCATACTGATGATCTTTCCCGCCGAGCGGGAGACCTCCTCCACCACGCCGCGCCGAATGAACTCCTTGGCGGCCTCCCGCGCGCACAGGAACTGGCCCGTCAGGTTGACGTCGATGACCTTCTGCCACTGGGCGAGCGTCATCTCCGTCACGTCTGCGTCCCGCTGCAGGCCCGCGTTCGCCACCATGATGTCGATGGTGCCGAATTCCTCGACCATACGCGCGACCATGGCGACCACCTGGTCCTCGTCGGACACGTCGGCCTGGTGGGCGTAGGCGCGGACACCGAAGCCCTCGATCTGCTTCACGACTTCATCTGCCTCGTCCGCACCGACGACATAGTTGACCACGACGTCCGCTCCGGCCCGGCCCAGGGCAATGGCGGTCGCCAGGCCGATGCCCGAATTGGCACCGGTCACCAGCGCCTTCTGGCCCCTGAGGAGCTGCGCGGACACCACCCCGAGGCTCGCGTTGACGTTTCCTGTCACCACGTTCTCTCCTTCGGCCTTTTCCACGGACGCCCTGAAGGACCGGACGACGCGCAGAAGGAAGGCTGGGCGCCGGCCGGCCCGTCAGGACAGACACAGGAGCCGTCGCATACCCGGCTTCCCGCACGGAAGCACCCTGCACTGTGGGTGAGCAGACCGGCGCGCAACGCGACCGTACGTCACCCGAGCGCACCATGCGGTTGGGCTACGAGCTGCCCCCAACCCCGCCCGGAGTGGGCGATCATCCGGGACTATTCATCGCCGAGGAGAACGCGTACGCCTTGCTGCGGGACGTCACGGCTGATCAGGTGGCAGGCGCAAGGGTGCCTGCACTGATGGGGCGTCAAACGGAACGGTCGGCCGTACTCGTCGCAGGCGACGCCGACGGTCGGTCCCTCGACGGTGCCCACACCTACGTGCTCCACTTCGACGCGGTCAGACCCCGCCCGTCGACGGCTCCTGGTCCCTGACGATGACGAACGAGCGCCAGTTCTTCGCCGACAACGTGCTGAACCGCTACGCGATCGGCGACCGCAGCGGCATGCGGACCAACCCCGACGGTCCCTGGACATCTACCTCCAGCACGACAACCCCGGCCCCGACTGCGAGAGCAACTGGCTACCCGCCCCAGCGGGCAGCTTCAATGTTTTCCTGCGCCTTTACTGGCCCCAGCGGCCGCCCCTCACCGGGGACTGGACACCGCCGACGCTGCAACGCGCCAGCTGAATCCTGCAGGCCCCGATACCTCCCCGAAGGGTTCCTCGTCGATCACTGTCGAGCCCGACGAGGGAGGTGATCGCAGCTTGGGCCGCCTGCGTCAGGCGACCAGCTGGTAGATGCTCGCGGCCGTCAGCCACAGGCCGGCGAGGAGGGAGAGCGTGACAATCAGCTCCTCCTGGCGTTGGTCCAGCCAGTTCCGCAGGGCGTTCAGCCGGGCCTCCGCGGCCGCAGGTGCCCAGACCGCGTACATCTCCATGACGATGAGGCTGAGGGTGGCCAGCAGGCAGTAGCCGGTCAGCGCGAGCCAGCTCTCGGCGGTTGAGAGGTTCGCCTCGAGGGCCGTCGCAGCACCGGCGCCGACCAGTCCCCAGGGCTGCAGCAGCCACGCCAGACCGGCTGCCGTGACCCAGGAGGCGTTGTCGATCCGGGCGGCCCAGCGCGGTGGGCCGTGCGGGCGGGACGGCCTGTGCCGCCGGTGCGCGCCGTACAGCACCAGCGCCAGACCGATGGTGAGTTTCGCGGCGAGGGCGGCGGTCGAGGGCGAGCTGTGGCGGGCCGGGGGCTGACCGCCGGTCAGCAGCACCACGACGGCAATCAAGACGATCAGGTTGGCCAGCCACGACAACAGGAATGCCAGACCCTGACGGACGCCGCGCCGCGAGGAGAGCAGCAGGATGAAGGCGCTGTTGTGCAAAGGCCCCAGTGTGATGGCCGTGCCGATCACGACCAGGTCAAGGACCATCGGACCAGTCGCTCCTGGGCGTCAGGGCCGTCCGCCACCCATGGACCAGGGACCGGCCGGCAGAGGGACGCGGCGCTGTCACGGTGCCGCATTCCGACTTTGCGGGCGGCGGCCTGGTGGGTCAAGCAAGCCACGCCCATGGAGCCCTGCCAGTCCGTTTGGGACATGTATCGCCGGCCCAACAGCGGCACAACCGTGACGGCCGCGGAACCTGCGTGGAGTTCCACCCGCACGACCAGTCGCAGGTTCCCGGGCCGCGACAGCGCGCCACGAGCTACCGCACACTCGACGTCCGCCGCTGGGCCGCATCGTCGCCGCATGGGCGGCCGGCGACGACCATGCCCACGACGACGCATGGGTCGACGATGCCGTGGTCGACCCCGGGTCCGAATGGGGCCAGTACGAGTTCGTGACGAACATCGGGTTCGCCGCCTGACCAACAACACCAAGATGCCCCGCACTGATCGGTGCGGGGCATCGTCATGCGCGCGGGAGGGTCACGCGCGGCGCAGGCAGGTCTTCGGGACCTGCCCGCCCGGGACGATGCGCCAGAGGTGTCGCTCGGCACCGCACGCACCGCAGCCGGGGCCGCTGTCGTCGGTGCGCGCGACAGCCATTCCAACCCGCGCCCGTCCCGCTGTTGCAGCGCTTCCGCATCGGCCACCTGTCCCTCGAGAAGCTCGCGGTGAAACTCGACGGGCGTTTCTGCGGTGAGATCGCACGCGAACAAGGGGAACGCGGAGCGCCCGGATGGCGCGGCACCAGGGAGGCGGGTGACCGCCGTGACCGCGTGTTCATTCACCTGGTGGATGAGTGCTACCGGGCAGCTGTGGCGGCCGGGGCCAGCGTCCGCACTTCTGGAGTTTCAAGAGCGACGCCCCTGCGGCTTCGACAGAGCCGTCTACCGTCGGCCGCAACGTCGCCGAACGCTGCTTCCACCGCCTCAAACAGTGGCGCGGCATCCCCACCCGCTACGAGAAACAGCCCGACCGCTACCTCGCCGCCGTCACCCTGGTCGGCACACTCATCTGGCTCGACACGTCATCGACAAGACGCTGCCTAGGAGGACCGGTCTCTTGGAACCGCCGAGGGCCCGGGCACACTCTGCATGTTGTAGTTGTGCTTCGAAAGGGATGGCCGATACATGATCACGCTCACCAAAGAAGACGGCCCGGCAGACCTCGACGGGGTGACCCATCTGTCCATCGGGGTGTCCTGGGACGCCACGGCCGGGACCAGCGGCGGAGTGCTGGGTGCGCTGCGCCGCAAGCAGGGCACGGACCTTGACCTGATCGCCGTCGCCATGCAGGGCGGTGACCCGGTACGCCTGGCTGGTCTCGACTCGCTCGACCCCATGGGAAACGGCTCGTTGGTGCACAGTGGCGACAACCAGACCGGACACGGGGACGGCGACGACGAGACGGTGACCGTCGAGTTCGCCCGGATACCGTCCCATATCACGTCGATCGTGTTCGTCGCCGCCGCATTCAAAAAGGGCAGCTCCTTCCAGAAGGCGCGCAACATCAGCTTCAAGGTCTACGACGCGACCGGCGGCAACTCCCAGCAGGTCGCGGACATCTGGCCCAGCCTCCTCACCCAGGACAACGGTTGTGCCGTGGCCAAGGCGGTGCGCCACGGCGGGACCTGGAAACTCGAAGTGATCAACCAGACCGGGAAGATCAAGCAAGGCGACGAACACGCCCTGATGCGCTTCGCCATCAGCAAGTAGGGCGGCCCAAGGGCCTGGGTACCTGTGGTGGAGGTTGCAGTGAGCGAGACGCTCTATGGCGAGCGGTCATGGAATCCACTGGCGCGGACCGTGGAGTTGACCGAGGACGGCTGCGCAGAGGCGGTCGGACGACGCCGATGAGCGAGCTGAGCCTCGCTGCGATGGCCGAGGCGTTCCAGCGTGGTTGCTGGCTCGGGGGCGGAGGGGTGGAGCGCCCGCTGGAGCGGCTGGCGGACGGGAGCGGCGTCGTACCGGTGACCCGCATCACCGGCACGACCACGCCGGTGAAGGTCCGAAAGGCCGCCGAATTCGCCTGCGGGCTCGGCGCGTTGGCGGTACGGCGGTGTGGTGGCCCAGAACACGTGGCCGCTCTGGCCGCCCGGGCCCGAGCCGAGGGCGTACCGCTGTGGATGGCGCGTCGGCTCGCGCCCGGACCGGCAGGCCCGATCACCGTCGCCGTGGACCGGCGCCTGGTGCGCGTCGACGCGGGGGGACCCGGCGCTCCCGTGGTACGAATCCGGGCCCGCGTTCAAGACGAGCGAGGCACTGGGCGCGTTCATCGCTCTGCCCGGCCTCGGTACGATCCCGTACGACAGGAACGCGCCAAGGCAGCCGCTCGTCAGTGCCGACGGGCACTCCAAGCGCGCCGAGGCGTTCCGCAAACTGCGTACCAACCTGCAGTTCTCACAGGTCGACGACCCGCCGCGGATCATCGTGGTGACGAGCTCGGTGCCCGGTGAGGGCAAGACGAACACCGCGATCAACCTCGCCCGCTCGCTCGCCGAGGCAGGCGTCTCCACCTGCCTTGTGGACGGCGACCTGCGCCACCCGCGGGTGGCGCCGGCTTTCGGCCTCGTCCAGGACGCGGGCCTGACCACGGTGCTCATCGGGCAAGCCCGCGTCGAGGATGTGATGCAGCATGTCGCCGGCGGGCTCTCGGTGCTCGCCAGCGGTGCCGTACCGCCGAACCCTGCGGAACTGCTCGCCTCGGCGCGCATGGAAGAGGTGCTGCGCGAGTTCGCGGACCTGTACAAGGTCGTGATCGTCGACACTGCGCCGCTGCTGCCGGTCGCCGACACCGTGGGGCTGGCGCCTCTCTCCCAGGGGGCGCTACTCGTCGTACGGGCCGCGAAGACCAACCGGGACCAAGTGTGCAACGCCAAGGAATCGCTGGAGCGTGTGGGCGTCCGCGTGCTGGGCACCGTGTTCAGCATGGCTCCAGTTCCCAAGGGCGGCCGTTACGGCCGTTACGGCGCCCATGGGCAGTACGGCGAGCTGCCCGCTCCGCGTGCGTCGGCCACGCTGGAGGGAAGCGCCGCCTCCGCGGTGACGCGTCCCACGGACGGGAAATGACTCGGATCCTGTTCGTCTGCACGGGGAACATGCACCGCTCGGTGTTCGCCGAGCGCCTGCTGGCGGCGAGATTGCCGCCAGGCTCGGCCCTGCGGCCCGAGAGCGCCGGCACGCAGGCGTGGCACCGTTTCTGTATGGAGGACAACTCCCGGGCGGTCTTGGAAGAGCTGGGCGGCGACGGCTCCGGATTCGCCTCCCGCCCGCTCACCGCCCAGCTCATGGCGGGCGCCCCGCTGGTCCTCGGTCTCGCGCGCGAGCACCGGGAGGCAGCCGTGCGCCTCGCGCCGGCGGCGATGCGGCGCTGCTTCACCCTGAAGGAATTCGTGCGGCTCGCAAATGGGGGAGGGGCGGGGGGTGGGGGGGGCGGACGGATTCGAGGCCGTGGTGGCGGCGGCGGCCACCCGCCGCGGTGTCGCGTCCCCGGTCCCGCCGGCCGACGACGACATCCCGGACCCCTGGGGCAGGCCCCGTGAGGAGCTCTACGAGTGCGCCCTGGAGATCGACAGGGCGGTGAGCAGGCTGGTCCCGCTGTGGGGGATGCGGCCCGTCTGATCAAGCTTGCTCGGGGCTCTGTGTTCGGGCCCCGAGCACGACAGATTGCCCGGAAGACGGGCTGGGTTGTGGCTGCGTCTTCCGGGCGTGGCGTCAGGGCTGGGTGAGCAGTAGCGGCCATGACGCCGCCGTCGACGTCCCAGACGGCGCCGGTGACCCACTCGGTGTGGTTCGACAGCAGGAAGACGACGGTGGCGGCCACGTCGTCGGGCGTGCCGGTCCGGCCGATCGGGTGGAAGTCGTTGAACCCGTCGAGGGCGGAGTCGACGTCCGACTTCGGGATGAACTCCTCGTAGATCGGCGTGCGCACGACCGCGGGGGCGACGGCGTTGACGCGGATGCCGTGCGAGGCGAGCTCCATCGCGAGGTGCTGGGTGAGGAAGAAGAACGCGCGCTTGATGGCCTGGTAGCGGTCGTAGTCTTCAGAGGTGTGGTCCAGGAAGCTCTTCGGGGCGAAGACGCCGGCCGCGTTGACGAGGAGGGTGGCGGTCTCCCCTCCGCCATGGCTGCCGCGCTGCCGGAAGGTACCGTGCGGCTGCGCACGGCCGTCACCGCCATTCGCACGCACAGCCAAGGCAGCGGCGGCCTGGAGGTGGACACGTCGTCAGGCACACTGCGCGCCCGGCACGTGGTGCTGGCTCTCCCGCCTGCCCTGGCCCTGGAACGCATCGACTTCCGTCATGCGCTCCCCGCCGACCTCGTACGGCTGGCCCGCTCCACCCCGGTGTGGATGGGAGCCGTCGCCAAGGTCGTCGCCCGCTACCCCGCCGCCTTCTGGCGGAACGATGGGCTGGCCGGCGCGGCGTTCAGCAGGACCGGCCCGCTGCAGGAGATCCACGACATGTCCGGGCCCGGCGGCACGCCCGCGGCTCTGTTCGGTTTCGCGCACGCGCGCGCTGTCGGACCAGGCTTCGAGCATCGGAGCGCGCATCCACAGCAGCGTCACCTTCCCGAGCCGATAGGGATGATCTCCTTCATGGACAACCACTTCGATCTTGTGGTCATCGGTTCCGGCTCCGGAAACGCGATCGTCGACAAGCGCTTCGCCGACTGGAAGGTCGCCATCGTCGAGAAAGGTGTCGGCACGCTCAACAGCTTCGGCGGCACCGTGTGGGCCCCTCGGTGGTGATGCGCCTGGAACGGCTCCCGCGCCGCATTACCGTCGGCTCCAGAGGAAACACGGGCCGAAGGGCCTGGCCGCCACCGAGGGACGGGGGCTGGTACGCGACGACATCAACGAGGCAGTCCACGTTGCGTCGTTGCGACAGCGTGGCTCGTTACCCCTCCACTGCCGTACCCGGTCAGCCGACTTTGAGAAGACCGGCGTCGACGACGGCTCGGCCGAAGGTGCTTGCGAGTTCGGCGAGCCGCTCACAATCGGGGTCGCCCAGGGCGGCGTAAGCGGGGAGGGCGAGGTGATCGGTGCGGTCCTCGATGCGCTGGCGCAGGCGTACGCCTTCCGGGCTGAGGGAGTCGCCGTCGAGGAGACCTCGCTCACGCAGGCGCTCCTCGGTGTCGGCCCACTCCTCCTCGGGCCATGCGCGGCTCGCCTTGAGGAAGTCGACGGGAACCTCACCGGTGGCAGCATGCAGAATCAGGGACTCCAAGCCTCCGACGCCCTCGCTCAGCAAGCACGCGACATGGCCGTCTCCACGGAACTCCCGGAGCAGCGTCTGGGCGTGCCACAGTTGCAGCACCGGTTCGTCCGGCCAGGGCAGCGCGGCATGCGCGGCGAACAGCGGGCGGCCCTGTGGGAGTTCGCAGGCGGCCTCGGCGGCCCTGCGGGTCAGTGCCAGGACTTCGTCCAAGGCGGGCAGTTCGTCAATTCCCGCCCGGCGCAGGGCCTCGCCGGCAGCGGTGTACCGTGCGTCCAGGACCTGCTGCGGGGTCGCTGCGTCCCAGGCCCCGTCGACCGCCTTCCGTACGAAGCCGGGGTTGAAGTTGTAGAAGGTCGAGATGATCAGCTCGGCCGGTGCTCGGCCGAAGGCGGCGCTCCGGGACGTGAAGTACCCGGCCCGGCCGCTGAGGCCGAGATCCGCGTACCGTCGCCTCGCTTCGGGGGCGAAGTAGATCATGGCGTGTACGGGCTCGAGACGGCGCCAGGCCGCGCGCGCTGCTTTCATGGGGTCACCTCTTCGGGAGTCGACGAACGGGTTGTTGGCTGCGGTTCAGTTCGCGCCGTGTGTTCGTAGGTGGTCGAGCAGCAGGCGGCTCAGCGCTTCGGGCGCCTCCTCGGGGACCCAGTGGCTGACGCCTTGGAGGATCTCGAACCGGTACGGCCCGTTGACCCACTTACCGGTCTCCAACGCGGCCACCGGGCCGAACGCGCGGTCCTCCGTGCTCCAGACGTACAGCGTGGGCACGTCGATGACGCCGATCGCGCCGCCGGGGCGGCCCGCCCGGTACCAGTTCAGCGCGGCGGTGAGAGCGCCCGGCTGGGACAGGTGCCGCACATAGGCGTCGACCTTGTCCTGCGGGACCTTTCCGGCGTAGGCGGCGCGAAGCGCTTCGGCGTCGTTGGCGAGCATGCGTTCCTCGGTCGCGGGCGTTTCGCGCCAGTCGATCATGTAGTGCGAGCGACTGCGCTGGTCCTCGTCGGTGCGCAGAGTGGCGGCCAGGGCGCCGGGGTGCGGGGTGGAGACGACCGTCAGGGTACGTACGCGCCCCGGGTGGGCGTCAGCGGTCCACCAGGCCACCGCGCCTCCCCAGTCGTGGCCGACCAGGTCGAAGGCCGCCCAGCCCAGTTCCTCCGTGATCGCGACCACGTCGTCGACGAGCAGGCCGATGCGATAGTCCTCGGGCCGCTGGGGGCGGGCGCCGGGGGAGTACCCACGCTGGTCGGGCGCCACCACTCGGTAGCCGCGGGCGGCCAGCGCCGCGATCTGGCGTTGCCACACCAGTCCCGTCTGCGGGAACCCGTGCAGCAGCAGCACAGGGCGGCCCTCGCGCGGACCCGCCACGGTCGCGTCGAACACGCCCGCACCGGTGGAGATGCTCAGCTCGGTCACGACCCACCTCTTCATACCGACTGGTCGGTACCTTTCAGGCAAGGAGGCGCGCTGTCAAGACCGAGCGGCCCACGGTCATGGTTGAACATGACGCCGAGTTCAACTATAACCGACCCGGAGGCCGGCTTTCCGTTCCTTCCGCGGCCATGGTGCTGTCATCGGTCAGGGAAGGAGACGGTCAATGCGCGCTCGCAGCGCCGCAGTTGGCGTTCGGCACCACCTCCTCGCATCGAGCCCGGCTCACGGAGCTCGGCATTTCGGCCCCGGAGCTCCCGGACGAACCGGACCAACAGGAAGCAGTGAGGCGACATGAGGGAAGCAGTCATCGTTTCGACGGCACGGACGCCGATCGGAAAGGCCTACCGCGGTGCGTTCAACGACACCCAGGCGCAGGAACTCGCCGCTCATGCCCTTCGGCACGCGGTGCAGCGCGCGGGGCTGGAGGGTGGCGAGGTCGAGGACGTCGTGTTCGGCTGCGCCGTGCAGCAGGGTTCCTCCGGCTTCAACATCGCGCGCCAGGCAGCTCTCCGCGCCGGACTTCCGGACGCCGTGTCGGGGATGACGATCGACCGCCAGTGCTCGTCGGGCCTGATGGCCATTGCCACGGCCGCCAAGCAGATCGTCGCGGACGGCATGCAGGTCGCGGTCGGCGGCGGTGTCGAGTCGATCTCCCTGGTGCAGAACGACCACATGAACACCCACCGCATGACGGATCCCTGGCTGGCCGAGCACAAGCCGGGCATCTACCTGCCGATGCTGCAGACGGCGGAGATCGTCGCCGAACGCTACGGCGTGAGCCGGGAGCGCCAGGACGAGTTCGCGCTGGTGTCGCAGCAGCGCACCGCGGCGGCGCAGGAGGCCGGCCGGTTCGACCAGGAGATCGTCGCGCTCAGCAGCGTCAAGAAGGTGCTCGACAAGCAGTCCGGGAAGGTGCGGGACGAGGAGGTCACCCTGACCCGGGACGAGGGCAATCGCGCGTCGACGACGCTCGAAGGCCTGGCCGGGCTCGCGCCCGTGCTGCCCGACGGTCAGGTGAGCGCGCACTCCAGCGTGACCGCGGGCAACTCCTCGCAGCTGTCGGACGGGGCTTCGGCGTCGGTGCTGATGGAGGCGGGGGAGGCGGAGCGCCGCGGACTGGAACCGCTGGGCGTCTACCGGGGTATGACCGTGGCCGGCTGTGGGCCGGAGGAGATGGGCATCGGTCCGGTATTCGCCATTCCGAAGCTGCTGAAGCAGCACAACCTCACCATCGACGACATCGGCCTGTGGGAACTCAACGAGGCGTTCGCCTCCCAGGCGCTGTACTGCCGGGACGAGCTGCACATCGACCCCGAGCGCTTCAACGTCAACGGCGGCGCGATCTCGGTCGGCCATCCGTACGGAATGACCGGTGCCCGCCTGGTGGGACACGCCCTCATCGAGGGCAAGCGCCGAGGCGTCCGGTATGTGGTGATCTCCATGTGTGTCGGTGGCGGAATGGGCGCTGCCGGACTGTTCGAGGTCGCGTGATGGGGAAGGACCGAACCGCGATCCTGGTCGACTTCGGCGGGGTCATCACCTCCAGCGTGTTGCAGGCTTTCACCGACTTCGGCGCCTCGCTCGGCGGCGATCCCCGCCTGCCGCTGGACCTCCTCGCCCGCGACCAGCAGTCACGTACCCTCCTGGCCGACCACGAGAGCGGCCGCATCGACGCCGAGGCCTTCGAACGAGGATTCGCCGAGCGTCTCCGCGTCCACGGCGCCGACGTGCCGGCCGAGGGCCTCACTGCCCGGATGCAAGCGGGGATGTCGATCGACCAGGACATGTTGGCGCTGCTCGGTGATCTTCGAGCCGCCGGCCGTCCCGTCGCGCTGGTGTCCAATTCGTTCGGCACCGGCACCTACGACGGCGTCGACCTCGCCGCTGTCGCGGATGTGGTCGTCATCTCCTCCGAGGTCGGGATCCGCAAGCCCTCCCGCCGGATCTACGCGATCGCATGCGAACGCCTCGGCGTCGACCCCGAGGAGGCGGTCATGATCGACGACCTGCAACAGAACCTCGACGGGGCGGCGCGGATCGGAATCGGGGGCGTGCTGCACACCGGTGCGGCCGACACCCGCCGCCAACTCGCCGAACGTTTCGGTATCACCACCTGACCGCTCGGCGGATCGGCGCAGCCAGGTGCGCCATCCGGCCCCCGGCTGAAGGCTTGCCGGGGAGGCCGGGCCAACCCAACCGATCGGCGAGGGCGAGACCCGCACCGACATCTGCTCACACCCCCGGAAGGCACCTCCCATGACCAGCATTTTGGATCCTGTGTGCCGCCACGCGGCCGCCACTCCCGACAACATCGCCCTGCGCGGCGCCAGCGATCAGTGGACTTACCTTCAGCTGCGTGACGCGAGCCTCCGGTACGCCGGCGCCCTGGCCGCCGCGGGCTTGTCCCCCGGGGACCGGGTGCTGCTCGCGGCGCCGTCGGTGCCCGAGTTCGTGGTGGCCTACCTCGGGATCCAGGCTGCGGGCTGTGTCGTGGTGCCGGTCAACACGATGACCACCCGGGCCGAGGCCGAGTACGTTCTCGGCGACGCCGGGTGCTCGTCGGCGATCGCATGGCACGCCCTCGGCCCCGCCGTCGCCGAGGCGGCCGCGGCGCTCAAGGTGCCCTTCTGGACGCTGTCCCCGGGCGCGTCGGTCACCGGAGCAACCCCTGCCGACGTCGTCGACCGGGACCGTGACGAGACCGCGGCCATCCTGTACACCTCCGGCACCACCGGACGGCCGAAGGGGGCCCAGCTCACGGTCGGCAACCTGTTGTCCGCCGGGGAGATCGGCGCCCAGTGCAGCCGCGCCTCGAGCGCCGACCGTACGGGCACCGGACTCCCGCTGTTCCACGTCTTCGGTCAGGCGTCGGTCATGATGGCGGCCCTGACCGCGGGCGGCTCGGTGTCGTTGCTGGCCCGGTTCGACCCCGCGTCGATGCTGGACATGCTGCGCCGCGACCGGCTCACCATCATGGCCGGCGTGCCGACCATGTGGAACGCGATGCTGCACGCGGCGGGCGACGCGAACCCGGCGGACTTCGCCCAGCTCCGTGTCGCCGTCTCCGGCGGCGCCTCGCTGCCCGGGGAGATCGCGCGGGCCTTCGAGGCCCGATTCGGCTGCACGATTCTCGAAGGGTACGGGCTCACCGAGACCACCGCGTTCGGCACCTTCAACGACATCGACCGCGGCGGCAAGACCGGCTATACCGGCAGGCCGGTCCCGGGGCTGCAGGTCCAGGTGCGCGACGCCGATGGCAAGGAGTGCCCGCCGGGTAGTGTCGGCGAGGTCCACATCAAGGGGCCCACGGTGATGCGCGGCTACTGGAACCGCCCCGCGGACACCGCCGCGGCGATCTCACCCGACGGCTGGTTCAGGACCGGCGACCTCGGCGAAAAGGACACGGACGGGGACCTGCGCATCGTCGACCGTATCAAGGACCTGATCATCCGCGGCGGCTACAACGTCTACCCCGGTGAGGTCGAGGAGGTTCTCTACGAGCACCCCGACATCGTCGAGGCAGCCGTGATCGGCGTTCCCGACGACCACTACGGCGAGGAGGTCGCCGCGCTCATCGCGACCCGGCCCGGTTCGGAACTCGGTGCCGCCGAGGTGTCGGGGTGGGCGCGGGAGCGACTGTCCGCGTACAAGATCCCGCGCATCGTCCGGTTCGTGGACGCGCTGCCCAAGGGCCCGACGGGGAAGATCCTCAAGCGGTCCATCGACCGCAGCGCTCTCCACCGCGACAGCGCGCTCGGCGACGCTGCCGCCCGCCGCTGACCTCGTAGACCGGGACATCAAACCGGGCCCCCCTGCCCCTCCGGAATTTGTGACTATGGCGTCGGATTCAAGTAAAATCCCGCGGATGGACACCACTGCGCCAGAGGAGACCGACAGCGAGCAGGCACCGCCGGTGGCGCCCTTCTCGCAGCTGCGCGAGCCGCCGACGACACAGCGGGGGGCGCGGACGCGGGCCGCTCTGGTGAAGGCCGCGCGGAAGGTGTTCGAACGGGACGGCTACCTGGACACGCGCCTGACCGACATCACCAAGGAGGCTCGCTGCGCGGCCGGATCCTTCTACACCTACTTCGCCAACAAGGAAGAGGTGCTTGCCGCCGTCCTGCTGGAGGCGCAGGAGGACATGATGCACCCCGGCATGGGCCGGGTGCAGGGTACCGACGATCCTTATGCGGTGCTCAAGGCGAGCAACCGGGCGTATCTCGCGGCGTACAAGCGGAACGCGAAGCTGATGGCGCTGCTGGAGCAGGTCGCCCAGGTGGAGCCGGAGTTCCGTGAGTTCCGAAGGCGTCGCGGTGAGGCGTTCATCCGCCGCAATGCCCGGGGCATCGCCGAACTGCAGGCACGGGGTGTCGCGGACCGCGAGGTCGATCCGATGATGGCCTCCCGTGCTCTGTCGGGGATGGTCAGCGTCATGGCCTACCACGCCTTCGTGCTCAGCGAGGGGCAGGAAGAACGTACGCCGGTGGACTTCGAGGAACTCGTGTCCACGGTGACCCGGCTCTGGGCGAACGCCCTGCGGTTCCCCGGCCACCACTGATCCGCCGGCCTGACAGCCGCTCATCCCCCGCGGGGGATGAGCGGCTCTTTTTCTTGCGGCTCTTTTTTCGCGGCACCCTGCGGGCAGGTGTTGAACTTGACGTCGGATTCAATTATACAGGTCGGGGAGTATCGCACCCCGTCAACGGAGAGGGTCCGCCGTGCACGTTGCAGAAAGAGTCGCCATCGTCACCGGTGGTGGTGGCGGCATCGGTGGCGCGCTGGTCGCGCGGCTCGCTCGCGCGGGTGCCCGAGTCGCCGTCTCGGACCTCGATGCCGAGACCGCTCGGGCGGTGTCGGAGAGAGTCAACGCCGACCATCCGGGAAGCACCGTCAGCGCCGGCGCCGATGTGTCGGACACCGCCCAGATCCAGCAGCTGATCGCCCTGGCCGAGAACACCTTCGGTCCGGTCGACCTCTACTTCGCGAACGCGGGCATCGCCGGGGCCCCCGGCCTGGAGGCGACGGAGCAGGACTGGGACCTCTCGATCGACGTCAACCTTCGCGCCCACATCCGTGCGGCGAGGCTGCTGGTGCCGGGGTGGCTCGAACGCGGCGAGGGCTACTTCGTCAGCACCGCCTCGGCGGCCGGGCTGCTCACCCAGATCGGCTCCGCCACGTACGCCGTCACCAAGCACGCGGCTGTCGCCTTCGCCGAATGGCTGAGTGTCACCTACGGCGACGGCGGCCTCCGGGTCAGCTGCCTGTGCCCGATGGGCGTGAACACCCGGATGCTGTCCTCCGGAGAGGACTCCGGGGACGCGCTGGGAAGAGCGGCGGCGCGGGCCGTCACGTCCGCGGGTGACGTCCTGGAGCCGGCCGAAGTCGCCGACGCCGTCCTGGCCGCGATCGAGGACGAGCGCTTCCTGATCCTGCCGCACGAAGACGTTCTTCAGATGTACCGGCAGAAGGGCTCGGACTACGACCGGTGGCTGCGCGGGATGCGCCGCTACCAGAGCTCCCTGCGGGCGTAGCCGTGAACCCGCCAGCCAAGCCCAATTTCCCTCTAACCCTCAGGAGTTCGGATGTCCTTGTTTGAGATGTCGGACCGCGCCAAGAAGTACCAGGCGGATCTGCTGGAGTTCATGGATGCGCACGTCTATCCCGCCGAGGCGGTCTATCACGAGCAGATGCTCGCGTCGGGCGACCCGCACTTCCACCCGCCGATCATCGAGGAACTCAAGGCGGAGGCGCGCCGGCGCGGACTGTGGAACCTCTTCCACCCGCACCCCGAGTGGGGGCCGGGGCTGACCAACCTCGAGTACGCGCCGCTGGCGGAGATCATGGGGCGCAGCCACATCGCCTCCGAAGCGTGCAACTGCAACGCTCCCGACACCGGCAACATGGAGGTGCTCACCCTCTTCGGCAGCGACGAGCACAAGGAGAAGTACCTCAAGCCCCTCCTCGACGGAACGATGGCCTCGGCCTTCGCGATGACCGAGCCGCGGGTCGCCAGCTCCGACGCCACCAATATCGAGCTGCGGATGGAGCGTGACGGCGACGAGTACGTGCTCAACGGCCGCAAGTGGTTCGCGTCCAACGCCCTGCACCGCAACTGCAAGGTGCTCATCGTCATGGGGAAGACGGACCCCACCGCCGCACCGCACCGGCAGCAGTCCATGATGGTCGTCCCCATCGACGCGCCCGGGATCACGGTGATGCGCGGCCTGCCGGTGTTCGGCTACCAGGACCGGGAGGGGCACGCCGAGATCGACTTCCACGACGTACGGGTGCCGGCCAAGGACGTCCTCAAGGGCGAGGGCGAGGGCTTCGCGATCAGCCAGGCCCGGCTCGGCCCCGGTCGTATCCACCACTGCATGCGGGCGATCGGCGCGGCCGAGCGGGCGCTGGAGCTGATGTGCCGCCGCGCGCAGTCACGGGTGACCTTCGGCACTCCGGTCGCGGAACGCTCCAACATCCAGGACTGGATCGCGGAAGCGCGGATCGACATCGAGATGATCCGCCTGCTCACCTTCAAGGCCGCGTACCTGATGGACACCGTCGGGAACAAGGAAGCGCGCACCGAGATCGCCGCCATCAAGGTGGCGGCCCCGAACATCGCGCTGAAGATCATCGACCGGGCGATCCA
Source organism: Streptomyces sp. NPDC014006 (assembly GCF_043088925.1). Taxonomy (NCBI): domain Bacteria; kingdom Bacillati; phylum Actinomycetota; class Actinomycetes; order Kitasatosporales; family Streptomycetaceae; genus Streptomyces; species Streptomyces sp. NPDC014006. Next base: position 7,802 of record NZ_JBICAJ010000021.1, on the reverse strand, counting down.
GGTGCATGGAGCAGCGGGCGTTACCGACGACTTCCCGCTGGCCATGATGTACGCGTACCTGCGGACGCTGCGGATAGCGGACGGTCCCGACGAGGTCCACAAGCGAGCCATCGCCAAGCAGGAGCTGCGGCAGTACCGCGACACGGCCACGACGGCGGTGAACTGAGGTGGCGGGACTCGATCTCACCGGTCGCACCGCCGTCGTCACCGGCGCCTCGCGCGGTATCGGGCTGGCGATCGCCCAGGCCCTCGCCGCCGCCGGCGCGAACGTCGTCCTCACCTCCCGCTCCCAGGAGGCGGCGGACGCGGCCGCGGCCCAGGTCGGAGGCACAGCGGTCGGCGTGGGCGCGCACGCGGTCGACGAAGAGGCGGCCCGGCGCTGTGTGGATATGACGCTCGAGCGCTTCGGCACCCTGGACATCCTCGTCAACAACGCGGGGACCAACCCGGCCTTCGGTCCGGTCATCGACCAGGACCACGGCCGGTTCGCCAAGACCTTTGACGTCAACCTGTGGGCTCCCGTCCTGTGGACGGGTCTGGCCACCCGGGCCTGGATGGGCGAGCACGGCGGTGCGGTCGTCAACACCGCGTCGGTCGGCGGCCTGGCCAGCGAGGCCAACATCGGGTTGTACAACGCGTCGAAGGCAGCACTGATCCATCTCACCAAGCAACTCGCCCTGGAACTCTCGCCGAAGGTCCGCGTCAACGCGGTGGCACCGGGTGTGGTGCGCACCAAGCTGGCCGAGGCTCTGTGGAAGGAGCACGAGGAGGCTGTCTCCGCCTCGATGGCGCTCGGGCGCATAGGGGAGCCGGTCGACATCGCCTCGGCGGTCGCCTTCCTCGTCTCGGACGCCGCGAGTTGGATCACCGGCGAGACCCTGGTGATCGACGGTGGGCAACTGCTCGGTGACGCGCTCCCGTTCAGGCAAGGAGTCGGCATCGGTGTCTAGTACGGACATCGTCGGAATCGACGCCGGGGCGATGAACCGCTGGTTCAGGATCCTCGGCGTCGACTTCGCCGGACCGCTGACCTACGACCGGATCGGGCTCGGCCAGTCCAACCTGACCTACCTGGTGCGGGATCGGGAAGACCGCAGGTGGGTGCTGCGGCGCCCCCCGCTGGGTCACCGGCTGGAGTCGGCGCACGACGTGGCCCGTGAGGCGCGGATTCTGACCGCTCTGGAGGGCACCGCCGTCCCGACCCCGCGGGTGCTCGGGCTGACCGATGATCCCCTTGTGACCGATGTGCCGCTGCTGCTCATGGAGTTCGTGGACGGCCAGGTCGTCGACAGGATGTCGGTCGCGCGGTCACTGACGCCCGAGCGCCGCCGGGCGATCGGGATGTCGCTGCCGCGCACGCTCGCGAAGATCCACGCGGTCGAGCTCGAGGCGACCGGGCTGACCGGTCTCGCCAGCCACAAGCCGTATGCCCAGCGCCAGCTGAAGCGGTGGTCGGTCCAGTGGGAGAAGTCAAGGACCCGCGAGTTGCCCGCCCTCGAGGACCTCACCCGGCGCCTTGCGGCGGCCGTCCCGGAGCAGCGCGAACTGACGCTCGTACACGGCGACTTCCATCTGCGCAATGTCATCACCTCCTACGACAGCGGGGAGGTGACCGCGGTGCTCGACTGGGAGCTGTCGACGCTGGGGGATCCGTTGGCGGACATGGGCAGCCTGCTGGCGTACTGGCCGGGACCGGGCGAGGAGGAAACCGTAGGCGATTTTGCCGCCTCCGCGCTCGAAGGCTTCCCGGACCGTGCCGAGCTTGCTCAGGCGTACCTGGCCGAAACAGGCCGCGACCCGGCGGCGCTGACGTTCTGGCACGTGCTGGGGCTGTGGAAGGTGGCCGTGATCGCCGAGGGGGTGATGAGGAGAGCGATCGACGAACCGAGGAACAGGAGCGCCACAGGCACGCCCACCGTGGAACGCATCGATGCGCTCGTGGACAAGGCATGCCGCGTCGCCGACGAAGCGGGGATCTGAAGGGATGTGAAGAGGGGCCTGCGGCGCTTCCGGCGAGGGCGGGCGGGGGCCCATCGCTCCCTTTGAAGGGGGTCACTTACGCAAAGTACGGACGCCCATCGGCCTCTCCTCGTGGCCGAGTCCGGGCGGCGCTCCGCGTAAATCCTCGAGCAATGCTCGGCATCGGCATCGGCATCGGCATCGGCGGAGGCCATGATTCCTTCTCTTCGCTGCTCTCCGTGGCTCAACATCAGCGGAGCGCAATCTTGCCGCCGACACCCGCGGAAGCCGCCGCGATCCTCTCAACGCCAGAGAAGGCCAAGCAGGTACTCCGCCTGCTTCCACTTGGCGTCCTGGACGCCCTGGCCGACGCGATACTCCCTATCACGCAGGAGGCATTATCCGCCCTCCTGACCGAGCGTGTCCGCGCGTTCCTGGACGACACAGGCAGCCAACTCACCCCGCCAAATGCCCTTGGCTGGCGCTGCGGCCCAGTCGCCGATACCAACGCCGTCGTCCTCACCATCACCGATACCGACCCGCTCGGGTTCACCGTCGAAGTCCACGACACCCCACCACCCTCGCACCGCCCGGCGAATGGCAACCTGCGGCTTACGGCGTGGCGCTCCTTGAGCGGTGGTGCGACGTCACCGAGGACGACGGGGACACCTCGCGCTGGTCGACCGGTCCGTTGATCGATGGGGCCAGTGGCCCGCTGATCCACTTCGCCATGTGATGGAGCATGGCCGAGGAGGCGTCGGCCCACGCGGCAGCGGTGGTTGAGTCCATGGGACCGGTCTGTTTCGACGTGCAGCAGGACCGGCGCAGGTCGTGAGCAGGGACGCCAATCGGCGGTAGCCGTTGAGGGCTGCGGCTATGCCGGCGAGGGCGAGAAGGTGCTCGGCCTTGCGTTGGTGACGGCGGTGGAGCCTTCGGCAGTCTGCCAGCGAGGACACGGTTCTCTCGACCACGCAACGATGCCGGCCCAGGAGCTGTGAGGACTCGACGGCCAGTCCCGGAGGCGGCGGATCTGCCGCCTCCGGGACGTCGTGTGTCAGGCGACGCCGGGGATGCCCCGGGCCTGGAATGCCGCGCAGACAGCGTCTGCCGCGCTCTTGCCGTACATCTTCTGCGCCGTCGCGACCGTCGTGTTCGCGGCCGCCGCGAAGCTGGTGTCGGGGGCGAAGCCGAACTGGGCGTTGACGATGATCCGGTCGGCGACGCGCGCGCCGAGGGCGGTGCGGATGTCGAACAGCGCGCGGGACCAGATCTCGCCGTCCGCGTGGACCTCGCCGACCCGGTCCGCGTACGTCTTGTCGGAGTCGATCCGGCGCAGACAGTGCGGGGCGTCGCTGTACATGACGGAGTCCCAGTCGGCGACGCAGGCGACGTCGGTCTTCAGCGGCCAGCCGTAGCGTGCGACGGCGTGCTCGCCGACGGCGACGGCGAGATAGTCACCGAAGGCCTCGCCGATGGAGCCGGCCTCCAGGGAGGTGCCGAAGCCGGGTACCTGGGCGTTGTGCACGGCGTGACCGTACTCGTGCACGACGACCTCGGCGTCCTCGGCGTCGTCCACACCGCCCTTGCCGAAGCGGATCTCCGCCTTCTTGTCGGTGAAGAAGGAGTTGTCGGCGCCCCATTGGTTGATACGAACCGGCTGGACCCGGTCGTTGGCGCCGGGCAGCTCGCTGCCGAAGCCGAGGCCCTGCAGGTACTCCTGTGCCTCGTTGACCCAGAAGTACGCCATGACCTGCTCGAACTGGTCGTCGTGCCGGTTGTACGAGGCGGCCTCGGCAACCTGAGCAGAGGCGCCGGTGTCGGAGCGGACCGAGGCCCAGCGGCCGGAGAGGCCGCCGCTGCCGTCCAGGTTGCGCAGCGCGACGATCGCGTAGGCGGTGGCGGGAACGGCGTCGGCGGCGTCCTTGGCGTCGGTGAGGGTCTGGTCGCCCGACGACTGGACGGGGTTGACCATGAAGACGCGTGCCTGCGGACCGAGCGCGGCGGGGGCGGTCCCCGTGGCGGAGGCCGAGGCGGCCGTCATGAGCAGGGCCACGGTGGCGGTGGCCCCGGCGAGCAGACCGCGGGGTATGCGGTGAGCCATGTACATCCTTTCGTTGCGGATGGCGTGGGTGCGGTGGTGCAGTGTGGGCGTGATCTTCGCGCACCGCCCCGCTTTTGGACAGGTCCATGACGAGAGCGAGTTTCTCTGATGGGTTCATCAGTTGGTCGGATGTGCCTGTTCGGTCACTGATCACTGATGTGATGTGGGACCGGATCGAGCTACTGAGGCCGGCTGATCCGGTACGGGGCCGACCACGGCCGCACGCTCGGTGCCATCGCGTGGAAGTACCCCGGACCAACTCACCCTGGCGGGACCTTCCCGACGAGCTCGGCTCGTTCCAGACCGCTCACAAACGGCTGACCAGGCGGGCCATCGACGGCACCTTGGAGAAGATCCTCGCCGCCATCCTCGTGGCAGCGGATGCCGTCGACGACATCGGCTGGACCGTGTCGGTCGACTCCACCGTCGTCGCGCCCCACCAGCACGCTGCCGGAGCACCCAGAAAGGGGCCGCAGACCGGAACGAGCCGGCCGACCACGCACTCGGACTTTCCCGCGGCGGGTTGTGCACCAAGATCCACATAGCTGCAGACAGCCATGCGCGGCCCCTGGCGCCGGCCGCCGCCGCAGGCCGGGCTCTCCGCTACGCCAGCAACCGCTCCCGTGCCAGCTCCATCACCTGCGCCCGACTGAGCCCCCCGTGCTCGGCGGCGATGAAGTAGCTGCCGATCCGCAGGGAGAAGATGAGCATGCACCGCAGCTCGACCTCCTTCTCGTCGGGGCAGAAAGCCCCGAGCAGCGCGCGCAGGTACTCCATGCGCCGGTTGTCCACCCGCCGCAGCCGCGCCGCCACGTCCTCGTCGCGCCGCGCCCAGTCGCGGATGGCCAGCTCCGAGGCCACGCCCGTCACCGGCCCGGTGGCCGCCGCGGTGATGGTGAACAGCCGCTCCAGACGGGCCCTGGCATCCCCGCCCCCGGCATCCACCTGCTCGATCACGGCCTCCGCGGCCTCCCGCTCCCAGGTGTCGAGCATTTCGCCGAGCAACGCGTCCCGGTTGCGGAAGTGCCCGTAGAACCCGCCCTTGCTGACGCCCAGCGCCTGCGCCAGCACCTCGATCCGAACGGCCTCCGGACCGCCGGCCGCGAGTGCCCGCATCCCCTGCTCGATCCACGCGCCGCGCGGCGTACGGGTCACTCCCATGCCGTACCTCCTCCACTCACCGATATACGGACCCGTATAGACGCCTCCGTACGCACAGGACTAGCCTAGATCTATACGCCACCGTATAGACAGGGGCTCGGCATGAGGCTTCCCAAAACCGCGCACACTTCCCGTCCCTGGCGCATCCACGCCATCGCCCACGACTTCCGTGTCGAGGACGTCTGGGCGCTGCCGACTCCGGGCGGCCCCGGCGACTGGCCCCGTCTGGTCGCCCTCTTCAGCGGGACAGGCGCCGCCCGGGAGCCGTTCGTGACCTCGCGCGTCGCCCGCGCCCTCTTCGCGATCCGCTGGAAGCTCGGTGCGCTGTTCGGGTGGGACAAGCCGGACGCCGGCCTGGGCGCGCGGGTGCCGACTCTGCGCGACCGGCTGCCCGACGACCTCCGCCAGGACCTGCGGTCCTCCCGCAACCCCCGCTTCACCACCGTCTATGAGACCGAGGGCGAGTGGGCGGCCGAGATCGCCAACCGCACCATGCACGGCGTGCTCCACCTCGGCTGGGTCCCGGACGGCTCCGGCGGCTACCGCGGGCAGATGGCCGTCCTCGTCAAGCCCAACGGCCCCTTCGGCCACCTCTACATGGCCGCCATCAAGCCCTTCCGCTACCTCGGCGTCTACGACAACATGCTGCGCACCATCGGCACCCGCTGGCAGGCGACCGCCCCCGCCTCAAAGCCCTGACCCCCGCCGCCACTCCGACCGAGCCGGGTGCGCGCGGGAGGCGCACCCGACCCACACGCACGCCCGCACCCGGCCCGGCGCAGGGGGAGTGGCTGGTGGAGCTGCGTCGCTCGGAGGTGGACGCGCTGCGCCTGTACATCCATCTCGGTCCCCGGCTGCATGTTCCGCCGGCCGAAGGCCTGGCGGACGGAATGCGCACAGCTCGCCTGCTCGGAAACCGGTGGGCGCTGTACCTAACGGTGAACAGGCCGAGTCGGTGGCTTACGCGGCCGCTACGACGATTGGATGTGCTGTCGGCGTGGACGCGGCCCACCAGGGCATCGCATCCGCCATGGCCTCCACCACCCAGCAGATCGGCAGCGCCGTCGGCCTGGCCGTCCTGATCGCCGTCGCCTCCCACGGCACCCACGCCACGAGCGGTCCCGACCTGGTGCCCGGCCTGCGCACCGCCGGATACACCGCGGCGGCACTGACCCTGCTCGGCGTGGCCATCGCCCTCGCTCTTCGGCGCAGCGAAGGGTCCCGGCGCGCCACCGGCGATGACGTCGGCTTGCAGACCGCCTGCCCCGCTCTGTCCGCCTGACGCGGACGGCGGCCGCTTCCCGGACGGGAAGCGGCCGCCGGGCCGTTGCAGGGGCGGGACGTGATCGCCGACTCAGGGGCGGTGGTGGCGGCGAGGGCGGTGAAGAGGGCGTCCGCCAGGGCGGTGTCGTCGTGCGCGCCGACAGTTGCCTGCTGCTCGACCTCACCGGCACCTGCGCCTTCGCCCGCCGGGCAGGGCGAACAGGCTGGTGTCGGCGCCACCGAGGTCTGGCCGGAGTGAGCGCGCCGGTGCGCAAGGGATTGACACAGGCCCTGCCCGACGGTGCGCGAGCAGGGCCTGTCGGGCGGCACTGGACTCCTGGAACACCGCTTACCGGCCGAAAACGAAGACCATGTCCTCGGCGCCGCCCGCCGGGCCTGTCCCCGCATGCGGAGGCCTCTATGTTCTTCGCCCATCGTGTGGGCAGTTTCGGTCCGAGGTTCGAACCTCTTCGTCAGGCATGAGACTGTCTGATCGTGCCAGAGGAGATGAGTGGGTTGGAGGCAGCCTTGGCCGAGGCGTCGTCTCCTGCCTGGACGCAACGTGCTCGTGCCGGGCGTGACCTTGCTTCCTTCGCTGATGTCCCTGAGGCGGCGGAAGTGCTGGTGGGGCTGCTGCTGGACGTCGAGGACACGGCGGTGACCCGACAGACGGCAGAGGCCCTGGCCCGCGTGGGCACGGTTGCCGCCGTAAGGCTCATCGCTCTCGCCGTCGCCGCGGCTGACGCAAACCAGGCTGACTGGCTGCAGACCGGAGTGCATGACGCGCTCGTGGGACCCAACGGTGTACCGGACGTCGCTGTGGCCTGCGGGACGCTTGCCCGGGATCAGGAAGAACCTGTCCGGCGGGGTGCCGCGAAGATCTCGGCCTGGGCAAACGGCACAAGGTGTTGATCCGCATCATCGACCTGTGTTGACGGGGGAGGCGGAGGCGGGCTTGAGCTGGCCGGGGATCGCGGGCCCGCCCCTGTCGGGCTTCTCGGTGGGGGACGCCCCTGGCCCGAGCCGCGCAGCAGGAAACCGATGCCGGCAACAGTGATCGCGAAGCACTCCGACCCCGAGGGGGGGCAGCCGCGTCACGGTACGTGCCGCGCGCACGGGCGCGGTGTCGGTGACCTGGGGCCTCGGGACCGCGCCGTTCCTCACCCTCCGGCTGAGCGTGGCAGATTATCCGGCGCAGTGACCCCGGACGTCGAGCAGCCGGGGGGGGGCCCGCCGCGCGGGGGGGCCCGGCGCGGCCCGAGGGACGAGCCCGACGAGGAGACAAAAAGAGACGCGCACCTCGCGCAGCACGCAGAAC
>NZ_JBICAJ010000020.1:45475-66410 GCF_043088925.1 Streptomyces sp. NPDC014006 | reverse complement strand
GCGGCCCGCCACCCGCTATGACGTGGGCAAGACCGTGAAACGACCCGAGAGCATCACTGAACGAAACCGACTCAGACCATAAAGAACAAGCTGAGTCTCGGTCGATCTCTTGCACACGGTGAGGTCTTCGAGGGCGTCGATGGTGGTGGATCCGCCGGGGGAGGCGTCAGCCGTCCGGCGCGCCTGGTCGATCAGGAGTTCTGCGGGCCATGTGTCGCGGTGGTCCTTGGGCGACGGCGCAAGCCCGTGTGATCCAATGGCCGCGGAGCCAGAACCTCGCGAAGGGAACACGAAGGCATGTCGACAGTCATACCGGTGCCCGGCAACTGGCGCACGCTGTTCGGCAGATGGGACGAGCTCCGGCACGGCTACCATGCCGGGGACAAGGACGAGACGGTGCGCGGCTGCGCCCGCCAGCTCGAGACGAAGGCATCGGGGTTGGAGGGTGGTCCCGTGCTGTTCTGGACGCTGGGCTTGCTGGTGCTCGCCCCCTACGTGGCCTTCGGCACCCCTGGTCCGGGAATCGAGGACAAGGTCATCGCCGTACTGAGCCGGGTCGCGCGCGGTGACGACGGCAGGACGTGCGCCCACGGCTGGCATCCATACGAGGTCGACGTGGACGATGTGCTCGAGCACCTTCCCTCCTGCCTGGAGGTGCTGAGTTCCCCGGTGAACCAGGCCCTCGACGACCTGCTCCCCGAGGATCTGCTTCCCGAGCTCTACCTGGATCAACTCGAGGACGAGGAAGCCGAACCCGCGAACCTCTCCGGGCCCGAGATCCTCGCCCGCTGGCAGTGCCCGCGTACCGCACCAGGATTCGCCCGCGCGGCCCTCGACTACCTGGGCGCGGCCGTCCGCTGAGGGCGACGACTCCTCGAGTGCGAGTAGTTGAGCGGCCGGGTGGCCCCGGCTCTGCGACCTGCGCACGACCACCTTCAGGATAGGGACGTATCGCTGTGCGTCACTGGCCACGTTCGGGCGTACGCCGACAGGCTCCGAGAAGCGGCGTTGTCAGTGGGCTCTGCCAGGGTGTGCGTCGTGGACGAAGGTGGAGCGTGTCGACGATCAAGATCGTGTGCTGGGGGTGGTGGTCAGCCGCCGGCAGGCCATCCGGGAGGGTTGGCTGCACCGGGTCGCCGTGACGGTGTGACGTGATGAGCGTGGGCGGATCCTCGTTCACCGGCGGTCGGAGCAGCTGTCGCGCTTCCCCGGGCTCTATGAGGCCGTGGTCGGTGGCGCCGTGGATGTCGGTGAGTCCTATGAACAGGCCGCCGCGCGGGAGCTGGCCGAAGAGCTGGGCATTCGTGTGCTGCCGCGCTTGCTGTTCACGTTGCTCAACCGCATTGGTTTGAGCCCTCACTGGCTCGGCGTGCACCAAGCCGTGGTGCCGGACGCCGTGGCCGCCGATCCTGATGAGGTCGTCTGGCATGGCTGGCTGACCGATCCGGAGCTGCGGTTGGCCCTGCTGGAGTGGCGCTTCACCCCCGACAGCCACGAAGTCTTCAGCCGGTATCTCGCGTTCCGGACCACGCGGTCCTGAGCTTGCCCGCTTCTCGGGCTGGGGTGCCTGCTTGCAGCCAAAGCACGGAACACGTCAACGGAGATGCGAATTCGGCGACAGATATCGTGCCCAGCGCTTCAAGAAAGGCCAGGTCGGGGTGGGAGATTGAGAAGCCGTCTCTCAACCGATCTTGGAACGTGCAGGTCGAACAGGGGTACTGGTTGAGTGATCTTCCGGCGGTGAGCAAGGCCGTCCTCACCCTGGAGAAGCACCGATGAAGAGACTCATTGTGCTATTCAGCCTCGCCGGCGCCGTCGCCTTGGTCCACGAAGGCGACGCCACGCCAGGGCGACGGACCGCCGAGTGTCTGGGTGAGACGTTCCTGCGAGGGGTGGAGTGAGCGTCGGGCCGCATTGACGAACTTCAAGTGCCCCTGGTCCAAGGCGGTGTGGATCGGTCGGAGCTCCTCAAGATCCGCTGGCTGACGATCGTGGAAGAGGATGGTGAAATCCTCGATGACATCGCAGAGCTGGAGAGCTGCTGCGGCCGCCTCGGGATTCGCCACCAAGCTCAGCGACTGGATCGAGGCATTGAACGGTCCCCATGCGACTGCAGGTCTGCGCCGTTCGAGGAACGCCTCACGCAGCTCCATCTCGACGGCGCCGAAAGCCTGCAGGAACCTCTCGTAGGCGGACGTCTGTGTCTCCTGAAGCCACTTTCGATTCTCGCTGCGCCGCCCAACGACCCCGCCTGCAACGACGCCCACGATGGTGGCGGTGACACCGCCTACGGTGGATATCAAGAGCTCCCATGGAACAGCCATTTCAAACCCCCTGGGTGGTTGTCAGAAGCCGCCTCAACCGACCTTGGAACGTGCGGGTCGAACAGGGTCTTGGTTGAGTGAACCTCCGGCGGTAGGTGCATGGAGGCAGGGCCTCCTGGTAGCTCGGGGGTTGCGACCCCGTTCCGAGCGGTTCCCGGAGGCCCTGTTGTCGTTGTTGTACGCGCCCGATCCCGTCCCCTTCAACTCGCCTACCGTGTCGTGCGATTGTCTCGCGCACGTGTACGGCAACGCGGCCGATCACCCCGATCGGGTGCGCCGGTATCCGTCGGACATGACGGATGCGGAGTGGGCGGCCATCCGGCCGTTGCTGCCGGTGCCGGCATGGCTCCAGGGGCGGGGCGGACAGCCCGAGGGCTACTGCCACCGCCAGATGCTGGACGCGATCCGCTACCTGGTCGCGGGCGGGATCTCCCGGCGGGCGATGCCCGCGGACTTCCCCGATTGGAGCCGGGTCTACGCCTTCTTCCGCCGCTGGCGCGAGCACGGGCTGATCACAGAGTTCCACGACCGGCTGCGCGGACGGGTGAGGGAGCGCGAAGGCCGTGAGGCCGAGCCCACGGCAGGGATCATCGACGCGCAGTCGGTGCGGGCCGCCGCGACGGTGCCGGCCGCCTCACGCGGCTACGACGGCGGGAAGAAGGCACCCGGACGCAAGCGGCACATCGTGACCGACACACTCGGTCTGCTGCTGGTCGTCGCGGTCACCGCCGCGAACATCGGCGACCGGGACGCCGCGACGGGCCTGCTGGGGCGAGTGCGCCGACTGCACCGTGACATCACCCTGGTCTGGGCCGACGGCGGTTACACCGGCGACCTGGTCGACTGGTGCCGGCAGAAACTCGCCCTGACGCTGGAGATCGTCAAGCGCACCGACGACATGAAGGGGTTCGTGGTGCTGCCGAGACGCTGGGTGGCAGAGCGCACATTCGCATGGTTGATGAACTCCCGCCGCCTGGCCCGCGATTACGAAGCTCTGCCCGCTACCAGCGAGGCGATGATCGGGTGGTCGATGATCACGCGGATGGGCCGGCGTCTGGCAAAGGCACGGGCCGCCGGCCGGCGCTGAACATCCCCGACGTCTCCTGCACGAGCCACCCGCGTTCCGCCAGGCGCCTGGCCTTCGAGCGCACCCCCTCGACCTTCGCCGGCGTCGTCTCCAGACCCAGCTGCACCGCGATCTCCCTGGCCTTCAGCGATCCCTGACCCGCTGAGGGCCGCTCCTCCAGCACACCCAGGATCCGCTGGTAGTCCGGTGTCAGCACCGTCACCGGCAACCCGTCCCGCCAGGGCGGCACCGTCGAGCCCGGCACAGGCGAGGGCGCTGTTTCCTGCTCCGCCTCGGACTCGGTCATGGCAGTGGACTCGGCCGCGGAGACAGCCAGGGCCTCGACCAGCTCCTCCCGCGCGATCACCCGCCGGTCCAGCTCGATCTCCGCGGCCTCCAACAAGCCGGCCAGCCGCGCGACTTCTTCCCGAAGACCCTCCACTCGCACCCAGGTAGCCGTCTCCCGCTCCTCCAGCATTTCCAGCACCGACGCCACCGCGCACCCCTCAGCCACCAAGCGGACACAAGACGCCGCATCCCTGCCTCAGGGCGTGCAAGACCATGCCTGAACAGCAGAAATCAAACGATCATGTTCGGTTGAGATACGGGTTCTAACGACAACCCTCTTGCTTGATGGCACCCGTTGGACCACACCACCAGGAGGAACCAGTGAGCATTTTCAGCGTTGCCTCTGGGTGAAGACGGCCTTGGCGACCGACGTCATGCGGTTCGGGCTGATCCGGGATCTTCGGAAGATCCGCCAGGACTTCAGCAGCGCCATACCCCGTTCGACGGGTGCCCGTGACGCGGCCGGCGCCCGGTTGACCGTCTGCTGTGTGGGGGACAACTGCCCGCCGGGCGGCCTTCTGCGCCCGGCGGTGACCCAGGGGCCGGCGCCCTGGTAAGCGCGGTCGGCCAGGACGCGGGGACACCCTGGCGTTCGCAGATCCGGATGATCCGGTGAGCGCGGGCCGCGGTCAGGTCGTGTCGCACCGGCCCGGCAAGGCCGGGGAGATCCACAGCACCTGCCCGATCGGATCGGTCACGACCTGCACGTTCACGCCGTGGCGACGATGCTTGGGCGAGTAGTCGGCCCGGCCGTCGCCCACACGGTCGCACTCGGCGAGCGTCCCGTCGAGCAGTGCGTACTCCGGTTCGTGCTCGCGCAGGACCTTCAGCAGGCCGGGTGCCCGGGCGGCCAGGAGGTCGATCACCGCGGTGGTATAGGCGTGGGCGGTGCCGACCGAGATGCCGAAGCCGGCGGCTATCTGGGCCAGGGTGTCGTGCTTGCGCAGGTACACCAGACCGACGAGCGCGCGTTGGTGCGGTGGGAGCTTGCAGCGGCGGTCACCCTCACGGGTGACGATGAGTATGGTGACCCGCTCGACCAGCGCATGAGGCAGGTCGAGTGCGGCAGGATGGGAGACCAACGAGGCACCCACGCTGATGGGTTGAGACTTCGAACACCTCCCTCAACGGCTCGGGTGTCTCGTGCGTTGCGTCTCCACCGCCGTCACCCCATCGGTGGCCTCACTGAAAACGCTCAATGACTCGGCGCACAAGTGGTTGGAAACCGTCCGGACATGGTCGATGCCCGGCGGACGGACCGTGGATCACGCCAAGGTGACGTGCATGCCGCCCTCGGCCAGGACCTCGAGGACCGCGCCGAACAGGTCGTAGGGCTGGCCGTCAGGTGTCAGGGTCTGGGACAGGTGATCGCGTGCGGTCGCAGCGTCCCGCCAGAGCAGCGATGCGGGGGCTGTGTAGCCGAAGGTGCCAAGCAGGCAGTCATCGACTGCGGCAAGACAGCCGCCGAAGTAGCCACCCGCCCCGTTTACCGCCTCGCCGAGCGCCAGGTAGAGGCCCGGTTCGTCGGTGACGTGTCGGCCGTCGAGTTCGTAGGCGTAACCGGCCGGCCGGTCACGGTGGGTGCGCCGGCAGGCCCGCTCTCGGACGAGGTCAAGCCAGGCTCCGCGGCGCCGGGTGTCGAGGCCGACCCAGGCACCCTGGGTGTCCGGCGGTCCGGTGAACCACCGCTCCCAGATGGGCCGGGCGTATTCGGGAACGGGCGTGAAGAGCTCTCCGTCCAGCTCCAGGTCGATCCGGTCCGTCCCGTAGAAGGATGGGTGCCAGGCGCTGACTCTGGTCCAGAGCAGGCGTTCGGTGAGCGGCTCGCCCTGGTCGTCCTGTATCTCCAGGGCGGCCTGCTCCAGGTCCAGCGCCCGCCGGGTGCCCTTCCTCAGTGCTGCCCGCAGTTGATCACCCTGGGCGAGCCCCCGCAGGACGAGCGGTGGCGCCGACTGTTTGGGCGGCAGGACGCGGGCGAATTCTCGGCAGGAGCCCAGCCAGCGGTACCCGTCGTGCACGCGAACTCGGCCCCTGTGCCCCTCGGGTGGGCCTTCGTAGTCGTCCAGGCCGGTGAGTACGAGACTGTCTGTCCCCAGGGGCTGGCCTACGCTTTCCGCGTCCTCGAGCAGCCAGGGACCGAGCGTCTCATCGTCCGGCACCAGCCACACTCGGTTGCCGACCCAACCGCGCGCTTCTGCCTGTGGAACCCAGCCGAACAGCTCGTAGGTCCCCCGCTGGGGCTCCCCGAACAGCCCTTCCACCTCGGCGCAGACGCCCCAGGCATGCCCATGTTCCTCATCAGCCAGCGTGTATCGCGCGCGCCTGCGATGGCCCTCGTCTTCATGCACGGTGGGAATCATGCCGGGACCAGGCTTCCATGGCGAAGGTATTTCCCGCGTAGTCGGACGCGATGCCTCAAGGCAGCTGGTCATTGACCACCCGTACACAACCGGTGTAGGAGCGGGCCGGGTTGTCGATCACGCCCCACAGGCCGCTGGTGGTGTCGACTCCGGGCGGTTCGATCACGGTGCGGGTGGCGGACAGGCGGTGCAGCACGGCGCTGACGATGTCGGCGGCGCGTCCAGCAGGACGACGACCGCGCAGATCCCGGCGAGGCTGAGCACGGCCTTGATCCAGTTGGTTCTCCAGACATCCGGTGATGTCTTACTGCTCCTAACAGAAGTTGTTGATCATGTGACTTTTGGCTCGGACCGTCGTTGGTCTGTTCGTGGGGAAGCGTGAGTCGCGCCCGTGGATCGTCTCGGATGAAGTGTGGTCGCTGATCGAGCCGTTGTTGCCTGAGCCGGGCCCGAAGCTGGTAGAGGGACGGCCGCGGGTGCCGGACCGGCAGGCCCTGTGCGGGATCCTGTTCGTGCTGCACACCGGGATCCAGCGGGAGTACCTGCCGCAGGAACTGGGCTTCGGCTCGGGCATGACGTGTTGGCGGCGCCTGGCAGCCTGGAACGAGGCCGGTGTCTGGGACAGATTGCACCAGGTGCTGCTCAGGGAACTGCGGTCGAAGAAGAAACTGGACTGGTCGCGGGCGGTGATCGACTCGTCCCACGTCCGGCCCGCTCGGAGTGGCCCAAAAGCGGTCCCAGCCCGGTCGACCGCGCACGGCCGGGCAGCAAGCACCACGTCCTCACCGACGGGCAGGGCATCCCGCTCGCGGTGTCGCTGACCGGCGGAAACCGAAACGACGTCACGCAACTGCTGCTGCTGCTGGACAAGGTCCCGGCCGTGGCCGGTGTCGTCGGCCGGCCCAGACGACGGCCCGACATGCTGTTCGCCGATCGCGGCTGCGACCACGACAAGTACCGGCAGCTGCTGTGGCAGCGAGGCATCCGCCCCGTGATCGCCGAACGCGGCCGGCAACACGGCACCGGCCTGGGCACCTTCCGCTGGGTCGTGGAGCGGACCATCTCCTGGCTCCACGGCTTCCGCCGCCTGCGGATCCGCTGCAAGCGACGAGACGACATCTACGAAGCCTTCCTCGGCCTCGCCACCTGCGTCATGACCCACCGCCACGTCCAACGCCTTTGTTAGGACCTCTAAGCCACCAGCAACGCGACCAGACCGAGCGGCGCGTCCGCGCGGCCATCGACCGGCTGCTGGCTGGGCAGATCCCGCCCAGCGGCGTCTGCGACGTCAAGACGCTCGCCCGCGAGGCGGGCATCTCCCGCGCCTCCCTCTACCGGACCTGGGGCCACCTCAAGGACGAGTTCGAGAAGCGGCGGGCAGCCGCCTGGGCAACTGGCCAGCAGCCCGACCCCGGCGAGGCCCACATCACCTGACCGCGGGACCTCAACCAGCGGCTCACCGGCAAACTCGCCCGCACACACACCGAGCTCACCCGCCTCAAGGAGCGACAATGGCTCCTCCTGTCCGTCTTGGCCGCCAAAGACGACGAGCTCCATCGGCTTCACCGCGAGCTGAGCACGTTGAGCTGCACATCGCTGGCTCCCGTCCCGAAACAGCAGGAGGACGCCTCCACGGGCGTCCTCCCCATGCACCGGACCTGAGAGGGTTCAGTGAAGATCCGACTGGACTTCGGTCAGTCGATGCCTTCGACGATGCGGAAGTCGCGCTCGACGCCGTCGGAGAGGGCGACCAGCGCCTCCTGGTAGGCCGCACTCTCGTGCGCCGCGACGGCCTGCTCGAAGCTGTCGAACTCGACCAGGACGGTGCGCTCGGCGATTCCGGCGTCATGCGCCACGACCCGACCGCCACGGGTGAGGGTCCGACCGGCCCCGGCCTCGACGGCCGGACGGGCCAGCTTGTTGTACGCAGCCAGCTTCTCAGGATCTGAAATGGTGCGGTAGACGCTGACCCAGTAGCCCTTGGGCATGAAACCTCCAGTGTTGGGATGAGTGCATCTGACTACGGGTTGGGCTCGGACGAGCGTCGGCGGGCGAGAGCGAGGCTTGTCAGCGTCGTGATCGCCATGGCGCCGACGCCGACCAGCGCCGCGGTGGTGTAGGCGCTGTCGTCGGGGAAGAGGTGGCCGGGACCGGTGCCCGCGGCGAGGATCAGGCCGCCGATGGCGCTGCCCAGGGAGTACCCGACGCTGCGGACGACGTAGTTGAAGCTCATGGCGCTCGACGTCTCGCTCTTGGGGGTGACGGCCAGGATGACGCCGGGCATCGCGGCCGAGAAGCCGCCGACGCCGAAACCGAGCACGCCCATCGCCGCGAACAGTTCGGCCAGGTCCGACCGGGCCGCCGCGAACAGGGCGAACCCGCCGCCGACCACGACGGCGCTGCCGGCCAGGAGCAGGGGGCCGGTGATCCGCGTCCGGACCCGCGGCGTGAGCTTGCCGGCGACGAACCCCAGCACCGAGAAGGGGATGAGGACCAGCCCGGCAACGAAGGTCGTCAGCCCGAAGCCGTAGCCGGCGCCGTGCGGCGTCTGCGCGTACCGGGTGATGAGCGTGAGCAGGAGGTACATGCCGATCCCGCCGACGAACATGGCGAGGTTCGCCCCGGCGACCGCCGGGTGCCGCACCGCCCGCACATCGACCAGGGGCGTCGTGCTGCGCAGCTCGATGACGGCCCAGACGCAGACCAGCACCACCGCGACGACGGCGAGGCCCGCCGCCACGGCGAGGTGCCGGCTCCACAGATTCGGTTCGCCGGCGAGGAACAGCACCAGGAGCAGCGCAGCGGCCAGGACGACCGCGCCTGCCACGTCGACGTGGGCGGAGCGGCCTTCGGGGGCTTCGGGCATGGAGCGCCACGCGGTCAGGAGGGCGGCGGCGGTGACGACCAGGCCGAGGCCGTAGGCGGCCCGTACCCCGCCGAGCTCGGCGAGCAGTGCGGCCAGCGGGTAGCCGACGCCGGCCCCGATGATCGAGACCACCGAGATCAGGGCGATCACGGGCGCGCTGCGCTCCTCGGGGAGGTGGTCCCGGGCCACGCCCATCATCAGCGCCGTCAGCCCGAGCCCGACGCCCTGGGCCGCCCTGCCGACCAGCAGCCACGCGAACGGCAGCGGCAGCACGGTGAGCGCGCTGCCGGCGACGGCGACCCCCAGCGTGGCGAGGATCGTGGCCCGCCGGTGCGGGCCGGCTCCGAGCCTGCCCAGGACCGGCGTGGCGACGGCGCCGCTGAGCAGTGCGACGGTCAGCGTCCACTGCGCGCTGCTGAGCGAGACGTGGAACGAGGTCGCCACGCTGGTGATGAGCGGTGTCCCGAGGCTGGCGACCGCCGCCACGACCAGAGCGATGAACATCAGGGCGGGGACCAGCAGCCGCGCCTCGGAACGCGCCACCGGGAACGCCTTCACGACCGGCTGCCCGGTCACTGCTTCGGCCCTTCGCGGTCCTGGCTTTCGAGCTCTGCCAGATGCTTCAGCGCGGGAAGGGCCGCCACCAGCGCCTCGACCTCGTCGCCGGTGAGCTTGCCGATCAACCGCTCGAACGCGTGGACGCCCGCCTGGCGCCGCGTCCGGACATAGGAGGCGCCGGCCTCGGTCAGGCACACCAGCGTGACCCGCTTGTCGGACGCGTCGCCCCGCCGCTCCACCAGGCCGGACTCCTCCATCACCCGCACCAGGGCGGTCATCGCGGGCTGGGTGACGCCCTCGACCGCGGCCAGATCGGTGATGCGCCGCGGGCCGGTCCGGTCCAGGGTGGCCAGGGTGGCGGCGGACGTCAGGCTCATGTCCCGGGGCAGGCGTCTCGCGGCCCTGGTGGCCAGGCCGTAGAGGGCTGCCCCGATGGCGGCGGACGCGCCAGGAGTGGTGTCTTGACGACTCATGCTCGAAGCATAGCATTTTTATATTCATAACTTATGGAAATGGTCGACCGGCGCCGGCTCTACGGGCTGCGCTCGGGGGCCGAAGGCAGCATTGAGGAGTTCGTGGACGGCCACCGCGGACGCTGGCGCCGCTACCGTGGCGTCGCGTAGACGCACGTCCAGCACGTCCTGACGGCACTCGCGATCAACGTCGAGCGGCTGAGTCAGGTCAGCGTTGGAGTGGGTGGACGTTGTCGGGTTCCTCGTAGTCGTCACCGGGCGGGGTGGGCTCGGGGATCCTGGCGTGCAGGTGGAGCGCGGGGTTGAACCGGTATTGCGGCGGGTGGTTGTGGACGATGGGCCGCAGGGTCGGGCCGCGCAGCGCGAGGATGCTGGCCAGTGCCCACATGAGGGCGGTGAGGCCGGTGGCGGCGCGCCCCCGGCGGGGGCGGCGGACCAGATCATGGCGAGGCTGACGATCCCGAACAGCGGCCAGGCGATGCGCGCGCCGGTGTTGCCGAGGAATCCGCCGACGAGTCCGAGCAGCCCGGTCAGCTGCCAGAACGCGTCCGGGCGTTGGTGACCATCTCGCTCACGACCAGCTGCACCCTGCCCCATCGCCCGCGCGGACACCAGCAGCCCGTGAACGGCCTGCACCTCGGCCAGGAAGGAACGGGGCGAGGTCTCGGGCGAGGGCGAGCAGCTGTCAGGGTGGGGCTTTCTGACCGACCACGCGCGCGTGCTCGTGGCCATCGCGCGCCCCCGCCGCTTGCGTGCGCGAAAGGCCAAAGGGGGCAGTGAGATGATCTTGAAGTTCTGAGTGCCTGCTGCGCCTCTGGCATCCAGTGCCCGGTGTTGTCGTCTCGGCGCCGACCTCCATGATCGTGACGCTGTCAGTGGCTCCTCGGCCCCTCGAACTGCTTCCACGGATCGGGAGCCTCGTGGCCGTCCAGGTGCAGCGCAGCTTCGCCTGTTCGCGCCGTCGCTGACGGGCCGAAGTCGGCATCCTGATAGCTCCCCGCCGACCGACGGTTTGCCCGGCGGTCGGCGTCCGGCCCCCTGCGGCCGTGAGAAGGCAGCAGGGCGCCGGTCGGTTCTTCGCCGTGGTGCGCCGTCAGGTTCCGAGCTGTGCGGCCGTGCGGGTGAGCCGCTTCTCGATGTCTTCCAGGGCGCGCAGGACGGAGGTCTGTTCCTCGTCGGTGGTGTCGCCGACGGTGGCGTCTTCGAGCTGGCGCCACAGCTGTTCGACTTCCTTGCGCAGCGCGTGGCTGGCGGTGGTGGCCTCGATGACGGAGGCGCGTTTGTCGTCGGGGCAGGGTGAGCGGCGGACGAAGCCGGCGTGTTCGAGGCGGCGGATGGTGCGGGTCATGGTGGCGGCGTCGGAGTCGAGCAGGCGGACGAGGTCGATCTGCCGTTGTGGTCCGAGTTCCCACAGCTGCATCATCACCAGCTCCTGGCCGGGGTGCAGGCCCACGCGGCGCAGGAGGTGTCCGGCGATCATTCGGTGGGTGCGGGCCACCCGGAAGATCGCGTGACTGATGGGTCCTCCGCCGGCTGCCGCGGGCAGGGGGTTGGTCGCGTCGGCCGAGGCCGGGGAGCGGCCCTCGCTGCTGGCTGCGGATTCCGCCATGGTCTCTGACACTCCTGCCTCATGGTGAATGCTGTTCGAACAGGATACCTCGGCCAGTGCAGGCTCGCCCGGTTCCACCTCCTCGCTTCCATGCGCAACCTGGCTCGGCCCCGACCGGCATTTCGGCTGCTGTGACAAGGCTCACGTCATTTGCAGAATGCTACTGCCGCAATTTACTGTTCGAACAGGTAAATCGGCGGGTCGCACCAGGGCCCCGCCAACAGAGGCCGTCGCGGCCACCCCCCCCACATGAAGGGCTTTGATCATGACCACCGCTTTCGATCCGATCGTTCTGGGCGGCAGGCGCCTGGCCAGCCGCATCGTGATGGCGCCGATGACCCGCAGCCGCGCCTATGGGCCGGGCGCCGAGCCCACCGAGCTGATGGCGACGTACTACGCGCAGCGTGCTACCGCCGGCCTGATCGTCACCGAGGGCATCCAGCCCTCGGCGGCCGGCCAGGGCTACCCGAACACCCCCGGGCTGCACACGCCCGGGCAGGTGGCGGCGTGGCGGCAGGTGACCGACGCGGTGCACCGCGAGGGCGGGGTGATCTTCGCGCAGCTGATGCACACCGGCCGGATAGGCCACCCGAGCCTGCTGCCCGAGGGTCTGGTGCCGGTGGCGCCGTCGGCGGTGACGGCCAAGGGCCAGGTGTTCACGCACGAGGGGCCGAAGGAGTTCGTGACGCCGAAGGAGCTGAGCGAGGCGGAGATCCGGCAGACGATCGCCGACTTCGCCGACGCGGCCCGCAACGCGATCGAGGCCGGGTTCGACGGAGTGGAGATCCACGGCGCCAACGGCTACCTGATCCACCAGTTCCTCGCGCCGAACACCAACCTGCGCACCGACGCCTGGGGCGGCGAGGTCGAGGGCCGGATCCGCTTCGCCGTCGAGGTCACGACCGCCGTGACCGAGGCGATCGGTGGCGACCGGGTGGGCCTGCGGATCTCGCCCGGGAACCAGTACAACGACATCACCGAGGACGACCCGGCCGAGGTGTACGAGGCCCTGCTGGCCCGGCTCGCCGGTCTGGACCTGGCCTATCTGCACCTGATGGAGGGCCCGGACCGCGACCTGACCGCGCGTCTGCGCAGGGCCTGGCCCGGCACGTTCGTTGTCAACCCCTTCACGTACCCGGAGGTCACCGGGCCCGAGGCGCTGCAGCTGATCGAGGACGGCAGGGCGGACATGATCGCCTACGGAGCACTGTTCCTGGCCAACCCCGACCTGCCGGCCCGCCTGGCGGCCGACGGCCCGTTCAACAGCCCGGACCCGTCGACCTTCTACGGCGGCGACCACCGCGGCTACACCGACTACCCCGCTCTCACCGGCTGACGGGGCGGCCTCCGTCGTCCGGGCTTACGGCCTGCCGCCTGGGCGTCCCGCCACATTCACCCCACTCTGGTGACGTGGATCACTTCGCATCCACGTCCCTTCCCTGGAGCTTCCGATGCCCAAAGCGATCACTTTCTCCGAGTACGGCGCGCCCGAGGTGCTGCGACTGTCAGAGGTCACCCCGCCGACGCCGGGCCCGGGCCAGGTCCGGATCAAGGTAAGGGCCGCTTCCGTGAACCCGATCGACATGAAGATCCGATCCGGCCTGATGGCCCGCATGGCCCCGGCCGACTTCCCCGTGGTCCCCGGCCTGGACGCGGCCGGTGTCGTCGACGCCGTCGGCGCGCAAGCCGACGCGACGGTGGGGGACGAGGTCCTCGGCGCTACCGTCGGCGGCAGCTACGCAGAGTACGCCCTGCTGGAGCGGCCGGTAGCCAAGCCCAAAGCCCTGTCGTGGGAGGTCGCCGCCTCACTGGTCACGGTCGGCCAGACCGCGGCCCGCGTCCTTGCCCAGTTGGGTGTGCAGGCGGGTCAGACCCTGCTGATCCACGGCGCCGCCGGCAGCGTGGGCGTCATCGCGGTGCAGCTGGCGGCCGCCCGCAGGATCACCGTCATCGGCACCGCCGCCGAGCGCGACCTGGAGCGCGTCACCGCTCTCGGAGCGAGCGCGGTCCGCTACGGCGACGGCTGGGCGGAGCGGGTGAGGGCCGCCGCCCCGGGCGGCGTGGACTTCGTGTTCGACGCCTCCGGCGCCGGCGTGCTCGCCGACTCCGTCGCCCTGACCGGCGACGCGGGCAAGGTCATCACCATCGCCGATATGACCGCCGCGCAGCACGGCGTGCGCTTCAGCGCCGGTACCTCCGAGTACATCGGGGAGTCCTTGCCCGAGCTGGCGCAGCTGGCCGCCGCCGGGAAGCTCACCGTGCCCGTCTGGCGCACCTACCCCCTGGCGGAGGCGGCCCTGGCGCAAGCCGACCTGGAGGCCCACCGCAACCAGGGCAAGGCCGTCCTGGTGCCCTGACCCTGTATGCCGCCGCCCCGCGTCGCTGGAACGGGCGAGGCGGCGCCGGGCCGCAGCCAGGCATCCCCGTCCGGCTGTGGCCCCACCTCAAGCCCAACCCGCGCATGCCCCGCACCGGCACGCACGAGCTGGGAGGCCGAACCGATGGCAGTGGCCAACCTCCCCACCATGACGGCCGATATGGCCGCCGCGTTCGCGGTGCTGGGTGGCCAGAAGTGGAACGGGATCATCCTGCACACCCCGGCCGGCCGCCCGCCCGGCCCGCTTCGGTGAACTACGGCAAGCCATCGGTGCCCGGCAGGCGGCGACCGAGAGCGCGACGGCGATGTGGGTCTTGCCGACCCCGGGCGGGCCCAGCAGGGCCGCGTTGGCCTTGGCCTCGACGAAGGCGAGGGTGGCGAGGTCTTTGATCTTGCGGGGATCGAGTTCGGGCTGGAAGGAGAAGTCGTACTCGTCGAGCGTCTTGTGGTGCGGCAGCTTGGACAGCCGCAGGCCCTGGCGGAAGCGCCGGTCGTCACGAATGGCGAGTTCCTCGGCCAGGACCAGATCGAGGAAGTCGAGGTAGCCCATCTTGGCCTCGTCTGCCCGGCCGGCGTACTGGTTCAGGCTCTCGGTCAGGTGGGGCAGGCCGAGCTTGGCGGCTGTGGTGCGGATTCGGGTGCTGACCAGCTCGCTCAACTGGGCTCCTCCGGCGTGGGGTAGGTGGTGAAGGGACGGGTTCCGGTCAGTTCGTCATAGACCGATAGGGGGTCTGCGGCCGACCTCGGCGCGGACGGCAGCGGCCCGGTTCAAGAGAGCCATCAGCGAGTCGGTCGTCTCCTCGCCGAGGGCGTCCTGATGGCGGGGCTGCGGAGGGGTGTCACCGGTGGTGGTCCGTCGGTTCCGGCCGTGGGGAGACCGTCCCAGTGTTTCTCGTCGACGATGCAGGCTCCGCGGCCGACTGCCCTTGGGTGGATGGCCAGCAGGGTGTCGCCGTTGGCGTCGGGGACAGTGGAATGCAGCGTGATCTGGGACTTCGTGGCTCTCACTTCCACCAGCTGACGTGGGCGGACTTTGCGGGCCGGGACGGAGTAGAGGTTCGCGTCGAAGGCGACGAGGCAGTCCTTGCCGACGTAGCGAAGGTGTCGCTGGGTGACCAAGTAGGGCGTCGCCGGCAGGGGTCGCAGGGCCATGTGGTCGCGGATCGCGCGGTGCCCGATGACCTCGCCGTGGTTGCCGTGGGACTTCGCCCGGCGCAATCGTTCATGCTCGAGACGGCCCGCGAGGGCATCAGCGAGGGCATGCGTGCAGGGGTTGTGCCCGATGAGCATCAAGTCGTTGACATCGTCGGAGATCTCGCTCAGAACAGCAATCAGCTCACCCAGCGACGCTTCGTACGGGCGCTCCTCGTACACCGTCCTGGGCCTCTGCGACAGCACGTCCAATTCTTTGATGCTTTTCGTTCTGGTGAACGCTGCGGACCGGACCCGGCAGTTCTGCGCACTGTTCCTGCCAATGGCTCCTTGGAACAGGCGAGCCACCGATCGGCTCTGGCCCGCTGACCACTGCGGCAGACGGCAAGGCCCGGCGTCCCGAAGCCGGGAGGCCGGGCCCTTGCCGAGGCGCGCGATCAGGCGGGGCGGATGTTCTCCGCCTGCGGGCCCTTCTGGCCCTGCGTGACGTCGAACTCGACCTTCTGGCCCTCCTGCAGCTCGCGGTAGCCCTGGCTGGCGATGTTGGAGTAGTGGGCGAAGACGTCGGGGCCGCCGCCCTCCTGCTCGATGAAGCCGAAGCCCTTCTCGCTGTTGAACCACTTCACTGTGCCCTTGGCCATGACTGTCTCCTTGGAGGGGAAACCGGGCACGCACCCTGCGCGACCGGGAGGTGATCGCCCTGGTCCGGAGATGCGCTAAACAGCAGGAACGCCCGTGACGGCGATCACGGGCGAACGGAACTTCGGAACCACGACTGCTGATCACAACGCTATAACGGCATGACGGAAGCCGCTAGCGAAAACGCGCCGGCATCCGGCCCGGAACGAAGGGCTGGATCGCCGTGAGGCTCGTCCATGGTGATCAAGCAGTTTCGGGCCCTTCTCGCGTTCGTGTGGGGAGGGGCCGGTCACGCATGATCGATGAGGCCCACCCGGAATCGATTGCCTATGCCTTCCACTTGCGCGCGCTCAGCGGCGGTGAGTGAGGCCAATTGGTTCGCCCGCGAATACGGGATCACCTACCGGGTCGACCCGGCGGCAGGGCACCCGGGAGCTGTGCGTATGCCGCCATCCACTCCCGGGCAACAGGGCCGCCGGATTATCCGTAGCTGAGGATCTCCAGCGGTGCCGTGCATTGCGCGAAGACCTGGGTGGCGAGCGCCACCCGCCGCAGGCGTGCGGCCGGCGCGGCCAAGGCGATGACGTAGGCAACAGCGGCAAGGTCGCCCCGTTATCTTCTTTGCGGTCCTGCAAGAGGGCCGCTGGCCTCCGGGCCCGGTATGGCTGTTGCCCCCTGTCGAACGGATGACCTGGGGGGTGGTGTCACCGGGCCCGAGGGGTGCCGTCACAGACGCTGATCAGAGGTCCGGCCACTGCCCGGCCCGGCGCAATGCCGGGCCAATCGGGGGCGGCAGGTCTGCATAACGTGGATGCGCGCGAACGGCCCGCCGCCGAGGCCGGCACGGCATCGACGCATGTGGGGGCACGGTGATCGACATCGACGAGACGGGCGTCTTCCTCGGCCTGGACGTCGGCAAGAGCAACCACCACGGCCACGGACTCACCCCGGCCGGGAAGAAGGTCTTCGACAAAGCCCTGCCGAACGGCGAACCCCAGCTGCGGGCCGTCTTCGACAAGCTCAAGGCCAAGTTCGGCACCGTCCTGGTGGTCGTCGACCAGCCCGCCTCCATCGGCGCCCTGCCGCTGACCGTCGCCCGCGACGCCGGCTGGCAGGTCGGCTACCTTCCCGGACTCGCCATGCGCAGGATCGCCGACCTCTATCCGGGTGAGGCCAAGACCGACGCCCGCGACGCGGCCGTCATCGCGGACGCCGCCCGCAGCATGACCCACGCCCTGCGCTCCCTCGAACTGGCCGACGAGATCACCGCCGAGCTGACCACGCTGGTCGGCTTCGACCAGGACCTGGCCGGCGAGGCCAACCGCACCTCCAACCGCATCCGCGGCCTGCTCACCCAGTTCCACCCCTCGCTGGAACGCGTCCTGGGACCCCGTCTGGACCACCCCGCCATCACCTGGCTCCTGGAGCGCTACGGATCCCCGGCCGCTCTGCGCAAGGCCGGCCGCCGCAAACTCGTCGAGGTGATCAGGCCGAAGGCCCCGCGCATGGCCGCCCGGCTCGTCGACGACATCTTCGACGCCCTCGACGAACAGACCGTCGGGCGGACTTCGACCTTCGGGCCGATCTCCGGGCGGCCTGCGGCTGGCTTGCTTTTCCGCATCGTCCCGGGCACCAACACCTTGGACGTGATCGTGCCCTCTTTGGCCAAGTCGTTGGCCGCCGTCCACGAACAACGCCGGGCACTGGAAGCCCAGATCAAGGACCTGTTGGAGGCCCACCCTCTTTCCCAGGTCCTGACGTCGATGCCCCGCATCGGCGTCAGGACCGCCGCAGTCCTTCTGACCACCGTCGGCGACGGCAGCTCGTTTCCCAGCGCCGCCCACCTGGCCTCCTACGCCGGCCTCGCCCCGACGACGAAGTCCTCGGGAACGTCGATCCACGGCGAACACGCGCCTAGAGGCGGGAACCGGCAGCTCAAACGCGCGATGTTCCTCTCCGCGTTCGCCGCCCTCCACGACCCCGCCTCCCGCACCTACTACGACCGCTGCCGAGCCCGCGGCAAAACCCACACCCAGGCCCTCCTCCGACTGGCCCGACAACGGATCAACGTCCTGTTCGCCATGCTCCGCGACGGCACCTTCTACGAACCCAGAACCCCACGCCTCGCTTGACGAAGGACATAGAGGCCCCCCGCAGCGGCCGAGCTGACCGCCGACCACCTCGGGCAGCCCGGCCGGCTTGTGCGGGGCTGCCTCGAGGTCCAGGCTGTTGGAGCCGTTCGCATTCGACTTGTCACATGCGCTCGTCAGCGCCCTTCCTGTCTCCAGAAACGAACATCGGGCCCGGTGGCGCTCCGATGCAGAATGCCGTCATAAGTCATGAATACAGGCCCGCTGACGTGCTGTTGCTGGAGTGCCCGTTCACAGAGGCCGTCGTCACTGGGGCCACTCGTCATCACGTGTCCGTGCGGTGGCCGTGGTTGGAGGTGGACCCCCAGGCCGAGAACATCAGGTGGAACGGCCAAAGGGCGCTTCCGACGCCTGCGGCCCGCGAGTGGGAGATCTTCCGAACTGAACCGGCAGAGACCACATTAAAGCCGGGTGACACTTGCCTGGTGGGGATCTCCGCGACTGTGGTGCACGTCCACGCGGTCCATCGTTTCGATTCGCCCCTGGTCACCGGCATGCTGCCGCGGCCCGCGTGCTACGTCGAGGTCCTACGGCAGGGTGAGACTCATGATCCTCGCCTTGAGGACCAGCGCTACACGATCGATCCGGCCGGCGGTGAACCGATACGTATCGAGCTGGTCTTCCGTCCGTATGCCTTCCGGAGACGGGGTGCGCTTGCCTCAGGTCGCCAGTGCATGTCGAGTCGGTCGAGCTCGGCGCGGCGCTCCGGCACGAGCCGGTCCGCCCTGCGCCGGGCGTTGTCCAAGAGCGACCCCAGCTCGTACTCGACGCCCTCCACCATCACGACGGCCTTCCTCGCCACACGCAGGTGGCCCTCGCGGGCGTGGAACTGCTGATCACCTCGCACGCGACCTGGGGAAGGGCAGGCCCATCACACGCCCGAAGCAGCGGCACCGCCGCCGGCGTCCTGGCACCTCATACGCCTGGGTAGTGAGGCCGTCGTGGCAGGTGGTTACGCCGCGATCCTGACTGCCGTGCTGCATGCGAGGATCGCCGATCCGGCAGTTGCTCAGGCGGTCGCCGCAGGTGCGCCGGCGCACGGCGGGGTGTACGCCGGCCAGATCCACTGGACCGTGGTGGTGACGGCATCGTCACCGCGGTTCTCACGGTCCAGATCAACATGCTGCAGGCCTCTCACGGGCGTGCCGCACCGGGCGACGACGAGACCGCCTTTACGGCAGTCCGGGAAGAAGCCGAGGAGCACCACGACCTTCCCAAGGGGTGAAGCGATCGATGCCGCCCTCAGCCGGGGGCCGGCGTATCCATCGTGGTAGACGCACCGGCAAGCTGGCGCATACTTACCGACCTTGCAGGAGAAAGGGACGTACTGGCGCGCGACCGCGTGCTGGAGTGCAGCCGCGGTCCTCGAGTTCGGGTGGTTGAATATTGCCTGGTCAACCGGTACCTCCAGCAGCGTACAAGTCGCGGAGGAGTCATGCCGGCGGGACAATTGAAGTGGCGGGAACAGCGTACCGGCCACACCGCTCAGGTGAGGGAGGGCGGTACAAAGTGAAACCTCTTCCCGCGACCAGACTGCGTACGATTATCACGGTCGCAGCAGCCGGTGGGCTTCTTGTGACAAGCCTCTCCTCCGCCTCCGATGCTGGTGACGAAGGGGCGACCGCAGGGGCGCAAACTGACGGCAAGGCCCGTACACGACGTGCTGTGCAATCCGGCACCCCCTGGGCCGGCGTGCGGGTATGCAGCTGAAACCTCTGCACTCGATGGTCCGCGCTCATCATCCTGCCGTACCAACCCTGATGGACCCTGGCTCCGCTATCGGAGGAAACCATGTCCCAAGCCGTCGGTAGTTCCTTCAGGCTCGCAGAGACGAACCTTCCAGGAGTAATGGCGATCCAAAGTTTCCCGGAGCACGCGGACGAGCCGCTGAGCCGCGGGGAAGCCATCGCGAGCGAATTGCTCGGGCAGCTGGACAGCGCAGACACGCGTGTCGCCACGATGCGTCGGCGCCTGCTCGACCGGGACTGGCCGGATGACGCGCGCATAGTGCCGCGCCTCGCGCCACAGGAGGGCGTCACGCATGAGTTGTCGCCGCGCGAGCGGGTCGCGGACACCGCGTTCACTACGAACAATTGGGCCGGCAGCACCATCGCAGGGACGTGGGACACCGCCGTGGCTATATGGCGGGTACCGACGGTGAACACTCCCTCGACTCCGGCCGGGACCGACGGGGGCTGGGACTCTTCCTCGTGGGTGGGCATCGACGGCACTTACGGCTCCAACGACGTCCTCCAGGCAGGCGTGCAGCAATCTGTCGACGGTAACGGCTCGGCGACCTATGTCGCTTGGTACGAGTGGTTCGCACCGAAGGCCAACGGTTCGCCCGACTACATCTACCAGACGAACATCGAGAACATGCCTGTCGAACCCGGCGATGAGGTGTTCGCAAGAGTGGCCTACCAGAATGGTCAAGGCTACGTGATGTTCGGCAATGTCGATCGGGGGCGTTACTTCAACATCCAGCTCGCCGCTCCGCCCGGCGCGTCCTTCAGCGGCAACAGCCTGGAGTGGATCGTCGAGGCGCCGAACACGGGCGAGCCGGGCACGTCCCTGCCCAGATTCAGCCCGGTCAACTTCTCGACGGCCTTCGGCTCGGACCCGAGCGGAACCGTCGCCGCTGATCCCAGCACTGGTGACACCACCAACATCACCGCGTTCGGAAGGTCTTTGACGAGCGTCACGCTGGCGACCGACTCGCTCACAGTGAATTATGTGGACGCGGGCTTCTTCCCACTGCCCGGATCGGCGGTGTTCGATCACACCAAGCAGCAGATCGCGGCGGTCTCCCGCGCCCCCGGAAACCTCGATCTGTTCGTGATCGGGTTCGACAACCGCGTATGGACGACGTACTGGAACGACCACGACGGATGGAGCAGAGAGTGGTTCCCGTTGCCGGGTGGGGCGGTGTTCGACCATACGACGCAGCAGTTGGCGGCGGTGTCCCGTGCCCCTGGGAATCTCGATGTGTTTGTGATCGGGTTCGACAACCGTG
>NZ_JBICAJ010000020.1:0-45380 GCF_043088925.1 Streptomyces sp. NPDC014006 | reverse complement strand
CCGTGTGTGGACTACGTACTGGAATGACCATGATGGGTGGGGTGACCCGCAGAACGGTCATTTCTTCCCGTTGCCGGGTGGGGCGGTGTTCGACCGTGCGACGCAGCAGTTGGCGGCGGTCTCGCGTGCGTCTGGGAATCTCGATGTGTTTGTGATCGGGTTCGACAACCGTGTGTGGACTACGTACTGGAATGACCATGATGGGTGGGGTGACCCGCAGAACGGTCATTTCTTCCCGTTGCCGGGTGGGGCGGTGTTCGACCGTGCGACGCAGCAGTTGGCGGCGGTGTCCCGTGCTACTGGGAACCTCGACTTGTTTGTGATCGGGTTCGACAACCACGTATGGAGCGAGTTCTGGAACGACCGCGTCGGCTGGAATTAAGGGCGCGCCCGCCGAGACGGTCCTGGCGGCCGCCGTACCGGGCCGGTGCTTGGATCCTCGGACGACCAGCACCGCCACCAGCCGCCACAGCGAAACGGGCCGGGCCGGAACAATCCAGGCCTGGCCCTTGCATCACAGGCTGGCGTACCTGCGCGTTCGCGGCGTGCCCCCAACGCTCACGGGTAAGTTCGCCGGCATGGCAGCTTGGCTGCACGTAGAAGGACGGCGATGTCGCGCAGGAAATGCTGGGCGGGGTGTTTGCCCTCAACGGGGCAAACTCCCGTGAGGCCGGTCGGCCCGGCGCGGAATCGATCACCCACGGCGGACGAAAGCGGATTCCGGCGCCACGTCAGGAACGAGCGGACTATGGCGTAAGGACACCCGTGAGTGGAGGCATGGGCGTCCACTCGAGCCGCCTCTCGAAAAGCGCGACGACCAGTGAGAACCACGATGCCCCGCACCCTTGGTGCGGGGCTCGTCATGTGAGCAAGAGACGAGATCCGGATCTGAAGGTTGTCGCGGATCTCCACCAACCGGCCGCGCTGAGGCGGGTCTGGGCGCAGGAGGGAGGCCGACCACTTGGGGCACCGCAACACCCCGTCGGCGAGCACCTGCTCGCCGACAGGTGTTACCAGGAAGATGTGAGCGGAGGCCAGGGAGAGCGGGCGCGGCTGGTTGTCCCCACGGGCGTCGGACACTTTCTCGGACTCGGCGCGATACCTCAGGATCTGCGCCGTATACATGGGCGATGGCGGCGGCGTGTTGCCAGGCGGCGATCTCGACGACGGCCGAACGCTGACCCTCTGACGGCGGATCAAAAGTGACCCACTTGGTGATCTTCGTCTGACTCTGGCCTCGGTGATCAAGGTCAGGAGGGAAGGTGATCCTCGTGGAGGACTGGGCAGAGATCCATCGGCTGCACCGGGCCGAGCAGATGCCGATCCGGGCGATCGCCCGGCATCTGGGCATCTCGAAGAACACCGTCAAGCGGGGCCCTGGCGAATGATCGGCCGCCGCAGTACCAGCGGCCGGCCAAAGGATCGGCCGTCGACGCTGTCGAGGTGCAGATCCGGGAACTGCTGCGGGAGACCCCGACGATGCCCGCAACGGTGATCTCCGAGCGGATCGGCTGGGAGAGGGGCATGACCATCCTCAAGGACCGGATCCGGGAACTGCGGCCGGCCTATGTCCCCATCGATCCGGTCTCGCGCACGGTCTATCGGCCCGGCGAGTTGGCCCAGTGCGACTTGTGGTTCCCCGACGCGGACATCCCTCTCGGCTATGGGCAGAGCGGACGCCCGCCGGTCCTGGTGATGGTGTCCGGCTACTCTCGCGTGATAACCGCCCGGATGCTGCCTTCCCGCAGGACCGGCGACCTGATCGACGGGCACTGGCGGCTGCTGACCTAATGGGGCGCCGTCCCCAGGACGCTGGTCTGGGACAACGAGGCCGGCGTCGGCCGCGGCCGCCCGACATCCGAGTTCGCCGCTTTCGCGGGCCTGCTCGCTACGAGGATCTACTTGTGCCGCCCAAGGGATCCGGAGGCGAAGGGACTGGTGGAACGGGCGAACGGCTATCTGGAGACGTCGTTCCGGCCCGGACGGCACTTCAGCGGACCGGACGACTTCAACACCCAGCTGCAGGCATGGCTGAAGGTCGCCAACCGGCGTGTCCACCGCACCCTCTCGGCCCGTCAGGCCGACCGGTGGGAAGCTGTCTCCGCCGCCGCCCAGCTCATCACCACCGGCCGCCGCCGCATCCTCCGCCTCGCCAGGCACTGGCCCTGGACCGACGTGATCACCGACGCCCTAGACCGGCTCCACGCCCTTCCGAACCCCGGCTGATCCAACACCGCCGCCGACCACATCGAGGCAACCAAGCTGGCCCTGGCCCAACTGCCCAAGCGGTTGCGACGCGGCCGGCAGACACTGATCCGTACCGCCTCCGGCGGCTCCTTTCCCGCTTCCCCTGAGGGTCGGTCAGCGAATGGGCTTCACACCGGTCAGGTACTTGGGAGTTGGGAGCGGAGGTGCTCAAGGGCCCGGCAGGTGCGGTCCAGTTCGGCCTGGAGACGAGGGGTTGCCTCGGTCAGCCGTGCAGGCGTCCCGGCACCGGCGTGCTGTTCGAGTTCCTGGCAGCTGGCGGCGAGGCTGTGGGCTCCTATGTTGCCGGCAGCGCCCTTCAGGCTGTGGGCCAGCTCTGCGATCTCATGGGCGTCGTGGCGGTCCAGTGCGTGGAAGAGGGCGCTCGTCATCTCGGGGGCCCGCGTGAGGAAGTGGTCCACCAACTGCTCCACCAGCCTCAGCTCGTCCTGGCTGCCGGTCCCGCGCAGTTCGGTCAGCCGAGCCGAAATGGAGGCACTGGGGTCATCGTCTGCTGGTGGCGTCCAGCGGGAGAGAGCTTGTTCCAGCTCATCGGCGGTGATGGGTTTGGAGATGTAGTCGTCCATGCCGGCGTCCAGGCATCGTTCCCGGTCCTCGGCCAGGGCACTTGCGGTCATCGCGATCACCGGCACATGGCCACCGGTGCCACGTTCCCGGCGGCGCAGCTCTCGAGTGGCGCCGTATCCGTCCATCCGAGGCATCTGGCAGTCCATCAGAACCACAGGGTAACTGCGCTCCTGGGTCATCCGGAGGGCCTCGATGCCATCGGCCGCGATGTCGACGCTGTAGCCGAGGCTGGTGAGGAGGCCTTGCGCGACCATCTGGTTGATCTCGTTGTCCTCCACCAACAGCAGATGAGCGCGGTGTGTCGGCGGGCGACTGGAAGGGACCGGTGCCGATGCTGGAGGAGCCGCCGACGGCCTTTGCATGATGAGCTCGATCAGGGCGTCTCTGAGCTGTGACTGAGAGACGGGCTTGGGGAGGCTTCGGGCGATGCCGGCAGCTGTCAGTTCTGCCGCGGAGAGCGGTATGCCGGAGCTGAGCATCAGCAACCGTACCCTGCCGATGGTCCGATCGGTGGTGATCCGGCGGGCGAGCTCGAGCCCGTCCATGTCCGGCATCTGCATGTCAACCAGAGCCAGGTCGAAGGGGCTGCCCGCGGCTGCCGCCTCATGCAGAGCCACCAGCGCCTGGGGACCGCCGCCGACCGTGGTGGGTTGCATGTCCCACCTGCGCAACTGGGTATTGAGGATCATCCGGTTGGTGTCGTTGTCGTCGACGACCAGGACTCTCAGCCCGCGAAGCACGACAGGCAGGGGAGTTTCGGGCTCTTGCCGGGGAGTTTCGGGCGTGCGCGCCGGCAGGGTGAGCCAGAACACGCTGCCCCGACCGAGCCGGCTGTTGACCCCAATGGACCCGCCCATGGCGTCGGCGAGCCTACGGCAGATGGCCAGCCCCAGGCCGGTTCCTCCATACCGGCGGGTGGTGGAGGCGTCAGCCTGAGTGAAGGCGTCGAACATCCGTTCCTGGTCGGCCTTGGCGATTCCGATCCCGGTATCGGCGACCTCGAAGCGCAGCCACGGCGCGCTCACCGCGGCGGGCGGGCCGGGATCCGGGCGGAGGCGCAGAACGACCTCTCCGGACTCCGTGAACTTCACCGCGTTGGAAGTCAGGTTGAGCAGTACCTGCCGCAGTCGTCCAGCGTCTCCGAGCACCATCACGGGCAGATCCGGACTGTAGTCACTGAGCAGTTCCAGCCCTTGAGCCTGAGGGGTCTGCGCCACCAGCGAAATGACCTCCTCGACCAGGGCCTGCGGGTTGAAAGCGACCTCATCCAGCTCGAGCTTGCCCGCTTCCAGCTTGGACAGGTCAAGGATGTCGTTGATCAGTGAGAGCAAGGCCGAGCCGGCCGTCTGGATGCCCTCGGCATAGCGGCGCTGATCCGCGTCGAGTTGCGTGCCCAGGAGCAGATTGCTCAGTCCGATGACCCCGTTCATGGGGGTGCGGATCTCGTGACTCATGGTGGCGACGAACTGAGACTTGGCCTGGGACGCGGCGATCGCCTGGTCGCGGGCTTCGGCCAAGGCGGCTTCGGTCCGCTTGTGCTCGGTCATGTCGCGGATGAAGGCGTTGAAGCAGCGCGCCTTCGCTGACTTCAGCCGCCACACCTCCATTTCGACCGGTATCTCGTGACCGTCGTGGTGCAGGGCCTGCAGTTCTATCCGGCTGCCCAGAATATGGGACTCCCCGCCGGCCAGGATCCGCTGCAGTCCGGCGACGTGCGCGGCGCGAAACCGCTCAGGAATGATCGTGTCCTTCAGTGGCCGGCCCATCGCCTCCCGATGCGAGAACCCGAACAGCCTTTCGGCGCTCTGGTTCCAGTCGATGACCAAGCCGTCCTCGTCTATCGAGACGAAGGCGTCCCGGGCCGTCTCGATGACGGAACGCGCCTGATCCTGGAGCAACCGCAGGGCTTCCTCCCGTCGCCGCTGACCCTCCGCCTCCCGCACGAACCCACGTACCTCCAGCGGTTTGCCCGCTGCGTCCCGCACCACCCAGGACGTTGTCTCCGTCCATATCCAGTGGCCGTCGGCGTGCCGCAGGCGCAGGCATACCACCACGCGGCCATCACGGAAGAGGTCCCGCTCCGCCCATTCGAAGTCCTCGACATCGCCCGGGTGAACCCAGGACTGCGCCGACCTCCCCACCACCTCCGCGGCGGGCCTGCCCAGCAGGACGGCACCCGCTGCGGAGACTTCCTGGTATACGCCGTCGATCGTCCGCCGGAAGACCATGTCCGGGGAATTCTTTGCCAGCAGCCGAAAGCGTTCCTCGTCATCGGCCGCATACTGTCCGGGCGGGTTTGTGGGCCCCATAGGTCCGCCTCCACGTGTGATGCCCGACCACAGTGGGCGGGACGACAGACGCCGCGACGGCTCACCCGGACGTCGGCGGACGGCAAATGATCGTAGAGTCCCGCCGTGGGCGTCGAACCCGGGGCCAGACACCGGTGACCAAGAGTGGCATCAGGGCACCGGAGGAAGGTGGACACATCATCCGGGCACGCAGCGCAGCTGGTTTGGGTGACGGGCACCCACCTGGCCGTTGGGCGCTCCCACACCCGGGCCGTGGAGCGCTGGCGGAGCTAAACGATCCTCTCCAATGTCAACGGACCTCTCCAGTGAAGAATGAGCCACTGAAGATCGCAATAGGAGGTGCCGGGCACGGGGCTCGGGCCTTCTGCCCGGCGCATCACCGTGTGCACGGGCGGGAGCAGGTGGGGTGCCACGCGACGTCGCGGAGGTCGTCACCTGTCCACCGCGAGCCCGCCGCCGGTTCATTTCTTCTTTGCCAGATCTTTCAGGGAAGACCCACCCACCTCTTCCTGCAGGACGGACACACGGGGCGCGAGCAACTCGCCATATGCCGCGTAGCTACCGTAGCCGTCGCTCTTTGATGGGACAGCCATGTTGAAGACGGTGCCGAGGACGCGGCTGCGCACGCGTTCCAACGCCTCAACGGCGGTGTGCACCTGTTCACGGTTGGTCTTGGACGCGCGGACGACCAGCAGCGTCCCCTGGACCAGGAGAGCAAGTCCGAGGGTGTCGGCCACCGGCAGCAACGGTGCGGTATCCGCGATCACCACCTCGTAGGTGGCCGCGAGTTCCCCGAGTACCTCGCCCATACGTGCCGAGGCGAGCAGCTCTTCTTCCACACGTCCTCCGGCTGCACGGGCCGCAAACGGGGCGCGCAGAGCAGCAGGCTCCTCGTGCAACGCACGGCACTGGCATCCGCCCCGCGGTCCGCCCCGCGTGGTGTCCTGCAGTCGCTCAGGTCCCAGGGGGAGTGCCGTACACGCTGCGCTTGTGCGCGTGGCAGCGCTCGCTCGCACACCCGCTCGCTCGGCTGTCACGCTGGCCCCGGAACACAGCGCGGGCACCGCCCTCCCGGCCCGGACGCGCGCAGAACGACGGTCCCTGTCGGCCATACAGCGCCGACCACCCAGGGCTTCACCACGTCCGCCAGTTCCTCCGAGAACCGGTCACCGCCAACTGCCAGGTGGGCGGCCCATTGCCGTACCGCTCCTGCTGCCCAGTCCGCGATCTGGAGCTGGGAGTTATGCCGACGTACCCGAGGAAGTGTTCGGCTTTGCGCTGTAGCGGCGGTGCAGGCGGCGGCAGCCGTTCAGCCAGGGCATCGTCCGCTCGATGACCCAGCGGTGTCGGCCCAGGCGGCCGGAGCTTTCCCCGCCGCGGCGGGCGATGCGTGGCACGATCTTCCGACGGCGCAACCATCCGCGCAGGTGGTCGAAGTCGTAGCCCTTGTCCGCGTGCAGCTTGGCAGGGCGGCGACGCCGGGGGCCAAAACGGGACCGGATCGGCGGGAGACCACGCATCAGTGGGATCAGGGCCTGACTGTCGTGCAGGTTGGCGTCGGAGATGATCCCACCAGCCCTTTGACCTGGGGCTTGAAGTTGGGGGCAACTCGCCGTATGCGCCCGCCAGCTTCCCGCCGCTGGCCGGACGACGGCGGAACCTGGGTGGCGGCCCGTGCGGCGGCTGGGCTGAACCGCTCCCTCGGCGGCGTGCGGGATGTCCCCCTGCGGGGTCATGATGAGACGGCCCGGCCGCCGCGGGAGCGCCGGGCGGGAAGGGGCAGGCGATGGAGCTGTTCCCGCCGGCACCGCTGCCGGAGTGGCGGGACACGAAGGAGACGCTGCACCGCTTCGCGCAGATTGTCGGCAAGATCCGCTTGGCCGCGAGCTCCCGGCGCAACCACTGGTGGAACGTCCCGTTCCATGTCACGGGGCGCGGCATCACCACCCGTCCGATGGGTCAGGTCGACGGGAATCCGATCTTCACGGTCGACTTCGACTTCGTCGACCACCGGCTCGCCGTCATGACGCTGGACGGCGAAGAGCGGTCCTTTCCGCTTCCGGGCCAGTCCGTCGCGTCCTTCTACGACCAGACCCTGGCCGCTCTGGCCGCGCTGGGCGTCCGGGCGAACATCGCTATTCCCAGGCCCTTCGACCTATCCGACGCCGACCGGCCGTTCGCCGAGGACACCGAGCACGCGACCTACGACCCGGTGGCCGCAAACCGCTACTGGCGGGTGCTGAGCCAGGTGGCGTCCGTGCTGGAGGAGTTCACGGCGGGCTTCTCGGGAAAGGCCAGCCCGGTGCACCACTTCTGGCACACCTTCGACATCGCCCACAGCCGGTTCTCCGGGCGCCGGGTCGACCAGCCCAGGCAGGCCGACCCCGTCACCCGGGAGGCGTACTCCTCGGAAGTGATCAGCTTCGGCTTCTGGTTCGGCGACGACACCTTTGCCGAGCCCGCGTTCTACTCGTACACCGCCCCCGAGCCCGCCGGCCTGGCCGAAGCACCGCTCAGCCCGGCGTCCGCGCAGTGGGTCGCGCGCGGCGACAGCCACCTGGCCGTACTGCGCTACGACGCGGCCCGCGCCGAGGCCGATCCACGTGCCGCCGTGCTCGCCTTCTACGAAAGCGCCTACCAGGCCGGGGCCGGACGCGCCGGATGGGACATCGCGGCGCTTGCGTGCGCCGGCGGAATCACGGACCCGGTCCGTCGCATCTGACGAATTCGGTCAGCAGTGCAGCGCGGTGCAGTGGTCAGGCTTCGGTATCGGTGCGCGCCAGGATGCGCTTGAGCCGGCCCGTGGACTGGCCGACCTCGATGAGGTAGCCATCCGGGTCGCGCATGTAACAGCGCAGCTCGGCGCGCCGGTCGATGGGCGGGGGGTGAGGAACTCGGCTCCCTTGGCGCAGGCTGGCGCGTAGAAGCCGTGGATATCCGCCACCCGTACATTCAGGAAGCTGGAGGCGGTGTGGGGGTCCTCCTGCCGGCGCAGTACGACGTCGGGTTTGTCATCCGTGGGCCCGCCGCCGGGGTTCGTGATGATCCAGCTGTTGGCGACCTTGATGATGCAGGGTTCTTGAGACTGAGCGCGATGTTGGCGCTTGAGCACGCTAGTTGTCCTGGCAGAGGGGCACGCCAGGTGTGCTGAGCAGGTCCTTTCGCGAGCGGAGGCTCTTCGGCTGCTCCGACTTGACCTTCGAGTCGAGTCGAAGGTTTACGGTCGCTTGTGTGACGAGCTACCGCATCTCGCAGCTGGCCCAGCGCTCCGGCGTTCCGGCCACGACGCTGCGCTTCTACGAGGACTCCGGTCTGCTGCCCGCTGACCGCACGCCGTCCGGGTACCGGGTGTACGGCGAGGACGCGGTGGAGCACCTGGCCTTCATCTCCTCGGCCAAGCTCCTGGGCCTTGCCCTCGACGAGATCCGCGAGCTCCTGGACGTCCGCGAGGAAGGGGTGTGCGCTTCCGTCCGGGCACGGATGCTGCCGCTGATCTCGGGGCGGATCGCGGAGACCGACGGCCGGATCGCCGAGCTGCGTGCGTTCTCCGCCCACCTGGCTCGCGTCCATGCCGACCTGTCCGGCCCGGCTCCGACGGGGGCGTGCGGGCCGGACTGCGGCTGCACCACGACCAGCCTGGCGCCGGCGGCCGAGGCTGTGCCCATCGAGCTGTCGCCGACACGCTTCTCCATGGGCACCGAGCCGTGGCGGGAGGTCCCGGTGGCCTGCACCCTGGGCGGCGCCGAGCTGGGCGAGCGCACCGCACAGTGGCAGCAGCTGGTCGCCAAGGCCACGAGCCACGAGGAGATCACCGACGGCCTTCGACTGTCCTTCCCCGCAGACGCTGAGCTGGCCGGTGACCTCGCGAAGCTGGCTGCGGCGGAGCAGGGCTGCTGCGCGTTCTTCGACTTCACCCTGCACCTGACCCCGACCGTTCTCCAGCTGGACGTGCGGGCCCCCGAGTCCGCCGCCGGCATGCTGGACGACCTCTTCGGAGCACCCGCATGACTGCCTCCTCTGCCCGTCCGTCCCGGCCCTGGGGCACGCTCGGCGCCGGCGCGGCCGCGATCGCCGCCTGCGCGGTGTGCTGCGCGGGGCCGCTCCTCGCCGTCCTCGGCGGAATCGGCGTCAACCTCCGCGATCGGCGCGCTCTGGATACCCGCCCTCGCAGTCCTGGCCGTGGCAGCCGGGCTCGGAGTCCTCGGCGTACTTCACCGACGCCGGACACCTGCCTGCCGCACGGCACCAGCGCCGACCGACCTCGGCATGCCTACCTTGGGCCCACCGCCGGAGAGGGACGGCAGCCAAGCGGCTGGCTGAGCGATCGCCGCACGCCGGGCCGAGGGCGGTGGCTCGTGAGAAACGTCCCGCGCCTCATCCCCGACTGGCCACCAGCACGAAGCGAGCCTGCCGCGCCCTGACCATGAGCAGACGAAATGGGTGAGACCGTCCTGCGGACTTGTCTGCCAGGGCGCGGGAGCTGAATGCCGACTACGTCAGGATCACCGCCAACGACATCCCGTTGCCGAACCGGTTCTTCGACCAGGCGAGCAAGCGGATAGAGCGGGGCGTCGCTGAGTAACTCCAACGTCACCGCCCCAGGCCTGCACAGGCCATCCGGTGCAGGCCTGCGGTCTTCTCATCCGGTTGGGCGGCCGCACGCGGCGCCCGGCTACGCCCACTGGGTGATGACCACCCCTCCACCCTCACCACCCGGCACAATCTCGCCTGGTGCCAGGTTGAGGCGGGGGGATGCGGCCGGAGCAGCGGCCGCCTTCGCCGAGCTCCTCGCTGACCGCGCGCGGGTACTGGGCCATGACGACCCCGTCACCATCGCCACCCGGGCCCATGCCGCGTACTGGCGGGGGGTGCGACTGTTGAGGACTCGACTGATTGATGAGCAAGGTCAGTGAACAGCGGCGCCGGCCGGATCTCCATCGGATCATGTCCCTCGTCCAAGCGACCTGCCCGAAGGACGCACGGTGCGGGTGCGACGATGCGGGCATGCGTGAGTTGAGCCAGCTGATCGCGAACTGGAGGCGTGATCGGCATGCGGGAGATGCTTGTGGGCTCCATCGCCCCGCCCGCCGGTCCCCGCATCCGGCACGCGGGCTGTGCTGGTTCCGTGTGGTCTTTTGCGCGCCGGTGTCACCAGCGCATGCCGAGGGCGTCCATCTCGGCGCGGCGTTCCGGGGCGAGCCGGTCGGCTCGGCGTCGGGTGTTGTCCGATCATGCCCCGGGTTTGTGCCCGGTGCCGTCGGTGGTCTCGACGTGCTTGCAGGGTACGTGCAGGTGCCTCTCCCCGGGCGCGGAACTGTTCGGCCGCGGCGAAGTTGGCTGTCCACCAGTCGTCCTGGCCGCGCCGCGCCGGTTGTGTCGCAACCTCAGGCGCATCCGTCTCACCGAGCGAAGCCAAAGAGACACCCTGGTGCTGAGGCGCCTCCTGTGGCAGGGGGCGCCTCAGCATGTTGTGCGTATCAGTCGATGCTGCCGTACTGCGCGGGGAAGTCCGGTGGCCAGGGCTGGGTGAAGTCGAACAAGGACGGGTCCTCGAACTCGCGGGCTGCTTCACGCCACGCGGGATCGCCGGAGACGACGAAGCTGTCCCCGTCCGGTTCGAGCATCCAGGTGAAGGCCGCATCCTCCGCAGGAAGGCGGTGACGCTCCTTCAGCACAGCGAACTCCGCCTCCGACGCCCGGCGGACGTGAATGCCCCGCTCATAGATGGGCTTGAGCAGCATCAGCTCGACGTGGCCGAAGTACACCTCGACACGGGTGTCCGTTCCATCGACTGCAGTGGGCTCGCTGCGCAACAGCAGCACCCGGTGCGACGCCGCGAAGCTGACCACCCGGAACAGACGTCTCTCTCGTACGAACTCCGGCATTGTCTGTGCTCTTCCTGTCCTTGGGTTCTCGGTGTCACTGGGCCCAGTCGGGCTTCGGCATGTCTTTCACGAGGCTGGGCACTTTCTCACCTGGCTTGGTGAAGTACCAGTCGACGCCGTCGAAGTCCCGGGTTCCGAGAATCACTTTGAGACGCAATGTCGCCACTTCCCATGCGGTGCCGTTGCTGCTTCCCGGTGTCGCCACCGTCTGCCAGTCGCCGCCGACCAACGGCCTGCCCCGCTCGACGAGCTGCGATCAACATCACATGCCACAAGTGATCCGTGGGCCTCAGTGGGTGTGCCGGTCTGGTGTCAGTGAACGGGTGTTAGTGACGGCAGGTCAGGCCTGAGCTTGTCATTCAACGACCAGTGTCGGACGGGGCTCGAACTTGACGCGCGTTTTCGCACTTCAGCGGTGAGCCCGGCCGCCACTTGCCGACGGCGACCAGTCGCTCCTCGTGGTGTGGACGCCGGAAACGAGGCACGGGGTATCGCACACGCCTGCTGGGTGACCTGCCCGTCCAGATTCTCGGCCGGCTCCATTCGGACCGGGTGATGTGGCGGCCGACACCCTCCCGCAAGGAGTTCCACCAGACCAACCCCAAGGGTGGCCGGCCGCCCAAGCACGGCGGCGAGTTCGTCTTCGGCGACCCCGCAACCGGGGGCACTGACCATCGACCTCTGCAGGTCCCGGGGGAAGCCGACCGAGCCGAACAGACTGACACCCGCCCGCGTCCGCAGAGGGTTCAGGCTGTGGTCGTGGAGGCACCGTCGTCCGCAGAGGCGACCGCTCCCGGCGGAGTTGTACTGCCGCCCCCGCCTGCTACGGTGACGACGACCGCTCCCGCACCCCGCGCGCGGCCCGCACCGGCTCCCCCCTACGACCCCGACCTGGGGCTCGCCGAGTGGCTGCGCGGCCCGGTCTGCGCGCGCATCGTCGAACGCCAGGTTGCCGAGCGGAGTCGGGCCGTCAGCCTTTCGTCAGCCCTCCGGATCATTCGCGTTCCACGGGGCGTCTGCGCGGGTGGGGAGGGCCCCGGCAGCGATCCGCAAGGCGTATGCACATGCGTCTGCGGCACGTCGTATGGGGCCGAGGTAGTGGTGGCCGGGTGGCACCAGGCGGGGAGGTCCGGCGGTGCGGCGGGGTCGGTGTCGATGATGTGCACGAGGGTGCCCGGCCCGGCCCTGTCGATCTCTTTGCGCAGGCGCAGCAGGAGAGTGACGCAGAGCAGCCCGCCGCCGTCGACGGTGATGTCCGGCGTGGGGGTGCCGGCGTTGGTGGTGCTCAGCGGCGGTAGGCGGTGGCGGCGACGGCGGGCAGGAGGGCGAGGGAGAGGATGCCGCAGGAAAGGGCGAGGGCGGGGTAGCTGGTGGCGGCGACCATGATGCCGGAGGCCATGCCGCCGGTGGCGCCGGCGAGGGCGATGGAGACGTCGACCAGGCCCTGGGTCTTGGCGCGGGTGGCCAGTGGCACGGTGTCGGTGATGATCGCGGTGCCTGCGACGAGGCCGAGGTTCCAGCCCACGCCGAGGAGGGCGAGGGCGAGCGCGAGGAGGGCGACGGAGTCGCCGGGCGCGACGGCGGCCAGGACACCCGCGGCGAGCAGGGTGATGCCGGAGACGGCGGCGACCCTCATGCGCCCGTAGCGGTCGACGAGCCGGCCGGTCAGGGGGGAGGGCAGGTACATGGCGCCGATGTGGAGGGCGATGACGAGACCGGAGGCGGCGGTGCCGTGTCCGTGGTCGTGCATGTGGACCGGTGTCATCGTCATGATCGCGACCATGACGAGCTGGGTGAGGATCATGACCAGGGCGCCGAGGACCACGCCTCCGCGACCCTCGTTCGCATCGGTGGCTCGGGCGGCGGCCGGGTTGGCGTCAGCTTCGGCGGCGTTGGCGATGGAGCGGGCCAGGAGCAGCGGATCGGGCCGCAGCCACAGGGCGAGGACGAGCGCGGCCAACGCATAAGCAGCGCCGGAGAGGAGGAACGGCCCGGCAAGGTTCGGGATGCCGAGGTGCTCGGCGAAATGGCCGGTGGGGGCGGCGAGGTTGGGTCCTGAGACGCCGCCGAGGGTGGTGGCCACCAGGACGGTGGAGACCGCGCGGGCGTGGTGGCCGGGGGCGGCGAGGTCGGCTCCGGCGTAGCGGGCCTGGAGGTTGGTGGCGGTGCCGGCGCCGTAGACGAACAGGGCGAGGAACAGCAGGACCGGGTTGTCCAGAACGGCGGCGGTGATGATGCCGACCGAGCCGATGGCGCCGGTGAGGTAGCCGGTGGCGAGGCCGGGGCGGCGGCCTCTCGCCTGGGAGATGCGGCCGACGGCGACGGCGGCGAGCGCGGATCCGGCCGTGAACAGGGCGCTGGGCAGGCCGGCGAGGCTGGTGGAGTCGAGCATGGCCTGGGCGAGGAGGGCCCCGACAGTGACGCCTGCGGCGAGACCTGCGCCGCTGAGGATCTGCGCGGCGACCAGGACCCGAAGGGTGCGGCGCTGTGACGAAGCGGCATCGGGTATGTGGACCGTCGCGTGTGAAGGTGCGTGTGAGGTCATGTCCTCTTCCGGGGCGGGGGCTGCGGGCATGGCGGGGTTGACGGTCCGGACCGGGTTCGGTGGATGGTAGGCCGGTGTGTGGGGTGGGGCGTCAACTGGGACCGGAGCGGCGCGCGGGCCCGGGGATCAGGACGTCCGTGTCCTTCACTGCCGTCAGCACCGACTGTGCGGCTCTTTCGCCTGCGGCGAGGGCCGCCTTGGAGTGATCGGCGTTCTCGGTCGCCGTCTCGGCGGACGCGCAGTGCGGCCGGCCGTCGAGGGCCGGCCGGCACCGGGCGGTCTCGCGGTGGTCCGCTTCGACCGACCGCCGAACCATTCGACACCGACTCGCGAAAGATGCGGAAAATGCGGAAAATGCGGAAGACGCGGAAGACGCGGAAGACGCGGAAGAGTCGTGGAGCCCCGGGGGCGAACCCCCGGGGCTCCGCCCCCCAACCCCGTAGTTGCCGCGGGCTCACCCGTGCCGGTGCGGCTCCCCGGCCGGGGTGTTCGCCTCCGTGCGGGTGTGCAGTTCCGCCGTCAGCCGGTCCGCGACCGCCGGCAGGTGGTCCCACAGGAACCAGTGGCCGCCCGGGTAGATATACAGGCCGCCCGGATCGGTGCTGTGCCGCAGCCAGCCCTCCGTCTCCCGCGGCGTGGTGAGGGGGTCGTCGCGGCCTCCGAGGGCGACGAGGGGCAGCGGCAGCGGCGGCCGGTCCGGGTGGAGGTGCTCCCCGCCGAGCAGGACGTCGTCCCGCAGCCGTTCCCGTACCAGGTCGACGAACTCGGGGTCCTCGGCGGCCGCCGCCAGGTCACCGCCGCACGAGCGCAGGTACGCCGCCGTGCTCTGCGGTACGTCCGGGTCCACGGCGGGGCGGAAGCCGTACTGGGGCGCCGCCCGGCCCGAGACGACGAGGACCGCGGGCGGCGGGCAGTCCAGGGCCAGCAGCGCGGCGGCGGTCTCGTAGGCGACGAGCGCGCCCATGCTGTGCCCGAACAGGCCGTAACCCGCGGCCGGGCGGCGGGCCTCGTCCTCGGCCACCCGCCGCGCCAGGTCGGCGGCCAGCCGGCGGATGCCGCCCGTGCCGAGGTACTCGGCCGGCCGCCAGCCCAGCGGAACGGCCTCGACGGTGTCCGGCCACCGCTCCGTCAGCCGCCGGTAGGCGCCGGCGCCGCCGCCTGCGTAGGGCAGCAGGTAGTAGCGCCGGGCGGCGCCCGGCCGGCCGTCAGCCACGGCCCGGCCCGCTCTCGGGTACGGCGGCCTGCTCACCCGCCGGCACCGCAGCGCCGTTCGCGCCCGCGTCGGCGCCGGCCGGGCGGAGGCGGCCGAGGGCGGCCTTGAGGTGCGGCCCGCCCAGGATGACCGCGTTGGCCGACAGGACCACCAGGACGCCCAGCACGGCGAGCAGGCTCCAGTGGTAGTCCTCGAAGATCGTCGACAGCGACAGGGACACCAGCGGGAAGACGACGGTCGCGAAGGCCGCCCGGTCGGGACCGATCCGGGCCAGCAGCGTCAGATAGGTGACGAAGGCGATGGCCGAGCCGAACACCGACAGGTACACCAGACCGGCCACGTACTTGAACGAGGGCTCGACGGTGAAGGAGTTGCCCGCCACCAGGCAGCCCAGGCTGGTGAACAGGCCGCCGTACAGCATGCTCCAGGCGGTGGACTGCACGACCGGCAGCCCGGCGCGGGCCTGGTTCCAGGAGGAGGCGATGTTGCCGAAGGAGAACAGCAGCGTCGCGCCGAGCCCGAGCAGCAGCCCGGTCACCAGCCCCGAGCCGGCCTCGGTGCCGGCGATGTCGTCCGCGAAGACCATGGCGAGACCACACAGCCCGGCGAGCGCGCCGAGGACGACCGTGCGGGAGATGGGCCGCTTGAGGAAGATGCGCCCGTTGACGATGTTGAAGCCCACCGACAGGCAGAAGATGATCGACACCAGCCCCGACACGAGGTGCTGCGAGCAGTAGTAGAAGAGCACGTAGTT
This sequence comes from Streptomyces sp. NPDC014006, assembly GCF_043088925.1. Classification (NCBI taxonomy): domain Bacteria; kingdom Bacillati; phylum Actinomycetota; class Actinomycetes; order Kitasatosporales; family Streptomycetaceae; genus Streptomyces; species Streptomyces sp. NPDC014006. The sequence goes on along the minus strand of NZ_JBICAJ010000020.1, from coordinate 29,842 downwards.
GGTCGAGTACATCAGCAGGCCGACGAGGGCGAAGCGCAGATGGCTGCGGGCCGTGAACCGCATCGGCAGCCGGCGGACCGTGGTCCACACGAACATGCACAGAGCCGCCAGCAGGAACCGGTACGCGACCGACACCGCCGGATCCACGCTGCCGAGCTGCAGTTTGATGCCGATCCACGTCGTGCCCCAGAACAGCACGATCACGGCGTACAGCACGATGTTCACGAAAGTTCTTCCCTTGTCGTCGTACTCGTCTGCGGGTGCGGTCGCCCGGCGCGGGCCGGTGTGCTCCGCGCCGGGCGGCCGTCCGGCTACCAGCCGGGGGTGGCCACGACGGCGGGTGGCGCGAAGGCCGTGCCGTCGGTGGGGTCGGTCATCGTGACCAGGATGCGCCGAGGCCCTCGGTAGGGCCTGCGCCCGTGGGCCACGGCGATGTTGTCGACGACCATGACGTCACCGGCCCGGTAGGGCTCGGCGACGGTCGCGGCGTCGTAGGCGGCGCGTATCTCCTCGATGACCTCGCGGGGTATCGGGGAGCCGTCGCCGTACAGGGTGTTGTACGGCAGCGTGTCCTCTCCCAGTTCCTCGGCGAACTCCTGCAGTTCGGGTTCGAGGTTCCAGCGGTTGAAGAAGACGCCGTGGTTGAACCAGCTGTCCTCGCCGGTCTGCGGATGCCGGATCGCCGCCCAGCGCCGGTAGCGCACTCGCACGGTGTCGCCGTCGCGGCGCACCGCCATGTGGTGGTCGGCGCAGTACTTCTCCAGCTGCTCGAAGGTGTCGACGCCGTACACGGACTGCCAGCTGAAGCCGATGCCGGTGCCGAAGGTGCGCTGGTAGATCCACCCCTCGGAGGTGAACCGCTCGCGCAGCGCCGGGTCGAGCGCGCGGTGGACGCGGCGCGTGTCGCACACCGGTGTCTCGCCGCCCTCCTGCGCGGGCGTGCCGCACCAGAAGTACAGATGGCGGGGCCAGCGCAGGACGTGGGAGCTCTCGTTGTGCACGAAGATCGAGCGGTCGGGTGGGTACTCGGTGGAGGTGAACACCTTGCCCGCCACATGCGAGCGGGGGGTGGCGCGCTCGGTGTACTCGGCCCAGGAACCGCCGCTCAGAGCGCGGACGACGTCCTCGAAGGCACGCTCGTCCGGCACGGGGAAGCCGCGCAGGACCACCGCGCCGTGGTGGTGCAGCGCGGTCCGTAACGGCTCGGCGTGGGCGGCGGCCCAGCCGGTGGCGTCCCGGACGCCGTCCGCGGTCACGATCAGCGGGAACGTGCCGTGCGTGGTGCAGTCGTCGAGGGTGATCGAGCCGTCGGTCATGCGGGCTGCTCCTCCTCGGCGGTGGCGTCCAGTTGTGCGGTGTACTCGGCGAACCGCGGGGCGGTGAAGAGCAGTTTGAGCGGCACGTGCCGGTCCAGGGCCGTGCGCAGCCGCACGGTCGCCTGGTAGGCGAGCAGCGAGTTGCCGCCCAGGTCGTCGAAGAAGTGCTGGTCCGCGCCGGGCGGGGGACAGCCCAGGACGTCCGTCCAGACCTGTGCCACCTTGGCCGCGGTATCCGTGGCGCGGGTGTCGTTCGCTGAAGTCAACGCATCTCCTCTTGGACGTGTGCGCGGAAAGCGTGGGCGGTTGCGGCCGGCGCGGAAGGGACCGGTACGGATGTGTCCTGTACGGAGGCCCCTTGCGCGGGTTCGCCGGGCGCCGGCGGCGTGCCGGCCGGGCGGGACGCGGCCGCCAGCCGTGCCCGGTCGACCTTGCCGCCCGCGGTGCGGGGCAGGGCCGTGACGACGCGCAGCCGGCGCGGCGCCACCGGACCCATGAGCCGTTCGGTGAGCGTGCCGCGCAGCGCTCGTACGTCGAGATCGGCACGGCGGCTCTCCACCACCAGGTCGAGCGCGGTGCCGTCCGGGCCGGGCACGGCCAGGGCGACGGCGGCGGTCACGCCGGGGAACGAGGCGGCGATCGACTCGATCTCCCCGAGCTCGACCCGGACGCCGCCGACCTTCAGCTGGTCGTCGGCCCGCCCGAGAAACAGCAGGTCGCCGTCCGGCAGCCGGCGCACCAGGTCACCGGTGCGGAAGGTGCGGCCGTGCCGGTCGTGGCCGAAGCGGTCGCCGGCCGGGTCGGCCGGGTCCAGGTAGCCGAAGCCGACTCCCGGGCCGCCTATGAGCAGTTCCCCGGCGTCGGGGCCGAGGCCGGGCACCGGCAGCAGGGTGAGCCGGGTGCCGTCGATGGCCCGGCCGATGGGCACGGGGCCGTCCGTCAGGGGCGGGGTGCAGGAGTGGTGGGTGGAGTCGACGCAGGTCTCCGCGGGGCCGTACTGGTTGACCAGCAGGGTGTGCGGGGCCTGGTGCAGCACGCGCTGGGCGAGGGTGCCGCGCAGTTGCTCGCCGCCCGAGTAGAGCAGGCGCAGCGAGGTCCACCCGGCGAGCAGTCCGGACATCTCGACCAGGGAGAGCACCGAGGGGACGAAGTGGGCCACGGTGGCCCGGTGCCGTACGGCCGACTCCACCGCCTCCTCGGGGTCGGTGTACGGGCCGTCCTCGGTGAGCAGCAGGGCGGCTCCGTGCAGCAGGGCGGCCGCTGCCTCCCACACCGCGAAGTCGAAGGAGACCGCGGTGTGCTGCAGCAACACGTCGTCGGCGGTGAGCGGGTAGCACCGCTGGCTCCAGTCGAGCCGGGCGGTGAAGCCCTCGGCGGTGAGCACGGTCCCCTTGGGCGTGCCGGTGCTGCCGGAGGTGAAGACGACGTAGGCCGCCTGGCCGCTGGGCCAGCGCAGCGGCTCGGTCAGCTCGCCGTGCCGGCGCCGGTCGACCCTGCCGATGCGGGCGGCGGAGGCGTCGCCGGAGACGAGCAGGGCCCGGCCGGCGAGTTGCCGCAGGACGTGCTCGCGCCGGGCGGGTGACTCGTGGGTGCGCAGCGGTACGTAGGTCAGGCCCAGCCGCCAGGCCGCGAGCATGGCGGCGAGGTGGCGCGGGGATCGTTCGGCCTCCACGACCACGCAGTCCTCGGCGCGCAGCCGGGCGGCGAGGGAGCGGGTGGCCGCCTCGGTCAGCGCGGCCAGTTCCGCGTACGTGGTGCGCCGGCCGTCCGGCCCGATCACGGCCGTGCGATCGGGCGCGGCGGTCGCGACCGCACGGAAGCGTTCGTGGAAGCTCTCGGTGTGCTCGGTCATGTCACACGCTCCGCGCCAGCAGCCGGTGGACCTCGTCCAGGGCGGTGAAGGCGTACTCGATGTCCTCGCGCGTGTTGTACAGGTACGGCGCGATCCGCAGCCCGGCCGTGTGGTCGTGGGCCGTGAAGTACGGCTGGGCGCAGAAGTGGCCCGACCGGCACATCACGCCGTAGGAGTCGCTGAGCGCGCGGGCGATCGCCGACGGGTCGGGTACGCCTCGCAGGGTGACGGTGAGCACGGGGATGCGTCCCCGGTCGCCGAGCCCGCCGAGCGCCGTGAGGTACGGCCGGTCGCGCACCTGTTCCAGCAGTGCGGTGAGCAGCTCGGCGTCCCGTGCGGCGACGGTGTCCTCGCCGGTCCGGTCGAGGTACTCCAAGGCGGCGCCGAAGCCGTAGACGCCGCTGATGTTGGGGGTCCCCGCCTCGAAACGGTACGGGGCGCGGCGCAGCCGGTAGCCGGCCTGGTCGACCCAGTCGACGGTGCCGCCGCCGAGCCGGTCGGGGGTGAGGGCCTCGATCAGCCGGTCGCTGAGGCAGAGCACGCCGATGCCGGTGGGGCCGAGCATCTTGTGCGCGGAGAAGGCGAGCGCGTCGATGCCCGCGGTGACGCGCGGCAGCCGGTGCGGAACGAGTTGGGCGGCGTCCACGACGGTCCAGGCGCCCGCCTCGTGGGCGAGGGCGGCGAGCCGGTCCACGTAGGCCGTGTGGCCGGTGACGTTGGAGGCGGCGGTGAGGACCACGACACGGGGCCGGCTCTCCAGGACGGCCTGGAAGGACTCCTCGTCGACGGTGGTGTCCTCCCCCGCGGCCAGCCAGGTGGTGCGGCACCGTCCGCGCCAGGGCAGTTGCGCGGAGTGGTGGGCGTCGACGGGCAGGGCGACCAGGTCGGTCTCCTTCAGCGGCAGGCCCGCGGCGACGAGGTTGATTCCCTCGGTGGTGCCGGCCGTGAACACCACGTTGCGCGGGGGTACGCCCAGCCGTTCCGCGATCCGGGCCCTGACCTGCTCGTACCGCTCGGACGCCTCCTCGGACAGGATGTGCTTGCCGCGGTGTATGTTCGCGCCGACTGTGCCGTAGTAGCCGGCGATCGCGTCGATGACGGAGTGCGGCTTGAGCGTGGTGGCAGCGTTGTCAAGGTAGACCAGGCGTCCGGCGTCCACGGTGCGCTGCAGCAGAGGGAAGTCGGCACGCAGGTCGGCGAGGGCGGTCACAGCAGCGCTCCTTCGCGGACCCGGCCCGGTCCCGAGCAGGTGGCGAACTTGCCCGACCGCTCGGCCTCGATGTGGGCGACGGTGCTCACCTCGACGTGTTCGACGTGCGGCAACAGCGCGCGCAGTCGGTCCCGTACGGCGCCGCTCTCCTCGGCTGGGTCGGTGCCGGCGGAGGTGATGATCCGGCAGCGGACCGTGCCGGGCTCGCTCTGGTCGACGCGGTAGTGGCGTACGCCGGTCACGTCGGCGAGGGCGTCGTCCACCTGGCGGGGTGTCACGGCACGTCCGCCGGGGCCGTCGAGCAGGCCGGAGGCGGCGCGGCCGTGGTGGATCACGGTGCGCCCCGCAGCTCCGCAGGCACAGGCGCCGGCGGGTTCCAGCAGGTCGCCGGTGCGGTAGCGCACGTGCGGTGAGAGCCGGTCGCCGATGCTGGTGACGACGAGTTCGCCGAGCTCGCCCGGCCCGGCCTCGGTGCCGTCCTCGCGCAGGATCTCGTGGTGGAAGTTCTCCTCGTTCAGGTGCCGCGCTCCGAGGGCGCACTCGATCCCGAACCAGCCGAACTCCGACATGGACAGTACCTCCGCCACCACGGCGTCCTCGGGCAGCGCCTCGGTGACCGCGCGGCGGGCGGCGTGGGTGAGCAGCGAGTAGGTCAGGACGACGGCCCGGACCGGCAGGCGGGTCACGCCGCGTGCGCGGGCCCGGTGGCAGAGGAAGGCCAGGTGCGTGGGGTCGGCGTAGAGCCAGGCGGGCGCGTGGTCGGTGATCTCCTCCAGCATCCGGTCGACCATCGCGTCCGGTGTGGCGAGCACGTCGTGGGAGACGGACAGGACGAGGGTTCCGTCGGGCAGGGTGCGGTCGGCGCGGGTGGACAGCGGCGTGGCGCACTCCACGTCGGAGCAGTTGGGCGCGGCGAGCCGGGCCACTCGGCGGTTCTCCGCGCCCAGGAGCCGCTCGGCGAGCGCCGGGTGGGCGGCGGCGGTGACCGCCATGCGCTCGGCCAGGAGCGGCCGATGGACCACGGTGACCAGACGGTCCCCGGTGGTGCCGGAACTGCTGCTGGTGTAGGTCAGTTGGGGCAGGGATTCCGCGGGGTTGATCACCTTGGCCGGAAATCCGCGACGGAAATCCGCCTTTCCGGTGAAGGGCAGGGCGCGGAATTCCTTCTCCGACGCCAGGCGAAGCCGTCCGTTTTCCGCGAGACCGTGGCGATCGATCAACTCCCGGTAGAACGATAAGGACTGGTAGGCGAATTCCGCTTCCGTGCATGCCGCCGGCAGTGAGGTCCGAGCGTGCGGTGACAAAGCTCCCCCATGATGTGGATCGATTTCAGGACGGTGCGGTCACATGGTCTGGATCGATTTTCGGGACGGTGCGGTCAGCAGGGAAGCGACCAGGGCGGGGTCCGCGTTCCCTCCGGAGACGACCGCCACGACCGGGCCCGCCGTGGCGGGCGGCACATGGCGGCCGCGCAGAAGAGCCGCCGGGGCCACTGCTCCCGACGGCTCGACGAGCTGTCTTCCCTGGCGGGCCAGACAAGACAGGGCCTCGGTTATGTCGTCCTCCGAGACGGTGACGATGTCGTCCACGAGCCGCCGTATGTGCGCCCAGGGCAGTGTCCCGAGCGTGGTCGCGCGCAGCCCGTCGGCGCAGGTGCGGTAGGCGTCCGCCGTGGTCCACACGGCGCGCTCGCCGCGGCGCAGGCTCTCGGCGGCGTCGCCGGCGAGTTCCGGCTCGACGCCGATGACCGCGACCTGCGGGCGCAGCGCCTTGACGGCGGCGGCGACGCCGCTGAGCAGTCCGCCGCCGCTGACCGGCACGAGGACGGCCGAGACGTCGGGGACCTGTTCCAGCAGTTCCAGCGCGAGCGTGCCGTGCCCGGCGATCGCGGCGCGCGAGTCGAAGGGGTGCACGAGGTGCGCCCCAGTGCGTTCGGCCAGTTCGTACGGGTACACGTCGCGCCGCTCGGGCGTCACCAGTTCGACGGTGGCGCCGAGTGCGCGCACCCCGTCGACCTTCACGGCGGGGGCGGTGTGCGGCATGACGACGGTGGCCTTGATGCCGTACAGGCCGGCCGCGTAGGCCACGGCCTTGCCGTGGTTGCCGCTGGAGAAGGCGACCACTCCCCGGGCGCGGACGTCCTCGGGGAGGGTGGCGACGGCGTTCAGCGCGCCGCGGATCTTGAAGGAGCCGAGCAGTTGCAGATGCTCCGCCTTGAGCAGCAGTTCGCTTCCCTCGAGCGGGAGCACGGGGGTGCGGCGGATGCGTCCCGCCAGCAGGCGGGCGGCTGCGGAGATCTCGTCGTGGTGGACGAGGGACTCGGCTAAGTCGGAGAGGGACAGGGGCGAGCCGGATGGGTGGGGCATCCTCGCTCCAGGGTCGGCGGGTCCGGATCTCGGAACCGGCGTCGTCGGCGGGTGAATGAACCAAGCCAGGAACCTAGGTGATGAATTGCAAGCGCTTCAAGGCCACCCCTGCGAATTTTGCCACCCTTTACCTTGACGATGTTTCCTACCGAATCAGTAGGATTCCTCTTTGTGATCGCCCCGAATTGGCGCGACAATGGCGCGAATTCGACGCCGGGGCGGCGGAGCGCCGGGGCGCCGGGGCGGCGGGGCGCCGGGGCGGCGGGGCGGCGGGGCGGCAGGGCGGCCGGGGCGGCGGCTCAGCCCGGGGACTCGAAACGCCACCGATGCACCGGCCGGGGTGACCGAACCGCCGTCGGGCTGATCACCTTGGGAGCTGGACCCGCAAGTCGCCCTGCGCACGGACTGGACGCAGGCGGCGGTTGACCATTCCGTCCTACGAGTCACTGTGACCCTGCATCGTGCGTCCCGTGGTGCTTCCGCCTTTTCTCGCCCTGGGCGCCATCAGCGGTCTTGCACCGCTCGCCCTCTCCGCTCTGGGCAGGCGTCGGGACACGCCGACAGCCGGCGATCCCGCACAGCACGGCGGCCTCGGCGGCCAGAGCAGCACAAGACGCCGACGAGACTGCAGTGATACCAGCCACTGCCACAGTGAAGCCGGACTTCTGCTGACGTCCAGACTCGTCCGACCACAACCACCCAACGCGACCGCTCTGCGAGCGCTGTGCCCTAACAGGCCAACGTCCACGCCCGGGTGCGGCGTTCGGCGACAGACCAACTGCACCGCAGGACCAAACCAACAGGGGAACCGATGTCCAACTCAGCCGGCAACGTGCCGGATGCCAACCGCCGCCGGCCAGGACGGCACCTCATAACCGTCCAGGCGCTGGCAGCCGCACTCCTGGTCATTGCCGCCGCGGTCGTGTACACCCGAGGGGCATCGGCCGCCCCGACCGCGGCGTCTACGACGGAGCCGCCGCTGTCGACGGCCCAGCAGCAGGCGGGCATGACCTCCGGACAGCCTTTCGCCGACCCGCCGGTCCTCGACACCGCCACCAGCCCGAACATGACGATCACCCTCAACGCGCACGACACCCGCTTCGAGGTGGCGGGAAAGCAGGTGTGGGGCCAGTCCTACAACGGCTCGTTCATTGCCCCCACCCTGCATCTCGTACCGGGCGAACGCGCCACGATCACCCTGGTCAACAACCTTTCGGTAGCGACCAACCTGCACTTCCACGGCCTGCACGTCTCTCCGTCGAACGACTCGGACGATTCGTTCCTTTGCATCGCCCCGGGCACCACGTTCCACTACCACCTGGATCTGCCCGCCGACCACCCGGCCGGCACGTACTGGTACCACAGTCACTCCATGGGCACGACCTGCCCCTCGGACAGCTCCAGCATGGCAGGTATGGAGATGCCGCCGTCACCCGGCGCCAGTTTCTCCCCCGGCGACGTGGAGAACCAGATCTTCGCCGGACTCTCCGGTGCCATGGTCGTCGGAGATGATCGGGCCCTGCTCCCGTCCGCCCTGCGGAACATCACCACGCACGCCATGAACCTGAAAGACGTTCAGCTCGACAAGACGGGTCACATCGTCCAGAACACCGCCACCACGTCGATCGACTCCGACGCCCCGACGGTACGTCTGGTCAACGGACAGCTGCTGCCCGTGCTCACCATCAAGCCCGGTGAGACTCAGCTATGGCGCCTGGGCAACGTTGGAGCTGACATCTGGTACCACCTCAAGCTCGACGGATACCGGTTCACAGTCATCGGCCAGGACGGCGTTCCGGCCGCCAAGGTGACCACGGCCGACACCCTGTTGCTGCCCCCCGGGAAGCGCTACGACGTGCTGGTCACCGCCGGCAGCCGGCCCGGCGGAACCACCCTGCGCAGCCTTGCTTTCAGCAACGGGCCGGACGGTGACAACTACCCCGACACCGCGCTGTTCAAGGTCAATGTCGCCGGTCGCTCACAGCCCCGGCTTCCCACCGTCTCCGGCGCGCTGCCCTCCGCGCCTACCGACTTGTCCAACGCCTCCATCGCGCAGAAGCGCAGCGTGACACTCAGCGGAAACGACTCGGACGGCTTTCTCATCAACGGCCGGCAGTTCGGCATGGACTCCTCGGTGTTCAATACCCCCGCGAAGCTGAACACCGTGGAGGAGTGGACCATCACCAACGAGGCCGGCGAGGACCACCCCTTCCACATCCACACCGACTCCTTCCAGGTCATCTCGATCAACGGCGTACCCCAGTCCTTCGTCGGCCGCCAGGACATCGTGCCGGTGCCCCACGCGGTCAACGGTGTGCCCGGCAAGGTGGTCATCCGCGTCCCCTTCTCCGACTTCACCGGCAAGGTCATGTTCCACTGCCACATCGCGGCCCACGAAGACAACGGCATGATGAGCTACCTCGACGTCGTCGACTAGGACGTGTTGCGAAAGTGGATCAAGGTCGTGAAATGATCACGCGCCGTGGGGCGTGGTGATCTGACGAACGGCCAGTGGGCCCGGCTTGAACCGTTGTTGCCGACGGGCAAGAAGCCAGGGCGGCCGCCGACATGGACACGTCGGCAGCTGATCGACGGCATACGGTGGCGGACCAGGACTGGTGCACCGTGGCGTGATCTCCCAGAGCGGTACGGACCGTGGGACCGGGCCTACGACCTCTTTCGACGGTGGCAGCGCGACGGCACCTGGAAGCGGATCTTCGAGCAACTGCAGGCCGAGGCCGATGCGAAGGGCCTGATCACCTGGGCCGTCAGCGTGGACTCCACGATCGCCCGCGCCCACCAGCACGCCGATCAGCAATCGGCGGATCACGGGGTCTGACTGCCGGAGTGATTGCGGAACTCGTCGAGGAAATTGGCCCGTTGTGGCAGGAGCGTCACCAAACGAGGCTTGCCACGCGTGTGCGGAAGCGGGCCGTGGGTGCCGGCGCGAAGCACCGGCTGGTGTTCGTCGACCGGCTCTTGGCCACGCTCGTCCATCTTCGTCACGGGGTCACCCATGACGTGCTGGCCTGCTGGGTCGGCGTGGATCGTTCCACCATCACCCGGGCCGTCGGTGAGGTGCGGCCCCTGCTCGCCGAGCGAGGGTGCACCGTGAGCCCCGACGTGCGGCTGCGGACCCTGGCCGAGGTCATCGACCATCTCGGCTCGAGCGGGACGACCGGCATCGTCGACGGCACGGAGATCCGGGTTCGCCGCCCGGCCGCCGGACACAAGAACCGTGACAAGTTCATCTCCGGCAAGAACAAGCAGAACGCCGTCAAGTCCATGGTGGTCACAGACGGCGAAGGCCGCGTGCTGTGGTGCAGCCCAGCACAGCCTGCAAGCTGCGCGGACATCACCCACGCCCGCCAATTAGGGCTGGTCAGGCTCCTGATCGACGGGCCCGCGGTGGAGATTCTCGCCGATGCCGGCTATCAGGGACTGGGCGCCCAGACCGGCGGCCGGGTGGTCACCCCACCGCACCGCAAGTTCAAGAAGAACGCCCCGGACTGGTACGAGGAGATGCACGAACGCCAGCGCAAGGCACACTCCTCACGTCGTATTCGTGTCGAGCACGGCATCGCCCATCTGAAGAACTGGCGGGCCCTGACCCGCCACCTCGGCCGCCGCGAGCACATGAGCGACACCATCCAAGCGATCGCCGGTCTGCTGTCCCACCAGCAGAGCGCGGATTTGAAGCCGACACGGCAGACGTGAACCCGGGCCACACCAAAGCTCGAGACGTCTCACGGCCTACCGTGCACGAGCTCGCTAGTCCCAGCCCCGGCGCCGGGGTGAGCAGCACAGCCAGGTCCTCCGCGCCGCTGTCGAGGAGGTGGGGGCGCGCGGCCCTGACCAAGGGGATCTGGTCGAGGCTGCGCTGCGCCACGACCCGCCACCCTGCGCCGCGCAGGCTCGCGCCGGTTTCCCCGGCCTGGAGGCCGACTCCGCACAAGCCGTTACGTCTGTCCCCTCTCGAACAGCTCGTTGAGGACCGACATCTTGTCGGGCCGTGCCTCCAGCAGGATGAGGCCGAGCACGGCAACCGGGTCGAGCGCGGGATCGCTGCGGGTGACGTATGTGTGGACAGTGCGGTCGGGCCGGGACGTCTCCCTGACATCAAGGACGGTTCGTTCTTCGGATGTTACGGAGAAGTACAGCTTCCTGCGGAATCGAGCACGGCGGATGCGGTACTCCGCTTCCCACAGCAGCACGGTGTTCCCATGACGCTCTCCCACCGGCTGTCCATGTTCCGACAGCAGGGGCTGCCCCTCATTGAAGTCGACGAGCAGACGCGGGTCGTCGCCGACTCGGTCCGTGCTGCCCAACACATGCTGACGACCAGGGCCGGCCTGCGACGCGAACGCTCCGACGGGTTCGCCGTCCAGTTGGAAGAACGAACTGACCATCCACATCATCGACTGGCCCGGTCGAAGCCCACCGCTCGTCGTCACCGGCGCCTCACCCATTTCCTAAAAAGCACATCGTCGTTTTGCACATGGTCGCTGAGCCCCCACATGACATTCACCAACGGAGACGTGAGCATTCCCGACGCGGTTCTTGATGTTGCTGCGGTGCCTCCCGTCGTGGCTGACGCGTGCGCGCGCAACGTTCGGGGTCCTGCTGCCCGAGCCGTCGTCGGCGCGATGCGGCACGGTGGTGGCTATACGGCATGGAACCGGGCAAACAGACGGCGCGCCGTTACCCGAACGGGGGATAGCGCCACACTTGTTGCACGCGATAGCGTCCTTCGCGCTGCAGCTGAGCTGCACCGACCCTCACCGGATCACGCTGTACGACAGTTGACCCCGCTAGAAGCGACGATCTCACCGTTCTCGGTGTCCGGCTGGGCCCTGACTGCCACCGTGTCGCCGTCCATGATGTGCGCCTTAATTGCCTCGAAGTGGGCCGGCCGACCTGGGGGGATGCGGAAGCGGTCTGGCCTCAGCCACTGGAGACCGACAGAGCTCGGGTGCATGACCCCGACTCGGTTGGTCTGGTCATATCCGGTCCGGCGGAGACCGAGCTGTCGGTTGTGCTGTTCGTCTCTGGCAGGACACGCCCCCGCTACAGCAGTTCTGTCCGCTCCTTCCCCCGACTCATTTCGAGGCAGTCGCCGTACGGCGCCGAGGGCGCCCCCTGTGCCAGAGGGCGCCCTCGGTGCTCGTTCAGGGCCTGCGTTCGGATCACACCGGGCAGGTCACGGCAACTCGCGGCTGAGGTCGATCCAGAGAGCCGTAGGGGAGTGGTCCTCTGGCCAGATCATGCATGTGCTGACGAGGCAGACCTGGATGGGTATGTCCTGTCAAGCAGCGTGAGAGTGATCAAAAGTCTCTGAGAGAGTGATCTGGATCCGCTGCGCTGCTTGGTCAAGTGAGTTGAGGCAGCTGGCTTTGTTCGGCCCGAGGACGACCCAATGTGCGAGTCGGTCTTCTACACCTGCGAGCGGCAAAGGCCTGATTCGTGCACCGGATTGTTGGGTGAGCGCGCAACGTTCGACGAGCGGGTCGTCCGTGGCTTGAGGAACGTGCAGGCGCTTGAGGCGGCCGCCGCGGTCTGAGTAGGCGAAATGGACGGCCGCCGCGCGATGCCTCGTGGGTGTCAGCGTGGGTGTCTTGCCCGTAGCGATGTCCGCAGCCACTTGGGGCAGGTCAATGCCCGTGGCTTGTTTGACCAGCAACGGGATGAGGTCGCTGGGAAGATGTGCGGCGATATCTGTGACTCTGGGACCTCGAGTGGTGAGTCGCATGGTGATGTGGATCACGCCGTGACTGATGCGCAAGGCGCGGACCGCGCGCCCGATAATGCGCCTCAGTACAGGGTTGTGAAGTAGGGGATCGTGCGCATGCACCATGTGGCGCAGAGGTGCGCGGGCTGGAGCCGGTCCCAGCAGGTGGTGGGTGACTGCGACGATCCGGATGTCGTCGTTGAGCACCACAGTTTCTGCGGATACCTGTGGCTCCGCGGCGTCCTGTTCAATGAAGACGCCTGAGTGTGACTCGAGGAAGAACCGGTCGAATGCGGCGGGCACCTTGCTGCGGCTGCGCACCTGAACGGACTGCGGGCCTGTTCCTGTCCTCCCTGTGAAGGTGACCGGGTAGCCGAGCCTGTCGCTCTGGTAGGCAGCCGTCTCTGGATCGTCGGCCTGTGACCATGGAGGCACAGGGACGTGATGTAGCTCTAGGAGTCGCCGTAACACCACCCGGTCTGTGCTGGCCACGAGCGTTTCACTTGGTCCTGCAGGGAGATCGAGCATCAGGGCGACGCCGGCAGCGGCTTCCAGGTACTGGTTGGAGAAGGTGAGCACTCCACTCACATCATGACGCGCCGCATGTTGTCGAACTGCCTGGGCCGCCTCTGACAGGTCGGCGGGGTCAGCTTTTATGTGACCTGCCAGGTGGGGCCGCATCCATACAGGTACTGACGTGTCGAGCAGAAGGAGCGGGTGAGCGGAGGTGATTTGCGTCAGTGTGAACTCGCTGTAGGGGGCCGGCCCTGGAGAGCCGAATACGAGTATGGGACGGGGCATGGCCGTATCTCCGCTGGAGGTGACGGGTCAGAGAGCACCCGGGGGAAGGTCCCGGACGTACTGTTGATGGTGTTCGGTTGGGTGCACTGTCCCCTCGGGTTCCTCCCGTCCTGAGTCATGGGGGTTGTGAAGGCGCAGTGTTGCGACCGTCAAGCGGCCGGTGGCGCCGCCCCCACCGAGGCGCCGCCAGCCGTGCCAAGGTCCCATGCCGCTCTCCGAAGGGGGACTCGGAGCTCAGGCGGGGACCTTGACCGGCTCCGCCCGGCGCTGGGAAGTCCAGGCGGAGGTCTGTGCGGGTATGGCAGTGCGTAAGGTCGCGTCGGTCGACGCGAGGGCGTGAGCCCAGCGGTGACCTTGGCCATCCCGGGCAAGGCTGCTTGGCGTTCGGATAGAACGCCTGTACTGCCCTGGGATACTGCTATGGCTGATCACCGCCTGTCAACGATGGTTTTCGGAAAGTTAACGATCGTATTGAGCGTGCGGGGGATCACCACGTAAAGTGGCGTGTGCACAACAGCCATCGGCCCTCGACTTTTCGGAGTGCAAGGTGGAAGCAGCCCCACCGTTGTCCCAGACGCTGCAGCGCCTCCATAGGCTCATCCAGGAGCAGGGACTCGACCACTCCGCGCTGCTAGACCCGGAGAAGCTCGCCGAGCAGACGGCACTGCCGGAAGCGTCGGTCCGTGCGCTACTGCACGGAGGAGGAACGCTTCCTGCCGACAGCGTCAACGACCGTGTCCGAAGCCGTATCAGGACACTTGCGTACGCGCACCTTGGGCGCACTGGTAGCCGGATGTCCGATCTGGCCTCTCGCATCTCCGAGCGCCTCGGTGTCTCCGAGGTCTGGGCGCGGCTGGTATGCGATGGCAAAAAGATGCCTAGCGTCGAACTCCTGCACGGGCTGGTGCGGTTCTTCAACGTCGAAGGAGGAGAGGCCTTCTTCACGGCCCCGGCCGATGAGGCCCTCAACCGTGCTCTGCTTCCCATCGTGGACAAACTGCAAAGTCGGGAGAGCGGCGACCCAGTCCTGGCGCTGATGGGCCGTTACGGGGTGCGCGCCACCGACTTGCGTATGCATGGCTCACTCACCCGCGACCAACTGGAGCGTCTTCTTGAAGGAGTCCTTCGCTCAGTAGTGCCTCCTGGGGAAGGCCGCGACCAGTGACGTCCAAGGCTATGAAGGCACTGCTGGCCACCCTAGGACGCGAGGCAGCCCGGACCATCCAGCGCCCTGCCGAACCGCGCGAGGTGATGGAGGGCTTCTGCCGTGCCATGAGCGCTCGTACCAACCGGCCGATCCAGCTCATCTTCCGACCCTTCCCGCCGGACATCCCAGTCTCCGGTATGCGACTGGACTGCGGCGACCATTCCATCATCGTGGTCGAGAAACACACAGTCCCAGAGGCGCAGTTGGTCATCCTCGGGCATGAGCTATGGCACGAAGAGCAGCACGACTGTGGCCATCACGTGGCCGGAATGCCGGCCGCGGCGCGAGCCTTAACCGCCGACCACACGCCCGAAGCCATGCAACGGGCGGTCGAAGAGATCCTTTCCTCACAGGAAGTACCCCGTGGCGCCCTGGTCACCGTCGCCGCCAGAGCTGCCGCGGTAGACGACCACGAAGTGGACGCTGAAACCTTCGGCCTCTTGTTCGGCCGCGAGGTCCGCACCTGGATGAAAGGCCGCTACGCAGAAGGCCCCGTCAACCAGTCCACAGTCGAGGGACGCATCAACGTCTCCCTCATCAACCGCCGCGGCCGCATACTGTCATGACACTTTCCTTCCATGTCCCCTACGCGGTCCCCACCGTCCTGCTCGCGGTCGCACTGCTGTTAAAGCTCCCCACCTTCCTGCGCGCCTGGCGCGATCCCGAAGTGCTCGCCACGACCCTGCTGCTGTTCTGGGCCACCTCAGCCCTCGTGGTGATCATCCCGGTCAACATCGAGCGCCTCAACGAACTCACCGGTGTACCCAACATCGCCGCACCATGGGCCTACTCGTTCCTCACCGCGTCCTGCGCCACCGGCCTGACGATGATCATGCGGTGGAGGGAAGAGCCTTCCGCCAGGCGCCGGCGCAGAATTCGACGCATCTACTGGATGTACGCCGGCATCATCGCCGCGCTGTGGGTGACATTCCTCCTGGCGGACACGCCCCAGGAACGGATCTACGACCTGGACACCTACTACGCCAGCACACCCTGGATGCGTGAGCACATCCTGCTCTATCTGGTCGCGCACGTTGCCTCCTGCCTCACCGCCGTCTACATGTTGTGGAAGTGGTTCCACGAGGTAGAGAACCGATGGCTAAAGTCCGGAGTCGTCCTGCTCCAGGTCGGTTTCGCCAGTGGCCTGGTCTTCGACGCCGCCAAACTGACCGCGATCACAGCCCGCTGGTGCGGCACCGACTGGGACTGGCTCAGCACCAAAGCTGCACCCCCCTTCGCCCTGACGGAGGCGGTCCTGGTGGCGGTCGGGTTCATCATCCCGCAGGCCGGCCCCGCGATGAAGCGCCTGGCTCGCGACCAGAGGGAATACTTACGGCTGCGACCGCTACACCGTGCCTTGCGGGTGCTCGAACCAGCCGCCGCAGCGACCCGCTTCGGACTCTGGGTCCCCTTGGACCTTCGCCTCCTGCAACGGCAGCAACGCATCCACGACGCACTGCGACTGCTGACTCCCTACCTCGATACCGAGCTGTACGACAAGGCGTCCGCAAAGGCAGGGAACACCCACCCCGACGCCAAGGCTCGAGCCATCGCTGGCGCGATCGCGATTCGCGACGCCATCGCCAGCTACCACACAGGCAGGACACCCCGCAACCACCAGCCGCCGCAGATCAGCACCCACATCACCGAAGACCTCAGCGCCATCTCGACTGCGCTTCACCGCACTAACACCCTCGACCGCATCCGCCAGCGGGTAACCACCACAGAAAGCTCGAACACGCATGCCTGACAGCCTCTCCACCCGCCGGTCCACAGCAGTCGTCATAGGCGCCAGCGCAGCTGGACTGTTCACCGCAGCTGTGCTCACAGAATTCGCCGATGTCACCATCATCGAACGTGACCAACTCCCAGATGGACCAGAGCCACGCCGCGGCGTCCCACAAACACGCCACGCCCACCTCGTGTGGAGCGGAGGAGTCAACGCCTTCAACGAACTCCTGCCAGGCGTCACTGATGCGGCCGTCGACCAGGGCGCCCGCCTCGTCCGCATTATGGGCGACATGATCTCGCGGGCTCCCAACGAGGTCTGGTTCCGCCGCTTCCTTGGCACCCACCACCGCAACCTCGTGTGCTCTCGCGACCTGCTCGACTTCGTTCTACGGAAACGCGTGCTCAGCCACGAACGCGTCACCCTCCGGCAGGCAACCGCAATGGGTCTGGATGGCGATGCCACACGTGTCACCGGCGTGCGCGCCTACGGAGCCGACCAGGAGTTCACCCTCCCCGCAGACCTCGTCGTAGACGCCTCCGGACGCGGCTCCCACGCCGCGCAGTGGCTTGCCGACCTTGGTCTGCCCAACGTCACCACACGAGAAGTAAACGCCGGCGTCACCTACGCCACCCGCCTGTTCAAAGCCCCGGTCGGTGCCGGCGACAACTACCCCCTCGTCAATGTGCAGGCCACCCCCGCCAAGGCACCCGGGCAAGGCGGCATCATCCTCCCCATCGAGAACAACCAGTGGCTCGTCACCCTGGCCGGAACCCGGGGCGGCGAACCCACCGCCGATCCCGATGCCTTCGTACCCTTCGCTCTGGGCTTCGCAGACCCCATCATCGGCCAGCTTCTTCAAAACGCCGAGCCCGTCAACGACGTCATCACCACCCGAAGCACCGCCAACCGACGCCGCTACTTCGAGAAGATGAAGCACTGGCCGGACGGCTTCATAGTGATGGGCGATGCCATCGCTGCATACAACCCCGTCTACGGCCACGGCCTGACCGTCGCCGCTCAAGGCGCCATTGCCGTCCGCGACGTCCTGCGCTCCAAAGACATCACCGCACCCGGCACAACCCGTCAACTGCAGCGCGCCGCAGCACGCCCTGTTGCCGCCGCCTGGGACCTCGCCGTCGGCCAAGACGCCTTCTATCCCGGCGCCGCGCAGACCCCACCCACCCCCGTGGAGCGCTTCCTGGCCCGCTTCGTCGACAAGGCCGTCGAAACCGGTGCCCGCAACCCGCGCGCCATGGGCGCGCTGCTGGACGTGATGAGCATGGAGAAGCCGGCCACCCGTCTCTTCTCCAAAGACATGCTCATCCCCATGCTCTTCGGACCGCGTACACCTCACCTACAGGGGCCCCCACTGCGCGAAGACGAACGAGCCGTCATCCACCACTAACACCGTGTCCTACATGGTCAGTTTGTCCAGGCGTTTGTAGCAGCAGAGGGCTGCGGCGAGGCCGAGGAAGGCCAGGTAGTTGCGGGGATGTCGCTCGTAGCGCGGTGACAGGCGGCGGTAGCCGGTCAGCCAGGAGATCGTGCGCTCGATGACCCATCGGTGGCGGCCCAGTCGTTCGCTTGAGTTGATTCCCTTGCGGGCGATGCGGACGCCGATCCGCTGGCTGTGCAACCATCGCCGCAGGTCAGGAACGTCGTACGCTTTGTCGGCATGCAGCCGCTGGGGCTTGGAATGGTCGCTATGGGATTCGTTTCCTACGTGGAAATGGGCGACCATCGGCTTCAGCCCGAGGCTGTCGTGAGTGTTCGCCGCAGAGCGTCCGACGCGTAGGGGCAGTCCGTTCGCGTCGGACAGGACGTGCATCTTGGAACCTGGCTTGCCTCGGTCCACGGGCGACGGACCTGCAAGTTCGCCCCTTTTTTGGCGCGGACGTGAGTGGAGTCGAGCACCACCCGGGACATGTCTACCAGGCCCTGGCGTCGAGCAGTTCGAGCACTTTCTGGTGCAGCCGTCCCCAGACACCCGCCCGCGACCAGATCAGGAACCGGCGGTGCACTGTGGACTTCGACGCCCCGAAGCACGGGGGCAGAGCCCGCCAGGCACAGCCGCTGACCAGGACGTAGATGATGGCCGCGAACACCGCCTCGTCATCGATGTTGGCCACCCCGCCGCCTTGCGGTCGCACCCGCGCCGGCGGCAGCAAAGGTAAATCCGCCGGAAGGCATAACGGCGCGGTACCTACTGATCGGCCGGCCCACGTCTACTACCGACACCATGCCCTGACACTTCATCACGGTCGAGTCACATCACGTCACCTGAAGCAACCGTGCGGCAAGGCACAAGTCGCACAGTCGCAAGCGCCAGCGCGTCTCATCACGCTCACGACAGGGGACACTATGCCCCCGCCACACCGCCGCCCTCGAGCACTGCCTGTCTGCTTCTCGCAGGTCTGCCACCGGCTGCTCCTCGAGCGGCTACGACGAAAAGCCGACCGCTGAGAAGATCCCGGCGAGCGTCAGCACCTGGCGACGCCATCGCAGAGCCCGTCACGTTGCCGAGCCGGGGGCAGGCACGTCCGCTGTCGTCAGGGAAGGTCGCTCGCCTCGGCGGGCAGGGTCAAATCTGCCAGGTGACGCACCGACGAGAAGCTCCCGGAGTCGGTGTTCATGGCGAATTACCACCACGAGTACGTGACCAACCTTGAGGAGGCCCACGTCCTCAAGCAGCACACGCTCGCGAGCCTTGGCGAAGGAACCGCGCCGCCGTTGTGCATGCCCATCAACTTGGTTCCAAGTTGTCCACTCAGTTGTCCAAATTGGGCTAGCGGCAACCGTGTCACCCCTACAGTGAGGTCACCTACTGGATGGGGACGACCGGAGGTGCGCATGGACCAGATCGCGGTGGACCTGCTGACAAGGCTCGCTGAAGGTGCCGCGGGTGAGATCGGAACACGCATCTGGGCTGGTTTGTCAGCTTTGGTGCGGCGCCCATTTCGTCAGGGTGACGGGGCATCAGCGCCCGAGCTCAGCTCCGGCGAGGCGGAGTTGGTAGCCTTGGAGCGCGAGCCCGGTGTTCCCGAGCGAGCGCAGCACCTGAGCACCGCGCTGGCGGTGCGCTCCGCGCTGGACGCGGACTTCCGTGATGCTCTGCAGCAGTGGCACCAGCAGGCGCAGGTGCAGCTCTTGCAGGCCGGTGCCGACGGAACGAGCAGCCATATCTCCGGCGGCACCTTCAACGCCCCAGTTCAGCAGGGCCGGGACTTCTCCAACATCTCCTTCAATCTCCCCGCTCCACCGCCTGCCAGGCCGTCAGCGGATTGATCGGATGCGGGGCGGAGGGGGCCGAGCGTGATGGAGCGATGGCGACGCGTGCTGCGTGCGTGGAACGGGCGTCCGGCGGGTCCCACCGTCCACAGCATCAGCGGCGGGGAGTTCCACGCTCCGGTCATCCAGGCCGAGACGGCCAAGGTGACCTTCCGCAACCTTCGCCCCGGGCCCCGTGAGTGGGCGGCGGAACTCGCGGCGCAGGTGCACCAACTGGAGAGCGCCGAGTGCCGCCGATTGCTCGGGCATGCCGACAAGCGATTGAACCTGGAGTACACCCGCGTCGCCCAGCCCGGGCGGGAGGCGAGCAACGCCGCGCTGACCGGTCGGCAGCTGGCCGACGCGGAGGGCATCGCGGGCATCATCCGGTACTACCGTGAACTCGATCCTGGCCGCCTGGTCATCACCGGGGCCGCTGGAGCGGGCAAGACGGTGCTCGCGATGGAGCTAATGATCACGCTGCTTGAAGAGCGCCAGGCCGGGGATCCCGTGCCGGTACGCATCCCTCTCGCCGACTGGCCCACCGGGAGGGGCTTCACCGACTTCCTGACGGACGTTCTGCACAAAACGTATCGCTGGTCCGAGCGGAAAGCGCGACGCTTGGTCAAAGAGGGCTGGGTACTGCCCGTACTCGACGGCCTGGACGAGATGGACCCTCCCCAGGCCAACGGCAAACCCGACCCGGCCGCACCCCGCGCACGGGCGGCCCTGCGCGGTATCAACGGGCACCACCGAGGTCTGCGGCCTGGCCCGGTCATCCTCACCTGCCGTGGCGATGCCTACGACGTACTCGCTGCGGGCTGGTGCTCCGCGGAGTCCAGCCGGCTGCTCGACGCCGCGCAGGTGCAGGTTAACAAGGTGCGGAGCGCCACAGCTTTGACCTACCTCACCGAGCGCGCCACCGACCAGGCGCGCTGGCGCGAACTGCTCGCCTACCTACAGACGCGGCCCAACTCACCGCTTGCCCGTCTCCTCTCCACCCCATGGCGCCTGTGCCTCGTGGCGACCGTCTACGACGCCGAAGGACACCCCGACGAACTCACCAGGTTCCATACGGCTCGCAAGCTCGACCAGCACCTGCTCTCCCTGTACATACCCGCCCTGCTGAAGCCGGACCCCACCCAGCCGAGTAACGATCCGCCGCGGCACTCACCGACGGACGTTCACCGTTGGCTCCATCAACTCGCCCACTATCTGCAGACCAGCGGTGACAACGGTGAGCCGCGCACGGTGCTGACCCTGCACGAGCTCTGGCGGATGCTGCCGAGAAAATCACGGCTCATGCAGAACATAATGATTGTGGGGGGCTGGATGAGCGTCGATTTCATCACCGGCCTTCTCCCGCTGCATCATTCGGCGACGGCCGAGATGACAGAAAAAATCTTAGGGTTCGGTGTGCCGGGCCTCCTCGCAGCGTCCACACGCTTCTGGCGGAATCCGCGAAGCCTGGGAGCCGGCGCCAGAATGTGGACACAGCCGGTGTGGACCGTCCTGCAACTGACGATACTGAGCGCTCTCGCTCTCCTCCTGCAAGCGAACAATTGGCACTTCGGCCTGTCCTCGACCGCCCTCCTACCGCTGTACGTTCTCGTGGTGGGCACCTACGTCACCCCCTCCCGCCCGGTCCGCTCCCCACGCAGCGTGCTGCGAGACGATCTTGTGGCAGGCGTGGTCACCGGCACGTTGATGGGTCTCATCTCACCCTTCGGGCAGGGCCACGACGCCCATGACCTCGCCATACTCGCCGTCGCCGAGGGAGCGCTCATCACCGTCAGCTTCACCGGCGGCCTGTCACAACTCCACCTGGCATTCGCAGTAACGGCCTGCCGGATACTGCCCTTCCGCCTCGGTACCTTTCTAGACTGGGCCACCGACCTCGGCCTCCTGCGTCTGGCAGGCCCCGCCTACCAATTTCGCCACCGCGAACTGCAGGAGTGGCTGGCTACCACCCCGCTCCCACCTCGCAGACGTTGACCCACTGACGCGTCGACCCATCCCGGGTTACTCAGAGACCCCTCGGATGGCTGCAAAGCCAGGTGCCGTGCTGATTGCGCATCCGGTCCTGCTCCTGGGCTGTGGGGAGGAAGACGTCAGCACCGCCGTAGTGGGGGTGGCGGATGCGCAGCATCTGGGTGTCGATTACGAGGTTGCCCGCCAGCTTGTAATCGGCGATGTCAACGCAGCGCCTCGTCGATACATCCGGAACGGGCCAGCCCGTCGGTGGACACCTGCTCACCTCGGGTGGCGCCAAGAGCCCGCGTCGCACTTGGCGAGCAGGACGCGGACGTCCGCTCCAAAACCTCTGTGACCGCGATGACCACCGCGGGCGCAACGGAACGACGTCGCGGTCCTGTGATCGAGCCCGCCCTTGCACGGTTGCCCAGTGGGGCTTCTGGCCCGCAGGTCGCGATTCGCGCCGGTCGCTGAGCCCATGGGAGCGACCACGGTGGTGCCGCCCCCGTACTCGGGGATCGGACGCGGCACCACCGCCCCAGGGCCACACAAGGAGAAGACACCCCAGGACTGCACAACCAGTGCCCCGCTTCCGGCCGAAGACACTGCGCCAACCAGGTGGTTCCCCCGTCCCGCTCTCGGTAGAAGCCCACCGGTCGCGAGCCTTTCCGCTGCGCTCACCGGCTGGCGGCGGTGTTCCCGACACCCGATGCAGCGAGTTGAACGTGAGGACTTGCTGCGCCGTCCCGCATTCGGACCCGCACAAGCGGGCCGGCTTCTACCGTCCCCCCGACGTCCAGCACAACGCAGCAAAAGAACGAATGCGCTCAGGAGTCTCACGGCAGCGTGCTCGATCCCCTCCAGCCGGCGCAGTGCGAGCACGGCCCGCCGCGCTGCGCCGGTGTCGGCGGCCTCGAGGATGGCCACCGCAGGATCGACAACGTTATCAGCGCCGCGGCCTGAGCGTTCCCGAGCGAGCAGCTGCGGTGTCCGGGGCCGGCGACCGGCCCGAAGTGCGGCCCCCAACCGCGTGAACGCGTGCGGTGATCTCTCCGAGCCGGCCGAAGAAGCCCGGCCACAGATCGCGAGGATAGGTGCACAGACGCTCAGGGGCGGGCACGCCGGCGAGGTGGCTCTGCACTATCCAGTCCCGGCACGCGCGGGACGAGACCGGCGATGGGCGAGAGGGAGGGGACGCTAACGTGCTCCTTGCGCATCAGCTCCCACTCGGAGCTGAACTGCCCTCCTGGAGCAGGACCGACCTCCGTCACCACACGGCCCAGGGGCACGTACGAGGGGTCTGACGGGTCTTCTTGGCCAGGAATACGACAGCAACGGAACAAGTGCTCTCCGCCAGTATCGAAGAAGCTCGGCTGCTGCCTTCTCCCAACTACCAGGGGCGTTCCGTACTTGGACGACAGGGAGATGATGAGGCTCGTTGGATTTCCCCACCCGATGCTCAGAGGTTTCCCAGGCCTGCTCACACTTCTCCCCACCCGCAGCGCGTTGACCTGCGAACGGATGTCACTCAGGAGGGGCCGCTCGATAACCAGCCCAGCCCGAGCTGGAACGGCCGATGCTACGGCCGCTCGGTCGCCGCCGGCAGGTTGTGCCATGCATGTCCGCAGGCGCCTTTGCAGTACCTCTCGCGGCGGCGAGTGTCCGCAACGGCGAACACGGAAACGAGGACGCGGAACGCCTTGACGTGTTCGGCGGAGGGCAAGCCCGCGAACCCGTAGCGGGGCGGATCCATGCAGATCATGACCGAGGGGTTAGCCGTGGGCTTCACACCAGACCGCGCCACCCCCGCACGGCCGTCCGCAGCTGTAATGTGCGCCTGCATCGCATAGCCAGCGACTTCCTGTAGAACCATCTGCTGGCGTGTCGGGGCGAGGTCGGAGAACCACCTCACACCAGCGTCCAACGTGCGGAGCCCCTGGGCGATCTCGTTGACGACCCGCTCGGTCTCGCGCCGGAAGGTCCGGCCGTCGTCGCTGCTCGGTTCAGTCATCGCTCGATGATTCCACGACGCTGATTCCGGGTGAGGGCCGGCTGTCGGCGTATACCCGAACGTGGCCAGTGAGGTACAGCGACACGTCTCCACCCTGAAGGTGGCCGTGCGCATGTCGGCAGCCAGGGTCGCCCGACTTCTCAGGCCCGCGGGGGTCCCAACCACCGTTCGGCGCGGACCTGCTTGTCGGAGTCTCCACAGCGGCGGGCGTGCGCCAGCAGGCGGGCGCGGAGCGGTTCGGGTAGGCGGGCGACGTCCCGCTTCTGGCGTGGACGGGTCTTCCAGCCCACCAGATGGCGCACGGCCCCGGCGTCGTGCCGCTCCTCGGCTCGCGGGTCGGCGATCGGCATCCTGCCGAGCAGCTCGCCGGGCACGCCCTCGTGGACGGGGTATCCGGAGCAGCGGCCGCTACCGGATCCGTACCAGTTGAGCAGGGCCAGCACCCGCTCCACCGGGTCGGGAACGTCAGGTGCAGTTGGTCGGTGAGTACCGCGAGCAGTTCGGGGGAGGGACTGCCGCCGGTGCGGGAGAGGTCGAGGATCCGGTCGGCGAGCCCTTCCAGCCCGGCGGGCATCGCAGCCAGCCAGTTGCGCTCCTCTTCGGTCCCTTTCTGTGTCCGTAGCCGGGTGGCCTCGAACTGCTGCATGGGGCCGGGCATGCCGTGCCCGTCCAGCCAGGCCAGGAGCAGGCGGCCGTCAGCGAGGACGGCGTCGCTCTCCCACGCCTCCCACCTCAGTGTCGCCCCGTGGTGCAGGACGACGGCTGCAAGCCGCTCACCGCGCCGGTCGAACACCTCGAAGCGGACGTCCCCGAGGCACATGCAGTGGAACCCGGGCAGCGACTCCACGGCCATGGCCGCCCCGAGCTGGGCCGACTCCGCCGGATCGGAGAGATCCACCCGGATTTCCCCGCCGGCCCCGACCCCGTTCACCGAGCTGACCTGAACCACATGTGCCTGTTGCAGCACGTTGTCCAGCGCTGTCGTCTCGTCCATGAACCGATCTCTCCCTGCCCGGGCGGCAGATGCACAGGTGGCCCGATTCGACCGCAGCTTTCGACCGTCTCGCAACCCGGTTCCTTCGCGCCCGCAGTTCAACGTGTACGCCAACAAGCGGACGTCGCCGCACGACGGGGCCACGCCCCCACCCTTGTCCGACAACCGGCTGGGTGGACAGCGCCGACGCCAGTCAGTGGCGCCAGGAAGTGCGACAGATCCCCCAGGCACTCGAAACACCCGCTGATCACTAATTGTGACCGCTTCACGGAAGTCGTGCCAGAACCCGTTCTCGTGGACAGAGCCAGTGCTTCTTCGTCTCTGGCGGGCGCGCGATCTTCGTACGACTGTGGCGGGTTCTGCGGCGCTGTTAGCCTGCGGTCCATGATCAAGGGGGGATTGGCAGGTCGAATAGGCCGGATGGCGGGGGCCTGGTTGTTTACGACCAAGAACGTGGAGGTGGCCCGGCACGAGCGGCTGATCGCCAGAGGCGCCGTCCGCTTGGAGCTGGACCACTACCTGGAAGTCCTGGTCCGCAAGCCCGGCGCCTTCCCCGGCTCCACCGCTCTCGAACAGGCCCGCTCGGCCGGCAGGTTCACCCCGGTCCACGACGCCTGGTGGACCCAGGCCATGAAGATCCACGGCGAGCGGGACGGCACCCGCGCGCTCATCGAGGTGCTGCTGCTCGGACGCCACATGTCACACGAACACGTCGTCGCCGGCCTGGCCGCAGCCCTGCGGGCCGGGGCCCTGACCGCGGACGCGGTCGCCCTGGAGGCCCGCAAGGGCGCCCAGGCCGAGACCGAGCCCGCGCCTAATGCCCGGACCCTCGGCCAGCCGCCGGCGACGGTGACGTCCCTGCACGAGTGGCGCCTGGCGCATCTTCCGCCGGACACCAGGCCGCTGCCCTCGGTGTCGCACTACGACCAGTTGCTCCGACGCCGCCGCACCAGCGGCAGCAGCCACCGTGAGGGAGGAGCGCAGTGACCATGCCCCGCCAGCGAGGCTTGACCGAGCAGGCCGCCGACGCCGCGATCGACTCCGCCTGCCGCCTGCTGCGGCTGCCGTCGATCCGCAACGAGCTCTCTGACATCGCCGACCGGGCGATGAAGGACCAGATGACCTACCGCGGCTTCCTCGCCGAACTGCTGATGGCCGAGTGCGACGACCGGGCCCGCCGCCGTTCCGAACGGCGGATCAAGGCAGCCGGCTTCCCCCGGGAGAAGTCCCTGCGGTCCTTCGACTTCGACGCCAACCCGAACATCGACCCGGCCACCATCCATACCCTCGCCAGCTGCGAATGGATCAAGAAGAGCCAGCCCCTCTGCCTCATCGGCGACTCCGGCACCGGCAAGTCCCACATGCTCATCGCCCTGGGCACCGAGGCCGCGATGAAGGGCTACCGCGTCCGCTACACCCTCGCCACGAAGCTAGTCAACGAGCTGGTCGAGGCCGCCGACGAGAAGCAGCTGAACAAGACCATCGCCCGCTACGGCCGCGTCGATCTCCTCTGCATCGACGAACTCGGCTACATGGAACTCGACCGCCACGGCGCCCGAACTCCTCTTCCAGGTCCTGACCGAACGCGAAGAGAAGAACAGCGTCGCGATCGCCTCGAACGAATCCTTCGGTGGCTGGACGAAGACCTTCACCGCCCCCCGGCTCTGCGCGGCCATCGTCGACCGCCTCACCTTCAACGGCACCATCATCGAGACCGGCACCGACTGCTACCGCCTCGCCAGCACCCGAGCCCGAACCGAGCAGCCGGCAGCGGGCTGACCCCCTGAAACCGCTGGACTGCTGGTCAGGGCACCTGTCAGGCTCCGCCCTGTGGAGATTCTCGATGTCCTGACCAGCATGGCGAAGACAGGTCGGCTGGGCCCGGTGTTCAGCGGAGCCGACTGGAACGATGTGACCGCAGCACTCGGCGAGCGGTGGGACATCGGAACAATGAGCCGGAACAGAAAGTGGCCGCGGCTATTCGCCTACGGAGACCTTGAGCTGAGTGTCTGCCGCTGCCGCAAGGTTTTCCTCATCTGCGTCCAGACCTGGCGTGACGTTGTCGAACTCCCTCCGTCGATTGCCGGGGGGACGGGCACCTTCCTGGCAGGGCTCAAGCACACGGACGTCGTATCCGCGTTGGACAGGGCCGGCTGTTCCTGGGAGCCGCATGCTCCGCTGACCTTCGGCAACCAGTGCTCGCTCACGGCGATCGCGTCAGGAGCGAACTTCACCTTCGAGATCCCCGAGGGCGAGGAACCCGTGCTGAACGTCATGGGCCTGCCCGGCGACGGACACGACTGCTCCGCACGGACCGCAGGCCAAGATCACTGACGCGAAGCGCCGTCAAAACTCGTGAAGACTTATCGCCCCAGAGATCGCTAACCGCTGCTCAAACTGGTCGACAAACGCTGTCACTGAAGGTGAACGAAGCCAATCCCACGGCACCTGACCGCGTGCAGGAACCGCCACCACCGCAGCAGGTCCATGCCGTAGGAGCGGATGGTCGCCGCCGCCTTCCCAGCTGCGAGCAACTCCTGGAAGAACACCGCGACCGGCGCCACGGCCGCGCCGTCGGCGTCGACGAGCCGGCAGGGCTCGTACCGGTCGACGGTCTCCACCAGCCGACCCCACCGAGGAACGGCCAACCTCGACAGATCCCGCTCGGGCACACGATCGTCCATCACGGACCGCAGACCGTACTGGGCAACAACCCCACCTGTGCCCTGAACTGCACAATCAATGTGGTTCGTTCAGTCAACGGGGCATCCGTTGTCCGGTGCTCCAGCTCGATCCGCAGCAGCGGCCCCGCCTCATCGAGATCATCCGCAACCTCCGAGAGCGCGTCACCGAGGCTGGCTCGGCGAGGTCGAAGGACTTCAGGTCAGCCTCAACGCCGCCATGGCCAAGCTCACCAGCCTCAACCGGACCTCCGCCGACGGCCGCCCCCAACTGGTCGACCTCGGCATGCCCCTTTTCACCGACCCGCCAGTACATCAATCCGACTCAACCGCATGAGCAGGGAAGCGATTTCAGGATTCTCTGCCGAGATCGCCAGACCCGAGTTCCGGCCCCCGGCAGGACACGCTCTGTCTGGGCGCGTTGTCAGACCAGGTTGGCGCCGCAGTACGCCAGAACAGTGTTGGCAACCTGATGAGGAACACGCAGTGGCGGAAGATGATCGACACCGGGCATCTCCACGAGTCGGCAGCCGGGGATTCGTGCAGCCACCTGTTCGTTGCATTCGATCAGTGGCGGTCGGTCCAGGTCCCCCACCATCACCACGGTCGGCGTGTCCAGATCGCGGAGCCGGTCAAATGCGGGCGGGTCCACTCGCTGGTACTCATCCTCGGTGAGCCAGGCCGGAGCTGCGGCACGCAGCTGGGCCATAGCGGACTCATCGGCGCCGGCTGCCGCCCATTTGCGCAGCCCGAACGCCACCAATCCCTCCACATCACCCGCCTTGACCAGCGCCTCGTACTCGGCCTCGACCTCCGGTTCCTCGGGCCACGGGTAGCCGGTGACGCCCGGGCAGAGCAGCACGAGCGCGGTCACCCTTTCCGGGCAGCCAACGCGAGGCTCATCGCCGTACCCCCGCCCATACTGCATCCGACCAGTGGCACCGAGCGCAGCTCGAAGTGATCAAGAACAGTCGCCAGGTCATCGCGGAGCGAGTAGGGCACGGTCGGCTTTGGGGAACGCCCATAACCCCGTACGTCGTAGCGGATCACCCGGTGATGTTCGGTCAGTTTCGGTAGAACCGGGTCCCAAACGCGCGAATCTCCAACCCCCGGGTGCAGGAGCACCACCGGGGGTTTATCCCCTCCGGTGTCATCCGCCCATACCTCGCCGCCACTGACCGGCACTGTGAGTTCCATGGTTGTGAGCTTGTCGCCAGAACAGGCTCACCGCCAAGTGGTTTCCGGGTTCAACGGTGCTGCCACCAGCAACCTTCGCCGTTTACGGCCTCCCAACTCGGTAGTCCGGAAAAGGGCATCGGGACTCACCGAGCTCCTGGCCCGTGAACTGCGGGCCCGCGGCCGCCAGGTCGAGGTCGAACACCTCCACGTCCATCTCCCGCGCGTCCTCAAGGCGGCCGACACCAGCACGGGAGCGAGCGCATGACCACTACTGGCCTGTACGACCTCGTGACCAGCGAGGGCGACGACGGCACCATGCATCCCGCCGAACAGCTCTGGACGCCCGACGAGGACGCGGTGGAGAACGGCTTCATCGTTCATCGGGGCCTGTACGTCACCGGAATCGACGACCCCACCAATGATCACCTCTACCCGGTCGGCTTCGTCGTCCTCGGACACCAGCGGTGGGTCGACCTCATCGAGGCCGCCGCCGCGTACATGGCCCGGGTCCACGGCTGGCGGAACCTGCATCTGTACCCCGGCGACGACCCGGCGGTGCTCATCCCTCGCATCCCGCGCGCCGTCCTCACGCACGGCGTCTTCTTACGGCACCCGCACCCCGACCATCCATGCGACTGCGAGTGGGAAGGCACCTGGCGCATGGTCTGGGCACCGCCCAACGAGCCGGGTGCTGTCCCGATCACCGCGATGCGGCACCCGGCCGCCCCGGTGGCCGCGTCCGGCATTCCCAACCCCGACGAAGGCACCCCCGCTACCTGGGCAGCCTGACACCCATCGCTGAGAACGGCGAAGGCCCGTACTCCCTGCGCCACGCGGGGAGTACGGGCCTCTTTGCGTTGGAGGTCAGGCCGGTTGCTGCTCCTGTTGCCTCAGTTCAATCAGCAGCGCCTGGTACTCCTCGGGGTGCTTTTCGCGGAGAATCTTCATCCACACTCGCGCGCCCTGGACGAAGTGCTCGGTAGCCATCTTCAAGTGAAGGTGCCGGACAACGTAGAGCGCGTCGTCGTACGGCAGTCGCCTCGGCTGCTCGCCCTCGCCTTGCCCGGACGCTTCCCAGGTGGCGGGGGTGACTGCCGGGCTGCCTTCGGCTTGGGTATTAACGCCGTTAACGGTCGCCGAGCCTTCGGAGCTCGGTCCGGCCGGACCCTCGGGGGTGTTAACGCCGTTAACGGTGGGGGCCCCAGCTCCTTCGCCCTCGGGCTGACGCCGCCGCTGACGCGGGGTCTTAACGGCGTTAATAGCCTTCTCCGCCTCGGCCTTCTGTTCCGCCTTGGGAAGTCGACCGATCCGGCGAGCGGGCTCCACCTTCAACTCGCCCGCTTCATCGACGACTACTCCTGGGGCCACCACCACCGCGACGGCGGACACCACCACTAGGCAGTGTCCCGTGGATCAGATGATCGTTTGACGATGTGGAGTCCAGGGGTGGGTTGAGCGATGCGGGCTGGCAGCGGATCCGGCGACTGCTACCGCCGGATCCGCCGCGCGGCGGTCGATGGCGGG
>NZ_JBICAJ010000019.1:76647-98435 GCF_043088925.1 Streptomyces sp. NPDC014006 | reverse complement strand
GGAAGTCCTCCAGCGTGGGGTCCTGCGCCTGGAGCATCGTGCCCATCGCACCGTCGGCGACCACCACACGCGTGGCGAGCGCCTCTCGGAGCGCGCTCATGACAGCCCCGCCAGGCGCGGCTCCATCTCACGGGCGGCGTCGTGCCCGTACGCGCGCTCGACACGCTCGATCAGATCCACCGCGAGCAGCTTGTACTCCTGTGTGCCGACCGTCTCCAGGACGATCGACGCCATCGCACAACCGAGCTGCGCCGCCCGTTCCTCGGGCCAGTCCCAGCTCAGGCCGGCGAGGAATCCGGAGCGGAACGCGTCCCCCACCCCGGTCGGGTCGGCGATCTTCGCGGTGGGGACGGCCGGCACGTCCAGACGGGGCCGACCGCACCGCGCCAGGGAGACGCCGTCCGCTCCCCGGGTGATGATCCAGGTACCGACACGTTGCAGGATGTCCCGTTCGCTCCAGCCGGTGCGCTCCCGCAGCATGGCGGACTCGTACTCGTTGGTGAACAGCAGGTGCGCGCGGTCCACGAGGTGACGTGCCTGGGTGTCGTTCAGGCGGGCGAGCTGCTGCGAGGGGTCGGCGGCCAAGCGGATGCCGGCACGCCGAGCGGTCTCGGTATGGCGCAGCATCGCCTCCGGGGCGTCGGCGCCGACGAGCACCAGGTCGAAGCCGCCGCAGCGGGCCGCCTCCGCGGCGAGGTCGATCTTCGCGGCGTCGGCCATGGCCCCGGAGTAGAAAGTGGCGATCTGGTTCTGGGCCTCGTCGGTCGTGCACACGAACCGGGCGGTGTGCAGTGTCTCGCTGATCCTGACGGAGTCCGTGTCGACCCCGGCGGCGCGCAGCCACGCCTCGTACTCGGCGAAGTCGACTCCCGCGGCGGCGATCAGACGCGGGGTCAGTCCCAGCCGTGCGAGTCCGAAGGCGATGTTGGCGGCGACACCGCCGCGCCGCACGTCGAGGCGGTCGACGAGGAAGGAAAGGGACACCTGTTCCAGCCGGTCGGCGATCAGTTGGTCGGTGAACCGACCGGGGAAGGACATCAGATGGTCGGTGGCTATCGAGCCGGTCACGGCGATTCGCACGACGGTCTCTCTCCTTGAACCCGGGGTCGAAGGGTGCGGCCCGGTGCCCGGCGGCCGGGTCGCGCGGGGCGCCGGGGCCGGGCCCGGCAGGGTGGGGCTGCCCCGGCACGCAAGCCTGCCGCGCGCCACTGAAGCGCCGATCCAGGTCACCCGCCGCCGGCCGCGGGGTGGACGTCCGGATACCGCTGGTACGGCCGTTCGGGATGATGCACAGTGCCTTTGTGGACAGACGACGGCTGGACGGCACGGCTCCCGCGGCGGCGCTTCGCGGATACACGCTGATCGACACTGACGGGCGGCCCTACCGCAGCGACGTGGCCGGCCGGTTCGGCGGCTACCGGCGCGGACGGATCTACGGACGGCTGGACTGCCCCTCCGCGCTGCGGCACATCGCCCGCGGGAACTACGTGCGCCACCGGGTGTTCTTCGCGGACGAGGCGACCGCACTCGCGGCGGGATACCGGCCGTGCGCGGTCTGCCTTCCCGATCGCCACCGGGCGTGGCGCACGGGGGAGCCGTCATGAACGAGCCCTCTCCCCGGCTGCTTCCGGCGGCCCTGTCCGACTACGCACCCTGGCCCGCGGCCCGGCCGCACACCGGCCGCGAACTCGCGCGCGTGCTCGCTCTGCTGGAAGGCGCCGGGTTCCGCGGCGGCAGCGTCGCGCTGGGCCATGGCCGGGACGCCGCGTCGAAGGACACCGCCGAGGCGTTCGCCGACGCCTGGCTCAGCAGCGGCGGGCGGCTGGCCGTGGTGGTCGACTGGCCTGAGGACGCCGCGTCATGGCTGCGCCAGGCTCGCCGTCTGACCCGTCCCGAGCCGGACGCCTGGGTGGTGGCCGCGGCGCCGGTCGGCTGGGCCCAGATGAGCCGCCGGCTGCGGCACAGCACCGACTGGGACCCGCGCCGCACGTTCGGCTTCGCGTCCGCCGGCGACTCGCGTCTGGTGACCGCAGCGGGGCCGGGCGTCCTGGAGGGGATGTGCGGGGCGACGGCGGACGGCAGGGTGTGGACGGTCCGCCGGGGCTGGGTCGTCGAGTCCGACGGCGAGTGACGGCCGGCCGCTGTCGGCTGCGCTCTTGCTCTTCGTGGCCCGCGAACGATGACCACGTTGTGGCGGTTGACCACCACGGAGTTGGTGGCGAGGCCGGGGCCGGCGCCGCCGATGCGGACGAACACGTCCTGCTCGGGATTGCGTGTGCAGGTCCCACCACGCTGGAGGCGTCCTCCATGCAGTGACGTCAAGGACGCCCAGGTCGGTGATGACGTGGTGGACGCACCCCTCGCCGGTGAGTGGCAGGCTGCACTCCTCGAGGATCTTCGGGGAGCCGTCCTTGGCGGTGTGCTCCATCAGGGACCTCACCGACGCGGGCGCGCCAGGTGATGCCCGCGTTGTCGACCAGCCCGTGCACCTGCCCGTACGGCTCCCTCAGGCCTGCGGCGAGGTCGGCCCAGGCCTGTTCACTGGTCACGTCGAGGCGGCGGCAGTCGCCCTCCGGCCGTACGGCGGTGGGGATCACCCGCGCGCCCTGCCGGGTCAGCGCCTCCGCCTCGGCGGCGCCCTGGCCACGTGCCGCGCCGGTGACCACGACCCCCCTTGCCCAGCAGCCTCTTGGAGTGCGGGGCGCTCACGGCCGCTCCCGGGACCGGCGCCGGCCGGCGGGCAGCGGCACCGGGTCCGCGCCGGGGACGACGGTGTTGGACACCCTGCCGATACCTTCCACCGTGAGGGTGACGGTGTCACCGGGCTTCAGCGACGGCGGCGTCCGCTCGCCGCGCAACCCCCACAGTTCGGCGAGGCAGCCGCCGTTGCCGCAGGTGCCGGAGCCCAGCACATCGCCGGGCAGCACCCGCGTACCGCGGGAGGCGTAGGCGGTCATCTCCTCGAACGTCCAGCTCATGTTGGACAGCAGGTCCTGGCCGACGACCTCCTCGTTGACCTCCGCGGTGAGCGCCAGGCGCAGGAAGCCGTCGGCGTCCCGGTAGGGCTCCAGTTCGTCGGCGGTGACCAGGTACGGGCCGAGGCTGGTGGCCGTGTCCTTGCCCTTGGCGGGGCCGAGGCCGACCCTCATCTCCGCGGACTGCAGGTCCCTGGCCGACCAGTCGTTGAAGACCGTGTAGCCGACGATGTGCTCACGGGCCTGTTCGCCCGTCAGACCGCCTGACTCCCGGAGCAGGTGGGTGAGCGAAGTGACGCCGGGCAGCGGCAGCAGGGTGCCGTCGTCCTGCACGACGGCCACGCGGCGGCGGTGACGGTGTTCGTAGGCGGCGAAACGCATGGTGCGGCTCCGGGCAGGCTGGGCCCGGGGGCGCGGTGGGACTGAGTCAGGGCAGGTGACAGGCCGGCCGCGCCCCCGGGAGCGAGGGGGTGGGATCAGACGGGCGGGGCGACGAAGACGCCGCGGTCGGGGTCGTTGAACGACTCCTTGGCGACCAGTTCGTTCATGGGGTTCGCGGTGCCCCACTGGTCGGTGACCTCGGGCTGCGAGAAGTCGTAGACGTGCGGGTGCCAGGTGTCCTCGTCCAGGCACTCCAGCTCGGTGGTGTACTCGACGGTGTTGCCGTGCGGGTCGAGGAAGTAGGTGAAGGTGTTGTCACCGGCCATGTGCCGGCCGGGACCCCAGATCTTCCTGAACCCGGCGCGGATCACGCGGCCGGAGCCGCGCATGTACTCGTCGATGCCGCGCATCTCGAAGGAGACGTGGTGCAGGGAGGTGTGCGGGCCCTTGGCGAGCGCCATCGAGCGACTTCCCCGCCACCGACCTCTACGACGACCGCTGGGTGTTCCTCGTGGCGCGGGACCACTTTGGCGTCGAGGACCGGCTCACCCGGGTGACCTGGCCCGTCTGCCCTGGGTGACGTACCAGCGTACCTACGACGCCCCCGCGGTCCGGCAGTTGGGCATGCTCGGCATCGAGCCGCGTGTCGAGGTCTCCGTCGACAACTTCCAGCTGCTGCCCCTGATGATCGCCGGCACCCGGCGCATCGCCTTGATCCAGGCACGGCTGGCCCGCCTGATGGAGCCGGTCGCGGCGGTGCGGGCGGTGGAGCCGCCGTACGAGGCCGTACCGCTGCGGGAAGCGATGTGGTGGCATCCGGTCCACACCCATGACGCGGCCCACATCTGGCTGCGCGACACGGCCGCGCGGGTCGGGGCCCGACTGCCGCGCGCGGACGAAGGCCGCGGCGAAGGAGACGGCGGCGAAGAAGACGGCCCCGAAGAATAGGAGCGGCCGCCGCAAGCCGCGCAGCGCCTAGGTGTGCCCTCTCATGACATTGGCTCCCCGCGATCAGGTTCGGCGGGCATAGGACGTGAGGCGATCGGCGAGCGCGGTGACGAGGTCGCGGAGTTCATCGGGGCGCTCGATGACGAACGGCCGGTCGAGTGAGGCGAGTACCGGAGGCAACCAGTCGAGCCGCTCCGCCCGCAGCTCGACGCGCAGCCAGCGCTCGGTCGCCTGGTCCTCGCCGGCCGCGGACTTGTGCTCCTCCAGTCTCGCGACGCCGGCCGGAAGGTGGGCGCGGATCTGCTCGACTGTCCCGTGGATCCGCAAGGTCACCTCATGCCGGTACTCGGCCGTGGCGAACCCTGACAACAGACGCTGTGCCGGACCGGGACCCACCGGTGCTTCGAATGAGCCGGACAGGGTCCGCGCGTCTGCGATGCGATCGAGCCGGACGGTTCGGTCCTCGCCGATCTGGGCGTCCTTGCCCGTGACGTACCACCGGCCGGCATGGGCGACGATCCCGTACGCGTGCAGCGTGCGTTCGCTGCGCCGTCCAACACGGTCGGTGTAGCGGATCGAGACCGGTCGGTGGTGGCGCACCGCATCGGCGATGGTGAGCAGGACCCCAGCGTCCGGGGAGTCGAACTCGCCGGGCTGATCCGTGAAGGCGAGAGCTGCCAGGAGCGTGTCGAGCCGACGGGCGATGTGCTTGGGCAGCACCCGCCGGATCTTCGCCGATGCCGTCTCACTCGCCGTGTGCTGCGCCGTCGTCAGTCCTGCTCGGCGGCCGGCGACCAGGCCGAGCAGCACGGCCAGCGCCTCGTCGTCGCTGAGCATGAGCGGAGGCAAGCGGTACCCGGGGGCGAGCCGGTAGCCGCCGTAGCGGCCGCGCACCGATTCCACGGGCACGTCGAGGTCGATCAGCTGGGCCACATACCGGCGCACGGTGCGCCCTTCGACGCCGAGCCGGTCGGCGAGTTCGGCCACCGTCCGGGTGCCGCCCGACTGCAGCAGTTCCAGGAGTGTCAGCACGCGGCCGGTGGGTCGAGGCATGGCCGCAGCCTAACGCGAATACAGGACCGATCCTGTCCCCTATTTCTCCTAGTCTGCGACGTGCACGCCTCCAGCACAGCCAAGGAGATCCATGGACTTCGTCTCGATCCGCATCATCACCGGCGACGTAGCGCGCCTCGTCGAGTTCTACGAGCGCGCCACAGGGGCGCGGGCGACGTGGGCCACCGAGGACTTCGCCGAACTCAAGACCGCGGGCGCCATCCTCGCGATCGCCGGCACCCGCACGGTCCCGCTGTTCGCACCGGGCTCTGCCCGACCGGCGGACAACCACAGCGTGATCACCGAATTCCTCGTCGACGACGTGGACCGCGTTCACCAGAACCTGACCGGCTTCGTCACCGACTTCGTCGCTGGGCCCACCACGATGCCCTGGGGCAACCGGTCGCTGCTGTTCCGTGACCCCGACGGCAACCTCGTCAACTTCTTCACCCCCGTCAGCCCGGCGGCCATCGAAAAGTTCGCACGCTGACGCCACGCACAGCCGCACACGGGGGCCCTGAGATCCCAGGGCTCCCCGTGAACGCGGCCGCCGCCCGGACGGGGTACGGCTCACGCCCTCCGGCTTGATCCTGCTGCGGCACGCCCACACGGTCCTGGCCCCCCTCGCAGCGGCCGAGCGCGAGCTCACGGGCACCGTCCCGCGAACCGAACAGGTGCGGCTCGGGGTGTTCCGGTCGTGGCGGTGCCGTCGACCGGAGAGTTCGCCGGACGCACCACGCTGCACGTCGACGAGCCGGCCGACGCCGCGTGGTTGGCCACCCCGTCATCGAGCTCCGAGCCGCTGCTCGGCGTCTGGCCCGGCCTGCCCGGACGGCCGCGCATCCTCCACTCCGCGCGCGACTGGCTGACGAAGCTCCAACTGGTCGCCGGCGGCTTCGGCGTGACGACGGTGCCGTCCCGGCTCTCACCGGTGCTGCCGCCCGGGGTGAGCCTGCTGCGGATCGACGGCGTCCCCCCCCGAGGTCCGGCGGGAGCTCGTGGCGCGCCTGCCCGGCCGCCCCACCTCGGCGATCACGGCCGTCCGCATCGCCGCGCTGGGCGCCGGGCACGCCGGTGAGGTCCTGGAGATCCACCGGCTCGGCATCACCCGAGCGATCACTTCGACCGCCTGAACCGCCGCCAAGGCCGTGCGCGATCGCGTGTACCCCTTCCTCCTCGCGGCTGGGCGCACCGCGGTCACCACCGGCCTGTTCCTTGCGGGTGCCGGGGGCATGGGCGTGATTTCACTTGGGGGACTGGCGAGACCTCAACCCCGGGCCCGTCTTTGTCGAGTGCCGTCACCGAGGTGCGGCGAAGCCGCCGCGGCTCGACTCACGAGGATGCGCACGCCGCTGCCGGCTGAGACCTCCGATCCGACGCCGGGCGCGTGGAACCCGGAACGACCGAGCCCTCGGCGCCGGACCGGAGGCGTGGTTGAACATAACACCGGTGCAAGTCTTGCGTAAGGGCTTGCAGTTGGAGTCCGCCGATTTCTGAGGCCTGTTGAGAAGGAGCTGCGCGGAGGGTTGACCGTTGCTTCGGGCACTCGTACGGTCACCACTGCAAGGGCTTGCAGCAAGTGACTGTAAGCATATGAGCTCCCCCCAACGGTCTTACGGGCATGGCGCGTTGCCCTTCGCATCAGGAGGACACCATGGCCAGAAAGTCCGTGGCCGCCGCACTCGCCGCCCTGGCGGGAGCCGCTGCTGCCGTCGCGGTCCCGGCCCCGGCCCAGGCGGCACCGCCCGGCGACAGGGACGTCACCGCGGTGCTGTTCGAGTGGAACTTCGCCTCGGTCGGCAAGGAGTGCACCGACACTCTCGGCCCGGCCGGATACGGCTACGTCCAGGTCTCCCCGCCGCAGGAACACATCCAGGGCTCCCAGTGGTGGACCTCGTACCAGCCCGTCAGCTACAAGATCGCGGGCCGGCTCGGTGACCGCGCTGCCTTCAAGAACATGGTCGACGCCTGCCACGCGGCGGGCGTGAAAGTCGTCGTCGACACGGTCATCAACCACATGTCCGCCGGCTCCGGCACCGGCACCGGGGGCTCCTCGCACACCAAGTACGATTACCCGGGTCTTTACTCGTCCGCCGACATGGACAACTGCACGGCGACGATCAGCAACTACCAGGACCGCACCAACGTCCAGGAGTGCGAACTGGTCGGACTCGCGGACCTCGACACCGGCGAGGACCACGTACGCGGCAGAATCGCCGGCTACCTGAACGACTTGCTCTCCCTCGGCGTCGACGGCTTCCGGATCGACGCTGCCAAACACATGGCGGCGGCCGACCTCGCTAACATCAAGTCGCGCCTGACGAACCCGAACGCGTACTGGAAGCAGGAGGTCATCTACGGCGCAGGCGAGGCGGTCTCGCCGAGCGAGTACCTCGGCAACGGCGACATCCAGGAGTTCCGCTACGCCCGCGACCTCAAGCGTGTCTTCAACGGCGAGAAACTCGCCTACCTGAAGAACTTCGGCGAGTCCTGGGGCTACCTGCCCTCGGGCAAGTCGGCGGTGTTCGTCGACACTCACGACACCGAGCGCGGCGGTGACACCCTCAACTACAAGGACAGCGCCACCTACACGCTCGCGAGCGTCTTCATGCTGGCCTGGCCGTACGGCTCACCCGACGTACACTCCGGCTACGAGTGGACCGACAAGGACGCCGGCCCGCCCAACTCCGGTGCAGTGCATGCCTGTTATGCCGACGGGTGGAAGTGCCAGCACGCCTGGCGGGAGATTTCGTCCATGGTGGGCTTGCGCAACGCCGCACGTGGTGAGGCCGTCACCGACTGGTGGGACAACGGCGGCGACCAGATCGCGTTCGGGCGCGGCAGCAAGGCGTACGTCGTCATCAACCACGAGACCTCGTCGCTGACCCGCACCTTCCAGACTTCGCTGCCCGCCGGCGACTACTGCGACGTGCAGAGCGGCAAGGGCGTCACCGTGAACGCCTCGGGCCAGTTCACCGCCACCCTCGGAGCGAACACCGCCCTCGCCCTGCACGTCGGCGCCAAGACCTGTGGCGACGGCGGCTCCACGACCGGCCCCGCCCCGGTGACCGGCGCGTCCTTCAGCGTGAACGCCACCACCACGTGGGGCCAGAACATCTACGTCACCGGGAACCAGGCGGCGCTGGGCAACTGGAACACCGGAAACGCCCTGAAGCTCGACCCGGCCACGTACCCGGTCTGGAAGCTCGACGTCGCCCTGCCCGCCGGGACGTCCTTCGAGTACAAGTACCTGCGCAAGGACGCGAACGGCACCGTCACCTGGGAGAGCGGCGCGAACCGCACCGCCACGGTCTCCGCCGCCGGCACCGTTGCCCTGTCCGACACCTGGCGCGGCTGACCGCACGCACACCCGCGGGTTTCACCCGCGGACCATCCGAACGGTCGTCCCCCCGAGGCGCGCGCGGGGACGGCCGCAGTCAGGCCGCACCGCCGCGGCCCCGACCCAGGAGTTCTCGTGACCCTCTTCGTACGACGACATCGCGCGCGCCGCGGACCGTTCCGCAGGCGTCGCTCAGGCCCGGCAGGCCTCGTACTCGCCGTGATCGCCGCAATCCTGGTGACGCTGCTGCCGGTCGCACCGTTCGCCGGCGCCCGGGCGAGCGCCGCAGGCAGCGGCACGGCCACTGTCTACTACTCGACGAGCAGTACCAACTGGACGACCTACAAGCTGCATTGGGCCCCGTCCGGTGGTTCCTGGACCACCGTGCCAGGTGTCGACATGGAAGCCGCCTGCACCGGCTGGGTGAAGAAGACCGTCGACCTGGGCTCGGCGACCACGTGGCAGGCCACCTTCAACAACGGCAACGGCACCTGGGACAACAACGGCGGGAACAATTACCTGTTGGGCACCGGCCTGATCACGGTGAAGGACGGCGTCGTCGCCCACAGCGACCCGTGCGCCGCCACCGACCCGGCCGGGGGGAACGCCGCCACCGTCTATTACTCGACGGCCGGCACCACCTGGTCCACGTACAACCTGCATTGGGCCCCGTCCGGTGGTTCCTGGACGACCGTGCCCGGCATCGGCATGGAAGCCGCCTGCACCGGCTGGGTGAAGAAGACCGTCGACCTGGGCTCGGCGGCCACGTGGCAGGCCGCCTTCAACAACGGCAACGGCACGTGGGACAACAACAACGGCGCCAACTACCAGCTCGGGCTGGGCACCAGCACCGTCAAGGCGGGCACCGTCACCAAGGGCGCCAAGGACCCGTGCTCCGCCGCCGAACCCGATACCACCGCGCCCTCCGCACCGGGCAGCGTCAAGGCCACCGCCACCGGCACGTCCATCGTCCTGACCTGGGACGCCGCCACCGACGACACGGGCGTGACCGGCTACCAGATCACCCGCACCGGCGGCACCAAGGGCACCTCGGTCATCGCCGTCACCTCGACCGTCTACTCCGACACGGGACTCGAGGCGAAGACCTCGTACACGTACACGGTCAGGGCGCTGGACGCGGCCGCCAACGTGTCCGCTGCGAGCGCGGAGACGTGGGCCACCACCGGTGAGCAGCCCACGCAGACGACCGGCACCCCGCTCGGTGGCGACCCCCGCAAGGACCCCATCTACTTCGTGCTCACCGCCCGTTTCTACGACGGCGACAGCGCCAACAACCGGGGCGGCAGCCAGCACGTGAAGTCCGGCAACGCCGCCAACAACGACCCCATGTTCCGCGGCGACTTCAAGGGCCTGATCCAGAAGCTCGACTACATCAAGGCGCTCGGCATGTCCGCCGTATGGATCACGCCGGTCGTCCTCAACCGTTCCGACTACGACTACCACGGCTACCACGGCTACGACTTCTACAAGGTCGACCCGCGCCTGGAATCCGCCGGAGCCTCCTACCAGGACCTGATCGACGCCGCCCACGCCAAGGGCATGAAGATCTACCAGGACGTCGTCTACAACCACTCCTCCCGCTGGGGAGCCAAGGGCCTGTTCACGCCGACCGTGTACGGCGTCAGGGACAGCCAGTGGAGCTGGTACTACGACCAGAAGCAGGACGGCTTCGAGTACGACGGTCTGACCGTGGAGCCGGTCTCCGGCAAGTCCTACTACAACGGTGACCTGTGGTCGACGGCCGAACCGACCGGCAACACCTGCCTCAACTGGGGCAAGCCCACCGGCGCCAAGAGCCCCGAGGGCTACACCCTCTACAACTGCCAGTGGCCGAGCCCCACCTCCGGTATGTTCCCCAAGGCCCTCTACCACCAGTGCTGGATCGGCAACTGGGAGGGCGAGGACTCCCGCTCGTGCTGGCTGCACGAGGACCTCGCCGACTTCAACACCGAGAACGCGCAGGTGCAGAACTATCTGATCGGCGCCTACAACAAGTACATCGACATGGGTGTCGACGGCTTCCGCATCGACACAGCCGTGCACATCCCGCGGGTCACCTGGAATCGCCGCTTCCTGCCCGCCATCCAGGAACGGGTCACGCAGCGCTTCGGGGCGGCCAAGGCGCAGGACTTCTTCGTCTTCGGCGAGGTCGCCGCGTTCGTCAACGACAAGTGGAATCGCGGCTCGGTGAACCACTCCGCGCAGTTCTACACCTGGAAGGAGCGCAAGGAGTATTCCGCCGACGACGAGAAGGCGGCCCTGGAACAGTACGACTACGAGGAACAGCTCGGCACCGGCAACCAGCCGACGTCCACCAACGCCTTCCTGCAGGGGAACAGCTACCACACGCCCGACCACAGCAAGTTCTCCGGCATGAACATCATCGACATGCGCATGCACATGAACTTCGGTGACGCGTCCAACGCCTACAACAACGGCAAGGACTCGGACGACTCGACGAACGACGCCACCTACAACGTCGTCTACGTCGACAGCCACGACTACGGCCCGAACAAGAGCAGCGAGCGGTACGCCGGCGGCACGGACGCGTGGGCCGAGAACATGGCGCTGATGTGGACGTTCCGTGGCATCCCGACGCTGTACTACGGATCGGAGACCGAGTTCCAGAAGGGCCAGAAGATCGACTGCGGCCCCACCTGCCCGCTGGCGACGACCGGCCGCGCCTACTACGGCGACAAGCTCCAAGGCACCGTGACCGCCTCGGACTTCGGTACAGTCTCCAGCGCGTCCGGCGCCGTCGCCACCACCCTCGACGCGCCCCTGGTCAAGCACGTCCAGCGGCTCAACCAGATCCGCCGAGCGGTGCCCGCCCTCCAGATGGGCCAGTACTCGACGGCCGACATCAGCGGCAACATGGCGTTCAAGCGGCGCTACACGGACAGCGCGACGGGCGTGGACAGCTTCGCCCTGGTGGCCGTGACCGACGGCGCCACGTACCGGAACATCCCGAACGGCGTCTACAAGGACGCCGTTACCGGTGACGTGAAGACGGTCACCGACGGCACTCTCACCGTGGCCGCTCCCGGCAAGGGGAACCTGCGGGTGTACGTCCTGGACCTGGGCGGCAAGAACGCGGCACCCGGCAAGATCGGCACGGCAGGTCCCTATCTGAAGTAGGCGCGGCAGACACCGCCCGGCACCTGGCACCCGGCACCTCGCGCTCACGCGCCGGTGCCGGGTGCAGCGCCTGCCTGGCCGCCGGCTCCGGCGGAAGCAGGACTTCCTCGTCGAGCACATCGCCCGCAAGGGGGCAGCCTGGTCAGGGGGCGCCGTCCGCTGGAGTGATGCGGGCGAGTGCGCCGATCTTCAGTGCGGTCCACAGGGCGCCGACGGGACCGGGGGCGATGCCGTGCGGTTCGGAGTGGGGGGTGGGCAGGCCGTGGACGGTCAGAGAGCCGTCGGGGGTGATGGCGCCGACGCGGTTGCCTCCCCATTCGGTGAACCATGCGGTGCCGTCACCGTCGACGGTGATGCGCCCGATCCGGTGAGCCCGGTACTCGGTGAACCACAGCGCGCGGTCGGGGCCCGGTGTGATGACGGTCGGCCCGCAGGCGGGGTCGAGCCGGTGACTCGTCGGCTCCTCGCCGGGGACGAGCCGGCCGATCCGGCCGCCGTGGACGAGCGTGAACCACAGCGCGCCGTCCGCTCCCGCGGCGAGGGCGTACGGCCCGGCCGCGCTGTCGGCCACCGGGTACTCGTCGATGGATACCCGGGTCAAAGGAGCTTCGCCAACTCGTGCTCCATGGCGATGCGTTCGTTGGCGTCCTGGGTTCCGCCATGAGGGCGTGTTCAGTGACCAGGGGCGCCGCCGACGATCGTGCAGGGCGGAACGTCGGCGGTGACCACGCGCCGGCCGCGACGATGGCGCCGTCGGCGATCCGCACGCCGGGCATACCGGCGCGGCCGGACCCCGATACCGATCTCCTCGCCGGACTGCGCTGAACCGCCCCCGGCACAGTAGTCAGCAGGACTCCAGGCTGCCGGGCGCGATGTAGACCGCGGACAGCACCCCGTCCCCATGCACCTCGACCGGGTAGGGGGCAGTCGTATCGATCAGCTCCAGGCTGTACGGCAGGGCCCGCAGCGGAATGTCTTCGCCGAGGTAGACGACCGATAGCGTGC
Organism: Streptomyces sp. NPDC014006; assembly: GCF_043088925.1. Lineage (NCBI taxonomy): Bacteria > Bacillati > Actinomycetota > Actinomycetes > Kitasatosporales > Streptomycetaceae > Streptomyces > Streptomyces sp. NPDC014006. The sequence goes on along the minus strand of NZ_JBICAJ010000019.1, from coordinate 85,574 downwards.
CCCGGCAGACGGTGCCCTGCGGCGGCGCGGTATCGGGGACTCTGCCGTCCTTCGGGCCGGCCCTGTGGGAGGAAACGCTGATCGGCGTGTACTGGTACTCGTAGGCGGCCGGGCCGAGGGTGGTCGCCTGCCTCCTCTTCTTGATGTCGACCCAGTAGTGGGCGAGCTTCACCGTGACCGCCTCGCACGGCCTTTGGACGGCCTCCGGGAGGAAGTTCAGGCCGGAGGAATCGAGCGTCAGGCCCTTGGACCGGTACTCACCGCTGCCGCTGCGCAGCTCCTTCAGGTACTTGGTCCGCTGCTGGACGTTCATGCCGGCGGTCTTCACGCACTGCGTGGGCGCGGCAGCGCTCGGGCTCTGCATCGGAGTGGTCGGGTCGGGAGCAGCCGTGTACTGAACGAGGCCGGACGGGGACGCCTGGGCGGCGGGCGTGTCCGTTGAACACCCCGAGAGAGTGAGCAGCGCTGCGACGGCGGCGGCCGGTATGGCCAACGCCCTTGATGCCCCCATGTGTTACCCGCTTTGCGTTGAGACGGCTCCCCTGGCCGTGCGCACCCACAGTACGAGCCCGACGAGCGGGTACGCCAGGACGCCGGGACGCGAGGAACGGGATCACCGCGTCACGTGGACGCGCACCAAGGGACCGCGGCGTCTGTGTCCGCCTTACCCGCTTCGTCGCTCAGCTCGAAGTGTCCTGATCAGAAGGGAAGAGTGACCTCAGCGGATCGGCGAACAGGATTCTGGCCGTGAAGTCCCACAGCTCGCCGTCCGCCACGTCCGACAGCGCTTCGACGCATTCGGTCAGTTGCAGCGTCATCCTGGAGGCGATGCCCCGGAGCTCCGGGTCGCTCCATGCCGCGATCAACTGCAGATGCAGGAGCGGCCACGGCGTCCTCGATCGGAGTTCGGCGTAGGCGACGGCCATGGAGTCCAGCGCTTCGGTGCCCGACCTCCCCGCCGCCGCCCGCCGTAAGCGTTCGAGCACATGGCGCATGCCTTGCTCGCATGCCGCGATGAAGAGGCGCTTCTTGGAGGGGAAGAAGCGGAAGACGTAGGGCTGGGATATTCCGGCTCGCGCCGCGATGACGGCGGTCGACGTCCCGCGAAGGCCGGTCCGTGCGAACTCGGTCGCCGCGGCGCGCACGAGTTCGTCCCGGCGCCGCTGCCCGGTGCAACGGGCAGCGACGCCGGCCCCGTCGCCTTGTCGGCTCGGGTCCCTCCCCTGTGCCGCGCCCCGGAGCTTTGCCGGCGCTCCCGCCTGCGCGGCGGTGTTCCGGGCCCGCTCCGGGGTGCCGTCCCGCCCCGAATCCTTCATCCGCACCTCCCGCAGGAGGCGGAATCCGGCCCCTCGGCGGACCGCTCGTCGACCGGGCCGAGGATGGCGGGAAGGTCGTCCATCCAGGCGAGGACCGCTTCCTCGTAACGGATGCCGAAGGCCAGGGTGGCGCGTTGGTGGGCGTCGACCCCCGCGGTGCCCAGGTGGGCCTGATAGGTCTTCAGTCGCCGCTCGTGGACCGTCCGATGCTGGTCGACGTAGGACAGCAGACGGGTGCGGTCCAGATGTCCGCCGAAAGCGATCGTCAGCAGCAGGGGGTAGCGGATCTGTTCCGCACCCGGCGGTGTAGTGATCCACTGCGCAAACGCTTCCCGGCCTGGCTCGGTGATGCGGTAGCGGACACGGGAACGTGGCCCGGCGTCCCCGGCGACGACCAGGCCGCGCTCGGCGAGGGCCGCGAGTTCGCGGTAGACCTGGCTCCGCGTGACGGTCCAGAAGGCGCCGACGACGTCCTCGGCGACGCCGAGGAGTTCGTAACCGCTTGCTTCCCCTCCGTGAAGGAATCCCAGGAGCGTGGCGGCTGTGGCATTGAGGTTGTCCATGAAGGCTCTCCTTGACACTCCACAGTGGACGGTACATGATGCAGACGGTCGATAGTCCACTGTGGTCGGTCGATCCACTGTGTCACAGGGGCGGGGGCCCGGAAGAGCACGGCGCGACGGGGGAGAACAGTCATGGCGCGATTCGGCCTGGGCTTACAGAGCCTGGATGACGAGAACGAGTCGGTCGAACTCCCGGTCAGCGGGCGCATCCCCGAGTGGTTGAGCGGCACGCTGCTGCGGAACGGGCCGGCGAAGTTCGAGGCCGGTACCAAGGGCTTCCGTCACTGGTTCGACGGCCAGGCCATGATCCATCGATTCGCCGTCGACAGCGGCAGGGTGCAGTACGCCAACCGTTACCTGGACACGCCGAGCAGCCGGGCCGTTCTCCGGGACGGGCGGATCCGTTACCAGGAATTCGCCACCGACCCATGCCGGAGCGTCTTCGCCCGCTTCTTCACGCTCTTCCAGCGCGCACGGCCCGTCAATCCGAACGTGAACATCGCGCGATTCGGGGACGACCAGGTCGTCGCGCTCACCGAAACACCATTGCCGGTGGAGTTCTCGCCGGACACCCTTGCCACTGTCGGATTGGTCGATTACGACGACCGACTCGGTGGGCATCTGACGACGGCGCATCCGCACCAGGACCCGGTCACCGGTGACCTCGTCAATTATGTGACGCACTTCTCGCGGTACAGTGAATACCGATTATATCGCCAGCGGCCGGGCGGTACGCCGCGCCGTGAACTGCTCGGACGGCACCGTGTCGACGAGCCCGGTTATATGCACAGCTTCGCCATCACATCCCGGCACGTGGTGCTGGTCGAATTCCCCCTCGTGGTGAACCCCTTCAGGCTTCTGTTGAGCGGTCGCCCTTTCATTGAGAACTACCGATGGAAACCGGAGCGCGGAACCCGGTTCATCGTCATGGACCGAGATGGCGGCCAGGTGCGCGCGGTACTGCGCGGCCCGGTGTGCTTCGCCTTCCACCACATCAACGCCTGGGAAGAGAACGGCCGACTCTTCATCGACCTGTGCGCCTACGAGGACGCCTCGATCATCGAGGCCCTCTACCTCGACTCCCTGCGCGGCGGCGGCGGTCTTCCGCAGGCCACGCCCACACGGTTCTGCGTGGATCCCGACGCCGCAACCGTCACTGCGGAGCCGCTGTCGGAGGAATCCCTTGAGCTGCCGCGCATCGCCTATCGGCGGCACAACGGCCGGCGCTACCGCTACGCGTACGGTGTCGGCTCCCGTGATCGCCGGACCGACGACTTCTTCAACCAGCTGGTGAAGCTCGACATTGGGGACGGCGGCACGCTTCTGTGGCAGGAGGAGGGCTGTTACCCCGGCGAGCCGGTCTTCGTCGCGGCGCCTGCCGGTGCCTGCCGGGACGGAGCGGAGGACGACGGAGTCGTGCTCGCAATCGTCCTGCGTCCGGCGGCGGAGTCGTCGTATCTCCTGGTACTCGACGCGCGGACCTTCCGGGAACTGGGCCGGGCAGAGGTCCCCCACGCCGTCCCGTTCGGGTTCCACGGGACCTTCGTCCGGGGGGACTGACAGCGACTTCGGGGGATCGGCTGAATTCCGGATTCCGCATCCGCATCGGCGCCCGCCTTCCGCATCCGGAAACGATGAGGATGCGGAATGTCGTCGACGTCTCCCCATGAGGTGTGCCCTTTATTCATAAAGACTTGTCATGGTCATGATTATGCTCGTTGAAGTGACAACCTTTCGCTTTCCGTGCTGACTGACCAGTCAGGAAGCTGCGTTTGTTCATTTACGAATTACATTCGATACGTACTGTTAACGAACTGCCTCTTTAGTTTTCCTCAAGTGCGGCTCTATACTCCAAGAACTGACTCGGAGGAGCCGGTCGCGGAGGTGCCCCACCACCGCCGGCGAGCGAAACCCGGATCCAGTCTGACTACTGAGTGAGGAGGACTGGGATCCGTCGTTCCGGCGACTTCTCATGGCGATGAGATCGCCGTCTCCTTCCAAGTCGGTGAAACCCTCGTTGCTTCCGTCGTTCAATTCGCGGCCGCGTGCGGAACCATGCGCGTTTGCGTCCGTCGCAGAAAGCGTGTGCTACGCGCTGCCGCATTCTGTCCCGTCGGGTCCTCCCCATTTCCAGGAAAGGAACCACCATGCCCGCAGTGAGCGCGCTCCAGGCGCAGGAGTGGCTGATCGAGAAGATCGCCCACCGCCTCGGAACAGAGCAGGCCGAGGTCGCGCCCGAGATGTACTTCGACGAGATGGACCTCGACTCGACGGAAGCCCTCATCCTCGCCGGCGAGATCGAGAACTGGCTGGGGTTCGAGCTGAGCACCACCACGCTGTGGTACCACCCCACCATCAAGGACCTGGCCGCTCACATAGCGGAGGAGAGCGACCGCCGTGCGGCAACCGCGTAGCGCCGAACGGCCCGTCGTCCACCGCCACCGCGCGGCGGTCCCGGGCAGTCACACGGTCTACCTGGTCCACCCCGGAGCACTCGACGTGTCCGTCCACCGCGGTCTGGCGGACGCGCTTCCCGCGGGTGTGGGGCTGACCGTGCTGGACCTGGGCGGACTGCCCGAGTACTGGCAGGCAGCGCTCACCGGCGGCCGCGCCGCCACCACCATCGACGCGCTGGCCTCCCGGCTGCAGACGGCCGTCCAGGTCGCTCACCTCGAGGGCGACTACGTGCTCGCGGGCTGGTCCTTCGGCGGCGTGGTGGCGCACGCCATGGCGTCGCTGCCCGCCCGGCACGGCCGTCCCGCCCGGCTGGTGCTGCTGGACAGCATCGCGCCCGTCGAGGCGTACAAGCAGGACGACGACGCCCTGGAACCGTCCCTGCTGCTCGGCTGGTTCAGCATGTACCTCGGCGCCAAGCGGGGCCGCCCGCTGGACATCGGCGCGGAGCGGCTGGCCGGCCTCGGTGTGGACGACGGCCTGAAGCTGGTGCTGGAGGCCGCCGTCGCCAACGAGGTGCTGCTGCCCTCCACCCCGCTCCCGGGACTGCGCAAGCTGTACGACACCTATGTCGACGGCCTGCTGCGCAACAATCGGCTGACGGACCCGCACCGCCCGCTGCCGGCGCCGGTGCCCGTGGTGCTGGTCAAGGCCGAGCGCAGCCTCATCCCGGGGGACCGGACGCTGGGCTGGGAGCCTCTCGCTCCGCACGGCCTGCAGGTGCACACCTGTCCGGGAGACCACTACACCATGCTCACCCGCGCTGACGCCGCTGCCGTCGTCGCGTCGCTGCTCGACGCTGCCTGAGAGCCAGCAGAACTTCGCCAGTAGGCGCACCCTCTTCCCACGAGGCCGGGCCATGCTGCCCTGCCCCGACCCTCGAGAGAGCCTCGCTGTGAACGTTTCGCAGGATTCCGACCTCGACCGCCGGCTCGCCCGCGACCCGATCGCGATCGTCGGCCTGTCCGCCCTCTACCCCAAATCCCGTGACCTGCGGGAGTTCTGGGGCAACGTCGCCGCGGCGGCCGACTGCATCGAAGACGTGCCCGCCACCCACTGGGACGTAGACGAGTTCTACGACCCCGATCCGGCCGTGCCGGACAAGACCTACGCCAAGCGCGGCGGTTTCATCCCGGACACGCCCTTCAACCCCCTGGAGTTCGGCCTGCCGCCGAACACCCTGGAGGTCACCGACGTCCTCCAGCTGCTCAGCCTGGTGGTCGCCCGCGACCTCCTCAAGGACGCCGGTGCCGACCAGCCCTGGTACGACGCCTCGCGCACCGGCGTCGTACTGGGCATCACCGGCGCCAACCAGCTCACCCAGCCGCTGACCGCCCGCCTGCAGACCCCCGTCCTGAAGGAGGTCGTCCGCAGTTGCGGCCTGACCGACCGGGACGCCGAGGAGATCGCCGCCAAGTTCCGTCTGGCCTATGCCCCCTGGGAGGAGAACTCCTTCCCCGGCATGCTCGGCAACGTGGTCGCCGGACGGATCGCCAACCGGCTGGACCTCGGCGGGATCAACATGACCGTCGACGCCGCCTGCGCCAGCTCGCTGGGCGCCGTCAAGGCGGCCGTCAGCGAACTGCTGGAGCGCCGCGCCGACACCATGCTGGTGGGCGGCTGTGACGCCGAGAACACCATCTTCATGTACCTCTGCTTCAGCAAGACCCCGGCGCTGTCCAAGTCCGGCCGCATCCGGCCCTTCGACCAGGACGCCGACGGCACGCTGATCGGCGAGGGCATCGGCATGCTGGCGCTGCGCCGCCTCAGCGACGCCGAGCGGGACGGCAACCGCGTCTACGCCGTGCTGCGCGGCATCGGCGCGGCCAGCGACGGCCGCTTCAAGTCCATCTACGCCCCCCGCAAGGAGGGCCAGGTCCTCGCCCTCGAACGTGCCTACCACGACGCGGACTGCTCACCGGCCAGCGTCGAGCTCTTCGAGGCGCACGGCACCGGCACCGCCGTCGGCGACGCCACCGAGCTCAGCTCGCTCGCCGCCGTCGTCTCCGCGGCCACGCCGGAGCGGCAGTACGCGGCCGTGGGCAGCGTCAAGTCGCAGATCGGGCACACCAAGGCGGCGGCCGGCGCGGCCGGCATGATCAAGCTGTCGCTCGCCCTGCACCACAAGGTGCTGCCGCCCACCATCAACGTCGACCAGCCCAACTCGGCCGTCGACTTCGCGAACGGGCCGTTCTACGTCAACACCGCTCTGCGGCCCTGGATCCGCGACCCGCGGCGGCCGCAGCGCCGGGCCGCCGTCTCCTCCTTCGGCTTCGGCGGCACCAACTTCCACCTGGTGCTCGAAGAGCACGGTGAGGGCGAGGACCTCCAGGTGATGTTCCCGGTCGCCCAGGTGCATCTGTGGCACGCCGCCGACACCGCGGCGCTCACGGCGGCGCTCGCCGAGGACGCGCCCGCGCAGGCCGGCCCCGTCCCCGAGGGCCATGCCCGCGTCGCCTTCGCCGCCCGCGGCGCCGAGGACGCGGCGGCACTGCGCGAGCTGGCGCTGCGCCAGCTGCGGGCCCAACCGGACGCCGACTCCTGGTCGCACCCCAAGGGTATCTTCTTCCGCCGCCGCGCCGCCGAGGCCGGGGAGCGCGGCAAGATCGGCGCGCTCTTCGCCGGGCAGGGCAGCCAGTACGTCAACCCGGGCATGACCGCCGTGCTGGCGCTGCCCCCGCTGCGCGCCGCCTTCGACCGCGCCAACCGGCACTTCCAGGGCGCCGAGCCGCTCTCCCGGATCGCCTTCCCGCCGCCCGCGTTCGACGAGGCCACGCGCACGGCACAGGAGAACGCGCTGCGCGCCACCGAGTACGCCCAGCCCGCCATCGGCGCCCTCGCCGCAGGCCAGTTCCGTTACCTCAGCGAACTGGGCTTCGCGCCGGAAGGCTACCTCGGGCACAGCTTCGGCGAGCTGACCGCGCTGTGGGCTTCCGGGGCGCTGGACGACGACACGTACTTCGCCCTCGCCCGGGCCCGGGGCGCCGCGATGGCGCCGCCCGCCGAGTCCGGCTTCGACGCCGGGGCGATGGCCGCCGTCAGCGCCCCCGAGGAGCGGGTGGCGGAGCTACTGTCCGGCATTCCCGGGCTGCACGTGTGCAACCGCAACGCGCCGGACCAGATCGTGGTGGGCGGCGCCACCGAGGCCGTGCAGCATCTGGTGGCCGCCGCGGGCGAGGCCGGGATCAAGGCGTCCCGGCTGCCGGTCTCCGCGGCCTTCCACACCCCCTATGTCGGCCATGCGGTGGAGGCGTTCCGCACCCACGTCGAGGCCGCACAGGTGGCCGAGCCGCGCGGCCCGGTGTACGCCAACACCCGTGGGGCGTCCTACGGCGCGGACGTGGCCGCCAACCGCCGCATCCTGACCGAGCAGCTGATCCATCCGGTGGACTTCGCCGCCCGTGTCGAGGAGATGTACGCGGCCGGGTTCCGCACCTTCGTGGAGTTCGGACCGAAGGGCGTGCTCACCCAGCTGGTGCGCCGCATCCTCGGCGAACGTCCGCACACCGCGCTGGCGGTGGACGCCGGTCCCGGCAAGGACGCGGACCTGGCGCTGAAGCAGGCCGTGGCCCAACTCGTGGTGCTGGGCATCCCGTTGCAGACCGCGGACCGCTATGTGGCCGCGCCGGTGGAGCAGCAGCCGGTCAAGGGCATGGCCATCATGCTCAACGGCATCAACTACGTCTCGCCGGAACGCAAGGCCGCGTACCGGGCGGCGGTCGAGACGGGCTACCGGGTCGCGCTGCCGGCCGCGACGCCGGCGCCGACCGCACCCGTTCCCGCGCCCGCCCCCGCTGCCCCTGTCGTGCCCCGGCCCCTGCCGGTCGCCGCGCAGCCCTCGGCTCCTCAGCCGGTTGCCGGTACCCAGCCGGTCGCCGGCACCGCCGAGCGCGCGACCGCCGTGGCCCTCGCGCCGTCGCCGGTCACACCCGCGCCGGCCCCGGCTTCCGTCCCCTCCCTCACAGCCCAGGAGACAGCACACGTGGACAAGGACCGCCTGGCCGACGTGGTCGCCGACCACCTGGCGCTGCACGACGAGTACCTCAACGGGCAGCTGGACAGCGCCCAGCGCCTCGCCGGGCTGCTGGAGCGCGCCTACGACCAGGGCCTGCTGAACGAGGTGCTCTCCGGCGTCACCACCGTCAAGGAGCACAGCCTGGCCATCGGCCGCACCCACCTGCGGGCCAACGAGATCCTGCGCGAGCTGGCCGGCCTCGAGATCGGCACCGCCCCGACGGGTCAGGCCGCCCCGGCGCCGACGGCTGCCGCCCCTGTCGCCGCGCCGGAGGCGTACGCCGCCTCCGCGCCGGCCGCCGTCCCGGCCCCGGCCCGCGAGCCGCTGGCCGTCCCGGCCGCACCCGCGGTGGCGGCGCTCCCGGCCGCCGTCCCGGTCCCGGTCCCGACCCCGGCTCCGGCACCTGCTCCGGCACCTGCTCCGGTCGCGGTCCCTGCACCCGCTCCGGCTGCCGCCGCCCCGGCCGCCGCTCCGGCTCCCGCGCCTGCTGTGGGGCCTGATGTGGCGTCGGTGACGTCGGTGTTGTTGGAGGTGGTGGCGCAGAAGACGGGTTATCCGGCGGAGATGCTGGAGTTGGGG
>NZ_JBICAJ010000019.1:0-76548 GCF_043088925.1 Streptomyces sp. NPDC014006 | reverse complement strand
GAGATCATGGGCGTGCTGCATGAGCGGTTCGCCTCGGGTGCGGCTGCGGCGAGTCCGGAGCAGCTGGGCGAACTGCGCACGCTGCAGGACATCGTGAGCTTCATATCCGGCCAGGACGCGCCCACCGCGCAGGCCGGCCCGTCCGTCGCCCCGGCGGCGCCGGCGCCCGAACCGGAAGCCGGCCCGGAGCGTGGGCGGATCGGCCGGGCGCAGGCCGCCCTGGCCGAACTGCCGATGCCCGACCAACTGGTCAACGCCTACCCCGCGTCCTCCGGCGCACTGCTGGTGGACGACGGTGGTGACCTGGCCCCGGAGATCGCCGCCAGGCTTCAGGCGCAGGGCTGGAAGGTGCACGTGCTGCGGCTGCCCGGCGTACCGCAGCGGGTGGACGACACCGTGGATCACGCGCTGACCGGCTGGGGTGTCACCGAGCTGGCCTCGCGGATCGAGGAGGCGTTGGGCGAGCGGATCAGCCTGGTGCTCGACCTGTGCACCAAGCCCCCGGCGGACTGGGCGGAGGGAGTGCGGCGCCTGGCCCACACCCTGCTGGTGGCCAAGCACCTGGCGGAGCCGCTGAGCACCGCCGCGGCCTTCGGCCGTACCGCCTACGCCACCGTCACCCGGCTGGACGGTTCCTTCGGCCTCGGCGGTGTCGACGAGCGACTGGCGCCGATCGGCGGTGTCGCCGGTCTGGCCAAGACGCTGGCCGTGGAGGCCCCGGAGGTCTTCTGCCGTGCCGTCGACCTGGCCCCCGGCCTGGCACCCGGCGCCGCCGCCGCGCTGGTGCTCGGCGAGGTGCACGACGCCGCCACCGAGCCCGTCCAGGTCGGCCACGACGGCACCCGCCGCGTCACCCTCACCCTCGGCGAGCAGCCGCTGCACCCGGCGGACGCGCAGCCGGAGCCGTTGAGCTCCGAGGACCTGCTGGTCGTCACCGGCGGCGGGCGCGGCATCACCGCGACCTGCGTGGTGGAGCTGGCGCGCCGTCACCAGCCGGGCATGCTGCTGCTGGGCCGGACCCCGCTGGAGGAGGAGCCGGTGTGGGCGCGAGGAGTGCAGGACGCCGCCGCGCTCAAGGCGGCCGCGGTGGCCGACCTGAAGGCTGCCGGCGAGAAGCCCACCCCGAAGCGGGTCGAGCAGGCCTACCGGGCCGTCGTCGGCGGCCGCGAGGTCCGGGCGACCCTTGATGCGCTGCGCGCCGCGGGCAGCCAGGCCGAGTACCTGGCGGTGGACATCACGGACCCGGAGGCCACGGCGGCCGCCCTCGCCCCCTACCGGAGCCGGATCACCGGCCTGGTCCACGGCGCAGGAGTCCTCGCCGACCAGCTGATCGCGCAGAAGAAGGCCTCCGAGATCGAGCGGGTCTTCGCCCCCAAGCTGGCGGGGCTGCGCGCCGTGACGGCCGCGCTGGACGCCGACGCGCTGCGGCACGTGGTCCTGTTCTCCTCGGTCGCCGGCTTCTTCGGCAACCGCGGCCAGTCCGACTACGCCATGGCCAACGAAGCGCTCAACGCCTGGGCCTCCTCCTGGAAGCAGCGTCATCCCGGCGCCCGGGTCACCTCGCTCAACTGGGGCGCCTGGGACAGCGGCATGGTCTCCCCGGAGATCAAGGCCGTCTTCCGGGATCGCGGCATCACCCTCATCCCGCAGGAGACCGGCGCGGCGATGTTCGCCGACCAGTTCGCCGCCGGGCGCGCCGACGACGTGGTGACCGTGCTCGGGCCGACCACCCCGCTCTCCGAGCGCGTTCCGTCCGCCCCGGCCGCGACCATCACGGTCGAGCGGCGGATCGCCGATCTGGACCGGGATCCGCTCGTGGCCGACCATGTGATCGGCGAGGCCCCGGTGCTCCCGGCGGCCGCGGCGCTCGGCTGGGCGATCGGCGCGGTGGAGCGCGCCACCGGCGGCGAGGTCCGCCAGGTGCGCGAGTTCTCCGTGCAGAAGGGCATCGTCTTCGACGGCGCGCAGCCGGAGAACGCCCGCCTCGTCATCAGCCCGCTGCCGGAGGCCCCCGGCACCGTGCAGGTGGCCATCCGCTCGGTGGACAAGGACGGCGCGGTGCGACCGCACTACGCCGTCGTGCTGGACGCCACCCCGACCGCACCGCAGGCGCCCGTCGCCGGACTGCCCGCGCTGGGCGGCGGCCGCGCCGCCGACAGCCTCTACACCGACGGCACCCTCTTCCACGGCCCCTCGCTGCGCGGCATCCGGCGGGTGCTCGCCGAGGAGGAGTCCCGGCTCGTCCTGGAGTGCGCGCTCGCCGAGCACCGCGCCGAGGGGGGCGCCTTCGCCGGAGCCCACTACGCCCCCGGCACCGCCGACCTGCTGCTGCAGGCCGCCCTGGTGTGGGTGCGGCTGTTCCGGGGCAGCGCCGGGCTGCCGCTGGCCGTCGACCGCGCCGAGCTGCACCACCCGCTGCCCGACGGTGAGCCCTTCCTCGTCCTGGTGGAGCCCGGCACTGCCGGCGCCGGCGCCGAGGCCCGGCTCTCCGTGACCGCCTGTGCCCCCGACGGACGGGTGCTGATGCGCCTGCACGACGTGTCCGTCATCTCGGCGCCGCAGCTCACGGCCAAGTTCGTCAGCGGCTGACCGGCCTGTCCGTATCCGACTGACGACCTGACCGGTCGGCCCGGCCGGCGCCTTTCGCGCCCGCCGGCCGGGCCGACCGACCTACGGAGGGACCTCGCTCTGATGAGCAAGTACGCCATCGTCGGCCTGTCCTGTCTCTTCCCGGGCGCCCGCACCCCCGCCGAGTTCTGGCAGAACCTGCGCAACGGGGCGGACGCCCGCCGGGAGGGCGGAGACGAGATCTTCGGCGCAACGCCCCTGGACGCCGATCTGGACCCGCAGCACCGCATCTACTGCCACCGCGGCGGCTTCATCACCGACTTCGCATTCGACCCCACCGGCTACCGCCTCGACCCCGAGCAGCTCACCCGCCTCGACCGGATCTTCCACTGGTCGATGCACACCGCCCGTGAGGCGCTGCGGGACAGCGGTTACGAGGCCCGGCCCGAGACCCTCGACCGCACCGCCCTCATCCTCGGCAACTACTCCTTCCCCACCCCGACCTCGGGCCGGATCAGCATCCCCCTGGCCCGGGAAGCGGTGCTGGAGGGCCTGCGCCGAGCCGGGCTGCCCGTGCCGGCCGGGCTCCCGGAAGGCACCCCGCTGGTCGACACCGAACTGCTGCGCGGCGAGCACCTGCGGGTCAGCGGCTCCCCGGCGGCCGTCACCGCCGCCGCGCTCGGCCTGGGCGGCCCGCGCTACGCCCTGGACGCGGCCTGTTCCTCCGCGCTCTACGCGCTCAAGCTGGCCTGCGCCCATCTCGCCACCGGTCAGGTGGACCTGGTGCTGGCCGGCGGCGTCTGCGCCCCCGACCCCACCCTCATCCACCTCTCCTTCAGCGACCTGCACGCCTATCCGGAGAGCGGCTTCAGCCAGCCCTTCGACAACCGCTCCGAGGGCATCCTGACCGGGCAGGGCGCCGGGATGGTCGCCGTGAAAAGGCTCGCCGACGCGCTGCGGGACGGCGACCGCATCCACGCCGTCATCGACGGCATCGGCCTGAGCAACGACGGCAGCGGACGCCACCTGCTCGTCCCGCAGGGCGGCGGGCAGCTCGCCTCCTACGAACTCGCCTACGCCGAGGCCGGGGTGGACCCGTCCACCATCGACTACCTGGAGTGCCACGCCACCGGCACCCCCCTCGGTGACGCCACCGAGGCCGAGTCCGTGGCCGCGTTCTTCGGCCGCCACGGCAAGGTCCCGCTGATCGGCTCGGTCAAGGGCAACATCGGGCACCTGCTCACCGTCGCCGGGCTGAGCAGCATGCTCAAGGTCATCCTGGCCATGGACGAGGGCCACATCCCGCCCACGATCGGCGTCGAGCAGCCGGTGCGCTCGAGCGACGGACGAGTGGGGGAGGAGGTGCTGGTCCGCGAGGGCCGGCCGTGGCCCGAAGGGGTGGGCCCGCTGCGCGCGGCCGTCTCCGCGTTCGGCTTCGGCGGCACCAACGCGCACGTCGTGCTCTCCGCGCCCGAGGCCGCGGAGACCTGGGAACCCGTAGAGGAGGCCCCGGCCGAGCCGCCCGCGCTGGACATCGTCGGCCTGGGCGCGCACTTCGGCCCACTCGAAGGAGTGGACGCCCTGGAACGGGCCGTCCACGAGGGCGCGGACGCGTTCGGCCCGCTGCCCGAGCGGCGCTGGCGCGGCCTGGATCAGACCGGCGGCGGAACGCTCGAACAGGCCGGGCTGACGGGGGAGTCCGTACCGCACGGCGCCTACGTCGACGGGGTGGACATCGACCCCGTCGACCACAAGATTCCCCCCGCCGACCTGCGCACCTACAACCTGCAGCACGCCCTGGCCACCCAGGTCGCCGACGAGGCACTGCGCGACGCCGGGTACAGCCGGGCCGTCCCGCCGGGCGCGAGCGCACCCGAGCCGCGGCGGATCGCGGTGGTGGTGGCGATGGAGCTGGAGCCGTACACCCACGCCCGGCTCACCCGGTACACGCTGGGGAGCTTCCTGCGGGAGCAGTTCCAGGCCGCGGGAGTGGAGCTGAGCGAGCAGCAGCTCGCCGCGATCGCGTCGGTGGGCCGGGACGCGGTCGTGCCGCCGATCGTGGCCAACGAAGTGCTCAGCTACATCGGCAACGTGATGGCCAGCCGCATCTCCTCGCTGTGGAACCTCACCGGTCCGTCCTTCACCGTCTCGGCGGAGGGCTCGGGGACCGCGGAAGCCCTGGAGGTCGCCCGGCTGCTGCTGCTCGACCCGGGGATCGAGGCGGTGCTGATCGGCGCGGTCGACCTCACCGGCTCCGCCGAGCACCTGCTGCTGCATCCCGACGCGGTCTCCGAGGCGGGCCTGACCTTCGCCGAAGGCGCCCGCGGTGTCCGGATCGGCGAGGGCGCCGGCGCGGTCGTCGTCACCCGCAGCGGCCAGGCCGAGGGCGGCCGGGTCTACGCCCGGCTGGACGCGCTGAGCGTCGGCGCGGCCCAGGCCCGCGACGGCGCGGCACCGCGGGCGGACGCCGACACGCTGGCGGCCACCGCGGAAGGGGCCCTGGCCGCCGCCGGGATCTCCGCCGCGGAGGTCGGCTACGTCGAGGCCCACGCGGCGGGCACCGCCGACGAGGACCACGACGAACTCACCGCCCTGGCACGCGTGTACCGCCAGAAGACGGAGGCGGCGGCCACGGCGGCCGACGACGGCCCGGCGGCGGGCAGCGCCGTCGACCCCGCGCGCGTCGTCGCGCTCGGCAGCGTCAAGGCGCAGCTCGGGGACGCCGGTTGCGCCTCCGGGATGGCCGGGCTGATCCGCACCGTGCTCTGCCTGCACGGCGGCTACCTGCCCGGGACGCCCGGATGGGAGCGGCCGGCCCCCGAGCACGTGGACGCCTTCGCCAACTCCGCGCTGTACGTGCCGCAGCGGTCACGCCCCTGGTTGCGTTCGTCGCGCCGGGCGAGGCGGTACGCCGCTGTCAGCATGGTGGGCGCGCAAGGCGGTTGCGCGCATCTGGTGCTGTCCGCGGACGGGACCCGCGGGCGCGTGGTGGACGGTGACTGGCAGCGGGCCCAGGGCCCGATCCTGCTGGCGCTCTCCGCCGCGAGCCTGGACGGGCTGCTGGCCTCCGTCGAGCGGCACCGCGGCCTGCTGGACTCAGGAGCCGACCCGCTGGCGCTGGCCCGCGCGGCCGCGCGCGAACTCGCCGGCGCGCCCCTGCGCGCGGTGCTCGTCGGCCGGGACACGGCCGATCTGGTCCGGCAACTGGAGCTCGCTGCCCGGGACATCCCCGGCGCGCACGCCGCCGGCGGCGAGTGGGCCACCCCGGCCGGCTCCTACTTCACCGCCCGTCCGATCGGCCCCGAGGGCAAGGTCGCGCTGGTCTACCCCGGTGCGTTCAACTCCTACCCGGGCCTCGGCCAGGACCTGTTCCGCGCCTTCCCCGGCCTGCTGGAGCACTTCGAGGCGCAGGCCGAGGAGCCCGCCCGGCAGCTGCGCTCCGCCCTGCTGTACCCGCGCACGTATGTGACGCCGGGCCGGCGGGAGCTGATGGAGCTGGAGTCCGCGCTGGGCGACGACGTGCCGTTCATGCTGGCCACCGGCACCAGCTTCGCCATCCTGTACACCCACCTGGTGCGGGAGATCCTGGGCGTCACCGCGCACGGCGGCTTCGGCTACAGCCTGGGCGAATCCAGCATGCTCTTCGCCACCGGCGGCTGGGCCGCCGAGGGCCGCCGGGACGATCTGATCAGCAACACGCCGATCTTCCGGGACCGCCTGGTCGGCGCCCGCCGCACCGTGCGCGAGCTGTGGCAGGACATCCCGGCCCCGACCCCCGACAAGGACCTCTGGGCCTCGCACGTCCTGCTCACCGACCAGCACACCGCGCAGGCCGCGCTGGCGCACTACGACCGGGTGTTCCTCACCCACGTCAACACCCCCGGCGAACTGGTGATCGCGGGCGACCCCGCGCAGTGCCGCGCGCTGATCGAGGAGCTGGGCTGCCCGGCGGCACGCTCGCCTGTCAGCGTGGTGATGCACTGCCCGGTGGTCGACGCCGAACTCGAGGGCCTGGCCGGGCTGAACGACTACCCGACCGGTTCGCTCCAGGGCCTGGAGCTGCTGTCCGCCTACGACTACCAGGAGCTGCCCGGCCTCGACCGGGAGCGCATCGCCCGGCGTATCGCGCACACCCTGCGCTCCACCATCGACTTCCCGCGCCTGATCCGCACCGCCTACGACCGGGGCTACCGCTACTTCATCGAGGTCGGCCCCGGCGCCACCTGCTCGCGCTGGGTGCGCGACACCCTCGGCGAGCAACCACACGTCGCGGTCTGCGCGGACCGGCGCGGAGTGCCGGCCGCCAAGTCGATCGCCCAGTTGGTCGCGCGGCTGGTCGGGAACGGCCTGCCCGTGGACCTCACCGCGCTGCTCGGCCCGCAGGACGAGGCCCAGGCGGCCGTTCCGGCGCGGCGCACCGCCCGGTTCCGGGTGGGCGGCGGCGACTCGGTACCGCAGAAGGTGGCCCAGGGAGTGCGTGCCATCGCCCCCGCGGCCCAGCCGCTGTCGGACCGTCAGTCGATCGCCCGGCCGGTCACCGCGTCGGTGGCCGCACCGCTCCCCGCATCCGAACCGTCGCCCGCGCCCGCCGCCGTTTCCGCTTCAGCACCTGCCTCCGCCCCCGTCCCGTCCACCGCACCGGAGGAACCCGATCTCATGCCCGCCGACCCGACCGTCGCGGACCCCGAGGCCATCGTCTTCGAAGGCGACCCGATCGCCTTCCTGCCGTGGGCGCCGACGAGCCCGCCGCAGCCCGTCACCGCGGCCTCCGTCCTCTCCGGCCCGCCCGCCACACCGTCCGGCCCCCTGGCCCCCGCGGAACCGAACGGCGCCGGCACGCCCGCCGACCCGAACGGCGCCGGAGCACGCGCGGATCGGAACGGCGCCGCCGCGTCCGCGGCGGACCTGGTGCGGGAGCTGCGCCAGCAGATGGTCGCCACTCACTCGGTGGTGATGGAGACCCAGCGCGTCCTGCAGAACGCCACCCTCAGCCGCGCCGAGGCGTTGCTCGCGGGACAGTCGGTCCCGGCGCAGGCCCGGCCGGAGCCGGTCTCCCCCCTGCACGGCGCAAACGCACCCCGGCCCCCCGCGGTGTCCGCGTCCGAGCCCGCCCCGGCCCTCACGGCCGCGTCATCTCTCCCTGCCGAGCCGGCCGCGTCACCTCTCCCTGCCCAGCCGGCCGAAGCCGCCGCGACCCCCTTCGCGGCCCCGCCCGCCGGACCCGACGCGTCCGGGGACGCTCCGCTGGAGGGGGTGATCTGGGACGAGGCCGCGCTGCTGGAGTTCGCCACCGGATCCGTGGCCAAGATCTTCGGACCGGAGTTCGCGCCGATCGACGCCTACGCCAAGCGCGTACGCCTGCCCGCACCGCCGTACCACTTCGTCACCCGGGTGACGAAGCTGGACGCGCGGACCGGCACGTTCGGACCCGCCACCATCACCACCGAGTACGACATCCCCGAGGACGCCTGGTACCTGGTGGACGAGGGCGCGCCGCCGGCCGTCACCGTCGAGGCCGGCCAGTGCGACCTGCTGCTGGTCAGCTACCTCGGCATCGACTTCCGCAACAAGGGGGAGCGGGTCTACCGCCTGCTGGACAGCTCCCTGATCTTCCGCGGGGGTCTGCCGCGAGCCGGCCAGACGCTGCGCTACGACATCTCCATCGACCGCTTCGTGCACAACGGCGACACCACGCTCTTCTTCTTCAGCTACAACTGCTACGCCGACGGCGAGCTGATCCTCGAACTCCGCGACGCCTGCGCCGGGTTCTTCAGCAAGGAGGAGCTGGCCACCCCGCTCGGCGTCGTCATCACCGACCGTGAGCGCGCCGAACGCGCGGCCCTGACCAAGGGGTACTTCAAGCCGCTCGCCCGCACCGACAAGACGCTGCTCACCAGGGCCGACCTGGAGCTGCTCGCACAGGGCCGGCACGGTGAGGTCTTCGGCCCAGAGCACGCCCAGGACGAGGGCCTCAACCCGGCGCTGCGCCTGCCGGACGCGATGCTGCGGATGGTGGACGAGGTGACGGTGGACCGCCTCGGCGGCCCGCGCGGCCTCGGCAAGCTCACCGCCGTCAAGCATCTGCAGCCGGACGCCTGGTACTTCACCTGCCACTTCCCCGACGACCCGGTACTGGCCGGCTCGCTGGTGGCCGAGGGCGCGGTGCAGCTGCTGCAGACGTACCTGCTCTACCTGGGCATGCACCTCACGCTGCCGGACGCCCGCTTCCAGACCGTCACCGACGAGCGGATCGACGTCCAGGTACGCGGCCAGGTCACCCCGGAGCACCGGGAGATCCGCTACGAAGTCGAGATCATGGACATCACGCTGCTGCCGCGGCCGACCGTGATGGCCGACATCCTGGTCTACCTCGGCGACAAGCCGGTCATCAAGATGCGCAACCTCGGCCTCCAGGTGCGCGAGAAGGACGGCACCCCGTACCGCCCGGAGAGCGGGGGAGTGCCCGCCTTCCTCGGCCGCCGCAACCGCAGCGGCGAGCCCGCGATGATCAACGAGCTGCACCTGGCGCACGCTGCCAAGGGCCTGCTGGACATGGCGATGGGCCCGGAGTTCGAGATCTACCGCACCAGCCGCGCGCCCTACATCCCCAACGGCGACTTCCAGTTCGTCGACCGGGTGATGTCGCTCAAGGGCACCCGCGGCGACCTGGGCCCCGGCTCGGAGATGGTCACCGAGTACGACTCGCCCGAAGACGCCTGGTACTACCAGCAGAACTCCTACCCGCACATGCCCAACTGCGTGTACATGGAGACCTCGCTGCAGGCGGCCATCTTCCTCGGCTACTACCTCGGCGCCACCCTCAAGGACCCGCAGCAGCAGTACGCCATCCGCAACCTGGACGGCCGGGCCACCCTGGTCAAGGACGTCGACCTGCGCGGCAAGACCATCCGCCACCACTCCAAGCTGCTGATGACCAGCGCCGTCTCCGGCGCCGTACTGCAGAACTTCTCCTACGAACTGTCCGCCGACGGCGAGGTCTTCTACACGGGCGAGTCCCTCTTCGGCTACTTCAGCGAGGCGGCGCTCACCAACCAGGTCGGCCTGGACAACGGCAGCCATGTCGCGCCCTGGATCGAACAGCACCGGCCCGACACCGAGCGGGTGCGCCGTATCGAACTGCCCGCCGACGCGCCCGCGTTCACCGACCCCGCCGGCGGCCACCTGCACCTGCCCGGCGGCCATTTCCACCTGGTGGACCACGTCGACCTGGTCACCGACGGTGGCCGGCACGGCGCCGGCTACCTGCACGGTCACCGCCAGGTGCGGCCCGACGAGTGGTACTTCGACTGCCACTTCCACCGCGACCCGGTGATGCCCGGCTCGCTCGGCGTGGAGGCCGTGCTCCAGGCCATGCGGCTGTTCGTGCTGGAACAGGGCCTGGCCGAGGGCATCGAGAACCCGCGCTTCGCCATGGCCACCGGGGTGGAGATGAGCTGGAAGTACCGCGGCCAGATCCTGCGCAACGACGGCGAACTCCGCTTCGACGTGCACATCAAGGAGGTGCGGCGGGAAGCGGACCGGCTGCTGCTGATCGCCGACGCCGACCTGTGGAAGCCGGGTCTGCGCATCTACGAGCTCACCGACGCGGCCATCGAGGTTCGCTCCGCCCCCGCCCACGCCTGAACCAGCCGAGGAGCTGCGCTTCCCATGTCCACCACGCACCCCCAGACACCGCTGCGCTGGTACGGTGACGGTTTCCCCAGCACCGACCCGGCCGGCGTCTACCAGGTCCTCGCCGACCTGGACAACGCCTGCTTCATCGTCGGCACCCCGCAGGGGCCCGGCGCCGTCTCCGGCGGCACCGCCGTCCCCACCGGCCAGGGCCCGCAGCTGCTGGCCGCCGCCGCCCCGCTGCCCCCGCACCGGCTCGGCTCGGCCGCCTTCACCGCTGCCCACGGCGTGCGCCAGCCCTACATGGCCGGCGCCATGGCGGGCGGGATCGCCTCCGCCGACATGGTGATCGCCCTGGCCCGGGAGGGATTCCTGGCGTCCTTCGGCGCGGCCGGCCTGCTGCCCGAGACGATCGAGAAGGTGCTGCTGCGGTTCGCCGCCGAGATCCCCGGCCTGCCGTACGCCGTCAACCTGATCCACAGCCCGAGCGAGGACCGGCTGGAACGCGAGGCCGTGGAACTGTTCCTGCGTCACGGCGTGCGCTGCGTCGAGGCGTCGGCCTACATGGGCCTCACCCCGCACGTCGTGCGCTATCGCCTCGCCGGGCTGCGGCGGGACGAGGCCGGGCGGATCGTCGCGGGCAACCGGCTGATCGCCAAGATCTCCCGTGCGGAGACCGCGGAACGCTTCATGCGCCCCGCCCCCGCCGCGACCGTCAGCGCCCTGCTGGAACAGGGACTGATCACCGCCGAGCAGGCGTCCCTCGCCCATCACGTCCCGCTGGCCGACGACATCACGGTCGAGGCCGACTCGGGCGGTCACACCGACCGCCGGCCGCTGCCCGCGCTGCTCCCGGCCATCCTGCGGCTGCGCGACCACGTGCAGCGCGAGCACCGCTACCCGGTGCCGATCCGGGTCGGCGCGGCCGGCGGTCTCGGCACCCCGGTCGCGGTCGCGGGGGCCTTCGCGATGGGCGCGGCCTACGTCGTCACCGGCTCGGTCAACCAGTCCTGCCTGGAGTCCGGGGCCTCCCCGGCCGCCAAGGCCATGCTCGCCGAGGCCGGCATCGCCGACTGCGAGATGGCCCCGGCCGCCGACATGTTCGAGATGGGCGTCGACCTCCAGGTGCTCAAGAAGGGCACCCTGTTCCCGATGCGCGCCCGCCGCCTCCACCAGCTCTACCAGGCCCACGACGGCCTGGAGGCACTGCCCCCGGCCGAACGCGCCCGGCTGGAGCAGCAGATCTTCCGCCGCCCGCTCGAGGACGTCTGGCGGGACTGCGTCGGCTACTTCGAGCGCCGCGACCCCGAGCAGCTCACCCGCGCCGCGGACAACCCCAAGCGCCGGATGGCCCTGGTCTTCCGCTGGTACCTCGGCATGGCCTCGCGCTGGGCGGTGACGGGGCAGGAGGACCGGGCGCAGGACTACCAGATCTGGTGCGGACCGGCCATGGGCTCCTTCAACGACTGGGCCACCGGGAGCTATCTGAAGAACCCCAGCAACCGCCGGGTCGCGGACGTCGCCCACCACCTGATGCGTGGCGCCGCCTTCCACACCCGTGTGGCCCAGCTGCGCCTGGCCGGCGTGCACATCCCGGCCGGCGCCGGCGACTACCGCCCCGTCCCGCTGGAGACCCCCACCGACGCCACCCCCACGGCAGGCGCCCGATGAGCGGCGACCTGACCCCTCAGACGCTGGAGGAACTGCTCGGCGACCCGGCCGACCCCGCCAACCCGTTCGGTTACGCCGCCGCGGTCGCCCACGACGAGGCGAACGCCTCGCCCGAGCGGCTGTGCGACGTGCTGCGCGACACCGGATTCCACCTCAACTACCTGCCGGAGCAGTGGGGCGGCGCCTTCCAGTCCTTCGACCGCAGCCTCACACTGGTCCGCGCGGCGGCCCGCCGGGACGTCAGGATCATGCCCGGCACCATGTTCAGCATCATCGCCGCCACCTGCCTCCAACTGCACGGCACCACGGAGCAGCAGGAGCGGGTGGCGCGCATCCTGCGCGAGGGCGGCGCCGTCGCCTTCGCGCTCACCGAAGCCGAACACGGCAGTGACCTGATCGCCGGACAGGTGCGGCTCGACGCGAACGGACTGCTGCACGGCGAGAAGTGGCTGGTCGGCAACGGCCTGCGCGCCCAGGCCGTCTACGTCGTCGCCCGCACCGGCACCCGCGGGCCGGGCGCCTTCACCTCCTTCCTGCTGGATCTGACCGATGGCTCCCTGGACGACGACGACCTGATCCGGCTGCCGGCACCCCTGATCACCGGCATGCGCGGCATCGACCTGGCCACACTGCGCTTCGACGCCCTTCCGGTGCCCTGGGACGCGCAGGTCGGCAAGGAGGGCGAGGGTCTGGAGGTCGCCATCCGGGCGCAGCAGGCGGTGCGGCTGATGAGCATGGCGGGTTCGCTCGGCATCGCGGACACGGCCCTGCGGCTCACCCTCGGCTTCGCCGCCGAGCACCGCTTCGGCCGCACCACGCTGTCCGCGACGCCTTACGCGGCAAGGGAGTTGGCGGCCGCGTCCGCCGCACTGCTCGCCGCGGACGCGGTGGCGTTGTGCGCCGCCCGCGGCGTGCACGTGGTGCCGGAGGCGTTCAGCGTCTGGGGCCCGGCCGCCAAACACCTGGTCGCCGAGGCCGCCGAGGATCTGCTGCGCCACTGCGGCACCGTGCTGGCCACCCGCTCCGTGCTGCGCGAGAGGGCCCCCGGGGACGGGGTGTTCCAGAAGCTGCAGCGCGACTCGGCCGTCGTCCGCGTGATCGACGCCAGCCCGTACGCCAATCTGCGTTCCTACTGCGGCCAGCTGCCCACCCTGCTCGCCACCACCGAGGCGCCCACGCCCGAGAGCCTGCTCCGCATCTTCACCCTGGACGCGGAGCTGCCGCCCTACGAGCCCGCCCGCCTCGACCTCATCGCGCGTGGTGTGGACCCCGTCCTGGGCGGGCTGCCCACCGTGGTCGCGTCCGTCCGTGCGGCCTTGGACGGCGACACCGCGGAGCTCGTCGCCCGCCTCGCCGAGGCCGTCACCGGCCTGCTGCCGCTGGCCGAGGCCGCGCGGCGCCCCGGCGCGGAGCCCAACGCCCTCGCCGACCTCGCCGAGCGCTACGCCTGGCTGCACGGTGCCGCCGCCTGCGTCCACCTGTGGTGGGCCAACCGCGACCGCCGGCTGTACGGCGGCGAACCCGGCGCCACCGGCTGGCTGCGCGCCGCCCTCGCCTACCTGCTGGCCCGCGCCGAGGGCACCGACCCCCGGCGGTACGGCCCGCACCTGCTGCCCGCCCTCGACGTCCTCGCCGCCCTGCGCGAGCGGGACATGCTCTTCACCGCCACCCCCGTCCGCCTCGCCGCGACGCCTCAGGAGGCCGCTGATGCTCACGCCTGACTCAAGCACACCGGCCGCCCGGCTGGAGGCTTTCCTCGGCTACGCCTACGGCTTGGCCGGCCGGACGCCGTACGCCCCGGTCACCAAGACGCTCGAGCGGAAACCGTCTTTGGACACGTGCCTGCAGATGCTGCGCTGCTGGGGCCTGCCGGACTACGGGCTCCCCGACGACCAGCCCGCCTTCCCCGTCCGCCGCGGCGAAGCCACAGGAGGCCGCTGATGCCCAAGTCCGACCTGACCCGACTGGCCGCCGGGCTGGAGGAGTTCCTCGGCTGCCCGCACGACCCGGCCGGACGGATGCCGTACGCCCGGATCATGGAGCTCGACGAGCGGGAGTCCTACCCCTACGAGTTCGTCCAGATGCTGCGCGGCTGGGGAGTGCCGGAGTACGCCCTGCCCGGCGAGCAGGGCGGGCGCGCGGGCGATGTGGAGGCCGAGTTCAACCTGGTCCGGCTCATCGCCCGGCGCGACCCGGCCACCGCCACCGCGCTGATCATCACCAACCTGGCCTTCATGCCGGTGTGGATCGCCGGCACCGACGAGCAGAAGCGGCGGATCGTCGAGGCCGTCAAGTGCGGCCACCGGCTCTCCTGGGGCCTGTCCGAACGTGCCCACGGCAGCGACCTGCTGGCCAACGCGATGACCGCGACCAAGGTCGACGGCGGCTACCTGCTCACCGGTGAGAAGTGGCTGATCGGGAACGCCACCTGGTCGGACGGCATGGTGGTCTTCGCCCGCACCGGCGAGCGCGGCGGCACCGGCGGCTTCTCCGTCTTCGTGCTGGACAAGCGGACCGCCCCGGTCGGCAGCGTCCAGGAGCTGCCCGGCGAGCGGCTGCACGGCCTGCGCGCCATGGACATCAGCGGCCTGCGGGTAAAGGGCGTCTTCGTGCCCGAGGAAGCCCGCCTCGGCGCCGAGGGGCAGGGCCTGGAGACGGCGCTGAAGGCCACCCAGACCGCCCGGGCCCAGATCAGCAGCATCGCGCTCTCCGCGGTGGACACCGGTCTGCGGCTCACCCTGGACTTCACCGAGGGCCGCGTCATCCTCGGCCAGGCCGTCAGCGACATCCCCTACAGCCGCCGCCAGCTCACCGAGGTCTTCGCCGACCTGCTGGTGGCCGACGCGGTCAGTCTGGGCGCGGTGCGCGGGCTGCAGGTGACACCGCAGCAGGTCAGCGTCTCCTCCTCGGTGGTGAAGTACTTCGTACCCACCCTGCTGGAGCGGACCATGTCCCAGCTGGCCGTGGTGCTCGGAGCCCGCTTCTTCCTGCGCGCCCACCCGCACTACGGCGTCTTCCAGAAGATGCTCCGCGACCTGCTGGTGGCCAACTTCGCCGACGGCAACACCGTCGTCAACCTGCGCAACCTCGGCCACCAGCTGCAGCCCCTGCTCACCACCGCCCTGAACGCCGACGAACAGCTGCGTGCCGAAGCGGTCGGCAATGCCGCCGTGCTGTACGGCATCGACGAGTCCATGCCGCCCTACCGGCCCTGGCTGCAGGAGCTGTTCAGCCGCGGCCGGGACGACACCGTGCTGGCCGCGCCGGACGGTGTCGCGCGGCTGCGCGCCCTCGCACAGGAGGCCAAGGAGGACGACCAGCGCGACTGGCTGGTCCGCGCCTCCGACACCGCCGAGGAGCTGCTCGGGCACACCACCTCGCTCGCCGAGCGCTGCGAGCGGCTGCGCACCGAACTGGGCCGCGCCTACGGCCAGTCCGCCGAACTGTTCGACCTGGCCAAGGAGTACTGCCTGGTGCACGCCGCCGCCGCGTGCGTGCTCACCTTCGTCCACTCGCACGAGGCCCTGGACGAGCCGCTGCCCAACGCCGCCGTGCTGCTGCTCCAGATGGAGCGCCTGCGCCGGCATCTGTACCCCCACGAGGCCGTCACCGACCGGGCCGTGGTGGACGAGGTGATGCGGGTGCTGCGCCACTTCCACCGCGAGGAACGGCTCTTCTCGCACTGGCAGTTCCCACTCGCCGCACGTGCCGTGGACCCGGACGCGGTCCGCCACTGACCACCGAGGAGGACACCGCGTGAGCACGCACCGCGTCCCCGGGGCGTCCGTCCCGCCCACCGACGACTCGGCGATCACCGGACCGATCGGCCGGGCGCCGGACCGTGAACCGGACTTCCGCGAGGCCGAGCACACCACCGGCTTCCCGGACACTCCCCGGAGGACACCGGTGACGAACGTGGAGCCGGCCGCTCTCTGGCTGCTGCCCGAGCGGGCGGTGGACGGCTTCGCCGGCGCGCTCGGCGGGCCGCGGCTGCTCGCCGAGGAGGAGCGCGCCCGCCTGGAGCGCCTGCGCGGCCAGGGCGCGCGCCGGCGCTTCCTGGGGGCCCGGATGCTGGCCCGCTACGCGCTCAGCGCGCGCAGCGGGCGGCCGGTGCACGCCTGGCGCTTCCGGACCGGCCCCTGGGGCCGGCCGGAGCCCGAACCCCCTTGCGAGGGGCTGCGGTTCAACCTGTCGCACACCGAGGGCCTGATCGCCTGCGTGGTCACCCGCGGCCGCGACTGCGGGGTGGACGTCGAGTGCGCCCCCGCCTCATCGGACGCGGTCACCCACCTCGTCCCGCACCTGGCCGACGCCGAACGCGCCGAACTGGCCGGCCTGCCGCCGGCCGTCCGTGCCGACCGGCTCAGCGAGCTGTGGGTGCTCAAGGAGGCGTACCTCAAGGCCCTCGGCACCGGGATCACCCGGGGCCTGGCCGGCTTCGCCTTCGCCACCCCGCCCGCCGGGCCGATCACCGTGCACGACCCCTGCCGTCCGTCCGTGGCGGGTGACGCCTGGTCGTTCGACCTGCTGCGCCCCGCACCCGGATACGTGCTCGCCGTCGCCGTCGAGCACGGCCGCCCGGGCGACCTGCACCGCATCGACCTGGCCGACCTCGCCGATCCGCCCGCCGCCTGACCACCTGTCCGTTTCACAGTGAGGACCACCATGGCACCCGACCACACCCCGCGCGTCGCCGTCATCGGCGCGGGCGTCTCCGGCATCTCCGCCGCCTACCATCTGCGCGACCGCGCCCGGATCACCCTCTTCGAACGGGAGGACCGGCTCGGCGGGCACGCGAACACCGTCGAGATCGAGGAAAACGGCCGTGTCCTCGGGATCGACACCGCCTTCGTCGTCTTCAACCGCCCCGCCTACCCCAACCTCTACGGCTTCTTCGACGAGCTGGGCGTGGACGCGGTGGAGCACCTCGGCGGCTTCAACTTCTTCGACCTGGACTCCGGCCTCGAGTACGGCACCGAGGAACTCGACCTCGGCGAGGACGAGGTGAGGGCCCGCTACGCCGGCTCCCCGGAGTTCCTCACCATCTGGCGGGAGGCCCGTCGCTTCCACACCGAGGGCCGCCGCGACTTCCTGCGCCGCCGCACCGACATCCCGCTCGGCGAGTACCTGGACCGCGGCGGCTACAGCCAGGAGTTCCGGCACTCCTACGTCATCCTGCTCTGCTCCGCCGTGTGGTCGGTGCCCGCAGAGCTGATCTGGGAGATCCCCGCCTCCACCGTCATCGCCTTCTACATGGGCCACGACGAGGGCGGCCTGGGCGGGCGCCGGGTGGACTGGCGCACGGTGGGCGGCGGCTCCATCTCCTACGTCCGCAAGGCGATCGCCGCCATCGGTCCCGACATCCGCACCGGCGCGCCGGTCACCGGTGTCCGCCAGGAACCGGACGGCGTCACGGTGACCACGGCCGGCGGCAGCGAGCGCTTCGACTACGCCGTGATCGGCGCGCACGCGGACGAGGCGCTGGCCATGCTGGAGAACCCCACCGAGCGGCAGCGGACCGTCCTGGGCACCGTGCGCTACAACTCCTCCGACGTGGTGCTGCACACCGACGACACGGTGATGCCCGCCGACCGCGAGCGCTGGGAGGCGTGGAACTACGGCAAGGTCTCCGTGGACGGCCGGGCCCACACCTACGTCGCGTACTACATGAACAAGCTGCACGGCTTCACCGCCGAGCAGGACTACTTCGTCACCCTCGACTACCCGCGCGAGGTACGTCCCGAGACGGTGATCGCCCGCTTCCCCTACACCCACCCGATCATCGACAACCAGGTCCGCGAGCTGCAGAAGGACATCTACGACGTCAACGAGGGCGTCCGGGTCAAGCTCTGCGGGTCCTACTTCCACTCCCGCAAGCTCGGCTGGGACCAGATCGGCTCGCACGAGGCCGGCTTCTCCTCCGGCGCGGAGGCGGCCCACCGGCTGCTGGAGGAGCTCGACGGCCCGGGCGCCTGAGCCTCACTCCTTGTGGCGCTGCGCGGACTCGTGCTCCTGGGCGAGCCTGCGCAGCGCCATCAGGGCGGGCTCCAGCAGGGTGGTGAGGACGACGGCGCGCTCGGCCAGCTCCAGGGGGTCCGTCACGCCCTCCAGGTGGTCGAGATCGAGCCGGGCCGTCTCCTCGGCCAGCCGGGCATAGGGGAGCAGGGCGTGCCAGTCCAGGGCCATTCCGAACTGCTGGAGGCTGGCCAGTGTCTCGGCCAGCAGGCCGCGGGCGGGAGCATCGCCGTGCACCTGCCAGCCCAGCTCCTTGAGCAGCGCGTCCACCGCGGCAGGGTGCTCGGACTCGGCCGGGGTCTCATCGGTGAGCCGGATCGCGCCTAGGGCCAGACCGAGCACGAGGTGGGGGTGGGACTGCTCCTCGGACAGGGCCCGCAGCACCTGTCGCGTGGCGTCCACGGAGAGCCCGCGCACCCCGATCAGGGCCCGGATCAGCCGCAGCCGGCGCAGGTGCTGCTCGTCGTACTCGGCCTGGGTGGCCGAGGTGTGGCGGCCGGCGGGCAGCAGCTCTTCGCGGATGTAGTACTTGATCGTGGGCACGGACACCCCGCTCTTCCGGCTCAGTTCAGAAATTCGCATCGGTCCTGGCTCCTTCTGTTCATCTGGTAGCTTCACTGTCTATGGTGGATAGTGACAGTATCCATAGTGTCACTATCCATTATGCCCGCGGGCGGCTTCCGCAGGTAGGCGGCCCCTCTCAGGAAGAAGCACCGACATGCCCACACTCCCTTGGACCACCCCGAACGAGCTGCGGCCCGGCGTCACCACCGCGCTGGTGATGGCCTCGCGCCTGGAGGTGCGCTCACTCAAGGACGTGCCGCGGTTCTTCCTCCAGTCGCTCGCGGCCTGGAAGCAGGTGCGCGGCGCACAGGGCGCGCTCGGCGCCTCGCTGATCGCCGACCCGCTGCGCCGCACCTTCTGGACCCTGTCGGCCTGGGAGAGCCGTGAGCAGCTCTACGCCTACGCCAAGGCCGAGCCGCACCACACGATCGTGAAGGGCCTGCGCTCCACCATGCGCCAGTCGGTCTTCACCTTCTGGGAAGTCCCCGTCGGTCAGCTGCCGATCACCTGGGCGGACGCCAAGCGCCGCATCGCCGAACAGCAGGCCGCCGAGGCCCGTTCCTGAACACCGTCACCACCGACCGATCCGTTCCGTCCGCCCTTCCCCGACGAACCGCCGAGGAGACCCCCA
The DNA here is from genome assembly GCF_043088925.1 of Streptomyces sp. NPDC014006. Classification (NCBI taxonomy): domain Bacteria; kingdom Bacillati; phylum Actinomycetota; class Actinomycetes; order Kitasatosporales; family Streptomycetaceae; genus Streptomyces; species Streptomyces sp. NPDC014006. The sequence goes on along the minus strand of NZ_JBICAJ010000019.1, from coordinate 57,467 downwards.
TGCCCAAGCCCGATACCCGGTCGGCGCCGCTGTGGCTGTCGATCGTGGCCTCCAGCGTCCCGATGTTCATGGTCGCGCTGGACAACCTGGTCGTCTCGACCGCGCTGCACACCCTGTCCACAGAGCTCGACGCCTCCACCCAGGACCTGCAGTGGTTCGTCAACGCGTACGTGCTCAGCTTCGCCTGCCTGCTGCTCACCGCCGCCGCGCTCGGTGACCGCTTCGGACGCCGCCGGGTCTTCGTCCTCGGCATCACCCTCTTCACCGTCGCCTCCGTCTTCTGTGGCCTCGCCACCACCAGCGGTGAGCTGATCGCCGCCCGGGCCGTCCAGGGCATCGGAGCCGCGGCCGTGATGCCGCTCTCCCTCACCCTGCTCTCCCAGGCCGTACCGGCCCGCAAGCGCGGCCTGGCACTCGGCCTGTGGTCCGGCATCAGCGGCCTGGCCGTGGCCATGGGCCCCGTGGTCGGCGGCGCCGTGGTGGACGGACTGGACTGGCAGTGGATCTTCTGGGTCAACGTGCCGGTCGGCATCGTCGCCGTCCCGCTGATCCGCTTCGTCCTGCGGGAGAGCCGCCTGGAGGGCGTGGGACTGGACCTGCTGGGCATGGTGCTCGCCTCGGCCGCCCTGTTCGCCGTCGTCTGGGCCATCGTGCACGCCTCCACCGACGGCTGGACCTCCGGCACCGTGCTCGCCGCCTTCACCGCCGGGGCCGTACTGCTCGTCCTCTTCCTGCTCTGGGAGCGTCGCGCCCCGCAGCCGATGCTGCCGCTCTCCTTCTACCGGGTGCGCGCCTTCACCCTCACCAACCTCGTCTCCGCCAGCATGTACTTCGGCGTCTTCGGCTCGCTCTTCCTGCTCGCCCAGTACCTGCAGATCGCCCCGCCGCGCACCCCCTTCGAGGCGGGCGTTCGCACGCTCGCCTGGACCCTGATGCCGATGTTCGTCGCCCCCGTCGCGGGTATGCTGACCAACAAGGTCGGCGGCGGACGGCTGATGGCCCTCGGCCTCTTCCTGCAGGGCGCCGGCCTGGCCTGGATCAACGTGATCGCCGACACCGACACGTCCTACGCGACCCTGGTCGCGCCCATGGTGGTCGCCGGTGTCGGCATGGGCTTCGTCTTCGCGCCCACCGCGGCCGTGGTGCTCGGCTCGGTCAGCCAGGAGCACGCGGGCAAGGCGTCCGGTGCCAACACCACCGTCCGCGAGGTGGGCGGCGCGCTCGGCATCGCCGTACTGAGCACCGTCTTCGCCGGCCACGGCAGCACCGCGTCGCCCACGGACTTCGTCGACGGCATGCACCCGGCCGTGTGGGTGGGCGTCGGCGTCGTACTCGCCGGCGCGCTGTGCGCACTCGGCATCCCGCGCCGGCCGCAGGCCACCGCCGACGTCCCGGACACCGAGTCCGAGGCAGCGGCCTCCGACGCGGACCGCACCCCGGCAGCCACCGCCTGACCACCCACCCCCCGACCGGCGCGGGTGCCCGAACCCCCGCGGGCACCCGCGCCACCTCGTGCCAGGAGAAGTCATGGAACCCTCACTCGACGGCTGGGACATCGCCCGCACCGACGGCGACGACCAGCTCCCGTGGATCCCCTGGGGCAGCCAGGGCAAGGCGCGGGCCAGGATCGCCGCCCGTGCGGACGGCTACCACGTGGCCATCGTCGAGGCCGAGCCCGGCTACCGGACGGAACCGCACATGCACCGGCACGCGGAGTTCCTCTACGTCATCGAGGGCACGTGCACCAACCAGGGCCGCACCATGACCACCGGCGACGCCTTCGCCGCCGCGGCGGGCTCCGCACACACGCACTTCATCGCCGAAACACCTCTGAGGTACGTCTCGATCTTCAAAACCGAGGGTGACGAGGACAAGAACTGACACCGCGCACTCGGCACCCTCACCGAACCGAGGATTCCCATGATCGTCGAATCGTCGTCCGACAGCGCCCGCAAGATCTTCTTCCGAGTCCTGGGGCCGTTGCGGGTCTGTCTCGGGAAACGGGAGGCCGTCCTCCCGGAAAGTCGTCAACTCACCGTCCTGGCCGTGCTGGTGACGGAGGTCAACAAGGCGGTGCCGCTCGGCAGGCTGGTCGACGCGGTGTGGGGCGACACGCCGCCGGTCACCGCGGACAAACAGATACAGACCTGTGTGTGGCGGGTACGCAAGGCATTGGTCCAGGCCGGCTCGCGAGCCGATCTCATCGAGACCGTCCGCGGCGGCTACCGGCTGCGCCTGCCCGACGGGTGCGTGGACACCCAGCTCTTCGAACAGCTCAGGGAGCGCGGCCGGGCCCGGGCACGGGCCGGTGATCCGGTGGGCGCAGTCGGCGACTACCGCGCCGCTCTGGCCCTGTTCCGGGGGGAGCCGCTGGCCGGGCTGGCGAGCCGGGCCCTCGAGCCGGTCGCGGCGTACTGGGCGGAGCGCCGCCTCACCTTGCTCGAGGAGTGCTTCGACGTGGAACTCGCCCTCGGCCACCACCGGGAACTGGTCGGTGAACTGAGCCTCCTGGTGGACGAGCACCCGTTGCGCGAACAGTTCCGCTGGCACCTGATGGCGGCGCTGTACCTGTCCGACCGCCGGGCCGACGCCCTCGCGGTCTACCACGCGGGGCGGGCCGCACTGATCAGCCACGTCGGCCTCGACCCCTGCGCGCGCCTGCAGGACCTGCACCAGCGGATCATCGCCGGCGACCCGGTCCTCCAGCCCGAGACCGTCGCGTATCCGGGGCTCGTCCTGCGGGGCGTGTCCTGAGCGATCGCGGCGTCACAGGACACCGGCCGCTGCCGCCTCCTCAGGCTGTACGAGCTCCCCGGCGAGCGTCTCCAGCGCGTGCCGGAGCACCTCGACGGCCTTCGCGTACTCGGTGAGATCGATGTGCTCCCGGTCGGTGTGGTCGAGCGCGGAGTCGCCCGGGCCGTAGACGGCCATCGGCACGTTCCAGTGCGGCTCGACGATGTTGAGGTCCGCCGTGCCCGTCTTGAGCTTCAGCGTGGGACGCGCGCCCTGAGCGCGTATCGCGGAGCACAGGGCGCGCACCGCGGCGCCCCGGGTGTCGACGCGCACCGCCGGGGTCCGGTCGTCGATCTTCAGCACGGCGTCGCCGGCGGCGTCGGCCAGGAACCGTTCGAACTCCGCCAGGTCGAACCCCGGGGGAGTGCGGCAGGCGACGGTCATGCTCGCCTCCTCGATCGTGCCGCCCATCTCCGTCAGCGTCGGGACGGGCCGGTCGAAGGCGCGGGTCCCCTCCGCGCGCGCCTCGCAGTAGGCGACCACCTTGTTCCAGAAGGCGGCGGCCGCCTCGGTGGCCTTCTCCTCGGGGCTGGCCGTGTGCACGGCGGGACGGCGCACGTCGTACCGCACCACGACCCGTCCCTTGTAGCCGATGCCGACGCCGGACCACCCGTTGGGTTCCCCGACGAAGGCGACGTCGGGCCGGTGCCCCTCGAGGAGGTGTGTCGCACCTCGCCCGAAGGTCTCCTCCTCGACCACCCCCGCCACCACGAGGCGCACGGGGCCGACGTCGGCGGCCGCGGCGGCGCAGATCATGGTGGCCAGCGGTCCCTTGGCGTCCACCGTGCCACGCCCGTACAGCAGCGTGCCCTCCCGTCGCACCTCCACCTGGCTCGGCACGGTGTCCATGTGGCCGATCAGCATGATGGTGGGGCCGGAGTCCGGGCCGCGCCCGGCGATGACGTTGCCGACCTCGTCGAGGTGCGTCTCGAAGCCCCAGTCCTTCAGCTCGCGGGCCAGGAAGGCGGCCAGTTCGGCCTCCTCGCCCGACGGCGAGGGGATGTCGACCATGCGGCGCAGCAATGACTCGGCACGTGTACTCATCGAAACTCCTTGCGTGGAGAGGGGGGTCCCGCGAGGGGAGGGGACTTCCCGCCGTGCAGGGCGCAGGGCAGGCCTGCGGGCTCCCTGCACGGCGGGAAGCAGGTCAACGGGACCCGCGGACGAACGTCGTGCCGGCCCCGGCGCGCGCGGCGAGCACCGGGGAGTCCAGGCGGCCGTCGGCGAGGACGACATGCGGGACCCCGGCCAGGAAGGCCTCACCCGCGCTGCGGAGTTTCACCTTCATGCGCCCGCCCGCGCCGTCCAGGTAGGGGCCCAGCTCCTCGCCGGGCACCTCGGCCACCAGGCTGGCGGGGTCCGCGGGGTCGCGCAGCAGCCCGGGCACGTTGGACAGGATGACCAGCCAGTCGGCCGCCAGGGCCACCGAGAGCCGTGCGGCGAACCGGTCGGCGTCGACGTTGAGCATGCCGTCGGCCGGATCCCGGGCCGGAGGCGACACCACGGGGACGAAACCGCCGTCCAGGAGCGTCAGCAGCAGAGCCGGATCGACCTCGTGGATCCGACCGGAGAAGTCGTCCCGGACGACCCGCTCGACCCCGTCGACCACGGCCCTGGCCGGCGGGGTCCTGCGGGCGGTGACCAGGGATCCGTCGATCCCCGACAGGCCGACGGCGCGCAGTCCCGCCCCGGTCAGCTCCGCGACCAGCTTCGGTTTGACGCGGCCGAGCATCGCCATGACGAGCGCGTCCAGCGCGGGAGCGTCGGTGTAGCGGCTGTGCCGGCCGTTGGGCGCGGTCATGGTGCGGACGGGCCGGCCGAGTTCGGCGGCGAGCCGGTCGGCCTCGGCCCCGCCGCCGTGTACGACGACGACGTCGGCGCCCTGCTGGGCGAGACGGGCGATGTCGGCGCACGCGCGGGCCATCTCCGCGCCGAGCGATCCGCCCACCTTGATCACGAAACGCTCAGGCCGGGTGGAGTCCGGCGAACCGCAGTCCCGCGGACTCGTCGTGGCCTGCGGCGATGTTGAAGCACTGGACGGCATTGCCCGCACCTCCCTTCACCAGGTTGTCGATGGCCGCCACGACGATGAGGTGATCTCCCTCCGCGTTGAGGGACAGGCCGATGTCGCAGTAGTTGGTGCCGCTGAGGATCTTCGGATCCGGTATCCGGCGCAGGGCGGACCGCTCCCTGACCAGCCGTACGAAGGGCTCGTCCCGGTAGGCCGCGCGGTAGAGCGCCCACAGCTCGCGCTCGGTGACGGTCCGCGAGGGGGTGATGTGGCAGGCCACCTGGATGCCGCGCACGGCCTCGATGCCGGTCACCGTCATGTGCACGGGTACGTTGCAGGCCTGTTCGATCTCCGCGGTGTGCCGGTGACCGTGCGGTTTGGCCATGCGCAGGGCGCCGCTGCGCTCGGGATGGTGGCTGCCCTCGTCGGGGGTCCTGCCACCGCCGCTGGAGCCGGTACGGGCGTCCACCAGGGCCGTGCCCGCGACCAGCCCGGCTGCGGCGAGCGGATGCAGGGCGAGGATAGCGGCGTTGGCCATGCATCCGGGCACCGCGATGTGGCTCGCCCCGCGCAGCCGTTCGCGGTGCAGTTCGGGGATGCCCGGCTGGAAACGCGTGAGCCAGGACTCCTGCGGCGCGGGGCCGGAGTAGAAGCGTTCTCGCCGGACGGGGTCGTGGAGCCGGAAGTCGGCGCTCAGGTCCACCACCATCGGTGCGAGCGCGGACCAGGTGTCGATGCTCTTCGCCGACGCGCCGTGCGGCACCGCCAGGAAGACCACGTCGGATTCCGACAGGTCCTCCTCGGCCACGAAGGACAGGTCGCTCTGGCCGCGCAGATTGGGATGCGCGGCACTGAGGGGACGCCCGCGGTGGCGTGTCGAGGTGGCCTGGGCCAGCTCGACGTGCGGATGCTGAAGCAGCAGCCGCAGGAGTTCACCGCCGATGTAGCCGCCGGCGCCGATCACTGAGGCTCTCACGGGCCCACCGTTTCCAGGACGTGGTCGACGAGGAGACCGGCGATGTCCAGCCCGGTGGCCGAGGCGAGTCCATGGAACTCCATGGTGTGGTTGACCTCCGTGACCAGTACTTCGCCGTCGGAGCGTTCGATCAGGTCGACCGCGAGCATGCCGCCGCCGACCGCCTCCGCCGCCCGCAGCGCGAGCTTGGCCAGATCCGGCGTGACCTCGCAGGGCTCCGTGCGGGCGCCGCGCGCCGTGTTGGTGATCCAGTGGTCCGATCTGCGGTAGACGGCCGCGACGACCTGGTCGCCGAGCACGATGGCCCGTATGTCGCGGCCGGGCTTGTCGATGAGTTCCTGGACGTAGAACACCGAGTGCCCCGGCGACCGCAGCGCCTGCTTGTGCTCGACGAGCGTCTCCGCCGCGTCCCGGTCGTTGACCTTCGACAGCAGCCGGCCCCACGACCCGACGGCGGGCTTGACCACCGCCGGATACCCGATCTCCTCGATGGCCTCGAGCGCCGCGTCGGGGGTCACCGCGACGACGGTCCGCGGGGTCGGCAACCCGCCGCGCACCAGGGCCAGCGACGTGAGGATCTTGTCGCCGCAGACCTCGATGACGCTGCTGGGGTTGAGGACCTGATGGCCCGTCGACTCGAACAGACGGGCCGCGTAGACGCTGCGGGTGTGCGACATGATCCGGTTCAGCACGCCCCCGTAGCGCACCGGGGGCGGTGCGTGGAGGTCGCTGATCAGCGTACGGTCGTCGACCGACACGTACGGGACACCGCGTCGTTCCAGGGCGGCGAAGATCAGCCGCTCCTCCAGACGGACGCGGGTGGTCAGGACGGCCAGGAGGCCGTCCTGCGACACGCTTGTGGTCACCCGTTACTCCCCGAAGTCTTCCTCGATCTCCGGGGCGAGCGCGAACTCGACCGGGTCGAGGCAGATGATCTCGAGCTCGACCTGGCAGGCCGGGCACACGACGATCGACGTCACGCGCATGTCCGGCGCCGTCGGTACCGTCTCGGTGCACTCCGGGCAGATGTTCGTCGTGGCGGTGGTCATGACGCGCTCTCCTTCGTGGTGTGACTGTGGTGAGGAACGGTTGTCGTGCGGGGCCGGCCGCTCAGGACGGCCCGCGCGGCGTCGACGACGTGGCGCGGGCTGACGCCGGCGGCGCCGAGTTGGGTGCGGTGATCGCCCGGCCGGGAAGCGAAGGCGTCGCTCACCCCGACCCGCGCCACCCGGGCCGGGCGGTGTTCGGCGACGGCCTCGGCGACCGCGCCGCCCAGCCCGCCGAGCACCGAGTGGTCCTCGACGGTCACGATGCCGGCGGTGCTGTCGGCGGCCCGCACCACCGCCGCGACGTCGAGCGGCTTGATGGTGTGCATGTTCAGCACGGCCGCCTCGATGCCCTGCCCGGCGAGCTGGTCGGCCGCCTCCAGCGCGAAGAGGACGGGGCAGGAGCCGGCTGCGATGATCGTCACGTCGCCTCCGGGGCGCAGCTCCACGGCCTTGCCGACGGTGAAGCCGCTCTCGCCGTGGTGGACGGGCGCGGTCGGGCCGCGGCCGAGCCGGATGTACACCGGGCCCGGAAGATACGCCGCAGCGTTGACCATCCGTACCGTCTCGTCGGCGTCCGCGGGCGTCATCACCGTCATATGGGGCAGCGACCGCATCACGGCGAGGTCCTGCTGGGCGTGGTGGGTCGGCCCCAGGTGGCCTGCGGACAGGCCGGAATGCGTGGCGACGATACGGACCGGCAGCCGGTGGTAGGCGATGTCGATCTTGACTTGTTCCAGGGCCCGCGCGGAGGCGAAGGCGGCCATGGTGTTGACGAAGGGCAGCAGGCCGGTGCTGGCCAGAGCGGCCCCGACGGACATCAGATTGGCCTCGGCGATACCGAGGTCCACGTACTGTTCCGGCAGCACTGCCTCGAACTGCTTCTCCAGGCCGCCCATGTCGGAGTCGAGGCACCAGATCCGCCGGTCCGCCTGCGCCAGTTCGAGCAGGGTGGCGCGGTAGGCGGCCCGGTCGGAGCCGTCCTGCCGTTGGCCGGCGCCCTGCCGCGCCGTGCTCACCGAGGCCGGCGTGCCGCTCATGAGGCGCCCCGCAGGGCGGCGAGGGCTCGCTCGTACGCCGCCTCACCGAGCTTGGCGAAGTGGCTCTGCTTGCGGTGCTCCAGATGGCGCACACCGCGTCCCTTGACCGTCTCGGCGATCAGTACGGCCGGGCGCCCCGGGACCGGGGCGGACCGCAGCGCCGGAACCAGTTCGGAGAAGTCGTGGCCGTTCACCTCCGCCACCTGCCAGCCGAAGGCCCGCCACTTGTCGACGAGCGGCTCCAGCCCCATCCGGCCCTCGGTCGGACCACTGATCTGCAGACGGTTGCGGTCCACCACGGCGGTGAGGTTGTCCAGCTCCAGGTGGGAGGCCGCCATGGCCGCCTCCCAGACCGACCCCTCCTGCAGCTCGCCGTCGCCCATCAGGGTGAAGACCCGGTTGGGGCGTTCGGCGCGGCGGGCGGCCAGAGCCAGTCCGGTGGCCAGCGACAGACCGTGGCCGAGGGAGCCGGTCGCGAACTCCACGCCCGGCACCGCGGGCGTGGGATGCGCCATCAGCCGCCCGCTGGGGGAGCCGTAGGTGTCCAGCTCCGAGGGGGCGATGAACCCCCGCTCGGCGAGTGTCGCGTACAGCGCGGCGCTCGCATGGCCCTTGCTGAGCACGAAGTGGTCGCGCCCCGCCCAGTCCGGCTCCTCCGGGCGCAGCCGCAGAACCGCAAAATACAGCGCCACGAGGATGTCGGTCGCCGACAGGGAGCCGCCCACGTGCGTGCCGATCGCACCGGCCCCGATCCTGAGCACGTGCTCGCGGACCGCCGTCGCCCGGTACCGCAGGTCGTCCCAGGGCGCGGCCTCGCCCGTGACCGCCTCGGCGATCTGAACGCTCACGCCGGCACACCGGCCTTCTGGCCGTACCCCTTGACGGCGGCCCACGGCGGCTCGTAGTCGAGCGAGCGAGCGAAGCGGGCGATGACGTCGAGGTTTCCCCAGACCCGCTCGAAGGCGGCCGCGTACTCCTCCAGCGCGGGGCCGGCGTCGGGGTTGAGGTGCATGCGCCGCAGGCAGAGGGAGTCCTCGATGACCTGGCAGGTCACCGGGTAGTCGGCCAGGTCGTAACGCTGCGGATTGGCCCCCGGCAGCGACCACGGAAAGCCGTTGCCGTAGGCGTTCTGCTCCTGGAACACCGGCTGACCGGGCAGCGGGATGATCTGGTAGTGCGTCAGCGGCACACCCTCCGCGAGCAGCGCCCGGCGCAGCGCCTGGCGGAACCGCCCCGGGGTGACCCCGTCCAGGCCCGCCGCCTGCGGGTCGAAGCGGAAGCGCAGCATGTGCCACATGTGGGTTCGGTCGTCCGGGACGGTCGGGACGACGATGCCCGGCAGCTCCGCGAGCCGGGCCAGGAAGAGGGGGATGTTCTTGTCGCGGCGCTCCTGGTACTCCCAGAACCTCGCCAGCTGCGACCGGGTGAAGGCGGCCAGCACGGAGCTGAGCTTGAGGTTCGACCCGCGGGTGGCGGACACGTACAGCCGTTCGTCCGTGCTGAGGTCCTCGCCGAGGATGCGCAGGCTCCGGCAGCGCTCGGCGACGCTCTCGTCGTCCGTGACGATCAGGCCGCCCTCGCCGCAGGTCGGGACGGACTTCTCCACGTTGAGGCTGAAGACCGAGGCGGCGCCCATGGAGCCGGCGGTCTCACCGCGGTACTTGCCGCCCTGCGCCTGCACGGCGTCCTCGACCACCAGCAGGTCGTACTTGCGGGCCAGCGCCCGGATCTCGTCCATGTCGGCGGGCAGACCGCCGAGGTGGACCGGGACGATCGCCCGCGTGCGGGAGGTGATCTTCGCCTCGATCTGCGTCACGTCGATGTTGAACGTGACCGGGTCGATGTCCACGAACACCGGGATCGCCAGCTGGTACAGGGGCGCCATCGCGGTCGCCACATAGCTGAGGGCCGGGACGATCACCTCGTCCCCGGGCTGGAGGCCGAGGGCGGTCAGCGCCAGCTCCAGAGCCACCGTGCCGCTGTTGACGGCCACCGCGTACCGGGTGTCGCAGAACTCGGCCCACTCGCTCTCGAGCCCGCTGATCTCCTGCTCGTTCTTCGCGCCGACCGTGAACTTGCGGCTGTCCAGGGCCCGCAGCACGGCGTCCTTGTCCGCCTGCGTCACCACCGGCCACTCCAGCCGCCGATGTTCCGGACGAACCACGGGCTTGCTGCCGAACATCGCCAGCTGCGCCTTCATGTCTCTCCCCCTTGTGAGCGGAACAGGGCTCACCTGCTCCCTGTCGCCGGAATGCATGAACCCGAATGTGCGCACACCTCACCGTGTGCCTCGCCATGTCGCAGGAGCCGTTCGCGGCGCTGTGGCCGCCGGCCCCGCCGTGGACGCTAGGGCCCGCCGCTCTTGTCGCGTTCTCACCGTGAACTCCGGCCGGTCACTTCCCCCGGTGAGCGCTGGGATGCGCGTCGGTGCCCTCGGTGGTCGCGGACCGGGGGCGCGGGAGACGAGATCGACGTGAGACCACCGCGAGAGAGGCCGTCCCTACCCTGTCCCCGTCCCGACCTGATGGCCCGAACAGGAGGTGTGCGGGGTGGACACCACACAAACCGGCCAGTGCGTGGTAACCGCGGACGGCTGGCGGCTGTCCGACGAGGTGCCGGAGCGGGTGGCCGCCAGCTGCCTCTACGACTCCGCGGACTGGCTGCGCGCCTGGGAGGGCATCGGCATCGAGAAACGCTCCCGGCACGCGTATGTGCACACCGACCCCGAGGGCCCCGACGGAGCTTCGGTTCTCCCGCTCTACGCCGTGCACGAGTCGCCGTTCTGGGACGGATACGAGCGGCAGGTCGGCCTGGTGGGCCGGTTCGGCAACCCCGTGATCTTCGCCGGCTCCCCGTACTCCATGTACGGCAAGCGCGGGCACGTGCCCGCCGCGCTCGTCAGGGGCGCGTACGACACCGCGATGGAATGGATCGCGTCGGGAGCGGCCGAGACGCTCGTGGTGCCCAACCTCACCGAAGAGGGCGTGGCCGACTGGCTGGCGGTGGCCGGCCCCCCGGTCGGCCGCATCCTGCTCGAACGCACCTACAGCTGCGACCTGTCCGGCGACTTCGACGACCACATGTACCGCGTCACCAACAAGATCAGGCGGGATGTGCAGAGGCGGCTGCGCCGGGCCGACGAGCGCGGCCTGCGCATCCGGATGGTCGAGGGAGCGCAGGCGCACGCGCTGGTGGCCGCCGCGTACCCGCTGACCGTCGACACCAGTGACAAGAACGACTGGCCGGCGCTGTTCGACGAGGACGCGCTGCACGGCATGCTGCGGGTGCCCGGCGCGATGCTCGTCGCCGCCGAGGTGGACGACCGGCTCGTCGGGGCCTTCTTCGCCTTCCGGCGCGGGTCGGAAGTGACCTTCATGTGCGGCGGCGTCGACTACGCCACGCTTCCCGACCTGAGCACCTACGTGTCCCTGATGTACCGCAGCACCGAGTGGGCGTACCGGCAGGGCATGCGGCGCCTGGAGTGGGGACGCGACAACTACCGGTTCAAGGAGCGGCACGCCCTGACCGGTACCGACCTGTGGGCACTGGTGTACGCCCCCGAGCACCGTGCCGACCTCGAACCGGCGCTGGCCCACATGCACCAGGTGCTGTCCGCCTACATCAGGGGAGAGTGACATGGGAGCGGGCCGAGGCCGCATCGCGCTGCTTCTGGCAGCCGTAATCAGCGTCAACGCGTCCTACACGGTGATGATCCCGTTCGTGCCGGACCTGGAGCACCGGGCCGGGGCCGGGCCGGTCGTCGTCGCCCTGACCTTCGCGCTGTTCGCCGGGGCCAAGGCGCTCACCCAGCCGCTCGGCGGATGGTGGGTCGACAAGTGGCGCGCCGACCGCGTCGCGATGCTGTCCATGCTCATCGCCGCGGTCGGTATCGCGCTCACGGCGCTGGCCCGGGACAGTTTCACCCTGCTGTCCGCGCGGGTGTGCTGGGGGGTCGGCGAGGGGCTGGTGTCCCCGGCGCTCTACGCCGGCATGACGGCGCTGTGCCGGCAGCACGGTATCCCCACGAGCCGGATGATGGGCAACTTCGGGTCGGCCGCGGTGGCCGGGTTTCTCCTCGGGCCGCTGATCGCCGGAGTGGCCGTGCCGGTCGGCTTGACGGGCCTGTTCCTGGCGGGCGCCGCGATCACCGCCGCGACGGCTGTCGGACTTGTGCTGGCCATCCCCGGGCAGGAGCCCGCAGAGCCCAGGGAGGAAGAGGATTCCGCCCCCGGGGCGGACGCCCCCGCGGCGGGCCCCGCGCCGGTCCGATGGTGGGTGTGGGCCCTTCTGTTGGGCGGGCTCGACATGTTCACCTTCCTCGTGTACTCGGCACTCGAACCGCTCCTGCCGGTCTACCTGAGCTCGGGAGGGCACACGTCGGCCCGAACGGCGATCTCGGCGGTCTTCGTCGCCGGACTGGCCGTCTCGGGCCTGACGATGTGGCTGCTGGGTCGCCACACCCTGCCCCTGCGGACGCTCGCGGCGACCGGACTGGCCCTCACGGCCGTCGGTCTGCTCGCCATGGCCGCCAGCGCCCAAGTCATGGCCGTCGGCGGAAGCTTCATGGTCTACATGTTCGGTTACGCGACGCTCTTCCTCACCGCCCGGCGCGGGATCGTGGAACTGAAGGCCGCCACGGCGAACGACGGCAAGGCCTTCGGGCTGTTCGGCCTGGTCTCGGACCTCGGCAACGTCCTCGGCCCCGTCATCGGCGTCGCCCTGTACGCGGTGACCGACCGCCTGCCGTTCCTCGTGCTGGGCGGAGTGAGCGGCCTCGTGCTGCTGGCCGTCGCCGCTGTGGGCCGGCGCCGAAGCACCGTGCCGGGCACCGCTGCGGCAGCGCCCGTGAGGACGGCGCAGGCGGCCGGAGCACGCGACGCCGGCGAGACGGCGGCGGTACCGGCCGCTGCCGCAGTGGATCGAGACGGCTGATCAGGTTCGAACGCGTCCGGCGAATACCGCGGCGTCCCGGGACGAAAGGACCCACCCGGGTGCAGGGGTCGGCCCCCGGGACAGCACCGCGGACGCACCGCGGGCCGGACATGGTGGGCGACGACTGATACTGCGCAGCGCGCGAGGGCCCTGAACGTGCCCGTGACGCGCAGGCCCGGCCCGGACCGTGAACGGTCAGCCACGGCTCACCGGCGGCCTGCCGCTCGCCGGAGCGCGCCGGTCCTGCTCAGGAGCCAGGCGCCGAGCGCCGTCAGGAGGGCGGCCGCCAACGCGTACACCGGCAGCCAGAGCGTCGTCGTGGACGCCAGGCAGTCGTTGACGGCGCGCTGGCCCTGGTCGTTCTGCGCGTACGCCAGTGCGGCCCTGTCGTGGCTGCTCAGATCGCTCAGGGCGGCCTGCGCCTGCAGCGCCGCGTAGCTGCCGAGGTGGGCGCATTTGGTGCGGGTGCCCGGCATCGGGAAGAACCAGGCCCAGCGCTGCATGGCGGGGGCCACCGCGAGGGCCGTGCACAGGCCGACGACCAGCGCATAGGCCAGCAGGCTCCGCACGTACGCGAACCTCGCGCCGGGCGCGGGGGCCGGCGGGCGGGCGAAGGAGAGGATCAGCGCGAGCAGCGTGACGCCGAGGTAGGTGGAGAACCACTGCCACGAGCCGGAGGAAAGCGCGAACGCGAGCACGCCGGCGAGCGAGGTCCCCAGAACGGCGGCCCGATCGCCGGCTCCCCGGTCCGCTACGGCGCTCACGGAGCCCCGGGCGCCCGGGCGGCTGCGGTCGTCCATGCTCTCTCTCCTGCCTGGCTCCGGGCCGCCAGTCTCCGGCCGCTGCCCCCTTGGGGCACTCGCACCATGCCGCTCCGCCCGCCCCGCTCGCCCAGTTGGCGGGCGCGCCGCGCCGGAGCCGTGCGCTGCGCCCCACGGGCCAGGTGGCGAGGAGGAGCGCGGTCGGGGCGCCGAGCACGGTCTCCGTCCTACCGCGCCGGACGGGGCACCGATCGTGCGCAGGCGGGCCTGGAGGCCACCCGGGCTGCTCAGGCTCATCGGCCCGGTGACCGGTGACCTGGTCTGCGGCCGGGGCGAGCACTTCGGGGCCTCTGCCCGCGCCCGATCAGGGCCGGGCGGACGCGCCGGCTCATCGACCCGCTTCGCCGCGGCGCCGTTCCCGCCTGCGCAGGGAGCAAGCGGAAGACTGCTCCACGGGGCGTGACCGCAGGCATGATGTAAGCCATGCCCCATACCGCCCGCCGCATGTTCGAGCTCCTGGAGCCGATCTGCCTGGTCACCTACTTCGCCGACGAGTGCAACGAGGAGCTGGCCGCACTCGGCCACCGCACCTACTGGGACGGCTACTTCGCCAGCCGCGCCGCGCCGCTGGGGCGGGTGCCCGCGCAGGTCGTGCACGCGGCCTTCTACAGCTTCGCCGACGGGGAGGCCGCGCGGCACATTCCGGGCGCGTGGGAGACGATTTCGCCCGAGGCGTCCGTCGCCGCGCGGGAGCGGGGCAGCGCGGCCTCCCTGCGGCGGATCCTCGGCGACGGACTGGCCGGCTCCCCGGGCCTGGTGCGCGCCGCCGACCTGACCACCAAAGCCGCGACGAACGCGCCCACAGAAGGCCGGGTGATGTACGCCGGGATGCGCACCCTTCCGGTGCCGAGCGACCCGGTCGCCCGGCTGTGGCATTCCGCGACCATGCTGCGCGAGCACCGCGGTGACGGGCACGTCGCCGCTCTCGTCGGCGCGCGCATCGGGGGCACGGAGGCCCACGTGCTGTCCGCGCTGGCGCAGGGCATCCACCCGCCGGAGTCGTTCGGGCGCATCCATCACCTGCCGAAGAAGCGGCTGGCCGCGGTCATGGACGGCTTGCGCGAGCGCGGGCTCGTCGGCGCCGACGGCCGGTTCACCGACGCCGGCCGCGAGACCAGACAACGCATCGAAGCCCTTACCGACGAGCTCGCCGCCCCGCCGTACGACGCCCTGTCCCCCGCCGAGCTCGACGAGCTGGTCACCGAGCTCGAACCCATCACCGCGACGCTGGTGGCCGCGGGCTCACGGTGACGAGCAGCGATTGACGGGCCGAGACTCCGCCGTAAAGTACGCCGAGTTCTCGGCCCGGTGTTCGCATGGACGGTCACCCAAAGGCTTGGGAGGCCCGTTCATCAGTCCGGCAGGCAGGAGCGAAATCTGCGAAGCAGTTCGAGCGCGGCAGGGCTCTCCGCATCGAAAGTCCGCCCTTGTTGTTCGGCAGGAAGACCCGGCCCCCAGACGCGGGTACCGTGACAGCGGAAGCAGAAGGCGATCTCGAAGAGCTGCTCGGTGGAGCTGTGTGCCCGGATTCCCCAGCCCGGCAAGAAGCAGCGGTACAGCTCGCTTTCCGGCAGGTCGGTGATCAGAGAGAGGGCCTGCTGCGCTTGGTCTCCCTTCCAGATTGCGGCAGTGTCGCCGACCAGGTCTTCCGAAGTGATGTGCCTGGCAGGGTCGGTGATGCGGACGACCTCGATGAACTCGGTCTTCCCATGGGTCGGCGGCAGCAGCATGCCCCCAGAATCTCCGATGGGGACTCAGTCGTCCAGGGACGGCCGTAAGGCAGGACTTTGCGGCTCAGGTGGGGAGCCGGCGGTAGCAGATGCGCATGGCCGGCGCCCTCTTCGCAACGTACTCAAGCTCTTGCCCGCGAAGGCAGTCAGCCGCCCGCGCCCACGGCGCGCCGCGTGTCGCGGTGCGCCGTGGGCCGGGCGGTCAGGGGGGGGCGGTGGTCAGGGGAACTGGACCACCTTCGACGGGACGGTGCTCGTGCCCGAGGTGGGGGCGCCGGTGTCGTTGACGACGTGGGCGTACTGGCCCATGCCGCCGAGGGAGATCACCTGGAGGTCGTGCAGTTTGATCCCGGGCTTGACGGGGACCTGGAAGCCGTGGGCCTGCACGATCGAGGGGTCGGCCGTGTAGTTGCAGTAGCTGCCCAGACCCCATGCCTCGTGGGTGGTGACGGTGTCGGCGACCTTGTAGGCCGCGTAGCCGACGATGCCGTCGTGGGTGATGGCGGCGGCGTTCGGGGCGTCGTACGCCTTCTCGTTCTGGAAGAAGATCGTGCGGCCGCGCTCTCCGCTCCAGTGGACGTCGTACTTGTTGAAGTGCTCGACGAACAGACCGGTGGCGAGTACGTCGTTGCCGTTGACGCGCAGGCCGTAGTCGGCGCGGTTGGTGTTCCAGCCGACGCCGCTGCCGTGATCGGCGCGCCACAGCCAGGTGTGGTCGATGACCACGTTGTTGCTGTTGACCACCACGGAGTTGGTGGCGAGGCCGGGGCCGGCGCCGCCGATGCGGACGAACACGTCCTGCATGGTGGTGGGGTTCGCGGAGTGGTCGGCGGTCGAGCCGGGGGTGCCGATGCGCAGGAGCGTGTCGGAGTTGACCGGGCCCGCGTCGATGAGGAATCCGGCGAGCTTCACGCCGTCGACGTCGGCCACATGCATCGCGTCGACGCCGTTGTCCGGGACGAGGGTGGCCAGGCCGAGACCGAGGACGACGGTGTTCGCGCGGGTGACGTCGATGGTCCGGTCGAGGTGGTAGACGCCCGGGGTGAACAGGAGGTTGAGGCCCTGGGCGAGAGCCTGGTTGATGGTGGCCGCTGTTGCGCCCGGCTTGACGACGTAGAACTGGTCGAGCGGCAGGGACGCGCCCGCGTTCGCCGGCCAGGAGACTCCCCGGGCGTTCGTGCGCTTGGCCGGGACGAACACCTTGTAGGCGGAGCCGTCCAGGTAGAGGAAGGGCTTCTCACGCGAGACGGGCGTGGTGTCCAGGGTGGTGTACGGGCCGCTGTCGAAGTTGGTGGCAGGGGCGCCCTGGACGCCGGTGAAGGTCATGTTCCACACGCCGTTGGTCCAGCCGCCGACCGAGCTGTCGCGGGTGTACCACTGCTGCTGGGAGTACGGGCCGACGGTGCCGTCGATCCTGGAGTCGGCGATGTAGCCGCCGGAGGCCCAACCATAGCCGTTGGGCGCCAGGTTGAGGCCGCCCTTGACGTGGATGCGGCGGAACGGTGCGGCCTGCGCCACGGCCCAGCGGTCGGTGCCGTTGGACGGCGTGATGGCGAGGTTCTCCGCCGAGCGCCAGAAGTTCTGGGTGGCGTTGCCGTTGAACCACCCCGCGTCGACGGTGACGTCACCGTTGATCTGGGTGTCGTCGGGGTTCAGACCGAGGCCGGAGATGGAGGTGTAGAAGCCGATCTGGGCGTTGATGCCGTTGTAGGTGCCCGGCTTGAGCAGGAACTGGTAACGGCCGGTGCCGAACTGGTTCGACTCCTGCTGGGCGAAGACGTCGTCGAACTTGCGCTGCAGATCGGGCGTGGAGGGGTCGACGACGATGACGTTCGGGCCCAGGTCGCCGCCGCCCTGCACGGGCGGGACGCCGGTGGTGCTTGTGTGCACCGCGACCTCCCACAGGGAGTACCCGTAACCGGTGCCGCGCGCGGTGCCGTAGACGCGCACATACCGGCCGGAGCCGCTGACGTCGTAGGAGGCCGTACCGCCGCTCGCGCCGGTGACGCTCTTGAGCGTGGTCCAGCTCTGCCCGTCGGAGGAGGCCTGGATCTGGAAGTCCTTGCCGTAGGCGGCCTCCCAGTTCAGGTCCACCTTGCACAGGTCCTGCACGGATCCGAGATCGACCTGGATCCACTGCGGGTCGGCGGACTGGCTGGACCAACGGGTCGAGGTGCTGCCGTCGAAGGCCGCCGAGGCGGGGGTGCCGGCGTTCTCCGTGGAGGACGCCGAAGCGGGCTTGCCCTCCGCGGAGTCGGCCGTGCCACAGCCGGGCTGGGCGCTGCTCGCGGAACCGAACACCTGGAACTCCCAGAGGGAGTAGCCGTACGGGGTCGCACGGTGCACGCCGAGCATGCGCACGTAGCGGCCCTGCCCGGACACGGCCAGGGTGTCGAGCCCTCCGTCACCACCGCTGACGGACTTCAGGTCGCTCCAGGTGCTGTTGTCGTTCGAGATCTGGACCTTGTAGTCCTTGCCGTAGGCCGCCTCCCAGTTCAGCACCACCTGGCTGACCGAGGCCGTGGTCCCGAGGTCGACTTCGAGCCACTGGTCGTCGGTGGCGGCCGAGGACCAGCGTGTTCCGGTGTTTCCGTCGACCGCGTGGGCGGCGGGCGTGCCGCTGTTCTCCTGGGAGGAGGCGGTGACCGTCTTCCCTTGCGACAAGGGCGTCTCGGCCGCGGAGGCCGCGGTGTGGGCGAGGGGCAGGGCGCTCAGCACGGCCGTGGTGGCGAGTGCGACGCCCAGGGATCTGAGTCTCATACGAGTCCCTGCGGGTGGGGGTGGACGAGGGTGGGGCTGAAGTGCACGGGCGCACGCGGGCACAGCGGGGAGGCGTTGCCGCGCGCTTAGTTCAAGACTTGAGTTAACTAGTGATTTCCGTCGGATGACAAGCCCCCGGCGCTGAAAGGGTGTTGGGATCTCGAACAGTCCCTGGCTGTGTACAAGAAGTGATGCCCCGTCACCGCGCTGCTTCCGCGGTAGATCACCTCTTGAATCAAGGCCTGAGAAAAACGTGCCCCGCTTCTTGACCGGCGTATGGCCGCCGGGCATGGTTCGGAGAGCGCTCTCCCAGGGCCGTGCCTCTCGCGGTTCCGCCCCCGGCAACCGCCCCCGAACGACCGGCCGGCGTCACCGTCGAACGTGACCACCGGGGCAGGCGAAGCACATGGCCCCCTCGCACACCGCTCTCCCCTCGGCGAACCGACCCGTCAGGAGCACCCGTGCCCAGACCATCCGTCACCGTCTCACCGCCCCGCCGCCGCGCCGGCTCAGCCCTGCTAGCGCTCGGCACCCTCCTCGTCTCGTCCCTCACCGCCCTCGCGCCGGCCCCGAGTGCCCACGCGGCCGACACCCTCCTCTCGCAGGGCCGCCCCGCCACCGCCTCCTCGCAGGAAGGCGACGGCTTCACGGCCGCGTCCGCGGTGGACGGAAACCTCACCACCACCCGCTGGGCCAGCCAGTGGAGCGACCAGCAGTGGATCCAGGTCGACCTGGGCCGGCAGGCCGACCTCGGCCGGGTCGTCCTGACCTGGGAAGCCGCCTACGGAAAGGACTACGCGATCCAGGCGTCCGACAACGGCACCGACTGGCGCACCCTGAAGACGGTCACCGGCGGCGACGGCGGCACCGACGACCTCGCCGTGTCCGGGACCGGCCGTTACGTCCGCATGCAGGGCATCACCCGCTCCGGCGGATACGGGTACTCGCTGTGGGAGTTCCAGGTCTACGGCTCCGCCGGCGGCACCACCCCGCCGCCCCCGCCCGGCGGCGTCGTCAAGGTCGAGGGCACCCAGGGCAACTGGCGGCTCACCGTCGGCGGGCAGCCGTACACCGTCAAGGGGGTGACATGGGGCCCGGCGGTCTCGGCCGCTGCGACCTACATGCCGGACGTGAAGGCCATGGGCGCCAACACCATCCGCACCTGGGGCACCGACGCATCCACCAAGCCGCTCCTGGACAGCGCGGCCGCCAACGGCATCCGCGTCATCAACGGCTTCTGGCTCCAGCCGGGTGGCGGGCCGGGTGCCGGCGGCTGCGTCGACTACGTCACGGACACCACGTACAAGACCAACGCGCTCACCGAGTTCGCCAAGTGGGTGGACGCCTACAAGAGTCACCCGGCGACGTTGATGTGGAACGTCGGCAACGAGTCGGTCCTCGGGCTCCAGAACTGCTACAGCGGCAGCCGGCTGGAGGCACAGCACAACGCCTACACCGGCTTCGTCGACGACGTCGCGCAGAAGATCCACAGCATCGACCCCGACCACCCGGTGACCTCCACCGACGCGTGGACCGGCGCCTGGCCCTACTACCAGCGCAACGCGCCCGACCTCGATCTGTACGCGATGAACTCGTACAGCAACGTGTGCAAGGTCCGCCAGGACTGGATCGACGGCGGCTACACCAAGCCGTACATCATCACCGAGACCGGCCCGGCGGGGGAGTGGGAGGTCCCGAACGACGTCAACGGCATCCCCGACGAGCCGACCGACGTGCAGAAGGCCGACGGGTACACCAAGGCCTGGAACTGCGTCACCGGCCACCAGGGCGTGGCCCTGGGCGCCACCCTCTTCCACTACGGCACCGAGCACGACTTCGGCGGCGTCTGGTTCAACCTCGTTCCCGACGGGCTGAAGCGGCTCTCGTACTACGCCGTCAAGCGGGCCTACACCGGGACCACCGCCGGCGGCAACACCCCTCCGGTCATCAGCAACATGACCGTCAGCCCCGCCTCCTCCGCCCCGGCCGGCGGCGAGTTCACCGTGCACGCCGACGTCCGTGACCCCGACGGCGATCCGGTCACGTACAAGATCTTCCTCAGCGGCAACTACGCCGGTGGCGACAAGAGTCTCGTCCCGGCGCAGTGGCACTCCACGGGCAACGGGGACTTCGCGGTCACCGCCCCGCAGAAGCTCGGCGTGTGGAAGGTGTACGTGCAGGCCGAGGACGGGCACGGCAACGCCGGCATCGAGACCAAGTCCGTCAAGGTGGTCGCCCCACCGGTCAGCGGGACCGACCTGGCGCTGAACCGCCCGGTCACCGCCTCCTCCTTCCAGGCGTCCTACGGCGACTGCCCCTGCACCCCGGAGCTGGCCGTCGACGGCCGCGGCGACACCCGCTGGGCCAGCGACTGGAGCGACCCCCAGTGGATCCAGGTCGACCTCGGCGCCGCCAAGGCCCTGCGCACGCTCCAGCTCGTCTGGGACCCCGCCTACGCCAAGTCCTACGCGGTGCAGGTCTCCGACGACGGCACCACCTGGCGCCCGGTGTACTCCACGACCGCCGGCGACGGCGACGTCGACACCCTCGGCGTCTCGGCCACCGCACGCTACGTCCGGCTGCAGCTGACCGCCCGCGGCACCGGCTGGGGCTACTCCCTGCACGAGATCGGCATCTACGGCTGATCGGCCGTCCCCCCACGTACAGGAGATCCCATGAGATCGAGTCCACGACGACTCCCCGCACTCCTCCTCGGCACCGCACTGGTCGCCGGCGTGCTCGGCGTCGGCACCATCGCCTCCGCGTCCACCGGATCCGGCGGCCCCGCCCACGACGCGCCCGTCTCCGCGGCCCACGCCGGGCACACCATGGCCGTGTCCACCCAGGATTCCGGCGACGACCCGGACGGCGACGGCTACATCCCGGCGGTCCCGCAGGTCACCGGCGTCGCCCCGTCCACGGCCACCCCGCCGCCGCGCTACTTCCACGAGTTCCAGGCCAACTGCCCGGTCACCCACACCGCCTCCGACGACCCGATCGTCTACCCCGGGCAGCCCGGCAAGTCCCACGACCACACCTTCATGGGCAACACGTCGACCAACGCCGACAGCACCACCGCCTCCCTCGACTCAGGCGCCACCACATGCAAGGCGCCCGCCGACGCCTCCGGGTACTGGATGCCCTCGCTGTACAACGGCGACCAGAAGATCCTGCCCGTCGGCCCCCAGACCATCTACTACAAGGCCGGCGTCACCGACTACACCAGCGTGCGGCCCTTCCCCAAGGGACTGCGGTTCGTGGTGGGCAACCCGATGCAGACCGCCGATGAGTTCCGTCACCACCGTGGCTTCGTCGAGGGCTGGGAGTGCGGCGACAGCTACTTCAACGTCGACTTCCCCACCACCTGCCCGAGCCGGCCCGAAGTCCAGCTCAACATCCGCTTCCAGGCGCCGAGTTGCTGGGACGGGAAGTACCTCGACACACCGGACCACAAGAGCCACATGGCCTACCCGGTCGTCAAGCCCGGCACCAACGACAACATGTGCCCCGCCGACCACCCGGTCGCGTTGCCCATGATCGAGTTCAAGATGGCGTTCCCGGTCAACGGCGACATGTCCCGGGTACGGCTGGCCAGCGGCCGCGGCTACTCCTTCCACTACGACTTCTTCAACGCCTGGGAGGACCGCACGCTCAAGGCCCTGGTCGGCCACTGCATCGTGGGCGGCCTGCAGTGCGACGCCCGCGGCTACGATCAGACGCACCCGGAGGCGGGCGCGGCGCTGAACAGCGACTACCGGCTGCCCTGAGCGCCGTCGTGCCGCACGGCCCGGTCGGACAGCGGAGACGGCCGGGCCCTCGGCCTGCCCGGACGTGGGCGGCCGTCATCTGTCAGCCAAGGGGCGGGGACCGACGACGAACAACTCGACCGCATGATCGACAAACTGAGCCTCGTGCAGAAGGTCCGCCTGCTCACCGGCGCCACGACCTGGCGGGCCGCCGGGGAGCCGGAATCGCACCCACTCTCATCTGCGCGCGGGCCGGGAACCCGCCTACTGGTTCGGCCACGGACCGGACTGCACGACCTGGGCGTAGGAGTCGGTGGACGTGCCCCCGCAGATCGTCGAGGGGAGCGCTCTCACGGCCCGGGTACGGCTGCGCATACCGGTGCCCGGGTGGGACGCGAGGTGGTGCAGGTCTACCTGGCGTGCCCCGGATCGACGGTGGAGCACCCCGTGCGCTGGTTCGCCGGCTGCACCGCCGAGCGCGCCGAGCCGGGGCAGCGGGCCACCGTGGATGTTGCGGTGGAACCTCACCTGCTGCGGCAGTGGTCGCACCGGAACCACGTATGGCGCACGGAGGCCGGAACCTACCGGCTGACGGTGGGCCGCTCGGCGGGGGACATCCGCTGGGAGGGCCCGGTGACGCTCACCACGGCTCCTTGAGCCGTCGCCCGGCGGCCTCGAGTACGGGCGTGGGCCCCGGCCGCCGGAACGCATCCGGTGGCCGGGGCCCGAGCGGGGACGGCGGGGACGGTCAGCCGGTGGCGGCCCCCTGACGGTGCGCCCGGATCAGCTCCGCGTACCGTCGGCCGCTCGCCTTGACGGTGCGCTTCTGCGTCGCGTAGTCGACGTGCACCAGACCGAAGCGCTTGTCGTAGCCGTAGGCCCACTCGAAGTTGTCGAGCAGGGACCAGGCGTAGTAGCCGGCGAGCGGGGCGCCCTTGCGCAGGGCCCGCGCGCACGCCGCCACATGCTGCTCCAGATAGGCCACGCGGGCCGGGTCGTCGACGGTGCCGTCGGGGCCGACGGTGTCGGGGAACGCCGAGCCGTTCTCCGTGACGTACAGCCGGCGGATGCCGTAGTCGTCGGTGAGCCGCATCAGCAGACTCTCCAGCCCGTCGGCGTCGATCTGCCAGTCCATGCCGGTGCGCGGGACGCCGGGCAGCCGGACCTCGCGGGCGTGGGGGACCGGCCCGTCCGGGTCGTCGGCGACCGTGGCCGGGAAGTAGTAGTTCAGCCCGTGCCAGTCCAGCGGTGCGGCGATGGTCTGCAGGTCGCCCGCACGCTCCGGGAGGTCGACGCCGTACAGCTCGCGCATGTCGGCCGGGAAGCCGCGGCCGTAGACGGGGTCCAGCCACCAGCGGTTGGTGTGGCCGTCCATCCGGGTGGCCGCGGCGATGTCCTCGGGCCGCGTGGAGGCCGCCGCGACGGGGGAGTGGTTGGTGACGAGGCCGATGCGGGCACCGGGGACGGCCGCCCGGATGGCCTGCGTGGCCAGGCCGTGGCCGAGCAGCAGATGGTAGGAGGCGCGGACGGCGGCGGTCAGGTCGGTCAGGCCGGGCGCCATCCGGCCCTCCAGATGGCCGATCCAGGCAGAGCAGAGGGGTTCATTGAGGGTCGACCACTGCGTGACCCGGTCGCCCAGCCGCTCGGCGACGAGCGAGGCGTAGCGGGCGAGATGCTCGGCGGTGGCGCGTTCGGTCCAGCCGCCGCGGTCCTGCAGCACCTGGGGCAGGTCCCAGTGGTAGACGGTCACGTTCGGGGTGATGCCCGCCGCGAGCAGGCCGTCGATCAGCCGGTCGTAGAAATCCAGGCCCTTGGCGTTGACGGCGCCGTCGCCGTCCGGCACCACCCGGGGCCAGGCGAGGGACAGGCGGTAGGTGTCCGTTCCCAGCTCCCGCATGAGGGAGACGTCTTCGGGCCAGCGGTGGTAGTGGTCGCAGGCGACGTCGCCGTGGTCGTCGCCCGCGATCTTCCCCGGGGTGTGGGAGAAGGTGTCCCAGATGGACGGCGAGCGGCCGTCCTCGGCGACGGCGCCCTCGACCTGGTAGGCGGACGTGGCGGTGCCCCAGACGAAGTCGCGCGGAAAGGCGGCGAGGTCGATCGAGTCGGACACGGAGAACCTTTCGGAAGGGAACGAGGGAGGGGGCTACTTGACCGCGCCCGCGGTGAGACCGGTGACGAGGTAGCGCTGGAGCAGGAGGAAGCCGGCGACCACGGGGACGCTGACCACCAGCGAGGCGGCCATGATCTGGTTCCAGTACACGTCGTTGAGCGTGGAGTAGCCCTGCAGGCCCACGGCGAGCGTGCGGGTGGTGTCGTTGGTCATGACGGAGGCGAAGAGGACCTCGCCCCAGGCGGTCATGAAGGCGTAGACGGCCACCGCGACGATGCCGGGGATCGCGGCCGGCACCACGACCCGCAGCAGCGCGCGCAGCGGACCGCAGCCGTCGACCAGCGCCGCCTCGTCCAGCTCGCGCGGAACGGAGTCGAAGTAGCCGATCAGCATCCAGATGGAGAACGGCAACGAGAACGTGAGGTAGGTCAGGATCAGGCCGCCACGCGAGCCGAACAGGGCGATGCCGGTCGCGTTGCCGAGGTTGACGTAGATCAGGAACAGCGGCAGCAGGAAGAGGATGCCCGGGAACATCTGCGTGGACAGCACGGTCACCGTGAACACGCGCTTGCCGCGGAAGTCGTAGCGGCTGACCGCGTACGCGGCGAACACCGCGATGACCACCGAGCAGACCGTGGCCGCCCCCGCCACGATCAGCGAGTTGGTGAAGTAGCGGGCGAGCGGGACCGTGGACCAGATGTCGACGTACGGCCGGATCGTCAGCCCGCTGGGCAGCCAGCGGAACTTCCCGGAGACGTCCTGCAGGGGCTTGAGCGAGCTGGAGACCATGACGTACACGGGCAGCAGCACGAACGTGGTCAGCAGCGTCAGGAAGATGCGCCGAGACCACAGGAAGGAGCGCGGTGGCGCCATGGGCGAGCGCGGCGCGGACGAGGTGCTAGACATCGGCCGTCTTCCTCCCTCGGGAAGTGAACAGCAGGTACGCACCCGTCACCACGAGCAGGAAGAGCAGCAGCAGGACGGACATGGCCGATCCGGTGCCGAAGTTCCAGGTGACGAACGACGACTGGTAGATGTGGATGGAGATGAGGTCGGCGGCCTCCGGGGCGGCCTTGCCGAACAGGACGTACGGGGTGTTGAAGTCGTTGAACGTCCACAGGAACAGCACCAGCACCAGCACCTGGTTGACCGGGCGCAGGGAGGGCAGCGTGATACGGCGGATCTGCTGCCACATCCCGGCGCCGTCCAGGGCGGCCGCCTCGTACAGCTCGCCGGGGATGTTCTGCAGCCCGGCCATCACGATGAGGAAGGCGAACGGCCAGCCCTTCCACACCGAGACGATCAGCAGGGCGTAGAAGCTGTTGTCGCCGATGAGCCAGAAGGAGGGCCGGCCGGTGAGGTGCAGCTGGTCGTGCAGGATGCGGTTCACCGCGCCGTTGTCGTGCTGGAACATGAACGCCCAGGTGATGACGGCCGCGTACACGGGCAGCGCGTACGGCACCAGGAAGACGGTGCGCAGCAGGCCCCGGCCGCGGAAGGTGTCCTGCATGCAGATCGCGGCGGCCGTCCCGAGGAGCCAGCACAGGCCCACCGACAGCAGGGTGTAGCCGCACGTGACGAGGAAGGAGTGGAGCAGCGCCTCGCCGACGGGGCCGTCGAAGTCGACCGACAGACGGTAGTTGTCGAAGCCGGACCAGGGCGCGCTGCTCCAGTCCCGGATGAAGAACTGGGTGAGCTGTTTGAAGCTCATGGCGATGCCGATGACCATCGGCACCAGATGCACCAGCAGTTCGAGCAGCAGAGCGGGCAGCAGGAGCAGGTACGGCAGTCCGACGCGGCGGATCCGCCCGGTGCGGCGGCGGGGGCCGCGCGCCGCACCGGAGGAGCTCTTGAGCACCGCCCGGGTGCCCGACTCGGGGACAGTGGTCGTCATCACGGTGTCCCGGCTCACTTCGCGGGCATCTGCTGCTGCGCCTTGGCCAGCTTGGCCTTCACCGACTCGGTGGTCACCGCGCGTCCGGCCGCCGCGTCCGCGAAGAGTTCCTTGACGGCCGTGCCCACCGCTGTCTCGAACTGCGACTCGTCGGCCACCTGGGGCAGCGCCTGCGCGCTGATCGCCAGGGTCTGCCGCAGGACCGCGGTGCCCTGGGAGTTGAATGCCGGGTCGGACTGGGCGGACTTGACCGGCGGGATGGATCCGTAGGCGGTGTTGAGGATCTTCTGCTCGGTGTCGCCGGTCATGAACTTCACGAACTGCGTGGCGCCGTCGAGGTTGTGGGTGTTCTTGAAGACCGCCATGTTGATGCCGGCGACCATGGAGTTGACCTGGGTGTCCGTCCCGGGGGCGCCCGACTGCACGGGCGCGGGGGCCACGCCCCAGTCGGAGTCCTTCATCCCCAGCGTCTTGAAGGTGGCGGAGGCGGTCTGCCACAGCACCATCGCCGTCTTGCCCTTGGCGAAGTCGCTTAGCGACTGGTTCTGCGCGTACTCGGCGTTGCCGGGGTTGACGATTCCGTCCTTGGCCATCAGGTCGACGTACTGCTTGACCGCCGCGACCGCGCCGTCGCTGGTGAAGTCGGGCTTGCCTTCCTGGGTGAAGAAGTCGGCGCCGTGCTGCTTGCCGAGGACGAAGACCTGGTGGATGTTGTTCGACAGGTTCGAGCCCTCGGCGCCCAGTCCGTTCTTGCCCTTGGCCTCGATCTTCTTGCCGTCGGCGACCAGTTCGCCCCAGGTGGCCGGCGGCTTGGTGAGGCCGGCCTCCGCGAAGAGCCGCTTGTTGTAGTAGAGGGCGTACGCCATCGAGTACAGCGGCACCGCCGCCGGGTCCTTGCCCGCCACGCCGGTGGAACCCAGGGCCGAGTCGACGAAGCGGTCCCGGCCCCCGATCTTGCCGAAGTTCTGCGCGTCCCAGGGCAGCAGCGCGCCGGTCGCCTGCAGCGAGGCCGACCAGGTGTTGCCGATGTTCAGCACATCGGGGCCCTGGCCGGAGGTGGTGGCGGTGAGGATGCGGTTGAGCAGGTCGGACCAGGGGACGACCTCCAGCTTGACCTTGATGCCGGTCTGCTTCTCGAACTTGTCGAGTTCGGGCTGGAGGACCTTCTTGTCGACCTCGATGCTCGCGCCCTGGTTGGAGGCCCAGTAGGTGAGCGTCTTCGGCGAGTCGTTGGACCCGCCACCGGTGGACGAACCGCCGCCGCAGGCCGTGGCGGTGAGTGCGAGAGACAGCGTGACGGCGCTGAGGGCCGCGGCTCTGATGTTGCGCATGGCTCCGGGTGTCCCTTTCCGGGAGGCGAGAGCCGTGAAGGTGTCACCGGAGCCGACCCCGTTCGGCACCGAAGCCCCCCATGGCTTAATTTAGAACGTGAGTTAAGCCATGGGGTGAGGGCGTCGTCAAGAGTCCGGCGCGGCACTTGTCCCGACGGTGGCGGCACACGAGGAGACCCAGGTGGCAGCGCACGGTGGTCGCACAGTACGTGACCTGCGAAGAGAGAATCGAACGGCCGTATTGCAACAGTTGTATTTCGGCGGGCCGATGAGCCGGTTCCAGCTCATCCCCGCGACCGGTCTGAGCTCGGGCACGATCAGCAACGTCGTGGCCGAACTGATCGCCGACGGACTGCTGGAGGACTCCGGCGGAACCGGCACCCAGGGCGGCCGGCCCCGCACTCTCGTACGCATCGCCGCCGGCAGCGCTCACATGATCGGCGTCGACGTCGGCGAAACCCGGGTACGTGTCGAGCTGTTCGACCTCTCCCTCGCCGAGCTCGCCCGAACCGAACGGCCCCTCACCCAGCCCGGCGAGTACGACGTCGGCGTCGTCCTCGGCCACATCCACGAAGGTGTCGCCGAGGTCCTGCGGACCTCCGGCATCGAGGCGGACAGCCTGCTCGGCGTCGGCGTCGGAGTGCCGGGGATCGTCCAGTCCACCGCCACGGACGGCACGGTCGTGCACGGCCAGACGATCGGCTGGGACGCCGTACCCCTGGAACGGCTCCTGCGTGGTTCGGGCCATCTGCCGCCCGGTGTGCCGTACTTCATCGACAACGGAGCCAAGGCCGTGGGGCAGGCCGAGATGTGGTTCGGCGCCGGACGCGGCGCCCGCTCCGCGGTGGTCGTGCTCTTCGGATCCGGTGTCGGCGCCTGCGTGGTCACCCACGACGCCGCCCGCGGCCAGGCGGTCGAATGGGGCCATCTCACCGTACGGGTGCGGGGGCGACGCTGCCGGTGCGGCGCGCTCGGCTGCCTGGAGGCGTACGCGGGAGCCGAAGCACTTGTCGACCGCTGGCGTGAGGCGGGCGGCAGCCCCTCACCGGGGGCCGGTCAGGAGGCCGCGCTGACGCAACTCCTGGCCGCGGCCCACCCGGTGGACGGCGCCGCGTCCGACGAGGTGGCCACGGCCGTGCTCGCTGAGACCGCCGAGTACCTGGGTGCCGGCCTGTCCGACCTCATCAACCTCTTCCGGCCCGAGCGCATCCTCGTCGGCGGCTGGGCCGGTCTTCAACTCGGCGCCCGTTTCCTGCAGTCGGTGCGCCACCACGCCCTGTCCCGCGCCCTGCGGCATCCCGCCGCCCGCGTCGGCATCGCGCTCGGCCGCTTCGGCCCGGACGCGGTGACCGTCGGAGCCGCCACCCTGCCGCTGGCCGACTTCTTCGCCCACGGCGGGCGCCTCCCGGACCCGAGGGGGACACGGACGCCGGTGCCTGTGCCACCATGGAAGGCGGCGCTGGGGCGACGGATGGCCTGAGTTAAGGTCGAGGAAACGAGGGCGAGTCAGGCCGATTCCCGGGTGACGAGCTGCGGGTCGAAGACGACCGAAGCAGGCTCGGTGCGCTCACCGCGGATGTGGGCGTCCAGGAGACGGGCCATCTCCTCCGCCATCCGCTCCACCGGCTGACGGACCGAGGTCAGCGGGGGCCGGCAGGTCGCGGCGACGCCGCTGTCGTCGAAGCCGACCACGGCGACATCGTCGGGAATCCGCCTGCCGCGTTCCTGGAGCAGCCGGCAGGCGCCCTGAGCCATGAGGTCGTTGGCCGCGAAGACCCCGTCGACTTCAGGGAGCCGGGCGAGCAGCGCCGCCATCGCCTCCATTCCACTGGTGAGGGTGAAACCCCCTTCGACGAGGGGCGTGTCCGTGACCCCGGCCCCGGTCAGCACCTCACGGAAGCCGGCCAGTCGCTCACGGCTCGCGGGCACGTCGAGCGGCCCGGTCACGGTGCCCGGCCTGCGGCAGCCTCGCGACAGCAGGTGCCGCGCCGCCAGCCGGCCCCCGGCCCGGTGATCGAGGTCGACATGGCTCAACGGGACCGGCCGTGCCGGGCGGGCGAACAGCACCGCCGCAAGCCCGGCCTCGGCCAGTTGGGCGGGCAGCGGATCGTCGGGATGCGTCGAGACGACGAGCGCACCGTCGGCCCTGCCCTGCCGCAGGTAGGTCAGCACCTCCTGCCGGTCTTCGGCCGACTCCGCGAACATCAGCACCGGATGCATCGAGCGCGGCCGCAGAAACCCCACGACTCCACCGACCACCCGACCGAAGAAGGGGTCCGTGAAGACCCGGGTGGCAAAGGCGTTCGGGGTGTCGTCGCCCGCGGCGTCCCCCACCCCCGACACCACGAGGGCCACCGTCTCGGCACGCCGGATCACCAGCGACCGGGCGGCCCGGTTGGGGGCGTAACCGGTCAGCTCGATCGCCCGCTGCACCATCTCCTGAAGCGCGGGATCGACGTTGCGCACGCCGTTCACGACCCGCGAGACCGTCGCCCGTGACACCCCCGCCTCACGTGCGACGTCCTCCAGGGTCGGTGTCTGCCTGCTCATGTCCGCACCCTAACGGCACGCCGAAAACACCGCCTAGAGTGCGGCGGTGGCACAACGGCACCTGCTCCGGGGTGGGGCCGGGCCCCACTCAGGGCACGCAGGGCGGGCCGCCGGGCAGTGGCACGGCCGGCGGCCCGCCGAGCTCGCTCAACTGCCGGGGACGGTGTCGGCCCGCTCGTCGTAGGAGCGGGCCTGCCCGGGCGACATCAGTCGGCGGGCTCGCCGAACCAGCGGGAGAGGTGGGCGTCCAGATCCTGCTGATCGTCGCCGATCCAGGCGACGTGTCCGTCCGGGCGTAGCAGGACGCACGGAACGTCCAGTGCCGCAGTGGGATCCGCGAGGTGATCGACCCGGTCCGACCAGCCGCCGACGGTCAGGCGCTCGGTGCGGTCCAGCAGCAGGCCCCGGCCGCGGTGCAGCAGTCCGTAGAGGCGGCCGTGTTTCACGTCGATGTCGGGCAGGCGGCGCCCGAGCAGGTCGGGCCCTTCACCGAAGTCGTAGCGGATGCCGATCGCGGTGATCTTCTCGATGAGATGGCGGTTCACCTCGTCGAAGTCCATCAGTTCGGTGAGCAGCCTGCGCACGGCCTGCGCGCCCGGTTCGGTCGAGTGCAGTTCCATCTGGGCGCGGGTGTTGTCCAGCACGTCCGCCGCGACCGGATGACGTTCCGCCTGGTAGGTGTCCAGCAGCGTTTCGGGCGCCCAGCCGCGGATCTGCGCGGCCAGTTTCCAGCCGAGGTTGAACGCGTCCTGAACGCCCAGGTTGAGGCCCTGTCCGCCGGTGGGTGGATGGGTGTGTGCCGCATCGCCGGCCAGCAGCACCCGACCGACCCGATAACGGTCGGCCAGCCGGGTGGCATCCCCGAAGCGGGACAGCCGGCGCGGGGAGTGCACGCCGAAATCGGTTCCGGCGATGGCGCGCAACTGGTGTCTGAAATCCTCGAGGGTGGGCGGTTCCGCGCGGTCGCTGACTCCCGCGGCGGGGACCATGACGCTGTAGACCCCTTCACCGACCGGCCTGAGCCAGAACCTCGGGTGGGTTTTCCAGCTGCTGATCCGCTGTCATCGACGGTCACCGTGCCAGTCCAGGATGAGGACAGTGGCGTCGTCCTTGAGGTTCCCCCGGCAGGCCTCCAGCACGGCGGTCGTCAGGGTGCGGACCGCCTCCCTGGGATGGCAGGTGCGGGTGTCGCGCACAAGGGAGGCCAGATCCACGGCCGCGGCACCGCGTTCCTGCATGCCGTCGGTGAGCAGGATCAAACGGTCGCCGGGGTGAAGCTGGACCTTCTGGAGTTCGTAGGCGGTGGGCGCCGCCACGCCGAAGGGCATGTTGACGGCCAGCTTGACTTCCTCCACCTCGGTGGCGCCTTCCCGCAGGCGCAGCGGCCAGGGGTGCCCTGCGTTGACCAGTTCGCAGGTGCCCGTCTCGAGCCGGATGCACAGCAACTGGCCGGTGGCCAGGCCACGGCTGTGGGTCAGCAGGGCCTCGTGGGCTCTGTGGGCCTGCTGAAGCGCGTCGCAGCCGCTTCGGCGAGCGCCGCGCAACGCACCCATGACCAACGTGGCCAGGAGGGCGGAGTTGGTGTCGTGGCCCATGGCGTCGGTGATGGACAGATGCAGCGTTTCGCGATCGAGCGTGTAGTCATAGGTGTCGCCGCCGATGTCGTCGGCCGGGACCAGCCCTGCGGCCAGGGTGAACTGGGGCGCCTCACAGCACGGGGCCGAGGGAAGCAGCTGGTGCTGGATCTCCGCGGCCAGGCTGGTCCGGGTGGTGCGCTGGCCCGCGTGGTAGAGGTCGGTGAAGCGGCGGTCCGTGACGATGATGTACGCCAGCGCGTGAGCCGCGTCGCCGATCTGCCGGAGCACGGTGTCGTCGGCGTACTGCAGCGTCACCTCCAGCACACCGACGCAGTCGCCGCGATTGGTCACCGGCGAGATCACGCGTCTGCCGCCGTGGCCGTCCGGTTCCACGTGCTGGCGCTGGCTGCGCAGAACCGTGTCGTACACGCTGCCCTGCAGATCGATCCGCTCGGTGGTGTCCGCCCTGCCGCCCTCGGCGGGCACGGTCAGGCGCAGCAGCCGCTGCCCCAGGAGATCGACGAAGAGGAAGGACACACGGTCCGCCCCGAAGCGCTCGCGCAGATCGCGCGCGATCACGCCGACGGACTCCCCGGGCGGCGCGGCTTCCGCGGCGGCCAGAAGCTCGCCGAGTTCCAGGCCTTCACCATCCATCGCAACCTCCCATCCGGTGTCGCCACTCTTTCCCCGAGTTGCGCCGATCTCACGTGGTACGTGCATCACACCCGGGCATGGCGTCTTTCCCGCCGGCCGGCCCTCCGATCCGCCGCGCTTCCCCCAGCACCTCCGCCACCACAGGCGCTGCCCGTCGCCGCAGCCCCGGCACGCGAGCCGGTCGGCCATGTCCACGCCTGCGCGTGCGCCGGCGCGGCACGGGGTGAGGACGTTGCCTTCGCCCCCTCCTTCGGAGGCAACCGATCACGCTGCCGACGGAGGAATGGGGTCGAAAGCACCATTACGGTGCACACTACTGTGGTGGATCACTTTTCCGCTCCGACCCGGCACCCGTCACACGTGCCCTGCGCCCCTGCGCCGGGGGTGCCCGGATCATGACGGCAGACGGAGGAGCGGAGGGGAGGAGTGTCGCGGATCGGTCGCAGTCCTTCGGGGAGGAGGTCCTGGGGACCCTGCTGGACCGTGCGCATCTGCTGCCGCCGGACCGCGTCGGCCCGATCGTCGCGGAAGCGGCGGCCCGGCTCGGCGGGCGGGACATCTCACTGCTCCTCCAGGACCACGGGCAGTGGGTCCTGGTGCCTTTCTCCGCGCCCGGCCTGGCCGCCGGAGACCCGCAGCTGATCGACGCGTCCGACGCCGGCACGGCCTTTCTCGAAGCGCGCTCGGTCGAAGTCCCGCAGGGCGACGGGGTACGGCTCTACATCCCGCTGCTGGACGGCGGGGACCAGGTGGGCGTCCTCGCCGTCACCCTGGCCACCATCGACGACGACGACCGGCGGCTGCTGCGCCGGATCGCATGCGTGGTGGCCGACATGCTGGTCACCAAGCACAGCTACACCGACCAGTTCTTCCTCGCCCGGCGCCGGCAGCACATGAGTGTGGCCGCGGAAATCCAGGGCGCGCTGCTCCCGCCGCTGGCGATGAACATGCCGCGGGTGGCGGTCGCGGGCATCCTCGAGCCCGCCTACGACGTGGCAGGCGACAGCTTCGACTACGCCCTGAACGGCGATGTTCTCCACGTGGCGATGATCGACGCGATGGGCCACGGCCTGGGCGCCGCCGTGATGGCCACCGTCGCCATCGGCGCCTACCGGCATGCCCGCCGCAGCGCCGTCGATCTGGCCGAGATCTATTTCTTCATGGACCAGGCGATCGGGGAACAGTTCGACGCCGACCACTTCGTCACCGCGCAGATGATGCGCCTCGACACCGTCACCGGAAACCTGCAGTGCGTCAATGCGGGGCACCCCGCCCCCCTGCTGCTGCGCGACAAGCGGGTCGTGGCCCGCCTGGAGTCCCCCACCACCCTGCCGGTCGGGTTCGGCGGCCCGGAGCCGGTGGTCACCGAGTTCACGCTGGAGGCGGGAGACCGCATCCTCTGCTTCACCGACGGACTCGTGGAGGAGCACCAGAGCCGTGAGCAGCCGTTCGGCGAAGAACAGCTGATCGACTGGGTGAATCGGCTGGCCGGCACCCGGATGGGACCCCGAGCCATGGTCCGCGCGCTGTCCCATGCCCTCAAGGAAGCCCGCAAAGGGCGCACGACCGACGACGCCACGCTCTTCCTCGTCGAATGGCCCGGACCGGCCCCCGCCGACATCGGCGGACCATGACTCCGGTACGGATCCAAGGTGCCCGGGCCAACGCTGTCCACCGAACAGACTGGCCGTCCACCCTTGTTGACGGTACACGCCAAGCCGTGGGCCCAGGCGTCGCCCACCGGCCACGGCGGTACTCCTCGAACAGAGGGGGCTGGTCAGCGGCCGGTGAAGACGGCGTCGCGCCGCTCGACGAAGGACTGGACGCCCTCGGCGCCGTCGGCGGTGGTGAGCAGCCGGGCGATGTCGGGGCGCAGGCGCTCGACGGCGGCCCGGTCGCCGTGCTCGTGAGCCAGGTGGGCGGAGTTCAGGACAGTGCGCACGCCCAGGGGAGCGGACTTCTCCGCGATGATGCCGGCGATCTCCGTGGCCCGCGCCACGGCCGACGGGCCGTCGGCCGTGACCTCCTGTACCAGTCCGATGCGGTGCGCTTCCGCGGCGTCGAACTCCTCGCCGGTCAGGACCCAGCGCATGGCGTTGCCCCAACTCGCCTGCCGCGGGAAGCGGAACGTGGCGCCGCCGAACGGGTAGATGCCGCGGCGGATCTCGTACTGCGCGAAGCGCGCGTCACGGGACGCCACACGGATGTCGGCGGCGAGCAGCAGCTCGATGCCGAGGGTCATCACCCAGCCGTGCGCGGCGGCGACGACGGGCTTGGTCCAGGGGCCGTCCAGCCGCCAGGGGTCGCGGCCGCCGTCGGGGAGCAGGAAGTGTCCGGAGGCGAGTTCGGAGCCGACGTCGACCATGTCGAGCCCGCCGGTGAAGTGGTCGCCGTGCGCGAAGAGAACCCCGCACCACAGATCGTCGTCGGATTCCAGCAGCCCGTAGGCGGCGGCCAGCTCGCCGAGCATGCCCCGGGTGAAGGCGTTGCGCTTGGCCGGGCGGTTCAGGCCCATGAGCAGCACGTGCCCCTTGCGTTCGACGGTGACGGTTTTCGGGCGCGCCTCGGCTGCACTCATCGCTTCTCCTCGTCAGTTGCATGATGAGACTCAGCTGACGTTAGAGGGGCGGCCGCGCCGGAACAAGTCCATCTCATGATGAAACTGATAAGGTCGATGGGGTGAGAAGGACCTCGTTCGCCGGCTGGCCCTGTTCGATCGCCCGCACGGTCGACCTCCTGGGCGACGCGTGGACCCTGCTGGTGCTGCGCGAGATCTTCTACGGCGAGTCGCGCTTCGACGGCTTCATCGACTCGCTCGGCATCGCGCGCAACACCCTCACCGACCGGCTGCGGCGCCTGGAGGACGCCGGCCTCCTGGAACGCCGCGCCTACCAGACGGAACCGGTCCGCCACGCGTACCTGGCCACGGAGAAGGGCCGCGACTTCTTCGGCGTCCTCGCTGCCCTCAACGCGTGGGGCGACCGCTGGCTGGCGGACGACGAGGGCGTACCGGTGGTCATGCGGCACACCGCGTGCGGACACGACACACGGGCCCGGGTGGTGTGCTCCTCCTGCGGTGAGCCCCTGGACAGCGAGGACGTGACGGTACGCACCGGCCCGGGCTACCCGGCTCGGCTTCGCGACGACCCCGTGGTGAAGGCCCGCTTCGGAGCGGACGCCCAAGCCGGTGGCGACAGTTGCCGGCAGCCGTCCGACCGATCACCTACCTCACGCGGTCACCTCCGCTGAACGGCGCGCCGGTCCCGGCCCGTGGACCGGTGACGTACGGTGGGCGCATGGCCCCGCCTCTCCCGGGCCCGCTGGCCCACCTGGCGCCGCTGCTCAGTCACTACGGTTACTGGGCCGTCGGCGCCGTCGTCTTCGTGGAGGACTTCGGCATTCCCGCCCCCGGCGAGACGATCCTGATCGCCGCGGGGATCTACGCCGGAGCCGGGCGGCTGAACATCGTCGCCGTCGCGGCGATCGCGTTCGTCGCGGCCGTCGCCGGGGACAACGTCGGCTATCTGATCGGGCGGACCGGCGGACGCGCCTTCGTCCACCGCTGGGGTCGCTACGTCTTCCTGACGCCCGAACGCTTCCACAGGGCCGAGGAGTTCTTCGCCCGCAACGGCGCCAAGATCGTCACTGTGGCTCGCTTCGTCGAGGGACTGCGCCAGGCCAATGGCATCATCGCGGGCACCAGCGGCATGCCCTGGCGCCGCTTCCTCGTCTTCAACGCCCTCGGTGCCGCGCTCTGGGTCGGGCTGTGGGTCACTCTGGCCTACCTGGCCGGCACCCACATCACCGCCATCTACGACGAGATCACCCGCTACCAGCTCTACGCCCTCATCGCCCTGGGCGTCCTCGCCGCCGCGTTCCTCGGCCGGCACCTGCTGCGGCGCCGGCACCAGAACTGACGACGCCGGCTCCGAGACGACTGGCCCTCCCAGTTCGCCCAGCCCACCCGGACCCGGGTGGCCGACGGCGAGTGGTACCTGCACCAGTTCACGCCCGAGCAGCCCGACCTCAACTGGGCGCACCCGGCCGTGCGCCGGGAGCACGAGGACATCGTGCGCTTCTGGTTCGAACGCGGCGTGGCGGGCGTACGCATCGACTCC
Organism: Streptomyces sp. NPDC014006; assembly: GCF_043088925.1. Classification (NCBI taxonomy): domain Bacteria; kingdom Bacillati; phylum Actinomycetota; class Actinomycetes; order Kitasatosporales; family Streptomycetaceae; genus Streptomyces; species Streptomyces sp. NPDC014006. The sequence goes on along the minus strand of NZ_JBICAJ010000019.1, from coordinate 21,378 downwards.
GCCGCCCTGCTCGTGAAGGACCCGGCACTCGCCGACTTCACCGAGGGCGTCGACGCGCACCCCTACATCGCCCGGGAGTAACTGCACGACATCTACCGCTCCTGGCGGGCGATCGCCGACGAGTACGGTGCGGTGTTCGTCGGCGCGGTCTGGCTCCCGGACACCGAACGCTTCGCCCGCTACCTGCGCCCCGACGAACTGCACACGGCCTTCAACTTCAGCTTCCTCACCTGTCCCTGGGAGCCGGACCGGCTGCGCCGCTCGATCGACGACACCCTCGCCGGGCACGCCCCGGTCGGCGCCCCGGCCACCTGGGTGCTGTGCCACCACGACGTGACCCGCACCGTCACCCGGTACGGCCGTCGCGACACCGCCTTCGACTTCGCGGCCAAGGACTTCGGCACACCCACCGACCTGGAACTCGGCACCCGTCGTGCCCGCGTCGCCGCCCTGCTGACGCTGGCCCTGCCCGGATCCGTCTGTCTCTACCAGGGGGAGGAACTGGGTCTGCCGAGGCCGACGTGCCCCTCGACCGCATCCAGGACCCCATGCACTTCCGCTCCGGCGGCACCGACCCGGGGCGCGACGGCTGCCGCATCCCGCTGCCCTGGGAGGCCGACGCCCCCTACGCCGGCTTCGGCTCGCACGGCGAACCCTGGCTGCCACAGCCCGCCGGCCGGGCCGCGTACGCCGTCGACCGGCAGAGCGGCGACCCGGAGCCGATGCTCACCCTCTCCCGGCGGGCCCCGGCGCTGCGCCGCTGCGAGGACGGCTTCGGCGACTCCCCCCTGACCTGGCTTCCCACACCGGACGGCGTCCTCGCCTTCGCCCGGCCGGGCGGCCTGCGCTGCGTGGTCAACCTGGCGGCAGCTCCCGCGGAGCTGCCGCCGCACGCACGGCTGCTCCTGGCCGGCGGCCCCCTCACCCCGGACGGCAGGCTCCCGCAGGACACGGCGGTGCGGCTGCGGACGGAGTGACTCAGCCGTGGACATCGGTGCGGCCTGCCCCGTAGGCCCGGGCCAGGGCGTGGAAGGACTCCTTCGGTTCCCAGTGCCACGGGGAGTCCGGGTCGCCCGGGCGGTCCCGGACCGTCTTCACGAGGCTGTAGCTCGCCATGTCCAGGTCCAACCGGGGCTCGGCACGGTGCGGGGCGTCCGGGGTGACGAACGTGTAGGCCATGGCCGCGTGCAGACGCATCGACTCGAAGACGCGCAGCACCTCGGTGAGGTACGCGGCCTGGGTGCGTTCGCTGCGGACGAGGGCCGCCCTGACCTCGGGCGGCGTCGCCGTGCAGTCGACGACGTCCCAGCCCATGCCGCCCAGTTCCGGTGCCCCTTGGAACGTACAGGTGCCGAACTCGCTGATCGCGAGCGGCTTCCCGGGGCGCAGGTACCGGCGCAGTTCGCGGACGTGATCCCGGGCGGTGGGGTGGGAGCCGTAGTAGTCGACGCAGACGAGGTCGAACAGGTCCCAGTCCACGTCCTCGTCCTGGGCGGCGGCGTACGACAACGGCCCGTGGAAGACGGACCGGCCCACGGCCGCGGCCCGTGCGGTGAACCGGCGGAGCCGCCGTGCCGTACGCCCCGGGTCGTAGGCACCCTTGAGGAGGTTCTCGACGCGCTCCTGGGCCGTGGCGCCGGGCACGATGCCGGGCACGAACAGCAAGAACTCGCACCCCACGTTCAGCTGCACCCGCACACCCTGGCGGCGCAGCCGCTCGGCGAACCGGCCCGTCTGCGCCAGGTGGTCCAGGATGTCGGCGGCGGGCACGTCGCCCAGTGTCGGCTCCAGCCAGACGTTCAGGCCGAGTTCCGCCGCTTCGGTGGCGGTGACGGTGAGCCGCTCGACGCCGTCACCGGTGACCTTCACGGTGTCGGCGTGCAACTGGTGCCGTATCGCCCGTAAGTCCGCGGCGGCGCGGAGCGGGCTCCATGCCGTGGCCGGGGTTTCGCCCGCGCCGACCTCGTAGACGACACCCCGGTGCCGCAGCCCGCCGCGCGAGACGGCGAGGCCGGCCGCCGCGGGCGCCGTCGGAAGTGCCGCCGCGGGCACTGGTGGAAGCGCCACCGAGGCGCCGGCCGCGCCGGCCGCGAGGCCCAGGAAGCGTGCCCTGCTGATCCCGTCGTTCCTCATGACATCTCGCATCGATCAGCCGCGGCTGAAGGGGAGTTTGGTGGTGAGCCAGGTGACCAGCGCGGACGGATTGCGGCTCTGGGTCCACAACCGGCCGGGCCCGGTGAACTCGAAGACCAGGCCCTCGCCGGACTTCAGGGTCTGCATCAGCCCCTGCGTCACCTTGCGGGTGCGGTACGACAGCCCGTCCTCGAAGGCGACCAGGTGCCCGGAGTCGAGGACGAGCGTCTGGCCGGGGCCCAGCTCGACGCGGTCCAGGGCGCCGTAGCAGGCGGCGGCCACCCGCCCCGTCCCTTCGGCCCGCACCAGGAAGCCGCCCTCGCCCCCGGCCAGGTTCCTGAACCCGCCCCATGTGGTGTCGAGGTCGATTCCGTCGCAGGAGCACAGCCAGGCGCCGCGGGCGAGGCTCACCCCGCCGTCGACGTCGATGGCCGTCACGTCGCCCGGCAGCTGCGCGGCGAGATCCACCCAGCCGCCGCCGGCGTCCGCGGTGAACCGGGTGACGAACAGCGACTCGCCGCCCAGGACGCTCCGCTTGAGGCCCTTGAGCAGCCCGCCCTCCGCCTTCGCCGCGACGGCGATCCCACCGGAGGTCGCCATCATCGCCCCGGACTCGGCCCGCACCGACTCACCGGCGGCCAGGCGCACCCTGGCCACCGTGAACGACGGGCTGTGTCGTACGTCGATATCCATACCGGCCACGTTAGGAACGGCCTCGCCCCAGCCGCGTCGGCCGAAGGTAGCCGGGGTGTCCGACCATCGGATGTCCCTCGGCCCCGCCCACGCGACTTTCCTCCCGGCCGCGGTGGCTACTTGGCGGCCCAGTAGCCCAGGTCGTTGACGCCCAGGGCGTCCGCCTGCTGCAGCGCCTCGGGCGAGCCCAGCAGATCGGGCGGCAGATAGCCGGAGCGGACGCCGAGCTCCCAGCCGTGCACCTGGACCGCGAGGACGGCCAGGGCGAGCACGCCGAGCGGAAGGAGGGTCGCGGCGGAGGGATCGGCGCCGACGCCCTGCCGGTGCTCGACGAGCCGGTCCGCGAGTGCTTCCTCGAAGCGGGCCCGGTCGTCGTCCAGGAGTATCCGCAGCAGGCGCTGGTCGGGGGTCACCGGCCCCGCGGCATCCAGGCTCCGGGCGGCTTCGGCGCGTGCGTCGTCGTCCGGCTTGCACAGCGGTACGGCCGGCCAGTCCCGCGGCAGATGCCCTTCCGCCTCGGTCAAGTAGCCGCACAGGGCGTCCATGGCCGCGAGATCCGCCGGATCCGACACCTGGGTGAACCGCGGGTACGGCACCCCGTCCCGGACCGCCGACGCGCAGTCGCCGCGCAGCGTCAGGCCGATCGCGCGCTGCCAGTCCCACACCAGCCCGCCGACCAGGCACAACTCGAACGCGTCCAGCCATGTCCGGGCCGTCGGGGCGTGATCGACCACGTCGGCGAAGGCGACGTCCTCGCTGGTGAGCTCCTCGTCGATGAGCGGGAAGAAAACCTCCTGGTCACCGTCGGGGAAACACCCGATGCTCAGCGCGCCCAGCGCGCACTCCGCCGCGGTCCGCAGAGCAGCCCGTGACGTCTCGTCGAGCAGGGGCTCCCGCACCGTCCGGGCCGCCACGTGCTCGACGAGTTCGTCGCCCATCTCCCGCAGTCTCAGCGGGGACGCGTCCCCGTACCGCAGCCCGTGCCGGCGCCCCCGGGCTCGTTGGTGGATGTCCTCGAGCGCCTCGGTCATACGCCGGCCGCTGACGGCATGACGCGTCACTTCACGCACGGGCGCCGTCCTTTCATGATCTTCTCTACAGGGGGTGGCACGCTATCAGTGGGCACTGACAGCACCCCGGGTCGAGGGCGCAGGGGCGGCGCACGCCCATGGCCATACACCAAGGCCGGTCTTTCATTCAGTGAAACAAACCACGGTGCCGCCCCCTCTGCTCGGGCGACTGTGGCGGGTAGGTTCCTACGACCTGCGGCCATCCGGGGAACACGGTCCAGGGGACACCCATCGATCGGGATACCCGTCACCCTCCTCCGAGGAGAGATCACGAGAATGTCTGCCCATGAACCCGCGCACCACCCACCGCAGCGGATCGGCGTCGTAGCCGAGTCCGCCTCCGGGGAGACGCGTGTCGCGGCGACCCCCGCCACGGTGCGTCAGCTGCTCGGCCTCGGCTACGAAGTCGTCGTGGAGCCCGAGGCCGGGGCGGCCTCCGGCTTCACGGACCAGGGCTACCGCGACGCCGGCGCGGAGATCGGCGAGGCCTGGAGCGCGGACGTCGTACTGAAGGTGAACGCCCCCTCCGACGCGGAGATCGCCCGGCTGCGGCGGGGCGCGACCGTGGTCGCCGTGCTGGCCCCGGCGCAGCGGCCCGAGCTGCTCCGGACGCTCGCCGAGGCCGGCATCACCGCGCTGGCGCTGGACGCGGTGCCCCGCATCTCGCGCGCCCAGTCGATGGACGTGCTGTCGTCGATGGCGAACATCGCCGGGTACCGGTCGGTCATCGAGGCCGCGCACGTCTTCGGCCGGTTCTTCACCGGCCAGGTCACCGCGGCGGGCAAGGTGCCGCCGGCGAAGGTGCTCGTCGCGGGCGTGGGCGTGGCCGGCCTCGCGGCGATCGGCGCCGCCTCCAGCCTCGGTGCCGTCGTACGGGCCACCGATCCGCGGCCCGAGGTCGCGGACCAGGTGAAGTCACTGGGCGGCGAGTACCTGGCGGTGGACGTCGCCCAGGAGGCGAGCACCGACGGGTACGCCAAGGCGACCTCCGCCGACTACGACCGCGCCGCCGCCGAGCTCTACCACGAGCAGGCGAAGGACGTGGACATCGTGATCACGACCGCGCTGATCCCGGGCCGGCCGGCGCCGCGCCTGCTGACGGCCCGGGACGTGGCCGCGATGAAGCCGGGCAGCGTGATCGTCGACATGGCGGCCGCCCAGGGCGGCAACGTCGAGGGCACGGTCGCCGGCCGGGCCGTGGTCACCGACAACGGCGTCACCATCATCGGTTACACCGACCTCGCCTCCCGGCTGCCCGCCCAGGCCTCGCAGCTGTTCGGCACCAACCTGGTGAACCTGATCAAGCTGCTCACGCCCGGCAAGGACGGCCGGCTGACGATCGACTTCGACGACGTCGTGCAGCGGGCCGTGACCGTGGTGCGCGACGGCGACGTCACCTGGCCGCCGCCGCCCGTGTCGGTCTCGGCCGCGCCGGCCGCTGCCGCCGCGCAGCCGGTGACACCGCCCGAGCCGAAACGACCGAGACTGACCCCCGCGGGACGCTTCACCCTGATCGGGCTCGGCATGCTCGCGATGTTCCTGCTGGTCGCCTTCGCGCCCGCCCAACTCGCGGGGAACTTCACTGTGTTCGCCCTCGCGGTGGTGATCGGCTACTACGTCATCGGCAAGGTGCACCACGCGCTGCACACGCCGCTGATGTCGGTGACCAACGCGATCTCCGGCATCGTCGTGATCGGCGCGCTGCTGCAGATCGGGCACGAGAGCACGCTCGTCACCGCGCTGTCGGTCGTGGCCATCCTGCTGACGAGCGTCAATGTCTTCGGCGGTTTCGCCGTCACCCGCCGCATGCTGTCCATGTTCTCGAAAGGCTGAGCCGAGATGACCTCCCTGACAGCCTCCCACGCTGCCGACCTGGTCGCCGCGCTGCTGTTCATCCTGAGCCTGGCCGGCCTGTCCCAGCACCGCACCTCCCGCGCCGGCGTCGTCTACGGCATCGCCGGCATGGCCCTCGCGCTGGTCGCCACCGTCGTGGTGGCGGCACAGAGCATCACCGCCACGGCGGTGGCCCTGATCGTGGTGGCGATGGCGCTCGGCGCCGCGATCGGACTGTGGCGGGCCCGCCGCGTCGAGATGACGCAGATGCCGGAACTGATCGCCGTGCTGCACAGCTTCGTCGGCCTCGCCGCGGTGCTGGTCGGCTGGAACAGCTACCTGGAGGTGGAGGCCCACGGCGCCGCCCAGACCCGGATCGGCGACGACCTGCTCGGCATCCACCACGCCGAGGTGTTCATCGGCATCTTCATCGGCGCCGTCACCTTCACCGGCTCGATCGTCGCGTTCCTGAAGCTGTCGGCGCGCATCAAGTCCCGTCCGCTGATGCTGCCCGGCAAGAACGCGCTCAACATCGGTGCGCTGGTCGCGTTCGTCGGTCTGACCGTGTGGTTCACCATCACCCCGAACCTGGCGCTGATGATCGCGGTGACCGTGCTGGCGCTGGCCCTGGGCTGGCATCTGGTCGCCTCCATCGGCGGCGGCGACATGCCCGTCGTCGTCTCCATGCTGAACAGCTACTCGGGCTGGGCGGCGGCCGCGGCCGGCTTCCTGCTCGACAACAACCTGCTGATCGTCACGGGCGCGCTGGTCGGCTCCTCCGGTGCCTACCTGTCGTACATCATGTGCAAGGCGATGAACCGGTCCTTCCTCTCTGTCATCGCGGGCGGCTTCGGCATCGAGGCGCCCTCCGGCGGCGACGAGGAGCAGGGCGAGTACCGCGAGGTGCGGGCCGCGGAGGTGGCCGAGATGCTCGCCGAAGCCCGCTCGGTGATCATCACCCCCGGCTACGGCATGGCCGTCGCACAGGCCCAGCATCCCGTCGCGGAACTGACGCGTCAGCTGCGCGAGCGGGGAGTGGAGGTCCGCTTCGGCGTCCACCCCGTGGCCGGGCGCCTGCCGGGGCACATGAACGTGCTGCTGGCCGAGGCGAAGGTGCCGTACGACATCGTCCTGGAGATGGACGAGATCAACGACGACTTCGCCGGTACCTCGGTCGTCCTGGTCATCGGTGCGAACGACACCGTCAACCCCGCCGCGACCGAGGACCCGTCCAGCCCGATCGCCGGCATGCCGGTGCTGCGGGTCTGGGAAGCCGAGCAGGTCATCGTCTTCAAGCGCTCCATGGCCTCCGGCTACGCCGGTGTGCAGAATCCGCTGTTCTTCCGCGAGAACAGCAGCATGCTCTTCGGCGACGCCAAGCAGAGCGTCGATGAGATCCTGCACGCGCTGGGCAACGACGCGCCGAATCCCGGCACACGCGAGGCGACGGCGGCGGGCCGCTGACCCGGCGCTCCGTATACCCGCTTCACGGACGGTCGGCACCGACGGGCTCGTCCCCCGTTCGTCCGCCGGTGCCGACCGTCCGGCGATGACACGGACCGCTCGCAGATCCTCCGGCCTCAGGGTGCGGAAGGCGAGCGGCCCCGAGGCCTATCGTGCGGGTCAGGGCCCCTTCTCCCGGGTGGCCCGAAGGAGGAGCCGCATGGCCGAGATCCAGGAACTGCTGGACGAGCTGCGAGGGCTTCCGTCCAGCTCCCCGAGGACCGCGCGGGAACTCGCCGACACGGTCGGCAGGGTCAAGAGCGCCGCCGGTCGCTGGTCCGACGTCCTGGACGACGTACGGCGGTGGTCGGCGGCGCACGCGGGACCGCGCGCGGCGGCGGCGCTGGAGATCGCCTTCCGCAAGGCCGAGGAGTGCTTCGTCGAGTTGGAGATCGCCCACCAGGACCTCAAGCTGACCGGAGAACAGCGCTGACCGACGCCGTTCCCGCGCCGCGTGTCCGTGCGTTGCGCTGTCTGGTCCGAGATCGCGGGGCTGCGTACACTCGCCGCAGCAGTGCGAGCCGGGGATCTTGGGGGTGCGTAATTGGGCGCGGACTCCGTCCCTCGGCGCGAGGTGGTCACCGGGGAGCCGGCGGCGACACGCAGCGCGGGCTCGCATCCGGGGCCGGCCCGCGCGAGCGACGCCGGCGCCACCGAGGACGTCCCACCGGTCCGGGCGCTGATGCGCAGACAGGCCCGGCTCGCCCTGAGTGCGGTCGCGCTGCTCGTCACCCTGCTCGGGCTGCTGCCCCTGCTGCTGCGTCTGGTGCCGCCGCTCGATGCGCAGGGGCATGCTCCGCTCCTCGTATGGCTCGCCCTCGGACTGGCGCCCTATCCGGTCCTGCTGTGCATCGGGCGCTGGTACGTCCGCCACGCGGAACGGCACGAGGACGAGTACGTCGCAGCAGCGCCGTCGAAGGAGCCGTGAGCCCGGCGCCCCGGACCGTCCGGGGTCTGGACGGACCCCGGCGAGTCGTGGCTATCGTCCTGCGGGAAGCCCACCGCACGGGTGGGCCGCCTGACGGAGCCTGGGGGGACGGGTCGGATGGGTGAGGGGACTGCCGCCGGCACACAGGGACGCGAGCAGGCGCAGTGGCGGGCGGGCCTGCGGGCGCTCGCGGTCGACGACGAGGCACCGGCCCTGGAGGAACTGCTGTACCTGCTGCGCGGCGACGCCCGCGTCGGCCACGCCGAAGGAGCCCAGGGCGCCACCGAGGCGCTGCGCCGGCTCGGCCGGGCCGTCGGGAAGGGACAGGGCGCGGACGACGGCATCGACGTGGTCTTCCTCGACATCAACATGCCCGGCCTCACCGGCCTCGACATGGCGCACCTGCTGGCCGGATTCGCGGCACCCCCGCTGATCGTGTTCGTGACCGCGCACGAGGACCACGCGGTGCGGGCCTTCGACCTGAAGGCCGTCGACTACCTGCTCAAACCGATCCGCAGGGAGCGGTTCTCGGAGGCGGTGCGGCGGGTGACCGAGACCCTCGCCGCCGCTGCGGGCCCCCACGCCGCGCAGGCACGCCCGGGCACCCCGGCCACCGCACCCGAGCGGACCGGCGCCCTCCCGGCCCGTACCCCCGCCGTGGAGGTCGCCCACATCCCCGTGGAACTCGGCGGAGTGACGCGTTTCGTCGACATCGACGACATCACCCACGTCGAGGCGCAGGGCGACTACGCCCGCGTGCACACCCGCCAGGGCGCCGGTCACCTGATCCGCAATTCCCTGGCCGCCCTGGAGGAGAGCTGGCGCCCCCGCGGCTTCGTCCGTATCCACCGGCGGTACCTGGTCCGTCTGTCGAGCATCGAGGAACTCCGTCTCGACGGCGGCAGCCTGAGCGTACGCATCGGCGACCGGATCCTCGCGGTGAGCCGGCGCAACGCCCGCGAACTGCGCGATCTGCTCGTCCGACGGGCGAACGCAGCCCCTCGGCGCGGCCGTTGACCCCGCCGGGCACCGGCCTTCCCCGGCCCCGCGCCGCCGTCCGGGAAGAAGGCACGGCACCTGTTCCACCGCAGCACCGCTGCGTACACTCACCGCCACGTGTGATCAACGCCAAGGCGGCGAGCACGACCAGCGGAGCCCCGGTGCCGGACCCCTGTGAGACGGCGCGGGCCGGTCCACACGACGCGCAGGGGGCGAGCGGTTGAACCAGGCCTACGCGATAGCCGCGGTGTCGGTGGTCGTGACGCTCACCCTGCTCGTCGGCGCGCTCGGGCTGCGTATCTCCCGCACCACGTCCGACTTCTACGTCGCCTCCCGCAGCGTCCCACCGCGGCTGAACGCCTACGCCATCAGCGGCGAGTACCTGTCGGCCGCGTCGTTCCTGGGGGTCGCCGGGCTGGTGCTCGCCCAGGGCGTCGACATGCTGTGGTACCCGATCGGCTACACGGCCGGGTTCCTCGTCCTGCTGATCTTCGTCGCGGCCCCGCTGCGCCGCTCGGGCGCCTACACCCTGCCCGACTTCGCCGAGGCACGGATGGAATCGCAGGCGGTGCGGCGCATCGCCTCCGTGCTCGTCGTCGGCATCGGCTGGCTCTACCTGCTGCCCCAGCTGCGCGGCGCCGGACTCACCCTGCGCCTGCTCACCGGCGCCCCCCAGTGGTGCGGCGGTCTGCTGGTCGCCGCGGTGGTGACGACAGCGGTGGCGGCCGGGGGCATGCGCAGCATCACCTTCGTCCAGGCCTTCCAGTACTGGCTGAAACTGACCGCGCTGCTCGTCCCGGTGGTCTTCCTGCTCGCCGCCTGGCGGGCCGACCACACCCCGCAGCCGTCCTGGGACCGCCCGGCCACCTTCCACCGGCCCACGCTCGTCAGCCTGGACACGCCGCAGGACATCGCGATCGACCGGCCCGTCCGCGTCACCGCGCAGGGCACGATCGACGGCACGTACCACGACCGGGACGAGCTGCTGCTCGCCCCGGGCACGCACCGCGTCGCGGCCGGCAGCTCGCTGAGCTTCCCCGCCGGAGCGGGCGTGCCCCGGCCGGCGACCGCGGAGCGGGCCCGCACGCTGCCGGCCGGCTGGGCGCGACCGGTGGCGCAGAGCCGCGAGGAACACGGCCTGTACGCGACCTACGGCCTGATCCTGGCCACGTTCCTCGGCACCATGGGGCTGCCGCACGTCGTGGTGCGGTTCTACACCAACCCGGACGGACGCGCCGCCCGCCGCACCACCGTCATCGTCCTCGCACTGCTCGGCGTCTTCTACCTCCTCATGCCCGTCTACGGCGCGCTCGGCCGCCTGTACGCCCCCGATCTGATGCTGTCGGGCGACACCGACGCGGCGGTGCTCCTGCTGCCGCAGCGGCTCATCGGCGGCATGGCCGGCGACCTGGTCGGTGCGCTGGTCGCCGGCGGGGCGTTCGCGGCGTTCCTGTCCACCACTTCCGGGCTCGCCCTGTCGGTCGCCGGCGTGCTCGCCCAGGACGTCCTGCCCACCCTCGGGGTACGGCACTTCCGGCTCGCCACGCTGCTCGCCATCGCGGTACCGGTCGCCGCCTCGCTCGCCCTGCCGGACCTGCCCGCAGCCGGCGCCGTCGGGCTGGCCTTCGCCGTCTCCGCCTCGTCGTTCTGCCCGCTGCTCGTGCTCGGGATCTGGTGGCGGGGCCTCACCCCGCCCGGTGCCGCGGCCGGACTCGTGGTGGGCGGGGGGTGCGCGCTGGCCGCGGTCGCCGCGGCGATGGGCGGCACGCCCGGCTCCGGGTGGCTGCACGTGCTGTGCGCCTGGCCCGCGGTGTGGTCGGTGCCGCTGGGCTTCGCCACCATGATCGTGGTCTCCCTCGCCACCCGGCACCGCGTCCCGCACAGCACCGCCGCGATCATGGCCCGGCTGCACCTCCCCGAGACGGGCGGTACGCGCCCCTCGTCACCATGACGGGCCAGTCCTCCCGTCCTCCCGTCGACCGTCGGTAAGGAAACGCGCATGAGTACTCTGGCCACCGCGCTCGTCACCGCCGGCGGCGCGGCGCTGTTCGCCCTCGGTGCGGGCGCGGGTCACCTGACCGCCCGCCAGGGCCGCCGGGAGCCGCCCGGGCCCGGTTCCCCGGTGGAGCGCGCCACGTTCCACACCCTGCACACCGCCTCGCTCGCCGCGCGTCCGCTGCGCGCCGGACTCACCCCCGACACCGCCCGCAAGGCGGCCCGGCGGCTGAGACCTCTGCTGGGCGAGGCGTCCATGACCCTGACGGACGAGGAGGCGGTGCTCGCCTGGGAGGGGCCGGGCGCCCACCACCGGGACCTGGTGGAGCGGCTGCTGCCCGAAGTGGTGGGCAAGGGCGGCACCCGGGCCGTCAAGGTCGACTGCGACCGTCCGGACTGCACCGTGCGCTGGGGTGCCGTCACCCCTCTCGCCGTCGACGGCCGCCGGAGCGGGGCGCTGGGAGCCTTCGGGCCCAAGGAGTCCGCCGCCCTGGCCCGGGCCGCCGACGAGGTCGCCCGCTGGGTATCCGTGCAGCTGGAACTGGTCGACCTCGAGCGCAGCCGCTCCGACGTCATCGAGGCGGAGATCCGGGCGCTGCGGGCGCAGATATCACCGCACTTCATCTACAACTCCCTCGCGTCCATCGCCTCCTTCGTCCGCACCGACCCCGACCGGGCCCGCGAACTGCTCCTCGAATTCGCCGATTTCACCCGCTACAGCTTCCGCAAGCACGGCGACTTCACCACGCTCGCCGACGAGCTGCGCTCCATCGAGCAGTACCTGGAGCTGGCCCGGGCCCGCTTCGGCGACCGGCTGGAGGTGAACCTGCGGATCGCGCCCGAGGTGCTGTCCGTGTCGCTGCCGTTCCTGTGTCTGCAGCCGCTGGTGGAGAACGCCCTCAAGCACGGACTCGAGGACAGCATGGAGCGCAGCTCCGTCACCATCCTCGCGGAGGACGACGGCCCCGAGGCCCGGGTGATCATCGAGGACAACGGGGTCGGCATGGAACCGGAGCGGCTGCGCCGGATCCTGCACGGATCCGGCGGGCCCGCCACGGGCATCGGGCTGCGCAACGTGGACATGCGGCTGCGCCAGGTGTACGGCGACACCCACGGACTCGTCATCGAGACCGCCGTCGGAGCGGGGATGAAGGTCACCGTGCGCATCCCCAAGTTCCGCGCGGGCGTGCGCTCCTCGCCGCCGGGCCGGTGAGCTACGTGCCGTCCGCGATGCCGAGGGCCTGGAAGTCGACCATCCCGTACGCGTCGTCGACGTAGACGTTGGTCAGCCGCGGGTTGCGGTAGTTGAGCGCCTTGTCGGCGACGATCGGCAGGTAGTAGGCACCGTCGGTGACCTTGTGGTTGATCCGGCGGTACAGCTCGTTCGCCCCCGCCGGATCGGTTTCGGACCTGGCCCGGTCCAGGAGGGCGTTGACCTCCGGGTCGTTCATCTGGGCGTAGTCGACGTTGTCGGCGGGCGTGATCAGGCGCCCGTCGGCCAGGGACGGCAGGAAGCCGGAGGCGTGAGGGTAGTCGGCGCCCCAGGCGAACAGCATCAGGCCGTAGCCCTTCTTCTTGACCTCGCCGGGCGAGCCCACGACCGAGAAGAAGTCCGAGACGTCCAGCCGTTCGGTCTCGACGGTGATCCCCACGGCCTTCAGGGACTGCTGCAGCGCCTGTGCGGTCCGCTCGTCCTGCGGCTTGCCCTCACGCAGGACGAGCTTGGTGGTGAATCCCTGCGCTCTGCCGCAGGCCCGCAGTTCCTCCCTGGCCTTCTCCGGCTGCGGCTTGCCGCCGGTCAGGCCGAACGGGTCGTAGTCGTCGGAGCCGGGCAGCGTGGGGGGCAGCATGTTGCCGTGCAGGGACCCGGCCGTCACTCCGCCGCGCGCGGTACGGAGCGCGGTGGTGTCGGCGGCGTAGAACACGGCCTTGCGGCAGTGCGGGTTGTCGAGCGGCGCCGTCTTCGACACGAGTGCGAGGCTGCGCAGGTAGCCGGTGAGCGGGGCGTCGGCGTGGGCCTTGAGCTTCGGGTCCTGCACCACCTTGCTCGCGGCGCTCTGCTCCAGTCCGGCCTGCTGGACGTCGAGGTCCGCGGTGCCGTCGAGGAGCCGCGCGGCCACGTCGCCGGCGGTCGTGACGGTCAGTTCGATCCGGTCCGGCAGCGCGCTGCGCAGCGGGTCGGTCGCCCGGCTCCAGTTCTCGTTGCGCACGAGGACGAGCGACCGTCCGGGCGTGTACGAGGCGAACCGGTACGGTCCGGAGGAGACGGGCCTGCCGCCGTAACCGGCGCCGGTGTCCCGTTTCTGCGGTACGGGGGAGGTGGCGCCCATGGCCAGCAGGTACGGAAAGCGCGAGTCGGCCTTGGCCAGCCGGAAGACGAGTGTCCGGTCGTCCGGCGTCTCGACGGACCGCAGACCGGAGCGCGCCGACGCCCCGTCCTTGTACGGTCCCGGGTAGTTCTGCCCCTGGTCCAGCGTCTCGATCAGATAGGTGGGGCCGCCGGTGACGACGTCCTGGGCGAAGACGCGCTCGATGCCGTACTTGACGTCCTTCGCGGTGATCGGCGTGCCGTCCTCGAACTTCACACCGGACCTCAGTTTCACCGTGTACGTCCGGCCGTCCGCCGAGACCTGCGGCTGGGCCTCGGCCAGGTCCGGGACGAGCGTGAGACCGCTCTTGCCGGGCTTGGGGGCGTAGGTGAGCAGCGTACGGGCGTAGAGGCGCTGCATGTTCCACACCCAGCCGTAGTAGGAGCGGCCCGGGTCCCAGGAGTCGGCGTCGGCGCCGCTCACCAGGCGCAGGGTGCCGCCCTTGCGGTCGGAGGCGTTGACCACGTGGCCGACGGCGGCGTCGAAGCCCGTGGGGGCGGCGGCGGAGGCACGCGGACCGCTGTGGGGTGTCTCGCCCTTGTCCCGGCCCTGCTGGGCGAGCAGGGCGGTGATGCCGCCACCGGTGACGAGCGCCGCCGCGAGAGCGATCGCCACGAGACGGCGGCGCCCGGCACGGCCGGGCGGTGGCGTGGGCGGGTCGATGGGCGTGCCGGGGGAGAGGACGAAAGGCTCGTGGGTGGGCGGTGCCGGAGTGCGGGGCGGCAGGGGCCGCCGTGTCCCTGGGCCGTCGACGACGGGTTGCGGTGCGGGCGTCGCTGGGGAGGGGTCCGGCGGCGCGGGGCTTTTCGCGAGGGAGACCCGGGGATCGGGGGTGGGCGGTGCCGTGCCCGAGCCCACCCCCGGGCCGCCGTCCGCGTCGGCGGGGACCTGCCGGGCCGCCGGGTCCGCAGGCCGCAGCGGGGGAGTGGTGGTGTTGCGCTCGGTGAGGGCGAGCGCCACCGCCTCGGGCAGCCAGTCGGTCTCCTTCGGCAACGGGCCCCCTAAGGCGTGTCCGTCCCCTTCCGCGAGCAACTGGGCGAACTCGGCCAGCAGTTCGGGGACGGTCGGCCGTCGGACCGGGTCCTTCTCGAGCAGGCGGGCGACGAAGTCCGTCCCCGCGGGCAGATCGCGAAGGTCGGGCTGCTCGTAGACGGCGCGGAAGTTCACCGAGTGCGGCGAGCCGGCTCCGAACGGGGCCGCCCCGGTGCCCGCGTAGGCCAGCACCGCGCCCAGGGAGAAGACGTCGCTGGCGGCGCCGATCGCTCTCCCCGTCACCTGCTCGGGCGACATGAATCCCGGCGTGCCGATCACCATGCCCGTCTGCGTCAGGGCGCTCGCCTCCGTGGCGAGCGAGATGCCGAAGTCGATCACGCGGGGGCCGTCGGCCGCGAGCAGCACGTTCGACGGCTTGAGGTCGCGGTGGATCAGCCCGGTGCCGTGGATGGCCTCCAGCGCCTCGGCCAGCCCGGCCCCGAGCACGAGCAGTGAACGCCGGGGCCACGCCCCGTGGACGCGGACCGCCTCGTCCAGCGGAATGCCGGGCACGTAGGCGGTGGCGAGCCAGGCGGGTGAGCCCTCGGGGTCGGCGTCGACGACGGCCGCGGTGAAGAACCCCGTCACACGCCGGGCCGCATCCACCTCGCGGGCGAACCGGCGCCGGAACTCGGGATCCTCCGCCAGTTCGGAGCGCACCACCTTCACCGCGACCATCCGGCCGCTGGTGGAGCGGCCCAGGAACACGCGGCCCATCCCGCCCGCTCCCAGCCGCGCGAGGATCCGGTAGCGCCCCACCTGCCGTGGGTCGGCCGCCGTCAGCTCTTCCAAACCCGCCCCCCAGTGACACCCCCGCCCCCCGGGGGATCTTCCGGCGACGATTACACCAGACCGCGGCGGTGCGAGGTGCGGTACGGACCGGCGGGCCACGCTCACGCGGCCATGCCGGACCGTGCCCGCAAAGGGGTCAACCTCCCTGTTTTCCAGGGTCGTTCGGGACATAGGCGAAGGAACGGACCCGCAGGTCAGCCTCCCTGCCGGGTCGTCATGGATCTTTCACAGCTTCCAGGCCGAAGCGTCGAACACATTGCTGGTTTGCCGATAAACTCCGGGCGGACCGGCAACGGCCACCGGGCGTCGCTGATGCGGCGCAGGACGACGAGACCGCGGACCCGAAAGGACACTGTGCCCGCCGCCTTCCCCGCCTTGGCCGGCAGGCCCGTTCACCTCGGCCCCAGCGCAGTCGGCACCGGTCGGATCCATGCCGTGTCCGCACCGGCGCAGGGCCGCCCTCGGGTGCGCGGGTTCACGAGGCTCCCGGCGTCCGGCCTGTCATGCCCGCATCCAGCCGGTGGTATCACCTCGCCCGGTCGCCATGCCCCGTGCCGGCCGGTTCACGGGCCGGACACCTTGGAGAGGACTCGATGACCGACCTGTTACTGGCCGCCGGCGCCACGGTCGCCCTGGCGGCCACAGGGACCACCTGGCACTTCCGCCACGCGTACCGGCGGGAACGCGGCAGAGGCGAACAACTGCGAAGCCACACGCAGCAACTCACCGAGCAGCTGCGCGCCGCGGAGTACGCACTTGGACAACTCACTGCGACACTACCCGCGTTGGCCTCGGGCGACGCTTCCGGTGGCGACCTCCTCCCGCCCCCGTCGCTGGCCCACACGCCGCTCGCCGCCCGGCTGCGCGACCTGACCGGTCAGGTGACCGCCACCGTGACCCAGGTGCGCGAGACCGCGCAGGCCACCGCCGACGAGCACACCGCGCAGATCCGCTCCGCGGCCGACCGGGAGATCGAAAAGGCGCACCGCGACGCACGCGAGGCCACCCGCGCCGCCGTACGCAGCTTCGCCTCCAACGTCGTGGCCAAGGCGTCCCGGCTGAGCCGGGAGATCAGCCAGGGCGTGCGCTCCCACCAGGACGACGAGGCGTACGCGACCCTCGTGCACATCGACCACATCGCGCAGCAGATGCTCCTCACCGCGCAGGGGTACGCCGTCCTGGCCGGCGACAAGCTCTCCCGGCGCTGGCCGCGGACCACCCTGACCGATGTGATCCGCGCCGCGATGGGCCGGATCGAGGGCTACCAGCGCATCGAGCACCACGAGCTGGACACCGTCGCGGTGGAGAGCCGGGCGGTCGAGGCCGTCGTGCACACCCTGGCGCTGCTGCTGGACAACGCCCTGCGGTACTCCCCGCCGACCGCCCGCGTGCACGTCTCCGTCGAGGAGGGCCACCACGCCTGCTTCCTGATCGTGGACGACGCCGGTCTGCGCATGGACGACGAACGGCTGATGTGGGCCAGCGACATCATGTCCGGCAAGCACCGCGACGACATCACCCGGCTCGGCGCCCATCCGCAGACCGGTCTGCGGGTCGCCTCGCTGCTCGCGGAGAACTACGGCTTCCGGGTCGAGCTGACCGCGCCGAACATCTACCAGGGCACCCGGGCCGTCCTGGTGCTGCCCAAGAGTCTCCTGGCCGCACCGGCCACCGCTCCCCGGCCCGCCGTCGCGCGGCCCGCCGCACCCGAAGCGGCCGCCGTGCCCGCCCGGCAGGACGCCGCCGCACCCGCCGCGAGGGACACCGTCGCCGCGCCCGCCGCCGTCCCCGCCCCGCAGGAAGCCGTCGATCCGGCGCCTGCCCGGACCACCGCCAGCGGTCTGACGGTCCGCCAACGCCCGGCCCGGCCACGCAGCACGCCCCCGCCACCGGCCGAGGACACCGTCGTGCCGGGCCGGCCCGGCGTCGCGGCCGCCTGGGCGGCAGGCAGCCGCCGCGGCCGCCGGATGCCGGAAGACAACGGACCCACCGAAGGACACTGACCATGCGCGACACGCACAGCAACAGCCTCGGATGGCTGCTCGACCAGGAACTCGGCTCCGTCGAGGGCGTCGAGTACGCCGTGCTGATGAGCGGCGACGGCCTCCTGCAGGCCCGTACGCAGACCATCGGACAGGAGGACGCCGAGAAGCTCGCCGCCGTGACCGCGTCGCTGCGCGCCGCCGGCAAGGCATGGGACGAGCACGTCGGCGGCAAGGGCATGTGCCAGCTGCTGATCGAGTCACAGGGCCGCATCGGGCTGACGACCGCGGCCGCGAGGAACAGCATGCTCTCGGTCGTCACCACCGGCCCCGAGGCGGACGTCGGCCTGATCACCCATCACATGGTGCGCCTGGCGACCCGGCTCGGCCACGAGATGGACGTCGCCAGCCGCCGCCCGGCCGCGGAAGGCGGCACCGCGACGTGAGCGGTCCGCGGCACGACCCGGACATGATCAGGCCGTACGTCCGCACCGGCGGCCGCAACCGCCCCAGCCGCGACGTCCGCCTGGAGACGGTGCTCGTCGCCGCGTCCGGCCCCACCGACAGGCTGGGGCCGGACGCCCGCCGGGTGATGCGCCTGTTCGCCGGCGGGCGCGGCGGACTGGCCGTCGCCGACGTCGCCGCCGCACTGGAACTGCCGCCGTCCACGGTCCGCATCCTCGTCTCCGCGCTCATGGACAGCGGCCATCTCACCGCACCGGCCCCCGCCGAGGAGGACCGGCCCGGACTCGACCTGCTACAGGAGGTGCTGCGTGGACTCCGCGAAATCGTCTGACCGGCCCGCCCTCTCCTACCTCGCCCCCGGCGTCACCCGGTCGGCGAAGATCGTCGTCGCCGGCGCGTTCGGCGTCGGCAAGACCACCTTCGTCGGCAGCGTCTCCGAAGTGGCACCGCTGCGTATGGAGGAGCCGATCACCGAGGCGAGCGTCGGCGTGGACGATCTGCGCGGCAAGCCGCACAAAACGGCCACCACGGTCGCCATGGACTTCGGCCGCATCCATCTGCTCGGCGACCGCCTGGTGCTCTACCTCTTCGGCACCCCGGGCCAGACCCGCTTCCGGCCCCTGTGGCAGGGGCTGACCGAAGGCGCGCTGGGCGCGGTGGTCCTCGCCGACGCCCGCGACCTCGACGGCTGCCACGAGGTGCTGGGCCTGCTGGAGGACCAGAACACGCCGTACGCCGTCGTCATCAACGTCTTCCCCGACGCGCCCCGCTACCCCCTGCACGAGATCCGGCAGGCGCTCGCGCTGGACGACGACACACCGCTGACCGAGTGCGACGCGCGTGACCGGCGCTCCTGTGTGTACGCGCTCATCACCCTCCTCGAGTACCTGACCACCCGTCAGGCCTTAGCCCCCTTGGTGGAGCCCCGCTCATGACGACCCACGCCCCCGGCAGCGCGAGCCCCGCGACGCGGATCGCGCTCTACGACGCCGAGTTCGCCGACGATCCCCACGCGGCCTACGAGCGCATGCGCCGCGAGGTCGGACCGCTGGTCCCCGTCGACCTCGCCCCCGGCGTCCCCGCGACCCTGGTCATCGGCTTCCACCAGGCCCGGCGCATCCTCAACGACCCACTGCACTTCCCCGCCGACCCGCGGATCTGGCAGCAGTCGATCCCCGAGACCTGCCCCGTGAAGCCGATGATGGAGTGGCGCCCCAACGCGCTGCGCTCGTCCGGCGCCGAGCACACCCGCTACCGCGCGGCCAACACCGCGAGCCTGCAGGCCGTCGACCAGCACGCGCTGCGCGCCCTGGTGGAGCAGGTCGCCGCCGCGGCCCTCGGCGAGTTCCGCGCCCTCGGCCACGCCGACCTGCTCACCCAGTACTCCTATCCCATCGCCTTCCGCGTCCTGAGCGCCCTGCTGGGCTGCCCCGACGAGATCGGCCGTCGCATCGCCGACGGCATGGCCAAGATCTTCGAGGCGGAGGCCGAGACGGCCGCCCGGGGCAACGAGATCCTCGGCCGGGCCGTCGGCGATCTCGTCGCCCTGCGGCGCCGGCAGCCCGGTGACGACGTCACCTCCCGGCTGATCGCGCACTCCGCCCGCCTGGACGACGTCGAGATGGCCCACCAGCTCGTCACGCTGTACGGCGCGGGCATCGAACCGCTGACCAACCTGATCAGCAACACCGTGCTCAGGATCCTCACCGACGAGCAGTTCTCCGCGGGCCTGCACGCCGGCCAGCCCGTCCGCGACGCCCTCGACACCGTCCTGTACACCGACCCGCCCATGGCCAACTACTGCATCAGCTACCCGCCGTACCCGATCGACGTCGAAGGCGTGCTGCTCCCCGCCCACCAGCCCGTCGTCATCTCCATGGCCGCCTGCAACAACGACCCGGCCGTCACCGCCGGCCTCACCGCCGCACAGCTGGCAGGCAACCGCGCCCACCTGTCGTGGAGCATCGGCCCGCACACCTGCCCGGCCAGGACCCACGCCTACCTCATCGCCGAGACCGCCATCAGCTGCCTGCTGGACGCGCTGCCGGAGATCGACCTGGCCTGCCCCGAGTCCGAACTCACCTGGCGGCCCGGCCCGTTCCACCGCGCGCTGGAAGGCCTGCCCGTCCGCTTCCCGGCCGTCGTCTGAACCAGCCCGTTCCCCTGCCAGCCGCCCGAAGGAGACCAGCATGTCCCAGCACCCCCCGCTCGTCCTCGACCCGACCGGCGCCGCCGCCCCCGAGGAGCAGCGGATCCTGCGCGAGCAGGGCCCGGCCGCACGCGTGGACATCCTCGGCGTCCAGGCCTGGGCCGTCACCGACCCCGCGCTGCTCAAGCAGCTGCTGACCAGCCCGGCGGTGTCCAAGGACGCGCGCGCCCACTGGCCCGAGTTCGAACAGCGGGCCGCGACGTGGCCGCTCGCCCTGTGGGTCGCGGTCAAGAACATGTTCACCGCCTACGGCGCCGACCACCGCAGGCTGCGGCGCATGGTGGCCCCCGCCTTCAGCGCCCGGCGCATCGCCGAACTGCGCCCGGCGATCGAGGCCATGGTCACCGACCTGATCGACGCGCTCGCCGCACGGCCCGCCGGACAGGTCGTGGACCTGCGCGAACACCTGGCCTACCCGCTGCCCATCTCCGTGATCGGCCACCTGATGGGCGTCCCCGAGGACCAGCGCGAGGGCTTTCGGCAGCTCGTCGACGGCGTCTTCGACACCACCCTCACGCAGGAGGAGTCCCAGACCAACACCGTCGCCCTGTACGGCGTCCTCGACGAGCTGATCGCCACGAAGACCGCCACCCCGGGTGACGACATGACGTCCCTGCTCATCGCGGCCCGCGACGAGGAGACGGACGGCAGCGGCCTGGCCGCCGAGGAACTGCGCGACACGCTGCTGCTGATGATCAGCGCCGGGTACGAGACCACCGTCAACGTCATCGACCAGGCCGTGGTCGCCCTGCTGACCCACCCCGAGCAGCTGGAGCTCGTCCGCACCGGCAAGGCCGGCTGGGACGACGTCGTCGAGGAGACCCTGCGGCACTCACCCGCCGTCAAGCACCTGCCGCTGCGCTACGCCGTCACCGACGTCGAGCTGCCCGGCGGCGGCACCATCGCCCGCGGCGAGGCCATCCTCGCCTCCTACGGGGCCGCCAACCGCCACCCCGACTGGCACGGTGACGACGCCGACGCCTTCGACGTCACCCGCACCCTCAAGGAGCACCTCGCCTTCGGCCACGGCGTGCACTTCTGCCTCGGCGCCCCGCTGGCCCGCCTGGAGGTCGTGGAGGTGCTGCGGCAGCTCTTCGACCGCTTCCCCGAGCTGGCCCTCGCCGTGCCGGCCGGTGAACTGCGACCGGTGCCCTCCCTCATCAGCAACGGCCACCAGGAGGTGCCGGTGCGCCTGACACCGGCGTAAGGCATACGACCGCCCGGCGGGCCGCGACACCGCGGCCCGCCGGGCGTTTCGGTTTCCGGTTTCCCGGGGTGTCTCAGTCCGTGATCTCGCAGATGGCGGCGCCGCTGGTGAGGGAGGCGCCGACTTCGGCGGTGAGGCCCTTGATGGTGCCGGACTTGTGGGCGTTGA
>NZ_JBICAJ010000018.1:43916-101534 GCF_043088925.1 Streptomyces sp. NPDC014006 | reverse complement strand
GGGGCCGGCCCCGGGCGGGCCCGGGGGGCGGCGGCCGCCGGCGCCCCCCCCCCCCCGGGGGGGGCCGGGGGGGGGGGGGCCCGGGGGGGGGGGGGGGGCCCCCCCCCCCCCGCCGCATCCGAACGGCCCGCCGCATCCGAACGGCCCGCCGTCTCCGGACGACGTGCCGACTTCGTAGGACGTCACCACCGCACCCTGCCCCGTCACCCCTCACTCTCCCCGGACCCTGGAGCATCCCTTGCCCCTCAGACGCGGTCTGAGCCGCTTCTCCGCCACCGCCGCCCTCTGCACGGCCCTGCTCGCCTCCGTTCCCCCGGCATCCGCCGCACCCGGCGCCGCCGCCGACGGCTGGGACGCGGCGGCGGCCCTCCGCTTCTGGACACCCCAGCGCCTGGCCTCCGCCACGGATCCCTCGGCGCCCACGCCGACCTCCTCCGCACGCACGGGCCCGGCCCCCCGAACGGCCGGGGCGGCGGCCCCGCGCGGGGCCCGGGGCGTACAGGGGGCCGGGGTCGCGGCCACCCACTTCGACGGCATCCGGTCCGTCGGCATGCTCTTCCAGGTCGATCGCGAGATGCGGGCGCACTACTGCTCGGCCGCCACCGTCCTCAGCCCCGGCGGCGGGCTCATCCTGACCGCCGGGCACTGCGCCGGCGCCAAGGCGGTCTTCGTCCCCCGCTACGATCCGGCGAAACCGCTCGACGGGCAGCCGTACGGCGTCTGGCCCGTCTCGGAGTGGTTCCTCGACCCGCAGTACAAGCGCAACACCACCGCGCCCGAGTCCGACCTCGACGTCGCCTTCGGCCGTGTCGCCCCCGAGGGTGAGCGGCGTCTTCAGGACGTGGCCGGCGGCAACACCCTCGTCCGCACGCCCCGCCCCGACAACGACGTCACGGTGGTCGGCTATCCCTCGGTGGGCCACAATCCGCAGGACCGGCCCGTGCGCTGCGCCACCCGCACCGGGGCGCTGCCCGGTTTCCAGCAGATGCGGATCGACTGCGCCGGGATGTGGGGCGGCGTCTCCGGCGGGCCCTGGTTCTCGCACCTGGACGACAAGGAGGGCACGGGCGAGATCATCGGCAACGTCGGCGGCTACAACGGCGGGGGTCCCGACGTCCCCTCGGGCGACCCCCTCTACGACCGGATCACGTACAGCCCGCTCTACGGCGAGCGCATACTGCGCCTCTACGACGACGCCCAGAACGGCCGCCACGACGATCCGGGCCCTTACCAGCAGCCCGTCCCGCCGTTCGCGCTGGGCGGCACGGAACGCTGGCGGCAGGCCAGGCTCACGGCGGCGGGCGACTTCACCGCCGCCGTCCAGGACGATCTCGTGGTGGTGTGGACGGACGGCTCGGCCACCCTCTTCCAGGGGTCGGACGGGAAGGACCCGTCCGTGCCGTTCGTCGCCCAGTACCAGATCGCCAAGCCGGGCAGCGTGTGGCAGCACGCCCGGGCGATCGCCGGCGGAGGCTTCGCCGCCGGCGGCGAGGGCCTCGTGGTGCGCTGGGGCGACGGCGAGGTCAGCCAGTACACGACCGTCGACCGCAGCGGCTTCCACGGCGAGAAGATGCTCACCGCCAAGAACGCCACCTGGCAGAACGCCAAGCTCGTCACCCTCGGCCGCTTCAACGGCGGCCCCCTGCGCGACGACCTGCTCGTCGTGTGGGCGAGCGGCACCGTGTCGATCTACCCCGACCTCGGCGCCAACGCCCTGCGCAAGGAAACCCAGATCGCCAAGAGCGACAAGACGTGGACCTACGCCGGACAGATCGGCACGGGCGACTTCACCGGGGGCAAGTCCTCCGACCTGATGGTCCGCTGGATCGACGGCGAGACCACGATCTACCCGGCGGTCGACCTCAAGGGCCTGCACGGCGAGAAGACGATCCGCCCCGCCAATTCCCCCTGGAGCAACGCCACGGTCCTGACCACCGGCGCCTTCACCCAGAACAAGGCCGCCAACGACGTCCTCGTCCGCTGGAGCGACGGCCGCCTCACCCTGCACCCGAACGTGAACACCGCCGGACTGCACGAGGAGTACCCCCTGGCCTGACCCGGCCTGCGGGCTGCCCGCCGTCGTGGAACGGCCGGGGGCGACGGCATCGTGCCCGTCTCCCCCGGCCGGTCGCGTCCTGACCGTCGCTCTCAGTGTGCAGCGGCGATCTCCTCCCCTGCCTCCATGGGGTGGGTGACGTCCTGGGCCGCTCGGTCCTTGCCGATGTGGTTGAAGAGGAGGTTGAGCACCACGGCCGTCACACAGCCCGTCGAGATGCCCGAGTCCAGGACGATCTTCGCGGTCTCGGGGAAGGAGTGGTAGAACTCCGGCGCGGTGATCGGGATGATGCCGACGGCGAGGGAGACGGCCACGATCAGGACGTTGTTGTCCCGCTCCAGGCCGGCCCGCACCAGGGTCTGGATGCCGCTCGCCGCGACCGAGCCGAACAGCACCACGCCGGCGCCGCCGAGGACCGGGCGGGGCACGACCGCGATCAGCGAGGCGGCCATCGGGCACAGGCCCATCAGGACCAGGAAGCCGCCGCCGGTGGCGACGACGTACCGGCTGCGGATCCTCGTCATCGCGACCAGGCCGATGTTCTGCGCGAAGGCGCTGCACATGAAGCCGTTGAACAGCGGGCTGATCGCCGAGCCGAGGGTGTCGGCGCGCAGGCCGGCCGCGATGGTCTTCTCGTCGGCGGGACGCTCGACGATCTCACCGAGCGCCAGCATGTCGGCCGTCGACTCGGTCATCGAGACCACCATCACCACGCACAGGGAGAGGATCGCCGCGAGTTGGAACTGCGGGGCGCCGAAGTGGAACGGGGTCGGGAAGCCGACGATGTCGGCCTCGCCGACGGGGCTGAAGTCCGTGACGCCGAAGGGTATCGCGATGAGCGTGCCGATGATCAGGCCGAGCAGTACGGCGATCTGCTTGACGAAGCCGCGGGTGAAGCGGCGCAGCAGCAGCACGATCAGCAGGGTGATGCCGGCCAGGGTGAGGTAGGTCGTCGAACCGTAGTCGTCGGCTTTCGGGTTGGGGCCCTGGGCCCACCCGAAGGCGACCGGGAGCAGGGACACGCCGATCAGGGTGATCACGGAGCCCGTGACGACCGGCGGGAAGAAGCGGACCGCCTTGCAGAAGAGGGGGGCGGCGAGGAAGCCGAGCAGGCCGGCGACGATGACCGCGCCGAAGATGATCGGCAGGGCGTCGGACTTGTCGTGGGTGGAGGCGACCACCGCGGTCATGGGGGCGACACCGGCGAAGGTGACGCCGTTGACGAAGGGCAGCCGGGCACCGATCTTCCAGATGCCGAGGGTCTGCAGAAACGTGGCGAGGCCCGCGGTGAACAGGCAGGCGCCGGTGAGGAAGGTCAGGTCGGTGCCGGAGAGGCCTACGGCCGCACCGACGATCAGGGGTGGTGCGACGACTCCGGCGTACATGGCGGCCACATGCTGCAGGCCACTGGTCGCCATCTTGAGGGCGGGGAGTTTTTCGTCTACGGGATGGGCGGCCACAGCTGCTCCTCCGGGCGGCTAACACGTCGTGGGGCGACGTGGATTTCATGGAGGTGGTGCGGGGGTCGTGCGGGACCGTGACGGGGGGTGGCGCGGTGAGCGGTGACACCGTTCCGGGGCGCACGCTCTCACGCGCGCCCCGGAGACGGCTGCCGTGGATCCCGCTCGGATCCACGGTTCCCGGCCGGGAGCCGTCCCTCTCGGCCGGAGACTTGGGGGATCAGGCCTGCGCGCTGATCCGGGCGAGGCGCTGTGCCTCCTCGCGGGTGGAGCGGGCGACGGTGTCCTCGTCGACGGTGAGCAGGCGCCCGTCCTCCACGATCTGGCGGCCGTTGACGAACGAGGCGGTGACCGGGGCGGCCGCGCCGAAGACCAGCGCGGTCACCGGGTCGGCGATGGAGGCGTGGGCGAGGGTGTCCATCCTCCACAGCACCACGTCGGCCAGCTTGCCCGCCTCCAGCGAGCCGATCTGGTCGGCCCGGCCGAGCACCCGCGCTCCGCCGTGGGTGCCGAGGCGCAGTGCCTGGCGGGCGTTCAGCGCGGCCTCGCGGTGCGCGCCGAGGCGGTTGATCAGCAGGGCGTTGCGCAGCTCGGTGTGCAGTTCACCTGACTCGTTGGAGGCGGTGCCGTCGACGCCGAGACCGACCGGGACGCCCGCGGCGAGCATGTCGGGGACGCGGGCGATGCCGGCCGCGAGGCGGGCGTTGGACGACGGGCAGTGGGCGACGCCGGTCTTCGTGCGGGCGAACGCGGCGATGTCGGAGTCGGTCATGTGGACGCAGTGCGCCATCCACACGTCCTCACCGAGCCAGCCCGTCGACTCGAAGTAGTCGGTGGGGCCCATGCCGAACAGCTCGTGGCAGAACTTCTCCTCCTCCACGGTCTCCGAGCCGTGAGTGTGCAGCCGCACGCCGAGGCGGCGGGCCAACTCGGCGCCGTGCCGCATGAGTTCGGTCGACACGGAGAACGGCGAGCAGGGCGCGACGGCCACCTGGGTCATCGCGTCGAAGGAGGCGTCGTGGTGCTTGCGGACGGTGTCCTCGGTCGCCGCGAGCGCGCCTTCCAGCGTCTCCACCGCGAAGTCCGGCGGCAGCCCGCCGTCCTTGACGCTGCGGTCCATCGAGCCGCGGGCCAGCGTGAAGCGCACACCCATCTCGGCGGCGGCCTTGATGATCGCGCCGGACAGGTCACCGGAGCCGTGCGGGAAGACGTAGTGGTGGTCCATGGCTGTGGTGACACCGCCGCGGGCCATCATGGCGAGCGATCCCTGCGCGGCCGAGTAGCACATCTGCTCGTCGATGCGCGCCCACGTCGGGTACAGCGCGACCAGCCAGTCGAAAAGGTTGTGGTCGGTGGCCAGACCCCGGGTGATCCACTGGTAGAAGTGGTGGTGGGTGTTGACCAGACCGGGCGTGGCCAGGTGGCCGCTCGCGTCGATCCGGCGCACCACGTTCTGCAGGCCCTCGGGGGCCTTTCCGGCGCCGACCGACTCGATCCTGTTCCCGGCGAGGACGAGATGTCCCGACACGTACTCGGTGTCGTCCGCGTCCACGGTGGCGATCGCGCAGTTCTCGATCACGATGCGCTGGGCTGCCGATACTGCCATCGTGCTTCCTTGTCTTTCGGTGGCGGCCCGTGGACGAGGGTGAGTCCACGGGGAGGGCACGGCAGGACCCTAGGAGGATTTGAGTGCCGGGGCTGTCTGGCCGCTCCGGGTGCCGAGGTGATGGAAGAACAGGTTGAGCAGGACCGCGACGAGCGCGCCGGCGCTGATGCCGGAGCCGAGCACCGTCTGCGCCCAGGCGGGGAAGTCGGCGTAGAAGGTGGGGGCGGCCAGCGGGATGATGCCCGCGCCGAGCGCCACGGCCACCAGAATGATGTTGGAGCTGTCGTCCAGGCCGGCTTCCGACAGGGTGCGGATGCCGCTGACGGCGATCGAGCCGAACAGCACGATGCCCGCGCCGCCGAGGACCGGCATGGGGACCACGGAGACGACCGCACCGAGGACAGGGAAGGCGCCGAGGACCAGCAGGGTCGCGCCGGCGACGGCGACGACGTAGCGGCTGCGCACCCGGGTCAGCGAGACGACACCGACGTTCTGGGCGAAGGCCGAGGTGGGGAAGCCGCCGAAGACCGGCCCGATCAGGGTGGCGATGCCGTCGGTGCGCAGGCCCCGGGTGATCGTCTTCGCGTTGGCGCGGCGGTCGCAGATCTCGCCGAGGGCGAGCATGCCGGCGGACGACTCGGTCATCAGCACGAGCATCACGATGCACAGCGACAGGATCGCCGCGGGCTGGAACTCGGGCGCTCCGAAGGCGAACGGCGTGGGCAGCGCGGCCACGGGCGCCGACCTGAAGGCGCTGAAGTCGGCCATGCCGAACGGGATGGCGACCAGGGTGCCGACGAGCAGCCCGAAGAGCAGGGCGACCTGCTTGACGAAGCCCTTGCCGAAGCGCTGGATGAGCAGGATGACGGCGAGGGTGAACCCGGCCAGCGCGAGGTACTTCATGGCGCCGAAGTCGGCGGCGGTCTTGTCGCCGCCCTGCGCCCAGCTGACGGGCACGGGCATCAGGGTGACGCCGATGAGCGTGATGACGACACCGGTGACCAGCGGCGGGAAGAAGCGCAGCAGCCGCCCGAAGAAGGGCCCGACGCCCAGGCAGAAGACACCGGCGACCATCACCGCACCGTAGATCGCGGGGAGTTGGTGGCCCTTGTCGTTGGTCTCGGCGATCGCGAGGATCGGGGCGATACCGGCGGAGGAGGCGGCGTTGACGAAGGGCAGCCGGTTGCCGACGAAGCCCTTGACGCCGATGGTCTGGAGAATGGTCGCGACGCCCGCGATGAGCAGGGAGGCGGCGATCAGCCGGGTGCGGGCCGCGATGTCGAGTCCGCAGGCCTGGCCGATGATGAGCGGAGGAGTGACAACGCCTGCGTACATGGCGGCGATGTGCTGGAGCGCGGCGGGGACGAGCCGCGAGAGGTGGAGCTTCTCGTCCACCGGGTGCACGGACGTGACGGCGTCCTCGGTGTGCACCGGCGGGGTGGAACAGGAGCCCTTCACCGGCTCCCTTGCAGGCTGTGCCATTGTGTTCCCTCCGGTGTGGCGTGTCCCCGGGCCCGGCGGCCGGGTCCGGGGACACGCGCCCCGCGTCAGAGGTTGGTCATGTCGACCGGGATGAGCTGCTCGGCGCCGTCCCGCAGGATGGTGGCCTCGATCAGGCCGTAGGGGCGGTCGGCGGCGTAGTACACGGCGCCGTCCTTCGCCTCGTTGTCGATCCCGAAGGGCGACAGGTCCGAGCGGAAGTGGTGCTTGTTGGGCATCGAGAAGCGGATCTCGTCGACCTCGTCGCGCGAGTTCAGCACCCGCACACCCATCTCGAACAGGGTCTGCTGGAGCGAGTACGAGTAGGTCTCGGCGAACGCCTGCAGCGCGTGCTTGCGCACCCCGTTGTACGAGCGGTCCCAGTCCGGGGCGTGCGAGTCGATGCCGTCCCAGTTGTGCCGCCACCAGGTGGAGACGGTGGTGGCGAGGATCCGGTCGTAGTCCTCCTTCAGGGTGGTGTACTTGTCCTTCAGGTAGCCCCAGAACTCGGAGTTGGTCGTGTTCAGGACGGTCAGGTCCTTGAACCCGGAGAGCACCTGGATGCCGTGGCCGTCGTAGGTGATCTCCGCGACGCGGGTCTCCTGGCCCTTGCGGACGAAGGAGTGCGCGATCTCGTCGGAGCCGACGAAGCGGGCGCCGGACTGCGAGGTCTCGATCCGCTCCCAGCCGTACTCCTCGACGCGGATGCGGGCCCGGTGGATGGACGCGGTGTTGTCCACGAAGTGGCGGGCGAGCTTGATGCCGAAGTCCTCGGCGCTCTCGATCCCGTGCTCCTTGGCGAAGGCGTACACCGTGTTCTTGGTGGTGTCGGTGGGCAGGACGTTCGCGTTGGAACCGCTCCGGTGGACCTCCTCCATGTCGCCGGACAGGGCGACGGAGACGTTCAGGTCCTTGATGTGGTGCGTGTCGCCGTCACGCGTGATCTTGACAACGCGGTTCTCTGCCTTGCCGTACTGGTTCTGTCCCAGGACGAAACGGGTCATGGTGTCGGTCAGCTCCCTCGGTAAACGGAGTAGCCGAACGGGTTGAGCAGCAGCGGAACGTGGTAGTGCTCACCGGGCACCACCGCGAAGGCGATGGAGACCTCGGGGAAGAACACCGGCCGGCTGTTCTCGCTGTCCCGGAGCGCGGGGGCGTCCTGCTGGGCCGCGGCTTGTTTCTTGGCGAAGTACGACTCGGTGTCGAAGTCGAGCCGTACGTGGGTGGTCCCCTCCGGCAGGGCCGGGAGGTCCTTGCACCGCCCGTCCGCGTCGGTGGCCGAACCGCCGAGCGCCTGCCAGTCCGCGTCGAGCCCGGAGCGGGCCGACAGGTGGACGGCGACGGCCTCGGCGGGCCGGCCGACGGAGGTGTCCAGGATGTGCGTGGACACCGAACTTTTCGGCGAGGCCGCGGTGCTTGTGCTCATGGCTGCTGTCAGTCCTCTTCGACGAGTCGTGCCAGTCGGATGCGGTTGATCTTGCCCAGCTCGGTGCGGACGATCTCCCGCTCCTGCTCCGGCGAGTTACCGATCCGCTCCTTGACGGCATCCCGCATCTGCTCACCGGTCCGGCCGGTGGCGCAGATCAGGAAGACATGGCCGAACTTCTCCTGGTAGGCCAGGTTCAGTTCGAGCATCTCCGCCCTGAGCTCCTCGGATGCGCCGGCCATGCCGCGCTGTTCCCGGGCCGAGGTGGGATCCCCCGGCTTGGGGCGGCCGATCGGCGGGTGCCCGGCCATGGCCTCCTCGAGGTCCTGCGCGGTCAGCTCCGCCATGGCGGCGTCGCTGGCTGCGTAGAGATCCTCGGGGACGGCGTAGGGGCGGGCCGCGAGCAACCGCTTGGCCCACGCCGTGGACGAGCACGCCTCGTGGAGTGCGGCGAGAGCCGCCTGCTCCTCGAGGGTGTTGAAGCGGGCCAGGCCCGGCGGCGTGGAAGTGGACGTCACGGGAGCCTCCGTGGCCGTAAAGGCCGTCGTGCTGAACGGGCGTGGCAGTAGCTAACGCCGTCCGAAACACCACGTCAACACTTTGTTGAAAAATTGGGGGGAGGAAAACTCCCGTACGCGCGCCGGTCAGGCGTCTTTCTCGCGGTTCAGGTAGTTGTAGACCGTGAAGCGGCTGACGCCGAGCGCCCCGGCCACGGTCTCCACGCCGTGCCGCACGGAGAACGCGCCGCGGGCCTCCAGTATGCGCACGACCTCCTGCTTGGCCTTGCGGTCCAGATCGGCCAGCGGTCTGCCCTTTCTGCGCTCCATGGCGGCCAGGATGTGGTCGAGGGAGTCCGCGAGCTGCGGCAGCCGTACCGCGACCGCGTCGCTGCCCTCCCAGGACAGCACGACGTCCTCCGGAGCGGCCTCGTCCGGCGGCAGCATCTCGCCGCCGATCGCGTCGACCAGCGGCTTCACCGCCGCGATGAACGGCTCGTCGCCGGTGCCGGTCACTCGTCCTCCCCGACCACGTTGACCTGGAGGGAGACGCGGGTCGCGCCGGCCTCGAGAGTCTTGCGCAGCAGCGCGTCCACGGCCGTGAGGACGGCGTCGGCACCGCCCTCCGCGGTGTTGCCGAACGGGCCGACGTCCACGGCCTCCAGCTCGGCCGTCTCGATGACCCGGCGAGCGACCACCGCATGCGCGGGCGCCTCGTCGAGGTCGAAGGGCTCGGTCGTGAACTCCACTCTCAATCGCACGCGCACAACCTAACCCGCGTCCCGGAGGTTCGGGCAGTGCCCAGCACATCCCGCGACGGACCGGCAGCCCCGCCGCGTAGAGCAGGTGACGGCACGACCACAGGGAGGGGTCACGACGTGGCAGGGCAGAGAGTGAGACGGATGCGGGGTACGGCGCTCGCGGTGGCGGCGATGAGCGCGCTGACCGCGTCGCAGGCGCCGGGGGCGGTGCCGGTGCGGGCCGCGGCGCCCGTGCCGCGGGCGCCCGCCGCACACGGTCCGAGCGTCTCCGGCGACACCCCCTACCGCACCGGGCTGCCGCCGCTGCGCACGCGCGGGAGGTCCCGAGCCGGTGCTCCGGTGGCGGGTGGTGCGGTACCCGTGAGCGTGTTCGCCGCCTACCGGCGGGCCGAGGCGCGGCTTGCGCGGGAGGCTCCCGGCTGCCGGCTGCGCTGGCAGCTGCTGGCGGCGATCGGGCAGGTGGAGTCCGGGCAGGCGCGAGGCGGCCGGGTGACGTCCGACGGTACGACGGTGACGCCGATCCTCGGGCCCCGGCTGACCGGCGGCGCCTTCGCCCTCGTGGCGGACACCGACGGCGGTGCGTACGACGGGGACCCGGTGTACGACCGCGCGGTCGGGCCGATGCAGTTCATCCCGTCGACCTGGGCCCGCTGGGGCGCCGACGGCAACGGCGACGGCCGCCGGGACCCGGGCAACATCCATGACGCGGCCCTCGCCGCCGGGCGCTACCTGTGCGCGGGAGGACGCGACCTGTCCGTCCCGGCCCAGCGGGACCGGGCGATCCTCGGCTACAACCACTCGACGGCGTATCTGCGCACGGTGCTGGCCTGGTACGGGTACTTCCTCCAAGGGCACCGCCTGGTGCCGGACGAGGGTTTCGGGGTGGCTCCCTCGACGTCCCCGCGCCCGCCCCGGCCCCGCAGCGAACCGACGCCAAAGCCGACGCCCGAGCCGACGCACGCGCACCCGCCCGCGCCGGTCCCCTCGGCCCGCTCCGGCGCGACCCCGTCGCCCACGCCGCCGGCGTCACCCTCACCCGCCCCGCGGGGAACGGAGGAACCCGCTCCTCCCCTCCCCACTCCTGTCACGGATCTGCCCGGTGGCCTGCTGTCCAGCGGTGATCCGCTGACCGGCAACGGTGCGGACACGATGGCCTCCGCCCCCTCCACAACCGCTGCTACCGGGCGGTAATGTCGCCTCCCGCCGGACGACACCAGCCCGGCGGGTGAGTGCGAAGGGGCCCTCATGGCGACGGACATGCCTGCGGACATACGGGCGGCCCAGGACCGCTGGGAGCGCATGTGGAGCCACCGCGAGCAGCTGCTCAAGGTGGCCCGGCGCCGGTCGATGAGCCAGGAGGACGCCGAGGACGCGGTGCACGAGGCGATGCTGCGCGCCGCGGAGCGGCCGGACCTGGACGACGAGCGTCTGGGCGCCTGGCTGACGACCGTGACCATGCGGCTGTGCGTCGACCGGTACCGCCAGGTCAACCGTGAGGCCCAGGTGCGCACCAGCCCGACACTCATCGCCCCCGGACCGGTGCCGGTGGAGGAGGCGGTGTGCGACCGGGCAGAGGCCAGATGGCTGGCCGTGCGCAGCGGTGAGCTGCCGGCCCGCCAGGCGGAGGCGCTGCGGTTGAAGTCCGAGGACCTCGACGTCGGCCAGGTCGCCACCCGGATGGGGCTGAGCTACCGGACCGTGGAGTCGCTGCTGGCGCGGGCCCGCCGGACGCTGCGCAACTCGCTGGCCGGGACGCTCGGCCTGGCCCTGTTCCTGGCCGGACGGGCCCGGCCGCGGCCCGGCGCAGGCAAGGCGCAGGCCGTCGCGGCGGCGTCGACGGCGGCCACGCTGGCGGTCGCCGGGTGGTTCGTCCTGCCGCACGCGGTCGACGCCGGCGGGTCTCCGACGCCGCCGCGCCCCACCGTGTCCCTCGGCGCTCAGGTGCTGCGTTCCGCCGGCAGCACCGGCACGCCCGCCGCCTCGCAGACGGGCGCGCCGCGTCCTTCGGCGACGGAGGGCGGCCCCCGGGCGACCGGCTCCCGCACCGGAGCATCGCCCCTGTCGCCGGCCGTTCCGTCCCTGCCGTCCCTCCCGTCCGTTCCCTCGGTCCGCTCCGTGGCGCCGCTGCCCACGCTGGCGGC
Organism: Streptomyces sp. NPDC014006; assembly: GCF_043088925.1. Taxonomy (NCBI): domain Bacteria; kingdom Bacillati; phylum Actinomycetota; class Actinomycetes; order Kitasatosporales; family Streptomycetaceae; genus Streptomyces; species Streptomyces sp. NPDC014006. The sequence continues at coordinate 90,108 of NZ_JBICAJ010000018.1, read as the reverse complement.
ACCCGAGGTGCCGCAGGTACCCGGCGTCCCCGATGTCCCCGGCGTCCCCGCGCTGCCGACCGGGCCCACGCCGCCGCCGGCCCCGACGCCGTCCACGCTCCCGTCCACCCCCGCCGTCCCGTCCGCCCAGCTCCCCGCCCCCACGCCGACCTCACTGCCGTAGAGGCACGTCGCAAAAATTTCCGGTTCCCCGCGACGGACCCCCCGCCCCTCCCCGTAGAGCAGATGTCGGAGCTGCGCCGCGGGCTGAAGGGTGGACCGGATGGGTGTCGAGATCTGTGTGGAGGGGCTGACCAAGTCCTTCGGTCACCAGGTCATCTGGCAGGACGTGTCGCTGACGCTGCCCGCCGGGGAGGTCTCGGTCATGCTCGGCCCGTCCGGTACGGGCAAGTCCGTGTTCCTCAAGACGCTCGTCGGCCTGCTGAAGCCCGAGCGCGGCTCGATCACGATCCAGGGCCGGGACATCACGAAGCTGCGCGAGCACGAGCTGTACGAGGTGCGCAAGCTGTTCGGTGTGCTGTTCCAGGACGGTGCGCTGTTCGGGTCGATGAACCTGTACGACAACATCGCCTTCCCGCTGCGCGAGCACACCCGCAAACCGGAGAGCGAGATCCGGCGGATCGTCCTCGAGAAGATGGACATGGTGGGGCTGATCGGCTCCGAGGGCAAGCTGCCCGGCGAGATCTCCGGCGGCATGCGCAAACGGGCGGGGCTCGCCCGGGCCCTGGTGCTCGACCCGGAGATCATCCTGTTCGACGAGCCCGACTCGGGTCTCGACCCGGTGCGCGTGGCCTACCTCAACCAGCTCATCGTCGACCTCAACGCGCAGATCGACGCCACCTTCCTGATCGTCACCCACGACATCGCCTCGGCCCGCCAGGTGCCGGACAACATCGGCCTGCTGTTCCGCCGTGAGCTGGTGATGTTCGGTCCCCGCGAGCAGCTGCTGACCAGCGACGAGCCGGTCGTGCGGCAGTTTCTGAACGGCCGGATGCAGGGCCCGATCGGCATGGCGGAGGAGAAGGACGCGGGGCAGGTCGAGCAGGAGCTGGCCGGCCTCGTGGAGGGGCCCGTCGGCCGGGAGCTGACGCCGCGGCTGCTGCCGGGTCCGGGCATCACGCGCCCGCCCCGCTGGCAGGCGATCGCCCGGCGCGAGGCCGAGCTGCGCGGGAAGGCGGTGGCCGACGCATGAGGCTGTCCCCGACCGGGGCGCTGAGGCACTCCGGGAACCTCTTCGCGATGGCCCTGGACGTCATCCGCACGCTGCCCCGGCGGCCTTTCCAGGCGCGGGAGTTCATCCAGCAGGCGTGGTTCGTCGCGAGCGTGACGATCCTGCCGACGGCGCTGGTGTCCATCCCCTTCGGCGCGGTCATCGCGCTGCAGATCGGCAGCCTGACCCGGCAGCTGGGCGCGCAGTCCTTCTCCGGGGCCGCCTCCGTGCTGGCGGTGCTGCGGGAGGCCTCGCCGATCGTCACCGCACTGCTGATCGCGGGCGCCGGCGGCACGGCGATCTGCGCGGACCTCGGGGCGCGGAAGATCCGCGAGGAGATCGACGCGATGCAGGTGCTGGGCATCGACCCGATCCACCGGCTGGTCGTGCCCCGCGTGCTGGCGTCGATGCTGGTCGCGGTGCTGCTCAACGGTCTGGTGTCGGTGGTCGGCGTGGCGGGCGGCTACTTCTTCAACGTCGTTCTGCAGCACGGCACTCCGGGCGCCTACCTCGCCTCCTTCACCACGCTCGCCCAGTTGTCCGACCTGTGGGCGGCGGAGGTCAAGGCGCTGGTGTTCGGCGCGATCGCCGCGATCGTCGCCTCGTACAAGGGACTCACCGCGAAAGGCGGCCCGAAGGGTGTGGGTGACGCGGTGAACCAGTCGGTGGTGATCACCTTCATGTTGTTGTTCGTGACGAACTTCGTGATGACCGCGGTGTACTTCCAGGTCGTCCCGCAGAGGGGTTAGCCGATGAGCCTTCTCCAACGCCCCTTGCGCTCCCTCGAAGAGCTGGGCACCCAACTCTCCTTCTACGGGCGCTCGCTGGCCTGGACCGGGCGCACCCTGCGCCGCTACAAGAAGGAGATCCTGCGCCTGCTCGCCGAGGTGAGCTTCGGCCGCGGCGCGCTCGCCGTGGTGGGCGGCACGGTCGGCGTGATCGCCTTCCTGTCGTTCTTCACCGGCACCGAGGTGGGCCTGCAGGGCTACGCCGCCCTCAACCAGCTCGGCACCTCGAACTTCGTGGCGTTCCTGTCGGCGTACTTCAACACGCGGGAGATCGCGCCCCTGGTGGCGGGCCTCGCGCTGTCGGCGACCGTCGGCGCGGGCTTCACCGCGCAGCTCGGCGCGATGCGGATCAGCGAGGAGACCGACGCCCTGGAGGTGATGGGCGTGCCCTCGCTGCCGTTCCTGGTGACCACGCGGATGATCGCCGGGTTCGTCGCGGTGATCCCGCTGTACGTGATCGGCCTGCTGTCCTCGTACCTGGCCGCCCGCACCATCACCACCGGCTACTACGGCCAGTCCGCGGGCACCTACGACCACTACTTCCACCAGTACCTGCCGCCGGCCGACGTGCTGTGGTCCTTCGGGAAGGTGCTCGTCTTCGCCGTCCTGATCATCCTGGTGCACTGCTTCTACGGCTATCACGCGAGCGGCGGCCCGGCGGGCGTGGGCGTTGCGGTGGGGCGGGCGGTGCGCACGTCGATCGTGGCGATCAACGTCCTGGACTTCTTCCTGTCGTTGGCGATCTGGGGCGCCAACACGACCGTGCGAATCGCGGGGTGAACCGAATGAGGGTGTGGAGACTGCGGCTGTACGGCGTGGTGTTCCTCGCCGTGCTGGCGTTGTTGCTGTCGCTGTCCGTCGCCGTCTACCGGCAGGCGTTCACGCCGGTGGTGCGGATCACGCTGGAGGCCGACAGCCTCGGCAACCAGCTCGACCCGCGCGCCGACGTCAAGCTGCGGGGGCTGCTGGTCGGTGAGGTGCGCGCGGTGCACGCCGACGGGACGAAGGCGTCGCTGGACCTCGCGCTCAAGCCCGAGTACGTCGCGCACATCCCGTCCGACGTGCACGCGCGCCTGCTGCCCAAGACGCTGTTCGGCGAGAAGTACGTCGACCTGGTCGCGCCCGCCACCCCTTCCGCGCGGCCGATCCGCGCCGGGGACGTCATCACCCAGGACCGCACCCGGGTCGGCATCGAGCTGCAGCAGCTGATGAACGACCTGCTGCCGCTGCTGCGGACCGTGCAACCCGGCAAGCTCAACGCCACCCTGTCCGCGTTCGCCACCGCCCTGGACGGGCGCGGCGACCGGATCGGCGACCACCTGACCCGCGTGGAGGCCTACCTGCGCCGCCTGAACCCGCACCTGCCGTCCCTGACCGAGGACATCGCCCGCTTCGCCCAGGTCGCCGAGATCTACGGCGACGCGGCCCCCGACCTGATGAACGTCCTGCGCAACACGGTCACCACCAGCCGCACGATCGTCGAGGAGAAGGACCGGCTGGCGGCGGCGCTGAAGGCCACCGCGACCGCCGCGGGCACCGGGGAGGACTTCCTCGCCGCGAACGGCGGCCGGCTGATCACCCTGGGCCGGGTCTCCCGCCCCACGCTGGGCCTCTTCGCCCGGTACGCGCCCGAGTACCCGTGCCTGCTGGCCGGCCTGGTCCGCGAGGAGAAGGCCTCGGAGGAGGCGTTCCGCGGCGGGAAGATGCACATCACGCTCGAAGCGGTACGGCAGCAGGGGGCGTACGAACCCGGTGAGTACCCCCGGTACGCGGAGCGGTCGGGGCCCAACTGCCGTGACCTGCCCCGTCCCCCGGTCCCGGCACCCGGGTTCCCCCTGGACGACGGCTCGCGCAAGGGTGGTTCTCCCTCGCCCGCCGGGGCCACCGCGACCCGGGCCGAGCAGCAGGCGGTCGGGGCACTGGTGGCGCCGGTCATGGGGGTGCCCGCCGACGAGGTGCCGCCGGTGGCGACGCTGCTGTTCGGTCCGATGGCGCGCGGGACGGCGGTGAGCGTCATATGAGGAAGACCGCCGCTCCGCTGATCAAGTTCAGCCTGTTCGCGCTGGTCACCGTCCTGGCGACGGCTCTGCTCGCGGCCACCATCGTGAACATCTCCTTCACCCCCGAGCACACCTACCGGGCGGTGTTCAGCGACGTCACCGGGCTCGAGAAGGGCGACGACATCCGGGTGGCCGGGGTGCGGGTCGGCCAGGTCGAGGACATCCGGATCAAGGACCGGACGCTGGCGGAGGTCGCCTTCACCGTCCGGGCCGACCGGCCGCTGTTCACCGGCACGCACGCCGTGATCCGCTACCGCAACCTGGTCGGGCAGCGGTACGTCGCGCTGACCGAGGGCGCGGGCGACGGCAGCCGGCTGGCGCCCGGCACGACGATCCCGCTGCGGCACACCCAGCCGGCGCTGGACCTCAACGCGCTGCTGAACGGGTTCAAACCGCTGTTCGCCGCGCTGAGCCCGAGCGATGTCAACCAGCTCGCCACCGAGATCATCCGGACGCTGCAGGGCGAGGGCGGCACCGTCAACAGCCTGTTGGTGCACACCGCCTCGCTCACCACGACGCTTGCCGACCGGGACCAGCTCATCGGCTCGGTGATCGACAACCTCAACACCGTCCTGACGACCCTGGACCAGCGCGGCGCCCGCTTCTCCGAACTGCTGACGCAGCTGCGCCGGGTGATCTCCGGGCTGTCCGCGGACCGGGGGCCCATCGGGCAGTCGCTGGTGAACATCGGCGGCCTGACCGGGGCCACGGCGGGGCTGCTGAAGGACGCGCGTCCACCGCTGAAGGACGACATCGCCCGGCTGACCGGTCTCACCGGGACGCTGAACCGGAACGAGAAGACCGTGGAGGGCGTGCTGAAACGGCTGCCGAACAAGCTCAACGCGCTGACCGGGACGGCGTCCTACGGCTCGTGGTTCAACTTCTACCTCTGCGACTTCGACGGCCGGATCGTGCTGCCGAAGACGCGGCAGGTGTTCACTCCGGATATGCACGTGGCGAGGGCGAGGTGCGGAGCGTGAGCCGTGACAGGCGTCCCGAGCCCCTGATCAGGGTGCGCATCGAACCGCCGAGGCTGCCGAAGATACGGCTGCCCCGCCGCACGCCCCGCCCGCCCCGGCCCGAGCCGCTGGTGAAGGTCCGTATCGAACCGCCCCGGATCAGGCTCCCGCGGCTGCGCCGCCCCCGCCTGACCCCGTTCCGCGAACGCAACCCGGTCGTCGTCGGCGCCGTCGGGCTGAGCGTCCTGGCGCTGCTGGCCGTGGCCGCGTTCAACGCCGACAGCCTGCCGCTGATCGGCGACGGCCGGACCTACAGCGCGGCCTTCTCCGAGGCGGGCGGGCTGAAGCCCGGCGACGAAGTGCGCATCGCCGGCGTCAAGGTCGGCAAGGTCGAGGACGTGGACCTGGACGGCGACCACGTCAAGGTCACCTTCAAGGTCAAGGGCGACCCCGCGTTCGGCACCACGACCGGCGCGTCGATCCGGGTGAAGACGATCCTCGGCGCCAAGTACCTCGCTCTGCACCCCGAAGGCCCGGGGCAGCTCAGGCCCGGCAGTGAGATCCCCCTGGGGCGCACGGTCTCGGCGTACGACGTCGTGCAGGCGTTCAGCGATCTGACCACCACCTCGGAGCAGGTGGACACCGGCCGGCTGGCGCAGGCGCTGGACACCATCTCGACCACGTTCCAGGACTCGCCCACCGAGGTGCAGGCGTCCATCCGGGGCCTGTCCCGGATCTCGCGGACGGTGGCCTCGCGCGACAAGGCGCTCGGCGAGCTGCTCCGGCACGCCAACGGAGTCACCGGTGTGCTGGCGGCGCGCTCCAAGGACTTCGGCGCCCTGGTCAAGGACGGCGACAAGCTCTTCACGGAGATCAGCAGGCGGCGCGCCGCGATCCACACCCTGCTGACGACCTCGGCCGCGCTCGGCATCGAGCTGTCCGGCCTCGTCGACGACAACGCGAAGGAGATCGGGCCCGCGCTGAAGGGCCTGAACGGTGTGGTGCAGATGCTCGAACGAAATCAGGCAAGCCTCGATCGGAGCGTCAGACTGCTGGCGCCCTACGTGCGGCTGTTCACCAACACCCTCGGCAACGGCCGCTGGTTCGACTCCTATGTGCAGAACCTGGTCGCCGCCCCGGTGGCGCCGCGGACGGGAGGGACGCGGTGAGGCACTTCAACAAGCGGCCGGCCCTGCTCGTCGCCCTGGCCCTGGTCGCCGCCGCTGCCTTCGTGCTGTGGCCGCGGCCCGAGAACGTGCGGGTCACCGCCTACTTCCCGCGTACCGTCGGCATCTACCCGGGGTCGGACGTCCGCGTCCTCGGCGTCCGGATCGGCAAGGTCGTCTCGATCACGCCGGAGGGCAAGCGGGTGCGGGTGCTGCTGGAGTACGACGCCGGCCGCAAGGTCCCGGCGGGCGCCCGGGCCGCGATCATCAACTCCTCGGTGGTCAGCGACCGTTACGTGCAGCTGCTGCCGGTCTACCACCGGGGCCCGGTGCTGCACAGCGGCGACGTCATCCCCGAGTCCCGCACGGCCGTCCCCGTCGAACTGGACCGGATCTTCGACAGCCTGCACACCACCGCCGAGGCGCTCGGACCGCAGGGCGCCAACAAGGACGGCTCGCTGTCCCGGCTGCTCGGGGTGAGCGCCGACAACCTCGACGGACAGGGCCAGAACCTCCACCAGAGCGTCGAGGACCTGTCCCAGGCGGTCACCACGCTGTCCGACGGCCGCACCGACCTGTTCGGCACGGTGGGCCACCTGCAGGTGTTCACGGCGGCGCTGGCGGCCGACGACAAGAGCGTGCGCTCCTTCACCACCAGCCTCGCCAAGGTAGCCGACCAGCTCGCGGGCGAGCGCAAGGACCTCGCGGCGGCGCTGAAGAACCTCGGCACCGCACTCGGCGACGTGGCCGACTTCGTCAAGAACAACAAGAAGGCGCTCACCTCGGACGTGGCGGGCCTGAGCAAGGTGACGCGGGTGCTCGTCGCCCAACGTGCCGCACTGGAGGAGCTCTTGGACGTCGCCCCGACGGGCCTGTCGAACCTGAACAACGCCTACAACCCGACCGCGGGCACCCTCGACACCCGCAACAACGCGAACCAGCCGCAGGATCCGGCCTCCCTGCTGTGCTCCGTGCTGCGCACGACCGGCGAGAAGAGCGACTGCAAGGAGCTGCGGGAGCTGTTCGACTCCCTGCCCGACCTGCCGCAGGGGCCCGCGGTGACGGGCACGACCGACCGGACGCTCGGCGGGATCCTGGGGGCGAGCGCATGAGCGGGCTGCGCAGGACGGGAGCCGTGGCCTGGGCGGTGGCCGGCTCGCTGCTGCTGTCGGGCTGCGAGTTCAACGGCTGGTACGACGTCCAGCTCCCCGGCGGGGCCGCCGCCGACGGTCACGCCTACCACGTCACGGTGGAGTTCCGTGACGTCCTCGACCTCGTCCCGCAGTCGGCGGTGAAGGTCGGCAACGTCACCGTCGGGGCGGTGGAGAAGGTCGAGCTGGACGGCTGGCACGCGCGCGTGCGGCTGCGGGTCGCCGACTCGGTGAAGCTGCCCGGCAACGCGGTCGCCGACCTGCGGCAGACCAGCCTGCTCGGCGAGAAGTACGTGGCGCTCTCCGCCCCGTCCGGCACCGCGCCGGTGGGCCGGCTGCGCGACGGCGACCGCATCCCGCTGTCCCGCAGCGGCCGCAACCCGGAGGTCGAGGAGGTGCTCTCGGCGCTGTCCGCGCTGCTCAACGGCGGCGGCGTGGCCCAGCTCAAGACGATCACCGTGGAGCTGAACAAGGCCCTCGACGGCCGGGAGACCCGCGTCAGGTCCCTGCTCCGGGAGCTGAACACCTTCGTCGGCGGTCTCGACAAGCAGCGGGGGAACATCGTCCGCGCCATCGCGGCCGTCGACCGGCTCGCCCTGAGGCTCGGGGCGGAGAAGAAGACCATCGCCACGGCCGTCGACACGCTGCCGCCCGCCCTGAAGGTCCTCGCCGACCAGCGGCGCGACCTGACGAAGATGCTCACCGCGCTGTCCCGGCTGGGCAAGACCGGCACCACGGTGGTCAAGGCCTCGCACGACGACACGGTGGCCGACCTGAAGCTGCTCCAGCCCATCCTCCAGCAGCTGAACAAGGCGGGAGACGACCTGCCGGGCGCGCTGGAACTGCTCACCACCTACCCGTTCCCGCGCAACGCGGCAGATGCCGTCAAGGGCGACTACGTCAACCTCCACATCACCGCCGATCTCGACCTGGCCGGCCTGTACGGGAACCTGACCGACAAGCCCGGCGGATCCGGCGGGGGCGCCAAACCGCCCGGCACGCCCGATCTGCCGGACGTACCGGACCTGCCGGACCTCCCCGACGTGCCCGACGTCCCCGCCGTGCCGCCGCCCACCGCCCTGCCGAGCGCACCCGGCGTCCCCTCGCCCTCGGCGCCCGGTGCCGGCGGGGGCCCGCTGTGCCCGCCGGTGTGCACCAGCGCCTACACCACCCGAGGGCGGCCGCCCGAGGGCATCGACCTGGAGCTCGCCGAGCTGCTGCTGAAGGGGGTTCAACCGTGATCACACGGACGGTCAGGGTTCAGCTGCTCGCCTTCGCCACGCTCACCGCCGTCGGCGTGTCGTACGTCGGCGCCGAGTACACCGGCCTGGCGGACGACCTGCTGGACCGCGGGTACACGGTGCGCGCGGACTTCGCCGACTCCGGCGGCATCTTCCCCGGCGCCGAGGTCACCTACCGCGGGGTGCCCGTGGGCCGGGTCGGCGCGCTGCGGCTGACCGGCGCCGACGGGGTGTCCGTCGCCCTGGACATCGACGACGGGGCGCCGCGCATCCCGGCGGACACCCTGGCCGTGGTGGCCGACCGCTCCGCGGTGGGCGAGCAGTACGTCGACCTGCAGCCGCGTACGGGCGGCGGCCCCGCGCTGCGCGACGGCAGCACCATCCCGCGCGGCAGCACCCGGGTGCCGCTGCCCGCCACGGACCTGGTCCTCAGCCTGGACCGGCTGGTCAACTCCGTCGGCAAGGACGACCTGCGGGTCACCGTCGACGAGCTGGGGAAGGCGTTCGCCGGCACGGGCCCCGACCTGGGCCGGCTGGTCGACTCCGGCAACGCGCTCGTCGACTCGGCGTCCGCGTCGCTGCCCGAGACGATCTCCCTGATCGAGAACTCCCGGACGGTCCTGAAGACCCAGGCCGACCAGGGCTCGTCCATCAGGTCCTTCGCCCGCGACCTGGCCACGCTCACCGCCCAGGTGAAGACGAGCGACGGCGACCTGCGCAAGCTGATCGGCAACGCGACACCGGCCGCGCAGCAGGTCAACTCGCTGCTGAAGGACCTCTCCCCGCGGCTGTCGGTGCTGCTGGCCAACCTGATCAGCGGCGGCCAGGTCATGGTGGCCCGCCTGCCCGGCGTGGAGCAGGCCCTGGTCACCTTCCCGGCCCTGGTCGCGGGCAGTTACACCGTCGTCCCGGGCGACGGCACCACCCACTTCGGGCTGGTCGTCAACGCCGACGACCCGCCCGCGTGCACGCGCGGATACGGCACCGCGCGGCGCGACCCCGCGGACACCAGTACCCGCGCGGCGAACACCGGCGCGCACTGCGCCGCCCCGCGCGGCAGCGGCACGTCCGTGCGGGGCGCGCAGAACGCCCCCGGCGCCCGTGCCGGCGGTGCGGACCCGGCGGCGTACGTCACGCCGTACGACCCGGAGACCGGCACCGCGACCGGCCCGGACGGAACGCCCGTCGAGATCGGCTCGGCGGGCGGCCAGCAGACCGTCTTCGGAAAGGAGTCGTGGCAATGGCTGCTCGTCGGACCGATGGCATGACCCGGGCCCTCGCGGCCGGACTCGTCCTGGCGATCGCGCTCACCACCGCGGCCGCGATCTGGCTGGGCGTCGGCCTGGCCGGGCAGCGCGCCGCGGAGCAGCGGCGCCAGGACGTCCTGGCCGCGGCCCGCCAGTCGGCGCTGAACTTCACCTCGCTCGACTACCGGCACTACGACCGGGACAGCGCCACCGTCCTGAAGAGCGCCACGGGCGAGTTCAAGAAGCAGTTCTCGGCGCAGAGCGAGCAGCTGACCAAGCTCGTCGCCGAGAACCGGTCGGTGTCCGAGGGCCAGGTCCTGGACGCGGGCATCGTCCGCTCCGACGCCCGCTCGGCCCGGGTCCTGGTGGTCGCCGACAGCAAGGTCAGCAACACCGCCGCGCCCGAGGGCCAGGCGCGCACCTACCGGCTCCAGATCGACCTGGTGCACCGGGACGGCCGCTGGCTGACCTCCGATGTCGAGTTCGTCGGCTGACCGGCCCGCACCACCCGTGAGGAGAACCATCATGGCGAAGACGACGACCCGGGCCGGCGGCCCGGGAGCCGGTGCCCGGCGCACGATGACCGCGGCGGCCCGCGCGGCGGCCAAGCGCGCCGAGCGCGGCCGTCCCGAGGCGGAGGCCTGCGGCACGGCCGCGCGGGTGACCGAGCGGCCGCCCGTCGGGCGCACCCTGCTCGTCAAGGCCCCGAAGGACGGCTGGCAGGACCCGCCCGAGCCGGGGACCGTCGAGGACGGCGTGGCCGCGGTGGACGACGACGCCGGGAAGGACGGCGCTGCCGGACGGCCGGCGCGGCGTCGGAGGCTGCTCACCGTCCTGGTGTGCCTCCTGCTGGTGGCGGGCCTGGCCGCGGTCGCCGTACAGGGGTGGCGCTACCGGGAGGGAACGCGGGCCGAGCAGGCGCGCACGGAAGCCCTCACGGCCGCGCAGCGGGCGGCGCCCGTGGTGCTGTCGTACGACTACCGGCATCTGGACCGGGACTTCGCCGCCGCGCGCGCCCGGCTGACCGGGTCGTTCCGCGAGCAGTACGCCAAGACGACGGCGAGCCTGGTCGGGCCGACGGCCAGGAAGTACCACGGGGTGGTGACGGCCACCGTCGCGCACCCCGCGGACGGCGGCGCCCCGGCTGCCTCGGTGGTCCGGGCCTCGCCGGACCGGGTCGTGGTCCTGCTCTTCGTCAACCAGGTGACGCAGAGCACCCAGGTCTCGGGCTCCCGCCTGGACCTGAACCGGGTGCGGATGACGATGACCCGTACCTCCGGCGGCTGGAAGGTGAGCGGCGTCGACGCCCTGTGAAACCGCTCCCCGGCCCCTGTTGCGCCCCCGCGTCCGAAGCGCGGGGGCGCTTTTTTGCGGCCGCTCTTGACAGTCACCCCCCGCCACAGGCAATCTTCCATTACGCAGAAACGAACTTCCGTAATACGGAAACTCGACTAACGGAAGGGAGCGCGGCCCCCGATGGGATTCGCAGACCAGCGCTTCAACGTCAACCTGTCGATCCTCTTCACGGAACTCCCGCTCCTGGAGCGTCCCGCGGCCGCCGCCGCGGCCGGCTTCACCGCGGTCGAGCTGTGGTGGCCCTGGATCGAGACCCCCACCCCCGAGCAGTCCGAGCTCGACGCCCTGAAGAAGGCCGTCGAGGACGCGGGCGTCCAGCTCACGGGCCTGAACTTCTACGCCGGGCAACTGCCCGGCCCCGACCGCGGCGCCCTGTCGATCCCGGGCACGGAGTCGGAGAGGTTCCGCGCCAACATCGACGTGGCCATCGCCTTCGCCCAGTCCCTGGGCTGCACCACGTTCAACGCGCTGTACGGCAACCGCATCGACGGCGTGGACCCGGCCGAGCAGGACGCGCTCGCCCTGGAGAACCTCGTTCTCGCGGCCCAGGCCGTCGGCCGGGTCGGCGGGACGATCCTCATCGAGGCCCTCAACCAGCCCGAGTCGCCGAAGTGCCCGATCGTGAGCGCGCCCAAGGCGATCGAGATCGTCGACAAGGTGAACGAGGCGACCGGCCTCGGCAACGCGAAGTTCCTCATGGACCTGTACCACCTGTCCATGAACGGCGAGGACCTGCCGTCGGTCATCGAACAGTACGCGGCCAGGACCGGCCATGTGCAGATCGCCGACAACCCGGGCCGCGGCGCCCCCGGCACCGGCTCGCTGCCGCTGGAGGACCTCCTCGACCAGCTGACGAAGGCCGGTTACGACGGCTGGGTCGGCCTGGAGTACAAGCCGGGCGACAAGCCCAGCGCCGCGGCCTTCGAGTGGCTGCCGCGCGAGGCGCGCGCCGCCCGCTGAACCCCGGGGCGCCCGTGAAGCCGGCGCCACCTCACAGACGCAGTACAGCAGTTAGAGAGGCACCCCCGCATGAGCAACCTTGCAGATTCTTCCCACCCGACCCGCCCGGCGATTGCCTGGATCGGCCTCGGCATCATGGGCTCCCCCATGTCCGAGAACCTGATCAAGGCGGGTTACCAGGTCACCGGCTTCACCCTCGAGCAGGACAAGCTCGACCGCCTGTCCGCCGCCGGCGGCACCGCGGCCTCCTCGATCGCCGAGGCGGTCAAGGACGCCGACGTCGTCATCACGATGGTGCCCGCGTCCCCGCAGGTCGAGGCCATCGCCTACGGCCCGGACGGCATCCTGGAGAACGCCAGGTCCGGCGCCCTGCTGATCGACATGTCCTCGATCACCCCGCAGACCTCCGTCGACCTGGCCAAGGCCGCCAAGGACAAGGGCGTCCGCGTCCTGGACGCCCCGGTCTCCGGTGGCGAGGCCGGCGCCATCGAGGCCGTACTGTCGATCATGGTCGGTGGCGAGCAGGCCGACTTCGACGAGGCCAAGCCGATCTTCGACGCCCTCGGCAAGACCATCGTGCTGTGCGGCCCGCACGGCTCGGGTCAGACCGTGAAGGCCGCCAACCAGCTGATCGTCGCCGTGAACATCCAGGCGTGCGCCGAGGCCGTGGTCTTCCTCGAGAAGTCCGGCGTGAACCTGCAGGCCGCGCTCGACGTCCTCAACGGCGGTCTGGCCGGCTCGACCGTGCTGACGCGCAAGAAGGACAACTTCCTCAACCGCGACTTCAAGCCCGGCTTCCGGATCGACCTGCACCACAAGGACATGGGCATCGTGACCGACGCCGCCCGCAACGTCGGCGCGGCCCTGCCGGTCGGCGCCGTGGTCGCCCAGCTGGTCGCCTCGCTGCGCGCCCAGGGTGACGGCGGTCTGGACCACTCGGCCCTGCTGCGGGCCGTGGAGCGCCTCTCCGGCGCCCAGGTCTGACCCTCCCGGATCTTCCGGGCCGTGGCGGCGTTCGACACCTGTCCCGTCGCGCCCACGCGCCGCCACGGCCCGGAACCACGCATGCCCACCAGTTCAACAAAACGTTGAAATCGACTTCAACAAACTGTTGACGCCCCTGGTCAGGCGTCCTTACGCTCACTGCACCGTCACCAGGCTTCAGCAGTCCCGTTCGGAAGGTCCCCATGTCGAAGCGCGTGCTCACGACCGAGTCCGGCGCCCCCGTCGCCGACAACCAGAACTCCGCCTCCGCCGGCGTCGGCGGTCCGCTCCTGATCCAGGACCAGCAGCTCCTGGAGAAGCTCGCGCGCTTCAACCGCGAGCGCATCCCGGAGCGCGTGGTGCACGCCCGAGGCTCCGGCGCCTACGGCCGCTTCGAGGTCACCGACGACGTCACCGGCTTCACGCACGCCGACTTCCTCAGCGAGATCGGCAAGCGCACCGAGGTGTTCCTGCGCTTCTCCACCGTGGCCGACTCGCTCGGCGGCGCGGACGCCGTCCGTGACCCGCGCGGCTTCGCGGTGAAGTTCTACACCGAAGAGGGCAACTACGACCTCGTCGGCAACAACACCCCGGTGTTCTTCATCAAGGACCCGATCAAGTTCCCCGACTTCATCCACTCGCAGAAGCGCGACCCGTTCACCGGGAGGCAGGAGCCGGACAACGTCTGGGACTTCTGGGCCCACTCCCCCGAGGCCACGCACCAGATCACCTGGCTGATGGGTGACCGCGGCATCCCGGCGTCGTACCGCCACATGGACGGTTTCGGCTCGCACACCTACCAGTGGACGAACGCCAAGGGCGAGGCCTTCTTCGTCAAGTACCACTTCAAGACGGACCAGGGCATCCGCTGCCTGACCGGCGAGCAGGCCGCCGAGCTCGCGGGCAAGGACCCCAACTCGCACCAGACGGACCTGCTCCAGGCCATCGAGCGCGGCGTGCACCCGTCCTGGACCCTCTACGTCCAGCTCATGCCGGCGGCCGAGGCGGCGAACTACCGCTTCAACCCGTTCGACCTGACCAAGGTGTGGCCGCACCGGGACTACCCGCTGCAGCGCGTGGGCCGTCTGGTGCTGGACCGCAACCCGGACAACGTCTTCGCCGAGGTCGAGCAGGCCGCGTTCTCCCCGAACAACTTCGTGCCGGGCATCGGTCCGTCGCCGGACAAGATGCTCCAGGGCCGTCTGTTCGCCTACGCGGACGCCCACCGCTACCGCCTCGGTGTGAACCACACCCTGCTGCCGGTCAACTCGCCGAAGGCCGTTCCGGGCGGCGCCCGGAACTACGGCCGCGACGGCTTCATGGCGCTCAACGCCCAGGGCCGCGACGCGAAGAACTACGAGCCGAACTCCTACGACGGCCCGGTCGAGACCGGCCGCCCCCTGTCGGCGCCCCTCGCGGTCTCCGGTCACACCGGCACCCACGAGGCTCCGCTGCACACCAAGGACGACGACTTCTTCCAGGCCGGTGAGCTGTACCGGCTGATGTCTCAGGAGGAGAAGTCCCGCCTGATCGCGAACATCGCCGGCGGCCTGTCGCAGGTCTCGCGCAACGACGTGATCGAGAAGAACCTGGCCCACTTCCACGCCGCCGACCTCGAGTACGGCAAGCGCGTGGAGGAGGCGGTCCGCGCCCTGCGCGAGGACTGATCCTCCAGGCCATGAGGCTGCGTCCGGACCCGGCGGGGAGGCCGGGATCCGGACGCGCAGGACCCGCCGCCACGCGATCCGGATGAGGGGTGATCGCGGGGCACGGCGGGCAGGGCGAGGACCGCGGCGGCGTGCGAGCCAGTGCGGTGGTGAAGGAAACGTGACGTCCCTGCCGACGTGAGGCAGGTACGCGCGGCTCCGTCGCATCCGCCGCGGTCCCAGCCACTCCCCTCCGGGAGCGCATGGTCCAACGGGGGCGCTTGCTCCAACGGGAGCCGTCGGCACCGGCGGGGCGCTTGCTCCGACGGGAGCCTTTGGCCACCGGTGGGAGCACTTGCCCCCCGGCTGCCAGACGCTCCAACGGCCCCTCCCCCGCGGGCCACAGAGCCCCTTGGGGGCCCATCAGACTCCGTCCGGCGGCGCGAATGTCCTGTCGCGCCCAGTCTCGCGCCGTCGGGCGGCCACAACCCAAGAAGCCTCACCGGCCGAGGGGGGGGGGGGGGGGGGGGGGGGGCCCCCCGGGGCCCCCGGGGGGGGGGGGGGGGGGGGGGGGGGGCGGGGGGGGGGGGGGGGGGGGGGGGGGGGGCCGCCCCCGGCCCCCCCCCCCCCCCCCCCCCCCCCGGGGGGGGGGGGGGGGCGGCCCCCCCCCCCCCCCCCGCCGCTCGGCGTTTTCCGGGGTGCGGCGGCACCGGGGCGGCAGCAGCCTGGAGACATGACGGACGCAACGCAGCACCCGCATGTCGTGGTGCACCCGCCGGCGCTGGACGGCTCGCGGCGGGTCACCGAGGGCGATCGGACCCTGGGCGTCGCCACGCACATCGACGACGTCGCCGAGATCCTGCGGCTGGCCGACCTGTATGTGACGGACGTGGCGCAGAGCGACTTCATCGAATGGCAGGGCGGCGGCCCCGACGACTGGCCCGGCCTGTCGGAACACCACGAGGCCCAGCAGGACGTACACAAGGCGACGTAGGGGCCCTGCGCAAACCCTCAAAACCACCTCTGAACCGGCCCCGCGCAGGCTTCGGCACCCCCTGCCGGCGGGCACATACGGCTCACACGGCGGTCCACCGGCACCGGGGCGGTGGACCGCCCTCCGCGGGGGGTGGTGGGGATGAACGAGCCGGGTGTTCCCCTGGGGCCGTACGAGGCCGCCCTGGTGCGTGCCGGGCCGCGGGCCGCGGTCACGGTCTCCGTGGTCGCCCTGCACCTGCGGGGCATCGTCGATGCCGGACGGCCGGGGACCGTGCGCAGGAACGGGCGCGCGGGGGACGCCGCGGCCGTCCGGCATCCTCTGGAGAAGGCCGTACGCACCGCCCTGTACCGGCCCGCCGGACCGCGGGAGTTGCCCGGCCGGGTCACGGTGCGCCGTGCCCTGGCCCGGATGCGGGCCGATCTCATCACGGCCGGGCTGCTGCGCCCGCTGCCGCCGCGCCGCACCCGGGCCGTGGGCCGGCTGCTCGCGGAGCTGCGCGAGCGTCATCCGCTCCCCGCGGACCCCGAGGGGCTGACCGAGGAGGAGACGCTGTTCGCCGTGGCCCTGTACGGCACGCGGGCGCTGACCGCGCTGTTGCCGCGGTTCTCGCACGCGGCGGGGCTGACGGGCCGCGGCGCCCTCGCGGACGAGGGGCTCTTTCCGTTCGGCGCGGGCAGCGTCCTGCGGGGCATCACCGGCGGTGAGGCCGTCGTCGACGGGGACGCCGGAAGCGAGAACGACCGCGGCGGCGGTACGTCGTACGGCCATCACGGCGGGCACGAACACGGCGGCGGCTTCGGCTGCGGAGGCGGCGGTGGCTTCGACTGACGGCCGCCACGGCCCCTGGGCACACAGAAGGGCGGCCCGTCCCCCCACGGAACGGGCCGCCCTCGCTCGGGCCGGTGTCAGACCGGTGTGTCAGGCCGTGGTCGTCAGACCTTCAGCGGCTTGATGGACGTCGGCGCGTGGGCCGGCTCGGTGGCCAGGTCCTCGAACTCGGTGATGTCGCTGATGTCCATCGTCTTGCTCATCGAGATGTTGGTGATCCGCTCCAGGATCGCCTCGACGACGACCGGCACCTGGTACTCCGCGGCCAGCTTCTTCGCCTGCTCCAGGGCCGCGCCCAGCTGGTCCGGCTCGGTGACCCGGATCGCCTTGCAGCCCAGGCCCTCGGCGACCTTGACGTGGTCCACGCCGTAGACGCCGATCTCGGGCGAGTTGATGTTCTCGAACTCCAGGTTGACCTGGAAGTTGATGTCCAGGCCGATCTGCGCCTGACGGATCAGGCCCAGGTAGGAGTTGTTCACCAGCACGTGGACGTAGGGGACCTTGTGCTGCGCGGCGACCGCCAGTTCCTCGATCATGAACTGGAAGTCGTAGTCGCCCGAGAGCGCGACGACCGGGGACTCCGGATCGGCCTTGGCGACGCCGATCGCGGCCGGGATGGTCCAGCCGAGCGGACCGGCCTGGCCGCAGTTGATCCAGTGGCGCGGCTTGAAGACGTGCAGCATCTGCGCGCCGGCGATCTGGGAGAGGCCGATGGTGGTGACGTAACGCGTCTCGGGGCCGAAGGCCTTGTTCATCTCCTCGTACACGCGCTGCGGCTTCATCGGCACGTTGTCGAAGTGCGTACGGCGCAGCAGCGTGGCCTTGCGCTCCTGCGTCGAGGCGACCCACGCGCCGCGGTCGGGGAGCTTGCCCTCGGCCTTCAGCTCCTTCGCCACCTCGACGAACAGCTCCAGCGCGGCCTTGGCGTCGGAGACGACACCGTAGTCCGGCGGGAAGATCTTGCCGATCTGGGTGGGCTCGATGTCGACGTGGACGAACTTGCGCTCGCCGCGGTAGACGTCGAGCTTGTAGCCGGTGTGACGGTTGGCCCAGCGGTTGCCGATGCCGAGGACGAAGTCCGACTCCAGGAAGTTCGCGTTGCCGTAGCGGTGCGAGGTCTGCACGCCGACCATGCCGGCGTTCAGTTCGTGGTCGTCGGGCAGCGTGCCCCAGCCCATCAGGGTCGGGATGACCGGGGTGTCGGTGAGCTCGGCGAACTCGACCAGCAGGTCGGCGGCGTCGGCGCCGATGACGCCGCCGCCGGCGACGATCACCGGGCGCTCGGAGGCCAGCAGGAAGGAGATCGCCTTCTCGATCTGCGCGCGGGTCGCGGTCGGCTTGTAGACCGGCAGCGGCTCGTACGTCTCGGGGTCGAACTCGATCTCGGTGAGCTGGACGTCTATCGGCAGGTCGATGAGGACCGGGCCGGGACGGCCGGAGCGCATCAGGTGGAAGGCCTGCTGGAAGACGCCGGGGACTTGCGCGGCCTCCAGGACGGTCACCGCCATCTTGGTGACCGGCTTGGCGATCGAGGCGATGTCGACGGCCTGGAAGTCCTCCTTGTGGATCACGTGGGTGGGCGCCTGGCCCGTGATGCACAGGATCGGGATGGAGTCACCGATCGCGGAGTACAGACCGGTGATCATGTCGGTGCCGGCGGGGCCGGAGGTACCGATGCAGACACCGATGTTCCCGGGCCGGGTCCGGGTGTAGCCCTCGGCCATGTGGGAGGCGCCCTCGACGTGGCGGGCGAGGGTGTGGTCGATCCCGCCACCCTGCTGCAGCGCCTTGTAGAAGGGGTTGATCGCTGCGCCCGGCACACCGAACGCCTGGGTGACACCCTCGCGCTTGAGGATCTCGACTGCCGCACGGGCAGCGGTCATACGAGCCATGGAGTTACTCCTGCTTCGGCTGTCGGATTCGCTCTCCCCGTCGCGCCCTGCGGTGAGTTCGTGTCCGCGTCCAGTCCAGCTCCGCCGTCCGGCGTCCGAGCCTTGCCGGACTTTCCGTATTGCGGAAATTAATTTCTACTACGTGGAAGCAATGTAAGGCGCGGGGCGAAGACCGTCAAGAGACGGACAGACGGTGGACAGGTGGAGCACCATGGGAGCGCCGAGCCGACGCGACGCCTGGGGAGGGGGCCATGCCCGAGAGCGTGCCGGTGCGCTGCCCGGCCTGCCGACGCGAGCGGCGCTTCACCGTGCCTGTGTATCCCTGCGCGTGCGGCGCGCCGGTCGTACCGCCGCTGGACCCGCGCGGGGCGCCCATGGCCGTGACGCATCCGGTGTGGGACGAGCAGTGGGTGTCGCTGCGGTGCGGGGCGTGCGGGCGCGAGGGCGAGTGGCCGCAGCCGGAGCTGGGGTGCCCGTGCGGCACGGTGGTGCGTGTTCCGGTGGCGCGGGGAGAGCCCGGGCCGTGGGACGCGGTCGTCGCGGCCGCGCGGCTGCTGCACCGGCTCGGTCACCACGACGTCCGCCGGGCCCGCCGGCGCCCGGCGCACGGCATCGGCCTGGTCGCGCCCGGCCTGGTGGCGCACGTCGACCCGGGCGAGCGGCCGGCCTGTCTGCGGGACGTGGAGTGCCTGTGGCTGACGGCGATGATCCGCTCGGCGCGGGGCGTCCACTTCTCCCGGGCCGGTTACACCGCCGACGCCCGCGCCCGCGCGGACGGCCTGGACATCCCGCTGTTCAGCCTGGACGCGGCGCACGCACCCCGCCCGGTCAACGACGCGGCCCGCGCCTTCACCGCACCGGATACGGCGTCCTGAGCGCGCTCGGCACCGGCCGGTCGCCGGCGCCCGGTGCGCTCAGGCGCCGGCCCGGAGCCGGCGCCGGCAGGGCACGGTGACCGCGCCCGGCAGCGGACGCCAAGCCGGGGAGCGTCATGGCCCCAGGGGTACGCCGAGCACGACGGCGAGGAGCCACAGCCCGGAGGGTCTCCTTCGCGTCGGGTGCGTGCCGTGCCGCACCCGATGCTGTCGTCCACGGCCGCCCCGCCGGTCCGGACGCGGAGCGAACTCCGCTCCCGCGGGCGGAGCCCGGTTCAGCCGGCGTACTTCTGCCGGAGTTCCACCTTGCGGACCTTGCCGGACACCGTCATCGGGAAGGTGTCCAGGAGCTGGAGCCGGCTGGGGATCTTGTAGTGGGCCAACTGCCCCTCGCAGAAGCCGCGGACGTCCTCGAGGGTCGGCGGCTCGGCGGGGTCGCGCGGGATGACGCAGGCCAGTACCTCCTCGCCGTACTTCTCGTGCGGGACGCCGACGACCTGGACGTCGCGGATCTTCGGGTGGCCGTAGAGGAACTCCTCGATCTCGCGCGGGTAGATGTTCTCCCCGCCCCGGATGATCATGTCCTTGATGCGGCCGACGATCTCGACGTACCCGTCCTCGCGCATCACCGCGAGGTCCCCGGTGTGCATCCAGCGTCCGGCGTCGATCGCCTCGGCGGTCTTGTCGGGCTCCTGCCAGTAGCCGAGCATCACGCTGTAGCCGCGCGTGCACAACTCCCCTGCCTCACCCCGGGGTTGGGTGACGCCGGTGGCCGGGTCGACGATCTTCACCTCGATGTGCGGCAGCACGCGGCCGACGGTGCCGGTGCGGTGCTCCAGGTCGTCGTCCATCCGGGTCTGCAGGGACACCGGGGAGGTCTCGGTCATGCCGTAGCAGATGGAGACCTGCTCCATGTGCATCTCGGCGACCACCCGCTTCATCACCTCCACCGGGCAGGGCGAGCCGGCCATGATGCCGGTGCGCAGCGAGGTGAGGTCGTACGCGGCGAAGTCGGGCAGGTTCAGCTCCGCGATGAACATGGTCGGCACGCCGTAGAGCGAGGTGCAGCGCTCCTGCTGGACGGCCTCCAGGGTGGCCTTCGGGTCGAAGGAGGGGGCCGGGATCACCATGCAGGCGCCGTGCGAGGTGGCCGCCAGGTTGCCCATGACCATGCCGAAGCAGTGGTAGAAGGGGACCGGGATGCAGATCCTGTCCTGCTCGCCGTAGGTGATCAACTCGCCCACGAAGTAACCGTTGTTGAGGATGTTGTGGTGGGAGAGGGTGGCCCCCTTGGGGAAGCCCGTCGTGCCCGAGGTGTACTGGATGTTGATGGGGTCGTCGCAGGACAGGGCCTCGTACGTCACGTCCGCGGTGGCGCGGGAGAGCAGCGCGTCCCAGCTCGGGTCGCCGATGTACACGACCTCGCGCAGCTCTGGGCATCTGCCGCGCACTTGGTCGACCATCGCCCGGTAGTCGCTGGTCTTGTGGCTGACGGAGGCGACGAGCAGACGGACACCGGACTGGTTGAGGACGTACTCGACCTCGTGGGTGCGGTAGGCCGGGTTGATGTTCACCATGATCGCGCCGATGCGGGCGGTGGCGTACTGGACCAGGACCCACTCCGGGCAGTTGATCGCCCAGATGCCGACCCGGTCCCCCTTGGCGATGCCGCCGGCGACGAGCGCCCGCGCCAGCGTGTCGACCTCGGCACCGAACCGGGCGTACGTCCAGCGCCGGCCGGAGGGTACGTCGACGAGCGCCTCGCGCTCCGGCCAGGCCGCGACGGCCCGGTCGAGGTTGGCGCCGATGGTGTCGCCGAGCAGGACGGTCCCGCTGGTGCCGTGCGTGTAGGACAGTGCGGTCACCGGAAGTCCTCCTCGCGGCACTCGTCGTCCGACCCCGCGGCCGTGGCCTCGCGCAGCTCGATACGGCGGATCTTGCCGGACACCGTCTTCGGCAGCGCACCGAACTCCAGCCGCCGGATGCGCTTGTACGGTGCCAGCACCTGACGGGAGTGCTCGAAGAGCATCTTGGCGGTGTCCGGGCCGGGCTCGTAGCCCTCGGCGAGGACGACGTACGCCTTCGGCACGGCCAGGCGCAGCTCGTCCGGCGCGGGCACGACCGCCGCCTCGGCGACCGCCTCGTGCTCCAGCAGGGCGCTCTCCAGCTCGAACGGGCTGATCTTGTAGTCGGACGCCTTGAAGACGTCGTCGGCCCGGCCCACGTAGGTCAGGTACCCGTCCTCGTCCCGGGCGGCGATGTCGCCGGTGCGGTAGTAGCCGCCGGCCATCGCCTCCGCCGTACGGTCGGCGTCGCCGTGGTAGCCGGTCATCAGGCCCACCGGGCGTTCGGACAGGTCGAGCGCGATCTCGCCCTCGGTGGCGCCGGGCGCGCCGGAGACGGGGTCGAGCAGCTCGACGCGGTAGCCGGGGCTGGGACGGCCCATGGACCCGGTCTTGAGGTCCTGGCCCGGTGTGTTGGCGACCTGCACGGCCGTCTCGGTCTGCCCGAAGCCGTCCCGGATGGTGCGGCCCCAGGCGCGCCGCACCTGCTCGATGACCTCGGGGTTCAGCGGCTCGCCGGCGGCGACGACCTCGCGGGGCCGGTTGCGCAGCTGGGACAGGTCGGCCTGGATGAGCATGCGCCACACGGTCGGCGGGGCGCAGAACGTGGTCACGCCGGCCCGGTCCATCTCGGACATCAGGCGGGCCGGGTCGAAGCGGCTGTAGTTGTGGATGAAGACGGTCGCCTCGGCGTTCCACGGCGCGAAGAGATTGGACCAGGCGTGCTTGGCCCAGCCCGGCGAGGAGATGTTGAGATGCACGTCGCCGGGGATGAGGCCGACCCAGTACATGGTCGCCAGGTGCCCGATCGGGTACGAGGTGTGGGTGTGCTCGACCAGCTTGGGCCGGGCGGTGGTGCCGGAGGTGAAGTACAGCATCAGCGGGTCGTCGGCGCGGGTCGGACCGTCCGGGACGTACCCGGCCGGGGCCGCGTAGCCGTCCTCGTACGGCTCCCAGCCCTCCGTGGGCAGGCCGCCGACGCTGATCCGGGTGTAGGCCCCGGGCACCTCGGCGAACTTCTCCGTGTCCTCCGCGCGCACGATCACATGCTTGACCCGGCCCCGCTCCACGCGGTCGCGCAGGTCGGCGGGGCCGAGCAGCGGGGTGGCCGGGATGACCACCGCGCGCAGCTTCATCGCGGCGAGCGCGGTCTCCCACAGCTCGGCCTGGTTGCCGAGCATGACCAGCACCCGGTCCTCGGCGGCCACGCCTCGGTCGCGCAGCCAGTTCGCCACGCGGTCGGAGCGGTCGGACAGCTCGGCGAAGGACAGCCGGGTCTCGCTGCCGTCCTCCTCGACGATGTGCAGCGCCGTGCGGTCGTTGCCGTCGGCGATGACGTCGAACCAGTCGAGCGCCCAGTTGAAGTACTCGGGCCGGGGCCAGCGGAAACCGGCGTAGGCGCCTGCGTAGTCCTCGCGGTGCTCCAGCAGGAAGTCCCGTGCCCTGCGGAAGTCGTCCGTCGCCGTCATCTGTCCTCCTGTTGTGCCGGACCATTGCCGGGCGGCTCGGGTACATCGTCTAATCCGTGATGCAGGTCTCACTACCCCCGAAAGGGGGTGGGGGGCCGCGAAACAGCCGCAGTGAGGGGTCGAGCAGGTGACAGCGGACGCGTCCGACGTGGTGGAGATACGCGGTGCGCTGGCGCGGCTGCGCCGCGGCACCGGGCTACCGGTGGCCTTCGGCGGGCTGGTGGACGCCGGGCACCGCCGGATCCGGATCAGCGAGCTGAGCGGCAACGACACCTCGGCGCTGCGCTCCCTCGCGGTGACCTCCGGCAACGGGCTGGGCGGCAAGGCGGTGGCGCTCGCCCTGCCGTGCGCGGTGGCGGACTACTCCTCGTCACGGCAGATCAGCCACGAGTACGACGCGGCCGTCGCCGAGGAGGGTCTGCGCTCGGTGCTCGCGGTGCCGGTGGTGGTACGGCGGCGGGTGCGGGGGGTGCTGTACGGGGCCCTGCGGAGCGCTCAGCCGCTGGGGGACCGGGCGCTGAGCGAGGCGGTGGCGACGGCGCGGGACGTGGAGCAGGCGCTGGTGGTGCGGGAGGAGGCGCGCGAGCTGCTGGCGGCGGCGCGGCCCCAGCGGGCGCGTTCCGCCGGGGGCTGGGAGCAGGTGCGGGAGGCGCACGCCGCCCTGCGGGCGCTGGCTCCGCGGATCGGGGATCCGGCGCTGCGGGCGGAGCTGCTGGGGGTGTGCGGGCTGCTGGCGCCGGCGGGTGGGACGGTGGGGGTGAGCCTGGCGCCCCGGGAGCTGGATGTGCTGTCGTGGGTGGCTTCCGGGGCGACCAATGCGGTGATCGGTGAGCGGCTCCGGCTGCGTCCGGAGACGGTGAAGGCGTATTTGCGGTCGGCCATGCGGAAGCTTGGGGCGCACACCCGCGGGGAGGCGGTGGCGGCCGCGCGGCGGGTGGGGCTTCTGCCGTAGTCGTGCGGCTGCGGGTGCGTCGTGGTTCCTCACGCAGTTCCCCGCGCCCCGTTCTGTGCCTGCGGCGGCCCGTTGCGGTGCGTGGGTGGCTGGTGTCGCGCCTTCGGTCCGTTTGTGGTCGGCGCCGGGGCGGGCGGGCGCGGCACCGGCGTGGCGCGGGGTCCTTGTGGGCAGGGGAAAGAGTGGTCGGCAGCGTTGTCATTCAGGCAGACGGCGCTGTGAATTTTTCGTTGCGCAAGGATGTTGTTATATCCCTCACGACATCGTCCGTCCGAATTTCCTGCGCGGTTGCCTAGAATTTGGCCCGGACACGACACACGGAGGGGAGCGGTAACCGTGCGACGGGACTTCCAGGAGCCTGCCCGATGCCGCCCCGACCTGGTCATCGGCCGGGAGGAGCTGTTCAGCGCGGCGCGTGAGCGGCTCGTGTCCGGAGGCAGCGTGCTGCTGCACGGCCCGGCCGGAATAGGAAAGTCGACCGTGCTGCGGGCATTGGCCGCGGAAAACTGCTTCCAGTCCGGCACCGTGTTGCGCTGCTCGGCCACCGAGTCCGAATCCCATCTGCCCTTCCTCGCCCTCGCCGACCTGTTCGGGCTGGTCCTCGACCGGATCGCCGACCGGCTGCCCGGCGCGCAGCGCACCGCTCTGGAGTCCGCGCTGACCGGGCGGGGCGAGTCGACCCTGCAGCGTGACGGTCTCGCGCTGCGGCTGGCCGTTCTGTCGGCGCTGCGGGCGCTGGCCGAGGACGGGCCGGTGCTGGTGGTGGCCGACGACTTCCAGTGGCTGGACTCGGCCAGCGCCGAGCTGCTCGGCTTCGCCGCCCGGCGGCTCGGCGACACACCCGTGCGCATGCTGTGCGCCGTGCGCACCGAGGCGCAGGAGTACGACCGGTATCTGCGTGCCTGTCCGCCCGACACGCTCGCCGTGCGGCTCGGTCCGCTCACCCGCGGCCAGGTGTCCGCGCTGCTCGACCACCGCGGGTACACCGGGCTGCCGAGATCCACGGTGCGGGACATCCACCGGACCAGTGGCGGCAATCCCCTCTTCGCTCTGGAGCTGGGCCGGGCGCTGGCCGAGAATCCGACGCCGCCGCGGCCGGGCGAGCCGTTGCCGGTGCCGACCTCGCTGCGGGCGCTGGTGCTCAGCCGGCTGGACCTGCTGTCCGACGAGGCCCGCCGCACCCTGCTGGTGGCCAGCGCCGGCGCCCGGCCGACGGCGGCGCTGCTGCACGCGGCCGGGCGGGACCACGCCGAGGCCGAGTGCGCGCGCGCCGCGGAGCTGGGGCTGCTCACGACCGAGCCGGAGGCGCCGGCGGTGCGGTTCGCGCATCCGCTGATCTCGGCCGCCCTGTACGCGGAGGCGCCCGCCCACGAGCGGCGCGCCGCGCACGCCGCGCTGTCCACGGCCGCCTCGGACCCGATCGAGCGGGCCCGGCACCTGGCGCTGGCCACCATCGGCACCGACCCGGACGTCGCCGCCTCGCTGGCCGAGGCCGCGGCGCTCGCCCGGGACCGCGGGGCGCCGTCGGTGGCCGCCTCGCTGGGGCTGCTCGCGGCCCGGCACACACCGGCCGACGGCTCGCCCGCGCCGGACGAGCGGCGGCTGCAGGCCGCGGAGGACGCGATCACGGCCGGCGAGGCGGACCTCGCCCGGGACATCGCCCGCGAGGTGCTGACCCGGGCGGCCGTGCCCGCGGAGCGGGTGCGGGCCTGGATGGTGGTGATCGAGGCGGCCGGGCAGGCCCTCGGTGACGTGGACGCCGTCTTCCCGCAGGCGCTGGCCGACGCCGGTGACGACCCCCGGCTGCTGGCCCTGGTCCACTACCAGCTGGCCTGGCGCGCCCTGGTCGTCGAGGGCGACTTCGCCGAGGCCCGCCAGGAGGCCGCGCACGCCGCGGAGCTGGCCGCGCGGGCCGGGAACCGGCGCACCGAGCTGATGGCACTGTCCTTCCAGGCGTCCACCGAGACCCTGATGGGCCACCCGGACGCCCCGGTCACCGTCAAGCGGGCGTTGCAGGAGCCGCAGGACCCGTATGTGGCGTGCCATCACAACGGCGCCGGCGCGGCCCGCTTCCGCTGGCTGCTGATGAGCGATCAGCTGCCGGAGGCCCGTACGACGATCAGCGCGCTGCTGCGCGAGGTGCGCCGGCGCGGCATGGTCGAGAGCGAGGTGCACTTCCTGCGCGCCCTCGCCGAGACCGAGTTGCTGTCCGGGCACTGCGGGCGGGCCCTGGACCTGGCCCGCGAGAGCCTCAGACTGGCCCGCGACTCCGGCATCGGTGAGGGCGCCTCCGCGATGCTGGCCTCGCTCGCCGAGGCGTCCGCCGGGGACGTGGAGCGGGCGGAGGCGCTGGCCCGGGAGGCCGCCGCGCACGCCGAGGAGGACGGCGACCAGATGTACCTCTCGCGGGCGCTGGCCGCCCTCGGCCACGCGCAGTTGGTCGCCGGGGACGCGCGCGGGGCCGTGGTGTCGCTGCGCCGGGTGCGGGAGCTGGAGGCGGGCCTCGGCATCACCGACCCGGCCCGCGGCCGCTGGCACGGCGACCTCGCCGAGGCACTGGTGCGCATCGGCGAGGTGGGCGAGGCGCAGGAGGTCATCGACACCGCCCGCGAGCACGCGCTGCGGCTGCGCCGGGAGAGCGTGCTCGCGGTGCTCGACCGGGCCGGGGCGCTGGTGCGGGCGGCCCGGGGAGACACGGAGGCCGCGCTCGCGCAGCTGACGTCCGCTCAGGACCGGTTGGCCAAGCTGGGTTACGGCCTGGAGGAGGCGCGGGCCGCGTACGCGCTGGCCCGGCTGCGCGCCGGACGGCCCGGACCGACGTCGTACGACGAGGCGGCACGGCTGTTCCGGCGCTGCCGTGCGCTGCCGTGGCTGCGGCAGGTGGAGGCAGCCGCTCAGGCGGCCACCGCCGCCGCGGCGCAGCGGCCGGCCCCGGCACCGGCCGGGCTGCACACCGCGCTGGACTCGCTGGCCTCGATGGAGCGTCAGGTGGCGGGCCTGGTCATGGAGGGCGCCACCAACCGGGAGATCGCCGCCCGTCTGTTCATCAGCGTCAAGACGGTGGAGGCGACCCTGACCCGGGTCTACCGCAAGCTGGGGATCCGCTCCCGGGTGGACATCGTGCGGCTGGCGGCGGGGCGTCACGCGAAGTGAGGCCCGCGCGGGTTTACTGCCGTCGTGGGTGAACAGCGGGGCGATCGAGGGTTTTCCCTGCCCGACTCCCTTAGGGGGTTCCCTCATTGGGAGGGCGGTGGCACGGGTTCTAGCGTGAGGGACGTGCCGCTCGCCCGGGCACACGGGGGCCGGTCCCGCGTCCCCCGCACACCCGTGCGATACCCCCCACCGGCAACCCCACCGAGGAGACTGATGTTCGGGCTCACCCGTGCGAGATCGACGGCGGGCAGGACCGCCGCCGTCGCCGTCGCGGCCGTCGCCGCGGCAGTCTTCAGCGCTCCCGCCGCCGTCGCCGCGCCGCAGCCCGTCGTGGGCGGCACGACCACCACGACGACGGCGTACCCGTTCATGATGCAGATCACCGACGCCTCGCAGAACCAGTTCTGCGGCGGCACCCTCGTCGCCCCGACCAAGGTGGTCACGGCCGCGCACTGCATGGCCGGCGAGACCCCGTCCGGCGTGCGGGTCGTGGGCGGCCGCACCTACCTCAACGGCACCAACGGCACGGTCGGCCGGGTCAGCAGGATCTGGGTCGACCCGGACTACACGGACGCCTCGAACGGCGACGACGTGGCCGTGCTGACGCTGTCGGCGCCGATGCCGTACACGGCGGCGAAGTACGTCGCGCCGTCCGACACCTCGGTGTACGCGGCGGGCACCACGGCCCGCATCCTCGGCTGGGGCACGACCGCGGAGAACGGCAGCTCCTCCAACCAGCTGCGCACCGCCACGGTCCCGATCGTGTCCGACGCGAGCTGCAAGACTTCCTACGGCTCTGACTTCGTGCAGAGCGACATGGTGTGCGCCGGGTACTCATCCGGTGGCGTGGACACCTGCCAGGGCGACAGCGGCGGTCCCCTGCTCATCGGGGGCGTCCTGGCAGGGATCACTTCCTGGGGGGAGGGTTGCGCTGAGGCGGGTTACCCGGGTGTGTACACCCGGCTGACCACCTTCTCCAGCCTCGTGACCGCGCAGGTCACGTCATGACACGCTCATGACCCCAGAAGACTCCTGAGTATCCCTCAGGTGATTACCAGGGGGGCGTTGCGGGCTTCCACGAGCAGCCCGCACCGCCCCCCTTTCCAATGCCCGACGCGGGCGCAGGGCGTAGGGTCGGCGCATGGTGTCCACCGATCGTGTGCTCGCCTTCGCGGTGATGTCGTTGCTGGTGATCGTGATCCCGGGGCCGAGCGTGCTGTTCGTCATCGGGCGGGCGCTGGCGCACGGGCGCCGCACCGCGGTGGCGACGGCGCTGGGCAACGTCCTCGGGTCGTATCTGCTCGTCGTGGCCGTCGCGGTGGGCGTCGGCTCGCTGGTCGAGCGGTCGGTGACGGTGTATCTGGCGGTGAAGCTGGCCGGTGCCGCGTATCTGGTGTACCTGGGGGTGCAGGCGTTCCGGCACCGCCGGGAGCTGACGGCGTCGGCGATCCGGGCGGCGCCCGGCGGGCCCGCGCGCGGTGATCTGCGCACCGTGCTGGACGGCGCCCTGGTCGGGGTGACCAACCCCAAGGGCGTGGTGTTCTTCGCGGCCGTGCTGCCGCAGTTCGTGGACCACGCGGCCGGCCGGGTGCCGGCGCAGATGCTGCTGCTCGGGCTGGTTCCGATCTCCATCGGCCTGGTCACCGACACGCTGTGGGGCCTGACCGCGTCGGCCGCCCGTGCCTGGTTCGCGCGCTCGGACCGGCGGCTGTCGCTGATCGGCGGTGCGGGCGGGTTCACGATGATCGGCCTGGGGCTGACGGTGGCGGTGACGGGCCGGGCGGACTGAGCGCTCAGCGCCGTACCGTGCCGAAGCGGATGTCGTACGACGACTCCGGGTGCAGCGTCGCGAGCATGTGTTCCGCCTCGGCCGTGATCTGCGCGCGCAGGGTTCTGCCCGGCGCGGTGAACGGCTCGATGACCAGCGCCTGCTGATCCAGCGCCCACAGGCCCGCGAGGAAGCCGTCGAGGAGGAGGGTGCGGTAGGCCTGGTTGCCCTGCCAGCTGCGGCCCCGGTGCTCGGTCGGGACGACCCGGCTGCGGTCGGCGTGGGAGAGCAGCAGGTTGTCGAACTCGGGCAGGAAGCGGGGCGGAGCCGGGGTGTCCGGGTCGGGACGCGGCGCGTCGGGCAGGTCGAACAGCTCGACGCCCCGCTCGTCGCGGAAGGTGAGCAATCGGGGCCTGAGCCGTTCGAAGGCGTCGCGCAGCCGGGTGAGACCGGCCCAGATCTGCATGTCCTTGACCGAGGCGGGGCCGAAGGCGGCGAGGTAGCGCAGGACGGTCGCGTCCGGGCCGGCGGGCGGCTCGGTGGGCCGGCCCAGCCAGTGCTCGGCGGTGGTGAGCGCGACCTGACCGCTCGCGCCCCACAGTCCGCGCGGGGTGACCTGGACGAGCGGCAGGGTGCAGCGGGCGGCGATGCCGAGGGCCTGCGGGTCGGCGTCCGGCCAGTGCGGCTGCAGCGCCTCACGCAGTTGCTTCAGGGTGCGCGGCATTTCTTCGACGAGGTCCCGGGCTAGCACGGCGAGCCGGTCGAGGTCGACGCCCGTCAGCCCCTTGCGGAACGCGGAGAGTTCGCGTGCGCGGGCGGGCTGGACCAGCGGGCGCAGAGTGAGGCAGTCGTCGGCGGTGTGGGTGTGGATGGTGGAGCGCAGGGTGACCATGCGGGCGACGGCACGGTCGGCCATGAGCCGGGAGAGCTGCTCGGGCGCGAAGCCGTCGAGGCGGGCGGCGAGCGCGTAGTAGGGCGGCTTGACGTTCTGCGCCTGCAGTCCGAGGAGGTGGGACACGGCTTCGTGGGCCGTCAACGGCGACCGGGTCAGCAGCAGTTGCCGCTCCAGGGTCGCGCGGTTGAGGGCACGGGCGCCGAGCACGGGAGCCGTCGTCGTCTTGGCCATGCCCGCACGCTAGCCGGAGTTGCGGACACCTTCTGTCCGCGATGCCCTCGCCGGCCCGGATCAGAGCGGCAGTCGTGGGGGCATTCGGGGTGGTCGCACATGCCGGGGCCGACGGGCCGAGGCCGTGGCGGGTGACGTCCGGGACGCCTTCCGGGTGCAGGTCACTCGCATGACCGCGGCGCTCCCGGGGCACTCGGGGCCACTGTGCGAGGACGGATTCTGCTGACGGGGTGGTTCACCTTCCGGGACGGGGAGGCGACCGCCGGTGACGTGCTGGCACTGGACCGGGTGCGCGCCGTGCTGGACCGGGAACGGCTGCCGTACGACGTCGTATGGAGCCCGGGGTTCCGGGCCGATGCCCTGCACCTGGACGACGTACGCACCGAGGACTACACGCATCTGGTGTTCGTGTGCGGGCCGCTGCACGGTCCCCAGGTCGAGGACCTGCACCGGCGGTTCGCGCACTGCGCGCGGATCGCCGTCGGCACGTCCGTGATCGACCCGGGCAGCCGGGCCGTCACCGGTTTCCACCAGGTGCTGGCGCGGGACGCGCCGGGCGCCGAGCCGTCCCTGGACCTGGCCGCCCGCGCCCCCGCGCCGCCCGCCCGGCCGGTGGCCGGCGTGATCCTCACCCACGGGCAGCACGAGTACGGCGGGCAGCGGCGGCACGCCGAGGTCGCCGAGGCGGTCACGGGGTGGCTGTCCGGGCGGGACTGCGCGCGGCTGGAGCTGGAGACCCGGCTGGACTCCCACGACTGGCGGCTGTGCGCGACGGCCGCCCAGTTCGAGGCGGTGCTGGCCCGCCTGGACCTCGTCGTCACGGACCGGCTGCACGGTCTGGTGCTGGCGCTGCGCGCCGGGACGCCGGCGCTGGCGATCGACCCGGTGGCGGGCGGCGCCAAAGTGACGGCACAGGCGCGGGCCTGCGGCTGGCCCGCGCTGCTGCCGGCCGACCGGCTGGACGGTGACGGGCTCGGCCGCTGGTGGCAGTGGTGCCTGGGCGAGGGCCGCGAACGGGCCGGGCACATCACGGCCGGCTTCCGCGCGGCGGACGGCGCGGACGTGTTGCCGGACGCTCTGCGGGTCGCTGCGGCCGGTTAGCCCGTACGGCGGGCGGGGCACCCGCGAAGGACATCCCCTCCGGCATTTCCCCTGGGGGCACCCCCGTAGAAGGCCCCTCCCGACGTTTCCCCTGGAGGCACCGTGTCGATCGGCCGACTCCCCGACCACGAACAACGGATACTGGACGACCTGGAGCGCGACCTGCGACGCGACCGCCGGCTCATGCGACGGCTGCGCACGCTCGAGCGGCCGCGGAGGTCGTGGCCGGCCCGGCTGGCCGCCCATCGGCCGCATCCGCTGACCGTCGCCGCGCTGCTCGCGGTGGCCGTCGGGCTGATGGTGACCGGCATCAGCACCTCCCATCCCGCGGCGATCTGGGCGTTCGCCTTCGTCTGGCCGGTGACGCTGTTCGCGGTGTTCCGGCTGCTGTGCCGGTGGAGCGAGCCATGAGAACGCCCGGGTGGGCATGAGGTGGGAGCGGGGCGGCCGCCCCGCTCCTGCCTGTGCACTCGGGGGTGGCGGTGCGCTCAGCCGACGTAGCGCCGCGCCTTCGACTGCCGCTGTGCGTCCTCCAGCAGCCGCATCCGCGCCTCGACGTCCGCGGGCAGCACCCGCCGCTCGCGCAGGACCCACGGCAGCGCGGCCGCGGCCTCGGCGAAGGCCCGCAGCGACACCGTGTCGCGGGGGACCGTGCGCGCGAGGTGGACGGTGCGGCGCAGCGCGGGGCGGGCCGGCCGGCGCAGCCAGGTGAACCACAGGGTGTTGCGGATGCCGTGCGCCCGGCGCAGGGTGGCGTCCCGCGCAGGGGACGGCTGGTGATGGATCGTCAGATGGTCGGCGTACGTCAGCCACCAGCCGTTCGCGGCCAGGTCGGCGGCGAGCAGCTCCTCCTCGCCGCCGAGCCACAGCCGCGGATGGAAGCCGCCGGCGGCGCGGAAGGCCTCGGTGCGCAGCACGGTCGCGGCGGCCAGGAAGGAGCCGAGTGCCGGTCCGGGCAGCCAGCGAGGGGCGGGCACGGGCGAGTTGCGCAGTTCCTCGGTGATCGGGTCGTCGGTGGAGCCGGGTTCGACGAGGATGCGTGCGGTGACGGTGGCGAGCGAGGGGTACCGGTCGAGCAGGTCGGCGGCGCCGGACAGCGCGCCGGGCGACCACCAGGAGTCGTCGTCGCAGAACGCCACGTACGGGGTGCGGACCTCTCGCACCGCGAGGTTGCGCCCGATGGCGCCGAAATTACGGCCGGGCCGCAGCAGCCGTACCTGCGGATGCTTCTTTGCGACGGCGTCGGGGGTGCCGTCGGCGGAGGCGTTGTCGACGACGATCACCGGTGGCTTCTCGGGGAGTTCGGCCAGATGGCCGAGGGTGCGCAGGAGTTCGTCGCGCCGGTTGTGGGTGATGACGACGACGGTGGCGCGCGGGTCGGTCATGGCTGGGCTCCGTCCAGTGTGCGGGCGGCGCGCTCCAGGTGGGGCGGCAGGGGGCGGCGGGCGCGCAGGGCGGCCGGCAGACGGGTCAGGGTCTCGCGCAGGGCCTGCCGGGCGACGGGGTCATGGCGTGCCTCGGCCGCCAGGTCACGGGTGCGGGCCAGGGCCTGCGGCAGGGGGCGGCGCAGCCAGGCGGTGAGGACGTCGTTGCGGCGCTGGGCGGCCGGACGGCCGGGGCGCGGCGACGCCGGGTCGGGGTGGTGGTGGGCGACGACGTCCGGGCAGTGGGTGACGCCCCAGCCGCGCGCGGCGAGGTCGTAGGCGAGCACGGTCTCCTCGCCCCCGAAGAACAGCACCGGGTGGAAGCCGCCCGCGTCGAGGTAGGCGCTGCGGCGCACCACGCCGGCGCAGGCGAGGAAGCCGAGTACCTGGACGCCGGGCAGGTCGATGGCGGGTCCGAGCGGGGAGCGGGCGAGGACGTCGTTGAGCGGGTCCTCCTCCTCGCCGGGGCCGACGAGGGTGCGTGCCGAGATCAGGCCGAGCCGGGGATGGGCGTCCAGCAGCTTCGCGGCGAGTTCCAGGGAGCCCGCCTCCCACCAGGAGTCGTCGTCGCTGAAGGCGATGTACGGCGTGTTCAGCGCGCGTACCCCTTCGGTGCGGGCGAGCGCGCCCCGGTTCTCGGTCAGCGTGAGTACCCGGACCTGCGGGAAGTCGCGGGCGATCAGGGCGCGGGTGTGGTCGCGGGAGGCGTTGTCCACGACGAGGATCTCGGGCCGCTCGGGCAGTGCGGTGAGATGGCGCAGGGCGCCGGCCAGGCGGTCGGCGCGGTCGCGGGTGGCGATGACGATGCCGAGGTCACTCATGACGGCAGCCGGTCGTAGGCGTGCAGGACGTCGTCGGGGGTGATTCGCAGCAGCGCCGGGTCGGGCCGGCTCCCGTGCGGGTCACCCTGCTGCGGGCCGGGGCGCCAGAGCACCTGGTGGCGCGGGTCGTCCGGCGGTCCCCAGCAACTGGGCGCGACGGGGCCGAACAGGGTCACCGAGCGGGTGGCGTGGGCGACGGCGAGGTGCGCGATGCCGGTGTCGCCGCTGATCACGGCGCGGGCGCCGGCGACCAGGGCGGACAGGCGGGCGAAGGGCAGGCCGCCGCCGAAGGTGTCGGTGTCGGGCAGCCGGGCCGCTTTGGCGAGCCGGGCGACGAGGTCCTCCTCGCCCTCTCCCCCGGTGACCACGACCCGCAGTCCGCGCTCGCGCAGAGCGGTCGCGACGGCGGCGTACCGCTCGATGGGCCAGCAGCGCGACGGTGCCCCGGCGCCCGGGTGCAGTACGACGGCGTCCGGCGCCGGGGACGGTCCGGGCGGTGCGGGCAGCCGCAGGTCCGCGGGGTCGGCTGCGACGCCGTAGTACTCCACGAAGCGGCACCAGCGGTCCCGCTCGTGTTCCTCCGCCCACCACGGCGGCCCGTCGATCTCCGGGGTGCCGGGGTGTGCGAAGGCCCACAGCCGGCGCGGGTGCAGCGTCTGGAGGAGGCGGTGGCTGGGCGGCCCGTTGCCGTGCAGGTCGACGGCGAGGTCGGGCGGCGGCCCGGTCCAGTCGATGTGCCGCGGTACGGCGCGGCCGGGCGCGGCGGCGGGCAGCAGCCGGTCGACGGCTCCCGTGGCGTCGGCGACCGGGGTCAGCCCGGCGGGCGCGGCGAGGATCAGCTCGTGGCCGGGGAAGCCGCGGCGCAGGGCGCGCAGCGCCGGCACCCCGGCCAGCAGGTCGCCCAGGCCCAGGGCGCGCAGGACGAGCAGCCGGGGCCGGGTCACCGGGCGCCCTCCGCAGCGCGGGCGATCAGCGCGGTGGAGGAGCGGCCGTCGAGGTAGGGCAGCAGGACGGCCTGTCCGCCCCACTCCCGCAGCAGCGCCGCCTCGGGCAGGTCGGCGCCGGTGTAGTCGCCGCCCTTGACCCATACGTCGGGGCGCAGTTCGGCGAGCAGCCGCTCGGGGGTGTCCTCGTCGAACACGGCGACCGCGTCGACGCAGCCCAGGGCGCGCAGGACGCGGACCCGGTCGGCGAGGGGGTTGACCGGGCGGCCGTCGCCCTTGCGGCGGCGCACGGAGTCGTCGGAGTTGACGCACACCACCAGGCAGTCGCCGATGCGCCGGGCGGCCTGGAGCAGGCCGACGTGCCCGGCGTGCAGCAGGTCGAAGCAGCCACCGGCGGCGACGACGGTCCCGCCAAAGGCGCGGACGCGGGCGGCCACGGCGAAGGGGTCGCCGGACGCGCCGTCACCGCAGGGCGCACTGGGAGCGGCCGGTGCCGCCGTCCGGCCGGGGGCCGGAGGGGGGAACGCGGCGGCACCGCCGGACCCGACGAAGGCCGTCGCCGCGGCGACGGCGCCCTGGAGCGCCTCGCCCACCAGGGACCCGTCGGCGAGCAGTCCGGCCGCCGTGGCGGCGAAGCGGTCACCGGCGCCGCACGGGTCGCCCTCGTGGGCGGCGGGCGCGGGCACGAGCAGCGGGTGGTCGCCGTAGGACAGCAGTGCGCCGCGCACGCCGAGGGTGACGGAGACGGCGCCGACCCGCCAGTGCCGTACGAGCGCGGCGGCCTGCCCGGCGGCCTGCCTCAGCTCTCCGCCCGGCGTGTCCGCCCCGGCGTCCGTCTGCCGGGCGAAGGCCTCCGCCTCGGAGCGGGCCGGGGTGACGAGCCGGGTGCCCGGCACCGGCGGGCCGCCGCGCGGGTGCGGGTCCCAGACCAGCGGGGGGCGTTCGGTCAGCACGTCCCGCAGGGCGTCCGCCGCGCCGCGGCCGTAGTCGGACACCAGCACGGCCGGGGCCGCGCCCAGCGCGGCGCGGGCCTCCTCGGTGGCCGCGCGGGCCCGTCCGTCGCCGCGGTCCAGGCGGACCACGGGGCGGCCGCGGGCCAGCACACGGGTCTTCTCCGACAGTGCTCCGGTCAGCGGCAGCGGGATCAACTCCACGCGCCCGTCGAGGAGTTCGCGCAGCCGCCCGCTCGCCGGGTCGTCTCCGAGGCCGGTGATCAGGGTGACGGGCCGGCCGTCGGCGGCCGCGAGGTACGCGGCGAGCGCGGCGCCGCCGGGGCGGACGCGTTCCTCACAGCCGGCGACGACCGGCACCGGCGCGTCGGGGGCGAGGCGGTCGGCGCTGCCGGTCAGGTCGCGGTCGAGCAGGGCGTCGCCGACCACGACGAGGGGGGCCTTGGAAGAGCCGTGCGTCGTCATCCGGTCACCTCCCGTGGATGCGCTCCACTGCCGCGTCGAACGCCTGGCAGATCATGTGGACGGCGACCAGGTGGAGTTCCTGCACGGTCGCCGTGGTGGCGGCGGGCACGCACAGCGCCTCGTCGCTGCCCGCCATCAGCGGGTTGGGCGCCGCCCCGGTCAGGGCCCACACGCTCAGCCCGGCCTCGCGGCCCGCGTCGGCGGCGGACAGCAGGTTGGCGCTGGCGCCGGACGTGGACAGCAGCATCAGCACGTCGCCGGGGCGGCCGTGCGCGCGGACCTGGCGGGCGAACACCTCGTCGACGCCGTAGTCGTTGGCGATGGCGGTGGTGGCGGAGGTGTCGGCGTGCAGGGCGATCGCGGAGAACGGCGGCCGGTCGTCGCGGTAGCGGCCGACCAGTTCGGCGGTCAGGTGCTGGGCCTGGGCGGCGCTGCCGCCGTTGCCCGCGGCGAGCAGCCGTCCGCCGCCGCCGAGCACCTTGGCGAGCTGTTCGCCCCACCGCTCGGTGAGGTAGGAGCGTTCCCTGAACTGGCCGAGCGCGTCGAGGAGTTCGTCGCAGTGGGCCGCCACCGGCGACGGTGCGTGGGTGCTCATGCCGCCACCTTTCGCGGGTGCGTGGGCGCTCGTGCCGTCACTTTTCCTGGTTGCGGGGGCACTGGTGCCGCCGCCCTTCGTGTGTGCGGGGGCACTCATCACGCCACCTCCGTGCGCAGGCCGCGTCCGACGGCGACCTGGCGGTAGACCTGTTCGACGCCGTCCGCGACCCGGTGCCAGGTGTAGCGGGCGAGGACGCGTTCACGCGCCGTCTCGCCCATACGGCGGCGCAGTTCGCCGTCGCCGAGGAGGTCCCGTACGGCCTCGGCGACCGCCCACGCGTCCCCGGCCGGCACCCGGCGTCCGGTGACGCCGTCGGCGACGGTGTCCTTGTGGCCGCCGACGTCGGTGGCGACGACCGGCACGCCGCACGCCATGGCCTCCAGTGGCACGATGCCGAACGGCTCGTACACCGGCGTGCACAGCACCAGGTCGGCGCTGCCCATGACGGCGGGCATGTGCGCGGGGTCGACGGCGCCGAGCAGCCGCACCCGGTCGGCGACTCCGGCCCGTTCGGCGAACTTCAGCAGTCGTTCGGCCTCCGGGTCGGTCTCCAGCAGACCGGGCGGCGGGCCGCCGGCGATGAGCAGTTCGGTGTCGGGGATGCGGGTCAGGGCGCGGATCGCTCTGTCGTAGCCCTTGCGGCGCACGAGCCGGCCGCAGGACAGGATCCGGTGCCGCTGCTCGCGCGGCGGCACATGACGGCGGTCGCGGGCCCCGGGGTGGAAGTGGTCCGCGTCCACGCCGCACGGCACCACGGACACCCGTTGCGGGGAGACGCCCATGTCGGCGAGTTCGTACACCTCGTCGGTGCAGGTGGCCAGAACGCGGCCGCAGGTGAGGCCCAACTGCCGCTCGATGCCGACGCGTTCGAAGGGGCTGGTGTCGCGGCGGCCCTGGTGGCGCCGCTTGACGGTGCCCAGGGCGTGGTAGGTCTGTACGACGGGGATGCCGTGGGGGTGAGCGCCGATGCGGGCGGCCATGCCGGACATCCAGAAGTGGGCGTGCACCGTGTCCGGTCGCTCGCGCTGCCAGGCCCGCGCCAGGTGGGCGCCGAAGCCGGGCATGTACGGGAACAGCTCGTCCTTGGGGACGGGCCGGGGCGGCCCGGCCGGCACGTGCTCGACGACGGTGCCGCCGGGCATGGTCACCCGGTCGGGCAGGTCGGTGGAGTCGCGCCGGGTGTAGACGGTGACGTCGTGTCCGCGGCTCGCCAGTTCCTCGCTGAGACGGGCCACATACACGTTCTGGCCACCGGCGTCCACCCCGCCGAGTACCGCGAGGGGGCTCGCGTGCTCGGACACCATGGCGATCCTCATCGGGTCACCTCCTTCAGCAGCCGCTCCCAGTCGTCCAGGAAGCGGGTCAGCCCGTAGCGGGCGAGCGCCGCGGCGCGGGCGCCCTCGCCGACGGCGCGGGCGTGCAGCGGGTCGGCGACGAAGTCCCGTACGGCGTCTTTCAGTACGTCGATGCGGTTGGAGACCACCCCGGCGCCTTCGGGCACCGCCTCGGTCACTTCTGTGGTGGCGAGCGCCACGACGGGCATCCCCAGGTGCATCGCTTCCAGCAGGGACAGGCCGAGGGAGGTCCAGCGGACCGGGTGGAGGTAGAGCCGGCGGCGGGCCATCTGCGCGTGCAGCTCGCGCTGCGGCAGGTCGAAGGTCCGGATGCCGGGCAGGGACAGCCGGTCGGTCTTCATGCCGAAGACGTCCAGCGCGGCGGCCTCGGCGAAGAACGGCAGCAGGTCCGTGCCGGTGGTGCGGCCGCGCCGTACGGGCTCGTTGACGACGACGGCGGCATGCGGCACCTCGCCGGTCCACAGCGGGCCGGGGTCGACGATGCCGTGTTCGACGACGGCGGTCGGGGCCTGGCCGTTGTCCCACATCAGCCGGTTGAAGTGGGTGACGTGCACGATCGGGATCGCCGACTGGTCCGCCATCGGGTGCCGGGTGTCGGGGATGTCGCCGTGCGGGGCGTTGTGCTCCAGGTAGACCATCGGCGGGCGGTGGCCCAGCCACTCGTCCACGAGGGCCAGTTCATGGGGGCGTTGCAGGACGACGAGGTCGATCTGTTCCTCGCGCAGGCGCTCGGGCGGCACTTCGAGCACGCTGTCGGGCCAGTCGAAGGTGCGGGCGCGGCCGAGGCCGTCGGGGCCGCGGTCGGGGGTGACCGGGACGAGGTAGGTGTGCGGGCCCTGGACGAAGGACGTCGTCCAGGAGCCGTGCACGTGCCAGATCAGGATCCTCATGCCTGCATCACCTTCTCCACTGCGGCGACCACGTCGTGGGCGGACACGGACTGAAGGCACGGGTGGCCGGGGACGGGACACGTGCGGGCCCGGCTTCCGGCGCAGGGCGCGCTCTGGTCGCCGAGCAGCACGTACGGCACGCCGTAGGGGCGCCAGCGCTCGGCCGGTACGACGGGGGCGAACAGGGAGACGACGGGGGTGCCGACGGCGGCGGCGAGATGGGCGGGCCCGGTGTTGCCGGTGACGACGGCGGCGGCGCGGGCGAGGACGCCGGCCAGCTCCCGGGCGCCGGTACGGCCGCCGAGGTCCAGCGCCGTGTCTCCGGCGACGCGCGCGGTCAGCTCCCGCTCGCCGCGCCCGCCGGTGACGACGACGCGGTGTCCGGCGGTGGTCAGCTCGCGCACGGCCTCGGCGCAGCGGCCGGGGCTCCAGGCGCGGGCGGGGACGCTGGCACCGGGGTGCAGGACGACGTACGGCTGGTCGCCGGTCAGTTCGCCGGTGTCGGGCGGGGGCAGGACGGCGAGGTGTCCGTCGTCGACCCGCGGAAAGCCCGCGGCCTCGGCGAGGTCGAGAGCGGCCTCCGCCTCGTGGGCGTGCTCGGCGCGCTGGTGGCGTACGTCGAGCAGGGAGCCGGGGTAGTCCACGCTGTCGGCGGCGACGCGCCGCACCCCGGCCAGGCGCAGCACGAGCGCGGTGGGCAGCGGCGACTGGTGGAAGGAGGTCAGGATGAGCCCGGTGTCGGCGTCGAGGGCTTCGGTGAGCGCGTCGATCTCGGTGCGGCGGACGGGCGGCGGGTCGAACCCGGCCCAGGGGGCGTTCCAGACGACGACCTCGTCGACGCCGGGCAGCATGCGGGCGGCGGGCTCGCCGAGCGGCCCGCACAGCAGGGTGACGTGGTCGGCGCGGGCGGCGACGGCACGGATCGCGGGCCCGGCGAGCAGGACGTCGCCGAAGCTGTCGAGGCGGGTGACGACAGCTCTCATCGCGCCTCCCGGTAGGCGTCGGCGACGGGCCGCTCGTCGGCCAGGACATGGCCGTGGGGCGGGCCGTCGAGGAGGGCGCGGACGGCGGTGTGAAGGTTGGGCGCCACGTGCTCGGCGCTCGCCGTCTCCTCGGGGCGGGTCACCGGCGTGGGGACGAGGATGCCGTGGGCGCCGGCCCGGCGGGCGGCCTCGACGTCGGCGCCGATGTCGCCGATGACGGCGAGCCGGCCGGGGGGCGTGCACAGCCGTCCGGCGGCCCACAGGATCATCCCGGGCTGCGGCTTGCGGCAGTGGCAGCCGTCGTCGGGGCCGTGCGGGCAGATCGCGAACACGTCGAACGGGCCGAGCAGTTCGTCGACGCGCTCGTTGACGCGGCGTACGTCGGCCTCGGAGATCAGGCCGCGGGCAACGCCGGACTGGTTGGTGACGACGCCGGTGGCGATGCCGTGGGCGCGCAGCAGCTCGACGGCCTCGCGGGCGCCGGGCATCGGGCGCACACGGTCGGGGTCCCCGTTGTAGGGCACGTCCTCGACGAGGGTGCCGTCGCGGTCGAAGAGCACCGCGCGGATCGCCGTCACAGCGCCACCTCCCGCCAGGGCGCGGCCCCGCGGTGCCGTACCAGGCCGTTCAGCCAGTGCCAGGTGGCCGCGGGCGGGATG
Organism: Streptomyces sp. NPDC014006; assembly: GCF_043088925.1. NCBI lineage: Bacteria > Bacillati > Actinomycetota > Actinomycetes > Kitasatosporales > Streptomycetaceae > Streptomyces > Streptomyces sp. NPDC014006. Next base: position 50,027 of record NZ_JBICAJ010000018.1, on the reverse strand, counting down.
AGCACGCTGGTGGCGAGCATGGTGTCGACCTCGTGCCGGGTGCGCGGTCCGGGCGCGATGCGTGCCCAGGCGAACTCGGCGGTGCCGGCCGCCCAGCCCAGCGCGGCGAGGACGGCGGCCTGCCGGTGCCCGGTGAGCGCACAGCCGACGGCGGTCAGCCCGGCAGCGGTGGTGGCGATGTGGCCGCGGATACGGCCGCGCGGGGCGAGGGCCCGGTGCCACCAGTCGGGGCCGTGCAGGTAGCGCATGAGGGCGTCGTCGGCGTTGCCGCGCTGCGCGCGCAGGGACACCCAGCGGTCGGCGGGCCGCACCGGGTGCCGGGTGGTGCGCCGGCCCTGGCGGATGCGCCAGCCGGCGTCCAGCACGCGCAGGGCGAGGTCGGCGTCCTCGCGGAAGGCGCGCTGGAAGCGTTCGTCGAAGCCGCCGAGCTGCTTGAGGGTCTCGGTGCGGTAGGCCATGTCGGCGGTGATCCAGCGGGCCTGCGCCAGGCCGGCCGTGGCGCGTTCCCAGTCGGTGGGCCGCCGGTGCCCGGGCAGGGGCACGGCGATGACGCCCTGTACCGCGCCGGTGTCCGGGGTGGCCTCCTGAAGGTCCTGCACGAGCTGGTCGCACCAGTGCGGGCCGACCTGGACGTCGTCGTCGAGGAAGGCCACCCAGGGCGCGGTGACGGCCTGGGTGCCGGTGTTGCGGGCGGCGGCCGGGCCGCGTCCGCCGCTGGTGACGACGAGGGTGCGCTCGCGCAGGTCGCCGAGGACGCTGAGCGGGTGGTCCAGCGCCTCGGGGTCCGGGTCGGGGCCGGGCCGGTCGTCCACGACGACGATCTCGTCGGGGCGCGGCCCGGTGGCGGCGGCGAGCGCGGCCAGGCAGTCGGCCAGCGTGTCGCGCACCAGGGTGGGGATCACCACGGCGTATGCGGTCATGCGCCGTGTCCCTTCGCGTAGGCCCGGCCCCGGCGCACCGCGTACGGTCCGATCGCCAGCAGGTCCACGGGGGCGGAGCCGAAGCACTCCAGGGCGTCGCGCGGGTCGTCGACCATGGGCCGGCCGGCCGTGTTGAGGCTGGTGTTGACGACGACGGGAAGTCCGGTTCGGCGCTCGAACGCAGCAAGCATGCGGGCGACGAGCGGTTCGGAGCGCTCCTCGACGGTCTGGATGCGGGCGGTGCCGTCGACGTGGACGACGGCGGGGATGCGGTCGCGCCAGGCGGGGTGCACGTCGTGCACGAAGAGCATGTACGGGCTGGGCAGCGGCCCGTCGAACAGGTCGGCGGCGCGTTCGGCGCGCACCATGGGCGCGACCGGGCGGAACTCCTCGCGGCCCTTGACGTGGTTCAGCCGCTCGAGGTTCTCCTCGCGGCCGGGGTGGGCCATCAGCGAGCGGTGGCCGAGGGCGCGCGGGCCGTACTCGCTGCGGCCCTGGAACCAGGCGACGATGCCGTCGCGGGCGAGTTCCTCGGCGACCGCCTCGGCGATGTCGTCGGGGCGCTCGTAGGGCACGCCGGCCGTCTCCAGCCAGGCGCGCAGCTCCTCGTCGCTCCAGCCGCGGCCCAGGTCGGCGCCGGGCATGGGCTCGGTGTCCTCGGCCTGCGCGGCCAGGAAGAGAGCACCGCCGAGCGCGGTGCCGGCGTCACCGGCGGCGGGCTGCACCCATACGTGCCGGAAGGGACCCCGCCGGGCGATCGTGGAGTTGGCGACGCAGTTGAGGGCGACGCCGCCGGCCATGGTGAGGGCCTCGCCGCCGGCCTCGCGGTGCAGCCAGTGCACCAGCTCCAGCAGGGTCTCCTCCAGGGCGGCCTGGGCGCTGGCGGCCAGGTCGGCGTGGTCCTGCGTCCACGGCTCGCCCTTGCCGCGGGCGGGGGCGAAGGCGGCCCAGTCGACGCCGTGGGCCCGGAAGCCGCCGTCGCCGGTGGCGTGGACATGCTGCCGGAGCCGGTCGAGGAAGCGGGGCTTGCCGTAGGAGGCGAGCGCCATGACCTTGAACTCGTCGCTGGAGCGCAGGAAGCCCAGGTGCTCGGTCAGCTCCTCGTAGACCAGGCCGAGGGAGTCGGGCAGGGCCTGGGTGTGCAGGGTGTCGAGCTTGCCGTCGTCGAAGCGTCCGGCCAGGTGGGAGGCAGATTCGCCGCGGCCGTCCAGGACCAGGACGGCGCTGTCGGGGTGCGGTGAGGCGGGCCCGGCGGAGGCGGCGTGCGCCACGTGGTGCGGGACGAAGACGACCCGTTCGGGGTCCAGGCCGGGCAGTGCCTCGGCGAGGAACTCCGGGGCGCGGCGGGCGTACTCCAGGCGCAGCGGGTCCCACGGGTCGTTCAGGCCCATGTCGGCGGCGGGCCGGGCAAGCTTCGGGTCGAAGGAGTACGTGACGGCGTCGAGCTCCTCCGGCCGCAGCCCGGCGTGGTCCAGGCACCAGCGCGACGACAGTTCGGGCAGTTCCCAGGCGGAGAACGGCAGGGGCCGCTTGCCGTGCTTGCGGCGGCTGAAACGCTCTTCCTCGGCGGCGGCGACGGTGCGTCCGTCCACGACCAGAGCGGCGGCCGGGTCATGGAACAGGGCATTGATTCCAAGGATGCGCATGGGGCTTGCTCCGTCCCGGGAGGCGGTCGGGGGCTCTGGGCTGAGCGGGTGCCGCGGTGCAGCTGTCTCAAACACATGAAGACGACTACAGCGCCCAAACAGTGATTTTTCACCCCACATAAGGACAAAATGACCCTCTAGCGAAGGGCTCAGGCGGCCACGGACCGCGAGAACCAGCCGATCGTCCGCTTCAGACCCTCGGTCCAGTCGACCTGGGGCTGCCAGCCCAGCAGCTCGCGGGCGAGCCGGGTGTCGGGGCGGCGGCGGCAGGGGTCGTCGACGGGGCGCTCGACGAAGCGGACCCGGGAGGCGGAGCCGGTGAGGTCGATGATCCGGCGGGCCAGCTCCAGCATGGTGATCTCGTCGGCGCCACCGATGTTGACGGGGCCGGCCTCGCCCGAGGCGGCCAGGGCGAGGATGCCGGTGACGGTGTCGTCGACGTAGCACAGCGAGCGGGTCTGACCGCCGTCGCCGGCCACGGTGAGGGGCATCCCGTCCAGGGCCTGCGCGATGAAGGTGGGCACGGCGCGGCCGTCGCCGGTGCGCATGCGGGGGCCGTAGGTGTTGAAGATCCGCACGACGGCGGTGTCGGTGCCGTGGACGCCGCGATGGGCGGTGACCAGGGCCTCGGCGAAGCGCTTGGACTCGTCGTAGACGCTGCGCGGCCCGTTGGGGTTGACGTTGCCCCAGTAGGTCTCGCGCTGGGGGTGCTCCAGCGGGTCGCCGTAGACCTCGGAGGTGGAGGCGAGCAGGAAGCGGGCGCCGTCGGCGTGGGCCCGCTCCAGGGCGAGGCGGGTGCCGGTGGAGCCGACCTCGAGGGTCTCCAGGGGCAGCCGCAGATAGTCGGCCGGGGAGGCCGGGCAGGCGAAGTGCAGCACCAGGTCGAAACGGCCGGGCAGGGCCTGCCACACGGCCGGGTCGGTGGCGTCGCCGCGGACGAAGCGGAAGCCGGGGCGGGTGTTCAGATCCGCCACGTTGGCCCGGGAGCCGGTGGCGAGATTGTCCAGGCAGACGACGTCGCAGCCGCCGTCCAGCAGCCGCCCGCACAGATGGGACCCGACGAATCCGGCTCCGCCGGTGACCAGCACCCGGCGCCAGGGGTATGCGCTCACGGGGCTCTCCTCACTCTCGCTTCACTTGCGTGTCCGCGCGAGTAACCGGTGAGCAGCGTCACATTCATGGAATCGGGTAGCGATCGATGGGCTATACACTCTGCGTATACACGCTATGTATAGTCGCTCCATGCCTTCACTGAGCAGGAAGACGACAAGAACGGGGACCGCGTTCCGCGGCGCGGCGATCCTTTCGGCCGCCGCCGCCGTGACGCTGGCGCTGAGCGGGTGCACCCGCCTGGACACCACCGCGCCGAGCGACGCCCGCGCCCACCCGGCGGCCACCGTCCAGGCGGCCCGCTACGGCACCGTGGACTGCCGGCAGGCCAAGTGCATCGCGCTCACCTTCGACGCCGGGCCCAGCGAGAACTCCGCGCGGCTGCTGGACATCCTGAAGCAGAAGCAGGTGCCGGCGACGTTCTTCCTGCTCGGCGAGCGGCACATCACGAAGTACCCGGAGCTGGTCAAGCGGATGGCGGCCGAGGGGCACGAGGTGGCCAGCCACACCTGGGACCACAAGATACTGACCGAGATCGAGCCGGACGAGATACGTGAGGAACTCAAGCGCCCCAACGACGCGATAGAGAAGCTCACCGGGCACAGGCCGACGCTGATGCGTCCGCCGCAGGGCCGCACCAACGACACGGTGAACAAGATCTCCAAGGAGATGGGCCTCGCGGAGGTCCTGTGGAGCGTCACCGCGAAGGACTACACGACGAACGACTCCGCGCTCATCCAGAAGCGCGTGCTCGACCAGGCGTCCCGGGACGGCATCATCCTGCTGCACGACATCTACCCGGGCACCGTGCCCGCGGTCCCCGGCATCATCGACGCCCTCAAGGAACGCGGCTACGTCTTCGTGACGGTGCCGCAGCTCCTCGCCCCGGGGAAGGCGGAGCCGGGAGAGGTGTACCGGCCCTGAGGCCACGCGGCGGAGCGCACCCGGACGCGAAAGGGTGAGCGGGCCGGCGGGCGCGCCGCTGAACCGGCCGCATTCCCTAGGATCCCGGCGTGGTCCACTTCCGACTCGAACGTACGGTGCCGCTCCCCCAGCCGGAGGTGTGGCGCCGCCTCACGAACTGGCCCCGGCACGGCGCCGCGGTGCCGCTGACCCGGGTCGTCGTGGTCCCCGCCGGGCCGACCCGGCAGGGCACGGTGGTCGTGGCCCGCACGGGGCTCGGCCCGCTCGGCTTCGCCGACCCGATGGAGGTCACGGCCTGGCAGCCGCCGACGGACGACGGACCCGGCCTGTGCCGCCTGGAGAAACGCGGCCGCGTCGTCCTCGGCTGGGCGGAGCTGGAGACACACCCGGGCCCCGGGGGCCGTACCCGGGTGGTGTGGCGGGAGGAACTGCGCGTGCGCTTCCTGCCCGCGCCGGCCGACCCCCTCCTGCGCACGGCGTCCCGCACGGTCTTCGGCCGCGCGCTGAACCACCTGCTCGCAACGCCGGGCTGACCGCGGGGCGCACCCGAAGGGGGCTTACGCCGTCCCGTCCCGCGGCTGGGCGGCCGCAGTCTCCAGTTTGTCCTGGCGGTCCCGGTCGCCGTCGGTGCGGGTGCTGAGGATCGTGTCGCAGACCTCGCGGAGCTTGTCCGTGGCCTGTTTGGAGAACAGCCCGCACAGGCCGGCGATCCCGGCGAAGCCGTACGGGTTGGTGGCCGCGGGGCCCGAGCTGCCTGTGAACAGGCCGCCGCGCAGCAGGAAGTACACCAGCAGCGCGAGCGCGACCCCGATGCCCGCCCGCAGCAGGTACCACCACAGCCAGCTGGCATACAGCCGCCGGTTGCCGACGTACGTGGCGAACGACGTGGCCGCGTGCACGAAACTGCCCAGCGCGCTGCAGCAGACGACCGCGAGCAGCATCGCCGTGTCGGCGGTGAGCGCCCAGCCGCTGAGCCCGAACGGCGACCACCGCGCCGTGGCGCCCGGCGCCGCGCCCGCCCGGACGACGCCGAGCAGCGCCGGCCACAGGCTGAGCAACGCCCCGCACACCACGACGAGGTCGGTCAGCAGGAAGACGCCCAGGACCGTGGTCGCCCAGGCCGGCATCCGGCGCATCCGGCCCGGTCCCCGCGCCTCACCGTCCGGTTCGTGCCCGGCCGCCCCCGGCTGGTCCGCCGTACGCGGTCCGACCACGCCCACTTTCTCCGGCACCCGCTCCCCCGCCCCTCCGGCTACAGATGGCTCACCTTGCAGGTCAAGCGGCGCGGTGCGCAAGTTCGGTGACGGGCGTTCAGGCCAACGAACCGATCGCCGCCCGCGCCGGGGCGAAGCCCATCGCGGCGACGGCATCCTCGTCGCCAACGAGAAGCGGGGGGGGGGGGGGGGGGGCGGGCGGGGGGGGGGGGGGGGGGGCCCGGCGGGGGGGGGGGGGGGGGGGGGCCCCCGCGCACGCCGCAAGCGGCTGGTGGGGGGGGAGGAGAGTAAACGTCG
>NZ_JBICAJ010000018.1:0-43906 GCF_043088925.1 Streptomyces sp. NPDC014006 | reverse complement strand
TGTGGGGGGGGGGTGTACACCCCACCACCCCGCGCCCCCCCCGCGCGGGGCCCCCCCCCGGGGGGGCGCCCCCACCCGCCCCCCCCCCCCCCCCCCCCGGGGGGGGGCCCCCCCCCCCCCCCCCCCTGCCGGTACAGCCCGTGGTTGCCCGGGCGGCTAGTGAACGCCCAGCAGGGAACGGAGCGGATGGAGCGCGAAGTAGATGACGAAGAGGACGGTCAGTCCCCACATGAACGGGCCGATCTCCCGCCACTTCCCCTGGGCGATTCTGATGGCCGCGTAGGAGATCACACCGGCGGCGACACCGGGGGTGATCGAGTAGGTGAACGGCATGATCACGACCGTCAGGAAGACCGGGATCGCCACGGAGCGGTCCCCCCAGTCCACGTGACGGGCGTTCATCATCATCATCGCGCCGATGGTGACGAGGGCGGCCGAGGCCACCTCGCGGGGCACGATCGCCGTGAGCGGCGTGAAGAAGAGACAGAGGGCGAAGAACCCGCCGGTGACGACCGAGGCGAGTCCGGTGCGGGCACCCTCGCCGACGCCGGTGGCGGACTCGATGAAGACGGACTGTCCGGAACCGCCCGTGACACCGCCGATGACACCACCGGCACCGTCGATGAACAGGGCCTTGGACAGGCCGGGCATACGGCCCTTCTCGTCGGCGAGGTTGGCCTCGGTGCCGATGCCGATGATGGTGGCCATCGCGTCGAAGAAGCCGGCGAGCACCAGTGTGAAGACGATGAAGGTGACCGTCATGTAGCCGACGTCGCCCAGACCGCCGAAGGACACCTTGCCGATGAGCGAGAAGTCCGGCATCGACACCACGCTGCCGTGCAGTGCGGGGGCCTCACCGTTGGCCCAGGCCTTGTCGTCGGCGAGGCCCGCGGCGTTGACGATCATGGCGAGGACCGTGCCGGAGACGATGCCGATGAGGATCGCGCCCGGAACGTTCCGGGACTGGAGCATGAAGATCAGCAGCAGCGTGACCGCGAAGAGCAGCACGGGCCAGCCGACGAGTTCGCCTCCGTTTCCGAGGGTGACCGGCGTGGCCTGTCCGGCGTGCACGAATCCGGCCTTCACCAGACCGATGAACGCGATGAAGAGGCCGATGCCGATCGTGATGCCGTGCTTCAGGGGCAACGGGATCGCGTTCATGATGAGCTCGCGCAGACCCGTGACGACCAGGAGCATGATCACGACGCCGTAGGCGACGCACATGCCCAGGCCCTGGGCCCAGGTCAGGTCCTTGTTGCCCATCACGAGACCGGCCAGTACGCCGGAGACGGACAGTCCCGCGGCCATGGCGAGCGGGACCTTGCCGAACCAGCCCATGAGAAGGGTGCAGAACGCCGCACCCAGCGCGGTCGCGGTGATCAGCGCCTTCTGGCTGAGCGAGTCCCCGGACTTGTCCGCGCCGGAGAGAATCACGGGGTTGAGCAGCAGGATGTACGCCATCGCCATGAAGGTGGTGACGCCGCCGCGCACTTCACGCGCGACAGAAGATCCCCGCTGGGATATGTGGAAGTACCGGTCGAGCCAGGACCGTCCGGCCGGGACGCGGCTTCCCGAGCCCGCTTCTTCGGCGGTGGTCCTGGGCTCCACTGACTGCTGGGTCATGGTGCCATCTCCCAAGGTTCACAGGGGCACCCGCGTGGGAACCGACGGCGCCGGATGGGCCGTGGCTGCGGGATTTGGGAATGGACGGCCCGGGGGACGGCCCGAGACGAACGAACTGCAGGTACTTCGAGGACCGCGAGCGGAGCGGGACTCAAAGGGGGTTCCTCCGGGCGGCGCGTGGAGGGTGTGACGTTCCCTGCGCCGCCCGGAGAGTCTTGGTGTCACGCCGTGCCGGTCAGATGTTCCGGCCGCACCGGAGTGCGGTCGAGCGGGAGACCGGTGGCGTCGCGGATGGCCGCGAGCACGGCCGGAGTGGACGACAGGGTGGGTGCCTCACCGGCGCCGCGCAGCCCGTAGGGAGCGTGTGCGTCGGCGAGTTCGAGCACGTCGACCGGGATGGTCGGCGTGTCGAGGATCGTGGGGATCAGGTAGTCCGTGAAGGAAGGGTTCTTCACCTGCGCGGTCTTCGGGTCGACGACGATCTCCTCCATCACCGCCACCCCCAGACCCTGGAGGGTGCCTCCCTGGATCTGGCCGATGACGGAGAGCGGGTTGAGCGCCTTGCCGACGTCCTGCGCGCAGGCCAGTTCGACGACCTTCACCAGGCCCAGCCCGGTGTCCACCTCGACGACCGCGCGGTGCGCGGCGAAGGAGTACTGGACGTGGCCGTTGCCCTGGCCGGTGCGCCGGTCGAAGGGCTCGGTCGGCCGGTGCCGCCACTCCTGCTCGATCTCCACCACGTCGTCCTGGAGGACGTCGGCCAGGTCGGCGAGGACCTCGCCGCCGTCGGTGACGACCTTGCCGCCCTCCAGCAGGAGTTCGGCGGTGGCCCAGGCCGGATGGGAGGAGCCGAACCTGCGCCGGCCGAGCTCGAGGACCTGCTCGCGGACGAGTTCGCAGGCGTTCTTCACGGCGCCGCCGGTGACGTACGTCTGACGGGACGCGGACGTCGAACCGGCGCTGCCGACCCGGGTGTCGGCGGGGTGGATGGTCACCTGGGTGACGCCCAGTTCCGTGCGGGCGATCTGGGCGTGGACGGTGACACCGCCCTGGCCGACCTCCGCCATCGCGGTGTGCACGGTCGCGACGGGCTTGCCGCCGACGACCTCCATGCGCACCTTGGCGGTGGAGTAGTCGTCGAAGCCCTCGGAGAAGCCGACGTTCTTGATGCCGACCGCGTAGCCGACACCGCGGACGACGTCCTCGCCGTGGGTGGTGTTGGACAGCCCGCCGGGCAGCTGCCGTACGTCGGAGCCCTCGCTGGACTCCCACTGGCGCTCCGGCGGCAGCGGCATCGCCTTGACCCGCCGCAGGAGTTCGGCGACCGGGGCCGGCGAGTCGACCGGCTGCCCGGTCGGCATGATCGTCCCCTGCTCCATGGCGTTGAGCTGCCGGAACTCCACCGGGTGCAGTCCCAGCTCCTTCGCCAGCTTGTCCATCTGCGCCTCGTAGGCGAAGCACGCCTGCACCGCGCCGAAGCCGCGCATGGCGCCACAGGGCGGGTTGTTGGTGTAGAGGGCGAGGGCCTCGATGTCCACGTCGTCGACCGCGTACGGGCCGACCGAGAGGGAGGAGGCGTTGCCGACGACCGCCGAGGAGGTCGAGGCGTAGGCGCCGCCGTCCAGGACGATCCGGCACTTCACGTGTGTCAGCTTGCCGTCCCTGGTGGCGCCGTGCTCGTAGCGCAGCGTGGCCGGGTGGCGGTGGACGTGCCCGAAGAAGGACTCGAACCGGTTGTAGACGATCTTCACCGGCTTGCCGGTGCGCAGCGCCAGCAGACAGGCGTGGATCTGCATCGACAGGTCCTCGCGGCCGCCGAACGCGCCGCCGACGCCGGCCAGCGTCATCCGCACCTTCTCCTCGGGCAGGCCGAGGACGGGCGCGATCTGGCGCAGGTCGGCGTGGAGCCACTGAGTGGCGATGTAGAGGTGGACGCCGCCGTCCTCCTCGGGCACCGCGAGACCGGACTCGGGGCCGAGGAAGGCCTGGTCCTGCATGCCGAAGGTGTACTCGCCCTCGACGATCACGTCGGCCCGCTCGCGGGCGCGGTCCACGTCGCCGCGGACGATCGGCTGGCGGTGCACGATGTTCGGGTGCGGGACGTGGCCGATGTGGTCGTCGTCGCGGTTCTCGTGGACGAGGATCGCGTCCGGGGCGAGCGCCGAGGCCTCGTCGGTGATCACCGGAAGCTCGCGGTACTCGACCTTGATCTTCGCCGCGGCGCGGCGGGCGGTCTCGGGGTGGTCGGCGGCGACCAGCGCGACCGGCTCCCCGTGGTGGCGGACCTTGCCGTGCGCGAGGACCGGGGTGTCCCGGATCTCCAGGCCGTAGCGGGTCACCTCGGTGGGCAGGTCGTCGTGGGTCAGGACGGCGTACACGCCCGGTGTGGCCAGCGCCTCGCCGGTGTCGATCGAGACGATCTCGGCGTGGGCGACGGGGGAGCGCAGGATCTGGCCCCACAGCATGTCCTCGTGCCACAGGTCGGACGCGTACGCGAACTCGCCGGCGACCTTGAGGATGCCGTCGGGGCGGAGCGTGGACTCGCCGATGCCGCCCTTGGTCTGCGCACCCTGGGTGATCTTCCCGGGTGCGCCGGCGGGGGCTCGGCCCTGTACGAACGTGGTGGAGCGCTCGGGGGACGGCATCGTCACACCCCCTCGGTCTGGCGGGCGGCCGCGAGGCGGACCGCGTCCATGATCGTCTCGTAGCCCGTGCAGCGGCACAGGTTGCCCGACAGCGCCTCGCGGATGTCGGCGTCGCTCGGGCTCGGGTTGCGTTCGAGCAGTTCGTCGCAGGCCACGAGCAGTCCGGGGGTGCAGAAGCCGCACTGTACGGCGCCGGCGTCGATGAACGCCTGCTGGACGGGGGACAGTTCGCCGCCCCCGCCGGTCTGCGAGTCGGCGCCCTGGGCCTGCCACTCCTTGGCCTCGTCGAGCGGGGTGCCGCAGGCGCCGGACGAGCGGCCGCCCTCGGCGCGCTGCCTGGCGTATTCGGCCAGGCCCTCGACGGTGACGACCTCGCGGCCCTCCACCTGGCCGGCGGCGACCAGGCAGGAGCAGACCGGCGCGCCGTCCAGGCGCACGGTGCAGGAGCCGCACTCGCCCTGCTCACAGGCGTTCTTCGAGCCGGGCAGGCCGAGACGCTCACGCAGGACGTAGAGCAGGGACTCGCCCTCCCAGACGTCGTCGGCCTGCTGCGGACGTCCGTTGACGGTGAAGTTGACGCGCATCACGCGACTCCCTCGACAGCGGGCCGGGCGCCGCGGTACGACTCCCAGGCCCAGGTCAGCGTGCGCCGGGCCATGACACCGACCGCGTGGCGGCGGTAGCTCGCGGTGCCGCGCACATCGTCGATCGGGTTGCAGGCGGCCGAGCACAGGGTGGCGAACTGCTTCGCGACAGACGGCGTGATGATCTTTCCGTTGTCCCAGAAGCCGCCCTCCTCGAGCGCGGCGTTCAGGAAGTCCTCGGCGGTCCTGGCGCGGACCGGGGTGGGCGCGGCCGAGCCGATGCCGGTCCGCACGGTGCGGGTCCGGGGGTGCAGGGCGATACCGAAGGCGCACACCGCGATCACCATGGCGTTGCGGGTGCCGACCTTGGAGAACTGCTGCGGACCGTCCGCCTTCTTGATGTGCACGGCGCGGATGAGCTCGTCGGGCGCGAGGGCGTTGCGCTTGACGCCGGTGTAGAAGTCGTCGATCGGGATCATCCGGGTGCCCCGGGCCGCCGACTCCACCTCGACCTCCGCACCGGCGGCGAGGAGGGCGGGGTGGGCGTCGCCGGCGGGTGAAGCCGTGCCGAGGTTGCCGCCGACGCCGCCGCGGTTGCGGATCTGCGGGGAGGCGACCGTGTGCGAGGCGAGCGCGAGGCCCGGCAGCTCGGCACGGAGATTTTCCATGATCTGCGTGTACGGGACGGAGGCCCCCAGCCGCACACTGTCCTCGCGGATCTCCCACTCGCCGAGGTCACGGATGCGCTGGAGATCCATCAGGTACTCGGGCCGGCGATGGTCGAAGTTGATCTCGACCATGACGTCGGTACCCCCCGCGATCGGCACCACGCCGGGGCGCTCGGCCTTGGCGGCGAGCGCTTCCTCCCAGCTGGTGGGGCGAAGGAAGTCCATGACCGGCTCTCTTCTTCGTCTCGTGGTCGTGCAGATCGAGTCAATCCGTGTGCGGCAGGGGTGGCTCGTTCATGTGGTGTTCACCCGGAGTGGACTCAGTACACCGCCGACTGCTCCATGCGGGTCAGTCACGGAAACACTGAAGGAGTTGGGTGGCCAGAAGAGCCATCTTGTAGATTCGTATGAAGTGAGGGGCTCGGTACCCTCCACGCCTTCCTCTGGCACCAGAGAACACAGCCCAGGAGCCCACGGGCGCGACCGCCCGGCCACTTTCGCCGGCTCCTCGGCACAAGATTCATCCGAAGTTTTCGAGACAAAGAACGGCGGCGACGAGAATGCGGCTGCGCGCACTGCTGGACACCGATGCGCTGGGCCTGAGGCTCCTCGGCGGCGAGGACGAACTGGACCGCACCGTGCGCGGTGTGATGACCACGGACCTGCGCGATCCCAGCCGCTACCTCTCCGGCGGCGAGCTGGTGCTCACGGGCCTGGCCTGGCGCCGGGACGCCGACGACTCCGAGCCGTTCGTACGGATCCTGGTGCAGGCCGGCGTGGCCGCGCTGGCGGCCGGCGAGGCGGAGCTGGGCGATGTGCCCGAGGACCTCGTCCTGGCCTGCGCCCGCCACCGCCTGCCCCTGTTCGCGGTGCACGAGTCGGTGGCGTTCGCGACGATCACCGAACACGTCGTACGGCAGGTCTCCGGCGAGCGCGCCGGAGACCTCGCGGCCGTGGTGGACCGGCACCGCCGCATGATGACCTCGGGCCCCGCCGGTGGCGGCCCCGACGTCGTCCTGGACCTGCTGGGCTCCGACCTCGACCTGCGCGCGTGGGTGCTCTCCCCCACCGGGCGTCTGATCGCCGGCTCGAAGGAGGCGGGACCCGGGCTCCCCGCCGAGGTGTGCGGCCGGCTCGCGGCCCAACACCTGGCGGCGACCCGCACCGGCCGCCGCGGCCCGCACCGGGTGACGGTCGGCCCGACGCCGTATTCCCTGTTCCCGGTCCGCAGCAGCGGCCGCTCCCCGCAGGCCGCCCGGGACGTGCGCGAGACGGTGCTGTCGGACTGGCTGCTCGCGGTCGAGGCGGACGCCTCCGACTGGGCCGAGGAGCGCCTGGACCTGCTGCAGGGCGTCACCCAGCTGATCGCGGTCGAGCGGGACCGCCGCGACGCGGCCCGCACGGTCCGCCGCCGCCTGGCCCAAGAGGTCCTCGAGCTGGTCCAGACGGGCGCGGCCCCGGCGGAGATCGCCGCGCGCCTGCGCGTGGCCGCTCCGGTCCTCCTGCCCGGCCTGGGCGCGGCCCCGCACTGGCAGGTGGTCGTGGCCCGCGTGGAGTGGGACGGCGGGGACGTCGACGGCGGCCCGGTCGCCCAGTCCCTGCTGGAGGAGATCCTGGTCGACCCGCAGGCGACCGGGCCCGAGCCGTCCGACCGCATCGCGGTCGCCCACACCGGCGACGAGGCGATCGCCCTGGTGCCGCTGCCGGCCGTCGCCACCGAGCACGACGGCACCGAGGCCGGCATCCTGGCCGACACGCTGCTGCAGACGGTGCGGGACCCGCTGACCGCCGGCCTGGACGGCGACGGCCGCGTCACGCTCGGGGTGAGCGCGGCCGTGCACTCGGCGGAGGGACTGCGCGGCGCTCTGGAGGAGGCCCGGCACGCCCGCCGGGTGGCCGCGGCACGCCCGGGCCAGGTCTGCGCCGCGGGCCACCAGGAACTGGCGAGCCACGTCCTGCTGCTCCCCTTCGTCCCCGACGACGTCCGCCGCGCCTTCACGGCCCGCCTCCTAGACCCGCTGCGCGACTACGACCGCCGCCACCGCGCCGAGCTGATCCCCACCCTGGAGGCGTTCCTCGACTGCGACGGCTCCTGGACCCGCTGCGCCACCCGCCTCCACCTGCACGTCAACACGCTGCGCTACCGGGTCGGGCGAATCGAGCAGTTGACGAGCCGGGACCTCTCGCGCCTCGAGGACAAGCTGGACTTCTTCCTGGCGCTGCGCATGAGCTGACCGAAGAGCGACCCGACTTTGTGAATTCCTTCACCCACCCCCTTGGCCCGGCGCCGCGATTGGTGCTGGAATGCCGCCACCACTCATAGCTCAATGGCGTGCTCGGGGAGGGCAATGTGGCGCATACCGCCATGTCTGGTACCGGAACGACCGCAGCTGACGATCCCCTCCAGACCGCGGTATGGCGGCTGCGCTCCCGCGCATGCTGGACCGACGCGGCGGAACTGCTGAAGCCGGACACCGCGGCCGCGGCTCTCCAGCGGGCCGCGCTGCTCGCGGAACGCTGCCTGTACGCCGAGCAGGGCTGGGAGGAGGCGGAGGACGCGCTGCGCACCGCGGAGGCGCTGGCCCACACGGACGAGGAGCGCGGCGCGGCCGCTTGTGAACGCGGGTACGTGGCCTACGCCGCGACCCTGCACGGGGTGCGCGACCGGGCCGACGAGGCCCGCGCCGCGCTCGGCCGGGCGGCGGCACTGATCCCCCGCGACTCCCACGCACGCGCGCTGCTGGACTTCCGCCGCGGCCTGGTCGCCCAGAACCTCGGCGACGCGCCCCAGGCGGCGCACGCCGCGTTCCGCCGGGCCCACGCCGGCGCGACCGCGCACGCCGACCCGCTGCTGCTCTCCTTCACATGGCGCCACCTGGCGGGCCTCGCCCTGCGCGAGGGCGAACTGGCCGAGGCCCGCCACGGCTTCACGGAATCCCTGCGGCTGCGCGAAGAGCTGGGCTACCTCGTCGGTACGGCCCCGGCACTGGCGTCCCTCGCGGACACCGAACCGGAACCGGAGGCGTCCCGCCTGCGCGAGGAGGCCCGCCGGCTCTTCCGCCTCCTCGGCGGAGTCCCCACCTGGCTGGCCACCCAGCTCGCGCCTCCGGCGGCGACAGCGTAGGGGCTCGCCGGGAGGTGGGGTGCGCGACCCGGCGTCACGCGGGGCCCGGTGCCGAAGTGACCGCGGTGGGGTGCGCTCACCGGCGCCGGCGGGGTGCCTCCCCCCAAGCTCTTCGAGCAGGGGGGACCCCCAGCCCTCCCGTGCCGCCCCAGGGGCACGACTGCCCGCAGCTCAGCGAGCTGAAGGCGCGCGCCACGGCGTTGGTGCAGTCGCCGGCGGCGGGAAGGGGACGGGGTGAGGGGTGTCCGCCCGCAGCGGCCGGCACCGGACAAGGGCGCCCCCGAACGAACACCCGTCACCCGAAATGCCCGGAAACCAGCTCCCGCACCACCTCCACCGCCCCCCCGATCAACGCATCCAGCAACGCCACATGCTCAGCCGCATCAGCCAACAGCTCCGCCCGCCCCCCACCCGACGGCCACTGCCCCCGCCGGTACAAGTCATCGACGATCCGCACCAACTGCGCGTTTCCCGCCAGCCCCAGCACCCCCCGATGAAACGCCCGGTCCGACTCCGCGTACGCGGCCCGGCACCCGGACGCCGCCGCCCGCACCGTCGCCTCCGCCAGCGGCCGCAGCTCCGCCCACCGCTCCACCGGCACCACCCGCGCGAGCCGCAGCATCACCGGCACCTCGATCAGCGTCCGCACCTCCGCCAGCTCGGCCAGCTCACGCGCGTCCCGCAGCACGACCCGGAACCCCCGGTTGGGCACGACCTCCACGGCACCCTCGAGCGCCAGCTGCTGCATGGCCTCCCGCACCGGCGTCGCCGACACCCCGAACCGCTCCCCCAGCACAGGCGCGGAGTACACCTCGCCGGGCTTCAGCTCCCCCGCGAGCAGCGCGGAACGCAACGCGTCCAGGATCTGCCCCCGCACGGAGGAGCGTCGCACCACCGGCCGCTCGCTGTGCCTGTGCTCACCGCGCACCGCCTCGTCCCGGCCGGCAACCGCCCGGTCCACATCGGCGGCCGTCGGCTGCTGCGGCACATACAGCCCCCGCACAGCGGGAGCCCCGACCCCGGAAGACCCCCCGGAAGACCTCCCGGCGGAGCCCTGCGCCCTCTGTTCCACGGCTCCTCCTCCGGGCTTGTCAGTACTTGCGGTCATTACGACGGGTTGTTACTCGTCCGTCAAGCACCTTAGGCCCAGAAGCCACCAGCTCAAATCCGGTCACGATCCACTAAGGTAAGGCTTACCTTCTGTCCCGCACCTTCAGGCCCGCGCCTTCAGTCCGCCCTTCCGTGAGTCCCGCCCCAGGATCGGTGATCCCCCATGCCCGTCCCGCCGCCCGCCCCCACCGCGGACGCCTACGCCCGCCTCACCGAGGCCTTGCCCCGGGCTGACGATCACCGAGCTGCAAGCGCACGACCCGCTCCCCCACGACGGCACCTGGACCCCCGGCGCCGCGCTCGCCCATGACCCGGCCGCCCTGGACACCTTCCTGGCCTGGGACGACGCCCAGGTGCTGCGCGACTACGGCACCCGCGCCCGCCCCGACGTCGTCGCGAGCTTCGGCCTGCACCGGTACGCCTGGCCGGTCTGCCTGCTGATCACCGTCCCGTGGTTCCTGAACCGCCGCGTCCCGCGCCTGCCCGTGACCCACGTCTCCTACGACCGCACGGCCGGCCGCATGGCCGTACGCCCCGCCTCCTTCGCCTGCCTGCCGGGCGACCCGGCGACTGCCCACCCCGCCGCCCGCGTGGTCCCGGACGAGGAGGCCCTGCGGGCCGAGGTGCGCGGTGCGATCGCCGAGCACGCCGAACCGCTGCTCGCCGCGTTCGGCCCGCGGATGCGGCGCCGGGGCCGCGCACTGTGGGGCATGGTGACCGACGAGGTCGTGGAGGGCCTGTGGTACGTCGCCCATCTGCTCGGCGAGGAGGAGCGGGCGCGCCGTGAACTGGAGCTGCTGCTGCCGGGCTCGACGAAGCCGTACGCCGGCGCGGCGGCGTTCCGTGAACTGTCCGGTCCGAACGGCGAACGGCTCCCCACCCGGGACCGGGCGAGCTGCTGCATGTTCTACACCGTGCGCCCCGAGGACACCTGCGCCACCTGCCCCCGCACCTGCGACACGGACCGCCTCACCAAGCTCATGTCCGCCGCCACCACCTGACTCCACGTCATTTGACGCCTTCTCGCCCCACGAGGCGTGCGCCTGGGCACAGTTGACGCCCCCTCGGGCACCACGTCACCGCGACATCCTCTAAGATCAGCCGCGAGTGGGACACGCGTACGGACACAGCCGTTTCACACCTTCCTCACCATCCGCAGGAAGTTCCCGTGGAACCACCCGTACGGGTAGTCTTATTCGAACTCAACTCCCGCCCCTCACGCGGCAGTTCGAGCAGAACGCCGCCCTGGGCATCCCCTTGCACCTCCTTGGCGGCCTCTTGCCCCGAAACCCCCTGAGGGATGGCGGGATTGGGCCACTATGGCGGGCGTTACGCCCTATCCCAATGCAAGGGACCCGTGATGAGACTGACCGACATATCGCTGAACTGGCTGCTTCCGGGCGCCGTACTGCTCCTGGGCATGCTGGCGGCGGTGGCGGTGCTCGCGCGCGGAAAGCGCTCCTCCGGCCAGAACGCGAGCACCGACGACTCGTGGGAGCGCGCCGAGGAGCGCCGCAGGCGCAAGGAGGCCCTCTACGGCACGGTCTCCTATGTGCTGCTCTTCTGCTGCGCCGCGGTCGCGGCCGCGCTCTCCTTCCACGGACTGGTGGGCTTCGGCGAGCAGAACCTGAACCTGACCGGCGGCTGGCAGTACCTGGTCCCGTTCGGCCTGGACGGGGCGGCCATGTTCTGCTCCGTGCTCGCGGTGCGGGAGGCCAGCCACGGCGACGCCGCCCTCGGCTCCCGGCTGCTGGTGTGGATGTTCGCGGCCGCGGCCGCCTGGTTCAACTGGGTGCACGCGCCGCGCGGCATCAACCACGCCGGTGCCCCGCACTTCTTCGCGGGCATGTCCCTGTCGGCGGCCGTGCTGTTCGACCGGGCGCTGAAGCAGACCCGCCGTGCGGCGCTGCGCGAGCAGGGGCTGATCCCGCGGCCGCTGCCGCAGATCCGGATAGTGCGCTGGCTGAGGGCGCCGCGTGAGACGTACAGGGCCTGGTCGCTGATGCTGCTGGAGGGCGTGCGCAGCCTGGACGAGGCCGTGGACGAGGTGCGCGACGACGAGCGGCGCAAGGAGGAGGCGCGCCGTCTGCAGCGTGAGAAGGACCGTGTGGAGCGGGCACAGCTGAAGGCCATCAGCCGTGGGCACGGAGGGTTCGCCGGCCGTGGCTCCGGCCGTGAGGTGGAGGTGCAGGCGGTGGAGCGCGGCGGCAACGAGCTCTCCGCGGAGCCTGCCATATCGACGTCGGAGCAACTGCCCGTGCGCGCGCGTCCCTCCCTGCAGCCGGTCCGGAGCGGGTCTGAGGCCATCACCGTCGACCTCACCGCGGAGGACGACACACAGGCCCTGCCGCGGCTCGACTCCCTCGAGCGCAAGCTGAAGGACCTCGAGCAGCAGTTCGGCTAGTCAGTACGTGAGGGGCGGGGCCGCGACCGAACAGGGTCGCGGCCCCGCCCTGTTGCGCGCCCCGGTCCGCTCACGCGGCGTGCAGCTCGAACCAGACCGCCTTTCCCACCCCGTGCGCCCGCACCCCCCACGCGTCCGCGAGGGACTGCACCAGCATCAGCCCCCTGCCGTGCGTGTCGTCGTCGGCGTCCGCCACGCGCAGTCGTGGTCTGCGGCCGACGAAGTCCCGCACCTCGACCCGCAGACCGCGCGGCCAGATCGTCGCCGTCAGCACCGCCTCGTGGTCGGTGTGCACCAGCGCATTGGTGACCAGTTCGCTGGTCAGCAGCTCCGCCGTGTCGACTCCTGCGGCTCTCCCCCACTGCCCCAGCAGCTCCCGCAGGGCCCTGCGCGCCTCGGACACGGCCCGCAGGTCGCGTCGTGCGAACCGGCGCCGCAACTGCGGCGCCGGTATGCGGTCCCCGCCGCTGTCCGTCCTGTCCTCCACTGCCTCGGCCGAGTAGGCCCCCGTCGTCACCGGTACGCTCCTTCGTGCCTGCCTGGTCATGACCCCCGCCTGCGTGCCGATGGCCGTATCCCTCCTGCTCGAACACGTTCACGGGGATGCATGCCCGACCGCTCGGGAGGCAGTCATCCGGCCTCGGCGACGACCGGATGTTCGGCCACCGCCCGGCCCGGCGGCGAACGCGCTTGCAGACCCGCCCGGGCGGTCACGCCGTGCGCGCACATCCTCCGACCGCCCCCTCGGCCGCGCGCCCGCGGGACGTGTGGCCACAGGGGACGCACGGCACCCGGTTCCGGCCCCCGGAACTTGGCCGGATCACGACGGTACGGAAGACGGCCAGGGCGCCCGGCGGGACGCCCGCTAGGGACGCGGGACGTTGCGCAGGTTGGAGCGGGCCATCTGGACCATGCGGCCGACCCCGCCGTCCAGCACGATCTTCGAGGCGGACAAGGCGAAGCCGGTGACCATCTCGGCGCTGATCTTCGGCGGGATGGACAGCGCGTTGGGATCGGTGACGACGTCGACGAGCGCCGGACCCTTGTGCCGGAAAGCGCCCTTGAGCGCACCGGCGAGCTGCTTGGGCTTCTCCACCCGAACGCCGTGGGCGCCGCAGGCACGGGCGACCGCGGCGAAGTCGGGGTTCTTGTTGGCGGTGCCGTGGGGTGGCAGCCCGGCGACCAGCATCTCCAGCTCCACCATGGACAGCGCCGAGTTGTTGAAGAGTACGACCTTCACCGGCAGGTCGTACTGGACCAGGGTGAGGAAGTCGCCCATCAGCATGGAGAACCCGCCGTCGCCCGACATCGACACCACCTGGCGGCCCCGGTCGGTGAACTGCGCGCCGATGGCCATCGGCAGGGCGTTGGCCATCGAGCCGTGCGAGAAGGAACCGATGATGCGGCGGCGGCCGTTGGGCGAGAGGTACCGGGCGGCCCAGACGTTGCACATCCCGGTGTCGACGGTGAACACGGCGTCGTCGTCGGCGAGTTCGTCGAGGACGGCGGCGACGTACTCGGGGTGGAGCGGGACGTGTTTGTCGACCTTGCGCGTGTAGGCCTTCACCACGCCTTCGAGCGCGTCGGCGTGCTTCTTGAGCATCTTGTCGAGGTAGCGCCGGTCGTCCTTCGTCCGCACGCGCGGGATCAGGCAGCGCAGCGTCTCGCGCACGTCCCCCCACACGGCGAGGTCCAGCTTGGAGCGCCGGCCGAGGTGTTCGGGCCGCACGTCGATCTGCGCGATCTTCACATCGTTGGGCAGGAACGCGTTGTAGGGGAAGTCGGTGCCGAGCAGGATCAGCAGGTCGCACTCGTGGGTGGCCTCGTAGGCGGCGCCGTAGCCGAGCAGCCCGCTCATCCCGACATCGAAAGGATTGTCGTACTGAATGAACTCCTTGCCCCGCAGGGCGTGTCCCACCGGAGACTTGATCTTCGCGGCGAACTCCATGACCTCCGCGTGCGCCCCGGCGGTGCCGCTGCCGCAGAACAGCGTGACGCGTTCGGCGCCGTCGATCAGGTCGACGAGCCGGTCGATCTCGGCGTCGCCGGGCCGGACCGTGGGCCGTGCGGTGACCAGGGCGGACTCCGCGGCCCGCTCGGGCGCCGGTTCGGCGGCGATGTCGCCGGGCAGGGCGACGACGCTGACGCCGCTGCGGCCGACGGCGTTCTGGATGGCGGTCTGCAGCAGCCGCGGCATCTGCCGGGGGTTGGAGATCAGCTCGCTGTAGTGGCTGCACTCGCGGAACAGCTGGTCGGGGTGGGTCTCCTGGAAATAGCCGAGGCCGATCTCGCTGGAGGGGATGTGGGAGGCGAGGGCGAGCACCGGGGCCATGGAGCGGTGGGCGTCGTAGAGACCGTTGATGAGGTGGAGGTTGCCGGGCCCGCAGGAGCCGGCGCAGGCGGCGAGCCGGCCGGTGATCTGGGCCTCCGCCCCGGCGGCGAAGGCGGCGGTCTCCTCGTGACGGACGTGGATCCAGTCGACGGCGGCGTTGCGGCGGACGGCGTCCACGACCGGGTTGAGGCTGTCGCCGACGACGCCGTAGAGGCGTTTGACGCCCGCGCGGACGAGGATGTCGACGAACTGTTCGGCGACGTTCTGCTTGGCCATGGCTGCTCGTCTGCCCCTTCGCTGTCCGGCGGATGTCCTCGGCCGGGTCGTGGGTCGGTGATGACGCCCCGGTTTCCATGGAGGCACAGCGGGCGCGGTTACGCCTCCCAAACGGCCGCGGCCGTACGGTCGTCCGCGTACCCCTTGACGCGCACCTGGGCGTCGGCGAGGAAGGCGGCGAGGCCCGGCGGTTCGGGGGCGGACCACCGGCCGCCGAGGTGGGCGGCGAGTTCCGGCTCGCCGGCGAAGGGTTCGGCCAGGCCCGCCGTGCACATCAGCAGCACATCACCCGGACGGGCGAGCGAGGCGCGGAAGCGGAAGGGTGCGGGGGGCGGTTCGGGCGCCGGCTCGTAGGGGCTCGGGGGCGTCGGGATGCCCAGGTCCATGGTGAGCCGGTCGCCCTGCGGCGTCTCGGCCGGCGGCGACCCGAACCCGACGACGGGCTCACCGCTGGGCACCTCGGTCACCTGCGGCTCGAGGTCCTGCCACGCGCCGCCGCGCAGCCGGAACAGTCCGCCGTCGCCGACGCCGAAGAAGACGCGGGTACGGCAGGCCGGGTCGGCGGGCAGCAGCAGACAGCGCAGCGTGGCGGAGTACTCCTCGGGCGTGAGGCCCTGTTCGGCGGCGGTGGCGCGCAGCCTGCCGAGGCTGCGGTCGGTGAGCCGGTGCAGCCCCGACTTCAGGTCGCCGCGCCGGGCGGCCCGCAGATCCTCGACGAGCCGGGCGTGACTGCGGCCCACCGCCCGGCCGATCCACCGGCACACCTCGGCCGCCGCCCGGTGCGCGGCCGGCGTGGCGCGGGCGCCGGACGCCATGGCCACGAGCACGAGGGCGTGCTCCCCGCTGCCGAACCGGGCGGTGAGGAGCGCGTCCCGGCGCGGTTCCCCGCGAAAGCGCGCGGAGTCCCCGCGCACCGACACGGCCCGCACGGTGCACACCCCGTACCGGGACCCGTCCAGCACCGTGTCCGGCACGAGAGCGTCCAGGTCGCCGGGGTCGGCGGCGGGCAGAGCGGTGGGCTCGGCGTCGTAGGTGGGCGGGCCGGAGCCGACGTGGGAACGGGGCGCGGGAAGCAAGACGGGCCGGACGGAGGCGGGCCGGTCATCGGCGTCGGCCACGGGGACGTCGCCCGTGCCCGCGCCGGGCGCGGGAGCCTGTGCCGGGGAGTCGTCGTCCTTACGGCCGCTGCCCGCGTCGTACGCCCCGGGTCGTCCCGGCGACTGCGCTGCCCGCTCGTCGGAACCGGGCGGTGTCGGCCCCGGCGGGAAGGTCGCGGGGCCCGGGGGTGTCGCGGGCGGTGGTTCCCAGGGGGCTCGCGGCTGCCGGAGCTCACCGCCGGGCGGGGCGGCGTCCGGAGCCGGGGCCCGGTCCCGCTGGGCCGGTACGGCGGGCGGAGGTGGGGACGATGGTGGCGCGCCCGGCGCCGGCCGCTGCCCGGAAGTGTCCGGAGCGCGGGCGGTGTCCGGGGCCCGCGCGGTGTCCGGAGGTTTCGCATCGGACGGGGTGGCCGGCCGGCGGCCGAGCGTGCCCGTCGCCGAGGCGAAGCGGTCGTCCAGTGAGTCGGGCGCCGCACTGGGGCCCGTGTCCGTCGTGGCGTCGTCGTACAGCTGCCCCCACCAGTCGTCCTCCCGGCCGGTGGGCCTTCCCCCCTGCTGACTCATGCCCCCAATTGTCCACCGCACGGCCCGGATGAAAACGGGGCATCCGGAAAATGCGGCACTCCGGGGCGCGACTGACGGCGTGTCGGGCGACCTGTCGAACAAGGGGGCGAACGCCCGGGCGCCGCCAAGGGACTCGGCGGTCGTCGGGCGGCCCCACCCCCCACGGGAGGACCGCCCGGCGACGACAGGGTGACCAGGCCCCGGATCCCCTTCACGCGGATGCGCGTCTCGGGCCCCGGTCACGTCGGAAGAACGGCCGCGCGGCGGATCGCCGGATGATCACAGGAAGCGGCCGTGGCCACACCTTGGCAGAGGGAGTGGTTCTGCGGCGATGATGTCGGGCGGCGGGTTTGCGCCGTGGCTGTTTTCCGCCATGGATGGGCCGACCGGGGCCCGGGGCATGCCACTGCTGGTGGAATCCGACGGGAGGGCGCGCGCTGATGCTGGCGGCGATCGGGCTGGACGAGACGGACGAGTCGGCGTACCGCGCCCTGGTGTCGCTGGGCGCGGCCGACATACCGGACCTGTCCCGCCGGCTGTCGCGGGCCGAATCCGACACCGAGCGCGCTCTGCGCCGCCTGGAGCGGCAGGGTCTGGCCGCGCAGTCGTCCGGCCGGCCCGGCCGCTGGGTGGCCGCCCCGCCCGGCGTGGCGCTCGGCGCGCTGCTCACCCGGCGGCGGCACGAGCTGGAGACGGCCGAGCTGACCGCGGCCCTGCTGGCCGAGGAGTACCGGGCGAACGCCGCCGAACCGGCCGTGCACGACCTGGTCGAGGTGGTCACGGGCGCGGCCGCGGTCGCCCAGCGTTTCCTGCAGTTGCAGCTCGGCGCGACGGAGGAGGTGTGCGCGCTGGTCACCGGAAACCCGATGGTCGTCTCCGGCATGGAGAACGACGCCGAGGAGCAGGCGGCCGGCCGGGGCGTGCGCTATCGCGTGGTCGTGGAGCGCTCCGTGCTGGACCTGCCGTACGGCTTCACGGAGCTGACCGCGGCGCTCTCCCGTGGTGAACAGGTCCGTGTGGTGG
Organism: Streptomyces sp. NPDC014006; assembly: GCF_043088925.1. Taxonomy (NCBI): domain Bacteria; kingdom Bacillati; phylum Actinomycetota; class Actinomycetes; order Kitasatosporales; family Streptomycetaceae; genus Streptomyces; species Streptomyces sp. NPDC014006. Next base: position 26,456 of record NZ_JBICAJ010000018.1, on the reverse strand, counting down.
ACGAGGTCCCGACGAAGCTGGTGGTCGCCGACCGCGCCCTCGCGCTGGTGCCGCTCACCTCCCGTCGCGCGGAGCCGGCCGCGCTGGTGGTGCACGCGAGCGGGCTGCTGGAGCTGCTGGCGGGTCTGTTCGAGTCGGTGTGGCGCGGCGCCCTGCCGCTGCGGCTCGGGCCGCAAGGGGTGATCGAGGAGGGCCCGGACGGCCCCGACGGCACCGATCTGGAGATCCTGTCGCTGCTGCTCGCCGGGCTCACCGACGCGAGCGTCGCCAAACAGCTCGATCTGGGTCTGCGCACCGTGCAGCGCCGCGTGAAACGGCTGATGGAGCTGGCCGGCGTGGCCACCCGCCTCCAGCTGGGCTGGCAGGCGTACGAGCGGGGCTGGGTGACCCGGGACGCGTGAGCGGCCCGCCTCCCCGCCCGCGCCCCCATCTGCGACTTCCCGCTCGCTCCGGCACTCTGGGCAGATGGGAGTGTGGGAACTCCTGCTGGTCGGGGTGGTCCTGCTGCTCGGCCTGTGCGGAGTGCTGGTGCCCGGCGTGCCCGGCTCGTGGCTGGTGTGGGCCGCCGTGCTGTGGTGGGCGCTGAAGGACCCCCAGCCGGTCGCGTGGGGCGTCCTGGTCGGCGCCACCGCGGTCCTGCTGCTGTCCCAGGCGGTGCGTGGGCTGCTGCCGCCGCGCCGGCTGCGCGACGCGGGCGCCACCCCCCGCATGGCCGTGTACGCCGGGATCGGCACGCTGGCCGGTTTCGTGCTGCTTCCCGTGCTGGGCGCGATCCCCGGCTTCCTCGGCGGCATCTACCTCTCCGAGCGGCTGCGGCTGGGCCGGCACGGCGAGGCCCGCGCGGCCCTGCGCACGGCGATGCGTGCCGGCGGCTGGAGCGTGCTCGCGGAACTGTTCGCCTGCCTGCTGATCACGGCGGCCTGGCTGGGCGCGATCACCTGGGGCTGAGCGACCGCCCCGGGCGCGGCGGACCCCCGAAACCGGCCGCGGACTCCAGGCACGCCGGCCACGCCACGACGCGACCGCGGCGGGCCGTCACAGGCACTCCGTCCGGCCGCCGAGGCGGCGACCCCCCGAAACCGGCCGGCCGTAAGCCTGAGGCCTTAGGGCCAGGATCCGATGTGCCGAGGCGGGCGTCGGTGCTTGGGTGGGGGCATGACGGAATTCAGCGCGGTCGAGCGTGCGTACCTGAGGTCGCAGCGGGTGGGCCGGATGGCCACGGTCGATGCGACCGGGCAGCCGCAGGCCAACCCGGTCGGTTTCTTCCTCCAGGACGACGGCACCGTCCTGATCGGCGGGTTCGCCATGGGCACCACCAAGAAGTGGCGCAACCTGCAGAAGAACCCCAAGGTCGCCCTGGTCGTCGACGACGTGGTGAGCGTGCGCCCGTGGCGGGTGCGCGGCGTCGACATCCGCGGCGAGGCCGACCTCCTCGTCGGCCCGCACGAGCTGGGCCCGCACTTCAGCGAGGAGGTCATCCGCATCCGCCCGCTGCGCATCCACAGCTGGGGCCTGGAGGAAACCCCCTAGAGAACACCCTCCAGCGTGAGCAGCCGCGTCTTGCGCTCCAGCCCGCCCGCGTACCCGGTGAGCGAGCCGTTCGCGCCGATCACCCGGTGGCAGGGCCGCAGGACCAGCAGCGGGTTGGCTCCGATCGCGCCGCCGACGGCCCGCACGGCGGCCCGGGGCGCGCCGATCCGTGCGGCGATCTCGCCGTACGTGCTGGTCGCCCCGTAGGGCACGGAGTCCAGGGCGTCCCACACCCGCTCACGGAAGGCGGTGCCGTGCACCCGCAGCGGCAGGTCGAACTCCTTGAGGTCGCCGGCGAAGTACGCGGCGAGCTGCTCGGTGGCCGCGCGGAAGGGGCCGTCGTCGTGCCGCCAGCCGTCCTGGACGGTCCGGCCGCCCTTCTGCTCCGGCACGGACAGCGAGGTCAGCGCGCCGTCCGGGTCCGCGGTGAGCAGCAGCGGCCCGATCACACTGTCGAGCCGGGTGAAGTACGTCGGGGTGGTCATCGGTTCTCCAACTCCCCTGCGGCGAGCAGGTGCTGTACGGCGTAGGTGCGCCAGGGGCGCCAGGTGTCGGGTACGGCCCGGCCGGGCGGGGCGACGTCCGGGTCGCCGAGCGCGCGGGCGCGGATCACGGCGACGGTGACGGCGTCCATGCCCGGCAGCGCGCGCAGGGCCTGCTCGGCGTCGTCGCGGTCGACGCCGGGGTCGAGCCGCAGACGGCCGTCGGCCAGGGCGGCGGCGAGCGCGCCGAGGGGGCCGCCGGGCTCGGCCTGCGCGAGGACGGCCGGCTCGGGGAAGAGCCGGGTCAGGCTGCCGCAGGGCGCGTCGAGCCGTTTGCCGTACGCGACGACGAGTCGCTGCGTCCCGGCCGGCCCGGCCAGGGCGCGCACCGCCACCTCCTCCGGGTCGGCGGCGCCCGGTGAGCGCAGTCCGGGGCGGGCGGCGACCAGCGGGGCGAGCCGCGGGTCGGCGCCGAGCCGCTCGTCGACGGCGTACGGGTCGGCGTCCAGGTCGAACAGGCGGCGCAGCCGCTGGACGGCCGTCGTGAGGTCGCGCGGGTCGGTGAGGTGCAGCCGGGCGTCGAGCCAGCCGCCGGGGTGGGCGGCCGAGGCCCGGGTCTCGGTGCCGGTGCGCTCCGCGACGGCGGCGATCCCGGTGCCGTACGGCAGCCGCAGGGTGCGCCGGTAGGTGCGGGCGCCGGGCGGCCCGCTGACCTCCTCGACGCCGGGGACGGCTTCGCGGGCCAGCAGGTCGAAGAGGGGGCCCGCCTGGTACGGCCCCCGGTGGGCGAGCCGCAGCGGGATGCCGACGCCGGGTGTGTCGTCCCGCCGGGCGCCGGGTGCGGCGGCCCGCAGTTCGCTCGGGGTGGAGGCGTAGATGACTTTGATCGTGTCGTTGAACTGCCGGACGCTGGCGAAGCCGGACGCGAACGCGATCTCGGTGATGGGCAGCTCGGTGGTCTGCAGCAGCAGGCGCGCGGTGTGCGCCCGCTGCGCCCGGGCCAGCGCGACCGGTCCGGCGCCGAGCTCGGCGGTGAGCTGCCGCTGCACCTGCCGGGCGCTGTAGCCGAGGCGTACGGCGAGCCCGGCGACGCCCTCGCGGTCGACCACACCGTCGCCGATCAGCCGTATGGCACGGCCGACGACGTCGGCGCGGACGTCGTGGTCGGCCGAGCCGGGCACGGCGTCCGGACGGCACCGCCGGCAGGCCCGGAACCCGGAGCCCTGCGCGGCGGCGGCCGTCGCGAAGAACCGCACGTTGCGACGCTTCGGCGTCACGGCCGGGCAGCTGGGGCGGCAGTAGATCCCGGTGGTCTCGACGGCGAAGAAGAACTCGCCGTCGAACCGGGCGTCCCGGCTGCGCACGGCCTCGTACCTGCTGTCCTCGTCCATCACGAGAACCAGTCTCCGCCACCCGGCGCGCCCCGACTGGCGGAAATCGGACGTGGAGGTGAGTCGGGTCCCGGGACCTAGCTGAAGCGTCCCCTCTTGGCCTCCATCGCCGCCTTCCCCGCCGCCCCCCGCCGCTTCCACTCCTTGCGGATCTCCGCGCGCAGCCGGGCGTCGGTCTTGGCGACGATGTACTGGTTCTCACGCTGGAGCTTGCGGTAGCTCTCCAGCCGCCGCTCCGGCAGCTCGCCCGACTCCAGGGCGGCCCGTACCGCGCACCCCGGCTCGGTCTCGTGGCCGCAGTCGTGGAACCGGCACTCCTCGGCCAGCTCCTCGATCTCGGCGAAGACCTGTCCGACCCCGCCTCCGGCGTCCCACAGGCCGACGCCCCGCAGGCCGGGGGTGTCGATGAGGACGCCGCCGCCGGGCAGGGCCAGCAGGTTGCGTGTGGTGGTGGTGTGCCGGCCCTTGCCGTCCATGTCCCGGACGGCCTGGACCTCCATCACGTCCGCGCCGAGCAGCGCGTTGGCGAGGGTGGACTTGCCGGCGCCGGACTGCCCGAGCAGGACGGAGGTGCCGCCGCCGACGACCGCTGCGAGCACGTCGAGTCCGTCGCCCTGCTCGGCGCTGACGGTCAGCACGGGCACACCGGGCGCCGCGGTCTCGACGTCCTGGACGAGATACCCGAGCGTCGCCGGGTCGGGCACGAGGTCGGCCTTGGTGAGCACGACCACGGGCTGCGCTCCGGACTCCCAGCCGAGGGCGAGGAAGCGTTCGATGCGGCCGAGGTCGAGTTCCGCGCCGAGGGAGACGGCGACGACGGCGTGGTCGACGTTGGCGGCGAGGATCTGCCCCTCGGACCGCTTGGAGGAGGTGGAGCGCACGAAGGCGGTGCGGCGCGGCAGATACGCCCGCACGTAGCGGGGCGTGCCGGCGGGTTCGACGACGGCCCAGTCGCCGGTGCACAGGACCCGCAGCGGGTCGTGCGGGGTGACGAAGGCGGTGTCGGCGCGGATCGTGCCGTCGGCGGTGACGACGTCGCACTGGCCGCGGTCGACGCGGACCACGCGGCCGGGCAGCAGCCCTTCGGCTGCGTACGGGGCGAACGCGTCGGCCCAGTCCTCGTCCCAGCCGTAGGGAGCGAGAGCGGAGAAGGCGGAGAAGATGGAGAAGGAAGCAGAGCTGGCGCTCAAGGGGTGACCCTTCGCAAGGGGCGGCCCCGGCGGCCGCGCGCGCTCGGCGCGGCGGGTTCGGTCAGCCGGTGGCCACGGAGGTGGACGTGATGGATTCCTGGATGCGGGCAGCGCCCATCGCAACGACAGCCATCGGTCGACACCTCCTCGTCCTCGCACATGCGGTGGCGGTGACCGGGAAGGTCACCGCTCGGATCGCTCTCACCCTAGGGAAGGCGGCCCTTGGGGCGCCACTGTTTTTCTCCGGTTGCGTCTGACGCCGCACCTGGTGACGCTGGGCCGGGCGGACTTGCGGGAGGTGAGGGGAGCGTGGCAGACGGAACGGGCGGGCCCGCGCGCCGCCGCTTCCTCGGCCTGTGCGCCGGTGCGGGCCTCGGCGCCGCCGCGTGCACGGCCGGGCCGGGCCGGCCCGGCTCCGGCGCCGCGCACGCCGGGCGGCACCGGCCCGAGGCCGAGCGGGACGCTCCGGGTACGGCCGACTGGCGGCTGGGCGCGACGGGGCCGCCGGACGCCGTGGCCGGCTACACCGACCGGGTGAGCGTGACACCCGGCGAGGAGTTCGCGCTGCACGTGTCGACGACCGCCCCGTCCTTCCGGGTCACCGCGTTCCGGGTCGGCTGGTACGGCGGACGGCAGGCCCGGCTGATCTGGGCCTCGGACCGCATACCCGGCCGCGCCCGGCCCGCACCGCGGCTGCTGCCGAAGACCCGTACCGTGCACGCCGACTGGCCGGCCACCCTCACCGTGCACACCGGCGGCTGGCCCGAGGGGGCGTATCTGCTGCGGCTGGAGTCGGAGAGCGGATACCGGCGCTACGTCCCGCTGATCGTCCGCTCCGCCGAGGGCGCGGGGCGCACGGTCCTGCTGCACGCCCCGGCCACGTGGCAGGCGTACAACCGCTGGGGCGGAAGCAGCCTGTACGCCGGGTCGCTCGGCGACTACGCGTCCCGCTCCCTCGCGGTGACCTTCGACCGCCCGTACGACGGCAGCGGCGCCGAGAAGTTCCTGGTGTACGAGCGGGCGCTGGTGGTGCTGGCCGAACGGCTCGGCATTCCTCTGGCGTACACCACCGGCGTCGACGTGCACCGGGACCCCTCGGTGCTGCGCGGCGCGCACGCCGTGGTGTGCCTGGGGCACGACGAGTACTGGACGCCCGAGCAGCGCGCCCACGTCACCGCGGCCCGGGACGCGGGCACCAATGTCGCCTTTCTCGGCGCCAACACGTGCTTCCGCCGGATCCGGCTGGAGCCCGGTGCGACGGCGGACGCGCGCACGGTGGTCTGCTACAAGAGTGCCTTCCGGGCCGACCCCTGTTACGGCTCCCGCCCCGCCCTGGTCACCACCGACTTCCGGCTGCCGCCCGCACCCGACCCCGAGTCGTCCCTGACCGGGGTGCTCTACGAGGGCTACCCGGTCGACGCGCCCTATGTCGTCCGGGCGGCCGGCCACTGGCTGTACGACGGTACGGGGGTGCGCCCCGGTGAGCGCTTCCCCCATCTCGTCGGCGTGGAGTACGACCGGGTGCCCGAGGGCTCCCCGGCTCCGGGCCCGCTGGAGATCACCGCGCACTCGCCTGTGGTGTGCCACGGCCGGGCAAGCCACAGCGACTCGGCGTACTACACGGTGGCCAGCGGGGCCGGGGTGTTCGCCACCGGCACGATGCGCTGGGTGGAGGGCCTGGTGGCGGGCACCGGCGAACTCGGTCACGACCACGGCATGGACGGCCGTACCCACGCCTTCGTCACGCGCACCACGGAGAACCTGCTGCGCGCCTTCGCACGGGGCCCGGCGGCCCGCCACTTGCCGCCGCCGCGCCCCGACACGGCCACGGTGTACGGCGCCTGAGGGCAGACGCCGGTGGCGCCGGCCGTGACCGTCAGCTCACCGGGGCCGCGTCCTGCGCCGGAAGGCTGTCCATGAAGGAGCTGACGGAGAACACGGCGCGGCCGGGACCGGGCGGGCCGTAGCCGGGGGGCGAGGAGAGGCCGAAGTCCTCCATGGTCTGCCGGTAGGCCTGCAGCAGCCGGATGTGGTACTCCAGCGGCGCGCCCTGCGGGTTGGCCTTGCCCAGCGGCGTGGTGGGCTCGGGGCACCAGGTGGTGAAGCGGGGCGTGATGCCGTGCGACATGAAGAAGCGCAGGCCCTCGGTGGTGGAGGCGATGGCCTCGTCGACGGTCTTGAAGCCGAAGGGCTCGGCCATCTCGACGCCGGCCACGAAGTTGGGGATGACGTTGCGCGCGCCGAACACCTCGGCGGAGTCGAGGATCCGCTTGTGCCACTCGTCGCGGCCGACGTACCGCTCCTTGCCGGGGCAGTACATCTTGAACAGGTACTCGTCCCACACCTCGTAGTTGGGGTGGTAGATCTGCACGCCGTAGTCCTTGAAGCGCTGCACGTCGGCCTTGGGCAGTGCCTGGGCGACGACCTTGCCGATCCAGCGGCCGGGGAAGCGCTCCTCGATGGCCTTGGCGTAGTGGCCGTAGAAGTCGGCCTCGTCCCGCCCGGAAACCGTCTTCGTGATGGCGCCGCCGGTCAGCGTGTAGGCGGTGGACGCCTTCTGCGTGTCGTAGCGGTCGATGATCTCCAGGGCCTCGAGGACCTCCTCGACGTCCTTCACGCCGGTGTAGGGCCGTCCGGCGGCCTTGTGCTGGCGCCAGTTGTGGTTGATGTCGCAGTACTGGCACTCCTCCTTGGCGCCGAAGTACTGGCAGACACGGAAGACGGTGAGGTAGATCAGGTAACCCCACTGGATGGTGGGCGCCACCTCCATCACGGACTTCCCGTTGGACAGCTTGTGCCGGTAGTACTCCGGCATCGGCGGCACGCCGACGTCGGCGATCCGCTTGCCGTCGAGGTAGAGGCCGAGCACGCCGTCCTCGCCGGCGGCGACCCGGTAGGGCGAGGCGGGGTTCACCCGGACGGAGACGACCGTGCGACGCAGGTCGTAGGGGCCGCCGGTGAGGATGATCTCCTCCGGCGGGCGGCGCAGCGCGGCCTCGCCCAGCTCGGGCAGCGTGCCGTGGTCGAAGGAGAAGATGAAGTACGACTTCGGCTTCACCTCACCGCTCTCGTTGTCGCTCAGCGCCGACGGGTCGAAGGCGACTCCGCCGCGCAGCAGGTCCTCCTTGAAGACGGCTTCCCGCGGCACCTGCGGAAACCGCTCCATCAGATCCTCGACCAGCGCGGTACGGCTGCCCATTCGACTCTCCTCCCGGTTCAGGCGTACGACTCCTCACGGTATGCCCTGCCTCCGGCATCAGCCGTGCCGGGTCCCCTCGCGCCGCGCGATGTGTCCCGGCACGGGGGTGTCCGGGGGCAGCAGGGGGTCGGGGACGGGGGCGCCCCAGACCTGGGTGAGCGGCAGGGTGCCGGCCCACAGGCCCAGCTCGGCGTCTGGTCCTTCGCCGTCGTCGGGCGCACCGGTGCGGATCTTGACGGAGGCCTCTTCCAGGCAGACGGCGAGCAGGGTGGTGGCGGCCAGCTCCTTGCGGCTGGGGCGGCGCGCGTACGACCACTGGCCCGGCGCCGCGTGCTCGGTGAGCCGGCGCAGGCCCTCCAGCTTCTCCTCGGGGTCGGCCACGGTGCGGCCCTCGCCGTGGATCACGGCGCTGCGGTAGTTGACGCCGTGCTCGAAGACGGACCGCGCGAGGACCAGACCGTCCACGTGGGTGACGGTGACGCACACGGGCGCGGAGCCGGCGAGGCTGCGACTGGCGACGGAGCCGTGGACGTACAGCGACCGCTCGTCGCGGCCGTAGACCGTCGGCACGACCAGGGGCCGCCCCTCGATCACCACGCCCAGATGGCAGACGAACCCGGCGTCTAGGATCGCGTCGAGATCCGCCCGTAGCAGGCTGCCCTGCTCCCGCAGGCGGCGGTGCCGGGTGAGGTCGGTCTGCGGGAGGGCGGCGGGAAGCGACTGTGGCGTCATGCGGGAAAAGTTACCGAAAACATATGCCACAGGCTATGGGTGCGATGGAAACAGCAGTCTCCGCGCATGAAAACAACGGAATCGGTAGATCAGGAGGGGCGCCCTCGATGGCCGAGAGCGTGACGAACTGGGCGGGCAACATCACGTACACCGCCAAGGAGCTGCACCGGCCGCGCTCGCTCCACGCGCTGCGCGCGGTCGTGGCGGGCGGCGACCGGGTGCGGGTGCTGGGCAGCGGGCACTCCTTCAACACCCTCGCGGACCCGGGCGCCGAGGGCGTCCTGCTGGCCCTGGACGCGCTGCCGGCCGAGGTCGACGTCGACACGGCGGCGCGCACCGTGCGGGTGGGCGGCGGGGTGCGCTACGCCGAGCTGGCCCGCCGGGTGCACGCCGACGGGCTGGCCCTGGCGAACATGGCCTCCCTGCCGCACATCTCGGTGGCCGGCTCGGTGGCGACCGGCACGCACGGCTCGGGGGTGGGCAACGGGCCGCTCGCCGACGCCGTACGGGAGGTCGAAATCGTCACGGCGGACGGCTCCACCGTCGTCATCACCCGGGGCGAGCAGCGGTTCGGCGGCGCGGTCACCTCGCTCGGCGCGCTCGGCGTCGTCACCGCGCTCACCCTGGACCTGGAGCCCGCCTTCGAGGTCGAGCAGCACCTGTACACGGAACTTCCGCTGGAGGGGCTGGACTTCGAGACCGTGGCGGCGTCGGCGTACAGCGTCAGCCTGTTCACCGACTGGCGGGCGGCGGGCTTCACCCAGGTCTGGCGCAAGCGGCGCACCGATCAGCCGCTGCCGGACTTCCCATGGGCGGTGCCGGCCAAGGTGGCGCTGCACCCGGTGCCGGGGATGCCGGCGGAGAACTGCACCGGGCAGTTCGGCGTGGCCGGTCCCTGGCACGAGCGACTGCCGCACTTCCGGGCGGAGTTCACCCCGAGCAGCGGGGCGGAGCTGCAGAGCGAGTACCTGCTGCCGCGCGAGCACGCCATCGACGTACTGCACGCGATCGACGGCATCCGGGACACGGTCGCCGGTGTCCTGCAGACCTGCGAGGTGCGTACGGTCGCGGCGGACGCGCAGTGGCTCAGCCCGTCCTGCGGGCGGGACAGTGTGGCCGTGCACTTCACGTGGGTGGCGGACACCGCGGCCGTCCTTCCGGTGGTCGGCCGGCTGGAGGCCGCTCTGGAGCCCTTCGCCCCCCGGCCGCACTGGGGGAAGGTGTTCACCACACCGGCATCAGTGCTGCGCGGCCGCTACCCCCGGCTCGCCGACTTCCGTGCGCTGGCGCGGGAACTGGACCCGGCGGGGAAGTTCAGCAACGCGTTCGTGGAGGAGGTCCTCGCGGAGTGAGCGGGCGGCGCGGGCGCTCTCCCCACCCCCGCCGTGCACTTTTCGCAACCCCTTTCCTAACCCCTTGCGGAGGCTCGGCCGTCGCCCTAGCCTCGAGCCGGCCCCGACCTGGCCCCGACGGCGGAAGGAGGCGATCGGACTGAAGCGCACGTCCCGTGACATCCGCACCGCGAACCGCTACGAGGTGCTGCGCCGGATCATCGCCTCCTCGCCCACCTCCCGCCAGGAGCTGGCGGCCGCCACCGGTCTGTCACTCGCGACGGTCGCCACGCTCGTCGGCGAGCTGCTCGACCTGCGGATGGTCACGGAGGTGGGCCGCGAGGACTCCGCGGGCGGCCGCCCCCGCGGACTGGTCGCCGTCGACACCACCGGCGGCTTCCTGATCGGTGTCGACATCGCCGAGACGTACGTCCATGCCGAGCTGTTCGACCTGGCGCTGACCGTACTGGCCCGCGCCGACGAGGAGGTGCGCCCCGATGAGCGCCGGCCAGACCAGGTGGTGGCCCGCGTCGCCGGCGCCGTCGGCTCGGTGATCGCGCGGGCCGGCGCCGACGAGGCCCGGGTGCTCGGCGTCGGGGTGAGCGTGCCGGGGCAGGTGGACCCGGACCTGGGTGTCGCCGCGTATGCGCCCAACTGGGACTGGCACGACGTGCCGCTGCGCGACCTGCTCGCCGAGCACCTCGCCCACCCGCTTCATCTGGACAACCCGCTGCGCGCCTGCGCGGTCGCCGAGCTGTGGTGCGGTGCCGCCCGGGGCCGCGACGACGCGGTGGTGGTCAACCTCGGCACCGGAGTGGGCGCCGGGCTGGTGCTGGGCGGCACGGTGCACCGCGGGGTCAGCAACAGCGCCGGCGAGTGGGGGCACACCACGCTCGTCCTGGACGGGCGGCCGTGCCACTGCGGCAACCGGGGCTGTGTGGAGACATACGTCGGCGCGCCCGGCATCATGCGCCAGCTGCGCGAACTCGCCCCGCACAGCCCGCTGCTGCACCCCGGGGACCAGACCGCGACCATCGCCGCGCTGGCCCGCGCGGTCGCCGAGGACGACCCGGTCGCCACGCAGGTCCTCCGCGACACCGCCCGCTACCTGGGCGCCGCCGTCGCGGACCTGGTGAACGTGCTCAACCCCGAGGTGGTCGTCCTCAGCAGCTGGGTCGCCGCCCTGCTGGGCGAGCCGCTCCTGCACGCCGTACGCGAGGCCGTCGCCCGGCACGCGCTCCGACGGCCGCTGGCGGCCACCGAGATCGTCCTCTCCCCCGTCCCCACCGACCCGGTGTGCCTGGGCGCGGCCACGTTCGCGCTGGAAGGCGCGCTCCGGGCCGCCGGGGCGAGAGGTAGCCGGCGCACCGCCGCCGCCAGAACCGGCACCACACCCCCGCCCTGACGGCGCCGGGTCGCGCGCCGCCGCTCACCGCCCGGAGACCGAGAACTCTCACCGTCTGGAGATCCGATCACCTTGCGCACGACCACCATCGAGTACCTCGAGAACGTCTCCCCCGGCGACGGGTCCCTGCCGCCGCGCGCCTGGTACGCCACCTCGGATGCGGCACGGCTGTCGCTGAACGGCAGGTGGCGGTTCCGGCTGTCGGAAACGGCCGACGCCGAGGACGACGCGTTCGCCGAGCCCGGTTACGACGCGGGCGACTGGGCGGACGTCACGGTCCCCGGGCACTGGGTCCTCCAGGGCCACGGCTCGCCCGTCTACACCAACCACCTCTACCCGTTCCCGGTCGACCCGCCCCGGGTGCCCACCGAGAACCCGACCGGCGACCATCTGCGCGTCTTCGACCTGCCGGGCGACTGGCCGGCCGACGGCGGTGCCGTGCTGCGCTTCGACGGGGTGGAGTCGTGCGCCCGGGTGTGGCTCAACGGCACCGAGCTCGGCACCTTCCAGGGCTCGCGGCTGCCGCACGAGTTCGCGGCCGGGCATCTGCTGCGGCCGAGCGGCAACGTGCTCGCCGTCCGCGTGCACCAGTGGTCGGCCGGCTCCTACCTGGAGGACCAGGACCAGTGGTGGCTGCCGGGCATCTTCCGTGACGTCACCCTGCTGCACCGCCCGCCCGGCTGCGCCGCGGACTTCTTCGTCCACGCCTCCTACGACCATGTCAGCGGCGAGGGCACCCTGCGCGTCGACTCCGACGTCGACGGCCGGGTGACGGTGCCCGAACTGGGCGTGGACACCGCCACCGGCGCGTCGGTGACGGTCCCGGTGGAGCCGTGGTCGGCGGAGACGCCGCGGCTGTACGACGGGGTGCTGGCGACGCAGGGCGAGCGGGTCGCGCTGCGCATCGGCTTCCGCACGGTGGAACTGCGCGACGGCCTGATCCGGGTCAACGGCAAGCCGGTCCTCTTCAAGGGCGTCAACCGGCACGAGTGGCACCCGGACAAGGGCCGCGCGCTGGACGCGGCGACCCTGCGTGAGGACGTGCTGCTGATGAAGCGGCACAACATCAACGCGGTGCGCACCTCCCACTATCCGCCCCACCCGGCCTTCCTGGACCTGTGCGACGAGCTGGGCCTGTGGGTGATCGACGAGTGCGACCTGGAGACCCACGGTTTCACCGAGCAGGAGTGGCGGGGCAACCCCGTCGACGACGACCGCTGGACGCCGGCCCTGCTGGACCGCGCCGCCCGCATGGTCGAACGGGACAAGAACCATCCGTCGGTCGTGCTGTGGTCGCTGGGCAACGAGGCGGGCACCGGGCGCGGCCTGACCGCGATGGCGCAGTGGATCCGCGGCCGCGACGCCTCCCGCCTGCTGCACTACGAAGGCGACCGCAGCTGCCGTGACACGGACGTCTACTCACGGATGTACGCCGCCCACGAAGAGGTCGAGCGGATCGGCCGCGGCCTGGACGGCGGGCCGGACAAGCGGCGCACGCTGCCCTTCATCCAGTGCGAGTACGCCCACGCCATGGGCAACGGGCCGGGCGGACTGGCCGACTATCAGCGGCTGTTCGAGCGGTACGAGCGGCTGCAGGGCGGCTTCGTGTGGGAGTGGATCGACCACGGCATCACCCATCCCGGGCTGGACTACGCCTACGGCGGTGACTTCGGCGAGGAACTGCACGACGGCAACTTCGTCTGCGACGGCCTGCTGTTCCCCGACCGGCGGCCGTCGCCGGGCCTGCTGGAGTTCAAGAAGGTGATCGAGCCGGTCGGCATCGAGGGCGACGGCGTCACCGTGCGGGTGACGAACAAGCAGGACTTCGCCGATCTGTCCGCGCTGGCCTTCGCCTGGTCGTACGAGGTGGACGGCGAGAGCGTCGCACAGGGCCCGCTCACCGTACCGGCCCTGGCGCCCGGCGAGTCGGCCGACGTGAAGCTGCCCGAGCCGCCGATCGCGCGGCGCCCCGGCGCCGAGACGCAGTGGACGGTACGCGCGCGGCTGGCGGCGGACACGGCATGGGCGCCACGGGGGCACGAGGTGGCCTGGGGGCAGTGGACGGTGTCACGGCGGCCGGCGCCGTATGTCGCCGCGTCCGCCCGCCCGGTGTCAGGCGGCGGCCGGATCACGCTCGGCCCCGGTGTCTTCGACGCCCGCACGGGCGCGCTGCTCGCCGTGGCCGAGGTGGCCGTGGGAGGGCTGCGCCTGGACGTGTGGCGGGCGCCGACCGACAACGACAACGGCGCCTCCTGGCAGGACCACGTCCGCCACGGCCCGCTGTGGCGCAAGCTCGGCCTGCACCGCATGCGCCACCGCCTCGACGCGGTGGAGGCGGTGGACGACGCGCTGACCGTGCGCACCCGGGTGGCGCCGGCCGGCCGGGACCTGGGGCTGCGCACGGTGTACCGGTGGACGTCCGACGGGGACCGGCTGAAGCTGACGGTGTCGGTGGGCCCGGAGGGCGACTGGACGGTGCCGCTGCCGCGGCTCGGGATCCGCTTCTCCCTCGCGGCGGCCGACGAGGTGCGCTGGTTCGGCGGCGGCCCGGGTGAGGCGTACCCGGACACCCGGCAGGCGTCCGCGATCGGGCGGTGGCATGCGACGGTGGACGCGCTGCAGACGCCGTACGTCCGCCCGCAGGAGAACGGCGCCCGCGCCGACGTGCGGTGGGCGGAGCTGGGCGGGCTGCGCATCGAGGGCGATCCTGAGTTCTGGCTGACCGCGCGGCGCTGGACGACGGAGCAGCTGGACGCGGCCATGCACCGCACGGACCTCGTGCCGGGTGACACGGTCCGGGTGAACCTCGACCACGGCCAGCACGGCATCGGCTCCCAGTCCTGCGGCCCGGGCCCGCTCCCGCAGTACGTCCTGCACGCCGAACCCGCCGAGTTCGCGTTCGTCTTCTCCCCGAACGTCTGACGTTCCCGCCACGCAGGGGCCCCCGCGCCCCCGGGTCACGCCCGGAACCGGCCGCGGGGGCCCTCCTCTGCCCGTTCTCCCGATCGGGTCCCCCCTGTCGGTGCTTCCGCTCGGGGACCTTCCTGGACTAGGCTCTTACCTAGAGCCCCTAGGAAACGGAAGGTGCCTCATGGCGCGTGCCGGCCTGACCGCCGACCGTCTCGTCGCGGCCGCCGCCGAACTCGCCGACGAGGCCGGGTTCGACAACGTCACCCTGTCCGCGCTGGCGCGGCGGTTCGGGGTGAAGGACGCCAGCCTGTACTCGCACATCCGCAACCTGCAGGACCTGCGCACCCGCCTCGCGCTGCTGGCCGGCGGCGAGATGATCGACGAGATCGCCGCCGCGGTGGCGGGCCGGGCCGGCAAGGACGCGCTGGCCGCCTTCGCCGGCGCCTACCGCGCGTACGCCCTGGCGCACCCGGGACGCTACGCCGCCACCCAGATCCCTCTGGACCAGGCCCTGGTCGCCGACTCCCCCGCCCTGCGCCGCACCGCGGAGATCACCTACGGCATGCTGCGCGCCTACGGCCTTGACGAACCCGACCTCACGGACGCCGTGCGCCTGTTGCGCAGCACGTTCCACGGCTACTGCGCCCTGGAGGCAGGCGGCGGCTTCGGCGCCCCCAGGGACGTCCAGCGGTCCTGGGAGCGGGCGATCGAGGCGCTGCACGTGGCTCTGAAGAACTGGCCCCGCGAGGAGGCAGCGCATGACTGAGCCGTTCCACGACGTCCACGGCAGCGGGCCGGTGCTGCTGGTCCTGCCGGGCGGCGCCGGGCACCCCATGGGGCTGGACGGGCTGATCCGGCGGCTGGCCGGGTGTTTCACCGTCGTCGTCCTCGACCCGCTCGGCCTGGCCCACGGACGCCTCGGCCGCCCCGTCGCCGAGCAGCGGCCGGCGGACTGGAGCGAGGCGGCGCACCGCGTGCTCGACGCCGTGCTGCCCGCGGGCGAGTCGGCGTGCGTGCTGGGGTTCAGCTCCGGCGCCATCGCGGCTCTCGAGCTGCTGGCCCGGCATCCGCAGCGGCTGCGGCACGTCCTCGCGCACGAGCCGCCGTGCGTGGCCGCGCTGCCCGACGGACGCCTGCGGCACGAGGGTTTCCGCGCGGTGTACGACACCTACCGCCGCGCGGGGCTCGCCGCCGCCGGCGCCCGGCTGGCCGCGGAGCTCGACGGGCTCCCGGCGCCGGAGCAGGCCCCGGGGCAACCGCCCGCGCCCGGCGAGGAGTCGCAGACGCCGATGGGCGTCTTCCTCACCCGCGTCCTCGTCCCGTTCTCCGGATACGTCCCCCCGGCGGAACTCCCCGCCGGGCGCCTCACCCTCGCGGCGGGCACCGCCTCCCGCGGGCAACTGCCGGCCCGGACGGCCGCCTTCCTCGCCGAGCGCCACGGCAGCCGTTTCCTGGAACTGCCCGGCGGCCACCTGGGAGCGGCCGAGTTCCCGGAGGCCTTCGCGGACGGCATCGCGGAAGCGCTCGCCACCGCCTCGGTGTGCTGACCGGGCCGGCCCTACGGCGTGGCCAGGGCACGGATCGCCTCGTACGGCGGTGCCGTGCCCTCGGGCGGCCGCCCGTCCCGCACCCGGACCGCCGCCGTGACGGCCGCGCCCAGCGCGTGCCGGTACAGCAGCGAGCCGAGGCTGATCCGGCGCACGCCGAGGTCGGTGAGGTGGGCGACGCCGGGGCCGCCCGGCGTGTACAGGACGTTCAGGGGCACCGCCAGCTGCCGCACCAGGGCGGAGATCGCCCGGGGTTCGCTCAGTCCGGGCACGAACACCCCGTCGGCTCCCGCCTGTTGGTAGAGATCGAGGCGGCGCGCGGTCTCGGTGGAGTCGTCGCCGTCGCCGAGCCAGCAGGTGTCGGTGCGAGCGTTGACGAAGAGGCCGGGCACCGCCGCCTTGACCGCGGCGATCTTCTCGGCGTGCAGGTCGGCGGATCCCGACCCGTCCTCCAGATTGATCCCGACGGCTCCCAGCGTCCACAACCGGCGGGCCAGCTCGGCGACTTCACCGGGGTCGTCACTGAAGCCGCCTTCGGCGTCCACGCTCAGCAGGAACGGGCCCGAGCCGAGGACGAGCGCCAGGCGCAGGGTCTCCTCGCGGGTCGCCGCCGCCGCGTCGGGCATCCCGGCGGCCGCGGCGACACCCAGACTCGTCGTGCCGATCGCCTCGAATCCCTGCCCGGCGAGGAGGTGGGCGGAGGCGTGGTCCCAGGCGCAGGGCAGCAGCAGCGGCTCACCCGTGCGGTGCAGTGCGGCGAACTCGGTCACGTCAGGTCACCCACCGCGTCCGCGTAGTACACCGACCCGGCCGTGTGCAGGGCGAGTTCGCGAAAACTCCAGCCGTCGCCGGGCGAGTCGTCGAGCTGCTCGTCGGTGAGCGCGTCCAGTCGCACGGCCCAGACCTGGGCGAGCCGGGTGAGCCGGCTGCGGGCCTCGTCCAGGTCCTCGCGGGTGAAGGGGGCAAGGTCGGCCGGCGTGGTCGCAGTGGAGGCGTGCCAGTGGTCGGGCAGCGGCGGCTCACCGGCCAACCGGGCCTCCAGCTCGGCGAGATGGTCGACGAGGTGGTCGGCGACCCGGCGGATCGCCTTGTGCGGGGTGTACACCCGGTCGTCGACGTGCGTGGGCGTACCGTCCCAGGCGGTCCAGCCGGCGGCGAGCGCGAGCACATGGTCGACCATGCCGGTCACGGCCTGGGCGGGGGTGCGGTCGGTGCGTCGGTTCATACCGGCACGCTAGGCGCGGGACGCTTCGGCGCCGGCCGAAGTGTCCGCGCACCCCCGCCCGGCGGCTCAGCGGCCCGCGGCGCGCTCGGCGGCGCTGCGCTCCACGCAGAACTCGTTGCCCTCGGGGTCGGCGAGGACGGCCCACCCGGTGCCGTCCGGGTTGCGGCGGTCGGCGACGAGGGTGGCGCCGAGGGCGAGCAGCCGCTCGACCTCCTCCTCACGGGTGCGGTCCTGCGGCTGGAGATCGAAGTGCAGCCGGCTCCTGCCCGGCTCCGCCTCGGGCACGTTGACGAAGAGCAGCCCGGCGCCCTCGATCTGTGCCTCGGGATCCCCCGGGTGGTCCTCGTCGTGCAGGGGAAGCCCGAGCACCTCGGACCAGAAGACGGCGAGTGAGTAGGCGTCGGCGGAGGCGATCGTGGTGTGGCGGATGGCAGAGGTCACACCGGGATTGTCGCCGGAGGGCGGACGCACGGACAACGCGATGACCCATGCTGCAGATGCGGACGACGGTTCCGCGGGCGGGAGAGGGCCGAGGAACATGGGCGACAGCGGATACACGATGGCCGCGTACGGTGAGGTCACCGTGCTCGTCGGCGCCGACCGGGGTGCCTACCCGTACGCGAACTCGCTGCTCGTGCGGGGCGCGGCGGAGACCCTGGTCGTCGACCCCTCCCTCTCGCTCGTCGAGGGCGCGCCGCCGGCGGACCTGGTCCTCGTCAGCCACGCCCACGAGGACCACATCGCCGGGCTCGGGAGCTACGACGTGCCTGTCCACGTCCATGGAGGCGACCTCGACGCGCTGCGCTCCCGCGGGGCGATGATCGCCGCGCTCGGCCTCCCGCCGGACGCGGCCGCCGAGCTGGACGCCACGTTCCGGGACAGCTTCCAGGTCCGGGGCCGCGCGGACGCGCGCGCCTTCGAGGACGGCACCGTGTTCGACCTGGGCGGGCGCACCGTGACCGTGGTGCATCTACCCGGCCACACCGCGGGCCACTGCGGCTTCCTGATCGAGCCGGACGGCTTCCTGTTCGTCGCGGACATCGACCTGACGTCGTTCGGCCCGTACTACGGTGACGCCGGCAGCAGCCTCGCCGACTTCGAGGCGTCGATGCGCCGCTGCCGGGACATCGACGCGCGCTGGTACGGCACGTCCCATCAGAAGGGTGTCATCGAGGGCGCCGCGGAGTTCCGGCGCCGGCTGGACGCCTTCGCCGCCGTGGTGGACAAGCGGGAGGCGGCACTGCTGGCCTTCCTCGGCGAGCCGCGCACCGTGGAGGAGATCGCCGCACACCGCCTGGTCTACCGGCCCCATGTGGAAGGTCCGCACGTGAGGCCGGTGGAGCGCAGGACGGCGGTGCAGCACCTGGAACGGCTGCGGGAGGCGGGGCTGGTCGAGAGGGTGGAGGAGGGCCGGTTCCGCGCGCGGTAGGCCGCTGCGGGATCACACCCCTGAGCCCCTCCCGCCCTCCGTGCCCGCCCGCACCAGCCCCGCCGGGACGAGGTGCCGGGCGACCAGCTCGTCCCTGACCAGGCCCGCGTACACCGTCGCGCCGTGCACGGAGGTGTGGGTGTTGTCCCGCTTCTCGTTGTACAGGTACAGCGCCTTGGAGCCCTCCACGCCCAGTGACTCGACCAGTGCCTTGGTCCGGGCGGTGAGGTCGACGAGCGGCACGCCCTCGGCTGCGGCGATGGAGCGGACGACCGCCGGGTGGTCGACGCCGAGGCCGTTGACGAGCAGTGCGGTGTTGTTGTTCAGCGTGCCGTCGGGGCTGAACCAGCGGCGCACGATCGGGGTCACGAGCACCGGCGAGCCGCCCCGCTCGCGCACGCCCGCCACCAGGGTCTCGAGGTTGGCGCGGTAGGTGGCCTCGTCGGTCGTCTTGTCGTTGTGGGCGAGCTGGATCAGGACCAGGTCGCCGGGCCTGATCAGCGGGTGGACGGTGGCCCACAGCCGCGGGTTCTGCAGATACGTCACCGTGCTTTCGCCGGAGTCGGCGTAATTGGCGACCGACAGCCCCTTGCGCAGGAATTGCGGCAGCTGCTGACCCCAGCCGGAGTAGGGGTCGCCGGGCTGGTCGCAGACCGTCGAGTCGCCGATGAGGAAGAGCCGGCGGGCGTGCCGGGCCGGTGCGACCCGGACGCCGGCGAGGGCGGGGGCCGCGCCGCCGACGGCCAGGTCCAGGCCGGGACTGCCGTCGGGTCCGGTGGGCTCGCCCTCGGGGGTGCGCACGTTCACGGTGAAGGCGCGGGCGACGCGCTCACCGGCCGGGACGGCGGTCTCCGGGAGCAGGGCGCGGCGCGTCTCGCCGGTCAGGGCGGTGCGGGAGGCGGTGTCCCCGCCGAGCAGCACCTGGACGTCGTAGGTGCCGGGCGGCACGTCGAAGTGGCAGGCGGTGGCGGTGCACTGCGCCGCGCCGGGGGCCCCGTCCGGCGCGGCGTGGGCGGGGGCGGGTGCCTGATCGGGCGCCGCGTGGGCGGGCGTGCCGGTCAGTGCGGCACCCAGGGCGGCCGCCACCAGCACGGCGGCGTTGAAACGTCTCATGCGCGAGTCCTCCATCGGTTCGGCCTCGACCGACCGCAGACCGTACCTGCTCCCCACAAGCGCTTTCTAGCCCTCGACCACATTTTCCGACATTGCCAACTCCATACGCACGCAAGCCCTTTCGCAGAATCGATTCAACTGTCACGCTGCCTCTCGCCCCCATCCCGCCCCCCACGCCAAGGAGGCACCTCCATGCCCGGATCCGGGAGCAGAGCGGTCCGACGCCGTACCTTCGTCCTCGGCTCGGCGGCCGCCGCAGGCACGGCCGCGCTCACCGGCCCGCCGGCCGGCGCCGCGTCGGCCGCGGGTTTCGGCTGGAGCGACGACGGCACCCACTACGTGGTCGACACCGGCGCGCAGCTCGTCTTCAAGGTCGCCAAGACCAACGGCGATCTCACCTCGCTGGTGTACCGGGGCACCGAGTACCAGGGCTACGGCGGCAAGAACTCCCACGTGGAGTCCGGCCTCGGCCCCTCGACGGTGACCCTCCGGCAGTCCGGCACGACGATCCTGATCTCCGTGGCGTACGGCACGCTGAAGCACTACTACGCGGCGCGCAGCGGCGAGAACACCGTCTACCTGTGGACGAACAAGGCCGACGACTCGGTCACCGCGACCCGGTACATCCTGCGCGTCAAGGCGGGGCTGTTCCTCAACGACGAGCCCGACTCCTACACGTACGCGCCGACCACCGTCGAGGCCCAGGACGTGTTCCGCAGAGCCGACGGCCAGACCCGCTCCAAGCACTACTCCCGCCTGCGCGTGACGGACTACGCCTGCGTCGGCTGGACGACCGGGACCGTCGGCCTGTGGATCGTGCGCAGCAACCACGAGAAGGCGTCCGGCGGCCCCTTCTACCGCTCCCTGCTGCGCCACCAGAGCGCGGACGGCGGCGGCCTGTACGAGATCCTGTACTACGGCGAGAACCAGACGGAGGCCCAGCGTTTCGGCCTGCAGGGCCCCTATCTCATCACCTTCACCGACGGCGGCACGCCCTCCCCGGCCCTCTTCCCGGGCACCCTCACCACCCCGTGGGCGGACGCGCTCGGCATCTCCGGGTACGTCCCGGCGAGCGGCCGGGGGCGGGTCGCGGGCGTCGGCATCTCGGGCCGGGACCCGGCGTACCCGTACACCGTGGGGCTGGCGGGCTCCGAGGCGCAGTACTGGGCGCCGGCGCGCGCCTCGGACGGCTGGTTCTCCCTCGGCGGGGTGCTGCCGGGGACGTACGCGCTGACCGTGTACAAGAGCGAGCTGGCCGTCCACAGCACGCGGGTGACCGTGACCGGGGGTGCGACGACCACGCTGAACACGCTCACGATCCCGCCCGGCAACGACCCGTCCGGCGCGAGCGCGATCTGGCGGATCGGCGAGTGGACCGGCACGCCCGGCGGTTTCAAGAACGCCGAGCTGATGACGTACGCGCACCCCTCGGACGTGCGGGCCGCGCCCTGGACCGGCAACGTGGTGATCGGCGGCGGCGGTGAGACCGCGGCCTTCCCCTGCTACCTGTGGAAGGACGTCAACAGCGGTCTGCTGGTGTACTTCAAGCTGACCGCCGCGCAGGCCGCCGCCGCGCACACGCTGCGCATCGGCGTGACGACGGCTTATGCGGGCGGCCGGCCTCAGGTCACGGTCAACGACGTCTGGACGTCGGCCGTCCCCGCACCGCCCGCCCAGCCGGCCACCCGGTCGCTGACCGTGGGTTCCTACCGGGGCAACAACCACACGTTCGCCTACAGCGTCCCGGCGAGCGCCTGGCGTGCGGACCCCGGGCAGTACAACGTGGTGCGGATCGACGTCGTCAGCGGTTCGGGGACGACGGGTTTCCTCAGCGCGGGCACGGCGATCGACGCGATCGACCTGCTGGCCTGAGGGACGCCCGAGGTGTCCCGCAAGCAGGCCGGCGGGTTAGCGTCGGGCCATGACGAGCGACACCCCTCCCCCTCTCGCCGACGCCCTCGCCGCCGGGACGGTGGTCCTGGACGGTGGGATGTCCAACCAGCTGGAGGCCTCCGGGCACGACCTGAGCGACGAGCTGTGGTCGGCGCGGCTGCTCGCCGAGCGGCCGGAGGCGATCACCGAGGCGCATCTCGCCTATGTCCAGGCGGGCGCAGACGTGGCCATCACCGCGAGCTACCAGGCCACGTTCGAGGGCTTCGCGAGGCGTGGCATCGGCCGGGCAGAGGCGGCGCGGCTGCTCCGGCTGAGCGTGGAACTGGCCCGCGAGGCGAGGGAGCGGGCCCGCGGCCAGGGAGTGACCCGGCCGCTGTGGGTGGCCGCCTCGGTGGGCCCGTACGGGGCGATGCTCGCCGACGGCTCCGAGTACCGGGGGCGCTACGGGCTCACCGTGGAGGAGCTGGAGCGTTTCCACCGCCCTCGGATGGAGGCGCTGGCGGCTGCCCGGCCGGACGTGTTCGCCCTGGAGACGGTCCCCGACGCCGACGAGGCCGCGGCCCTGCTGCGGGCGGTGCGGGGTCTCGGGGTGCCGGCGTGGCTGTCGTACACGATCGACGGGGACCGGACCCGGGCCGGGCAGCCGCTGGCGGACGCCTTCGCGCTCGCCGCCGACGTGGACGAGGTGGTCGCGGTCGGCGTCAACTGCTGTGCCCCTCAGGACGTGGCCGCCGCCGTCGGCCTCGCGGCAACGGTCACCGGCAAGCCGGTCGTGGTCTACCCCAACAGCGGCGAGCGGTGGGACGCCGAGGCGCGCGCCTGGGACGGCCGCTCCACCTTCGCGCCCCGACAGGTGCGCGGCTGGCGGGAGTCGGGCGCCCGGCTGATCGGCGGCTGCTGCCGGGTGGGGCCGCAGGCCATCGGCGCGATCGCCCGCGCGCTCGCGCCGTGACGGGCGGCGGCCGGAGCACGCACACCCCCATGCACCCTGGTTCAGCGGCGCCGCGGGGCTGACGAGCGGCGCAGGCGGCGGACGGCGGAGCGCAGTTCCACGGTCCGGGTGGCCGGGCCGGCCGTCGGCGGTGTCCGGACGGCGGTCGCGGCCGCCTGGGCGGCGGCGTCCAGGCGCCACAGGGCGAGTTCCCGGTCGCGCGGGCCGTGGGCGGTGTACGGGTCGCGCAGGGCGTCCGGACGGCCCTCCTCGCGCGCTCGCGCCAGGTCGCCGAAGATCCGCACCGGGTGCGAGAGGTCCCACGACTCCCAGCCCGGGTCACCCTCGGTGACGAACCGCACCCAGGCGCGGTGCATCTGGTCGGCCAGCTCCTGCGGTGCGCCCTCACCGGCCAGCTTGGCCGACTCCGGGACATCGCCGGTGTCGAAGACGAAGCCCAGTTCGAGGGCGTGGCAGGCGCCGAGGCCGGGCAGCAGCGACGGCCAGGCGAACTCGTAGACGTACGACGAGCCGGGGCGGGCGTCGGCCAGGCGGTGCAGCGGGATGCGCAGCAGGTGGTCGGTGACCAGCTGGCCGACGATCTCCGCGGGACCGGCGTCGAGATGCAGGGCGCGGTAGCCGCGGACGACCTCGTGACCGCAGTGGCAGCGGGCCATGGCTCCGGCCAGGGCGACCGGGCCGAGCCGGTCGACGCGTTCGACGAGACCACCGGGGACCAGCCACAGCCGGTACTCGTCGCGGGTCCAGCCCATGAGCAGCCCGGCGCCGGACGCGGCGTCACCGTCGATCAGGGCCTCCAGCGGGTCGCGGGGCACCAGGTCGCCGTCGACGACGATGCCGAACGACGGGCCGCCCAGCACCGGACTGCTCAGCCGCCCCACCTCGGCCTGGGTGCGCAGCAGCAGTTCGGGGTCGACGGCGGCGAACGCCTCGGCGGTGGCGGGCACCTTCAGCCGGGTCGCCATCCGGCGCACCACGCGCCGCACCTTGTCCCGGTCGGCGGACTCCGGCGGTCCGCTCTGCAGCACGGCCCGCCGGAACAGGCCCTGGGCCTGCGGGGCGGCGATCAGCGCGCCCATGCTGATGGCCCCGGCGGACTGTCCTGCCAGGGTGACGCGTGCGGGGTCGCCGCCGAAGGCCGCGATCGCCTCGTGCACCCAGCGCAGCGCGGCGAGCTGGTCGCGCAGGCCCGGGTTGGCGGGGGCGTCCGGGAACAGGCCGTAGCCCTCCACGCCCAGCCGGTAGTTCACCGACACGAACACCACGCCGTCGCGGGCGAAGGGGCGTCCGTGGTAGACGGGCACGGCCGAGGAGCCCCGGGTCAGGGCGCCGCCGTGGAACCACACCAGCACCGGCAGCCGGGCCGCGGGGTCCGGGTCGGGGGTCCAGACGTTGAGGTTCAGGCAGTCCTCGCCGGGCACGACGGGATCGGAGAGGTACTTCTCGAAGGCCTCCGAGTACGGCGGTTTCGGCGGTGTCGGCCCGAAGACTCCGGCGTCGCGCACCCCGTCCCACGGCTCGGGCGGCGCGGGCGGCCGGAACCGGCGCGGCCCGAACGGCGGTGCCGCGTACGGGACGCCCCGGAAGACGGCGACGCCGTGCTCGTACCGGCCGCGGATGCGCCCGTGGGGAGTCGCGACCACCGGGTCCGCCCGGTCTGCCGTCA
The DNA here is from genome assembly GCF_043088925.1 of Streptomyces sp. NPDC014006. NCBI lineage: Bacteria > Bacillati > Actinomycetota > Actinomycetes > Kitasatosporales > Streptomycetaceae > Streptomyces > Streptomyces sp. NPDC014006. The sequence goes on along the minus strand of NZ_JBICAJ010000018.1, from coordinate 2,461 downwards.
TACGCCCACCAGCCCTTCGCCGCGTTCGTGCTCCGGTCTCACCAGAGCACCACAGCCGCGCTCGGTATTCCGGTGCAGCGGGGCGGCATTGGGCTGTTCGGCGTAAGCCGCCTTTCGAACCCGGCTTTCGGTACTCGCGCCCGCACGGGTCCGTGTTCTCCCGGTTCTCCTGGCGTCTTCACCTGGCGCGGCGGCCGCCCTAGGATAGCAAGCGCTTTCTGCGTACGAGTGTCCGGTCGAAGGTTTTCGACACGGCACCGGGTCGCGCAGGCCGGACTTGCGATGGCCCTCGGGCGGGCCGGAGAGGTGGTTCCCGATGGTCCGTACGGGGAGTGCGAGCGTGGCGGCCGGGCCGACCCTGGCCGTCGTCGCCCGGGAGGCGGGCGTGTCGGTGCCGACCGCGTCCAAGGTGGTCAACGGCCGGCAGGACGTGGCCCCGGAGACCCGGCGCCGGGTCACCGAGGCGCTGGACCGGCTCGGCTATGTGCGCAGGCCCCGCTTCGACGCCGTACGGCCGCCGCGGCTGGTCGATCTGGTGGTGCGCTCGCTGGACGGCTCCCGGTCCGGCGCCGTCCTGCACGGCGTGGAGCGGGCGGCCCACGACGCCGGCCTGGACGTCGTGGTCTGCGCGGACCCGGCCGGTGCAGGCGGCGGCCGTCCGCGGCGCGGCTGGCTCGACAGGCTCGGTGCGCGGGGGTCGGCCGGAGTGCTGTTCCACCTGGCCGAGCCGACGGAGCCGCAGCAGGCGTGGCTGGAGCAGCACCACGTCCCGTTCGTGCTGATCGACCCGGCGGTGGAGCCGCGGCCGGGGGCGGTGTCGGTGGGCGCGGCGAACTGGCAGGGCGGGGTGACGGCGACCGAGCATCTGCTGGCGCTCGGCCATGAGCGGATCGCCGTGATCGCCGGGCAGCGGCGTACGTCGGTGAGCGGCGCGCGGGTGGCCGGTTACCGCTCGGCCCTGTCGGCGGCAGGAGTGCGGCACCGCCCGGAATACGTCCGCCACGCCGGTTTCGACGAGACGGCGGCCCGGCGCCGCATGCGGGAACTGCTGGCGCTGCCCGAGCCGCCCACGGCTGTCTTCGTGTGCTCCGACCGGATGGCGCTCGGGGTGTACGAGGCGCTGGCCGAGCGGGGGTTGCGCGTGCCGGACGACGTCAGCGTCATCGGTTTCGACGATGCGCCCGAGGCCCGCTGGAGCACTCCGGCGCTGACCACGGTGCGGCAGCCGCTGGCGGAGATGGCGGCGACGGCGCTCGGACTGCTGGTACGGATGATGGACGGCGACCGCCCGGACAGCACCCGCACGGAACTGTCGACGCGGCTGGTACGGCGAGCGAGCACGGCGGCGCCGAAGGACGGGTGAGCGGCGGAAAGGCGGGGCCGGGGCGGGTGTGGGGGCCGGGCATGGGAGCGCGGCCGTCGATGGGCCGCGGAGCGCCCCGGCGCCGGGTGCACGATCGCCGACGGGCCGTCAAGCGCCCGGCGTCGCGGGGTGCCCCGCCGTGAGGGCGGCGTGCGTCGCGGTGGGTGCCGGCGCCGGTGGGTGCCGGCGCCGGTGGGTGCCGGCGCCGGTGGGTGCCGGCGCCGGTGGGTGCCGGCGCCGGTGGGTGCCGGCGCCGGTGGGTTCGGCGCCGGTGGGTTCGGCGCCGGCATGCGGGAGCCGCCGGTTTCAGTGCTTGCCGGTCGCTCCCACGAGGGTCTGCATCAGGTCCACGGCGCTGCCGTCGTGGTCGCTGCCCGCGATGCCGCTGCCCGTTTGGAGGTTCGCGGTGCGGTCCACTTCCAGGACGGAGTCGGCCTGGGAGTTGTCGATCACGGTGATCAGGCTGTCCTGCGCCGCCACGGGGGCCGCCGAGGCACCGAGCACGGCCGCCGCGAGGGCCGCGGCCGTACGCAGCCGCACGGCGGCCGGGCGGGCGCCGGTCACGCCGGGACGCTCTCGGACTCGGCCTGAGCGACCGCGGCCTCCGCCTCGGCGACGGCCTGCTCGGCCGTGGATGCCGTGCGCAGACGGGCGATGTTGCGTTCCAGCAGCCGGGTGGCGGCCTTGACGCCGACGCCGTTCGCGGCGTCGACCTCGGGCAGCCGGCCGTCCGCCTCCTTGAGCCCGGCGAGCGCGGAGTTCATCGCCTCGTGCGCGGCGAACAGGCACGGCGTGCTGTAGATGGCGACGTCGACACCCAGGCCGGACAGCTCGCTCAGGGACAGCCGGGGCGACTTGCCGCCGGCGATCTGGTTGAACAGCAGCGGCTTGCCGCCGACCACCTCGCGGATGCGGCGGATCCACTCCACGCTGCGCACCCCGTCGACGAGGACCACGTCGGCGTCGGTGGCGGCGAGCCGCTCGGCGCGGTGCAGGATGTCGTCCTCGTCGGTGGCGTCGGTGCGGGCCACCACGACCAGGTCGCGGCGCGTCTTGAGCACCTGTTCCAGCTTGTCGAGGTACTCCTCCAGCGGCAGC
>NZ_JBICAJ010000017.1:70225-118282 GCF_043088925.1 Streptomyces sp. NPDC014006 | reverse complement strand
GTCGAGCGCGTCGACACCGCCGCCCGCGATCAATGCGGCCATGGCGCCCCGCCGAATCCTGGGGGGCTCTGCCGGGTCGCGGCGCAGCGCACGCAACCGCGGCCGGAAGACGTCGTCGAGCCGGCGGGCGTAATCAGCTGCCTTGTGCGGGACTACACGACCACGAGCGTAGGTCTCCACCAGTGCCCTCAGCCCGGCCTCCGAGTCGACTCGCAGCCGGACAAGCCCCTGGAAGCCGTTGCCTGACTTGCCGTAATCCGGATCGGCCGCCAGGGCCGCGTACTGGTCGGCGCAGCGCTCATCGAATACACCGAGGAGACGGCCCGCCTGCCAGTCCGCGACCTCTCCGCGCCGCCAGGCCGCCAGGCCGGCATCGAAGGCCAGAGGGCCAATGCTGCGCAAGGCCCGCATGACCGGCCGGAGTTCCGTTGTCTGGCGCGCAGTCGCGGCACTGCGCAGAAGCTCCGGCACGAGGGTGTCAGCCTCTTGCACCACCCGGGCAACGGCGGACTCCACACGCTCGGCGTCGTCGCTGTCAAGATCTTCGAGAAGGGATTCGATCTTCATACCGCAGGACAGTAACCGCGTCTCGAAGAACGCGCGCCACGGGGCCCTGGGCCGGGGCAGTACACGCCGCCCTCGGTTTGCCCGGAGCGGCCGGCGTGCCGCGCTGCACCGCTGCGGGCCGGGGTCCTGACCGCGACGCGGTTGCCCTGGAGGTCCGCAAAGCCCTACAGGAAAAGCACGAACCACTCGTCAACGGCCCGGTCAACGCAGCGCTCGTCGGCGCGGCGTTTGTAGCGAACTGGTTCAGGGTGTGGAGCTCCGGCGCAAGGCACAGAGCACCGCCGCAACCGGGTTCCTTGATCGCTAACATGTGACACTTCCGACCACCAACCCACGAAGAAACGGGGAGACACATGGCTGTGAAGCGGATCGTCCAGGCCGTGGCCATTCTGGCCACCGCGACGGGAGTTGTCCTGGGGACCCAGTCGGCCGCACTGGCCGCGGACAAGACCGGCAGCATCACGGGCGGTCAGTTCGCCTATATCGACGGCGGCAACATCCTGACGGTGACCGACACCAAGCGGGACGACGCCTGGGCCGAAGTCATCGTCTTCAACAAGCGGTGGCCGGGCGGCGCGCTGGAGTGCAGGGCCTCGGGCGCCGGCAAGACCAAGCGCTGCACGCTCGCGGGCACCGACACCCGGGAGAACGAGAAGATCACTCTGTGGCTGCGGGTGATGAACACCAAGGGCAAGTACAGCGCCAAGAAGTACACCACCACCGCCTGACGGCCCAGCGGCCGGCACCGAACGACGCCCGAGGCGCCCCGGTGGCGTTGGAGTGGTACTGCGTCATGACCGCCCTGGCGGCGAGGCCGTAGCTGAAGACCTGGGGCGCATCGGCAGCGCCGGCAGATGATCGGCACGCGCACGCAGGGCCTGCGACAGGCCCTGCACTGACCCGGGACCGCCTACGTCGATCCCGGCCTCCAGCGCGGTCAGGCCGCCGGCGACGCTGCCGGTGGTGCGGCGGCGGCCGGCGGGCGCACCTGCGCCCGGCGCACCGCCGCCTCTTTCTGCCAGTCGCCTCGGGCGGAGGCCCGACCAGTCGTCGTTCTGGACGGCGAACGCCGCCTCGGCTTCGGTGACGGCGTCGCGGACGTTCCGGGACGCCAGACGCCGCACGCTCGCTGCCGGACCGCCCGTCATCGAGACGATCTCCCCGCTTTCCGGAATCAAGCACTTGGCCCGCTGCTTCTCGAGGCAGGCCGTGGTCCTGGCAACGCATCAGGACGCCGTGGGGCCACCGGACGGGTTTCGCGAAGGGGAGACGCGGCGGGCCGCGACCGTGTCGTGGTCGTGAGGGCCTCGGGAGCTACTACGGGGGACACGCCACCCCGGACGGCGGTGGGGACCGACCCTGCCACCGTTCGCGGTGAGGTGGTCGCCCCGCTCGGCACCCGCCCCGGCATCGCAGCAGCCGGACGGGCCCCGCAGGCCCCCGGCTGGGCGGGCAGCCCCTACAGTTTCAGGCTGAACCAGATGGTTTTCCCCTGGTCCGTCGGCCGAACGCCCCAGTCGTCGGCGAGAGTGCGAACCAGCAGGAGACCGCGCCCGGACTCCTCGTCCTGTGCGGCGAGGCGTGGCTGGGGCAGGTGGGGGCTGTGGTCGCTGACTTCCACGGTGAGGCCGGTGTCAGTGCGGCATACGTGGACACCGAGGGGGCCGTGGGCGTGCTGCACGGCGTTGGTGAGGATTTCGGACAGCAGCAGGAGCGCGTCGTCGGCCATGTCCGCGAAGCCCCAGGCGCGCAGTGCCCTGGCGAGGAAGCCACGGCCCGAGGGCACGGACTCGGGCGTGGCGGACAGATGTGTGGTGGCTGTGGCCAGCGGGGCGGCAGGCAGCTGGGTCAGGAGCAGCGTGACGTCGTCGTGGCCGTCCGCGTCAGGCAGCAGAGTCGACAGGACATGGTCGGCAGTGGCCTCCAGATCCGGCGCGGTGGGCGGGAGTTCGTCCAGGGTGGCAATGAGCTGGGTGAGTTTGTCCTCGATGTCTGCCCCGGGGGTCTCTACGAGGCCGTCGGTATAGAGCACGAGCGTGGCGCCGGGCTCGATGGTGCTGCTGCACTGCTCGTAGATCACCCCACCGACACCGAGCGGGGCGTTCACCGGTGCCGGCAACGTCCGGGTGCGGGCATCGGGGACGGCGACGAGAACCGGCAGATGGCCGGCGGAACACACGGTCACCTCGCCCGCATCCGCAGCGATCACCAAGTAGCAGCAGGTGACCAGCTGGTCAGGAACGTCGAGATCGGCGACGACGGTGTCCATCGCCTGCATCAACTGGCGCGGCTGAAGCCCCGTCTTGGCCAACGCGTGAGCGGCCGAGCGGAGCTGGCCCATGACAGCGGCGGCCTCCAGTCCGCGGCCCATCACGTCGCCGATCAGCACGCCCACTCGTCCGGCGCCGAGCGGTATCAGGTCGAACCAGTCACCACCGACGCCGGCTCCCTGAGTCGCCGGCTGGTACCGGCTGGCGGTGGCCAGGCCCGGAATCGCGGGCGGCGTGCCCATCAGCGAGCGCTGCAGGGTGAGGGCGATGTGGCGCTGCTGCTCGTACAGCTCCGTCAGTTCCGCCTCTGCGCGTTTGCGGTCACTGATGTCCCGGACGATCGCGCACGCCCCGACGACCGTGCCGTCGGCTGCCCGGGTCGGCCACAGCGTGACGTCAACGTCCAGCAGTGCGCCGGCGCGGGTCAGCCGCAAGGTCTCGAAGTGCTCGACCTTCTCGCCCTGGCGCAGCCTCTTCAGCAATGCGTTGATCTCGTGCTTGCCGGCCGGTGGTGCCAGCATGGATACGTGCTGCCCCAGGACCTCGTCCGCCGTGAACCCGTACATCCGCTGGGACGCGGCGTTCCAGTACGTGATGCGGCCGTCCAGTGTCATGGCGAGAATCGCGTCCTGCGAGGACTCGACCAGCGCGGCGAGCTCGTTGATGCGCTGCTCGGCGGCTTTGCGTTCGCTGACGTCGCGCACGGCGGCGGAGACGAGGAGGCCATCGGTCGTTTCCAGGGGGCTGAGGCTGATCTCGACGGGGAACTCGGTACCGTCCTTGCGCAGGCCGTACAGGTCGAGTCCCGCGCCCATCGGGCGCACCTGCTGATTGTGGGCATAACCGTTGCGATGTGCGGTGTGGTGACCACGGAAGCGGCCCGGGACCAGGAGCTCGACGGGGTGGCCCAGAAGTTCTTCACGGCCGTAGCCGAACAAAGCTTCCGTCTGAGCGTTGACGAGACGGATGATGCCGGTGTCATCGACGATGACCATGGCGTCCGGAGCCGCCTCCAGCAGCCCCCGAAACCTCTCCTCAGCGGCCTTGCGTTCGCTGACGTCGCGCACGGCGGCGGAGACGAGGAGGCCATCGGTCGTTTCCAGGGGGCTGAGGCTGATCTCGACGGGGAACTCGGTACCGTCCTTGCGCAGGCCGTACAGGTCGAGTCCCGCGCCCATCGGGCGCACCTGCTGATTGTGGGCATAACCGTTGCGATGTGCGGTGTGGTGACCACGGAAGCGGCCCGGGACCAGGAGCTCGACGGGGTGGCCCAGAAGTTCTTCACGGCCGTAGCCGAACAAAGCTTCCGTCTGAGCGTTGACGAGACGGATGATGCCGGTGTCATCGACGATGACCATGGCGTCCGGAGCCGCCTCCAGCAGCCCCCGAAACCTCTCCTCAGCGGCACCCGGGACGCCGCCGGACACCCGGGCGCCGCACGCGCACGTGTCAGGCGCCACCGTGCCGGCGGAAGCGGATGCGGCTGTTTCGATCAGGCTGTTCATTGTCGTCCTCGCCCCCGAACACGTCTTCAGACAGGTCATTGCACCGCGAAACTGGCGGTTGCACCGTGACAAGTCGTGTAGTGACCTGAGCTGTCCGAGCCTGCCCGCGGATGTGACCGCAATGACTGGTCCTCCGCGGCGTCCGGTCACTCGGTCAGCGCGGCACTGCCGCCCGCCGTGAGCTCTTCGGATGAATGCCAGTGAGTGCGGGGCCATCGCAAACACATCCGATTGCGGAACTCGCCGGCCTGCGTACCCCATTGCTTGAACCGCACTGTCACCCCCGGAGGACTCTGTGGGCCTGCCGCCCGCGCTACCGCGACTGCGGCGGCGGGCCCGATGGCCGCGCCGCTATCGGCTCCGAGATGCCGCGCTGCAGCTGGTGGAAGCGGACGCTATGGTCCTCGGTTGCGGTGTGGAGGCTGGCTGGTGCGGTGGCGAGCTCGAAAGTGATCACGTCTGTCCGGATCACCCGCGCCATCACCGTGCTCCGTCCCGCGCCCCCGGCTCAGTGGCCGGGTGTGCCTGCCTCTTCGCCTCCGCGCTCGCGCCGCCGCCAGACTCGCGCGTGCCCAGGCCGCACGTCAGCTACCCGATTGGCCCCCGTCGGCGGTCGCGTGGCGGGGGTGCCTTTCCGCGCGAGCAGGTCCCGGCTTCACACGGACCTGCGCTGAAGGCGTGGCGGGGCGCCCCTGCATGCGCGCTCCTTCTTGGAACCGGCCGCCGTCGACCCTTTTACAGCGGCACGTGCGGAGCGGATGATCTTGATGGTCTGGTCGAGGTCGTCGACGGCCCGCCGCACCCGCTCCGAGGCCTCCGCGTGCTGGATGAAGCGGCCGGTGCTCTGCAACGTCATGCCCGTCGCGAAGAGCCGGTGGATGGCCAGGTCGTGCAGGGTGACCCGTTGGCGCGGGAGGACGACGGTCCGGTCGGTCGGTGAGGATGGGGCCGGTCGGCCCTGTTGTCACCGACCGCGCGAGCAGACCATGGCCTGGTGCTCAAGAACGGTGATTTCCACGCACTCGACAGACAGACGTGTCTGCGCCTGCTTGCCGACGTACCGGTCGGCCGGATCGTGTACACGAAGCAGGCGCTCCCGGCCGTGCTCCCGGTCAACTTCTGCCTCGACACGGACTTTTCCGTGGTGTTGCTGACCTCGGGCGGTTCGGACCTGGTACGCGCGGTCGACGGCGCCGTGGTCGCCTTCGAGGCGGACGCGTTCGACACGATCGCCCGCTCCGGCTGGGGTGTGGTCGTGACCGGTCGGGCCACCCTCGTGACGGACGCCGCCGAGCACGCGCGTCTCGCGCGGTGCGGCCTCGACTCATGGATGCCGTCGGGCAGGGACGGGAAGTTCGTTCGGATCGAGTCGGACGTGGTCACCGGCCGCCGCCTGGGAGGAGCGTGACGCACGAGGCTCCTCCCCTCGGCAGCCGGTGGTGCGTTCAGCGGCCGTCGGTGCGCAGACGGCCCTGGGCCTCCTTGGCCTGAGTGGCGATCACGGCCGCCTGGATCCGGCGTTCCACCCCGAGCTTGGCGAGCAGACGCGAGATGTGGTTCTTCACCGTCTTCTCCGCCAGGTACAGCCGCTGGCCGATCTGCCGGTTGGTGAGCCCCTCGCCGATGAGGGCCAGGATCTCCCGCTCCCGGTCGGTCAGTCCGGGCAGCGCATCCGGCTCTGCCTCCTGTTGCTGCCCGCCCCGCAGCCTGGCCATGAGCTTGGTGGTCGCGCTCGCGTCCAGCAGTGACTGGCCACGGGCGACCGTCCGCACAGCCGAAACCAGGTCCGACCCCTGGATCTGCTTGAGGACGTACCCGGACGCGCCGGCCATGATCGAGTCGAGCAGCGCCTCCTCGTCGTCGAACGACGTCAGCATCAGACACGCCAGGTCCGGCATGTTCGACCGCAGCTCCCGGCACACGGTCACGCCGTCGCCGTCCGGCAGCCGGACGTCGAGGACCGCGACGTCGGGACGCAGGGCGGGGACACGCACCAGGGCCTGCTCGGCGGTGGCCGCCTCGCCGACCACCGTGATGTCCGGCTCGTCGTTCAGCAGGTCGTGCACTCCCCTTCGTACCACCTCGTGGTCATCGAGGAGGAAGACCCGGATCGGGTCGTCACTGCCTGCCTGCTCGCGGTCCGCCATCGGTTGCTCCTTGTCCCCTGTCCGGATCGACTTGACGATCCTTACCCTCCCTGGGACCGAAGACCAGGGCCGATCGGCCCTGATTGCTCACGGCGCGAGATCCACTCCGTAGAGGGTTCCCCCTCCCACCAGCTCACACCCGGTGACCAGCTCGGCATCGATACGGACGAACACCTCGTCGACCGACGGCCCCCAGGACCGCGGGCCGGTCCGGATGAGCCGCTCCCGCTCGGCGGGATCACGCACGACGCTCGCCCCTTTGATGACGACGACGCTCCACCCCGCGGAACTCGTCGTGCGAGGTCGGCGGTCACGGGGTTGGCGATCTCGTAACCGTTCCAGGTGCATGATCGGCAGGGCAGCTCCGCCCTCGACGGGTCGAGAAACTTGGGTAGATCTCGGTGTACGAGTCCTCCGGCCCGGCGTTGGCGAGTGCGGCGGGTCCGCCGTGCCCCGGCCCTCCAGAGGGGCCAGGGCATCCAGGCCACGGTCGTTGATGACGCGGTTGAGGTGAGTGTGGACCAGGTTCAGGCCGGGCAAGGTGCCCCAGTAGCTGGGGTTTGACGTGCTCGGGGCGCAGGGGTTCGGTCAGCAGGGGGTTGGCCATGAGGGGACCTGACCGACGGCCAGGTGGTTCGCCGCGCGCCAGTGGGCGTCCGGCGACCTCAGCTCCTCGCCCTCCAGTCCGGCTGGCGCCTGCTGGGTGTAGGCGGACATCGGATTCCTCTCCATGCCGGGGCGGCTGGGTCCGTCTCCCGGCAACGAGCGGAACGGCCGGGCGCACACGGCGTACCTGCCGTGTGCCGTCGGCTTGGACCATGTCCGCCGGCGCCTTCTGACGCGGCACGACCGTGTCACGCGGGCTTGCCACGGCCGACCGTTCCTGGCGACAGGCCCGGGCGGCCCCGTGGTCGAAGGTTGCGAAAGCCGAGGGCCGGGCCGACGCGGAGTGCTCTTCCGCGTGCCGTGGCAGTCGGCTCCGGGGTCAGGGTCAGTGGTGGGGGACGACGGCCACCGGGCAGCCGACGTGATGGATGACTGCGTGGGTGGTGGGGCCGGTGCGTGCGAGCGCCGGCCGGCCGGTGATCCGGCGGCCCACGACGAGCAGGCCGGAGCCGGAGGCGGCCCGCTTCAGCGCCGTGGTGGCCTTTCCCCGTACGACCGTCTCCAGAACCTCGACGCCGGGGTACTTGTCCCGCCAGACCTGGAGCACGGCGGACGTGAAACCCCGCCACTCGTCCGCCCGGCAGGGGTCGTCCACCAGGGCGATGTCACCGGGACCCAGGCCGAGCACGGACGGTGGCTGCCAGGCGTGCACCACGCGCAGCCGGGTCCGGCGCAGCGCCGCGGCCTCGAAGGCGAACCGAATCACCTCGTCGCACGCTTCCTTGACGTCGAGCCCGAGCACCACGTCGCGGCGGTCGGTGCGGGGGCGGGCGCTGCCGTCGTCCGCCGGACGGCACTCGCCATCGGCAGGGTCCGCCGCCCTGACCAGGACGACGGGGACCGTGGCCCGTGCGACCACGCCCAAGGCGACCGAGCCCACCAGGAGTCCGGCGAGACCGGTCAGGCCGCGCGAGCCCAGAACCAGCAGGTCCGCCCTTTCGGCGGCTTTCAGCAAGGCGGTGGTGGCCGGGCCTTCCACCTGTTCCTCGGTCGGGCGCAATTCGGGAACCGCGTCGCGGATCCGGTCCTCGGCCTGGCGCAGCGCCCGCATCGCGAGGTGCCGCTGGGCGGCGTTCGCGGGTTCGCCGTCGTGCGGGCGCGGGTGCCAGTCCCAGACGTGGATCAGGTGCAGGGGCCGGTTGCGAAGCGCCGCCTCGCGGGCCGCCCATTCCGCGGCGGCGAGGCTTTCGGCTGATCCATCGACTCCGGCGATGACGGGTGCGGGCATGGTGCCCTCCTGAGCGGGGATTGGCTTCGTGAGCCGGGGTCTGTGCGGCCGCCGCCCGGAGGGCCGCGCGGTCCGCGGGTCCGTTGGGCCGTGCGTACGACGGCCGCGGTGCCGCGGCGTGGGCGGGCGGACCGTCGCACGGCCGACCGCTCCTTCGGGGGGCGGTCCGGCGGTGGTGTGTGCCGCTCACGCCTCGATCGCGGGAACGAAGCGGGAGCAGAACGCGCGGTGACGGCGCGAAAACGGGCGTGCCATCCGGTCCTTCGCGCCGTCCTCCGGGTGGCCGTGGCCGCCCGGACGGTCTGGTTGTCGTCGGTGCCGCGGAGTGAGGGCGGATCCCCGGCGCGACGGTGGCCGGGATCTACGTCTGACTCAGTGGTGCGCGATGACGGCGACGGGCGCGGTGGAGTGGTGCAGGACCGCGTGCGTGACGGGACCGATGTGAGCGCCGATGGAGCTGCGCCGGATGCGCCGGCCGACGACGACGAGCGAGGCCTCGTGGGAGGCGTCGATCAGGACGACCGAGGGGCTCCCCGAACGGGACTGCGTCACTACCTCCACGCCGGGGTGTTTCTGCTGCCAGGGCTTCAGCGCCTCGTCCAGGGCGGCGGCGGCGCTCTGCGCGACCATCTCGGTGACCTGCGGATCGGGCGCCATGCCGTAGGGGTAGTAGTAGGGCTCGTTCCAGCCGTGCAGAACGCACAGTGGCACGCCGCGGGCTGCGGCGGCCTCGAAGGCGAACTCGATCAGCGCCGCGTCCGGGTTGCTGGTGTCCAGTCCGAGCACGACGGGGCGGCGCCCCGTGGTCGCGGCGTGGCCGCCGGCGGTCTGCCCGCCGGGACGGACCAGCACGACGGGCCGCTCGGTGGACGCGACGACCGCGAGGCCGACGGAGCCGACCAGGAAGCCGCCGACCCCACTGAGGCCGCGTGAGCCGAGGACCAGCAGTTCGGCGTCCTGGGCGGCTCGTACGAGGGCCTCGGCGGGCACTCCGTTGAGCTGTTCGGTGGTCACCTCGATGCCGGGGTGAGCCAGCCGCAGTTCCTCGGCGGACTCGCGGGGGATCCTCTCGGTCCAGTGCTGATGGGTTTCGGCGCCGAGAAGCGGGGCCTGTGCGATGGGTTCGGGTACCGGTTGCCACACATGGACGAGCCGGACGGGCAGTCCACGCGACTCGGCCTCTTCGGCCGCCCACTCGGCGGCGGCTCGGCTCTCGGGGGAACCGTCGAGGCCGACGGTGATGGTGCGGGGCATGATCTCCACCTCCTGAATCGGGGACTCCCGATTCCGTCGTTGTGTTCGGATGCGTTGCGGTGCGGGGTCAGCGCAACCACGCCTGGTCGCGCACGATCGGCAACCGGGCCCAGAGTCGGCCCAGGCCCCACGTGGTGCCCGCGCCCGCCGCCGCGACGGCGATCAGGACGATGGCGTAAATGACGTGGTAGTCGGCGAACGGATTGGTCGACATGCTCGGTGCTCCGTTGGCCAGGTGTGTGGCCGGCGGCCACTCGGCCGTCCACATCAGCGCGAGCATCGCGGTGCCGGCGACCGCGGCCGGTCGCAGCGCCACACCCGTCATGACGGCGACGCCGATGCCCAGCAGGCCGAGCATGAACAGCCAGTCGGCCCAGGCGGCACCGGCCCAGGCGTGGAACGTGGACCGCATGGGCCCGGCGGCGACCGAGCTGAGGAAGCCCTTCGTCGGTGAACCGCCGTCGACCCAGCCCTTGCCGGACGCCGTGGCGTAACCCAGGCCGAATGTCTTGTCGAGGAACGCCCACAGAAAGACGAACCCGGTCAGGATGCGCAGTGATGCGAGGGCGCGGGCCTGCGCGGTGTGCAGGGCGACGCCCGTCGACGCAGCGAGCGCGGATCCGGTCCGGTTCCTGCGGAACGACAGGTTGAAGCCCTGGTTGCGGTGGGAGTGGTCGTGGACGGCCATGGACGTGGTCCCTTCTGGCATGTTCAGGTCGTGTTTTCCTGACACCCCTACTCTCTGGCCGCACGCCGCGCTGCGCCGGATGCCGAATGGCTCCGGCGATGGGGCCCAAGGTCCTTGTCGCAGCGGGCCTTTCAGCGCCGTGTGCGGGGCCGTGCGCGTCGTTCAGCCGCCTGTGAGATCCGGGCGGACAAGGGTGCCCGAACGGCCGTGGACGATCTCGTACGCCGCGTCCAACGCCCCGATAGCAGCCAGTCCCCCGGTGCGTTCCACGAAACGGGCGGCGGCTTCGGTCTTCGGCCCCATCGAACCGTCCGGGAAGCGGCCGTGGCGCAGGTCGGCAGGTGTGGCGTCGGGCACGGGCCGCTGGTCCGGCGATCCGTAGTGCTCGTACACACAGGGCACGTCGGTGAGGATGAGGAGGAAGTCCGCCTTGAGGTCCTCGGCGAGCAGGGCGGCGGTGAGATCCTTGTCGACGACGGCCTCGACGCCGCTCAGGGCGCCGCAGTCGCGGTCGGTGGTGACGGGGATCCCTCCCCCGCCGGCGCAGATCACGAGGGCGCCGAGGGCGAGCAGGTCGTGGATGGTGTCGGTCTCCAGGATCCGTTCGGGCGACGGGGAGGGTACGACGCGGCGCCAGCCCGTGCCGTCCTGGGCGATGCACCAGCCGCGCTCGCGGGCCAACTCCCGCGCCCTGCCCCGGGAGTAGACCTGCCCCACGAACTTGGTGGGCCGGTCGAAGGCGGGGTCGTCGGTCCGCACGAGGGTGTGGGTGACCAGGGCGGCGATGCGGCGGCCGGGCAGGGCGTCGTGCAGGGTGCGGGCCAGCAGGGAGCCGATCATGCCCTGGGTCTGGGCACCGAGGAGGTCGAGCGGGTAGGGCGCGCTGAGGGCGGGGTCGGTCTCGCTCTCCACAGCGAGCAGTCCGATCTGCGGGCCGTTGCCGTGGGTGACGACCAGCTCGTGTTCGTGGGCGAGGGCGGCAAGTGCGGTCGCCACGCGGTCGATGTTGCTCCGCTGGACGGCTGCGTCGGGGCGTTCGCCGCGGTGGAGCAGGGCGTTGCCGCCGAGGGCGACGACGATGCGCATGGCTTCAGTCCTCCAGGGTGGCGACGAGCAGGGCTTTGATGGTGTGCAGCCTGTTCTCCGCCTGGTCGAACACGATCGAGGCCGGCGAGGAGAAGACGTCGTCGGTGATCTCGAGTCCGGTCAGGCCGTAGGTGGCGAGCAGGTCCCGGCCGAGTGCGGTGTCTTCGTCGTGCAGGGAAGGCAGACAGTGCATGACCTTCACGTCGGGGTTCCCGGTGGCTGCCAGTGTCTTGCCGTTGAGCTGGTAGGGCAGGAGCTGGTCGATCCGCTCTCGCCAGGTGAAGGCGGGCTCTCCCATGGAGACCCAGACGTCGGTGTGCAGGAAGTCGGCGCCGCGCACGGCGCTCTCGACGTCCTCGGTGAGGCGGATGCGGGCACCGGTCCGCGCAGAGAGGGTGCGGCAAGTGGCGACCAGCGCACCGTCCGGCCACAGCGCCCGTGGTGCGGCGATGCGTACGTCCATCCCGAGCAGGGCCCCCATGGAGAGCAGGGAGTTTCCCATGTTGTTGCGGGCGTCACCGAGGTAGCAGTAGCTGATGTCGGTGAGCGGCTTCGTGCTGTGCTCGCGCATGGTGAGCATGTCGCACAGGCTCTGGGTGGGGTGGCAGGTGTCGGTCAGCCCGTTGTAGACGGGGACGCCGGAGCACGCGGCGAGGTCGGTGACGGTCGACTGGGCGGAGCCCCGGTACTCGATGCCGTCGAACATGCGGCCGAGGACGCGGGCGGTGTCGGCGACGGACTCCTTGTGGCCGACATGGGTGTCGCCGGGGCCGAGGTAGGTGGTGGCGGCGCCCTGGTCGGCGGCGGCGACCTCGAAGGCGCAGCGGGTGCGGGTGGAGGTCTTCTCGAAGAGCAGGGCGATGTGCCGGCCGGTCAGCCGGGGCCGTTCGGTGCCGGCGCGGCGGGCCGCCTTGAGGTCCGCGGCGAGATCGAGCAGGTGGTGTATCTCTTCCGGGGTGAAGTCGAGTTCGCTCAGGTAGGAGCGGCCTCGCAGGTCGACGGTCATGATGGTGTCCTTCACGGGTCAGGCAGCCGGGTCGCGTTCGATGGGGCAGCTCATGCAGCGCGGGCCGCCGCGTCCGCGGCCGAGTTCGGCGCCGGCGATGGTGACGACCTCGATGCCCTGCTTGCGCAGGAAGGTGTTGGTGGCGACGTTGCGCTCGTAACCGACGACGACACCCGGGGCGACGGCGAGGAAGTTGCTGCCGTCGTCCCACTGTTCGCGCTCGGCGGCCCTGATGTCCTGCGGCGCGGAGAGCATACGGACCTTGTCGATGTCCAGGGCCTCGGCGAGCGCGGTGGCCAGGACGGAGTTCGCGACGACGTCGAAGCCGGCCTCGCGGGTGTCGCTGGGAACGAGTGTCCAGGAGCGCAGGGAGTCGGCGAGGCCCGGGTAGATGGCGAACGCATCGCGGTCGAGCATGGTCAGCACGGTGTCGAGGTGCATGTAGGCACGGGTCGCAGGCAGTTGGACCGCTATCAGCCGCCTCGCCGTGCCGCTCGCGAACAGCCGGGCGGCCAGGTTCTCCACGGCCTGGGCGGTGGTGCGCTCGCCCATGCCGACCATGACGGCGCCGTTGCCGAGGACGTGCACGTCGCCGCCCTCCAGGGTGCCCACGGCACCGCCGAGCAGAGACCGTGGGGCGACGGAGGCGAACATCGGGTGGAAGCGGTAGATCGCCTCCGCGTGCAGGCTCTCACGGCGCCGGGCCGGTTTGGCCATCGGGTTCACCGTCAGACGGTCGTACAGCCAGCATGAGTTGTCGCGTGGGAAGAGGTGGTTGGGCAGTGGTGGGAGTGCGAAGTCGTCGGTGTCGAGCGCGCTCCACACCAGGCTGTGCGGGTCGGCAAGGGGCAGATCGCTCTTGAGCAGTCCGCCGATCAGGTATCCGGCGAGCGTCTCCCCGTCGAGCTCGGCACACAGGGCGCGCACCGGGTCGATGAGGGCCGGTCCGACGATGGCCGGGGTGAGGATCCGGTCCAGCAGCCATGCGCGGGCCTCGGGGACGTCGAGGGTCCGGGCGAGCAGGTCGGCGAAGTAGTGGACGCGGACGCCGTGGTCGCGCAGGGCCTGGGCGAAGGCGTCGTGCTCTTCGCGGGCCCGCTTGGCCCACAGGATGTCGTCGAAGAGCAGAGCGTCGACGTTGCGCGGCGTCAGGCGCGAGAGTTCGAGGCCGGGGCGGTGCAGGACGACCTGGCGCAGCCGTCCGACTTCGGAGTCGACGTGGAAGGTGTTCATCGCGGGAGTTCCTCCGAGCAGCGGGGCGGTCAGTCCTGGTGACGGGAGTCGTTCGGCTTGCGCGGTGCGCGCGTGCGACCCGTGCGCGGGCCGCGGGAGAGCCGCGGGGCCGGCGCAGGTGTCTCGGGCGCCCGCTGCGGCCGGGTCCGGCTTGCCGTGGCCGCGGCGTCGGCCACCCGTTCGTCCATGGCCTGGCCCCGCTTGAGCCAGACGTACACCGGCACGCCCAGCAGCAGGACGAACAGGCCGTAGTAGACGGTCTGGTAGCCACTGCCCTGGATGGACCAGTAGGAGAAGGCCAGTGCCAGAACGGCGACGGTGACATCCCGGGCGAACCGCCGCGGGCTCAGGCTCTCCGGAGCCCGCACCAGCAGCCAGTACAGCTGGGCGGCGGCGGAGAACAGGTACGGGATGACGGCGGTGAGCACGCTGAGCAGCACGATCTTGGTGAAGACGTCGTCAAACCGGGTGTAGCTGAACACCGTGATCAGCGACGCCAGCACCGTGGAGGCGACGATGCCGAAGACGGGCACGTCACTTCCCCCGCGCAGTCGGGAGAAGGCGCGGGGGAAGAGGCCGTCGCGGGCTGCGGCGTACGGCATCTCGGCGCACAGCATGGTCCAGCCGTTGAGGGCGCCGATCCCGGAGATGATCGCAGCGACCGCGACAACGTCACCGGCCCAGGTTCCGCCGAAGACGTTGTTCACGGCGTCCGTGAAGGGAGCCGTGGAGCCGCCCAGCTTGCCGTGGGCGACGGTGCCGAAGACCGCGAGGGTGCCCAGGATGTAGATCACCGCGCAGACGAGAGTGCCGTAGACCGTGGCGCGCGGCACGTTGCGTCCGGGTTCCCGGACGCGTCCGGCGACCACCGAGGCCGCCTCCAGGCCGAGGTAGCTGAACAGGGCGATGGCGCCCGCCGCGGAGATGGCGCCGACCGCCGACTGCCCGCTGGCGTTGAAGGGGCCGAAGTTGTGGGGGTCGATGAACAGGAGCCCGACGGTGGCCATGAAGACCAGCGGGACGAACTTCAGCACGGTCGTGATCACTTGGAACGCACCCGTGTTGCGCACACCCGTGAGATTGATCGCGGCGGGGATCCACAGCCCGACCAGCGCCAGCGCCACGGACACCCACTTGTCGTGGCCCTTGTTGACGAACACCTCCACGTAGCCGACCCACGCCACGACGATGGCGGCGTTGCCCGCCCAGGCGGTGATCCAGTACGACCAGGCGTTGAGGAATCCCGTGAACTCGCCGAACGCCTCACGGGCGTAGACGTACGGCCCGCCGCTGGCGGGAACGCGCTTGGACAGCGACCCGAAGGTCGACGCAAGCGCGAGTGCGCCGAGGGTGACGACGACGAACGCGACGAGCGAGATCGGCCCGTAGGGGGCGAGGGCGGAAGGCAGCGCGAACACTCCGGTACCGATGATGCTGCCGATCACGAGGGCGGAGGCGGCGGGAAGGCCGAGCGCCGGCGCCCTTCGCTTCCCGTCCTGTCTGGACGCGGACATGGCTTACTCCTTGCGCAGTTCGTGAGGGTGAGTCGATCTGCGACGATCTTTCTGTGCCCCGCCGCCCGGGGTCAGTGGCCGCAGGCCCCCTGCTTCCGGTCCGATGGTCCCGGCCCCCGGGGCCCGCTCAGCCCAACGCGGCCACGACAGCCGACAGGAGCGCCGACCATGCGTATGCAAGTCCCCGTACCTGGGCTGTGGGCCGGGACGGGCGACCTCGCGCACCCCTTACCCGGTGCCGTCCGCTCACCTGCCGGGCGTCACCGCCCACGAGGACCCAGACCCTGCTCCATGGGTCACCCGGCCCGGGCAGCAACCCGCGGCTACGCGGCACGAGTTCACAGGTCTCCCCCGGCTCCCCACTGACCGCTCGGTCGGGCAGCTCGATGTCGACCGGCATCAGGTCGGAACAGAGCTTCCTGGCAGTACTGCCCTGCCTCGACACGCCGGCATCGGGCGAGGGACCAGCCGTGGACCAGGCTGCTGACGGTGGAACCGTGACTGATGCGCTCCAGGTGGTGGTCGACAGTCAGCCCTCCTTGAGGGCCGCATTTCCGCAGGACTCGCCCTCACACGCGCTGGAGTACGACGGCCACGGGTGCGAGCGAGCGGTGAAGGAGCGTGTGAGCGACCCGGCCGAGTTGAAGGCCGGCATGGCCGTGCCTGCGCCGCGCCCCCACGATCACGACGTCGGCGGCCGCCGAGCGGTCCGCCAGCACCCTGCGGGCCGGGCCCTCCACGATTGCGCGGTGCACCCGGGCGTCCCGGTGGTCGGCGGCCACGTCCCGCAGCAGTTCGTCGAGCCGGGCGACGGCACGTTCCTCGTGGTACCGGGCCGGTTCCTCGGCGCGTGCGGCCGTGTCGGTGCTCTCGTGGGCGGGGCAGCGCCAGGCTCGGCCACGTCGAGGGTGCAGCCGCGCACCTCGGCCTCGTGGAAGGCGAACCGGGCAGCGTCCGAACCGGTGGTGGCGTCTGCGGCGACGAGAAGGACGCGCCCGTGACTGCCGACGAGACCGGCTGGTCCGCCTCGGACGACGATCACCGGAAAGTGGGCGCGGGCCGCGACGGCCAGTCCTGTCGACCCCGGTAGCAGTCCCGCCGGCTCAGCACGGCCCCGTGGTCCGGTGATCACTGCCGTGGCGTTGTCACCCTGGCTCGGGAGGGCGTCTGCCCCGTCGGCGAGCACCACGTTCGTGGACGTCTTCACGTCCGTCCGGGTTGCGTCTGCTGACGCGCTGCGCCGCGGATGCGCCAAGGCGGCGTACGGCACGGGGGGTGGTTCGGGCCCTGCCGTGGCCGTTCGGCCCATGGTCGTCGGCGATACGAGGCTCGGCCATCACTGAGCGACGAGTCCGTGGGCCCGGAACTGCGCGCGGACCCGTTCGGTGAGGAGGGAGTCCGGCACCGGTGTGTTGTGGAGCGGGAAGGGGATGCCGAGGGCGTCGTACTTCGCTGCTCCCAGCTTGTGGAACGGCAGTACGTCGACCCGTTCGACGCTGCTGAGGCCGGTCACGAAGCCGGCCAGGCCCTCGACGGCCTGCGGGTCGTCGGTCCAGCCGGGGACCAGGACGTAGCGGATCCACATGCGCTTGCCGAGCCGGTCGAGACGCCTGGCGAAGTCGAGGGTGGGCGTCAGCTCGCCGCCGGTCAGCCTGCGGTACGTGGCGGCGCTGAAGGACTTGATGTCCAGCAGCACCAGATCGGTGTCGGCGAGCAGGTCGTCACCGGCTCGCGCTCCGAGGAAGCCCGAGGTGTCCAGGGCGGTGTGCAGCCCGGCTTCCTTGCAGCGGCGCAGGACGGCGCCGGTGAAGGCGGGCTGGAGCAGCGGCTCGCCGCCGGTGACGGTCACGCCGCCGCCGGCCGTGGTGACGAAGTCGCGGTACCGGCCGATCTCCGCCATGACCTCGTCGACGGTCGTCTCCCGGCCGTCGCGCAGGTGCCAGGTGTCGGGGTTGGCGCAGTACAGGCAGCGCAGCGGGCAGCCGCTGACGAAGAGGACGAACCGGGTCCCGGGACCGTCCACGCCGGTGGACAGGTCCCAGGAGTGGATCCGGCCCGTGAGCGGGGCGGCGACGGTGTTCACAACGATCCGTGGAAGGTGCGGCTGATCACGTCGAGCTGCTGCTCACGGGTCAGGCGGACGAAGTTGACCGCGTACCCCGAGACCCGGATGGTCAGCTCGGGGTATGTCTCCGGGTGTTCCATGGCGTCCTCCAGGACGGCCCGGTCCAGCACGTTGACGTTCATGTGGAAGCCGCCGGCCGACATGTAGGCGTCGAGGATGCCGACCAGATTGCCCGCCCGGTCCTCGGGAACGTGCCCGAGCCCTTCGGGGGTGATGGTCGTGGTCAGCGAGATGCCGTCCCTGGCCTGCTCGTACGGCAGCTTCGCCACCGACAGGGCCGAGGCGGCCACCCCGTGCCGGTCCCGGCCGTTCATCGGGTTGGCGCCGGGGGCGAAGGGCGCGCCGGCGCGGCGGCCGTCGGGGGTGTTGCCGGTGTGCTTGCCGTAGACGACGTTGGACGTGATGGTCAGGACCGACTGGGTGTGCTCGGCGTCCCGGTAGGCGGGGTGCTTGCGTACCTTCGCCATGAAGGACTCCACCAGGCCGACGGCGATCGTGTCGGCACGGTCGTCGTTGTTGCCGTACGCCGGATACTCCCCCTCGGTGCGGTAGTCCACGGCGAGTCCGGTCGCGTCGCGGAACACCCTCACCCGCGCGTACTTCGCGGCGGACAGGCTGTCCACGGCGACCGACAGTCCGGCGATGCCACAGGCCATGAAGCGGTGCACGGGATGGTCGTGCAGCGCCATCTCCAGGCGCTCGTAGGCGTACTTGTCGTGCATGTAGTGGATGACGTTGAGCGTGTTGACGTATGTCTCGGCCAGCCAGTCCAGGACTCGGTCATAGGCCGCCGACAGCTCGTCGTAGTCCAGGTACTCGCCCGTCAGCGGGGCCGTCTCCGGGGTGATCTGCTCTCCGGTCATCTCGTCGCGGCCGCCGTTGACGGCGTACAGCAGCGCCTTGGCCAGGTTGACGCGCGCGCCGAAGAACTGCATCTGCTTGCCGACCGCCATGGCGGAGACGCAGCAGGCGATGGCGGTGTCGTCGCCGGTGCGCGGCCGCATCAGGTCGTCGGACTCGTACTGGACGGCGCTGGTGTCGATGGAGACCCGGGCGCAGAACTCCTTGAAACCGGCGGGCAGGCGCGGCGACCACAGCACGGTCAGGTTGGGTTCGGGGGCCGGGCCGAGATTGTGCAGCGTCTGCAGGAAGCGGAACGAGGTGCGGGTGACCAGCGGTCGGCCGTCCAGACCCATACCGCCGATGGTCTCCGTCACCCAGGTCGGGTCGCCGGAGAAGAGGGTGTCGTACTCGGGGGTGCGCAGGAACCGTACGATCCGCAGCTTGATGACGAAGTCGTCGACCAGCTCCTGGGCGCGCGTCTCGTCGAGCACACCGTCCTCGAGGTCGCGCTGGAGATAGACGTCGAGGAAGGTGGAGGTACGGCCCAGCGACATGGCGGCGCCGTTCTGCTCCTTCACCGCCGCCAGGAAGCCCAGGTACAGCCACTGGATCGCCTCATGGGCGGTCGTGGCGGGACGGGAGACGTCACAGCCGTAGCTCTCCGCCATCTCCGTCAACTCGCCCAGCGCCCTGATCTGTTCGGCGAGTTCCTCACGGTCGCGGATGACGTGCTCGGTGGAGGGCCGGCCGTCGAGCAGGGAACGTTCGGCGCGCTTGGCGGCGATCAGCCGGTCGGTGCCGTACAGGGCGACGCGCCGGTAGTCGCCGATGATCCGGCCGCGGCCGTAGGCGTCGGGCAGACCGGTGATGACGCCGACCCGGCGGGCAGCACGCATGGCGGCGGTGTACGCGTCGAAGACGCCGTCGTTGTGGGTCTTGCGGTAACCGCCGAAGACCTTGGTGACGAAGGGGTCGGGCTCGTAGCCGTACGCACGCAGGCCGTTCTCCACCATGCGCAGACCACCGTTCGGCATGATCGCGCGCTTGAGCGGGGCGTCCGTCTGCAGTCCGACGATCAGTTCGCGGTCGCGGTCGATGTATCCGGGGGCGTGCGAGGTGATCGTCGAGGGAGTGGCCGGGTCGACGTCGTAGACACCCCTGCGGCGCTCCTCGGGGAACAGGGCGCTGACCTTCCCCCACACGGCGCGTGTGCGGTCCGTGGGACCGGTCAGGAACGACGCGTCGCCCTCGTAGGGCGTGTAGTTGGCCTGGACGAAATCGCGTACGTCGATGCGCTCGCGCCACGTCGTCCCGGCGAATCCTCGCCAGGCCTCCTCGGTCCGGCTGCCGGTGGTCACGGTCGTCGTGGTCATCACAGGTCCTCTCCCTGAGTGGCTCCGCCTTCGATCCTTCTCCTGTGCCGCTGCGGCGGGCAGTGCCGGTCAGGGCAGCCGGCCGTTCCGGTCGGCCCCGGCGGCCTGGGCCGACCGGCCCTGTCGGCGGGACGCCCGGCACCTGCCGGACACTCGTTCAGCGGTGAAGGCTGGAGGGCACCGACCCCACCAGCCGAGGAGCAGGCGTCATGGTCCGTTGCGTGTACGACTTCGCGGAAGGCGGCCGTGACCTGGCCGGCCTGCTCGGCGGCAAGGGGGCGAACCTGGCCGAGATGACACGGCTGGGTCTGCCCGTGCCGCCGGGCTTCGTCGTCACCACCGAAGCCTGCCGGGCGTACCTGGCCGGCGGCGCGGAGCCCGCGGGCATGTCCCGTGAGGTGTCCCAGCACCTGGCCGCGCTGGAGCGGTCGGCGGGCCGGCGGCTCGGGCAGCCGGACGACCCGCTGCTGGTGTCGGTCCGCTCCGGGGCGCGGTTCTCGATGCCCGGCATGATGGTGACGGTTCTCGACATCGGCCTGAACGACGACTCCGTCGAGGGTCTCGCGAAGACCTCCGGGAGCCGGCGGTTCGCCTGGGACTCCTACCGTCGCCTCCTGCAGATGTTCGGCGCCACGGTCATGGGAGTCGATTCTGCGCTCTTCGAGAACGTCATGACCGAGATGAAGGCCGTCCGGGGCGTCCCCGACGACGTCCACCTGACCGCCGACGACCTCGCCGCGCTGGTGGAGACCTACAAGAGGCTGATCCGTGACGAGACGGGCCAGGACTTCCCCCAGTCCCCCGCCGAGCAGCTGCGCCGCGCCGTCCTCGCGGTCTTCGGGTCGTGGAACGGCGCACGGGCCCGCCTCTACCGGCGCCGCGAACGCATCCCCGACGACCTGGGCACCGCCGTCACCGTGCAGCGCATGGTCTACGGCAACCTCGGTGCCGACTCCGGCAGTGGCGTCGCCTTCACGCGCGACCCGGCCACCGGACGCCGCGGTGTGTACGGCGACTACCTGCCCGACGCACAGGGCGAGGACGTCGTCGCCGGCATCCGCAACACCGTGCCGCTGAGCGACCTGGAGCACCTCGACCCGCGCTCCTACCGGCAGCTGCTCGATCACGTGGACACCCTGGAGCGGCACTACCGGGACCTGTGCGACATCGAGTTCACCATCGAACGCGGCACGCTGTGGATGCTCCAGACGCGGGTCGGCAAGCGCACCGCCGAGGCCGCCTTCGCCATCGCCGCCGAGCTGACCGACGAGGGGCTGATCAACGATGACGAGGCGCTGGCCCGGGTCGGCGGCGAAGGACTGGCCCGGCTGATGTTCCCGCGCTTCGACGTGGCGCGAGTGGGCGATCCTCTCGTCCGGGGCATCCCGGCCTCACCGGGTGCCGCCGTCGGGGCGGCCGTCTTCGACTCCGTCGAGGCGGTCCGGCGGGCCGCGGCCGGCGAGAACGTCGTCCTCGTACGGCAGGAGACCACCCCTGACGACCTGCCCGGGATGGTCGCCGCCCAGGCGGTGCTGACCAGCCGCGGCGGCAAGACCTCGCACGCGGCCGTCGTCGCCCGCGTATGGGCAAAGTGTGCGTGTGCGGGGCCGAGGAGCTGTCCGTCGACCTCGACGGCCGCCGCTTCACCACCCGGGACGGCACTCTGATTGTGGAAGGCACCGTGCTGTCGGTGGACGGCAGCACGGGCGCCGTGTAGGCCGGGCCGGTTCCTCTGGCCGACTCCGCGGTGCTGCGCTACCTGGGGACCGGCCGGACCGCGGAGGAGGACGACCGCGTCGTCGAAGCGGTCGCCGGGCCCTGGGGCGCGCCGACGCCGTGCGGCGGCTGGAGGTCCGCGCCAACGCCGACATGGCCGAGGACGCCGCCCGAGCCCGCCGATTCGGGGCCCAGGGCATCGGGCTGTGCCGCACCGAGCACATGTTCCTGGACGACCGGCGCAAGCTGGTGGAGGACATGATCCTGGCCCGCACCGACAGCGAGCGCCGACGGGCACTGGATGCCCTCCTGCCGCTCCAGCGGGCGGACTTCACCGGAATTCTGGAAGCGATGGACGGCCTGCCGGCCACGATTCGACTGCTGGACCCGCCGCTGCACGAGTTCCTGCCCGACCGCACCGAACTCTCCGTCCGCCTGGCCGCGGCCGAGGTCCGCGGCGAGCGGCCCGACCCGCACGACGCGGAGCTCCTGGACGCGGTGACCCGCATGCACGAGGAAAACCCGATGCTCGGGCTGCGCGGCGTGCGTCTCGGCCTGGTGGTGCCGGGCCTGTTCCCGATGCAGGTGCGAGCGGTCGCCGAGGCGGTGGCGCACCGCATCCGCGCCGGCGGCGATCCGCGGGCCGAGATCATGGTGCCGCTCGTCGGCGACGTGGCGGAGCTGCGCCTGGTGCGCGCGGAGGTGGAAACCGTCCTCGCCCAGGTCGCCGAAGAGTCCGGCCAGCCTGTGCGGTGCCAGCGGCACCATGATCGAGCTGCCCCGTGCGGCGCTCACGGCGGGCCGGATAGCCGAGCAGTCGGAGTTCTTCTCCTTCGGCACCAAAGATCGGTGTGTGCGGGGAACACGGCGGCGACCCGGAGTCCATCCACTTCTTCCACACGGCCGGGCTGGACTACGTCTCCTGCTCGCCTTTCCGCATCCCGGTGGCCCGTCTGGAGGCCGGCCGCGCTGCGCTGGAGGACACCGACGCGAGCGACAGCCGGTGAGCGGGACTCACGGCCCCGCGCACGGGGCCGTGCGGCCCTGGGGCCGGTCCGGTCCCGGTAGCAGTCTGGAGGCCGGAAGAAGCGATCAGACGGTCAACAAGGAGTGGGACATGACGACCAGCGACACCGGTGCCCCCGTGGTGCTGATCAGGAGCGCGGGAGCAGTGGACGACGACGCGCTCGCCTACGTCCGCGAGAAGGTCGAGGCAGTCCTCGCGCGGCCCGGGCTGCCGCCCGCGCACGCTCAGGTGCGGCTGAACCGATCCGCGGCACACCATGTGCGCCGGCCCTGGTTCGCCGCCGCCGAGATCCGTCTGGGCGGCGAACTGGTGGTAGCCCATGCCCAGGAAGCCGACGCACGCGAGGTGACCGACCAGCTTCAGGACCGGCTGCGCAGCCGGCTCGAGCGTGCCACCCACCGCTGGGACACGGCCCGCAGGTCGGCCGCCGCGCCGCCGTGGCGCGGCGGCCCGGCGTTCTAGCGGCTCGCCTGGCGCCCGAGGTGGGGAGGACCCGTCCCTCCTCACCGCCGTGGTGAAGGAGGACAACCATGACGAACCGAACCGTCGGCGAGGTGATGACCCAGGACGTCGTACACGCCCGCCGGACGACGCCGTTCAAGGAACTGGTGCGGTTGCTGGACGCCCACCGCATCGGCGGGTTGCCCGTGGTCGATCACGACGACAAGGTCGTCGGCGTGGTCTCCGGGGCCGATCTGATCCGGCAGCAGGCCCGCCGGGGCGGGCGGGCCGGTACCACGGAGGTCACGGCGGGGGCGCTGATGTCCACTCCGGCGATCACGGTGCATCCCGAGCAGTCCGTGCCGCAGGCGGCGCGCGTGATGGAGCGCCACGGCATCGAACGGCTGCCGGTGGTGGACGAGGAGGACCGGCTCATCGGCATCGCCACCCGCCGCGACCTGCTGCGGGTGTTCCTGCGTACGGACGACGAGATCCGTGTTCAGGCGGCGCAGGCGGTCGTCGCCGGCGTGCCCCATGTGCCGCCGGGTGCCGTACGCGTGGACGTACGCGACGGGGTCGTCACGTTGACCGGCGGTGTCGAGCGCCGCAGTCAGGTACCGGCGGCGGTGCACGCGGCCTGGCGGCTGGACGGCGTCGTCGGTGTGGTCAGTCAACTGTCGTTCCGGGTCGATGACTGCGCGACGGAACCGGCCCGCGCGGGCACACAGCGGGGCGGCCGGGCGATGCCGTGATCACCTCCGCGGGTACCGGGGCCGTCCGGCCCTCACCGAGCGGGCCGGACGGACCCGGGAGGGGACCATCAGCGCCTGCTCAGAGCCCTCGCTCCCCGGAAGAGTGAAGGAAGGGCGACACGCACCGCACGCGGTGCCGCTCACCAGCGCACCGCCGGACCTGACCGGCGGGCACCGACGTACCCGGAGGCGCACTGCCATGACCCGACAGGAAGCCGGAACCCCGGCCACGCCGCTCAGTGAGGCGCCGTCGGACACCGACATCGCCGTGGACCGCCTGGTGACGGCCGGACTCAAGGCTCTGGCCGACTACGAGGCCCTCACCCAGGAGCAGGTCGACCACATGGTGAGGAAGGCTTCCGTGGCGGCGCTCGACCAGCACACCGTGCTGGCTCGGCTGGCGGTGGAGGAGACCGGGCGCGGAGTCTTCGAGGACAAAGCCGCCAAGAACATGTTCGCCTGCGAGCATGTCACGCACAGCATGGGCCGGATGCGGACGGTCGGTGTGATCGCCCGCGACGACGTCGAGGACATCGTCGAGATCGCCGAGCCCGTGGGGGTGGTGTGCGCCGTCACGCCAGTCACCAACCCGACCTCCACCACGGTCTTCAAGGCGCTGATGGCCCTCAAGACGCGCAACCCGGTCGTCTTCGCCTTCCATCCCTCGGCCCAGCGGTGCAGCGCCGAGGCCGCCCGCATCGTGCGCGACGCGGCCGTGGCCGCCGGAGCTCCGGAGAACTGCGTGCAGTGGATCGAGACCCCTTCCCTCGACGCCACGCGGACGCTCATGCACCACCCGGGCGTCTCCCTCATCCTCGCCACCGGCGGCAACGCCATGGTCAAGGCCGCGTACTCGGCGGGCAAGCCCGCCCTCGGCGTGGGCGCCGGCAACGTGCCCGCGTATGTGCACCGCAGCGCCGACCTGCGCCGCGCCGTCAATGACCTGGTGCTCTCCAAGTCCTTCGACAACGGCATGATCTGCGCCTCGGAGCAGGCCGTCATCGCCGACGCCGAGATCCACGACAGGCTGCTCGCCGAGTTCCGCAGCCTCCACGCCCACCTGGCCACCGCCGAGGAGAAGGCGAAGCTGGAGGCGTTCCTCTTCCCGGCCGGTGCGGCGGGCACGGGCTGTGAGCCGAAGGTCAACTCCCGGGCGGTCGGACGGAGTGCGGCGTGGATCGCCGACCAGGCGGGCTTCAGCGTACCCGCGGACACCTCCGTGATCCTTGTGCGAGCGGACCATGTCGGCGCGGACGAGCCGCTGACCCGTGAGAAGCTCTGCCCGGTGCTCGCCGTGCTGCGTGCCCGGGACGAGCGGCACGGGTTCGACCTCGCCGCGGACATGGTCGCCTTCCACGGGCAGGGCCACAGCGCCGTCATCCACACCGCGGACCGTGAGCTGGCGGAGGCGTACGGCCGGCGCATGAAGACCGTGCGCGTCATCGTCAACTCCCCTTCGTCGCAGGGTGCCATCGGCGGCATCTACAACAACCTGCTGCCCTCGCTCACGCTGGGCTGCGGATCGTGGGGCAGCACGTCCGTGTCGAACAACGTGTCCGCCGCGCAGCTGCTGAACGTCAAGCGGGTCAGTACCAGGCGCAACAACCTCCAATGGTTCAAGGTGCCCCCGAAGATCTACTTCGAGCCGCAGGCCATCCGCTACCTGCAGTCGATGCCGGATGTCCACCGCGTCACCATCGTCACCGACGCCACGATGACACGCCTCGGCTTCGTCGACCGGGTCAGCGGCGTCCTGCAACGCCGCGCCGAGCCCGTCGTTCTCCAGATCATCGACAACGTCGAACCCGAGCCGAGCATCGACTCCGTCCGCCACGGTGCCCGCCTCATGGCCGATTTCCGCCCGGACGTGATCATCGCACTGGGCGGGGGCTCCCCCATGGACGCCGCCAAGGTGATGTGGCTGCTGTACGAACAGCAGGCCGCCGGGAGGGACGTCGACTTCTCCGACATGCGGCAGAAGTTCTCCGACATCCGCAAGCGCGCGTTCCGCTTCCCGGCCCTCGGGAAGCTGGCCCGGCTGGTGTGCGTCCCGACCACGTCCGGGACCGGCGCCGAGGTCACCCCCTTCGCGGTGATCTCGGACCCGTCGACCGGTAAGAAGTACCCGCTGGCCGACTACGCGCTCACGCCCAGCGTGGCCATCGTGGACCCCCTGCTGACCACCGCGCTGCCCCCGGCGCTCGCGGCCGACAGCGGCTTCGACGCCCTCACCCACGCCATCGAGGCGTATGTGTCGGTATACGCCAACGACTTCACGGACGGCCTGGCCCTGCACGCCATACGGCTGGTGTTCGACCACCTGGAAACGGCGGTGAACGACCGGGCCGGCAGTGCGGAGGCCCGCGAGCGGATGCACAACGCCGGAACCATCGCCGGTATGGCGTTCGGCAACGCCTTCCTCGGCATGGTGCACGCCATGTCACACACCCTCGGCGCCACGTTCCACATCGCCCACGGCCGCACGAACGCCGTGCTCCTCCCCCACGTCGTCCGTTACAACGGCACCGTTCCGGCCAAGCTCACCGGCTGGCCCAAGTACGAGCACTACCAGGCCCCGGAACGCTTCCAGGACATCGCCCGTTGCCTCCGGCTGTCCGCGTCCACCCCGGCCGAGGGAGTGGAGTCCCTCGCCGGTGCGATCGAGCAGCTGCGCGACGCGGTCGGCATCGAACCGTCGTTCCAGGCTCTCGGTATCGACGAGCGTGCCTTCCTCGACGCGCTCCCCCAGCAGGCCCTCAACGCCTTCGAGGACCAGTGCGCGCCGGCCAATCCGCGCATGCCGATGCTCGCCGACATGCAGCAGCTCATGCTCACCGCTTACCACGGGACCGCCACGGCGGCGGTCCGGGCCCCTGGAGGTACCGATGTCTGAATCCCCGTACACCGTGAGCGACGTGATGACGCACACCGTCGTCGCGGTCGGCAGCGAGGCGCCCTTCAAGGACGTCGTGGAGCTGCTCGAGCAGTGGAAGGTCAGCGCCGTGCCGGTGCTGGCCGGCGAGGGCCGAGTCGTGGGCGTGGTCTCCGAGGCGGACCTGCTGGCCAAGGAGGAGTTCCGGGACACGGACATCGGTGATCTCGCCGAGCGGATCAAGGCTGGCGCCCTGACTGCGGGCGAGCTGATGAACGCCCCAGCCGTGACCGTGCACGCCGACGCCACCGTCGCCGAGGCGGCCCGCATCATGGCCCGCCGGCACGTCAAGCGGCTGCCCGTCGTGGACGGCGTCGGCCTGCTCCAGGGCGTGGTCAGCCGCAGTGACCTGTTGAAAGTGTTCCTGCGCTCCGACGAGGAGATCGCCGAGGAGATCCGGCGTGACGTCCTCGCCCTGCTCCCCGCCGGTGACACCTTGATCCCGTCGGTCACCGACGGGATCGTCACCCTGGAGGGTGCCCTCCCCGAGCGCGGGCTGGTTCCCGTGATCGTGCGGGCCGTGCGTGCCGTGGAGGGGGTCGTGGACGTCCGTGCGGAGCTCACCCACCGGTGAACACGACAAGGGGCCCTGGCGGCGGCGGAACCGCTGCCAGGGCCCCTCGGCCTGCGCGGGGTCAGCCGGTACCGACGCTTCCCCTCTCCTCGGCGACACGGGCCGCCCACTCCTCGATGCGGGTGAAGTCCCGGAAGTCCCCGCCCTTGCCGTTGCGCAGGATCATTCCGGCTACGCTCCCTTGGCACCCTCCTCCAGGCAGCCGCCGAAGGTGGCGTGGTCGCCGGCGTCCAGCCGGTCCATGCCCCGCCGGACGCCGGGCACGATGTCCCGCTCGGACGCGGAGGGGTCCAGCGGGCCACTGCTGGACAGCCACGCGGGGCGTTCGGACACGGCGCGCCGGTTCCTGCGCGCGTACCGGCGGGCGTCCTTGTGCCGGCGCCCCGTGTGCACGGCACCTTTCGCCGACCACGGCGTCGGTTTCAGTCGCGCTGTGGCCGTTGCAGGGGCCCTGCCCTTTGAGCGGTACATGGCAGGCTCAGCAGTCCCCTCGGGTGACGTCAAACTCGGTAGTGGAGAAGGAGAGGCGGAGACCGCGAATGACGGGGGTAGCTGGTGCCGCAGCCCGACCTGGACCAGCCTGCGTCCGAGAACAGCCGGCTCCCGACTGTCCGCGCTTGCAGGCCGTGGTCATACTCCCTCAAGCGTGACCGGTCCCAACGACCGGTTAGCGCCCAAGCCTCCGGCATCGTCCGGTGCTGCGAAGAGCGCATGCGCTCCATCACCTGATTCGAGGGACAGGCGCACCGAAACAGCAGCTGGCGGCAGCCACTGGACCGCGCAGCCGCGTTGTCGTCCCACACGGTCCGGCCCGAGCAAAGGGAGGTCTGAGCTGGGCGCGTCTCCGGCAGCGGGCGAGGGGGCGGTCCACGTATTGCGTCAAATCACTTCGTCGGCCGCCGTTTTCGGGCGACCATGGCAGCCGCAATGTCGGGGTGGGAAGGTGATCGTGCCGTATGCCCGATTCCAGGTCGGTCTCGGATGAGCGCATGGCTCTCGCCCGGCAGTGGGACATGCTGGTGGAGGCGGTTCGTTCAGCGGGACACAGCGCTTTCCTGCGCCCGCCGCCGCTGCTCACGCTCCTGCAGGCCGCGGCAGGCGGCCCCGTCGTGACGGTCAATGTCAGCGAGCGCCGGTGTGATGCCTTGATCACTCGCACCACGGGCGTGACGTCCCTCCCCTTGCCGGACCTCACCTGGAAGGGCGTCCAGGAACACGCTCACACTTATCTGCGTGTGCTGGCGGATGTGGACCGCACCATGCCGGCTCTCGTACGCATTCGCTCCCGTTACGACGACGGCCTGATGATGACGGCCTTCGCCGCGCAGGTGCAGTCCGAGATTGCCGAAGGCGGTGGCGGCGACGACGTACGTCTGTGCGTCGTCGGCCGAGGCCTTGCGGGAGGGGTCGGCGGGAAGCAGGAGCCGCGCGGTGTGTGCCGCCTCCTGCGCCGCCGCTATGCCCTCGGCACGCCGGCCGAGTCTCATCAGGTGGGTGCCCAGGACGGTCAAGGCCATTGCACGGGTACGGTCCTCCCGCTGGGACGGGTTGGCCCCGCGGCCGCGCAGCAGTGCCACGGCCTCGTGTGCCGCGGCTGCCGCGGACTCCAGCCGTCCCGCTTCGGCGAGCCAGGCTCCGAGGAAGTGGAGTGCCTCGGCCAAGCCGACGACGTGTTCCGGTGCGGGGCGCCACCACGTTTCGCCACAGAGCCACCGCGTAGCGCGCGGTCGCCACTGCCTCGGCGTATGGGCCCTCACGTCCCTGCTGCACGCTGAGTGCTGAGTGCTGAGTGCTGAGCACGCGGCCGCCTTGTCGGCCGCGTCGACGGCGGCTCCGGCCGGCCCGGGTACGACAGGCTCGCCCAACACGCCCGGCCCCTCGCGCCGTCCTGCGGCAGGAAGGTCCACGTCGTCACCGCAGGTGTCCTGGTCGCGATCCATGAGCCCCCTCCAGATCACGACAGTATGCCCCGACTTCCCCTTCGAGGCCCATGACTTGTGCGCTTCGCGTGAGTGTGCGAGGTCGCCAGGCGGACGCACCGCGCGGCCGGCTCGTCAGGCGCGCGGCGCTCGCCGGCCGGCTTCGGCCAACACGGCCGCAACGTACCAATGCGCCATTGGCCGACGCGGGTGGCGATGTGCTGCGTGCGGCGGAACCGAGGCGGGCTCCAGTCGACCGGGTACCGAGGCGTCGAAGTCGGCAGACGGCAGACGCGTGAGCTCCAGGCGCAACTCGTACGGCACATGGCTCTGCGTTGCAGCTGCCCGGTGAACCTCTTTCATCCTGGGGTCTGAGGAGTGAAACAGGCTGGTCAGGTGGGGTGGCGTTGGCGAAGTCCCTCGTCGTTGGTGTGGTGATCTCACTCAACACGCCGACGGCCGGGGGGCTTCGTTGGTTCCGTATCCTTCCACGCTCGGCGTCCGGCACGAGCTGGCCGAGCATGTCTCCTGACTCATCTACACCCCAAGGCGTGAACTTCGCTCGCCGTGGCGGAGGTGAGCGAGGAGAAGTGGCAGAGGCGCCTCACCTACGCCGACCGGCGGGCCCTGTCGCCGCTGTTCTGGACTCACGTGAACCCCTACGGCCGCTTCGAGCTCGACATGAACAACCGGATGGCGACCACAGCGACGACTGCTGCGGCGAGGGGCCAAGCCGCGTACACGATCCACGACCCGCTGATGGTCGCCGGGTAAGGGGCCGATGCGAAGGGGTCGCCCATCTGCACCAGTCGTTCCCACGCACTGCGGGGCAGCGCGTGAAGGATGGCGGACGACCAGCGGTGGCGGTCATTGAGGAGAAACGGCAACAGCAGCAGAATGCCGGTGAACGTCACGAGGGTGGTTGCGGTGTGCCGGACGAGGGCGCCCCGCTTCCGCCCACGGGGTGTGCAGCACCCTTGCGCCTCAGGAGGGGCTGTTTCCGGTCTGCAGGCCGAGGTTGCCGTAGATCTCCGAGGTGACCTGGGAGAAGTTCATCGTCATGAAGTGGAGGCCGGGGGCTTCCTCCTCGATCAGAAGCTGGCACATCTTTGTGGCGTGGGCGATGCCAAGCGCCCTGACGGCCTTGGGGTCATCCTCGACGGCGAGCATCTGCTGGGCGAGATGCGGTGGGAACGCGGCGGTGCTGAGGGTGGGGATGCGGCGCAGGGACCGGATCGAGGTGACCGGCATGATTTCCGGGATGATCGGCGTCGTGCATCCTGCGCGCGCCACCCGGTCGCGGAAGCGCAGGTAGGTGTCGACGTCGAAGAACATCTGGGTGATCGCATAGTCCGCTCCGGCCCGGCACTTGTCCACGAAGTTGCGGATGTCGTCTTCCCGGTCGGAGGAGCGCGGGTGCATCTCGGGGAAGGCTGCGACCCCGACGCAGAAGTCGCCGGACTCCTTGATCAGCTGTACCAGTTCGGCCGCGTACTGGACCCCTTCCGGGTGCCGGGGCCAGGGACCGAGCGGGTCGCCGGGCGGGTCACCGCGCAGCGCCAGGATGTTGCGGACGCCCTGGTCGGCGTAGTGGCCGAGGATGTTGCGCAGCTCGGAGATGCTGTGGTCAACAGCCGTGAGGTGAGCGACGGGTGTGAGGGTGGTTTCCTGGGCGATACGGCCGGTGATGTTGATGGTGCGGCCGCGCGTCGAGCCGCCGGCGCCGTAGGTCACCGAGACGAAGGTCGGTGAGAGGGCCTCCAGCTTTCGGACTGCCTTCCACAGGCGTGTCTCGGCGTCGGCGCTGCGCGGGGGCATGAACTCAAAGGAGTAGGAGCGGGCTCCCGAGGCCAGGAGGTCGCGGATGGACGCCGCGCGGTCCGTACGGGTGGTGGGCGTACCGAGAGCCATGGAAGCAGGTTAACGCACGGCAGATGTGTCCTGATCTTGTGTCCACGTGCTGATATTCGCTGAATCGGCGGTGCGGTTCGTCGCCCGCGTGGCGCCGGGTACTGGGCGTGGCTGGGACATGCGTGCGCGCAGTGTGTCGCCATCACGCGGTCGGCCCGTCGTGGATGGCGAGCAGCGGGCTCGTGCCGGCCCTGTAGTCCGAGGCCGACGGTCCTTTGGTGTCCTCCTGTCCGTTCGGCTCGTCATGGGTCTTTTCTCATCCGTGCGGCGGGGCCCTGTCGGTGTTGCTGCCGTGGCTATCCGGCGGGGGGCTGGGGGTGTTGGGGGCGTGGGGCGCCCCAGGGCGGGTCCCCCGACTGTGCGGGCAGGGGGCGGTCGTCGATGACGTTCTTCATCACGAGGGTGGAGGTCAGGCGCCCTACATCACCCTCACCGCCGCCGCCCGTCACTTCGGCATCTGGCCGGCCACCATCACCGCCCTCGAACGCGGAATCTGACGGACGCGCCGCTGCGCCGGCGGGTGACCGCCGCGACCAACAAGGTCGAGTCGTTCAACCGGTTCTCCCAGTGTGTCGGCTTCGGCAAGGGCGGCGTGATCGCCGACAATGACCCCGTCGAGCAGGAGAAGACCGCGAAGTTCAACGCGCTGCTGTCCAATGCGGTGATCTTCCATAACGCGCTCGACATCGCCGAGATCGTGCGCCAGCTGCAGGCCGAGGGGATGGACATCGCCCCGAGGACCTGGCACAGGCCTCGCCGTACCTGACCGAGCACATCCGGCGCTTCGGCGAATACTGCATCCACGAGCTCGGCGACGAGCCCGACGCGTACGACCCGCGCCTGGACGTCGACTTCACCCCTCTGCGCGGCGACGAGCCAGCGGCCGAGGGTCTCTCGGAGGCCGCGTGAGCCCGTGTCCCGAGTCGGCGGCCGTCACATCACCGCTCCACCTGGTCGGGCGTGACCTTCACGTCTCTGTGGGCTCCTGATCGTTGTGTTCTTGCTCCTGCGCCCAGGCGATCGCCCATTCGTCGAGCGGACGAAGGGCATCACGGAGTGCTGTCCCCAGCCGAGTGAGCTCGTAGCCATCGGCCGAGGGCGCGATGATCCCGCTCGATGCGAGTTCGCGGAGCCGCTGGTAGAGGACGCTGGATGACAGCCCTTCGCACCGAGCCAGCAGCGCGCGGGCGCCGAGCGGACCCGCACGCAGTTCCCAGAGAATTCGCAGCGCCCACCGACGGCCGAACAGGTCCATCGCGGCCATGAGGGGACGGCCGGTCGTCGATCCACGAACCGGTGTTCCTGGGCGCGGTGTCGGCATGACCCTCCTTGCGTTTCGTTATTCGAAACACTAGCATCCAACCGGCGTTTCTGATTTCGAAACGAACTCGAGGGGAGAGCCGATGTCGCAGACAGCCCTGCTGGAACCGCCGTGCACCGGCCAGGCCGGCGCGCTGCTCGCGTGCATGACACCGCGGCGCTGGTCGGCATCGGCGCGATGATCACGACGCTGACAAGCCTCGCTCTCGCCCGCCGACGCTCGTCCGAGACCAACCTGTAAGTCAGATGCACTCATCCCAACACTGGAGGTTCCATGCCCAAGGGCTACTGGGTCAGCGTCTACCGCACCATTTCAGATCCTGAGAAGCTGGCTGCTTACAACAAGCTGGCCCGCCTGGCCGTCGAGCCCGCGGGCGGCCGGACCATCGTCCGTGGCGGTCGGGTCGTGGCGCATGACGCCGGAATCGCCGAGCGCACCGTCCTGGTCGAGTTCGACAGCTTCGAGCAGGCCGTCGCGGCGCGCGAGAGTGCGGCCTACCAGGAGGCGCTGGTCGCCCTCTCCGACGGCGTCGAGCGCGACTTCCGCATCGTCGAAGGCATCGACTGACCGATGTCCTGGCCGGATGTCACGGTGGTTGATGCGTGCGTGCGGCGCGATGGCCGGGGCGGTAGCCCCAAGGCCGTCACCGACGACGACCCGGCGGCGACGGACGCGGACCGACGTGCGGTCGCTGCTGCGGCCGGCACCTCGCACGCGGCGTTCCTCGGCCCGGGGCGGACGCCGGACGGTGGCCGGCCGGTCCGGTTCTTCACCGCCACCGCCGAACTGTCCGGCTGCGGCCAGGCAACTGCAGGCCGCCGGCGTCCAGCTCGAACTCCTCACCGGCTCGCTCACCGGCATCTGCGACGGTATGGGCGCGATGTTCTTCGCCGTCCTGGCCGCCTCCGCGCAGATCGATCGCAACTACATCCGCAAGAAGACCCTCGAAGGCGAGCAGGCCGCCGCCAAGGGCAACCACGGCGGCCGCCCGGAGGTGATTGACGACGACATGCTCACCTTCGCCGTCGCGCTCAAGGCCAAAGGCACCCCGGTCCCCAAGATCGCCAAGAAGCTCACCATCAGGACCGGCAAGAACGCCGGCAGGAACCCGTCCGTCGCCTCGCTCTACCGCGCGCTCGCCGAGGCCTACTAGACCAAGATCATCCCATGGCCCGTTTGGGCCGTATCTGGGTCACACCCCTCCGTCGCCAGCATCTACCGGGCGCTCGCCGAGCACACCAAGCGCGAGGCGTACCCCAAAACCGTCGAGCAGGCCCACGCCGACTTCGCCGACCTCCAGGCTGGCGAAGTCCCCGGTCCCGCTTCGCTCTCCTGACCGAGCGTCATTCTGCTTACAGAGAGCTACAGCTGGTCCATGCTGCCCTCGGGCAGGTAGCGGCGGGGGAAGGCGATCCACTCGTCGTGCAGCTGGAAGCGGCTGCGCCCTGGCCGTTGCTGCGGCCGCCTCGGCACGCGACACGCACACCGCGGCCATGCCCGGGCCGCACACACGAAAAAGCGGTCCCTTCCGCAACTGCGCTTCAGGCGCGGGAAGCCGTCCGCCCATACCCGGCCGACGTGCTTCCCGGGCGCATGTCCCAACCCGCCATCCTCCGGGTCGCCTCAGAACCTCCCGGGGAACTTGACCGCCAAGAGGAGGTATCCGACCAGACAGACCGCGACGATTATCCCCACGACATGTTGGACGTCCACCGACACTCAGCTCCTCGGTCTTCCGGCGGCTGGCTGAAGCGTGACGCGCCGGGTCTCTCCAAGGAAAGCGGTTCGGCGACCGCCCCGCAACGTCCTGGCAGCTTGCCGACTCCGTTGCCGAGACCTGGCAGTGGCGAGTGCGGCGGTGAAGGCCTGCTGGGCTGCTACGGGATCACCTTCGCAGATTGGGCGTGCCCAGGGTGGCCATGATGTTGGACCCTGGGCTCCTTGACCGGCCTTACGGCGGCCACGGTGGCGACGAGCCCCACGGGGAGTGGACGCGCCGGTCCCCCTTCTCGTTCAGGCCAGGGCGAAGTACCGCAGCCACACATAGGCGAGGGCGATGGACACCGTCACGATCGTGACGACGAGGCCGTATTTGGTGAACTGCCAGAAGGAGATGGGCTGCCGGTTGCGTTCGGCGATGCCGAGGACGACGACGTTGGCGCTGGCGCCGATGGCGGTGGCGTTGCCGCCGAGGTCCGCGCCCAGGGCGAGCGCCCACCACAGGACGTGGTGGCCCGAGCCGCCCATGTCGTGGACCAGGTCACCGGTGATGGGTGCCATGGTGGCGACGTAGGGGATGTTGTCGACGATGCCGGACAGCACGGCGGAGCCGCCGAGCAGGGTCATCGAGCCGCCCAGTTCGTTACCCCCGATGGCCTTCGCGAGCTGCTTCGAGATCTCCCCGACGACCCCGGTGTCGATGAGACCGCCGATCATCACGAAGAGGCCGGCGAAGAACGCCAGCGTGGGCCACTCCACCTCGGCGAGCACCTCAGGCGTCTTGACCGTCGAGACGGCGATGAGCAGCCCGGCGCCGAGGAGGGCGACGATGCTGGGCTCGTAGTGCAGTACCGGATGCAGAACGAAGCCGGCCACCACCACGGCAAGGACGACCAGGCCCTGCACCAGCAGCCGCGGGTCCTTGATGGCCTCGCGCTCCTCCAGGGCCATGATGTCGGCGGCGCGTTCCTCGTCGTAGACGAACGACTTGCGGAACATGATCCGGCACAACAGCAGGAGGACGGCGACCAGAACGGCGGCCAGTGGGGCGAGGTGTACGAGGAAGTCGTTGAAGGTCAGGCCGGCCCGGCTGGCGATGATGATGTTCGGCGGGTCGCCGACCAGCGTCGCCGTGCCGCCGATGTTCGACGCGAGCACCTCGGCGATCAGGAACGGGGCGGCCGGCAGGGCCAGGCGCTCGCACACCAGCAAGGTCACCGGGGCGATCAGCAGGACCGTCGTCACGTTGTCGAGCAGAGCCGAGGCGAGCGCGGTGATGACGACCAGCATGCCCATCACCCGGAAGGGTTTCGCACGGGCACGCTTGACCGCCCAGATGGCCAGGTACTCGAACATGCCGGTCTTTCTCAGCACGCCGACGATCATCATCATGCCCATGAGCAGGAAGATGACGTTCCAGTCGATGCCGGAGTCCTCGGAGTAGAAAGCCGAGACGTCGTCGGTCGCGCCGATCGCCAGCATCAGGCCCGCGCCGCCGAGGGCGACGGCGACGCGGTGGATCTTCTCGCTGATGATCAGGACATAGGCCCCTACGAAGACGACGATCGCCGCCCAGCTGTGCCAGTCGTTCACGGTCCTCCAGTACGTCGTTCCTAGTGGGCTCGAGCCGTCGGCATCGCCGTGCCTTCGCGGTCACCGGTGTGAGGGTGGTCCTGGGTATCGTCGTCGGGGAGGCCGACGAGGTCCTCCACGTCGAACATGCGGGCGATCGGTACGTCGGTGGAGCTGTGGGCGACGATCGAGAACGCGATGCACACCGCGATCAGCGTGTACGCCTCCTCGGCCTGCGGGATGCCGGACTGGAGCACCAGCAGACCGTAGACCACGGACGCGAAGCCCTTCGGGCCGAACCACGCCGCGGTGAGCTTCTCCCGCCGGGTGAAGCGGGTGCCGACCAGGGAGATCAGCAGCGACGTCGGCCGGATCAGCGCGATGGCCAGCACAAGCGCCACGTACCCGCCGAACGGAAGGTCGCCGAAAAGGTGAGGGGTGAGCAGCGCGCCGAACACCAGTAGCGCCGTGAACTTCGCCAGCTCCGCCAGCGCCTCGCCGAGTGGTCCGAACGCCTTCTTCGCCTCCGGGGAGACGGCGGCCAGCAGCGCTCCGGCCGAGAACGCCGCAAGGTAGGGGTTGGCGTGGGTGAGGTGGCAGGTGGCGTACAGGATGATGCCGGTGGCCAGCGGCAGCAGGGGCTGGAGCTTGGGCTCGGCGCCCAGCAGCCGGAACCGGACCAGCCCGTTGACGAGCAGCGGCAGCGCCACACCGAACACGAGGCCCAGCAGCAGCTCCAGGGCGATCTTCCCGAACGACGCCTCGTCCCCGTGGCCGGCGGCAGGCCCGGCCGCCGCGATCAGCAACAGCACCACCGGCAGGGCGAGACCGTCGTTGACTCCGCTCTCCACGTTCAGCAGCTCACGCAGCTTGGCCGGCACCTCCTTGCGGCCCACGATCGCCGAGGCGAACACCGGGTCCGTCGGTGCCAGCACCGCGCCGACCAGGAACGACGTCGTCCAGTCGAGGCCCACCAGGAAGTGGGTGAGCAGCGCCATGAACACGAACGCCAGCGGCATGCCGAGGCCCAGCGCCCGTGCCGGGTTTCGCCAGTTCGCCCGCAGTTTGCCGAACGAGACGTGCATGCCGTCGGTGAACAGCACCGCGAAGAGGGCCAGGTCGGCCGTAACGGAGACGATCTCGCTGTCCGGCGTGATGTGGATCAGCCCGAGGAAACCGTCGCTGACCAGGGCTCCGCCGGCCAGGAAGAGAA
Source organism: Streptomyces sp. NPDC014006 (assembly GCF_043088925.1). NCBI lineage: Bacteria > Bacillati > Actinomycetota > Actinomycetes > Kitasatosporales > Streptomycetaceae > Streptomyces > Streptomyces sp. NPDC014006. The sequence continues at coordinate 81,680 of NZ_JBICAJ010000017.1, read as the reverse complement.
AGGAAGTGGAGAGCACGGTACGGGCGGCCAGGCCCGACAACAGCACCGCCGCCAGGAGCGCGACGCCAAACACCACTACCAGCACCATGACGGGCCCCCGATCGGAAAGAGAGTTCTCCTCACTTCGCCGACCAGGCTTCCCGGCACACCGCAGGAAACTTTACATGTCCTTGACGCGTCTCCAACAGGCTGCCTGCGGGCACGCCGGAACGTCTCCCGTTGCCGGTGCCCGGCAACGACTCTTCCGGCTCAGCCGGCGCTCGCGGCGAGCAGGCGCTCCAGCAGATTGGAAGCGGTGATCACGCCGAGGAGACGGGTGCCGGCAGCTGCCTGATCCACCACGGCCACCAGCGGGCTGCGAAGTTGTGCCATCTGCGCGGCGATCTCCAGCGCGGTGTCGTCGGGCGCAGCGACCACCGGGGCTGGAGTCGTCTTGGACAGGCAGTCGCGTACCTTGCGGCCCGCCAGTGCCTCGCAGAGCCGGTCGGCGTGGCGCTCGTCGACGACCGCCGCGAGGGTGGGGTCGTCGATGACGTACTGCGGAACCAGGACCTTGACCATCTGGGAGGCGGGCAGGATCGCCTTCGGCGCGCCGCTGGCATCCACGACCAGCAACGCGGGCAACCGGTGCTCGACCATCAACCGCGCAGCGTCGAGGGCATCGCTGTCGAGGCCGACCGTCTCGTACTCCACCGCCAAGTCACGCGCTCGCACAACCGGCTCCTGTTCCCCGTCATACCGTCCCCGGGCGGGTGTCCCCGCGGACCGGCCGCCTGTACGGGGCACGATACCGCCGGCCCGCTCGCAGAGCGCCGCCCGCCGAGGACTCGTCCTCCTCCAACTCGCGCCAGAAGGCGTTGTGGTACGCGTGCGCCCTGCGGGGCTGCCTCACGGACACCGCGCGTGGCGGCCGTGTCGATCAGCAGGCTGTCCCTGCTCGCCGCCATGCGCCGGTCTCGACGTGCCAGCACGACGGTGGTGACGGCCACGATCAGTATGCAGACGCACAGCGGGACAAGGAACGCATCATGGCTGCTCCGGGTTGTCAGCGGCGTGCCGTCCTCGCGGATGGGTGAACACCGGGCGGGGGTCGGTGGCGCGGGCGATGGCGGCCTCGACGGCGGCCACGCGGTCGGCGAGGAGACCGAGGGCGTTGACCGCCCGGACGAGCGGGTCCTCCTCGGGGCCGCCGAGGGTTTGCGTGCGGACGTACGCCGCCTTCACTTCCGCCCAGCGTTCTGCCTGGGCCGGGGCGAGGGTGCCGCGCAGTTCGGCGAGTTTCAGCAGGTTGGCCTCGGCGCCGGCGGTCAGCGTCTGGGCCTCGGCGGTGAAGTGGTCGTCGATGACGGCGGCGACCTCGGCATCGTTCATGACCGGCCGGACGCGCTGGGCGATCTTGTTCATGGTGCGGTAGGAGCCCTGGAGCCGGAACGGCGGCTCGGTGCGGCTGGCGGCGGACTGCCCCGCGGAGGCGATGTAGGCAGCGTTCACCGCGAGGACCGTCTCGCGTATCCGCAGCAGATGCCGCATCACCGTCACAATCTGCTCCGCCTCCGCAGCCCCGTAGGGGTGCGTCAGCCGATCCTCGCGGGCCGTGGGGTCGCCCTCGGCGAGGCGGACGAACAGGTCGAGGTCGGCTCGGTCGCGCCCGGCCAGCGGGGCGAGCACCGGGTTCGAGGTGAGCGCGTTCTCCAGGAAGCTGTGCGCGAAGGCGTCCTCCTTGCCGGTGAGGACATCGCCGAGGTTCCACACGTCGGCGCGGTTGGCGAGCATGTCGGGCACCTGGAAGCGGGCCCCGGACTCGGTGTAGGGGTTGCCGGCCATGCAGACGGCGAAGCGTTTGCCGCGCAGGTCGTAGGTGCGCGGTTCGCCGTCCCACACGCCGTCGATACGGCGGGTGGCATCGCACAGCGGGATGAACTTCTGCAGCAGTTCGGGGGAGGTGTGCTGGATGTCGTCCAGGTACAGGAGGGTGTTGGTGCCGGCCGCGAGCGCGAAGTTGATCTTTTCGATCTCCTGGCGGGCGGTGGCGTTCGGGGCCTCGACCGGGTCGAGCGAGGTGACGGTGTTGCCGAGTGCCGGGCCGCTGACCTTCACCAGCATCAGCCCGAGCCGGTCGGCGACGTACTCGATCAGTGTCGTCTTGCCGTAGCCGGGCGGGGAGACAAGCAGCAGCAGTCCGCCGGTGTCGGTGCGCTTGGTCTCGCCGGTGGTGCCGAGTTGCCTGGCGAGGCTGTCGCCGACCAGGGGCAGGTACACCTCGTCTATGAGGCGGCCCCGCACGAAGGACGCCAGTGAGCGCGGGCGGTGGTCGTCCAGCCGCAGCCGCGCGCGCTCGGCCGCCACCAGCGCGGTGCGGCGGCGCTGGTGGGCGCGGAAGGCCGGGACGTCGTCCTCGGCGAAGCGACCGGTGCGGGCGAGGAACTCGTCGACGCGGAGGTGCAGTCGGCGGTCGGTGATGCGCGGATGCGTGCCGAGCAGGCCCTCGACGACCGTCGCGGGTGTGACGTCGGACAGGCGGCGGGGCAGGCCGGGGCAGAGCTCGGCGGCCACCGCCTCGGCCAGGTCGCCGGGGGTGACGTCCCGACCGGTGGCCGAGACGAACGCCGACAACCAGGCCTCGGCGAGCTGGTGGCGCGCGGCGAGGTCGTCCACGGCGGCCAGGTCCTCGTCGAAGGCCAACCCGTCGACCGTGCGTCGGAAGTCGTCCAGCAGAGTGCGGGTGGCGGCGGCGAGGACGAAGGCTTCCGGTCCCGTCGCGAGTTCCTCGAACAGGTACTCGGCGGCGGGGTGGTCGTGTTCGCCGCCGACGGCATCCGCCAGCTCGCGCTGGAGGTCGGCGATCGCGGGCGCGAGGCCGAAGGTCTCCCGAGCACGGGCCAGGGACACCGCGCGCCGGGTCCACCCGGCGCGCTGGTCCGCGGTGGTGCCGTGGGCCCAGAACAGCTGAGCGGCGGCCCGCGCCGCGGGTTCGTGGCGCAGTGGGCCGGCATTCCCGTACAGGGCAGCAGGGCGGTGAGGATCAGCGTCGCGTCATGGTCGTGGACTCCGCGCTCGTAGCCCTCGTCGTACGCCTCCTGCGCCGCCGCGCTGACGAGTGCGGGCAGGTCGCCGGCGTCCGCGAGGGCGGCCGCACCGTGTTCGCGCAGCAGGCGGGCGGCGAGGTGTTCGGCGCGGTACACCCGCGGTGACTCGGACGGCACGTGCCGGTTCCCGTAAGCGCGGGCGTCGTCGAGGCCGGGGTCGGTGACCGGGCAGCGGTAGTCGGTGCCTGTCAGGGCGAAGGCGAGGCCGTCGCCGTGCGGCACGAGGGTGAGATCGAGGGCCTGGGTGGTGACGGCGAACCGGTGGGAGCCCAGGCGGATCGTGCGGCCGCCGTCGGCGTACAGGTCACTGCGGTCGCGCAGCGCGCGGGCCGCCTCCTGGCGGGCCGACTTCAGACGGCCGTCCAGTTCCTCCGCCCTGACGCTGTCGCCGAGTTCGCGCAGCTCGTCGGCCATGCGGCGGACCTTGGCGACCATGGGATCGGAAGCGAAGTAGGTGCTGACCGCGTCGTCATCCACGAGCGTGGCGGCACGCCGGGCGATCGTCGCCAGAACGCGGCCGGCGGAGTCCGAGAGCTGCTCGGCGCGACGCGCCCGGGTGTCGAGGAGGTTCTGTTTGCGGCCGGTGAACGCCTCGTACACCTTCGCGCGCCGGGCGGAGAGCTCGGCCAGGAAGTCGTCGAACTCCGCGAAGCGGGACTCCAGGTCCTCCAGCCGCGCCAGTACGAAGGCCTGTTGTTCGTCGCACTCCCCGGGCGTGCCCGCGGCCGCGAGCGCGCCGGTGATGTTCTGGCCGAGCAGGGCGAACTCGGCGGCGAACTCGGCGCGTGCCTCGCGGTCGCGCAGGGTGCGGCGCCGGGCGCCGAGGAGAGCGCGGGCACGGTTGACTCCGCCGAGCACGTCGGCGGTGCGCACGAGGACCGATGTGCGCACGGTGGCATCGGCGATGTCGAGGCCGGAGACGACCTCGGTGACCGTGCGCAGCTGCTCGGCGAGGTCGTCGAGCCGGGCCTCCAGGGGCGCGGCCTGGGCCAGTGCGGTGATCGCCTCGACGTCGGCGACGAGCTGCTGAAGGTCCTGCTGGTGCTCGGCGAAGGCGTCCTCGCGGCTCAGGAACGCGACGGCCCGCTGTCCGAGGGCCGCGAGATCGGCGTCCGCCTGGGCGGCGAGCTCATCGATCCGGATCGTGTCGGCGTACCGCAGGTCCTTCAGGGTCAGCAGATGGCCTTGGGCGCGCCGCAGTTCGGTCAGCCCGCTCACCCAGGCTGACGCGTCACGCGGGGCCTCGCCGCGCAGCCGCCGTACCACCGCCGCCAGTGCTTCGGCGGTCCGGTCGACCGCGTCGGTCGCCTGCTGTGTCAGCGCCCGCACGGTCGCGAACTCGGCCAGCACCTGCCCGGCCGTCTCCCGGACCGCCTCCAGCGGGGTGTGCAGGTCGCCGAGTTCCGTCGCGCCCAGCCAGTGGTGGGTGTCTGCGGCGCGAACGCAGGCCGAGACCAGAGCCGAGTACACCTCACCGGTCGGGGTCGTTTCCACAACCGCGCGGGCCAGGGACAGACAGTCTGCGATGCCACGGACGAGGTCGGCGTTGCCGACGCGGGCCAGCGCGCCCTCGCCCGCGGGAAGGGCGGCCGCGTACGTATCCGAGACGTAGGGGGAGGCCCACAGCTGCAGCGGGTGCACACGTGCCGGCTCACCGCCGTCCGCCCGCAGCACCACCAGGGTGCCGTCGTCGAAGCACGCCCAGCCCGAACAGGACATCGGGGTGGCGACTTCCTCGCGGATCGTGTTGTACGACAGCAGCAGGCAGCGTGCCTCGGTCCGGGAGCGGAAGGCATACAGCACGTCCTCGCCGTACGGCGAGCGCACCTCGGCCTCGAACTCCAGCCCGCGCGTGTCGAGGTCGAAGGTCTTGTGCGTCCCCGTGGTGAGGCAGTAGCCGCCGGGGAAGACGATGCCCTGGTCGTCGGGCAGCCGGCGGCACGCCTGCCCGATGCCGTCGAGACGGACGACCGTCCGCGTGAGGGTGTTGAAGACCAGGTACCGCTCGGTGTCCTCCTTGTAGGGCAGGATCCGCAGCACGATCAGGTCGCCCACGCGCGCGTGGGCGACCTCGGCGTCGGCGATGGACTGGAGCGGCTCGTTCACGGGCTCGTCGTACAGCTTGTCGCCGTCATTCGTGCACACCGTCAGCGTGCCGCCGACGGTCGACACCAGGACCTCGCCCTGGACGCGCACGTACGGGCGGGAGCCGAGGACGTGGTCCTCACGGGTGGCCTCGGTCCAGTCGAAGTCGTGTGAGGGCGGGAACGTGTCGTCGCGCTCGCCGCGTGCGTCGAGGAACGCCACCTGCCCGTCGGCGCCGATCGCCCAGCGCAGGACCCGGATGTCGCCGGCCTTCTCGCCGGTCTGGAAGACGGCCAGCAGCCGGTCACCGACACGGCGGAGCCGGAGCAGGCGGCCCTGCCGGTAGTAGCGGTGCAGCGCGGTGAACTCCCGCACGAACTCGGCGTCGTCGAGCAGGCCGGGCACGGTGCTCTCCGGCAGCGCCTTCAGGTCGCGGTCGCGGAGGGCGAGAACGTCGCCGACGGCAGGCTCTGTCCGCAGTCCCGCGGCGTCGCTGCCGCCAAAGAGCAGCCGGTCGCCGACGGACACCAGGTCGCGGAGAACGGCGGCACGCTCTACGCGCAGGTGCTCGGTGCCGATCAGTTCCAGCCGGACCGAGCCGAACTCCTCGGTGCGGCGGGCGTTGAGTGCTTCGGCGCGGCGGGCGAGTTCGGCCGCCTGTGCGGTGAGCCGGTCGCGCAGCACCTCGTACGTGCCGGTGTCGACGGCGTCGTACGAGCCCGTCTCCAGGACGGTTGCCATGGATCGTGCGTCCTTCCCTCGGGGCGTGGTGCGTGGTGCCGGAGCTGCCGTCCCCTGTGCGGCAGCTCCGGCACCACCTGGTCCTGGTCAGACCCTGGACGCGCCGTTGAGGGCGGTGAGCGGGGTGTCGGCCAGGCCGAGTTCGCCCGCCTTGTCGAGGAGCTGCTGGAGGTGTCCGGCGTTCGTGCCGCCCGATTTCATCAGCCGCATCAGCAGGGCGGAGACGGTGAGGTTCTGCACGTCGGCCGTCGAGACCGAGCCCAGGATGCGGGCGAGGTCGTCGGTGAAGCTGGAGGTGCCGTCCAGCCAGGGCTTCGCCAGCGTCTGCGCGGTCTCGGAGTGCTGTACGAAGGCGTCGACGCCCTTGCCGAGCGCGATCGAGCCGACCAGCTTGTCGAAGAAGACCGATTCGCCGCCGACGATGTTGATGTCGGCGTTCTCCAGACCGGTGGCGAGAACCGTGGCCTGCGCCTCGGCGATCTGCCGCTGCACGTCCAGTCCGGCCAGCCGGATGTCCTTCTCCGCCTCCAGCCGCAGCCGGTACTCTTCGTGGCCGCGGGACGCTTCGTCCAGGGCGGCCATGGCGGCGGCCTTCTCGGTGAGACCGGCGGCCTCCGCCTTGAGCCTCTCGCCGATCGCCTCGGCCTGGGCGAGGGCCTTGGCCCGCACGCCCTCGGCTTCCGCCCGCAGCCGTGCCTCGGTCGCTTCCGCCTCGGCGCGGCCGGCCTTCTCGATGACCTCGGCCTCCTTGTCGCGGACCTGGACGGCGGCCAGTCCCCCGGCGGCGGCCTCCGCCTGGACGCCCTCGGCGAGCTTCAGCTTGGCCTGCGCGTCGAGGTCGGCCGTCTTCAACCGCGCCTCCGCCAGAGTCACTTCCTCTGCGGCGCGGTGGGTGGCGGCCTGCTCGGCGGCCTCCGCGGCCTTGATGTCCTTGACCAGCTTCTGCTGTGCCTCCGCCTCGGCGGCGATGACCACGGCCTGGCGCTGCCGCTCGGCCTCCTCGACCGCGCGGAGCCTCTTGATGGCCTCCTCCTGCTCGGCGACCGTGCGGTCCACGGCGACCCGCTCGCGGATGACCTCGGCGATCTCCCGCTTCTCCGCCTCGACCTCCTTCTCCGCGGCGATCTGCGTCAGCCGGGTCTCCCGCTCGCGTGCAATGACCTCCAGCTGGCGGTCCTTCTCGATGCGCTCGTTCTCCACGGCGATGACCCGCTCGCGGTTCTTCTGCGCGACGGCGACCTCGCGGGTCTGGTTCTCGCGCTGGACGCCGAGCTGCTCCTCGGTCCGCAGGAACGCGGACTGGGCACGCAGCCGCTCCTCCTCCATCACCCGCGCGGTCTCGGCCTCCTCGCGGGCGCGGGACGTATCGATCTCCCGGCGCTGCTTGATCTCGGCGTCCGCCTGACGGCGCTCCAGCTCCAGGATGGCCTCGCGGGCGTCGACGTTCTGCCGGGTGATCTCCTTCTCCTCGGTGCGCTGGTACTCGTTGGTGCGCACATGCTCGATCGTGGTCAGCTCGGTGATCTTCCGGATGCCCTGGGCGTCGAGCACGTTGGCGGGGTCGAGCTGGGTGAGCGGTGTCTGCTCCAGGTAGTCGATCGCCGCGTCCTCCAGGTGGTAGCCGTTGAGGTCGACACCGATCAACTCGATGATCTTGTAGCGGAGTTCCTCGCGCTGGGTGTAGAGGTCGGTGAAGTCCATCTGTTTGCCGACGGTCTTCAGCGCCTCGGAGAACTTCGCGTGGAACAGCTCCTGCAGGGTCCGCTGGTCGCTCGCCCGCTGGGTGCCGACGGCCTGGGCCACCTTGATGACGTCCTCCACGGTCTTGTTGACCTTGACGAAGAACGAGATACGGATGTCGGCGCGGATGTTGTCCCGGCAGATCAGCCCTTCCTTGCCGGCCCGGGTGATCTCGATCGTCTTCACCGAGATGTCCATCACCTCGGCCTTGTGCAGCACCGGCAGCACGACCTGCCCGGTGAAGGTCACGTCGACCTTGCGCATCTTGGAGACGATTAGCGCCTTGCCCTGCTCCACCTTGCGGAACAGCCGGGAAACGAGCAGCAGTACGACGGCGACGACGAGGAGGAAGGCGGCTGCGAGCACGCCGATGACAGTCATGGCATACGTCCTTGAGGCGAGGCGGCGGTCGACGAGACAGGCGCGCGTTAGTGAACGGTGCACTGCTTCGGTGCGGGTTCCGGTGCCGGGGCACCTGCCGGTGTCCGGCACCGAAACCCTCCGCAGTGCTCCCCGCGAGTCATGATGAGCGCTGGGGGAAGGTCCGCGCATTGCCGATGTCCGGCAGTGTTCACTAGGGTCTGCATGCCGGTGACCCGCTAAGAAGACGTCATCGGCGCGTCAAGATCCTGGGGGCGGCGTGACGGGGCGGGACATTCCCGAGCAGTATCTGGACGGCTATGCCCGCATCCTGGCCGAGGTCTCGGCAACGGGCCGCCGCCTCACCCGCGAAGAGATCGAGTCCCGGCGGGCCCTGGGCGAGCAGGCAGCGGAAGCCGGTTACGGGCTGCGGGCCCTCGTCAGCGCCCACCTGACCGCCGCACGCGCCGTCCGGTCACACAGCCCCGTCACGGCCGACAGCACCCTGGCCGCCGTGCAGCAGGTGATAGACGCTTTCGCCGAGGGCTACGAACGCGCCCAGCGCCTCGCCGTGCGTCAGGAGGAGGCCGCCCGCCGGGAGTTCATCGACGACCTGCTCTACGGCCGCAGCGACCTCGGCCGCCTCGCCGAACGCGCCGAACGCTTCGGGCTGCGTCTCTCGCACGCCCACGCCGTCGCCGTCGCGGAAGGCCCGGTGGCCTACGACGAGGGGGCCACGGTCGCCCGGCAGGTGGAGCAGGCGCTGCTGGCCCGCTTCGGCAACCGCAACGTCCTGCTCACCACGAAGGAGGGCCGACTGCTGTGTATAGCCCCCGGCCACGAGGACGAGGTCCTCCCCTACTTCGCCAAGCAGGCCCACGCCGCCACCGACGGCGGCACGGTGGCCATCGGCCGCCCGCAGCCCGGCCCCGGTGGGGTCGTCCAGTCCTACGAGGAAGCCCTGAACACCCTCGAACTGGCCGAGCGGCTGGGCCTGGACGAGCCGGTACTACGCGCCGCCGACCTGCTCGTCTACCCCGTCCTGGCCCGCGACCGGCAGGCCATGGCCGACCTCGTCCTCAGCACCCTCGGCCCGCTCACCACAGCCCGCGGCGGCGCCGAGCCGCTCCTCGACACGCTCACCGCCTACTTCGACTCCGGCTGCGTCGCCGCCGAGGCAGCGCGCCGCCTCTCCCTCAGCGTCCGGGCCATGACCTACCGCCTGGAACGCATCCACAAACTCACCGGCGCCAACCCCGCCGACCCGGCGCACCGCTACATGCTGCAGACCGCGGTGATCGGCGCCCGGTTGCTCGAGTGGCCGGCCAAAAACCTTTGACCAGTCACGTCGGAGTCTGAGCCCTGCCTCATGGGCCGCGACGACTCCCGTAACGGCCGACCCACGCGACATCCGCGCCGTCAGGGCCGAGCCGGCTCGCTCTCGGGCAGCCGCGCGCAGCGTGGCAGCAAAATCCTCGGCACGGGAGAGCTGGATGCGCAGCTTCTCCACCTGCTCCGCCGCGGTCCGCTCCTACGCACGCACACGCTCAAGGAGCGCCTCGCGCTCATCCACGACCAGTTCTCCCCCGCGTCCAGCCGGTCGGTGGGGTAGTGGAGGTGGCGGCCACCGATGACGAAACCGCCTTCGCATCCAGGCGTTGCTCGCCGCACGGTGCGCCATCGCACCGGCGGACCGTACGACCCGCGAACCAGGCGAGCCAGGCGTACGGCTGCGCTGCTACGTGAACCTCCACCCCGAGCCGACCTCGTAGCCCTGCGAGACGCGGGACCTCAGTGAGGCCGCACCCTTCGGCGGCCGCACCGGCCGGTCGTTCGATCCGAATCGGAAGCTGGCCTCGTTTCCTCGCCCGGAGATACACCGTACCCGGCACCCGTCAACGGCCGGTACAGCCCCTTCGCCACCCAGGCCCGCGCGGATGACCGCCGCCCTGCCCCAAGCCCCGGAAGATCAGCCAGGACCGCGAACTACGGGCCGAACAGGCACTGCACCCCGTTTGTGAGCGGAACCCCGATGGAAGTGGCGAACTGCGCGAAGTGGGCCAACTCGGGTAAACCCTGGAATGACAGATCGCCAGTCACGTGGGGACGTCGCGAGGCAGGACTGGTTCGTGCGTGCCCGCGTCCGCATCAGCAAAGAACACCACTCCATCTCGCTGGAGCTGAAGCCGAGAACTTTCCGGCCCGGAGAGGAAGTGGAGATGGTGAAGTGGGGGCGGGCGGGCCAGGAGGTCGATGCGGACTCATGGTGGACGACGAACCAATACATCCCCGCAGCTCACACCATCCCGGCCAACAAGCTCGAGGTCCTTGTGTGCTCGAAGAACGGCGGCCCGAGGCCGGCGCTTAAAGCAACGCCGTGAGCATTGTGCTGGTGCTTCCGGCTTGCGCACACGCACGTGCAGGCCCGGGCGCACTGCCGACCCGGGCGGGTGAGGTGATTGTGCAGGGCGAGGACCTGGGCGCGTGGGTGAGCGCGCAGCGCGCGGAAGCTGACTTCCGCTGTGACGGCCATGGCGAGGCGATGCCCTGGAGGTCAACGCCCTGCCAGGCCTGACGGCGACGAGCCTGCTGCCACGCGCGGCGGCCGGCGCCGGCTGGTCCCATCCTCACCTGGTCCAGCGCATCGTCGACCTAGCCGATCCGGTCCGGCTTCCATCGCTTGCTGTTCGGCGGTAACGCGGCCTCGGCACCGGTAGGTGGCGTTGGGTGCCGACAAACGGTCATCCCACAGCCGGTCAACCAGGACCGGGGCCGTCACCTGGCCATCGATATTCTCCCGCTGGCTGATGAGTAGAAGGTCCGCCAGATCGCGGAAGCGGCTGGAAGGCGGCCCGCGAGTAGCCTAACCACCCTGGATCACCATTCGTTGGCAGACCTCCAGTGTTGCCTTTTCGTGACTGGTGCCAGGTCAGGCCGTGACGGTATGGGTGTCCGTGCCGCTGGAATTGGCGAAGTCCGCGCTGCCGGTGTAGGCGACGGTGATGGGTTGGGTGCCAACGTTCAAGGAGCTGATGGCTGTGCTGGCGGTCCCGTTGACGAGGGGGAGGGTGACGGGGGAGCGTTTGCCGATGGTGAAGGTGACGGAGCCGGTGGGGGTGCCCGCTCCCGGTGGGACGGCTGTGACGGTCGCCGTCACGGTTACCTCCTGTCCCGGACGCGACGGGTCCGGGGAGGAAACGACCGTGGTGGCTGACAGTGCCCGGTTCACGGTGTGCGGGTCGGTTCCACTGGACCCGGCGAAGCTGTTGCTGCCGGTGTAGGTGGCAGTGACGGTGAAGAGGCCGCTGGACCTGCTGGTGTAAGGGCGGGTGACGGTTGCGGCGCCGCCTGTCAAGGTGGCCGCGACCGGTGTGGTGCCATCCCCGAAATCAAAGGTGATCGTCCCGGTGGGAGTGCCCGCCCCCGGGGCGACGGGCACGACG
>NZ_JBICAJ010000017.1:0-70132 GCF_043088925.1 Streptomyces sp. NPDC014006 | reverse complement strand
CGGTGGCGGTGAAGGTCACTGGCTGGCCCACCACCGACGGATCCGGCGACGAGGTCACCGTCGTGACCGTCGACGCCCGATTCACCGTGTGCGTGTCCGTCCCGCTGGAGGAGACGAAGTCGGCGCTTGCGTTGTAGGTCGCCGTGACCGTGTACAGGCTGCCGGTTCTGGTCGCGTACGGGCGGATGGCGGTGGCGGTGCCGCCTGTCAAGGTGGCCGCGACCGGTGTGGTGCCATCCCCGAAGTTGAAGGTGATCGTGCCGGTGGGGGTGCCCGCCCCGGGGGTGACGGGTGCCACGGTGGCGGTGAAGGTCACCGGCTGGCCCACCACCGACGGATCCGGCGACGAGGTCACCGTCGTGACCGTCGACGCCCGATTCACCGTGTGCGTGTCCGTCCCGCTGGAGGAGACGAAGTCCAGGTTTCCGCCGTAGGTCGCGGTGACCGTGTACGGGCTGCCGGCCCTGGCGGCGAAGACGTGGGTGACGGTGGCGGTGCCGTTCGTCAGGGTGGCCGTGACCGGTGTGGTGCCGTCCCCGAAGTCGAACGCGATCGTGCCGGTGGGGCTTCCCTGTCCTGGGGCCAGAGGTGCAACCGTCGCGGTGAAGGTGACGCTCTCGCCGACCACCGACGGGTCCGGCGACGAGGTGACGGTGGTGAGGGTCAGTGCCCGGCGCACCAGGTGGGTGTCTGTTGCGGTGGAGCCGGTGAAGTCCGCGTCGCCGTCGTAGGTGGCGGTGAGCGGGTACGGGCTGCCGGCGGCGCTCGTGTAGGTGTGGGTGGTCGTGGCCGACGCCTCGGTGAGCGGCAGAGTGACGGGGGTGGTGCCATCCCCGAAGTCGAGGGTGACGGTGCCGGTGGGGGTGCCCGCTCCGGGGTCTTCGGCTGTGACGGTGAGAGTGAAGGTGACCGGCTCCCCCACGACGGACGGATTCGGTGCGGAGGCCACCGCGATGTTCGTCAGCGCCTGTTCCACGGTGTGAGTGGCCGCCGTGGTGGAGCCGGCGAAGTTCTCCCCGTCGTCGTAGGTGGCGGTGACCGTGTACGGGCCGCCGGTCGCGGTGGCGTAGGCGTGGGCGATCACGGCGGTGCCGTTGTCGACAGGGGCTGCGGCCGGCGCCGTCCCGTCACCGAAGTCGAAGATCACTGTGCCGGTGGGGACGTCGGCCTGCGCGGTGTCCGGTGTGACGGTCGCGGTGAAGGTGACCGGCTGGCCCGTCACGGACGGTTCGGGTGAGGTGCTGAGCGTGGTGGACGTGGGGGCCGGGTTCACCGTTTGGAGGTCGTTCCCAGCGGAGGAGCTGAACGCCCCGTCGCCGCTGGTGTAAAGGGCGATGACCGGGTAGGGGCTGCCGGTTGCGGAGGTGTAGGTGTGGCTGACGGCGGCGGTCCCGTTGGACAAAGTCGCCTGCACGGTCGGCGTGCCGTCGCCGAAGTCGAAGGCGATGGTGCCGGTGGGGGTGCCCCCCGCTCCGGCGATGGCGGGTGCCACGGTGGCGGTGATGGTCACCGGCTGCCAGCTCGTCGACGGATCCGGTCCAGAGAGCACGGTCGTGGTGGTGGCCTGGGCATCGGAGCGCACCCGGTGGGTGCGGGCGTCGCCGGAAGGGGTGAAGTCGGTGTTGCCGCTGTAGGAGGCGGTGATCGTGTAGGTGGCCTCGGTGGCCGGGTACGTGTGGGTGACCGTGGCCAGGCCGTTCACCAGGGTCTCGACGGCGGCCGGAGTGCCGTCGCCGAAGTCGACGGTCACCGTGCCCGTGGGCTGCCCGGCGCCGGGGGCGGCCACGATGACCCGCGTGGTGACGGTCGCCGGTGTGTCGGGGTTGGATGGCTCCGGGGAGGACAGGACGGTCGTCGCGGTCGGCGCCTGCGCCACGGTCTGCTCGGCGGTGTCCGACGACGGTGCGAAGTCGTCGTCACCGCTGTAAGCGGCGGTGACCGTGTACGGGCTGCCGCCCGTGGTGGTGTAGGTGTGCGTCGCCGTTGCCAGCCCGTCCACCACCACTGCGGTGACCGGGACGGTGCCGTCGCCGAAGTCGAACCAGACGGTGCCCGTGGGCGTGCCGGCTGCGGGAGGGGCGGGAGCGACGGCTGCGGTGAAGATGACCGGCTCGCCGACGACGGGCAGCTCTGAGGAGGAACTCAATGTGGTGGTCGTCGGCGGGTCGAGGTAGGTGTAGTCGGGGCCGATGGCGGTGCCGCCCAAGGTGGTCACGACCACCGGAGCACTGATGGTGCGCCCAGGCGGGGCGGGGGGAGCAGGGGGGGCGGTGAGGACGAGTTGGGCGTCGGAGACGACGGTCGGGTACACGCTGGTGGTCCCGATCCGTACCTCCTGGGTGGTGTACAGACCGATGCCGGTGACGGTGATGGTGTTGCCGCCCTCGTTCGGCCCGGTGGCGGGGGAAACGGCCCTAATCCGTGGGGGCTGCAGGTAGAAGAACGTCCCGATCGTGTAGGCGACGCCGGCGAGGGTGACGGTAACCGGGACCGCACCAGTGCCGGCCGGGGTGACGGTGGCGATGGTGAAGTCGTCCACCACCGAGAACGAAACAGCTGGCCGGCCTCCGAACCGAACCTGGGTGGCACCGGTGAAGCCACGTCCGCTGAGGAGGACCGTGGTGCCCCCTCCGGTGGGCCCCTGATCGGGTGAGACGGGCACCGGAATCTTCAGGACAGCAACCGTGTCGGCGCCGCTGTCGGCCACGTAGATGTGGCGGCTGTCGCGAGTGATGGCGAGCCCGCTGGGCTGGCTCAGCCCGGTGACGGTGGCGACCGGGGCATTGGTGGCCAGATTGATCGCCGTGACCGAACCGGAGCCGCTTTCGGTCACATAAGCCAGCGCACCACGGGGGCCGACAGCCAGGGAGACGGGAGCGCTGAAGCCCCCGATCGTGGTGGCCACTCTGTACGTGGTGGTGTCCACGACACTGACCACGCCGGTGCCGTGGTCGGCGACGTACAGCCGCTGCCCGTCGGGGGTGACGGCCAGACCCCGCGGCCGGGCGAATCCTCCGATGGTGGCCACGGCCGTGTTCGTATCGGTGTCGACGACGGTAATCGTGCCGTCGCCGAAGTTGCTGACGTACGCGTACGGGGCGTCCGGGCAGAGAGCCACCTCATACGGGGTGCTTCCTACCCCCACGCTCGCCACGGCCGCGCGCGTGGTGGTGTCCAGCACGACCAGGCTGTCGGTGTCCTGGCTGACCACGTAGGCGCGGGTGCCGTCGAGGGACAAGGTGATGCCCGCCGGTGCGGAGATGCCGCCGATCGTTGCGGTGACAGCGTTCGTCGCAGTGGCGATGACGCTGACCGTCCCGGAGCCGAAGTTGCCCACATACGCCTGCGTCCCGGCTGGATTGATGGCGACTTCCCAAGGGCTGGCCCCCACCGGGACGGTGGCGGTGGCGGACCGGGAGACGGTGTCCAGGGCGCTGACCGTGCCCGAGCCGAAGTTCGTCACGTAACCAGCCCGGCCCAGGCGGGCGATGGCAATACCGGTGGGACTGTCACCCACCGGGATGGTGGCGATCGGGGCAGCGGGAACCGTGACGCTCACAGTACGCAGCCGCGCAAGCAGATCGATGGACACGGGCAACTCCCTCCTCCTGGAGGACGGGACCTCGGAACGGGGACGCCCGCTCATCACGTCGGGCAGGTTTTCTGACGGGTCCAACGCGTCACGCGGTGGCGCGTTGGACCCGTCGCTGGGGGTTGGATCAGATGCCGGGGCCGGCGACGTAGGTGAAGGCGCCCACGGCGGTGTCGGATCCGGCGGGGTTGGTGACGACGACGTCGGCCGTTCCGGCGGTGCCGGGCGGGGTGACCGCCGACAGGGTGGTCGTGTTGATCACCGAGAACGGTGCCGGGGCGCCGTCGAAGGTGACCGAGTCGGTGGTGTCGAGGTTGGTGCCGGTGATGGTCACCGCCGTACCGCCCGAGGTCGGGCCCGAGGTCGGGCTGACCGCCCCGATCGTGGGGTCCTCGATGTAGGTGTAGGTCAGGCCGTTGTTGGTGCCGCCCGCGGTGGTCACGCTGACCCCGACCGGACCGGCTGCGGCTCCGGCGGGGACGGTGACGCTCAGCGAGCTGTCGGAGTTCACCGTCGGGGTGGCGGTCACCCCGCCGAAGGACACGCTGGTGGCCGTCGACAGGCCGCTTCCGGTGAGGGTGATGGTGTTGCCGCCGGCCAGCGGCCCGGAGGTGGTGCCCAGGGAGGACTTGAACGGGGCGCCGACGTAGAAGAACGGCACCGGGTTGCTCGTCCCGCCCGGAGTGGTCACCGTGACCCCGACCGTTCCGGTCCCCGACGGGGAGACCGCGGTGACCTGGGTCGGTGAGACCTGGGTGATGTTCGTGGCCGACTTGTTGCCGAAGCGCACCGCGCTGGTGTTGGACAGGTTCGTGCCCGTGATGGTCACCAGCGTGCCACCACCGGTGGAACCCTGATTCGGAGAGATGGGCATGACGCTACTCCTCGTTGTTTGACTGGGACATGACGAGGAATCGGCAGGGCCGGCCAGCGGCCGCAGCATCACAGGGACATGACCATCACGCGGTCAACGCTGCGGGGCCGGACAGGGGCAAACAGAGACAGGGCACGGCCGTGGCCACGGCCAAGCACGCAGCAGCCTTCCGGCGTCTCCTGTGGGCAAAGAGAAAAACCGGCAACAGCTGCCTGACTCAAGCGTTCCCCCGGCACGGGGATGGGCAGCCCGCCGGTTCACACTCTCAGTGACCCACACACCCAACCGAGTGACAAGAACCCATCAGCACGCACCACCCGAAAGGAGTAACCATCCCGTTCGAGGCCGCCTCAACGCCGGCCTGCGGGACAACGCCAGTGCCCCGGATCGCCTCGCTGTGACCTGGGAAGAAGACGTCAAGGAGGAGGTACGGCCCACGCCTCTCCTCGCAACGGGCCACTTGCTAACGATCCTTGCGACGAACAGTCACAGCAGCCACGAAGGCGGTTGTTTTCCTTGCCCGGTGGCCGCACCGCAGTACGGCGAAACGCGACGTCACCAGGGTCCTTCCTGGCATGCCGTCAGGTGGCCTCGTGAAAGTCAGCGGGGAGTTCGTCCAGGGATGTCCGCCTCTTGGGTGATCGCGGTAGACTGGAACCGGTCATAGCCTGGCTATCGGGCTCCAGCAGGAGCACCCCCCCCCCCGGTGTGGTCCCTGTCCAAGCGCAGGGACCACATTCCAAGCGGCACAGCTGCCCCCGTGCTCCGCCTCGGCCACCGTCAGCGCCATCCAGCACGTGAGCCCCACCCCACGGACCTCTTGATGGTTGCCGACCGCGGCTCCCGCATCCAACGCCGCAAGGGCCTGTCCGGCCACCCGGACGCCACACCCATCGTGTCCGCGATTGTGGCGCTGTCCATTCGGAACATTGTCCTCGAGCCGCGAGCTGAACCGCTCCGGGATAGGTGGAGGCTCTATGCGTTGACTCCAGCCGCCGGTTGGGGCTGGTGTTGAGCGTAGTGGTTGGTCTCGTGCTCGTGGGGCGGGATGTCTCCGATCGCTGTGTGGAGGCGCTGATTGTTGAACCAGTCGACCCATTCCGCAGTGCTGAGTTCGACGTCGGCGAGGCCGTGCCAGGGCTTGCGCGGCTTGATCAGCTCAGTCTTGTAGAGGCCGATCTGGGATTCCATGAGCGCGTTGTCAAGAGCATCACCGACGGTGCCGATCGAGGCGTCGATGCCGGCCTCGACGAGGTGCGCAGTGAAGGCGAAGGACGTGTATTGACTGCCCGCGTCCGAATGATGACCCAGGCCCTGTCCGGCGGGAGTTCCGGCGCGGTCGCGTCGCCACAAAGCCATGTCGAGGGCGTCCAGGACGAGCTTGGCTCGTTTGCTTGTGGCGGCGGACCAGCCCACGATCGCCCGGGAGAACACGTCCACGACGAACGCGACGTAGACGATCCCGGACCAGGTGGTGACGTAGGTGAAGTCGGCCACCCATCGCTCGTTCGGGCGTGATGCGGTGAAGTCGCGTCTGAGCAGGTCGGCGGCCCGGTCGTGGCCGTCGTCCCGGATGGTGGTGCGGATCTTCTTGCCGCGTCGGGCGCCATGGAGGCCGAGGTCGCGCATGAGCCGGGCGACGGTGCAGCGGGCCACTGGTATGCCTTCGCGGTGCAGTTGTCGCCAGACTTTTCGGACTCCGTAGACGCTGAAGTTGACCGTGTGGACGCGGCTGATCTGCGTCTTCAGCTCCGCGTCACGGACTGCTCGGGTGCTGGGGGTGCGGTTCCTGGCCGCGTAGTAGGTGCTCGTTGCGATCTTCAGTCCGTGGCTGGTCAGGACTCGGCAGATCGGCTCGACTCCGAACACCTGGCGGTGCGCGTCGATGAACGCTACGAGCGCTTCGACGGCCGGTCGAGCTCGGCCGCGAAGAAAGCCGAGGCCGCTTTGAGGATCTCGTTCGCCCGCCGCAGCTCAGCGTTATCGGCCTTCAGCCGCTTGATCTCCTCGGCCTCCTCGGAGGTGACGCCGGGCCGCTGGCCTGCGTCCACCTCGGTCTTGCGAACCCAGGTCCGCACCGTCTCTGCGGCGCCGATGCCCAGCTTGGCTGCGACCGCCTTCATCGCGGCCCACTCGGTCGGGTAGTTGGGACGGATCTCCGCGACCATTCGAACCGCACGCTCACGAAGCTCAGCAGGGTAGGGGGACGGACGTGCCATGACTCGATCCTCTCAGGGAATCGAGCCTCCATCAGACCCGGAGCGGTTCAATCAACTGTCCCAGTGTCATGTACGGAGAGTGGCCTCGCCATCCTGGTCAGGCGAGATCTGTCAGGTCCTCCGCGAACACCTGCGAAAGAGGCTGCGGTCCCACGTACTGCTGGCAGTTGCACTGACCAGCCTCGTAACGCAGCGGCTTCTTGTCCTCATCCCAAGCCACTGGCACCTCGACGCGCTCGTGGCAATGGCCCTGCTTGTCGTGTTTGGCGAGATGGTGCGTGCATCCGCACACCGGCTCCGGAGACTTGTTCGCTGCTTCGACGGCCACACGTTCCTGTCTCGCCGCCTCCAGCAGCTGCAACTTGCGCTCATGCCAATTACGCAGCGCGGTGCGGACGTTGTCAGCTGCCCACGCGAAGCCACCCGTCCAAAAGACGATGAGAACCCACCAGAACCAGTCCATCCACTTTCCCCTCCCCCTGTGATGCTGCGGACCAGCATAGATGGCTCATCGGAAGGGCGTTCGCATTGTCATGCAGGCCTCAGACACAGCTTCTGGGCACCCCTGATGCTCTTGAGGCGACCATCCTCGGCGAAGTCGACGCCCAGTATCGCCTCGGCAACACGCCTGGCACAAAGGAGGAGCGGCCCCCGTACGTCATCGAAGGAAGCAACCTGACACTCGGGCCGGCTCACCTTCACAACAACGCCGAGTTCACCCCCGCTCTGGTCCTTGACGGGCCACCGACGCTGGCCCAGGTCCCACGGACTGTCGCAGCCGTCAAGCCGGTTCGCGGCTTGCGGCGCCCCAGCCGGGAAACGGTGCTGAGCGTACGGCTGGCTGGCCGTCTCCTGGAAGTCGGGCTCATCTTCCTCGCTGGTGGACTTCTCCTTAACGAAAACACCGACTACGGCGGCTATGGCCCTCAGCTCGTGGGTGGCGGACTTCTCGGCGTCGGCGCGGTTCTCCTGACCCTGACCGGAGTGTTCGCCCTCTCTTAGCTGCCTGCGCCCCGCGGCAGCACGGGCCTGCGGCGCCGGCCTGCCGCACCGAACCTCCGAGACACGGAAGGGTCGACCTCAGTCACACCGCCACCGCGAGGACTGAGAATCCGACGGCCACTCGCACAGCAGCTCTCTCCTCGCCAGCGGCGCGTGCTGGCCCGCCAATCGAAGTGAAAGGGCGGCGCTCGCCGCGCCCTTTCAGCGGATCCAGCGTTGAGGCGGCACGGGGATGCCGCGGCGCCGCAGCTAGGATCGGTTCGGCTCCTACTCAGACGTACCTCCTCGTGACCATGCCGCGACCGCAGGATCGTGCGGTGCCGGGCGAGGGCGGGCCGTCGGCGGTACGGTCAGCCCCTACCCGCCGACGTCCGTATCGGTCGGTAAGCCCCGCTTGCCAAACGGCTGTTGGGGAGACCAGCATGGCGACCTGTGCCGACAGGCGCCGAAGGGTGGGGGATGACCGCGACTGGAGTTGACGACGGCTCGACGGCACGGCGGCGAGCGAACAGGAAGGCAATCCGCCCATCTCAGTGGATTGCGGCTTCGCTGGTGGTCCTCGCCGCGGGCGCGGCCGTCGTCCTGTTCTTCACGGCAGAGGTGTGCGACCAGCAGTTGGCAACGAACGGCACAGTCGTCAGGGTGTGCCGTCATCCCCAGATGACAGATCCGCCCATGGTCGTCACCAGTCTCGTGATCCTTGTGCTCCTGGGTGTCTTCTTCTCCGAAGTCTCCGGATTCGGAATCAGTCTGAAGAGGCAGGTGGAAGAGGCCCGAAGCACAGCGCAGGACGCCATCCGCGAGGCGAGGCAGAGCGACGCGAGACACCAGGAGACCGCCGAAGACCTGGCCGACGGGGTGAGAGAGGCGCTCAGCAGGGCGCAGCCCACGGGTAGGCCCGCCGAGCCGCTGGGTGACCCCGTCGATCGGCTTGCGGCGCAGTACAATGAGATCCGGTGGACCATGTCCAGCGGACGTGCTCGGACGCAGGCGATGAGCGACCTGGTGGACGAGATGGTCCGGCTACTCCGGGGTGCCCGGGATTTTGACGTCGATCGGCACCTCCACAGCGGTGACCGCGGGTTGCGGCTGGCCGCCGCCGCTTACCTATACGCCAACCCGGATCCGGTGTGGGGACCCGCGCTCGCCGAGGCAGCAGTGACCGAGGACAAGCCGTTCAACGAGTACTGGGCGCTGAAGGCATTGCGCGAGGTGTTCAGGGGGCACTGCGAGCAGCTGGACGACGCGACGAGGGCGCTACTGCAGCGCCGTCTGCGCGAGCTCGGACCTGGGGTCGACCGCTCCGAGCAGATCCGGAAGCTGCTGCGGGACTGCCCGGCGCGGCACAACGATCGGACCGTGGCCTGAGGGACAGTTCTAGGGTCCGTCTTCAAAGCGATCTTGCCGAGAGCAGCAGCAACGCGAGACTGACCGCTGCCTCGTAGGAGGTGGCGGTCTTGTCGTATCTGGTGGCAATGCCGCGGGAGCCTTTGAGGCGGTTGAAGCAGCGTTCGACGGTGTTGCGACGGCGGTAGGTATCGTGGTCAAAGCCTGGCGGTCGGCCGCCTCGCCGGCCGCGGTTGCGGCGGTGCTTGCGCTGGTCTTCCTTCTCGGGAATCAAGGCCATTCCCTGCGCGCGAAGGTATATGCCGCCAGACCGCTGGACGACGCTCGCGCGTTGGGTGGACACCTTAGGGTTGTAGGCCCGGGGACAGAAGCCGACCAGCGAGCAACCGCGCGCCCCTCACTGCTGTGGTGGACGGACTGACTGATCCTTTCAGAATGAGGCTACATTCGATCTTGGCGACGTTGTTGCTGCTGGGGCAGGGTGCTGCGGTGTCGGATGATCTTGAGTCTGATGATCTGTGGGAACGTGTAGCCCCGCTGCTTCCGCCTCGCCCGCCGCGCCGCCATAGGCATCCCGGCCGGCTGCCCATCGACGATCGTGCAGCTTTGCGCGGCATCGTTTACGTGTTGTGCAAGGGAGTGAGCTGGGCAGACGTTCCCGTTAGAGCGGATCGGCCGCACCACTGCCAGCACGATGACCGTGATCTTCCACCTCTGCGACACAACGGCTCCCCCTCCCCCCGACCGCCATATGTCGACGGTTCACCACCGCGTATGGTCCGTGCAGCTTCTGCTATATCAAGAATCGCGTCTTCTGGGCATCGTGGTTTGCGGCACGGTGCCAACTACGCCGTGCGCTGCACTACCGGCGGCTGCGCGGCCGCTGTTTCACGGCCGGCCCTCTGAGAGCGTTTGGCCCGGGCCCGGCGCAGCGCAGCGGCCTCGGTGGCTGCGGCCTGGCTGCGCCACTGGGTCCGGGCGGTTTCGATCGCGCGGAGCTGGTCGCTCAGAGTCCAGGTCGGAGAAGGCAACGCCAGCTGAGTTCGCGCAGACCAGATCACGGACGGGACTGGACAGCCCTTAGTCCGGGAGTTCGGCCTGGCGCGTTCGCGGCGGTGCGGGACGACCAGACCGGTGCCGCGGCGTCGGGGTCCGTGCTTGACTCGCCAGCGCCCTTGCGCCTTTGACGTGCCGTTACTAACGGCACGCTCGACTTCCGACCACCCGGCCTGGGCGTGTTGCGAAGGTGGTCGGTAGGCGTCCGCAGTTCGGCTGGACCCGTCTCGCGTTGGTCGTCTGCCGATTCCTCGTGCTGTGAGGCTGTCGTGCGCCAGAAGAAGGTCAGAGGTCGCCCTGGCGGTAGGAGCGTGCTGCAGCCATGACTTCCTTGAACTGGTCGTTCGCGATGGCCTGTAGTGGTGAGGCATCCTCGAGTTGAGGGTTCATGCCGATCATCCAGGCGCGGGCGACGTGTCGGTTTTCGCATTCTTCGATGTACCGGAAGACCTGGTAGGCCGTGCGCAGCCGGAACTCGGAGTCGAAGCGCGGGGTGTTTTGCCCTCGGCACCACCTGCCGACCTGCTTGGGGTCTTCGATGCCGGCCACGTGAGCGACGGTGCGCTGGCTGAATTGCTCCTGCAGGAAGCGAGCGATCTCGGTGAGTTCCTGTTCGGCCGTGTCGCGGTGCGCGCGGGCATCGGCTTCGGCATTGAGTTCTCGCTGAGTGGACATGGTCTCCTCGTTTCCC
The DNA here is from genome assembly GCF_043088925.1 of Streptomyces sp. NPDC014006. NCBI lineage: Bacteria > Bacillati > Actinomycetota > Actinomycetes > Kitasatosporales > Streptomycetaceae > Streptomyces > Streptomyces sp. NPDC014006. The sequence goes on along the minus strand of NZ_JBICAJ010000017.1, from coordinate 59,351 downwards.
CACCGCTCTCGCTCGCGGGAGGTTGAGCGGGGGACGTTCGCCATCTGGGGCGTGAAGGCTGTGTGTGGTGTGACCGCGGGCTGTTCAGCGGGCGCAGGCGGTGCCGCGTGTGCTTGTGTCCGGGTCGCTGCCGTGGGCAGCACACCATCTGGGCCGTGAGGAGGCGTGAGGGTGCGGGGACGTGCTGTGTGCGACGTGCTCGTGCAACAGGCCGGGCCTGGCTAAGTGGGTTATCGGTCTCATCAACATGGCTCCCCCTCTTTGGTGTTGGCAGCAGCATGGTACCCGTTTAGCATGCCCTTACTCCACGGTTTTCCCCATTTAAAACACCCCTAAATCCCCTCCCCTGTGACCGTCTCGGGCCGCTGACCAGCGACAACTTTGATGGTGCGCCAGTTGCGTAAGTGTGACGTTGGAGGCTAGGTGTGACCGGATCGGGCGATGGTACGTACGGCCAGTCGATGCAGTTGTCTCATCGCACGGTCAAGCCGTACTCGCGGGCCACCTCTTGCAGCTCTACTGCCTCGACCCGGATGTCGCAGCGTTCAACTTCCGTCAGTGGCGTGTCGTGCAGGATGGACCAGCACTGTCGGCCTCCGTATCCCGACTGGTAGGCGATTCCCTGGAACAGCTGGTGGCCTGCATCGTTGCGCTGGGCGACAGCCCAGGCAGCGATCTGGCGGGCGATGCGTCGGTCCTTGCCGTGAATGTGTTCATCGGTGAGGGAGCCGGCCACTCCCCACTTGCTGAGTTCGGTCTCCAGTTCCGCCGACAGGACCTTCCTAGTTTCTTCCGACTCGACGTCGAGGAAGCGGGCGTCGGGCGGGGGCATGAGACGGACGAGGATGCGGGCGTCGCGCCAGCTGGAGGGCACCTGGCCGATCCCCATGAGGTCCGAGTTCGGCTCGGCGTCACTCATGAGAGAGCGGATGGAGGGGTCGACTCGGAAGTGGGCCAGTGCTTCCGCGAAGCATCCTGCAAGGTCTGTGGCGCAGTAGAGCATGCCGTAGGAGAAGAGACTGAAGCGGCCGGCTGATGATCCGCTGAAGGTCTCGGGTTCCACCTGGTTGTACCGGATGGGGTCGTGGGCCCAACCGAGCCGCCATACGCCGGCGTCGGGCGCCGTGATGAAGCTAACGGGAGGCGTCGTCATCGCAGGTGCCTTCCTTCCCCAGCGGTCGCGCCGAGGGGTGGCCAGCCGTCCTTGCGGCGTGGTGGTGGTTCGAGGCCGCAGGAGGGCAGGGTCTGCAGGGGTAAGGCAACAGTCATGGCTCCTCGCTGGTGGTCTGGTACAGGCTGGTGTTGTGCTTATGCCTATGGCATCAGGCGGAACATTTTCCTGGGGTGCCGGGTGCCTCGCCGACGTATCGCCGCATCACAGGGGGCGCATTCGCGGTGCGAGGAGGCACACTGCAGGCGCGCAAGCAGATCAAATGCGGTCATGGTGCAACCGAAAGACCGATGTGCCCGCTTCACCCGTGGCCAGGAGCAGGGATGCGTCCGTGCTCTGACGGTCTCCGACGCTCTTGAGCGCGGTGATCGTCTCTCCCGTGACGATTTGCAGCAGCCGCCTGTCGGCTGCCGGGTCCCACACGTGGATGCTGGTCCGGCCCGCAGCCGCGAAGAGCCGACGGCCGGCTGGAAGCGCCAGTGCAGTCACAGCGGTCAGTTCCCCGTCGCCGGGACTGAGCTGCCCGACCTGATCCGCTGTTAGCGCGTCCCAGAGTTTGAGTGTGCCGTTCTGACCGGCACTGGCAACCAGCATTCGCCTGTCATCTCCTGTGCTGGTGCCGAAGGCGATGTCGTTGACGAAGAACTGACCGCATTTGATGGTGGGGCCGTGCTGCTGTAGCTGCCGCACGTTCCATACCCGCACCGCACCGTCACTTCCGCCCGACGCCAGGTACAGGCCACGTGTGTTGCGGTGCGTAGCAAGGCACCGGACGCTGAAACGGTGGTCGCGGAACTTGGCAAGCAACGTGGTGCTGCGCAGGTCCCATACACACACCGAACCGTCGGCGCTGCCGCTTGCCAGGCGATCGGCATCCGTGTCGGCTAGCGGCACCATGGTCGTAGCGGGCAGATGATGCCCGTGCAGCTCTGCGAGGATGCCTGCCTGCGCGTCGTCTGGGTCGGTCAGGACGATGCGGGAGTCGTCCAGAGCGGCCGCCAGATGAGGGCGTCCGTGCAGCCGCGGCCACGCCAGTGCACTGGCCACGTGCCCCTTCAGCACGGTCCGCGGCTCGCTGGCTCGGTAGACGTCGCCCAGGCTGATCCGGGCGGCTCGTGCGGTAGCCAGGACGGGTGGCTGGCCCGGGGACAGAGCGCTGGCCGTGACACGGTCCCAGCGCGCTGGCGCGGTCTGGAACGTCTCTCTGCTCAGTGGCCAGCTGCGGACCGTGCCGTCGGCTCCGGCGGTGACGAGCAGCGGCTGCCTTCGTCCTGCGATGCTGGTCAGCGCGGTGACGGGCGATGCGCGGCCGGGCAGGGACATTCCGATGGGGTCGAGATGGGGCAGGGCCCAAAGGCAGACGCCGCCGTCGGCCTTGGTAGACAGCAGGGCGGGCTCCGTGCCCATCTCGGAGACCAGAAGAGACGTGATGGCGGATGATCGCTGCTGAAGTGCCGTCTGCTTGGCGCGCCCCCCTTGCGTCGCCTCCCATAGGGAAAGATATCCCTGCTCGTCTGCCACGGCGTAATGGCCGGCAGTGGGGAGTGCCACGATGGATCGCACGCGGCCCGCGTGCCTGGATAGGGGCCGGCTCCAGCGGCCGTTGAAGCAGTACACCCGGTCATGCTGGGCGAACAGCAGCCACTCGCTGCGGCTGTCAGGTGCCGGCAGCGCACTCAGGAGGCAGCGGTCCTCGTCAAGCGTCGGTAGTTCGACGTCAACCGTGTGGAAGACCGCGGGGTGCAGGCTTGCCAGATAGCCGTCGCTGAAGGCTGCCAGAAGGACCGCAGTGTGGTCGGCGGGCCGGTAGAGAGCCAGAGAGCTGACCCAGGTGCCTGGTCGCCGTGGGACGGCGCGCATGACCATCTGGCCCTGGACCGCGTCGACGATGGCAACCGAGCCGTCGTTGCTTCCCGTCGCCACCATGCGGTCACCGGGCAAGGCGAGGATTTGGGTGATCTTCCCGTCGTGGACGTGCAGCGGCGCGTAAGCCGTGTTGCCGTCGTGGTGCAGGGCGTGCAGGAGCCCGCGTTCGTCTCCCGCCATGACCAGGGGCCGTCTGCCGGATTCTCCTCGTACAGTGGCGAGGGCGCTCATGGGTGTGCCATTTACCAGCCATACGTTGTCTGGTGTGGTGCCATCGCTCCATACTGGTGTCACTGGTGACTGGTCGAAGGTGTCCGGGCCCGTCGAGTCCTCTCGTGAAGGTGCCGCCTTGTGATGGGCCAGGCGCAGGCTGCTCGCGCGGGAGAGGGGATCGACGTTGCGGGCGTACGGCTCAAGCAATGCCCAGGCTTGCAGCCAGCGGCTGCCTGGTCCCTGATCGCCGGTCGCGGCCAGCAGTCGCCGCACTGTGAGGCTCGACTCCCAGGGCAGGAGAGCCGGCGGCACGTGCTCGTCGTCCAGGACCTGGCCGTGGGCAGCGTGCTCGGCCAAGTGCCGACGCAGGTAGGGATGCGGTGGGATGCTGGGATCGTCGGGTACGAGCTCTGCCAGCGCCGTGGCGATCTGGCGGTGGATCTCCGCGTGACGGTCGTGCTGCTGCGGATCGTTCACGTCTCGCTCCCGCTGTCGGGCTGCTCGTCGCCGGTCAGGTCGTCATCGGTGTTCATCAGCACATCCGTCAAGGCCTCGTGAGCCGGCCGGTACACGACCCGATTGTCCTCGTGGTCGTGAGCCAGATAGCCGCTCAGCCGCCCGGCCAGGAGCTTCTTGATCAGTGCATCCCACTCGTCGCGCCCCAGCTTGCGGCGCAGGAAGACGCCTGCCATCTGCGGCCAGATGTCCGACCACGGAACTCCTGCTCCCTGGGCGAACGCGGCAGCCCGCAACAGTGACAGGGCAGCGTCGCGCGGGATGCCGTCCTCGTCCTGTTCCACCAGGCGCAGATCCTGAATCAGCAGCCCGCGGATCCCCTGTCTCAGCTTTTGCTGCCACTGGGCGTCCACGGCCAGGGTGGCAGGGTCGTCGGCCTGACGCAGCTGCTCCCCCGCCAGACGGGCGTCGATGAACGAAGGAGTAAGCACCGGGGCGACGTCGGCGGCGATCGTACGGGCGCTCTCCTGATGACCCCCGGCACAGATCAGGGCATACAGGTACTCCTCGATGTCCGCTGCCGTTTCCTCGCCGTCGGTACGCTCCACCGCAGCGGTGCGAAAGACCTGCCGGAGCTCATTGAGCAGACCGTGATCGTCATCCGCTACCAGGCCCTCGGAGACAACAGGTGGACGCGTGGAGCGGATACCGATCAGCAACCTCACCGCCGGTTCCGTCACAGCGGGATCGTCTTCCTGCCGCTGCCCAGGTACCGCGGCGGCCGGCTGGCAGAAGGGACTCAGCGGCCCCAGCACGTCATGGACAATTCGCTGCCGCTCCGAAGCCTCGTCCAAACCGTCGATCACCAGTGTGATCGGGCGTCCCGCGGCTCGTACGAAGTCGAGCAACTGGCCCTTCCACCGCACCACCTGGTCCTCCGCGGGGCCCACCTTCTCGGGCTGAACGCCTAACTCCCTCAGTAGGTCACCCGCCACCTGGGCGGCATTACGGCGATGGGCCAGCACAGCCGCGTTCACGGCGCCTTCCGGCGGGATCGCTTCCGCGTCCGTGAGCTCCACAGCAGCCTTGAACAAGGGGTCGGCACGAAACCGGGAGTCGCTCAGCACGACGGCGCGTGCCACCACGGCCGACTTCCCGCTGCCGGCGCTGCCCGTGATCAGTAACACCCCGCGCTTGTGGTGCGGGCTCAGGAACTCGGCCACCTTCCGGTTCAGCGCCTTGCGGCCACGGAAGTACCAGCCATCGTCGCTTTCATGGGTGCGCCCGGTCGCACGGTCGAGCCAGTAGTGCTCGGTCGTCGTCGCCTGCCGCTCCCCCGCTCCCAGCAGATCCTTCGCATGCCGGTATCCCGGATTAGGCAGGCACGGGCTGGGCGCTTCGTAGCCACTGCCATCGACGAGCCGCCTCAGCCGATGCAACTTGCGATCACCGGCACGCAGCGCCCGCTCGTACTCCGCCATGAACTCGGCCACGCTCAAATACTCGGTGGTGATGCCGGCCGACGTCCGCAGCCGGTCGTACACACTGCGCAGCACTGTGGGGAAGCGGCGTACCTGCACGGTCTGGTTGTGATCACAGGTGACCAGCACGTCCAGCTGGCACTGCTGCCAGCGCTCCGGGCCGATGTCCTTTACCAGGTCTGTGAGTTCCCGATCCAGTTTGCCCGCATAGCAGGCATTGACGATCACCAGAACGTTCTTCACGTGCGAATCCAGTGCAGCCGCGATGATGTCGCTGGTCCGCACCGCCGTCGCCAGCTGGCGCCGCTGCACCGACTGGGGCAACTTCAAGAAGTGGGAGCCAGATGGGCCGGCGATGCCGTGGCCCGTGATGAACAGGACCAGGGCGAGTCCCCGCATCTCTCGCACGCCCTCATCGCGCAGCAGGGCTTCGATATGGTCGCGGGAGGTCAGCTCCCGTGGGGGTACCTGGCGGAACTCGGGCAGGAGACCACCGTCGCCCCACCACTGCGCCACGACTTCGAGTTGCTCGTCGATGCCCTCGGCGAACTCTTCTGCCTCATCCTCGTCCACGTCGTCGTAGTCGCGGACCGCGACGGTCAGCAGCGTCCGCTGCTGATCTAGGTCCTCAACGTCCGCCCCGGCTAACGCGATTTCCGCACGAACGTCGCCCCCCATGTGCTGCATATCACTAGTGTGACAGGTATGACACACCAGTCGCATGGGTACAGCCGTAATCCGTCTCCCGGGATCGAAGCCGAGGTCCTCCCGGACATCACACACGACGCCGTAGTCGTCGTCCCCGGCATCATGGGTAGCGAACTCCGCGACACCACCAACAACAAGGTGATCTGGGGATTATCAAACGCCCGCTGGCTCAGGAAGGCCTGGTTCTCCCGCACCGGCCTCGTCCCCCTCCAGCTCACCGCCGACGAACTGGCAGGAGACTACGGCCGCATCACCGCCCCACGGCTGCTCACCACCCCCGCCTGGAGCCCCTTCTTCAACGGCTTCGAGCCCTACCACGCCCTTCTCAAGACCATCGAATCCGTAGTCGCGCACCCAGACGCCATCCTCACCTTCCCCTACGACTGGCGCCTTCCCGTCTCCGCCCACGCCCGAGCCCTCGCCAAGGCCGCCCGAGACCACCTCACCCGCTGGCGCAACCACGACGCACACACCGCCGCCCGCTCAGCCGCAGTCGACCAGCGCGAAGCACGTCTCGTGTTCATCGCACACTCCATGGGCGGCCTGCTCACCCACGCAGCCCTCACCCTCGGCGGCGACAGCGACCTCGCCACAGACACCCGCGGCGTCATGACCCTCGGCACGCCCTACGACGGATCCGTCGTCGCCGCCAACATCCTCAACGCCATCCAGGGCGCACCCATCCCACTCCCCCACCACCGCCTGGCCACCGCAGCAGCCACCATGCCCGGCGTCCACGACCTCCTCCCCCGATTCCTCTGCCTCGAGGAGGGCCCCAACGTCCGCCGCCCCACCGCATCGGACGTCTCCGACCTGGGTGGCGACAAAGAACTCTTCCTGTCCTCCCAAACCTTCTTCGACACCCTCAACCAGCAGCCCCTGCCCCGGCTACGCCCTGTCGCAGGCATCGGCCAGGACACCGTCCAGTCCTTCCAGCTCACCGCCGGCGTCGTCTACGCCTCCGAATACGCCTTCCGCACCGACAACGACGGCGAACTCAAGCGCGACCTTCACGGCAGGCCGCTGCGCTACTCCGGCAAGGGCGACGGCACCGTCCACCGTAAGTCAGCCTCCCCTGTCCGCAGAGCGATCCCCGTCTACGCCCAACACGGCGCCCTTGCCAGCGGAAAGCAGGCCCGGCGGACCGTCGCGGACTTCCTCGTCGAAGACGACCACCTCGGCCTCGACCAAGCCGACGGCGGCCTGGGCCTCAATCTGCCCGACCTCGTCCATCCCACGGCACCGTGGGATCTGACCGTCACCGGCACGGACGATCCTGCAGGCCTCACCTGCACGATCGAAGCCATCGAGAGCGACTACACGAAGCCTGCTCGCCTCCAGGCCGACGGCGACAGCCACCTTCGGGCACGGATCACTGTGCCTGACGACGGTCTGTACCGCGTCACCCTTACCTCGCCTCACAGCCCCGAACTGACCCAACTGGTCTTCGCCGGCCCTGACACCCTTGACCTTCTGGACGAGTGATCCATCGGCAACTCGCGCAGATGACCGCCACGCATCGCCCGCCGCAGCACTGACGCCCGGCAGTCGGTGCGGAACTGCAGCACCAGAGCCCCAAGTAGCTGAGGGAGCTGGACGCTAACCTCCGTACGCCGGTACACGCGGGGGAGGCCGGCAGGTGCTGGACCGGGAGGTTTCGGTGTCCGAGGTCGCGGCCGCCCACGCCGATGCCCTGGAGGTGCAGATCCGCACGCTGCGACTGCGGCGCGGTGTGCTGCGCGCGGTAGCCAAACGCGGCTCCAGCGCCGGTCACCCCCGCGCGGAACGCTACTGGCACCTCCTCACGGTCATCAACGGATGGCCCCTCCCGCCCAGCCTGGCTCCGGTACACACGTCGTTCATGCAAGCCTTGCGCGCTCGCACCGGGCAGCCATCCCGCGTGGAGTAATCCGGTGTCCGGCGGCCGGCCCGTCATCGCGGCTTCGATCAGGCTCCGAGGGCCTCGGCGCCTTCGACAGGGCGGCCTCCCTCGAAGGGGGCTCCGGCGCGGACGAGGGTGACGAGGTGAGGGGCGTCCACCGCGCGCCATCCTTGCTGGGCGGACTCGACGCGTTTGACTCGAGCCGGCATCCAGATTCATCCAGGACTTCGATGGGGCCATGACCCCCGTCGACTGGACCTCATGCAGCCATCCCGACAGGTACCCCCTCCCTCACCCGGGTGCGGCCCGCCCCCGCCCCTCCCGGGCGAGGGGCGCCGCGGGTACGCCTACACCGCTCCCCCGAGCCGTCGATCTCGCGAACGCGTACCCGCTCTGCCATCCGCACATGATCTCGTTCAAGGCACGGTCATGCGGGTGTCCCGGGTGGCGCGTAGTGGCGCAAGTAGTAACGCACATGAGGCTCGAGTCCCGACAGGTCATCGCCGTTGAGCGCGTGCCAGAGACGGTTCTCGATCCAGAACCGATGCGCGAACTCCTCGAACGAAGCTGCACACCAGAGGATCGCGGCTCTTTGCTCCTCCGGATCGTCGAGATCGGTCTCCGTCTCTTCCCCATCGCGCCACGCCTCGTACTCGTACTCGTAGTCGAGACAGGAGTGCACCACGAACGCCTCACCCGAAGGACGGAGGTAGAGGTACCAAATAACGCAGTCCTGTTGATCCCGCAGGAATCGCACGAGAAAGGCACCAGACTCTGCCGGACAGGGCAGGGGCTCTGAGATATCGGTCCAGCAGCCGGTCACCGAGACCTCATCCAGCGAGCCGTGCAGCTTCGAGTCGGCCTGGAAGGTGACGAAGTCCCGAGGCAACGTCAAGCCCTTGGCCGCAAGGTTCTCTGCCAAGCGATTGAGCGCCGTAACCTGGTCGGGAACAGGTTCGCCGGTACCACCAAGCCATTGAAAGGCGCCCGTGAACTCGGTGGCGAGAGGCGGCAGGCTCTCGCAGGGGTAGTACTCATAGGTGTAGCCGCAGGGTCGGTATTCACCCAGGTCAGTGGCACACCAAGCAGAGTCGAAGCCGACCGAGGACAAGTCAGGCCCTGATCGTTCACCAGGCATCGGCCCCCATTGATCACCGTGAGCGGAGTCGTCGACGTCAGCATCGCACTGCTTCCTGACACTCCCTGCGACGGGTGCTAGTGTGCTGCGCCAGAAATTCTGAGGGTTAGTAAGTACCCTGTTGTCATGTCGCATTCGGGGCCTTCTGCTGTGGAGATCACGTTGTCCGAGGCCGAGCGCGCAGAGTTGGTGCGCCGGACGGAATTGCCGCACCGGCGCTCGGCCGAGAAGGCCCGCATCATCCTGGCGTGTGCTGACGGTATGTCAAACGCGGGTGTCGCACGGATCGTCGGTGTCCAGGCCAAGACGGTCGGCAAGTGGCGTCGGGCATTCGCCGCAGAGCGGATGCCCGGGCTTGAGGACGCCGGCTGGATCGGCCGGCCGAAGGCCGACCTGATCCTCGACGATGCTGAGCGCAGGCAGCTGCAGCAGTGGGCGCGGCAGGCCAAGACCGCCCAGTTCCTCGCGTTGCGAGCCAAGATCGTGCTGCGCTGCGCGGAGGGCGGGACGAACCAGCAGGCTGCGGCCGACCTCGGCATCGACAGGTCGACCGTGGACCGCTGGCGGGCCCGGTTCATCGCGAAACGCCTTGACGGTCTTCATGACGAGCCACGCTCGGGCCGGCCGCCCTCGATCCTCCTCGACCAGGTCGAGGAGGTCGTCGTGGCCACCCTGGAGTCGGTCCCGGGCCAGGACACGCACTGGTCACGGGCCTCGATGGCCCAGCGCACCGGACTGTCGAAATCGACGATCGGGCGAATCTGGAAGCGGTTCGACCTCAAGCCCCACCTGCAGGACTCCTTCAAGCTGTCCACCGATCCGCAGTTCGTCGCCAAGGTCGTCGACGTCGTCGGCCTGTACCACCACCCGCCCGAGAAGGCGGTCGTGCTGTGCGTGGACGAGAAGAGCCAGATCCAGGCGCTGGACCGGTCCCAGCCGGTGCTGCCGATGATGCCGGGCATGCCCGAACGGCGTACCCACGACTATCTGCGGCACGGCATCACCAGCCTGTTCGCCGCCTTCAACATCGCCGACAGCACCGTCATATCGGCACTGCACCGCCGCCACCGGGCGATCGAGTTCAAGAAGTTCCTGATCCGGATCGACAAGGCAGTGCCCGCCGGGCTCGACGTGCACCTCGTCTGCGACAACTACGCCACCCACAACACCGCCGAGATCAGGACGTGGCTCGGCAAGCACCCCCGCTTCCACGTCCATTTCACCCCCACCGGCTCCTCTTGGATGAACCAGGTGGAGCGGTGGTTCGGCCTCCTCACCGACAAGCTCATCCGCCGCGGCGTCCACACCTCCGTGAAGGCACTGGAGGACGACATCACTGCGTGGATCGACACCTGGAACGAGAACCCGCGGCCCTTCACCTGGACCAAGACAGCCGACGAGATCCTCAACTCCCTCGCCGACTACCTCACCAAAGTCGGAACCACCGACCAGAAAACAGAGCAGAACTAACCCTCAGGATTTCTGGCGCAGCACACTAGTGCCGCGGCAGGCAACGTTTGCCCCGCCTGTACGGTCGGGGCATGGATGCCAGCGGCCAACCGACTCTTGATGAGATCGAAGATCGCTTCGTTGAGCTTGTCGCGGGCCGGTTGCCCCGGGATGAGGCTGACCGCTGGGCGGCGAGGTGGGTGATGGAGGACAGGATCGTCTGGGACGACTTGTCCTGGTGGGCTCTGAACCGCCTCTATGGCATCGATCTTCCCACGAGCGATGACGGCGGCTACCTGCACGATGACGAACAGATACGGGAATGGCTCGCTGAGCTGAGGAAACGCCGAGCGATGTGAAGCCGTCGCAGCGCCGTCCTGCAGTCCCGGTCGCTGCCAGGATGTGCGCATGGCCGAACGGGTGCGGGTGCGTGAGATCGATGACGACGAGGGCCGGAGACTGCTGCGGATCATCCGCAGGGGCACGGGATCGGTGGTGACCTGGCGACGGGCCCAGATGGTGCTGCTGTCCGCGCAGGGCATGTCCGTGACGAAGATCGCCGAAGTGACGTTCACCAGCGCGGACCGAATCCGGGACGTGATCCACAACTTCAATACCGACGGTTTCGACTCGCTCTACCCGAAGTACAAGGGTGGGCGCCCGAAGACCTTCACGCTCCCCGAGCGTCGGGAGATCAAGAAGATCGCCAAGTCCAAGCCGGCCGAGCATGGCCTGCCGTTCTCGACCTGGAGCCTGGCCAAGCAGGCCGACTTCCTGGTCGCCGAGGGGGTGGTCGACGACATCAGCCACGAGGGCCTGTGCAGCCTGCTCCGCGAGGAAGGCGTCTCTTCTAGCAGCTGCCCGCGAGGACGAGTGAAGGACGCCGCGTCGTTGAGGGCCTGGATCCGTTGCCAGGGGTCGGGCAGCACGTTGAGGACGAACATCGAGGTGACCAGGTCGAATCCGGTCTGTACGGGGCGGGGCCAGCCGAAGTCGTGCGGGTCGAAGCCTTCGGCGTTCAGGCCCGCCGAGCGGTAGTGGGCGACGTCGGCTCCGCGACCGCGCCGAGGGTGAGCCGCAGGGTCGAGCCGGCCGCGTTGCCCCGGTAGTGGTAGCGCACCCGCTTGCGCAGGTTCTGGGTACTGGTCCGATTCGCCATGTACCGCGGGGCTATGCCGACGTAGAGCAGGCGCCCAGCGTCCAGATCCGCGTGGGGCGGCTGTTCAAAGTGCTACCCGTAAACCCCTGCCGCTGCCGGGACAGGGTTCGGACGCACCAAGACCTCTGGCGCCGACCACAACCGATGGGGACTGACGAGAGCATCAGCTTCCACGAATCCTCCAGGCGTGCCACGAGTGATCGCCGCAGGCTACTGGTCGACGCTGACAGAAGGTCCCGGCTTGCATAGCTACGTGACATCAGCTTGGGAAGCTGCGAGCATTTGCAGCCGGTTCACGTGGTGACCTGGGTGAACGGCTCGGGCGTGACCTCCTCGCGTCCGACCGCTTTCACCGTGGTTCCCCGCTGTTCCCCGCTCGATCTGGTGCGTTTGTGGTGCGGCCTTCGCGACAGCCACAGCCTCCGCTGTCGGATCCGAGTGCCACGATGGCCGGCATGGGCGAGGACGTGTTTTGGGCACTGATCGAGGAATTCCGACCGGCCGGGCCTGACCCCGATGCCGATGGCCTCGCGGCGGCCCTTACCACTCGGCTTGCGGCCGGGCCGGTGTCCTTGATCGCCGAGTTCGCCGAGCAGTTGGCATGGGCGCTGTACCGATTGGACCTCCAGGAGTACGGCCGCGGCCTCTCCGGCGACGCGTTCCTCTACACGCGTGCGGCCGTCGTCGCCGATGGCCGCGAAACCTACCGGCGGGTCCTCCTCGATCCCGCGCGCTTCACGACTTACGCCGCGGGCCTGATGTGGGCCGCGTCTCTGCTCTATGTGCCAGACCGGGCATACAAGGCCCTCACTGGGCAGGAGTGGGATCGCGGCACCCGCTACTCGTACGAGTCCTACTCAAACCGGGCTGGCTGGGGGCGGCAGGCCATGATCGACGACGAGCTTGTCGAAGCCGTCCGTGCCCGCGTCGCCGACCGTGACCTGCCCCCGCCGGCAACGCTGGAGGACGTCGCGGCGGTCGAAGCCGCTGTCGGCCGCCCGATGCCGCAGTTGCTGCGGCGTCTCTACCTCGAAGTCGCCAACGGCGGCTTCGGAGTCTGGGAATGCCTCTCGCTGACGGACACCGGCAATTGGTTCAGCGACGAGCGGGACATGATCGAGGCCCACCGGCTCTTCTCGGCTATGGACGACTCCGGCATCCCCGCAACGCCCGAGGGGGTCGTCCCGCTCATGGACCGCGGCTGCTGTATGTGGACCATGATTGACTTCAGCACTCCCGAGGGCCGCGTCTGGGACTGGGATGCCAATAACTGCTGCGTCCTGGTGCCGACCACCTTGACCCTCGCCCGGTGGCTCACGGGCTGGCTGGAGGGCTGGATAGTCCCAGGGCCGTACTCCCCGTTCCGCATACACGCCGACGGCTGCCCTGACCGGCAACCGTCAGTGTCTTCATAACGGGCTCGGCTCCCAGCACCATCCCGTCATCGACGTCCTAGGGCTCTCAGACACCACCGCTGTTCAGGGCGCTGCGGACGCGACGTCGTATAGGGCTCGCCCCAGGTCGTCCAGGGTGCGTCCGCGTACAGTTCCGCGGTGATCGTGTGGCCCTGGTCGCTGTCGTGCACGACGACCCGGTGAGCGATGACAGCTCAGCGGTGGCGGGGCGGTCCGGGCCGCCGGTGAGGCGGAGCTCGCGGGCGGCAACGGTCAGTACTTCGGCCTGCGCATCGACAGCCACAGCGTCACTACTACGCGATATTCGGAGCTGGAGGTGATGCCACGAGTGGGGGCTACGGTACGTTGCTGTGGGCGCTGCTGATCTTGACTATCGGGCCCGGACGCAGACTGGTTGCATCCCGCCGGGCCTGGTCTCCAGGCTTCTCGAACTCGGCCATGCCGAGAAGGTGGAGTTTTGGGCCGGCCATGGGGAGTGGTTCTGCGCGCGGGAGTGGGCGCGGTTGCTCGGTGAACAGGGCCGATGGGCTGAGGCGCTGGAGGTGCTCGCCCCGTATCTGGCTACGGGCTGGTGGACGGCCACCGAGACCACGGCGGAGTTGCTGGAAGGCTGGGGGCGGGCCGACGAGGCGATGGTGCTGGCCCGCGCTGGTATGGAGGCCGGGCATCGTCTGGCGCTGGAGCCTTATGCGCGATTGCTCGCCCGGCACGGCCGCGGCGAGGAGGCGTTCACTTTGCTGCAGCCACACATCGACGACTGGTTCCTGGCTGCGGCCCTGGTTGCCGTCGCTGAGGGCGCCGGCCGCGACGAGGAGGCTGTGGCACTGCTCGCCGCCCGGATCCCGGAAGAACACCGTTGCGACACGCTGTGGTGCTGTCGCGGCCTCGATCCCGGCACGGCGATCCGTTTGCTCGCCACCATTCGTGAGCGCCAAGGCCGCGTCGATGAGGCCATCGCCCTGCTGCGCACCCGCGACGACACCTCGTTCAACGGCCGGGACCCGCTGGCCGATCTGCTGGCCCGGCATGACCGGATCGGGGAACTGCGCGCCTACGCGGCAACCGAGGAGCTGGGAGATGCCGCGCGGCGCCTCGCGGAACTGCTGGAGGGATGCGGCGACGTTGAGGGCGCGATCGCGGTATACCGGCAGGCCGACCGGCCCTTGGCCCTCGACCCCAACTCGGCTGTCCAGCTGGCGCAGCTCCTGGCCCGGCACGGCCGGGGGGACGAGGCGATCGATGTCATGTGCGGCCTCGCCGAGGCCCGCAACGGGGATGACTGGATCCTCCACACCCTGTCCGACCTGTGCCTCGACCAGGGCCGCCCCGCGGACGGCCTGGCATACCTTGACGCTCTCGCCGCCGCCCGCGAAGGCGAGGAGTACTGGGATCTGTACTGGATACGGCTGCCGCTGATCGCCGCCCGCGACGGAGTCGACCAAGCGATCGCACAGGCCCGCTCCCATCCCGAGGGCGCCACCTGGTACGCGGCTGCGCACGTTGCCGAGCTGCTCGCCAGCGCCGGACGCACCGAGGAGGCCGTCGCCGTCCTGCTCCCCCACGACGCCCCTGCCAACAGCCACGACCTGGCCGGGTACCTCATCGACATCGGCCGCATCGAAGATGCCGTGGCCATTCTTCACAAGCACAAACCTCGTCCGCCGCAGCCATCGACCCCCGCTTGGAGCGAAGAACCCCCGTTCTGAAGAGCTGAGGCGCAGGCCGCGGCCGCGTTCCGGCCGGGAGCGGGAAGCGGGCCGCTCCAGCCGCTCTGCCAGCCCATGCGCCTAGAGGTTGTCCCGTAGGGGGTGTGAGTTATCCGGTGAGGGCCAGGTTGTGGAGCCTGGCGATGCCGAGCATGGCTTGGTGAACGCCGTGGCCCTTGAGCCGGCAGTCCCGCAGGATCTTCCAGTTCTTCAACCGTGACAGGGCGTGTTCCACGCGCGCTCGCGCCCGGCGGTGGACGGCGTTTTCCGCTTCCTGCTGCGGGCTGAGATGCGTCTGGCCTCGTCGTTTGCGGTGCGGGATGAGCAGGCCGGTGCCTTGGTAGCCTCCGTCGGCGATGGTCGGTGCACCGCGGCAGGCCCGGTCGACGCCGGACTCCGTAAACGCCCGGCAGTCGTTGCGGCTGCCGGGCAATGGCAAGCCGATCGCCACCACCAGGCGGCTGTTGGCGTCAATGACGACCTGCAGGTTGGTCGAGTACCGATAGTTCTTGCTCGAGGCGGCGATGCTGCGGTCGCGGGTGGGCACCAGGGTGCCGTCGACGATGTAGACGGTGTCCTTGCGCGGCCGACGCGCTGGCGAGATGGCCAGCAAGGGCGCCAGGTGGTCCAGGATGCGGTCGGCCGCCGACTTCGAGACCCCGAACAACGGCGCCACCTGTCGCAACGTGAGATTCGTGCGCCAGTACGTCGCCACTAGCAATACCCGGTCCTCCAGGGGCAGCCGCCACGGCCGACCCCGCTGCACGTCACCACCACGGCGCCGCACCAACGCGACCAGCCTGGCGAACTGCACCTCGGTCAGTCCCGAGAACGGCTCGATCCACTTCGGATCATCTGCTGAGATCACCCCACCCATGCCCAGCCAACGCACCAACCACCCCACCGGTTACGGGACAACCTCTAGCCTCGTGAAAGACGTGCCGAAGCCGGACTGGGCCCAGTGACACCGAGAACCCCAAGGACAGGAAGAGCACGGAGAATGCCGGATTTCGTACGAGAGGGACGTCTGTTCCGGGTGGTCAGCTTCGCGGCGTCGCACCGGATGCTGCTGTTGCGCAGCGAACCCACTGCCGTCGATGGAACGGACACCCGTATCGAGGTGTACTTCGGCCACGTCGAACTGATGCTGCTCAAGCCCATCTATGAGAAGGGCATTCACATCCGCCGGGCGTCGGAGGCGGAGTTCGCAGTGCTGAAGGAGCGTCATGACCTTCCTGCGGACGATGCGGACTTCACCTGGATAATCGAACCGGACGGGGACAGCTTCATCGTCGCCGGCGATCCCGCGTGGCGTGAAGCGGCCCGCGAGTTCGAGGACCCGTCCTTGTTCGACTTCACCCAGCCCTGGCCGCCGGACTTCCCCGCGGAGTACGGCAGCATCGGCTGATGCGCTCGACACGCTGAGGGCGCCCCCTGCCACAGGGGGCGCCCTCAGCGTTCGGCACATCTGCTAAATCCCTGAGAGATCGTGCTTTCGATGCCGCAGGGCCGACCGCGTCCCGGCCGGCCGCGCCCACAGGGCCTCCGGCCCCCGGGTCCGGCATGACTCCCCCTCCTGTTGGCGGCTGGCTCGCCAGGCAGTTCCACGCCCAGGAAGGGCACCTGCGGGTACGGCGCAAGCACGGCTTCGTCGACGGTGTGCAGCATAAGCTCGGGACCTGGCTCGACAACGCCCGCCGCAGGGCTGACCGGCTCACCCGGGAACGCCGCGCCGAACTCGACGCGCTCGGCACGAGGTGGAGCTGACCTGCTGGGTGGCTGGCTGCGCGGCGCCTCCGAACTCTCAACCCTTCTCACAGCAGACCCGAAGCCCCGCTAACTGATCATTTCAGAATGACGTTCGGAGTCGTCGCAAGCAGATGATGCTGCAGGCGAGTTGCAGCAGGCCGAGATGGAGGTCGGCGCGTATCTCGTAGCGGATCCGCAGCCGTTTGAATTGGTGGAGCCAGGCGAAGGTGCGCTCGACGACCCAGCGGGTCTTTCCCAGGCCGGAGCCGTGGGCGGTGCCTTTGCGGGCGATCTTCGGTGTGATGCCCCGGGCCCGGAGGAGGCTTCGGTACTTGTCGTAGTCGTAGCCGCGGTCTGCGAACAGCCGGCGCGGACGATGACGCGGGCGACCTCGCCGCCCGCGGATGCGGGGGATCGCGTTCAGCAGAGGCATCAGCTGCGTGACGTCGTGACGGTTTCCGCCGGTCAGGGACACCGCAAGGGAAGTTCCGTTCCGGTCGGTGATCAGGTGGTGCTTGCTTCCCGGGCGGGCGCGGTCGACCGGCGAAGGTCCGGTGTGAGCCCCCCTTTGAGGGCCCGGACGTGTGAGCCGCCGATCGCCGCGTCGTCCATCTCCAGCAGCCCCGCCTTGCGCAGCTCGGCCAGGAGGAGCTCGTGCAGACGCGCGGCCAGACTCCGGCCTCGGTCCAGTCCCGCAGCCGCCGACAGGCCGTCACACCACTGCATCCGATCCGCTCCGTGGGTACATCGGCCCAGCTCACGCCCTTGCGTAGCACGTAGACGATCCCGCGCAGGGCGGCCCGGTCGTCCACCGGCAGCCGCCCCGGATACCGGCGACGACGCGGCGGACGAGGAGGGAGCAATGGGGCTAGGCGGTCCCACAGGTCATCAGGCACAAGATCATCCGACATCCGCAGAACTCTGCCGCCCACCAGCCCGACTGCCAAGCCCTGGGCCAACCTCATGGCTCTGTACACAGCTACAGCGCCCACAACGGCTGTTCCGTTCGGCATAGCCGCGGTGCCGGCAAAGGCTGAGGAGATTCCCGGTGTGGACCAATCCCTGTACTCAGATGCGACGACGGTTCGGGCGCGAACGCCACCTGCCCGGGCCGCCATTGGCTGCCGATCTCGGATCTGTTGCCCTCGTTGTTGTGACGTACTGCGCGTAGCGACGACGTGCGTCGCTCAGGCTCTCCGCTCCGTTAGGGCCGCCCCAGACCTCGTCGGCGTTCGGATCGTCCTGGCCATCGTCTTCCCAACTGCACTCGGCACAGATCTGGAACTGTCCGCGGGCTTCCAACGTCAAGAGCTTGCAGCAGGGACAGGCATACGGACCGCAACCGGGCGGGCCGGCTCTGGGCGGTTCTCCGGGCGGTGTCACGCGTCGAGTGTTGCATGATCTGCGAGGAAGCCCTGGGCTGGTCGCTCATTCTGAAACGAACAGTAAAAGAGCGTTTTGTCCCGGCAGAGTTGTTTCCTAGTGTTTCTGTGGCGCATCGCCGTGGGTCCGTTGAGGCCGGAGGGATCTTGCGAGGGCTGTGTGACCACGGAGGCGAGACCTCGGCCCGTTTCGGTGTACTCGCTCCTGTCTGATCCCAACGCGCCCCCGGATGCCGCCGTTTGCGCCCTGCGACGGTGCCGTTCCTGCCACTACTACCGAAACATGACGCGACCGCGGCCGTATCCAAGCGACCTGTCCGACGCACGCTGGAAACTGATCGGACCCGCGCTTACTTCCTGGCGGGCAGAACGCAGAGGCAGGGGCTTGGACATCGGACGCCCGCCCGAGCACGACCTGCGCCGCATCATGGACGCCATCCTCTACGTCGACCGCACCGGCATCCCCTGGCGGTACCTGCCGCACGACTTCGCCCCCTGGGAAACCGTCTACGGCTACTTCGCCGCATGGCAGAAAGAAGGCGTCTTCGACCAGCTCAACGGGCTGCTGCGGCGCCTGGTTCGTCAGGCCGAGGGTCGGGACCCCGAACCGAGTGCCTGCGTGCTGGACGCACAGAGCATCAAGACCTCCGCCAACGTGCCCGCCGCTGGCCAGGGCATCGACGCAGGCAAGAAAATCGCAGGCCGCAAGCGCCACATCGGTGTCGACGCCCTCGGACTGCTCCTGGCCCTCTGGGTGACCGCGGCGAGCGTCTCCGACAACGTCGGCGGCATCCACCTGCTCTCCCAGATCGCCACCACAAGCCCCACGTGACCAAAGCATGGGCCGATACCGGATACCGCACCAAGGTGATCGACCATGGCGCCCGCCTCGGGATCGACGTCGAAGTCGTGCAGCGCGAAGCCGGCGTCAAAGGCTTCAAGGTGATCCCACGACGCTGGGTCGTCGAACGGACCTTCGGCTGGCTCATGCACCACCGCCGCCTGGCCCGCGACTACGAAACCCACCCGCATCGCTCCGAAGCCATAATCCACGTCGCCATGATCGACCTCATAAGCCGACGCCTCACCCGAGAATCCACCCAGAACTGGCGCGGCACCTGAACCTCGAACCAAACAACCCTGCCGGGACAAAAACGCTCTTTAAGCACCGTCAGCCCCTCCCCAACCTCTCGGAAGCTCTAACGCCCAAAGGGGAGAGCGCCAGAGCCGACGGCCCCAAGCAGTTGCCCGACTCCGGCCGGTGCACTCGATGAATGAACCCACTCCTTTCCCGAAGGGAGCGGGCAACTTCGGGGACTCACCGACCGCCGCGCCGCCGACCAAGGGCAAGGGGCCGCCCCGTGCCGCGCTACGGCTTCGCACACCCCGTGATGGCTCTCGAACGCGACGGCTTCCTGCGCCGCGACCACACTCCCCCGCCCGTCCGACGCAACATCACAGCCACGAGCCCCCTACCCAGACCAGATGCGCGGCACCGTTCTCCCGCTCCATCCGGATCCACAGGCAACGCGGTCTCGGCGACGGCTCAGCGCGGTCCTGGCCTCCTGCAGTAGGGGCTCCCTGGTATTCGCGTCCTCAGCGCGGCGGTGCAGGCCGGACGACGCCATCGGCGCGAGGAAGTAGCCGGACGCGTCGCTCCCCGACAGCACTTCAGGAAGCGACGAGCTGCCGACGTACAGAGAAGGGCCTGCATCCGAGGTAAGCGCGCTCACGGAGGAGATCAGTCAAAGCTGGCCTTCGTGGGCGTCGCGCGCAGGCGGTCAGGCTCGACGGTAGCTGTCGACCGGGCCGCCCCAGCCGCCGGCGGGCCCGTCGAAGTCGATCATGAGCAAGGAGCCGTCCGGTTTCACCTTCAGGTGACCCAGGCCGCGCCCGCCGTCCTTGCCACCCTGGCAGGTGTAGGTGATGGTCGCAGATTCCTCACCGTTTTTCTTCACCGGGACGAAGGTGCCCGTGCACGAGAGCCTGGCGCCCTCGGCCTTGGCTTTGCCGTCCTTGATGATCAGGGTGTCCAGTGTTGTGTCACTGGGGGTGGCGATGTACTTCCAGGTGCCAGCTGCCCGTTCCAGGAGCGTGCCCTGAGGGGCGGTCACCCCCGCGGGCTTCTCCGTTGCGCCGGTGGTGGCACTTGCCGTGCCGTCTGCTGGCTTCTCATCCGCGCTCTCGCTGCCGCAACCGGCGGCCATCACGACCACGGCGAGCGTCGCGACCGCTATCCATCGCTCCTTGCGCACGACAACACCCGTTCTCTCCTTGTGCTTTTACAACGGCCGCAAACGTAACAGGTGCTGGTGGGCGAGCTGATCAGGCCCTTGCTGCAGCACCCGAAAGTCGGGCGGCACGGCTGAGTGCCCAGATGTCTTGTCACTGCGGAGACCTCGTCAACGACCGTGCAAGGTGGCCAACCCCTTCGTGCCTTCTGCGATGTGGTCACCGTGAAGCTGATGCGGATCGGCGCTCGATCTTTCTTGACGGTCCGCCGACGGAGTCGGTGGACCGTTTCGCTTTCGGTGGCTGATCGCGGGCAGGCCGTGGGCCCGAGTGTTGCGTCGGGTGGGCGCCGGGTTCCACTGCTCCGGGTGGGGTGGTGCTACTCGCAGGGATAGGGAAGCTGCTGGTCGGCTGCTGGGTGGAGCCGACGCGGTAGTGGAGGCGGCCGAGGACGCTGGCGAAGGTGGAGAAACCCAGGACGTAGTCGGCTTCAGCGATGACGGACCGGTGCGTCGGCTCGGCCGGAACCGCCGTGGGCAGCAGAAGGGCAGGCAGACCGCGGCCTCGATCGCGGCGTGCTCGGCGAGCAGGACGGCGGCGCTCTGCGAGGGCGCGGCCTCGCGCTCCCACCGCAAGTACGGCAGGAAGTGACCTAAGGGCTGTCCCGCGAAGATCTTGAAGTCGCCTCGCGCATGGTGGGCCGCCGTGCGGCCCGCTGCGATGCCTAGCATGGCGTGGTGGACGCCGTCGCCTTTGAGGCGGCAGTCGCGGAGGATCTTCCAGGTCTTCATACGGGCGAAGACGTGTTCGACGCGGGCTCGGACCTGCTTGTGGGACTTGTTGTGCTCCTCTTTCCAGTCCGGGAGTTTGCTCTGGCCGCGCTGTCGGCGGTGCGGGATGACGAGTCCGGTGCCCGGGTAGCCGCCGTCGGCGATCGTGACGGTGTTGCCCACGGCGCCCTTGGCCCCGGACTCCTCCCACGCCTTGCAGTCGTTGCGGTTCCCGGCGAGCGGCCGGCCGACCACGACGACCAGCCGGGTGTCGGCGTCGATGACGACCTGGTGGTTGGTGGAGTACCGGTAGTTCTTCGACCGTTCGACGACGGCGTGGTCCGGGTGGGGACCAGGGTGCCGTCTGCGATGAGGACGGTGTCCTTGGCGAATCGCTTGCGGGGCTGAGAGCGAGCAGGGGTCCGAGGTGGTTGATGACTCGGCCGGCCGTGGACTTTCGAGACACCGAACAGCGGATCGAGCTGCCGCAACGTCAGATTGGTGCCCCAGTAGGCCGTGACCAGCAACACCTGGTCCTCCAGCGGCAGACTCCACGGCCGGCTTCGGTGGACCACATCTGCTCCATCACGCCGCAGCGTGGTCAGTAGTTTGCCGAAGCGGCGCGGGCTCAGACCTGCGAATGGAGCTATCCGGGACGGTTCCGATGCCGTGATCACACTCGCCACATTGTGATCATCACTCAGGCTTGGCTCAATTGCCGAGACGCTCCCACAGCTACGCTGATCAGGGCAGTCCACAGTGCGCAAGACCGGGGGAATTCGTGAACCGACCGCTGCTGTTCCTCAACGTGGACGGGCCACTCAACCCCTATGCAGCCAAGCCGGAGAGGCGCCCGACGGCTACACCACACTCAGAGTTACCCAGAACGACGCCCAACAGCACGACACGGGCCTATCGTCCCGACGACGCCCCCTACGAGTCTGGCTCAACCCAGAGCACGGACACATCCTGCCCCAGCTCGGCTTCGAGCTGTGCTGGGCCACCACATGGATGGACGACGCCAACCGGTGGATCGCACCGGTCCTCGGCCTCCCGGAACTTCCCTTCGTCGACTTCGGCGCCGCCCTACTGCAAGAACGCCCTGATGGAGTCCACTGGAAGACCGGACCGCTGGTGGCCTACGCAGGCGGCCGCCCTTTCGCCTGGGTGGACGACGAGCAGAGCGAACTGGATCAGACCTACGTGACCACCCACCACCAAGGGCCCGGGCTCCTCCACCACGTCAACCCGCGGATCGGCCTACGGAAGAACGACTTCCACACGCTCGCCGACTTCGCCCGGTCCCTGGACACCTCGCGGACCACCGGCTGAGTACCTCGCCAGCCCTTCAGACCGCTCCGCACTCGGAGCCAAGATCTTTGCAGGACAGCCCTTAGTTAACGCTGGATGACGGCGCGTTCGTCTTCTCGCAGTGGGGGTCCCTGCAGGTGGGGCTTTTGCGGCCCGAACAGCATGGGGATGAGCATGTCCCGGGAGAAGAGGCGGGTGTTACAGTCCTCGATAAGTGGCTGCGAGCCACTTGAGGCTGCCCGCGCTGATCCACAGGAATGGCAATTGCTCTCGACCTGTTCTGGTGCCGGGTCATGTCCAGGGTTTGCGAATACCACACGCTCTGGGCCCGTCGCAGCGCACTTGCCCTCGAAGCACTCCCGCAGCCGTGACCGTCAGGTCCTGGAAAGCATCCATCCGAACCGCTGTCTGGGACTGTTACCGCGTTCCCCGAGATCCTGACACAGGCGGCTGCAGAAGGTACTGATCACGCGGAGGTGCGGTGTTCGTGTATGGCGGGTGAGAGCGGGCCGCCTTCGGACCGCTCTGTTTTGACGCCT
This sequence comes from Streptomyces sp. NPDC014006, assembly GCF_043088925.1. NCBI lineage: Bacteria > Bacillati > Actinomycetota > Actinomycetes > Kitasatosporales > Streptomycetaceae > Streptomyces > Streptomyces sp. NPDC014006. The sequence goes on along the minus strand of NZ_JBICAJ010000017.1, from coordinate 36,724 downwards.
TTGAGGCGTGGTTCGAGGGTGCGGGGGTCGACGGCTTCGGCGGGTGCGCTCTTGGCATAAAGCCCTTGGGGCTGGCTGTCGCGGTCGTGGGGCAGGAGCCAGAAGACGCGGCGGCGGAAGGTTCCGGAGGCGCGGGAGGGCTTTGCGGTGGTGCCGAGGATGGCGTAGCCGACCATGCGGCCATCGCGGTGGTAAGCGGGCTTGCCCTTGCGGGTGGGCAGGCGGTCCAGGCTCTGGCGGACGTAGTCCAGGGTGTCGATGTCCTCCAGCCACACGATGTCGGTCTCGTGGCTGATCTCGTCCTCGGTGATCAGGGAGCTCATGAGCCGGCCTCCCTTTCCTCGTCAGTGAGCAGTCCGATGCCCGGGTAGTGCTTGCGCTGGTTGGACAGGATCATCTCCTTGGGCGAGGCCAGGCCTACGAGTTCCCGCGTTCGGGCCGCGAACGCCCGGGACGACATGGCCGGTGCTCCTTCATTCTGGCACCAGGTCTTGTAGGCCGCGTAGAGGGCCGTCTGCTCGGCGCGCAGCTCGGGGGCGAGGAGGCAGCATTCTTCGTAGAAGCGGCCGGTGTGGTCTTCGGTTTCGGCGTAGGCGGTGGTGGCGATGCGGACGCGTTCGGGTCCGGTGAGGTCGCGGTTACCGGCGAGGTAGCGGCCTGCTCCGTCGATGAGCCAGCCGAGGATGCCGGGGCCTTCTTCGGTGACGAGGATGTCCGCCAGGTTGTCGATCTTGCGGTCGTCGGGGACGACGCGTTCGAAGGGGATCAGGCGCATGCGGCGCCAGAAGGCGAAGCCGCCGGTGCCGACCTCGGGACGGTGGTTGCCCAGGAGCCAGAGCTTGTGGGTGGGCTCGAAACTGAAGAAGTCCTGGCGCATGCGCCGTGCTTTGATCCGGTCGCCGCCGGTGAGGTGCTTGACGCGGGCTTCGTCGAACTTGTCGCCGGGCTTGACCTCGGAACAGACGATGACACGGCGTCCGTGGAGTTCGGCGAGATCGGTGGGATGGCCTTCATAGGGCTTGGCCATGAGGAAGCCTGGGGGCGCGGCGTCGGCATAGTCGCCCAGGAGTTTCATCAGCACGTCCAGCAGGACCGATTTGCCGTTCTTGCCCGAGCCGAACAGGAACGGCAGGACTTGGGCACCGACGTCGCCGGTGACGGAGTAGCCGAGCAGCAGCTGCAGGTAGGCGATCATCTCCCGGCCTTCGGCATCGTCGCCGAAGGTGTCGGTGAGGAAACGCTGCCAGCGAGGGGTGGGCGCGGCTTTGGGCCCGACGGTGGTGGAGCGGGAGTGGAAGTCCTTGTTCGGGTCCGGTGCTCTAGTTACTCCGGTGCGCAGGTCGACGATGCCGTCGGGAGTGCACAGGGCGTAGGGGTCTGCGTCCAGGCGGGATGCGTTGAGGACCATGCCGGGAGCGGATTTGGCCTGGGTGAGCATGGCGTTCATGCCGGTGGTCGACAGGGCGCGGCGGCGGTGCTTTTGCAGGGCGGTGGTGGTGAAGACGCCGCGGGGGTCGTGAGTGGCGATGTTCTCGGCGAGGTCTCCGGCGGCCCACAGGACGGTGTCGTCCTCGTCGATCTGCCAGCGGGTGATGTCCCACCGGTACCAGCCGATCCCGGGCACATGCCGGTAGTCACGGGAGTACAGCTTGACGAACAGCTTGGCGTTGCCGCGGTCGGTGAGGGTGTCGGGGAGCAGGCCGTGGGCGGTGGCCTCTCCTGACGCCGCGGTTCGTTCAGGGTGGCCCTGGGGCGGCAGGGGCAGGGACGATCCTTGGGCGCGGATCTGGGCGGCGACGGCTTCGGGGTCGAACTCGAAGAGCATGTCAGGGTTGGGCGAGGGCGAGGTCACGGGCGCCTCCCGCTCGCGTGCAGGGGGTTTTTGAGGCCGGCGGTGAGCCCGCTGCGGATGATCTGGTCGATGCGACGGTCCTGGCCCGGGCGGGCTGCAGCCGCGGCGTCCCTCAAGGCCTGCTCGGCTTCGTCCTGTGGGAGGCGGCCGGCCGCGATGAGCCCGCCGATGGTGTAGGCGGCGCGGTTGAGGACGTCGGAGAAGCCGGCGCCTTCGGCGACCTGGCCACAGGCCTCGACGGGAGCGAGGACCGCGGCGAGGGTCTGCGCGGTGCGGCCGCGTCCGCCGCCTGCGGAGAGGACTGCCTGCTGTGCTCGGGGCGGGACATGACGGGGCGCCGGAACGGTCTGGGCCGGGAGGTGGCCGGTGCGCTCGAGTTCCTGGGCGAGCCACTCTGGCAGGGGCGCTGGCTCACGGCTGTCCCCGATGGGGGTGTAGGTACCGCTGTGGGTGGTGGTTCCGGGAGCGATGATGTAACTGCCGTGGGCGCGGATGTCGACCTGCCAGGCCAGGGCGCGGCCCGTGCCGGAGCCGACGGAGGACAGCCAGCGGCGGCTGCCGGTGACTCGGTACCAAACGTGCAGTCCACCGGAGGGCGTGCGTACCCGCATGGTGGCCTCATCTTCTGCGGGGTTGCGCTGGCCTCGCAGGGCAGCCAAGACGGCAAGAGTGTGGAACCCACTGGCCAAGCCAGTGAGGTCGACATGGTCACCGATCGGGATGCCGGGCAGGATGCGGTCACGGGCCGGCGGCTCGGCGGGGTGCGCGTCAATGTCGATGACAACCAGGCCGGCTGGACCGCAGGAGACTCCGATCCCCATCTGAGGGTGTGCCCCCCACCACTGCTGGATGAGGTCCTGGTCGAGGGTGGCGGCGTAGAAGCCGTGACACCAGCGGCCTGCGGGCAAACAGGCGCAGCCGGCGGGCGGGTGAGGGTGAGCTCGGCAGTCCCGGCAGTTCGCGGCGGGTGTTTTCTGGCCTGGGGCGAGGGGGTGGACAGGCCAGCCGTGGCGAGCGCACCAGCGGGCTGTGGCGAGAGAGAGCTCAGCGACTGAAGACTTCGAGGCGGGCCGGCGTGAGTCGCTGGTGGAAAGCCCCAGGTCAGCAGACACATGCACCCCCTATCAGCGACTGAAGCGACTCAACGATGGACACAGCCTAGCGAACGGAACCGGTGGGAAAGGTGAGCACATGCCATTAAGGAGTAACTCCGTGTCGGCAGTGCGGTAGGTGATGGGCGAGCAGCGACTGAACCTGCAAGGCAGCGACCGGAGCCCTTCAGGCGCTGTCCCGATGAGTCGAGCAAATGCGCAGGTCAAGCCAGGTAGAAGCGACGGAACAGCGACTGAAGCGACTCAAGGCTTCTATATATGACACACACGTACACACAGGAACGGTCTCATATACCCGAACTTCAGTCGCTTCGGTCGCTGATGAGCCCCCGATGGCCGATCAACCCCCTTCTGACCTGCGCTTTTAGTCCTTCCCAAACCAGCGACCGAAACTCCTCCGGTCGCTGGCCGTTCAGTCGCTGCCGCCCGCCCACACGATGCAGTGCATCATCGTCAGACATCGAAAATATGCACATAGCAGGGTGATTAGACAGCAATCGACCTGGTAGTAGACCCCGAGCGACTGAAGCGACCGAAGCGACTGAGCCACGCGCATTCCTTCTCGTCGATCCATGTCTGCTCGACCGGGCTGACCGCCGTCACTCGTCCCGCTGGCGCGCGTATGGTGCGCGCCGTCTGAACCGACTTGCCGTGATGCAGATCCGGGCGGGGAGGCGAACAGCCACATAACCAGGAGCGCTACTGGTCCTTGCGGTCCGTGGCGGAGGCGAAGCCCAGCCATGTGTGGTGGTTGCCCCTCCAGCACCAGCCGACCTTCGGGGCGTTGCGCCGCTTGGGACCGTCGCGCCCGGTGCCGTTGCTGATCCAGATCGCCGGGGTGCGGGCATCCAGGACGCAGTTGGCCTTGCGCAGCCGAGACCCGATGGTCATGAAACACCGCTTCCGTTCGAAGACCGCCGGCTGCTGGAGCACCCACTCGGTGAACCGCCGGTGTGCGGTCGGCCCGGACGGGCCGAAGATTGGCGGCAGTTACCGCCAGGTACACCCTGTCGTGGCCACGAGCAGGATCGCCGCCATGGACCTGGTGCCCGACGGGGAACTTCCGCACGGTCACCTGCGCCGGGTGCCGTCAGGCGCTGACCCCCGCCATCACCTGCCCGCTGTGCAAGACGCCCGGCGCCCGGGAGGTCGGCCTGCCGATCCCCGGCACCGACGACTCCGCGGACTGCACCCGCTGCGCCAGCCCCGCGTGCGGCATCAGCTGGGGTCTGCACCCGGCCGCGGACCGCTCATGCCCCGAATGCGGAGGCTCCGGCCGCACCGGGCGCGGCACCATCTACAACCCCCGCTGCACCTGCGGCGAGCTGACCAAGGCCTAACCACACACCGGCCCTCGCTGTCCTACGACTTCGGTCAGGGACAGCGAGGGGCGATTTTTCGTGTGTGCGGCCCGGGAGCGGCCAACGGTGTGCGTGCCGCGCGCCGTAGCGACCGTAGCAACGGCCAGGGCACGGCCGCCCCGGCACGCGACAGACGCGAGGGCCGCGCCGTCTGCGTCCGGCGCGGCCCTCGCACGAGTTGAGGCTATCCACCCCACCGCTGCCGCGTGAGCGCTGCCGCCCTCAAGTCTTCCTCAGAGAATGGATCATCTCGTTGTCGCGCACATGACCGTCACATAGTGTCCAGGAGCTCGATCGCCACGGGGGCGGTCCACCGGAAAGGTGTCACATGGGCATCGGTTCACGGCGCGCATCGACCAGCGCTGCCATCGCCGCGCTTCTTGTGTGCTTCGCTACCACGGGAAGCGCAGTCGCTGAGGAGGCGCCGACCGACCAGCCGACCACCTCCACCGACCAGACGACGGAGATAAACGACAGGCAGGGCTGGGAGGAGGAGACCGAACAGCCGGTCTACGAGCGACTCCCGCATCACTGTGATGGCCCGTCGACCTGGTACAGCATGTCGAAGCAGGCGTACCACATTCCCTCATGGTGGAACGGCACCAAGTTCAAGGACGGGCCTGGGGGCACCATATCGGTGTCCGTGACCAAGGCGGGCACCATCAGCGCCGAGGTCTCGGGCAGCGGCGAGTACTCGGTCGGCGCCATCCTGGCCAAGGCCAAGACCACGATCTCCGTCAAGATCGGTGGCAGCGTGACCATCACCACCGGGCACAACTACTCGCACGACATCAGCAAGAACAAGTACGGCCACCTGCAGTACGGTTCATGGGGATACAAGGTGTCCTGGAAGCAGTACCGCCGCAGCGGCGCCTGCGGATCCGTCGAGATCGGCCATGGCACGGCGACGCTGCCGACCTCCGAGACGGGCTGGAAGTATTGGGAAACCGCCTCATGACCCGTGCGCACCGTCGGACGGGACTTACCGGATGCGCCGCGCTTGCCTCGGCGCTGCTCCTCGTGTCCTGTTCTTCAGGCGCCGACAAGGGGAAGGACACCGATCACTCCCCCTTGCCCGTGCCGAGCCGTTCCGCGTCTGCGGGAAGTACGGACGAGAAGAGACTCACCGAGCAGGCACAGGCTGCCCTAGCTGCTGTGCACAGCGGTCAGCTGGTCGAATCCGGTGCAGAGCGGGTGACCGACGGCATTCACACCGAGCCCGATTTGACCAAGGGCAAGGCGTACAAGATCTACGTGGTCTGCTACGGCAGCGGCAGCGCACGACTGACGTTGAAGCCGGCGAGTGCGGGCAGCACGACGACGGTGCCGTGTGATCAATCGGTGGTGCAGCAGCGGATCACCGGACAGAAGCCGCTACGGATGGACGTCGATGGAGCTCAGGGAGCGACGGGCGTGATTGCCTGGCGGATCGACGCGGTGTGACCTGTGTGTCTGGCAGGAAGGGCCTCGGCGCTGTCGCCGAGGCCCTTCCTGTGCTGTACAGCGGGACATGCCCTCGACTCTGCGTCCCCGAGATCCGCCGGCTTGGGCCTTCTTCCCCCGTACGCAGGCCAGAGCCAGCCACACGGACACGCCGAAGCGCCCGCCCGGCCTGTGCCGGACGGGCCGCTCCCCCGCTGGCCGTGCTCTCAGATCCCAGTGACGCCCGCAGCAATGTACGGATGCCGGTGGCTTCGTTCACGTTTGGCGGCAGCACTTGTGCATGAATTCCGTTGGCAGTTGAATGATCACTCCGCCGAGAGATGTTCTCGAGTTTTGACGGCAGCGCCGTGCCGTCGTCGCCATCGAGTGATCAATTCACTGTGCCTTGGCAAGCGGCGTCCGTAGGGTTTGCGCATGGCGGATGAGAGTGAGCGGGCCGTGCAGGCAGCTATCGATGGGGAGATGCGGCTTCTCGATCCCGAGGTGCGTGCTTCCCCGGCCCGTGTCCTGGAGCTTCTGCATCCGGAGTTCACCGAGATCGGGGCTTCTGGGCGCCGGTGGGACGTGGAGTCGATCCTCACGGTGACGAGCGGCGGCTCGGTGTCCCCGGAGTCTCCGGTCAAGGTCAGTGAGATGTCCGGAGTCGTCCTCGCTCCGGGCATCGTTCATCTGACGTACTTCGCAGACAACCAGGGCCGTCGGGCTTGGCGGAGTTCTGTGTGGCGCCTGACGGAGACGGGCTGGCGGATGTACTTCCACCAGGCCACTTTGACCGGGTGAGTGGGCGGGACCGCCGCCCGCGCGGGCGGCGGTCGCCCAGCCGAATCGGGCGGCTTCAGCTGGCCGTGGCTGGCGCTTCCGCTCGCGCGCGGGTGCTGACGAGTCGGTAGACATCCCACGCGGCTTACCCGTCAAGCAGCTGCCACGGGAAGCTCCGGCGACGGCTGATTGGGGAAGGCCTTCGCTTCGTCGTAGGCCTCTCCTTGCTGGAGGCAGTAGAAGAAGAGCATGCCCATGAATCGGTTGCGCTGGGCCGCAACATGACGGTCGCCGGCTTCCCGACGGCGGTCGTAATGGGCTCTGGCCCCTGGTGACTTCGTGAGGGAGACGAAGGCCCAGACGTATCCCACCGCGGCTAACCGCTGGTTTTTGACCTTGCGGCTCATCACCTTGCAGCTCTTGCCGCTCGCGCGGGTCACCGGAGCGCTGCCCGCGTAGGCCTTGAGCGACCCGGCGCTCGCGAACCGGGTCCGGTCGTCGCCGATCTCGGCCAGGACCCGGGCCCCGGTTAACGACCCGAGGCCCGGGAAGCTGGTGATCCGCCTCGGTGTCCGCGCTGTTCACCAAGGAGCCCTCGCAGGTGAAGATGACCACGCTGGCCGCGTTGTGCACGGCACTGGAATGCACCCCCAACGACCTGATCGAGGTCGACACCACACCCGTTGAACGGCCCATCACACCGCCCCGGCCCGTCGCGGAGGTGCCGCAGGCCGCCTCCGCCCGGGGCCGGTCGAGCCTCCCCTGTGACCGGCGGCGACCAACGTGGGCAAAAGACAACGGGACTGCATCGCCTGCGGCGGACCGGTCGACTGCGGGGCATCGGCACTTCCCGAAGGTCGGGGCTGATTCGCTGCTGACAGGTAACGCAGGAGAAGACCGCGGTCAGGCACCCTGACCGCGGACGCCTCAACATCCCATAAGCCACCCCGACAGCCTCCCACCCACACGCCCACCACACCCACCGAACCTACGAAAAGATCAGTAGTGGGGCACGGGAGCGTGAGGGACGTCAGCGGGGGCCAACCGGCGCTGCTCCGGAGTCCAGCGACCGGTCGGGCACCCACCGGCACCGATGTCCCTCAGCCGCTGCCCCGGGCCGGCGAGGTCATGACCTGACCGAACTGACCAACCTCTGGGAGCCGCCCCGGCCCGCCGCTCGCGCCGGGAGCAAGCAACATCGTGGACAGCGCCGCCGCCACGGCCGCTGCGGCCATCACGGCCTGCCCTAGGTCGCCCCTTCGCCGCGGCACTCCCGCCGCCGTTCGCCGCTGTGTCCAGCGGTGAACCACCACGCCCGCGAGCACCGCGAGCCCGGTGACGACCAGCGCCCCGGTGCTGACATAGAGATTCATGGATCAGCCCCTTAGTGAGTTGTGGACTTGCCCGCGTGCGTCGTTGGGGACCGTTTACGGACAGGTCTTCCATCCGGGTGGGCAGCGTTTGCGACTCACCTGGATGTCCGGCAGGGTCCCCCGGACCGCAAGTGAGGGAAAGCGCCCTCGGTGACGGTCCCGGGCATTTATGCTGGTCAGCCATCGCGCGGCCCGCGTCCGGTCCTCATCCGGTCCGGACGCGGTATCCGTCGGATGGAGGGAGCCAGGGGGATGCCGGAACATCACAGGGATCCGATCAAAGATCCGGTTGAAATGCTGGGCAGGGAGCTGGCCGCCCTGTACAAGGCGGCAAAGAAGCCCTCCTACGAGGAGCTGGCAGAGGCCACGGGAACGCCCAAGTCCACCCTGCACGAATGGGTGGCTGGCACATCCGTCCCCGCATCGAAGAACCAGTTCGCGACACTGATCGCGGTGCTGCGCAACGTCGTCGCCCACCGCGAAAGCGTCCCGTACGAGGGTCACTCCGACACTTGGTGGGAAGAGCTGAGGCGGCGGGCGTGGCGCCACAAGCAGACGGTGGCCAAGCAGGGCCACCGCCTCAAACCGCGCCGGGCCGTGGGGCACGTGCCAGTGACCGTCGACTGCTACGAGGACCGGGCCGGCTTGCGTGGTCTGCTGGAGACGGCCGCACCGGGCGGCACGACCGTGCTCGGCCAAGTGATCACCGGCATGGGCGGGGTAGGCAAAACCCAACTGGCCGCCGCCTATGCCCGGACCGCGTACGACGAGGGCGCGGTAGATGTGCTCGTGTGGGTCACCGCCTCCTCCCGTGCCGCGGTCACAGACGGATTCACCGATGCAGCCGCCCGGCTGCTGGACGTCCAGCACGACGATCCAGGCGCTGCGGCCGCGTTCCTGAACTGGCTAGCCCTCGCCCCCGGGACGAAGGACAGTAGCCAGGTGCCCGGCGCCCGGTGGCTGATCGTCCTGGACGACGTACCGCAACCGGAGGCGTTACGGGGGCTGTGGCCGCCCGACGTGCCGCACGGGCAGACCCTGATCACGACCCGTAATCGGGACGCCGCCCTCATGGACTCCCACCGGCGCCGCATCGATGTCGGCTGCTTCAGCCCCGAGGAGGCCCGCTCCTACCTCGACGCCAAGCTGGCCACCCACGGCCGACAGGAGGCCCCGGACCAGGTCGCGGGCCTCGCGGAGGATCTCGGGCGGCTGCCACTCGCCCTCTCCCAGGCCATCCCCTACATGGCGAACCGGCGGCTGGACTGCGCCGCCTACCGCGCCCGGCTGGCGGACCGCGCCAAGACCCTGACCGATGTTCTGCCCGCCGCCGGCGGACTGCCCGACCAGCAGAGCAGAACCGTGGCCGCAGCCTGGGACCTGTCCATCGAGCTCGCCGACCAGCAGCCGCCCGTGGGACTCGCCCGCCCGGTCCTGCACCTTGCCTCGCTCCTCGACCCGAACGGCATTCCCGGCACGGTCCTGACCGCGGAGCCAGTCCTCGCCGCGCTCCAAGTTCACACACCCCGGTCGGCCTCCGGCATACCGTCCCCGGACGGTATCCAGGAGGCGCTGTGGAACCTGCACCAGTTCAGCCTCATCGAACACAGTCCGGAGCACGCGTGCCAGACCGTACGCGTGCACCAGCTCCTCCAGCGCGCTGTTCACGAACGGCTCCCGGACGCCGTCAGGCGAGCCTGGATTGCCACGGCCGCGGACGCCCTGCGCATCGCCTGGCCCGACGTCGAACGCGACGTCGAGCTTGCCGCGGCCCTCCGCGCCAACACAGACACGCTGTATCAGCGTTACCCCGAAACCCTGCGCCTGCCCGTCACGCACGACCTGCTCTACCGCTGGGGCCAGAGCCTGGGCGAAGCAGGCCGCGCGGACGCGGCACGCGACCACTTCCAGCGCCTGATTGACGCGCTGGAGCCGGAGCTCGGGCCCGATCACCTCGACACCCTGAGCGTGAGGAACCACCACGCCCGCTGGCAGGGCGAGGCGGGTGATGCGGCCGGCGCCCGCGACGCCTTCGAGGCGCTGGTCCCCCGCATGAATGCGGCACTCGGAGACGACCACGCCCAGACGCTGATCGCCCGCAACAATGCGGCCTACTGGCGGGGGCGCGCGGGGGACGCCGCGGGCGCGACCGAGGGGCTGGCAGAGCTCCTGCCGGACATGGTCCGCAAGCGCGGCCCCTTCCATCGCCAGGTTCTCGCAGTCCGCGGGAACCTCGCACGGTGGCGGGGCGAGGCAGGAGACACGGCGGGCGCCATCGCCGCCATGAGCGAACTCCTGGAGGACCGTCGCAGGGTTCTCGGCTCCGAGGACCCGGACACCCTGGCCACGCTCCACGACCTGGCGGCCATGAGAGGTGAGGCCGGTGACGCAGCCGGCGCGGTGGAAGCCTACCGCGACCTACTGGACATCCGAGGCAGAGTCCTCGGCGATCACGACCCCAACACCCTCCAGACCCGCAGCAATCTGGCCTACTGGCTGGGGCAAGCCGGTGACCCGGCCGCCGCAGTCGTGGCATACACCGAACAGCTGGAGTATCAGAGCGCGTTACTCGGCGTGGAACACCCAGACACGCTGGCAGTCCTTAACAACCTGGCCGGCATGCGGGGGGAATGCGGCGACGTGACGGGGGCCGCGCGAGCGTTCGCCGAGGTAGTGACACTCATGGAGCGGGTGTACGGCGACTGTGCGCCCGCCACGCTGACCGCCCGCAACAACCTGGCCCACTACATGGGAGAGTCCGGCGACAGCGCCGGCGCCCTCGACGCCTTCACCAAACTGCTGACAATCCAAGTCGAGGCTTTGGGCAATACACACCCCTCTACCTTGACCACCCGCATCAACCAGGCCACCTGGCTAGCACGCACCGGCGACACCGCCGCGGCCGCCAAGGCCTTCGGCGCCCTCATCGGCGACACGGCACAGGTGCACGGGAAGACCCACCGCATGACGCTGGCCGTGCTCGCCAGTTTCGCCGGGTGCCTACGAGAAGTACGCAGCGCGGAGGCCACCGTCCGGGCGCTGACAACCGCCCTGTCCAGTGTCGAGCGGTTCTGGGGCACACACCACAGCCTCACCCGGCTCCTCCGAGACGAGCTTGTGCGCCTGCGGAGCAAAGGGAAGGGCGGACATGGCACCAGCAAGAAGCGCTGACGTCGATTCAATGCAGGTCAGCAAGTCTGCTCCCCGCGCAGGCGGGAATGGTCCCGGCTGGTACAGGTCGACAATGCGGTCCTGCTCCCCGCGCACGCGGGCCGTGATCAGATCCGAGCTCGTGACACCTCCGGCGAGGAACGCGACACGGCACTGGCCTGGGCGGCTAGGCCCTGTCCGGCCAATCTTGAAACTCCAGAAGTGCTGGCGCCGGTCCCGCCGCCACAGCAGCGTGGTAGCGCTCTTCCACCAGGCGAACGAACACACGGTCACGGCGATCGCCCGTCCCCATGGTGCGGCGCCACCCTGGCCCTTCGCGTTGCCACTGTTCGCGCGCGACCTCACCGCGGAAGTGCCCGTCGAGTTTCACCGCGAGCTTCTCGACGGACAGATGGCCGATGCGGAAGCGATGCAATAGCTCTCCGAGAGCGAGGGACGTCACTAGATGCTGCCGATGCCGCTTCAAGGCCACTGGCGTATCGGGCGGTGACCACGCCAGGAGCAGGTCCGGATCGCTCAGCGCAAGCGTCGCGAGCTGGAGATGGCTGTCTCTGATGGCCTGCTCGTGGCTCGTGCGAGTCTGCTGGACCTGATAGAGGAGCGAGAGAGCCACACCGACGAGAGCGATGGCCGAGAGTACGACGGACACGGCCCCGTACGTCTGACTGATGTCACTGAGCTTCCCCCAGTCGGTGTTCGCGGGAGCCAACGCGACCAGTGTGAACGGGGTGGAAACGATTAGGCCCAGCAGTCCGAGCGCGAGCAGGGCGTACGCCAGGGCCATCCGTAACCTTCGCGTGCGCTGCACCCTGCCGATGCCAGTTCTCATATGCCCCCCCTAGAACACTGACTGCCGGCTCGCTGATCAGAATGAAGCTGGCGTTGGCGTCTGGCAAGGGGCCGTCGTCGCCTGCTGGCGGCTCCGCGAGTCCGTCACTGGTCGACACAATGGCCACGCTGTTCCGCTGCGGCATCGCTTGCACCCGCACCCTGTCCTTGGCTGGCAAAGGACGCAGACACATGATCGACCGGACAGGCTCAGGACGGCAGTGACGACCCCGGCCGGGAAGAGCGGCGGCACATCAGGCGACGACGCAAGCTCCGCTTGAACCAAGCCTGGCTCGGCAGATCTCGCGGTGGACTGACGAGCAAGATTCATCTCGCTGCGGACCGCAAGTGCCGTCCGTTGTCCCTCGTCTGACGTTGGACAGGCCGCCGACAGCCCGCAGTTCGTCCCAGTGCTGCAGAAGGCGCGCATCCGGCCTCCCGTCGGCCGGCCCTGAACCCGGCCCGACGCCGTCGCCGCGACAAGGCCTATTCCTCCCGCGCAACCGCTCTTGCCTGCGGAAACGCAACATCACGGCAGTCGTCCCGGAGAAGAAGGACCAGGCCGTCAACCGGAAGAAGTAGGGCAGCCTCGATGATCTGGATCAACGATCTCCTGAAGGCAACTGGCTGATCACAACGTCACACAGGCCCTCGAGGAGCCGACCCTGGTGGTCTGGACACCCAGAGTGTCCTCACGGCCGCCGGGGTCCCGTCCCAGCCACCACGACCGGCCGGGACCCGGCCAAGCGGGCGCCCGGCCGCAAGCGCGGCCTGGCCGTTGACGTCCTCGGCCTGGTCATTGCAGCCGTCGTCCTCGCCGCGAACACGCACGACATCGCCGCGGGCATCATCCTGCTGGACCAGGTAGCCGAGCACGCTGGCGGAACCGTCCGCGAAGCCCTGCGTCGATGAGGGCTTCAAGAAGCAGGTCGTCATGCACGGCGTCGGTCTGGGGAGCGACGTCGAGATCGTCGAACGCAACCCGCAGGACAAGGGGTTCGTGCCGCAGCCGAAGCCGTGGAGGTCGAGCAGACCTACGAGATCCTGATACTGCACCGGCGTCTGGTCCGCAATTACGAGCACCGCCCCTCCTCCTCCGCCTCCCGCGTCTACTGGGCCATGACCCACGTCAACCCTCCGTTCGGCAGGTCTGGCCTTCGGAGGAAGGCGCGCACGCGGTGATGCATGTCGCTGGTGTAGTTGACGGGAATTCCCAGCCAGCGGTGCTTGGTCGGTAGAGAGCAGGACCCTGTGGTCCACGAGCACGGCGGCCTCAAGGTTCGGCGCTCAGCCGTCAGGTATTACCCGGTAATGGTTGGCGCGCTGATCGGTTGCCGTAGATCAGGACAAGAACACTGTGTCTGCGGACCGGGGTTGGTGTGGCCTTGTCTCGAGCGGGGTGCACGCGCCGAGCTCCGAGCTGAGCCGGTAGCGGGTGAAAATGGACATCTAGGGATCAGTTGGTCGCCATGCTCGCCGAGCGTAGCTATTACCCGGTAATGACCTGTTCCGGAGACCAACTCTTCTTAGGTAACGTGTCGATGCCCTCAATGGATCTTGTGTGTTAGTAAGGTAGCGCCCATGAGTTCTCCAGCCACCTCCGGCGACCGTGAAAAGGTCGTCTCCAAGCTGCCGGGCTGGCTCCGGCAGAACCTCAAAGTGAGAGTCGCCCAGTACGGCATCGAGATCCAGCAGGCCGTACAGCAAGGCATCACCGACTGGTGCCGCCTCGCCTCCACACCCGACACCATCGACACCGCCGGCGCCGACTCGTTCTCCACCTTCGTCCCCCCTGCACAGTGGGACGAGTTCCGACGCATCGCCGCCGAACGCAAGGTCTCCCTTGCACAGGGCCTGGCCCAGTCCATTCAGCTTTGGCTCGACAGCAACCCCTCACCAGACGTCGAACGACCGGCCATCACGCGGCGGATCATCGTCTGCAACCAGAAGGGCGGAGTCGGTAAGACGGCCATCACCGCCGGCGTCGGCGAGGCTCTGGCCGAAGACACCAACCAGCTCCGCCCCGTGCGCATCGCCAAGCAGCTCCTTGAGGCACTCCGCGCATCCGAGGGAGACGACGACACAGCGCAGGCCCAGGAAGACCCCCTGGACGTGGAAAGCCTGCCCGGGCTCGGCATGCGAGTCCTGCTCGTCGACTTCGACCCGCAGTGCCACCTCACCAACCAGCTGGGTGCCCAGCCGCTGCCCATGGACGGCGACAGCCTCACCAACCACATGGCTGGATCCGCCAGGGGCGATCTGAGCGACCTCATTGTGGCCATCGAACCGGAGACATTCGGTGACCGCCTGCACCTCCTGCCCGCATGCAACGACGCCTTCCTCCTGGACGTCCGCCTGTCCAGCGTTCGGGCCCGCGAAGCAGCCCTCGAGCGGGCTCTGGCACCGCTTGAGGCCGACTACGACGCCATCATTGTGGACTGCCCCCCTAGCCTCGGCTTGAGCATGGACGCCGCCGCCTACTACGGCCGCCGCCGCGACGGCGAGGAGCCCGGCAAGTCCGGCGCACTCATCGTCGTCCAGGCCGAAGACAGTTCCGCCGACGCCTACGGCCTGCTCACGAGCCAGATCGAGGACCTGCGAAACGACCTCAGCATCGACATCGACTACCTCGGCATCGTCGTGAATCTCTACGACGGACGCCGCGGTTACATCGCCACCTCCTCCCTGCAGGGCTGGGTTGACATAAAGGATCCGCGCGTCGTCGGCCTCATCGGCGACCTGAAGGAACAAAAGGAGGCCGTCCGCGTCAAGCGACCCTTGCTGTCCTACGCGCCTCGAAGCCAGCAGGCCGTCAGCATGCGCGCACTCGCCCGGGAGATCTCATGAGTAAGGCCAAAGCGCTCGGAACTGGCCGCTTTGGAAGCACCGCTGCTCCTGTCAGCGCCCGCCGCCAAGCGGTCGCGGCAGCCACCGGAGTCCCCACTGACGGTGTTGCACCCCCCACGAAGCTGCCCGTCGACCGGATCAGTACCAACCCCGACAACCCGCGCTCCAGCCTTGGCGACCTCACCGAACTCGCGGGTAGTCTCCTTGAGCACGGGCAGAAGCAGGCCATCACGGTCATGAACCGCGACGCCTACTTGAAGGCGAACCCGGCCCGCGAAGGCGAACTCGAAGCGCACACCACGCATGTCGTCATCGACGGCAGCAGCCGACTCGCCGCCGCGCGTGAGGCGGGCCTTACCCACGTGAAGGTGTGGGTCGACGATGAACAGGGCCAGGACTCTGAGTCTCTGCTCGAGTCGGCACTGGTAGCGAACATTCATCGCCAGGACCTCGCCGAGTTGGACGAGGCACGGGCACTCCAGCGCCTCCTTGCAATCCACGGTTCGCAGACGGCACTGGCTAATCGACTGCACAAGTCTCAAGGCTGGGTTTCCCAACGGCTCGCGCTGCTCAACCTGACACCAGAGCTGCAGGAAAAGATCGGTTCGGAACCCATCAAGCTCCTGCGAGCTGTCGGCAACAAGCCGCCCGAGCAACAGGCTGCAGCCCTTGAAGAACTGAAGCAGCAGCAGGTCGGCAAGGAAGCTCGGAAGCCCGCGACGAAGCAGGAAGCGCCTGCCGAAGCCGCGACGACGACGGCGGCACCGGCGCGAGCGGGCAGCCACCCGGCGCCCGACCATTACCCGGTAATAGCTCAGGCCCCCGAACCTACCGTCGCCGCGCTACAGCCAAGGGCAGACCGGTCGGAGGAGAATCGGAGCCTGCCCGCTCAGGTAGCTCCAGAGGCCCCTGGGGAGCAGTCGGCGGACCGACTTCCGAAGCGGTTCCCGTACGACGACGGGGTGTCTGCCGCGCAGTACTTGATTCACAAGATGCCGGCCGACGAGTTCGACACCATGCTGTCTCTGCTTATCAAGCACAGGGACAGTCGCGTTACTGCCACGGGTTGACCTCGTGCTTGTACACAGAGGGCCGGTTTCCCACCGCGGGGAACCGGCCCTCTGCGTGCCGCGGCAGGCACTTTCCGCGTGCGCGACAACAGGGACTACACCCTGGGCGCGTTCGGCAAGGGCACCGGCGCCCTGGTCGGCTCGTACTGCCTGACCCTCGTCAGCCGCGGCGTCTGGGACCTCGGTTACTGGGCGGTCAAGGAACAGCGCGGACGCGGGTACTCGGTGGAGGCCGCTCGGGCCCTGTGCGACTGGGGCTGGGAATACCCTCGAAGTGCACCGCATCGAGTGGTGGGCCATGGCCGGGAACACCGGCTCGCGTGCCGTCGCCGAGAAACTCGGCTTCGTCGAAGGGACGCTGGGCAATCGCGGCATCGCCAACGACGGCAAGCCGCACGACTGGTGGGCGGGCGGACTACTGAGGCCCTGATGCTCAGACCGGTGCTTGGCCAGCGGCGTTTGCTCTTCTGCAGGGACGTTCCCAGCTCGGTCAGTTCCCGCAGAAGAGCCACACCCGTTGTTCATCGGCAGGCCGTGACGTGGCAGTGGCCGCACAGGTTCTTCGAGTGTGACCAAGAAGTGGGCGCGTGCGGCCTTGCCTCATCCTGCCTTCTGCGCCGTCTCGCGCACACATCTCGGCGATTTGATCGAAGAGTTGGCCGACCGTTGCTTGCCCGGTGCGAGTCGGAGCTTCGTAAGCGACGTGGTGCCGAGTGGCAGCGGGAGGCCGGTGGGGCCCGAAGCACGACCTGGTCTTCACCGACCGCCTGCTCGTCACCCGGTCCACCTGCGCACCGGGCTCCCACGCGCCGCGCTCGCCGAGCTGTACGGCGTCGCCCGCGGCTTCATAGGTTTCGGACCGTTCGGCTCGCCGACCGACCTGCCGCAAGCCGAGCACCGAGCTCGTGCCCGCCCGCAGCCCGCCTGGTGATCAACCACCAGCCGACCGCCAAGCCAGCACGCCCAAACCTCAATCGCGGACCAAGTCGCTAGCACCGGCGTTCACGAAGGGCGTGGGTTGGGCGTCTGGCGACGGCGAGGCAATGCGCTGGTTGCGGGCATCTTCAGTGGTGGCCGTCAGGTGTCGCCTTCTTCCTGATGCTCTTTACTGCGTCCGGGCGTGCTGTCACTTGCGTGGTGGCGGTTGACGTGGTTGTTGATGCTCTCCTGGGCGCCGCGATAGCCGCAGCTGTGTGGACACTCCAACCAGATCCCCTTGTTCACGGCCGCCTTGGTGACCGAGGTGGCCTCGGTCGGGCCGTATCCATGTGTGTGAAGCATCTGCGCCACAGACGCGTCGTGGTGGATGGCGAGGAAGGCGGCCTCGGCGGTCTTGTCGTGGCCGGCCGCGAAGAATCGGCCGTAGCCGATTTCCTTGCCGCAGCCGCAGTAGCAGTGCCCGGTGGGCTGGACCGTCTCTGTCATGCCTTCAGGTTATCCATCCTTGGAATCCAAGGCGATCCTTGGATTCCAAGGATTGACACTCAAAAGTCGACAGCCTAGAAGGCCTCCAGGAGGGCCGAACTCTCCAGCGCTGGTATGAAGAGACGTCCTAGTACTGGATAGGCCGCCAGACGGCCACACAGTCGATCCGGGGCAATCCCAGGCGCCCGAAATCCGCGCGACGGCGATGGGATGGCCTCCATCTGACCGCTCTTGCCTCGCGCAGAGGTTAGAGCGCCGAAACCGTGGCCTTGGATGGTGCCGGAGTGGCTTCGGTCGAACGCCGCACCGAGGCCCGGCTGGTGTCCAGGCCTGCACCTGTCGCCCGAACGGCTGCGCCACCTGCCTACATCCCGTCGTCGATCGCAGGGGGAGCTGAACGGTAGTCAGGGAAGTGGACGTTAACGGTACGCATTAATTCGTTGCTGCTCAGCTGAGGTGGCGCCCAGTCGCGGCGGCACGCGTGATCGACGAATCCGAAGTCCAGGGACGTGGTGGTGCTCGATGAAGTGCACAGGTCCCTGCGCTGCGCCATCACTACGAGCAATCGTCAAGACCTGTGGATCGGTCGATCTCACTTTCGTTCCGGGTGAGTTGGTCGCAAGGAGTTCGACTTCGGAGCGTCGTCGCTCTCCAGGTAGGTGGTGTGGTGCTGTCCGCAGCCGGCGTAGGGGTGCCGTTCGGGGAACATCAGGTGTAGGGCGGCATCGGCCACCAGCTTCTCGACCGTGGTGACGTCTTCGACGTGGAAAGCCAGGTGGTTCAGCCCTGGGCGGCCGCGGTCGTGCTCTTCGGCGGAGAGAGCCAGCGACTGGCCTTCCCAGCTCTCGAAGAGTGAATACCCCAGCGCCTCCAGCAGCCAGCCGCGCGAGGCGACGCGCGGGGAGGTCCGGCACCCACAGGTCGACGTGATGCAGCATGCCGTGCGACGGCCGGCTCATGCAGCGACCGCCTCGGTGCGTTCGACTAGGACATGTCCGCCCAATCATGTGACTGTCTGACTGATAGCTCGTTGTGTCAGGCATGGGGCGGGGCGATCTAACGGATGCCGAGTGGGGACGGTTGGGGCCGTTCCTGCCGGTCACACTGCTGCGTGAGTCGGGTGACTGTGGGCGGGAGAGCCCGGCCGCGCTGCCGGGGAACTGCGCGAGCGCCGGGATGACATCGGCCGAGGACAGTCCGTGCGGGTGGAGCAGCGGCAGCACCTCGCTGATCTTCGGGAACTTTCGGCACGACAGCGGCGGGATCGCGTAAGTGCATGGCTCCACGAGCGCTTCGCCGCGCCCCTCGGGCTCTGGGAGAGGCGGAAGCCGCGGGGAATTGAAGCTGAGCATGATGATGCCGTCGGCCGTCGTCGCGCCGCCTGGCAGGTATCGGCTGCGACCCATATTCGCGTCCTGCCGAGAGCAACGTCGGCGGGATGCGTCGATGTACGTGAGGTCAATGAGCACCGCCCACAGGACCGGTGCTCATTGACCTCACGTACATGAGTTCTGGTGCAGAGCAGGCCTTAGGTAGCGCGCCGCAGAGGGACGACCACCTCTGCACCGGTGCACTTCGCGCTGAGCCGGTAGTAGCTGATGTGGGCGAGCCGCTCGGTTTCCTCGAGCCATCCGGCCTCGACGACCTGGCGTCGGGTACGGGAGAAGACAGTCGGGGACATACCGACCAACTTGGCGAGGTTGGCGCCTGTCTCGATCACGGCGCCGGCGCGGTCCGTGGGGTGCATGGCGTAGAGCATGACGACCAGTCGCTGGTTGGCGGTCATGCCTGCGGTGCGCTGGAGGATGTCCAGGAGCTTGTGCTTGTCGTCGTTGTTCACTGGGCCTCCCACCGCAAAGGGCTTGTGTTGTCGAAGCCGGGAATGTCCGGCGGGTTGCACGTCTTGACCGCTTCCCGTTGCTCGATTCCCGTTCCGTGGAATGCGATGTATGGGCTGATTCGGTAGAGCCGGTAGTTGCCGATGCGTCCGCGTTCGATGAGGATGCGTCGCTTGAGCAGTTTCCGGTTGATCTTGCCGACAGCGTCGGCGGTCATCCCGACCTTCTTGGCGATGTCCGCACCGGTCGCCCTGAGTGGTTCCATGCCGGCGGGAGAGACTCCGATCCACCAGAGCACCATGAACTTCTGGCTTGGGGTGAATTCCTTGCTTTCGGTGATCGCTTCGACCCGGGCCTTGTCGACCTGGATGTGCTCGCCGGAGAAGGCGTAGGGCGCATAAGGGATGGCCTCGCCTGTGTCGGCGTCGACCAGTCTGCGTACGGCTCCCAAATCGGGCCCTCCGTGCTGGGCATGTTCTCAACGTGTATGAGCAGCGGTCCTTGGGACCGACCAGATCAACGTAGCGTACATGAGCGCTGAGTTCATCAAGTCCGCCCCTAGGGCGTGTCGCTCAATCTGGCGGCGATCCATCACAAGTGCCCAACCGCTCAACAGGCGCGCCTACTCATGAACGTGACGTCAATCTGGGCAGATCGCGAAACAGTGGTCACGGTCTTTCAGACACGTTCACCACGTCCAGGGAATCGTCCTGCACTGATCTCCAGAGCTGACTGCGTGATGCTCAGAACTGCATGCCAGATCCCCAGAGCGTCGCCTGACACTCGTTTTCGCAGGTCATCCGGCATCTGACGGCGTGCTCCTCTCTTACATCAGGACACGCCCTCACGTCCGACCGCACCTCCACACACCGGGCACTGACGGCCGGTCGCGCACTGCTTTGCTCAACCGCCCCCCGGGTACGCATACACGCGCACCCCCTCACTCCTGTCGCTGAACACTCCGCCCCACTCCCCCGTCCTCGGCCGACGAAAGCACGCCCCAACGCATCCGCACTCGATCGACGGCCCGTCACGTGTGTCTCCACCAGCCCTCGACCGCACCAGCCACGCTGCTTACTTGTGGGCTCGACGAGTCGCAGTCGCCCGATCACGCACGCGTCCCTCCGGCGCACCGCAGGCCCCCAGGGCCGAGGATGCACCGGCCGGTAGGCGCGGAGAGCCGCACTTCGGATGCGACCTGCCGAGGGCGGCTCGCTCCGCGATCAGCAGACCGGTGTCATCCAGCCCATGCAAATGCTGCGCTGCCGGACCACCGCTGTTGCTTTCCAGCGAGCACCGACAGAGCCGTAGCTCGAGGCCCTCCCCGATCGCTTATTAGGATGTGTGTCGGAAGTGCTGATCGTGCGCGCAAGAGCAACTCCTAGCGTCCGGGCCCATGACCGACAACGTGTGCGTGGGCAGCGGGCAGGGATGTCGGACTGGACTGAGGATGGCTCCTCGGGAACCTCACGGCCTCCTTGGTTCCGATGTCGAACACCCGGGTGATCTCGTCGCGGTCATGAACCGCTCGCCGGGCTCGTAACTGCGGTGGATCGCGGTGCGCATCAGCCTGTAGGCGCACTTGGTCGGAGTTGTGGTACTGACGCTGTACAGCCAGTAGCCCTCGTGCAGGGTCACCATCCTTTCGGCGGCAAGCTGCCCCAGCGCGGAGCGGACCACGGCTGTCCACCGCCTGAGGCCCCCCGCGATCTCGACCAGCGCGGGCAGATGGGTGCCCGGCTCGATGCACGAGAGCCGCACCCAGCGGCGCACCGCCTGGACGTCGTCGTCGCTCGCCGCCACGTTGTCCGCCGTCGTCATGCCCGCACCCCTGTTCTCCGTTCGACGGGGACCAGCCTGGTGGGCGACGCGGCGCAGGCGCCACAAACTTGCCGCGACTTGTGAGGACCGGGGCTGCGCGGTCCGGGTGGATAGTTAGCGTCGATGTCGCCCGTGACCGGGCAGGCCGGCCGGGATCGCGTACACGCTGGAGCCACTGTTACCGGTGACCGGCTTCGCCCACTCTTGGGTCGGCGCGGGAGGCACCATGCGCAGCAACCCGTCCACGACGGGGCGGGAAGCAGGAGCTACTATCGGCTCTCCGGAGAGGGGGCACCGCTCCCCCTCCGGCATAAAGTGCTGGGCCAGTGTGTCCTTGTGAGTGATCCGGACCCAGGTACCGTACGGGCACTTGTAGTTGTTTTTCAGTTCAGAGCCGGTCAGGACCACTTCGCCCGACTTCGGGCAGATGCCGGGGCGTCCCGGTGCCGAGTGCTCATAGAGGTGACCGTTGCGCAGACTCGCCTTCGTCGGGGTACCGCATTCGGGGCAGACGCATGACTTCGTTGGTGCCAGACCGCGCCTCGGCATGTCGTCACCTTTCGCTCTGCCGGTAGACCTCTGGTCAACTCGCCTGGGGCGAGGGGCTGTTTGGTTCTCCCCGGCCCGGCAGCCGTCCACACCTGAGTACTGTCGCGCCCTGTCCAGCAGACAACGAGACGTGCGAGGCCTAGGAAGGTCGGTGCTGAGAACCCGTACGGCTACGACCCGGAGACGAACACGGTCCGGGTCGGTCAGCATGATCTGGTCCGACTCCTGCTGATGTTCCGCACCCTGATGAGTTAGCAGCAGGCAGGCCGGTGGAGGCATATGGACGAGTTCGACCTGTCCTTCGAGCGCCTGGCCGATGCCGTCGAAGCCGCTGCTGAGCCCGGAAGGGCAAACGTTGGAGCGGTCCTGATCTGCGGATGCGCTGCATCACGGCCGAAGCCGCCTATACCTGGGCCATCAGCGCCCGTACGACGGCGGGACGCCGGTGAGTGGAAGGTCCCGACTCCCATGCCGTGGCGGAGGGGTCCAGGCGCCGGACGAGGGCGCTGTGCGGCTTCAGCTGGGCGGAGGAAGAGGGCCGCGCCGTGGACGGGCTACTGGAGTGCCGCGAGTGTCTCCGCGAGGTCCAGGTCGGTGCCGATCGGCCCCGCGGCGGATGGTGACTCCTTCGCGCGGATGCGTTGCCGCCGGGTGACTACCGGTGGATACGGCCGCATCACGATGCGGAACGCCCGATCCCGGCAGCTGCAAGACACCGTTGGCGAATCAGGCAGTTGTGTCCACGGGATCCGCGGGGGCATGAGGAAGGCTGTGTCGGTTCAGCACTCGTCGGCAAAGGGGGCCAGCTTGCGCAGTCTGTTGGCCTGGTGGTCCTCGGGTGCGGGTACGGGGTTGTCCTGGGCCTGATAAGTGCCGTGGTGGTGTGTCAACGAGGGCGGGGGGTTCGGGGCTTGTTCGAGGGCTTTGAGACCAGGCGGGTTCAGGTCGATGAAGCGTCGATTCTCCTTCGCTTCGGCGGGGAAGGGCCGCCGGTGGTGCTGCTGCACGGCCACCCCAGGACATCTGCGACCTGGCATCGCGTCGCCCCTCTCCTCGTCCGACGCGGTTTCACCGTGGTCTGTCCCGACCTCCGGGGGTACGGCCGGTCCACCGGTCCGACGCCTACCGCAGACCACGCGGGATACTCCAAGCGGGCCGTCGCTGGTGACGTGGTCGAGGTGATGCGCTCCCTCGGCCATGCCCGGTTCGCGCTCGCCGGGCACGACCGCGGAGGCAGTGTCGCGCTGCGTCTCGCACTCGATCGTCCCGACGCGGTCTCGCGGGTGGCGCTGATCGATTGTCTGCCCCTCACCGAGCATCTGTCCCGCATCACGGTCGACTTCGCTACGCAGTGGTGGCACTGGTTCTTCTTCGCCCAGCCGGATATTCCCGAGCGGGTCATCAACGCCGATCCGGACAGCTGGTACCACGGTGATTCCCAGAGCATGGGGCAGGAAAATTACGACGAGTGGCGCGCGGCCACGAGAAACCCCGACGTGGTGCGGGCGATGCTGGAGGACTACCGGGCCGGCCTCACCATTGACCGGCGGCACGAGGAGGACGACCGCGCCGCTGGGACACAGATCCAGTGCCCGGCATTGATCCTGTGGTCGCTCCGGGACGACCTCGAGGACCTGTACGGGGACCCGGTGAAGATCTGGCGGCAGTGGGCACCGGACGTACGCGGACACGGCATCGACTCCGGGCACCACGTGGCCGAAGAGGCTCCAGAAACGCTCGCGTCCTCCCTTGCGGGCTTCTTCGCCGGACGGCCTGAGTAGGGGCGCGGCCTGCTACAGCTCGAACTCCAGGTGCTGGACGTCCGTGAAGCGGACGTCCTCGAGGGAGCCGGCGCGGCGGCCGCCGTCCTGGAAGTACACCTCCTTGAGCGCGTCGGCGGCGATCTGCTGGAGCTGGGCGTCGCCGGCGCCGGCCTCCTGGGCTTCGAAGAGGCGGGCGGCGTACTGCGGGGGCAGGGCGACGGTCAGGTGCCGGACACGGTCCTCGTCCGTTGACCCGATCGGCGCGGTGTAGCCGAGCCGGGCGCGGGTGTCGATGACGATGCCGCCGGTGGTGGCCGCCTGCTGCCGGGCCCTGGCACGGATCTGCGGCTGCCACCGCTTCTTCACCTCGCGCTCCAGGCGCGCGGCGAGGTGAGGGCGGGGTTTTTTGATCTCGTCCTTGACGTACCGCTCGACGGTGCGCTGGGAGACCCGCAGCAGCTGGGCGACCGCCCTGGTGCCCTTCATCTGCCTGACCAAATAGCGCATCTGCGCGCCCGCGCTCTTGGGCGCCGGACGGGTGAACGCCTTTTGCACCGCGGCCTCCAGGCCGTCCCCGAACAGGCTCATCGTGGCCTTCTCCTACTCACCGTTGTCGACGTCGGTGACGGTGCCGTCCTTGATGTACCGGGCCAAGTTGAGCTCCGGGGCGTGGAACCGCTCGCGGACCTCTTCGCCCCACAGGACGAGCTGGGTGCCCTCGTGCTTGACCAGGCCGGGGTTGATGCCGAGCTTGAAGCCGCCGGGCAGCGGCCTGCCGTCTCGGTAGGGAAGGAAGTCCAGCGGGCTCGGTCCGTTCGAGGCGTAGACGACGCAGTCGGACAGGATCGCCACCGGGTACTGACCGGTGAACGCCGCATGCTTGACGATCTTCCTGTGGAGGTTGATGCGGGTGCGGGAGATGACGGCCGCGCGGATGTCCGGCCGCCAGGTCGGGCGGGACAGGGCGCGCCACGGCTCGCCGGGCCGCCAGCCCTCGCCCCGGGGCCGCTCGCGGAGCTTGCCCAGGCCGCCCTTGACCGTGGCCTTGATGGCCGTGGTGACGATCGCCAGCTCCGGGTCGCGGGCCTTGTAGCCGTCCATCGCGGCGAGGAAGTCGGTCGGGTTGAGGTCGGCGTCGACGCCGAGGTCGGCCATCGTGGCGAGGTAGGCGTCACGGAGCCGGTTGTACCAGCCGTCCAGGTAGCGGCCGTTCTCGTAGCGCACCCAGGCCTCCAGCGGGCGCACGTCGTAGCCCAGCTCCTGGGCGTAGGCGACGGTGGGCGTCGCGTACCAGGCCGGGCCTTCGGGCCGCTCGCCCTTCGGCGTGAACGGGCTGGGCAGCAGGTTGCCGTCCAGCTCCACCCACTCCTTGCCGACCTTTACCCGCGACAGGTCGACGTGGGACAGGTCGACCAGCCAGGAGCCGGGCAGCTTCGGGTCGAAAGCGGGGGCCTTGACGTGCGTCGCCTCGCCCAGGCCGACGTTCAGCCCGTTCGCGCCGGCGGCGAAGGCCATGTTGACGTCGATGCCGACCAGGTGCCGCAGGGTGCACTCGGCATCGGTCATCGGCCGTGCCCAGTCGTACGCCTCCTCGAACAGCTTCTCCGCCGGGCCGCGCACGTGGAAGCGGGGCAGGTCCTTGAGGACCGGGTGGCCGTCGGGGACCTCGCACGGCGGCCAGTTCATCGGGTCGATGGCGCCCTTGCCGAGCGAGCCGGGGTTGTGCTCGGAGTGCCGCTTGCCGTCGGCGTCCGGCTCGGAAGCGCGCGTCGGCGGGTGCAGGGCGGTCATCAGCTCCAGGCCGGTCACGGCGGTGGAGCCGCGCGGCGTCATCACCCGCGAGGCGTACACGCCCAGGACGCGGGCGAGTTCGGCCGGCGGGAGCTGCCCGGCCTCGCCCCAGTGCCGGGTGTCCAACGCGTTCCAGGACGGGATGCACAGCTGCACGCAGGCCCGCTCCGAACCGGTGGCGGGGCGGTAGATCCGCGCCCACGGGCCGAAGCCGCGCTTGGTCAGCTTCCACTCCGCGCGCGCGAGTTGCTTGATGACCTTGTGGCCCTCCGGGATCCGCCCGGCGTGCTTCTCCTCCTCCGTGAGCGTGACGGGCAGGCCGTACCGCTCCAGTGCGGCCTCGGTGAGCACGAGCAGCGGATCGGCGTCCTTGCCCGGCCCGGACAGCTTCGGCTGACCGAGCTTCGCCTCGCGCAGCGTCCAGTCGACCAGGGCCGGGATGCTCTTGGCGGGCACGTCCAGGACCAGGCCGCCGGTGCAGTACGCCAGCACCTTGCCGTCCTCGACGTCGACGACCGCGAGCGGTCCGTTTTCGAACCGCGGGTCGGTTCCCGCCGGGGTACCGGCCGGGGCCGCCTTCTTCGCCCCCTGGCGGCGCGACGTCGACGACAGCCTGGTGGTGCGCGCCGGACGGGGCGCGGCCGCCGGAACAGCAGCGGCAGGGGCAGGGGTCTGGGTGTTCTCGGTTGCAGTCACGTCCGCAGCCTCGGACGCCTGGCCTGTGGACAGAGTCTGCGCTTCCGCTGGGACGGGTGCGGCGGTGAACGTGGTCGGCACCGCCGCGTCCTGAACCGGCGCGGCAGTGGCGTCGGCGGGGTAGAGCTCCGCGAGCTTGTCTAGCAGCCGGGCGTAGGCGTCGCGCTCGGGCGGGCGGGGCTCGGTCTTGCCGTTCTCCCAGCCGGACACCGTGGCCCGGCGTACCTTCAGCGCGGTGGCCACTTCGTCGATCGTCAGGCCGTGCGCGGCACGCAGCCGCTTGCGCTCCGCCGGCGGCGGCAGCTTGGCGCGAGACGCGACCAGCGCGTCGACCGCGTCGAACAACTCGGACATGGAACACCTCCTGACCGACATTCTACCCAATGAAACATACGTTGCACGTACATTTGCCGTACGAATTGCGTACGAATACGTTCGGTGGTCTCTAGGTGCACACTTCCGTAAGGTGGTGTGCATGACGGAGACGACCTACTCGATCGTGGAAGCCCGCGCCCGCCTGGGCGCCATCGCGCGCGAGGTCAGCGCCACCCGTGAACCGGTCGCCATCACCGACCACGGACACACTGTGGCCATACTGGTCAGCCCCGCCGACGCCCTGGAACTGCAGGAGCTGCGGGCCCTAACCGCCTACCGCGCCCGCCAGCAGCGCGGTGAGGACGCCGGCGTCTCCCATGACGAGGCGTACCGGCGCGTGTTCGGCGGCAGCGAGGCGTGAGCTACGAGATCATCTGGGAGCCCGAGGCCCTCGCCCAGGCGGAGCGGTTCGCCAAGGACGACCCCGACGGCGTACGGCAGGTGTTCACCGCCGTCGACCGCCTCGCCGACAACCCCCGCCCTGACGGCGCCTTCGGCAGCGCCGACCTGCTCCGCATCCACGTGGCCCAGTACCGGGTGATGTACGAGATCAGCGACCGACAGATCCGCGTCAGCGTCATCCACCTCGGACGCGTACGCTGACCGGCCCTGTTCGGAACCGACTTGCGGGCCAAGGCCTCGGCGGCGGTGGCGGCGCGGTTGGCCTCGGCGGCGTGCCGGCGGGTCTCCGCGGCGGCTGCCCGTGCCTCGGCCGCGGACCCTCCGGCGGGCGCGGCGTAGTCGGCGGCTTGGTCCGCGGCGGCGTCTGCCTTGTTGGCGTTCCCGGTGGCGCTGCGGGATGCTGCTGCCGCTTCGGCGGCGGCGAGAGATGCCTTGCCCGCCTGCTGCCGCCTTGGCGGACCGCTTGGCGGTGTAGGCGGGGCGTTGGAGGCACGGCTGGCGGCTTCGGCCGCGGTCTGCGCCGCGGCCAGCGCGGCGCACCGTGCCGAACGGTTTGCGGCGTTGGCCGCGCCGACGGCCTGCTGAGCGGCTTCCGCTGAGGCCCGAGTCGGGCGGCCTGACGGGCCTGTCCCGGGCCACCTTCGCAAGCAGGTTCCGGATGGCGTCGCCTTCACCATCGCGAGCGTGCAGGCCGCGGATTTCAGCGTCGAGGACTTTGAGCGCCCGCGGCGCAACGTCTTGGCGTCTCGCCTGCGGTGGCCGAGCGGGACCGGGCGTGAGACTGGTGGGCTCGCCTGTCGCTCGATGCGCTTGCCACGGTGAGTGATCGCTCCGGTCTCCGCCCCTGCCCTGGCACGCCCTCAACGCGCTTCAAATGAGCGGCACTGCTCGGGGTGATGGCCAGTCAACTCTGTTTCTGCGTAAACCCATCTCGGTAGACTGAGGGCTTCGTGAGTCCGTGTCGGCAGGGTGGCAGAGCCGCAACGGTAGCCCGGTCGGCCGAGTCGGCGATGCCATGGGAAGGAACCCAGACGTGCCCAGGTCGGATCTTCGTTCGTTATTCCGCTCCAACCAGCCTGACCTGGCTGCCGAGGAGGTGTTCGCCGACCGGCAGGACGAGTGGGGCGCTGTCGTCCGCAGCCTGGTCGCGCACATCGCGAGCGTGCAGGCCGCGGATTTCAGCGTCGAGGACTTTGAGCGCCCGCGGCGCAACGTCTTGGCGTTTTATGGCATCGGCGGCATAGGCAAGAGCACACTGTCCAGGAACCTCGAGCGCCACCTCGGCACGCAGGGCCCTGGCGTCCCCCACTGGACACCGGTACCGGCCGCTGCAGGCCGTTTACTGCCAGTACGCATCGATCTGTCCCGCACCTCAGGGATCGACTTCGAAGACGTCATGCTGGCGCTGCGGCTGGCCGTGGCTCCGCTGGGCCGCCCGATGGCCGCCTTTGACCTGGCACTGCGCCGCTACTGGGAGGCCAACCACCCCGGCGACTCCCTCGAGGAGTACCTGCGCCGCAACAACTTCCTGCGCCGCTTCGCCTCCTCGGTGTCCCTGCCAGAGCAGATCCAGTCCGCGCTCGGGGACCTGGCACAGAGCCTGTCGCTGCCCGGCTCGGTGGGCAACCTGGTGGGACAGAGCCTGCGCGTGGTCGTCGGCGCGCTGCGCGAACACCGGCAGACGGTACGCACCCTGGCGCGCTGCAGCCGGCTGGCGGACATCCTAGAGGCCGACCAGGACCTGGACACGCTCAGCTACTGCGCCCACCTGTTGGCCTGGGACCTGGCGTCGCTGCCGACCGGGCAGGCGGCGACGCCAGTGGTGCTTCTCGACACCTTCGAGGACGTGGGCGACCGTACACACCGCGACCTGGAGCGGCTGTTGCAGCGGGTGGTGTGGCTCATGCCTAACGCACTGTTCGTGGTCACCGGCCGGAACCGGTTGCAGTGGGACGACGAGAAGCTCGACGGGCAGCTGGACTGGACCGGGCCGCATGCCTGGCCGTATCTGGCCCCCGGGTCCACCGCCGAGCCGCGGCAGCACCGCATCGGCTACCTGTCGGCGCAGGACTGCGAGAAATATCTGTGCCAGCGGCTGACGCGCGAGGGCGAGCCGGTGATGGACCGGCGCGTCCGCCAGCAGGTGATCGCGCGATCCCACGGCTTGCCGCTGTATCTGGACCTGGCGGTCATGCGGTTTTTGGACCTGTACCAGCGCTCCGGCCGGCAGCCGTCGGTGCAGGAATTCAACCTGGACTTCCCCGCTCTGGTCGCCCGCACCTTCCGGGACCTGTCGGCCGAGGAGCGTCACGTGCTGCGCGCGGTCAGCCTGCTGGACTCCTTCTCGGTAGACCTGGCGACCGCTGCGGCAGGACTGGAGCTCGACGCACCGGCGCTGCAGCTGGTGGAACGGCCCTTTATCGACGAGGACCCGGGCGCGCCGTGGCCCTACCACGTGCACACCCTGGTTCGGGAGGCCGTACGCGACGCGGATGCCACCACCGAGGACCGCTGGTCCTCCGCGGACTGGCGCCGCGCTGCGCAGCGAGCCTTCAGTGCCCTGGGAGCGCAGCTGCCCGCTGCGGATGTCCTCGGTCAGCGTCAGCAGATGGTCTCCTGTCTGACTCAGGGGCTGCGCCTGGCCCGGGACTACCGTCTGGAACTCGGTTGGCTGGTGGATGCGGCGTACCGGTACGCGGCCGACTTCGTCTGGGAGGCCGTAGAGATCCCGGTCTCTGAGAATGGTGCCACCGGTCCGGCCCGTACCCCGGCGGAGGCCCTGGCAGAGACGGTGACCGCGATCGCCCGCCGCCAGCGCGTCCACCGGCAGCAGGTCGCCGACCAGCTCAGCGAGATCCTTGCCTCGAGCCTGCTGCCCCCGGACGCGGAGGATCTGGCCCGCTACCACCTGGCGGAGTGCCAGCGGGACCTGGGTCTGCACGCCGAGTCCGCTGCCGGGATGCGGCAAGTCGCCGCCGGATCCTCTCCCCTGGCACCCAGTGCCGCCCGCGGCCTGGTCCACCTCGCCCGCCGACTGGGCGACTTTCCAGCTGTCCAGGCCGCCACCGAGACCCTGGGGCGGGACAGCCGCTACCACCGTGCCCTGGGCGACCTGTGGTGGACCCAGGGCAACATTGCTCTGGCCTGCGCCGCCTACGCCAGCGCCCGCACCGAGGCCGAGCAGCAAGGGGCCCTGGGCGAGGCGGCCTTGAGCCAGGCCTGTCTGGCCTTCGCCGCGGCCTTCCAGGACCGCGCCCGCGCCGAGGAGCAGATCGCGCGCGCCGAGCAACTCCTGCGCAACGCGCACATCCGCTGGGCGCGCCTGCAGACCCGTATCGCCATCCTGCTGCGTGACGCCGGAACGGCCGACGACGTGCCGGCCCGGATCGCGCAGGCTGTGTGTGAGGCCGACGACAGCGGCCTGACCTCCTCCGCTGCTTATGCCCACCTGGCCCTGTGCTTCCACCACGCCGTACGGGGCAGCGCGGATGAACTCGCAACGGCCCGAGCGGCGCTGCGCGAGCGAGTCCACGGCGCGGAGTTCGCCTACCTGGTGGAGATCAGCCACTTTATGGACCACACCGAGCCGGACCTGGGACTGCCGCGCGCCGCCTGGGTCGACGGCACCGACGCCACCGCTGAGCGCTGGCACGCCATCGTGGCCAACCGCCGCGCCGAGAGCAGTGTCCTGCGCCCCGAATGACCTCCCGTCACCCGCACCGGCCCTGGTCGGCACCGCTGCCGCACCGGTACGGTCGAGCTCCCGTTTCTGCCCGCCTCGTCGTCCCTGGAGTGCTGAGTCCGCGTGGCCACCTACACCACCCTCGCCGACCTCGACCTGAACTCGATCGCCCGCCGCTACGACCTGAACGTGGTTGAGGTTCACCCCCTCAAGGGCGGCGCCGCGAACTCCAGCTTCCGCCTGCACACCGACGACGGACGCCGCTACGTACTCACTGCCCTGGACAACCACAACCCCGCCAGCGCCGCCGACCTCGCCCGCACCAGCCGCACCCTCGCGCGGCTAGGGCTACCCACCGTCCACGTCGTCCCCACCGCAGACGGCCAGGACCTCATCGCCGACGCCGAGAGGTGCTTCCTGCTTAAGCAGTGGATCGAGGGCGAGGTCTGCGACCCCCTCCCTGCCGAACACCTACCCGCCGCAGGTGAACTCCTCGCCCGGCTCCACAGCTTGCCCACCAACGCCCTCGACCTCCCGGCCGGAACCCGTCGCCTGTCTGGCGCCCACCGAGCGGCCATCACCGACTTTCCCGACCAGGATTTCGCGCGCTGGCTCAACGGCCACCTCGCCACCATCGACCGACACGAGGCTGAACACCGCCGTGCACCCGTGGTCACCCACGGCGACCTGTTCGCCGACAACCTCATCGTGCGACCCGACGGCACCCTGGCCATCATCGACTGGGAGACCGCATCCCTCGACGATCCCCTGCTGGACCTGGGCATGGCCGCCGTCGGCCTCGCCCGGAACGACGAGGGCACTCTGAACGCCGAGCGCCTTGCCCTACTGATCGACGGCTACACTCGGCTGCGCCCGCTCACCGCGGAGGACCACGCGGAACTGCCGACTGAGATCGCCCACGCCGCAGTGATCATCGCCTTCCACCGGTACTACCGCCACAGCGTGCGCTTCCCCGACCCCACCCGCGCCACCTACCATCGACTCATGATCGACTTCGTCGACAGCGTCTCAGATACGTGGTCGGAGTCTGTTTCTTAAATTCAATGCCGCCCTCAGGGTGTCCTCGGAGGTACTGCTCCAACGCCTGCCGTCAGAAGGCGTACCGAGTGCGGCATCGGTGAGGGCAGCTGCTCCTCAGTCGCCCCGGGCAACAGGGTTCCCGTTCCAGGCGCTCGACGCCACCATGGTGCGCTTCGAGCGCGCGGACACCCCGGTCCGGCCGGAGTGGTACCCCACCTGACCTGGGCAAGTTTCTAAAATCCGCCCTCAAATGAGGGCCCAGGGGTGGAAGCGGGCACCCCGGTGCCCAACCGGCGGCGGCCCGGCGGCCGCGCCTGCACCACCTCGTCCTCGACGGCCAGGGCGGGCGGCTCGCCGGCGGCCCGCTCGGCAGCTGTCCGGCCACGCTCGCGGCAGTCGCCAATTGGCGACTGCTCCTCGGCGGGGCGGGATCCGGTGCCCAATGGGCGGCGGGTGGTGCTCACCTCCCAAGTCTCCCAGTTCGCCGAACGGGTCGGGCCCACGGCGCCGCGCTGAGCGGAGCGCCCACGACGGGCCCGGCCACATCGCGGCAGCAGCTGCTCCCCATCAGCCACGGCCGGCGGTGCGGTCTCCGTACGCGCCCGCATCCGCGACGGCGGGAGTACGGCGCTCGGCCCGACTCCGGCGGGGTCGACGGCGGCTGGACCCCGGTCCGCCACCCCTCCCCTCCCCGCCAGCTCTCGGTACGCGCACAACAGCGAAGCCCGGCGGCCGGGCGACGTCTGGATGCACGCCACTCAGCTCCAGTCTCATCCGGCATGGACGGCGTTCGCCATGCGGCCAGGATGCCGTCCAGCTATTCGGACTGGCTCAGGCGTGCGCACGGGATCACTGTCATCGCGGTGAGG
Source organism: Streptomyces sp. NPDC014006 (assembly GCF_043088925.1). Lineage (NCBI taxonomy): Bacteria > Bacillati > Actinomycetota > Actinomycetes > Kitasatosporales > Streptomycetaceae > Streptomyces > Streptomyces sp. NPDC014006. The sequence continues at coordinate 4,656 of NZ_JBICAJ010000017.1, read as the reverse complement.
CGCTCGGCGGTGCGCCAGCCGCTGGCCGAGGCCCCGCCGAGCCCGGTCTCCCGGGTCGCCAGGTCGAAGGCCTGGGACTCCCCCCGCACCGCCCGGCGCGAACAGCGCTCCGTGGGTACCCGACCCAGCAGGCCGCCGTCATCGAGCGGCGGCCTGCTGCCTACTTCACCGACTTCCTGGCGCCCATCCGGCGGAGATGCCTTCAAAGGGGCCAAAAAAGGCGCAGCGCTAAACGTACGAAGCTACGATGCGAAACGCCCTGACCCCGGCACTTGCGATGCCGGGGTCAGGGCGTTGCCACCAGCTGGCTATCCCAGCCAAGTGATGTTGAGGACGGACAAGCGGCGCAGGGGCCGGTTCACCCAGTAGGTGAGGGACAGCTGGCCGACGGAGGCGTGGCGGATGTCCTTGCCCTCGGGGTCGTCGGCGTTCCACTGCCGAAAGCCCCACGGGTCGCCGGCGGCGGCGTCCAGGACGTCCCACACCATGTCTTCGACGTGCTCGGGCAGGGTGGCGAGGACCTTCGCGGCCGGGGCGGAGAAGCGGACCTTGTACGGCTGTTCGGTCACCGGCGCCGCCCGCGGAGCTCCGCCATGTCGATGAACTGGCTGTCGTCGTAGCCGGAGGCGACGAACGCGTCGACGGCCGGGGCAGAGGCGAGGCGGCCCTGCCACTCCTGGACGACCGCGTACAGCCCGCCGAGGGAGAACGTGCGCCGTGATTCCTCGAGCGCGGCCGCCCACTCCCGCTCGAAGGCCGGCACCCAGGTGTCGGCGCGCGAGTCGGCGCGCAGCTGGGCGAGAAGTTCGGCCGGCGCCCCCGGCGTGGGGGCGTAGGTTGTGACGGGTGCGTGGTCGGGCTGCGCGCTCATCTGGTCCTCCCGGCGGGTCTTCCCTTCACGGTACGCGCACCGGATGGCCGTGGATGCGGTCATGGCCAGATCCCTTCTACGGGGTGAGCGGCGGCACGAGGGCCGGTCCCGGCAGTTGCGAGGCCGGGGGCCGGCCTGTGGTGTGCCGACCGAGATCAGGCGGCGGGGCTCAGGGCCAGGCTGGAGTGGCGGCCGATGGCCAGGTTGACCGTGAGAGTGCCGCCGTCGGCGGTGACGGTCCGGTAGGCGGGGTGGGCCAGGAGCGGCTTCTCGGTGCAGGGGTCGGGTTACGGCTTGTCCGTGGACGGTGGTCTCCATCCGCTCCACAACGACCAGGGTCATACGCCTGTCCGATCAGCGCACACCGGCCGCGTGAGCCGGGCCTGCTGTCGCATCCTAGGACCTGCGCAGCAAGGTCTGTGTCGGCTGGCCCTGAACAGCTCGGATCACAGTGCTTGATCGGCCATATTTTCGATCTTCCGCAAGCGCATGCCTATTTTGATGACAGGGTGTCAGTGGGCGTTGCCAGGCTGATCGCGCGGCCAGAGCTGGCCGTAACCCGGAGGCTCGCGGTGCGGGTGGAAGAGGTGTGCTGTGGTCTTGAAGGCGACGGCGGAGCAGGAAGCTGCCCGTGAGGCGTTCGCCGCAGGGGACGACTTGGCTTTGGTGGCGGGTGCGGGTACGGGCAAAACGTCGACGCTCGCGATGATGGGTGCGGCTTCCCGCCGCCGTGGCTTGTACGTGGCCTTCAACAAGCCTATTGCGGTGGAGGCTCGGGCACGGTTCGGCTCGAACGTGCAATGTCGGACATCTCATTCGCTGGCGTATCAGGCGGTTGGCAGACGGTTCCAGAGCAGGCTTGAGGCATCGCGTCACATGCCGCTGAGCCGTACAGCGCGGTTGCTGGGCCTGCACCGGGACCTGGCCGTCGACAAGAAGCGGCTGCGGGCGACGACGCTGGCGCGGCTGGTGATGGAGATGGTGCGGCGCTTTTGCTATAGCACGGATGAGCAGGTGGCGGCCCGGCACCTGGGAACTGTGAACGGGCTGGACGACCAGGGTGTGCAGTATCTGGCGGAAGTCCTGCTGAAAAGAGCGCGATGGGCGTGGGAGGACATCTGTTCTCCCGACGGGCAGCTGCCCTTTCACCACGATCACTACCTGAAGATGTGGGCACTGACCCGGCCGCGGCTGCCTGCAGACTTCGTACTCCTGGACGAGGCACAGGACACTAACCCCGTGCTCGAGGAGATCTTCCTCGCGCAGGACGCTCAGCGCGTATGTGTCGGCGACCCGGCACAGCAGATCTATGAGTGGCGGCACGCCAAGGACATCATGAGCAGCTTCCCAGGGCAGCGCATGGAGTTGACGCAATCGTTCAGGTTCGGGCCGGCGATCGCGCAGGTGGCGAACCGGTGGCTGCAGGCTGCATCGTCGACGATGCAGCTCACCGGACACTCAGGCCGGGCTTCCGCGCTCGAGAAGGTCGAGGTCCCGGACGCGGTGCTGTGCCGGGGCAATGCCGATGCACTCGCCGAGGTGCTGCACTTCCTCGACGAAGGCGTCCCCGTCGCGCTGGTCGGGGGCGGCCAGCCGCTGCTGAAGATCGCCCAAGCGGCGATCGATCTACAAGCGGGCAGGCGGACCTCGCACCACGAACTGTTCCTCTTCTCCTCCTGGGCAGAGGTCCAGGAGTATGCCGAACAGGACTCTGCGGCAGGCGATCTCAAAGCCCTCGTGGACCTGGTCGACACCTACGGCCCGCAGCAGATCATCGCGGCCGTGCAGCGCATGGCCAGCGAGGACCAGGCGCGCGTCGTGGTGTCCACCGTGCACAAGGCCAAGGGCCGTGAATGGCAGCGGGTGCGCATCGGCAGTGGCTTCGCCCCGGAAGCGGGCGAGGACGCGGCCCGCTCCGTGCATCCGGCAGAGGCGCGGCTGATTTATGTCGCGGTGACCCGGGCCCGCGAAGTACTGGACGCCTCCGGACTTCAGTGGGCTGAAGCCCAGATCCGCACCGCCTCACGCGCCGACGCCACCACTACCCCCGACGGGGTGCCGCTGGCAGCGCTCCCGCTTACTGGCCAGCTGCAGTATCCGCGCTCACCGATGTCGCTGTTTCTGGCCCGGCATCTGCCCCGCACAGAGCGGCTCATCAGCGCCTACCAGCAACAGGTACGCACGCTGCCACCCGCGGCGCAGCCGATGAACGAACGGCGGCCCGACTACGCGGCCCTCGGACACACCATCGACTACCGGCTCAGACTCCTGCTAGGACGCGGCCCGGGAGAAGCGGTCGCCCTCGGCATCCGGCTCCTGGGCAACCTCGCGCCGCTGGATGGAGCTCCGGCTGCCGACGTACGCCAGAGCCTGCACAGCGCGGGGATCGAGCTGCTGGCCCGCTTGCGGGCCCACCTGGACGGCGCCACCCGGCTGGACGACGAAGAGCTGACCCGGCTGTGCCACGTGGCCGGCTATTTCGAGGCCGTCTACCGCAACGGAGTCTTCTCCCGGCGCCGCAACCTGCTCGCTTCCGCTGACGCGCGCACCACCCTGAACGATCTGACAGCGGCGGTCCCCGCCTACGTACTGGAGGACATCAGCGACCAGATAGCGCTCGCCGAACGTCCCTTCGCGCCCTTCCGGCTCCTGCCGGAGCACAAGCGAGTATGCGGACCGGTCTTCGCCGGCAGCGCCGACCTGGGAGGCGCTGACGCCGACTTCATCGTCGACGGACTGCTCATCGACTGCAAAGCCACCATCCGCCCGCACTCCCTCAACCGCGCCGCCGTGCAGCAGCTCGCCGGCTACCTGCTGCTCGACTACGACGACACCCACCGCATCGAACGCGTAGGCATCTACCTGTCACGCCACGGCGCCCTGATCACCTGGACCGTCCCCGAGTTCCTCACATCCCTGGGCGCCACCATCCCACTGCCTGCCCTGCGCCAACAGCTGAAAGACCACCTGCAACACGCCAGGCAGCCAAGGCAACAGCCGGGACACGACTGATCCGGGACCGCAGGTACTGCAAACCGTTCCGCTATGTCCGACTCCCGGTAGCGGGCAGCGATGACGCATGCCGTTATGGCTGGGCTCACTCCTCGCGCACGGATCCGGGTCCGGATCACCTGTCGACGGTGTCGTCCTTCGCTGCACGCCGCAGCTGCTGCTCAACGTCGAAACAGTTCAGGTTCTGGGCAACTGCGTAGCGGGCCACAGCGTTCTGGACTGCCGTGGCCGCTTCGAGCCAGATGCGTCGCTGCTTCGTGCGCTCGTCAGGGGAATCGAGCTGCTCGCACCTCGCGCGTTCGAGGTTGGCCGCTCGCTGCAGAGCGATCAGCGATCCCGGGAGCCCGTTCTGGTCCGGTTCGTCAGGGTGAGGCGTAGGGTCACCTGACAGGTCGTGGCCGGTCCCACGTGGCCGCAGCGGCCGCAGCACATCGGAGTACGCAGCTGGCAGCCAGTCGCGTCGGCGAGATCCGCCAGCAACCGCGCTCCCGCATGCCCGACCACCCCCGCCCCGTCAGCGGTGACATGAACCTTGGGACGCAAACCGATAGCCTGCACGCAGAAAGTGCCTTCCGCTTGGAACGACAGAACCCCTCGACAAGGTTCATCCTCCCAGCTCAGAAGGCACTTTCGCGTTCCGGACCACCAACTGGCCCCGCCTCAACCGAAATAGCGAGGCTAGAGGTTGTCCCGTATGGGGTGTGAGTTATCCGGTGAGAGCCAGGTTGTGGAGCCGGGCGATGCCGAGCATGGCCTGGTGAACGCCGTAGCCC
>NZ_JBICAJ010000016.1:99528-133594 GCF_043088925.1 Streptomyces sp. NPDC014006 | reverse complement strand
GGTACGAATCTTGTAGACCATCCCGTTGATGACCTGCCGGTCCTCCACCCGCGGCCGGCCCGTGACGGCCCGCGGTATCAGCGGAGCGAGCAACTTCCACTCCTGATCGGTGAGTTCATGACGACGTATCACCCCACCATGATCCACCACCCACTGATCTTTGAAGACGGACCCTAGTAGAGCCTGTCCGGCTGATCTTGAAACTCCAGGAGGGCCGGCGCCGGTCCCGCCGCTACAGCAGCCTGGCAGCGCTCTTCCACCAGGCGAACGAACACACGGTCAAGGCGATCGCCCGCCTCCATGGTGCGCCGCCACCCCGGCCCTTCGCGGTTCCACTGTTCGCGCGCGATCTCACTGCGGAAGTGCCCGTCGAGTTTAACCGCGAGCTTCTCGCCGGACAGATGGCCGATTCGGAAGCGCTGCAATAGCTCTCCGAGAGCGAGAGACGCCATCACATGCTGCCGGTGCCGCTTCAAGGCCACTGGCGTCTCGGGCGGCGACCACGCCAGAAGCAGGTCCGGATCGCTCAGCGCAAGCGTCGCGAGCTCGAGATGGCTGTCTCTGATGGCCTGCTCATTGCTCGTGCGCGTCTGCCGGACTTGATAGAGGAGCGAGAGAGCCACACCAGCCAGAGCGATCGCAGAGAGCACGACGGACACGGCCCCATACGTCTGACTGATGTCACTGAGTTTTCCCCAGTCGGTGTTGGCTGGAGCCAACGCCGCCAGTACGAACGGTGTTGAAACGATCAGGCCCAGCAGTCCGACCCCTGGCAGGGCGTACGCCAAGGCCATCCGTAACCTCCGCGTGCGCTGCACCCTGCCGATGTCAGTTCTCACATGTCCCCCCTGGAACACTGACTGCCGCTTCGCTGATCAGAATGAAGCTGGCGTTGGCGTCCGGCAAGAGGTCCTCGCCCCGGCCAGTCGCCTGCTGGTGGCTCCGCGAGTCCGGTACTGGCCGCAGGATGGCCACACTGTTTTCCTGCGGCAGCGCACCCGCGCCCTATCCCTTGGCTGGTCAACACGCAATCGACCGGACAGGCTCTAGATAGGGCACCCCCGCCACCGTCCCGGCCTTCGTCGCCGCGCGCTCCGCACGGGCCCGGCGCAGAGCCGCAGCGTGGGAGACGTCGGCCTGGCGGCGGCGCTCGGTGCGGTCCGGCTCGACCGTGGCCGGCGCGTCGTCCGGGACGGCGTCGGGCTCGGGCCCTGCGGAGCGGGGACAACGGCAGCCGGGCGCTGCGCGGGCAGTACGACCGGGGCCACCGCGGGCGCGGCGAGTAGCGGACCTCGTCGTCAGTCAGGGTCCATCCCTTGGTTCATCCCCACGGGCGCGGGGATGGTCCCAAGCAGCCGGAGCCGTCGTCGAGATCGATGATCTGCTCCCCGCGCACGCGGGGATGGTCCCAGGGCGGGGACGATGCCGCAGGCCATGACGATCTGCTCCCCGCGCACGCGGGGATGGTCCCCCTGCCTCGCCGATGTGCCGGTGAGCTGTCGGCCGCAACCGTCGAACGTCCAGAGTGCTCACCTGTGAGGCTGGGACGAGCTCAGGGCTGGTGACACATCACTCGATCCCGCGGGAGGGCGACGCCCAAGTCCTCCCGCATGAGTCGACGCATCTCACGACAGCGGACAAGGGGCGGCGTAAGTCGATCGAGCAGTCGTCCGCGCGCGCTGCACATGTCGGCAAACCCCGACGAGCTGTAGCGGCTCCGGCGCCTGGACCTCACCATCCGAAGGGGCTGTGCCACCCACCACGGGTAACGCAGCCCCTTCGCCGCGTCCGGCAGGCACCCGGCGGCCACGGCAACTGCATTGCGCCCTGCTGCGCCTCTCAGACGCATGCGCTCCTCGCTTGAGGGCCAGATATTGAGAATGGGCCTGGTTAGGCGCTGTCAGGCCAGGGAAACCCGAGCTCCTCGGCCCGCTCACGGCTGCCGCCGCATACACGCGCGTAGGACTTCGGGTCCTCTTCCGCCAGTCGGCGCAACGCGTTGGCAGCCTGGGTCTCGGGCGGGGTGCCGTCGTCAGGGATGACCCAGCGGAACTGGAGGGGACTATCGGCTCGTTCCGGTCTGCCAGATGCCAGTCCCGGCACGTACCAGAAGGTCACCTCGGCGGTGTCGGGGTCGTCGAAGCCGCTGCTGATCCAGCCTCGGCTTGCATCCCACTGGCTCAGCAAGTCCGGTTCCTCGATGAGCCCCGCCTTGATCAGGCGGGCGATGGTGCGAGCCCGCCAGGACCAGGAGCAGTCACTCTCCGCCCTCGCGATCTCCACGTCGTAGGCGCGGGCGTCGAACCGGTAGATGGACAGCTCGGATGCGGGCTCGCGGGAGCCCGGCATGGTTTGCCGCCAGTTCTCCCACACGACCTGGCCCGCGTCTCGCCGGATGGTGACGTAGAGGGCGCCGCAGCACCCCTCAGTGCAGTACGCCTCCGCGAGTTGCACCTCGCGAGGCTCCTCCGTGGCCCGCAGCCGGCCGTCGTCCAGCAGGTACTCGGGGCTGTGGGCGGGACCGCGGCCGAACACTGCCGGGACCACCGGACGGCCATCGATGAGCACCCGTGTCTCGACCGGATCTCGGTCCGCAGGATCGCCGGTCACCACCTCGATGCGGAACTTGTCGGGCGTGGCTGGGCGCTTGAACGGCTTTCGCCCGGTACGGCGGATCCAGTCGACTCGCTGCCGCTGGTCCGTCTCGTTTGCAGTGGCGCCTGCGTCCGCCCAGCCGGGCTCGGCCAGCAGCTGCCCGAGCGATTCCAGCAGTGCCTCGCGCCGCCCAGGCAGCCAGTCCAGCAGCACCCCGGTGCCGCTGCTCAGACCCAGGGCGAGCGACAGCAGCATGGCCGCGTTGTCGAGGGTGGTCGGCAGCAGACCTGCTCGGCCGACGACGCTGTCGTACACGCTGAGCGCGTCTTGGTAAGCGAGGAGGTCGGCCGGATCGTCGCGTGAGCACCCCATCCGGACGAGCAGCCTTCCCGCCCGGGCGAGCAGGTCGGTGTCGGAGGGGTGACGGTCGAGTAGGTCGGGCAGTTGGGAGGCCTCCGCGATCCGGCGGGCGACCGCGCTGCTGAGGATGCGAGGTGAGACAGGAAGCGCGACCAGTTCCGGGCGCAGGGCCTGCCGGTTGCCTGCCCATAGGGCGTGGACGAGTGGCCGAAGTTCGTCGCGGCGGGCGTAGACCGTGAGCCATACGACGGCAGCGGATGGGCGGTCGAGGGTGTCGAGCGCGTTGACTGCTGGGCCTGTGAGATCTCGGAACAGGCCGAGAACGGAGAGATGGGGGACGTCCTCGGGCTCGCCAAGGCGACCCAGCAGGGCGATGCCTGTGGTGACGGTAGCCGCGGTCGTACCGGTCCGAATCAGCTGTCGTCCCAAGGCGCGGGCCGCATCCTCCTGCTCAGCTGGCAGTGGCAGCCCAACGACAGTGGACTTGATCAGGTGCCTGTGGCGGTCCTGAATGCCGAGTCGTTCGAAGCGGCGATGTAGGACGGCGGGGTCGTCCGGGAGTGGGCTGAGCGCTTCCCGGATGGCATTGCTCGCCTTTTCTCGAGAGAGCGGATCCTCGCCAGTTACGGGCTTCTCAGGCAGGGAGTAGCCGCGCCGGGGCGGGCCTGCCTCGGGGGACTCGCGCAGCAGATGCAGGGCGCGGTCGTACAGAGCGGTCGGGGGAGTGAGCCCGTTGCGCTCTTCCTGGGCGCTCACCAGGTGAAGTGGGACTCGATTCCGTAGGTCATGTGCGCAGCTTGCCAGCCGGTCAGCACCATGTCGAAGGAATAAGTGAGTATCGGCGAGAAGGTGCTGGCAGTCAGGCACAGGCGCGCAATCGGGCACGATCGATACCTGCCATGACGCTCAGTAGCCACAGAGCCGGTTTTCTAGGCGAATACGCGACACATGAACATGCGGGCCTACCAGTCAACTTGCCCAGGCCAGGAGCACACGGCCCCGGTGCCGGCCGGCGCGCACCCACTGCACCACGGGATCGCTGTCCGCGCCGGGCGGTGCCGGGGGAGCGGGGGTTTGGGGGGCGGCGAAGCCCCCCAGCAGCCACCGGCCCCGGCCAGGGCATCCCGAGGAGACCCGCAGATGTACCAGGAAGCGGGCGAGATCGAGCTGTGCCCTGCGTGGGGCGAGATCACCCGGGAGGCGCGGGAGCTGCTTGAGCCGGGCCGTGCGGTCGTGCGCAGGTCCTCGACCTGATGGCCGCCCTGAACGCCTCAGTGGAGAAGGCGCGCGAAGCCCGCGATAACCATGGCAGCGAGGCCGAGGTGCACGAGCTGCCGGAGCCGAAGAAGAAGGCCCCCGCGAAGAAGACGGCTGCCAAGAAGACCACAGCGAAGAAGGCGGCGGCGAAGAAGACGAGCAGCCACAAGCCGCGCAGCGCCTAGAGCGTGTCTCTTTGGTCGGTAAGTCAGTTGATCGGATGTGTCCGTCCGATTAGTGATCACTGATGCGATGTGGGACCGGATCGAGCCGCTGATGCCGGCCGATCCGGTCCGTGGACGACGGTGGGCCGACCATCGCCGAACGCTGGAGGCCATCGCGTGGAAGTACCGCACCAACTCGCCCTGGCGTGACCTGCCCGAGGAGCTCGGACCGTTCCAGACCGCTCACAAACGGCTGATCAGGTGGGCTGTCGACGGCACCTGGGAGATGATCCTCGCCGCTGTTCTGGCGGCGGCGGACGCCGACGACGAGATCGACTGGACGGTGTCGGTGGACTCCACGGTCGTCCGGGCTCACCAGCACGCCGCCGGGGCACGCAAAAAGGGGCGGCTTGTTCTGGTGAGCCCGCCGATCATGCGCTCGGACGCTCCCGTGGTGGGCTGAGCACCAAGGTGCACCTGGCCGCGGACGGCGGGGCACGGCCTCTGACGTTCACCGTCACTGCAGGTCAGGCTGGTGACGCACCCGCCTTCGAAAGCGTGATGTCCGGCATTCGCGTGCCCCGCAGCGGCCCCGGAAGGCCACGGACCCGGCCTCTGGCCGTGCTGGCCGACCGGGCCTACTCGTCCCGCGCCATCCGCAGCCACCTACGGCGCCGAGGAATCCGAGCTGTCATCCCGCAGCCGTCCGACCAGATCGGCCACCGCTTGCGGCGGGGCCGCCAAGGCGGCCGCCCACCTGGCTTCGACGTCGAGGCATACAAACAGCGGAACACCGTCGAGCGATGCATCAACCGGCTCAAGCAGTGGCGCGGCCTGGCCACACGAACCGACAAGCTCGCCATCGCCTACCAGGCCGCACTCCATCTCGCCGGCATCCTCATCTGGACCCGACGCTGACCAAAGAGACAGAACCTAGCCGGGGCCCTGCTCGGCGGCGCGGCAGGCCGGGCACACGACCAGAGCGTGCGGTCCGTAGCGCACTGTCAGTCCCTGGCAGCGCGCGCAGTAGCCGACTTGGTTCGGCCTGCACCCGAGGATCAGCGCCGCGGTCGCCCGGTCCGTCGTGGGGTCGATCCGTCTGGGCGCATCGTTCATGCTCACGACGGTAGGGCCCCGGCGTCCTCACCGCCCGAGCGCACCGGCTGAGCCGGGGCAGGAGGGCTCACCCGCCTGGATGGCGGACGGGGCAGCCCGCCGCCCTGGTGCGGACCGCGCGAGGGGGCCAGTGCGCTGCGGTGCGCGACCCGCAGACCGTCCTGCGGCCACTGATACGCGCGTGTGCCTTTCGAGCCGGCCCCCTCCGGGTCCACGAGCACCTGGTAGACGACGCGCCCGTCCGGCCAGTCCTCCCTGGCCCGTACCTCCGCCCACCGCCAGCGACCCGCCGACATGACCCACAGCGCTGGCGGATCAGACGAAGGCCACGTCCACACCACCGGCTGCCGTCCATCCTTCGGACGCCATGGCCGAGCCGTCACCGCCTCCGAAGCCTTATCGTCCATAGGTTCGATTTTAGGCTGGGTGAGGGGCGGCGGGACGACGCCGTGTCCTTGTCCCAAGGTCCCAGCCCGTGGTGACGAGGGGCCTTCACCACGGCGCGCCCGGCCCGAACGGTTCGAAGAACATGACGTCCAGTGGATGCAGGTCCCGGCCGGTCAGACCGGGGAAGCCGGATTGGGCGGGGCCGCCGCGCAACCACGTGAGCAGGGTTGCCGTGAAGTCGCCTGCCAGGGGCGGTCCTTGGTCGCAGTGGCGTGGGTTGACGGCTACGCGCCATGTCTCGGGCGGGCCGTCCGCGCACCAGCCGATCTGGTCCCCGTCGATCGTCGACGCGAACGGCAGGAAGCCGCCGGGCTCGGGCCACGCGGGCATCGGGTAGTACTGGGGATGGGCGGCGCGCAGTTGGCGGTATCCGTCAAGCATGCCCTCGACGGTGGCCGCGAGCCCCTGCTCCCGTGGCCGGTCCAGGGACAGTGGGGCGCTCATGTCCAGCCACCAGCTCCAGTTGCCCGCCCCGTACCGCTCCGCGAGTGCCACGAAGTCCGGCGGCAGCCGGGTGCCGAGCCGCTCGAAGACCTGCTCCCATTTGCCCTGGCCCAGGTACGGCTCCAGGGGCGGTGGAACCAGCGCCATGACGGCGTCGAGGCCCGAGCCCTCGGTGAGCGCCGCGTGCTGCCGCGCGTCCACGGCGGTGCCCGCAGGCGGTGGCGACCAGGGTGCGGCCCCGGCCAGCGGCGGCCAGACCCGTATCTGTGAGGACAGCGGGCCAAGCAGCCCGCCGGGCTCGCCCGGGTGCGGCACGCCGGTGCGGAGCAGCGTGAACAGCAGCTCCAGTAACGGGACTTCGTAGTCCACCCAGGGCTCGCTCACCCCGACTGCCACATTCGTGGTCATGAGCGTGACCGGCCACTCGTCGGGGTCGTCCGACGCGCCCGTGTTCCAGAAGAGGTGGTCGCCGCTCCTCGTCGTGGCGAAGGCGAGCAGGCCGCCCTCCTCGGGCAGGAAGGGGCGCCGACGCGCGGTGAACATGCCGGGCCGGATCGCCGAGTGCCGGTGCGTCTCGACGATCCATGCTGCGTACTCGAAGCGGCCGTCGGTGCTGACGCACGGGGGGTGCAGCCGGATCGCCGCACCCGGGCCGCCTATCTCGGCCGCACCGTACGCCGACACGAGCGCCTTGTAGTCACCGGGCAGCGGGGTGCCGAGCCAGCCCTCGACCGCCGCCCAGTCGACGGCGGGCGCCGGGCCGGGCGGCGGTCCGACGAGACCTGTGAACGCGGTTATCCGCGCAGAGTGATCCATGGAGCCGAGGATGACATCCCCCACCGACATTGAGACTGGGACCTGGCACCGCTCGGGCGTCTGACCCGCCCACTGACTGACGCTTCGGCTGTCCTCGGGTTGAATCGCTCGGCTCCCTGGCGGTGCCACAGCGCGCGTGACCGGCCGGGCTACCATGACCTCATTGCCTCGCCCAACCCCCTTGCCCCGCAGGTCACAGCGTTAACGCAACGGTGTTGAGTACGACTTCGACGCCTGATCAACCGGCCCAGGTCCGCGCTTCCCGCGCCACGCCGTAAATGCGAGCCACCTGGTCGGACGAGAGCACCGGCGACAGCCCCGACAGGACCCGGCCGAGGTCCTCGACCGCCAGGACGAGCACCGGCGGGTTGGCCCCCTTGACCGTCAGTTTCGCCGCGTGCACCACGGAGATCACCGGGCGGACGGGGACGTCGACTCCACAGCGCCTGGTCAAGGCCCGCGAGACGCGCAGGGCCTCGGACTGGCTGACCGCGATGTGGCGGGTCGGGGAGCCGTTCACCGTGACGGCGGTGTCGCCGTACCAGACGGTCTTCCCTCGATGCCGCTTGGAGTTGATGGAGAAGACGCCGGCGGGGCCGATGGCAAGGTGGTCGATGTCCGCGCCGCTCGGCCACTGGATGGCGTGGAGGGTGAACCATCCACGGCTTCGGAGCTTGTTCAACTGCCGTCCAGTGAGACGTTCGCCGGCGAGCCCGTCCGCCCAACTACGGAGATCCGAACCGGGGCGCCGGCAGTCGATCAGTCTCAGCACGGGGTTCGGTCGCAACTCCCGGATCTTGCGGCGTACCGCGTCGCCCGGCCTGTTCTGTGCCAAGTCATCCGGTAACGGCTGCACCCTGCCCCCTCGCGCGGACGTTCAGTGCCAGACCACCACGGAGGCGTGAGCAGCGCCAAGGCCCGTATCGGCCATGAGCTGTTACAGGTTTCTCTACCTCATCAAGCCCCGGCTGCGCTCCGCTCCGCCGGGCGCGCTTCCCGGCTCCGCTGCGCGCTGCGCTCCTGCCTTCGGCCCGCTCCGCGCGCGCTGCGCCGACGCGCGCCCACATGTGGATTGGGCCGGTGGCCATGAGTCGATCACCGCATAGCGCGGCCTGCGGTCAAGGCAATGCCTCCGGCGAGGGATCGGCCAGCACCGGGATGGAGGGGGCGCCGTTCCCGGCTGCGGGCCCGTAGTGGCGTGCGCGGGGAGCTCCCATCCCGTTCACCGTCGACCCAGGCAGAGCCGAGCAGACGCGGCCCCTGGCGTCCAGGTCGTTCGTACAGTGGCGCGCTCCACCTGGACGCCAGGAACCACGCCCGCTCCACAGTGTGTTGGTCGACGGCGGACGGGATGGGAGCTGGGTGGGTGGTGGGAAGGGAATAAGCCTGGCCGCGATCACCCGGTCCCGAGCCGGTGCCTTCCCCCGCGAAAGTGGACACGCGTTCGGGTGATCATGCGGCCACGGTGAGCTTATCGGACTCCTACTGGTGCTGGTTTTCGTAGGCCATGGGGCTGAGGTGTCCGTTGGCGGAATGCCTGCGGCGGGTGTTGTATCGGGTGAGCCAGCGGAAGACGGTGCGTCGGCAGAGCTCCGCTCCCGGGTAGTGGTGGGCGCCGTGCAGGGTCTCCCGCTTGAGGGTGGCGTGGAAGCTCTCGCAGGCGGCGTTGTCGGCGGAGGTGCCGACTGCACAACGACAAAACCGGCGCTCCAGTCCACCGCTCACTGACCGCCTATGACCACTGACGAACCCTTGGACTCAGTCTTCTAGTGGTCGTTGAGGTAAGTGTGCCCGGACGCGTGGTCGGGGACTTCATTCAGCCACACGACGACCTCGATTTCAGCACCCTCGGGGAGGTCGTATGCACCCCCCTGCGAAGCGCTGGCACTGGCACACGATCCGACCCCGCCCCCCGCCTTGAGTTGGTAGCGGTGGATCCATTCGTTGGTTGTGCTGTTGAAGTAGGAGACGTCGACGAGGGGGCTTACCCCGTCAGCTGCCGTGTCACAGACCTGGACGATATCGCCGTGCTCCTCGACGTAGACCGTGCCACCCTGCTTGGCGTCTGTGGTGGTCCACGTGTGGTCCCAACCGCCCGCAGGCGGGTCGACCGTCGCGGACGCCGACGTCGCGCTGGCGAGTGACCCGCCGGCGACGATAACGGTGGTCACGGCCAGGGCTGCGAGCTTGTGGCGCATCTTGATCCCCTTCTCGACATGTCCGCGAACCGACTCTCGTCAGCCTCCGCGAAGTTGACCTTCGGACCCGAGACTAAACGGCCCGGTGTTCTGTGACATCGGCGGGGTGCCTGCACAATCAGCCCGTTGTCGACCCGAGCGCCGTCTCCAGGGCGGGGACGCCGTGCCGGTAAACGTGGCCCGGCGGATCGTCAGCGGCGATGCTCCAGCACCGTTGCGTTAGGGCCATGAGCGGCTTTTGAGGCCGTGGGCGAAGAACACGACGGTGGTGCGGACGGTGTAGTTCTGGGCCTTGTGGGGGTGTTGTCCCGCGTTCGGGCCGTACTTGCTGGTGGGGTTCCTTCGGGTGCGGGCCTTCACCCGTTGCCGTCGGTGGGCGGGCAGGAGGTCGCCCAGGGCCGCGCGGCCGATCGTGCCGACCAGGTCGACGAGGGTGCTGGGGAAGATTCCATGGCTCGCGGTGACGGTGTCGGTTGCGGCGGCCAGCAGGACGGTGAAGCTGATCCGTTCCATGGGTATGTCCGGCCGTCCGGTCAGGGCGTCGTCGCCGGCGCGGATCAGGGCCTGGTAGGCGGTGAGCAGGCCGTAGACCTCCTGGTCAAGGCCGTCGATGCTGCGGGAGCGCAGGACACGGCCGTCGAGCATCGTGGCCTTGATCGAAAAATATGCAGTTTCTGCCTGCCACCTGCGGTGATAGAGATCAACGAGCTCGGTGGCCGGATACTTGACGGGGTCCAGCAGATTGGTGATCAGCCGCCACTGCTCGGTGCGGACGGTGCCGTCGGCCAGGGTGACGGTGAGGGTCGCCTCGATCACGCGGACCGGCAGCAGTACCCGGAGGACGCCGTAGCCGATGCGGGCGATGTAGGAACCGTCGCCCAGGTGCTCGGCGGAGGTGGGGACACGGCGGGCCCCGGAACGCACGAGGAACCTCGCCCCGCTTTGATGGACGGCATGAAGGAACTCGTTGCCGTCGAAGGCCGCGTCGGCCAGCAGGAGCATCGTCTTGTCCAGGGCAGGCAGAAGCCGCTTTGCATAGGGGAGTTCTCCCTCGGACTCCGGTCCGAAGGCGGCGGTAATGAGCGCTCGGGTGCCACACTCGACCAGGGCCAGCAGCCGCAGCAGCGGATAGCCGAACTCCAGACTCTCCCCGGCCCGCTTGGGGTAGAGCCAGGTGAGCGTCTCGTCGTCGGGGGTGTGCAGCAGGGTCCCGTCGACAGCCACCGTGCGCAGGCCCTGGTAGAAGGACCCGTCCTGCCCGGGGCGGGCGACGGGCCCGGCAAGCGTCTCGAACAGACCCCGCAGAGGCGCGGCCCCCACCCTGCGCCTGGCCCGTGTCAGCGAGGAGACCGAGGGACGCACCAGAGCCAGCGGGGTCAAGGCCGCGGTCAGCTTGGACCACACCATGCGATAGGAGTGGCGCTCGAACAGCGCGAGAGCGAGCACGAAGTACACCACCACCCGCGAAGGCAGCAGCCGCAGCCGCTTCTCGCGCCGACCGGTCTCCTCCAGCACCGCGTCCACCAACGCGAAGTCCACGATCTGTGTCAACTCGCCCAGGTGCCCCGGAGCGAACACCCCCGCGGCTGTCTCGACCGTAGACGTGATGACAGACTTCTCCTGCATCGGGACCCCTCACCTTGATCGACTTTCTCGCCGATCGTTGATCTACAGGAGTCCCATTGCCTCGCCCAACCCCCTTGCCCCGCAGGTCACAGCGTTAACGCAACGGTGTTGTCCTTGTCCCTGATAGGTGATCTTGACCGATTGCCAGGCGATATTGACCGGCGTGGTCGAACGTCTGTCTATACGGTCAGCCTATGGAAGACCTGCCCGAGAACGTGGACCGCCACATCCTTGACCACCGGATCGTCCTGGCACTCAAGGCGATCATGGACGCGTCTGGCTGCACGCTCCACGAGGCGATCGACGTCTTCGGAGTGCGGTACGAGGAGCTCCGCCACGACCGGCCGGACGACTTCCAGGTGAGCCGCGAAGAGTATGGCCGCAACGTCTACACCTGACTTCCGGCCTCCTCCTGGCCGGTCAAACTCACCTGGCAATCAGTCAAGATCACCTGTCAGAGGACAGTCCTGTGCCATCGAATCGACGCGGACCTGCGGCGGTGCCTCTGCGTGCTTGACCGTGACCAACGGGGTGATGCTGGTCAGGAGATCAGGCGCTGGTCCTGGGGGTCGAAGCAGACGAGACCGAGAGTTCGGGCGAGATCTGCGGCAAACGGCGCGGCCTCCTGACATTTGCTGAAGACCATGCCGAAGTAGAACAGTGGGCCGCTGGTGTTGTTGATCAAGGGACCGTCAGACCAGGGGCAGGCCTCCTCGGCCTCTTCATCGTCATCGGGGCTCATGTCGGGCCAGCGCGCCACCAATGCCTCGACGTACTGCCTGATCAAGGGGGTCGGAGCAGTCTTCTGGCCCCCCGTGTGCCTCATGTGCTGGCGGTAGAGGTCCTCGAAGGTCGCCGTCGCTGCCGCATCGTCGGCGGGGCGGTCGCCCTCCCAAACAGCCAAGTCGTAGCTCATGGCCGCATTGTGCTTGGCGCGACTGACAGCCGTCGGCGGCTCCGGCTGGGGCGCCTTCATCTACGCCGGGATGGTCGCGCTGTACTTCCTCGCCCGCGCGCTCTGGGCCGTCGACGATGACGAGGCCGCCCCGTCCAGCGAGGCAGAGCCCGGTGCCGGAGCGCCGGAGCTTCGCATGCCGGAGTCCGAGGGCTGCCGTGCTTCTTGTGTTTGCCCGAGTAGAGCGGGCGATCGGCGGCGATTCGGTCGATGGGCAGGAGCGTCCCGTCCAGGATCACGTACGCCTTCGTCGACGCCGCTCGTACGGCTTCGGCGAGGTTGGGGGCGAGGTCGGCGAGGAGGTTGACGGCCTCGGTGATGTATCGATAGGCGGTGGTGGTGCCGATCCCGAATCCGGCCGCGAGCTGGGCGTAGGGCTGGCCGTTGCGCAGGTGGGCGACGGTGAGCAGGGCCTGCCGGCCTGCGTTCAGGCGCCGCCATCGGGTTCCGAGAGCGCGGCGGTGTTCCTTCAGGCGGGCGGCGAGGAAGCGCAGGGCAGAGCTGGACACGTCGACGCCGGACGGGTAGACAAGCATGCGAAGCCTCTGGTGGAGACGGTTCTCTTGGTCGAAAACCCGTCTACCAGGGGCTTCCTCTGTCTGTCATCCCAACTTCCCAGCTGACATGCGAGGTTGGAAAGAGCTCAATGGACGGTGAGCCGACGGCGAACCCTTCCCCGGCCCCCCTCCCGCAGCCAGCCTCGCCGCGCCGCCCAGCCCGCGACGCGTCTGTGCGGGGAGCAGATCGACCTCCACCGCACCGCCCTTGCGGCCCCGGGGCCCTCCCCGCGCGTGCGGTGAGCAGAACGACGCGGTCAGCTCACCGGCGGCCTTGCCGGGACCATCCTCGCGGGTGCGGCGCTCACCAGCATGTTGCGGCGACGCTCGACGATCTCCGCCCGCCCTGCCGACCGCCGGGGCCGGGATGCTCGCGCCGGGGGGCGTGACTACTCCAACACCGTTTCCGCTGCGGCTTGTTGCGAGTGTCCATCCCCTGATCGAGTGAACTCATGTGCGGGGGGTCGCTCCTGTGCGAACAGGCGTGGCAGATTCCGTGGTGCACGTCGGTGGTCCATCACCGACGTCCGCCTCATGCCGCCGACGGCGGAGTAGGAGCGAGCCGCGAGAAGCCCGGGTACCCATGCGGCACCGTCCGGGTTGATCGTCTTCGGGCGTTGGCAGTTGGACCGTACGGGGCGAGGTTCCGTCGAGACTCATCAGGGGTGTCGGTCTAGATCTCGTCGGCGCGAGGCTTCGGCTCTCGGGCGCGTGTAACGCTCCCGAGATACGGGAGCCTCTGCATTCGCCCGGCACGCCCGGGTGGAAGGACGACACCATGGTCGCGAAACGACCTGATGGCAACTACCCGTACATCGGCACCGACACTTACGCTCAGCGTCTCGCGGACGCCGTCGCGAACACGTGCGAGGACCTGGGGCTCGTGCCTCCTCCCCGGCAGGCGATCATCGAGGGTCTCGCCTGCGCTCTCCCGGACACCGAGATCAAGAAGCTCGTGGCCACGCTGCGCGGCAGGAGGGTACTGAAGTCCACCGCGTACCGGGAAGTTCAGGCGGGTGCCGACAAGGTGCTGTTGCTGATGTGCGATGTGCACGGTGCCGCGGTGGTCCCGTGGGATCTCAACGACCGTACCGTCAGCTGCTGGACGCCGCCGAGCCCGGAGGCCACCCAGCGCGTCAAGGACCTTGTCGCCATCGAGCTTGCGCTGCTCGAGGCGCAGAAGGCGGCGAAGAGCGCTGAGAAGGAGCGGGATGTGCGTCGCCGCGCGCCCGGCGACGAGACCTACACCGCTGAGGCTCTCAAGGCCGCCGAGCAGAAGCACGTGGATGCCCTCCGGCACGTCAAGAAGCTGGAGAAGGAGCGGCAGGCGCTGCTGACCGCTTTGGGTAATCGCCGGCCGCGGCCGGTGGTCCGAGCGGCCGAAGAGGACGGCGAGCCGAAAGCGGCTCTCACGCTCGCCGAACAACCGTACGAGGTCGCCGTCCACGTGCAGCGGTACGCCGCCGACTGCCTGCAGCGCGCGGGGAAGACCCGCGGTTACGACCTGGTCGAGTCCCTTGTGGACGCCGGCCAGCTCTCCAAGGGCATGAACGTCCTCCAGCAGTGGCAGATCACCAACTCTGACGGCACGGTGACCCGGATCTGGCGCATGGCCGCCGTGACCGCCAACAACCGGGCACTGGCCCGTCTGGACATCTTCGGCGTGCGCCCGGAGTACCTGGTCACGGGCATGCCTCAGTCCCTAGTGTCACTGCCCAAGGAGAAGAGCGACCCCGCGCTGCGACTGCTGAACCTGCGGGAGGTCCTGAACCGGGTCTCCGCCCGGCTCAACGAGGCCGGCACCCAGCCGGAGACGGCCCCGGAGGACCCGGCGATCCGGGCGGCCAAGATCGCCACGGTGCCCACGGAGATCGTCATCGGCTGCACCAAGCCGGCGGCGCTGGAGCATGTCCTGCGAGCACTGAACGTCAACGATCACCTGCGCGGCATCCAGCCATACGACGAGGACGCCCGCCTGGTCGCTCTGTTCGCCACGCTCGTCGACTCCTACGCGAGCCAGTCCCTCCTGGGGCCCGCGCTCGCCGAGGCGTTCCCCCGCGCGCGGGCTGCGGATCTGCTCGATCTGCACGGGGTGCGCGATGCCCTGACCGCCAACGGGCCACTCGATCCGCTTGAGCCGCTCGTTCCCGCAGGCGACGAGGTGTCCCCGGTGGTCCTACGCGACATCGCCGTGCGGGCCATCACCGCGCTCGTCTTCCCAGAGACCCCCCCGGCTCCTGAACCGGCGGCGGGCAAGCGCCGCGACACGGGGCAGTTCTGGCCGGTGGTGAAGGGGACGCTGCAGGAGCCAGCGTGGAGCCAGGTCAGCGGGAAGACCGCCGGTGCCCGCACCCGTCTGTGGTCGGCCGCGGTCGCCCAGTTGTTCCTTCACCGCGGCAACATCCTGTCCGCCCTGGGATTGTTCGGTGTCGAGGAGACCAAGGAGGGCTCCGGACAGGACCCCAGGTCGCTCAAGAACCTGCTCCTGGGAGCGGAGGCGGGCGATGCGACAGCGTGGGCCGCTCTGGTCCAGCGGATGGCGCCAGCACTCATGCACGCCCCCGAACCCTTCATCACGCCCGGTCAGGGAAGCGAAGCCGGCCAGGGCCGCAAGGGCGTACGCCGGACCCCCAGCAGCGCCCTCGCGTCCCTGACCCTGGCGTACACCTCGAAGAGCCCAGCCGTCAGCCGGCCTCTTCTCCTCGCGTTCGCGACATCCGTTTTGGAGCACCCCGACGCTACCCAGCCTCCCGCCGCCGAAGACGGCGGTCAGCTGGTCTGCTACAGCGAGCGCCACCTGGCCGAGGACGAGCAGAGCGCCATCACTGCCGGGATGGTGATTGCCCCCGACATCGAGGGCCGGCCGACCAAGTACGTCGCCGACAAGGAGTGGTTCGACGAGACGTTCCCAGTAGAACTCGGCCGTCCGGCACCGGCTCCCGCCCCCAGCAGCGGTACGGACACCGGCGCGCCGGCCTTGCAGAGCGGTCCGGCCGGCGGCTCCACATCGCAGGGAGAGGCACCGCCCGACCCTCGCGAACAGCTGGCCACCCTGCGCCGGGAACTGCCTGCCCGAGTCGAGCTGGTCGGAGACAGCTACCAGCGCGCGGTCGACTCCGCGCACACCTTGATGACGGACTTCGAGGAAGCACGCCGCCTGCGGGCCCAGATCGGCGCGGAAGCCCTGCCGGCCGAGCAGCGGATCGAGTGGATGGAGAAACTGGCCAAGGCTCGGGAGGCCGCGCAGGCCAGCGTGACCACGCTCAGCCAGGTGGAGGCGCTGATCCTGCAGATCTGACCCAGCACCACCGGCCACGCACCAGGCGGTACGGGGCGTGGCCGGCACACGCGGACCAGCAGCCGGGAACCCGCCGCCAGACCCGCCCCGGCGAATTGGCCAGAGCGGCCCGGCCGCCGACGCGTTCGATCTCGGCCGCCGTCCTGACTCCGCCCTACCGGATGCCGGCCGCAACTTGCTCGATGCATGTCTCCAGCGGCTCGCACCCCCACGCGGCGCGCAACGCCTCGACTTCATCTGGGTTCCGAACGGGGTACGGGACGAGCGTGCCGCCGGGGCCATGTGTCAGCTGGGTGCCGAGGAACTGCTGCTCACCTCGGGCAATCCGTACCCGGTCCTCCAGCAGGGCAGCGTGCTGCGGGTCGGCATCGCCCGCCGTCACAGCGGCTGAGAGCAGCTCCAGGCGATCCTGCTGGAACTCGGACTGCCCGGCATGCTGGGCGATCAGCCAGACGGCCCCGGCGGCCTGCCACCCGACCAGGGCCTCGCCCGGCCAGCCGCGCGCGGCGATCAGCTGGCGCAGCCAGGCGGTGTTCGCCTCGTCCACGGCACGTCACCGCTTCATCAGCTCCGGCGTACGCTCGGCCACCGAGAGCAGCCGCACGGCCTGTCCCTCCTCTTTAATCGGGATCTTTGGAATGGGCCAGGGGTGCTCGCCACCTCATTCGATACGACCTTCCACGGAGTGGAGAGCTTCAGCGAGCGTGACGCTCCTTGCTGGGCAGGGGCACGCGCGGGCTAGGGTCGGCGCGTTAGGACCACCAGCAGCAGGAGACGCCATGCCGCCAGGGAACGCCCAGCAGGACACCGCTGAGGACCAGCCGACCGGGCCCCGGCCGCTGGCTCCGCTTCCCTGCGATGTCGAGGCCGTCTTTCCGGAGTTGATCGGTACGGCGCGCGATGTCACCCTCCTCTACCCCCGGGCCGGGCAGCCGGGACCGGGTGACAGTTCTATCGGCGGGCCGCTGCTGTGGCCGGCCGACGAGCCCTGGCCGATGTGCGCCGAACCAGGCCACTACAAGCCGCTCGACCCGCCCGTGAGGCGGGAGCCGGTCGCGATGGTCCCGGTAGTCCAGTTGTACGCACGGGATGTGCCCGGCCTCGTCTTCCCCGCCGGCACCGACCTGTTGCAGATCCTGTGGTGCCCGCTCGTTCATGAGGACGACCAGTACGCGGCCAACCCGCGGCTCCATTGGCGCAACGCGGCGCTGACGGCCGTCGGCGCCATGGCCGGGGAGCCGCATCGCCCGCATACCGCGGACGAGGACTACCTGCCTCGCCCGTGCACCGTTTCCCCCACTCCGGCCGTGGAGTACCCGAACTGGGACCTGCCGGAGGGACTCAGCGAGTTGCTTGTTCAGCGGTTCGAGGCCCTGAAGGAGGAAAAAGGCTACGACTACTTCGAAGTTGCCACCACGCAACAGAGCAAGGTCGGGGGCTACCCGGGGTGGACTCAGCCGCCCGACTGGCCCGACTGCGCAGGCTGCGGCATCCGCATGGAACACCTGCTCAGCGTCACCGCGACGGAGCCGGGCATGGGCCGGTGGCTCCCTCTGAATGACTGGGCCTCCAGCCAGGATGAGACCGCGACTCCGTGCTGGATTGCCGAGGCCGATCCCGTCGCCCTCGACGCGTTCGGGCACGACATGGCCCTGGGCGACCTCGGCGGCATGTACTTCTTCGTCTGTCGTGGCTGCCCCGACACCCCCTACACCCACCGCTACGACTGCTGAGGCCCGCATGGTCGAACCGCGCGCCCGCCATTCAGCTGGCCACCGGGGACCTCTTCCTTGGCGGCTGGCTGCAGGGTGCAGCATTGTCTGGGGAATCCAGCCGAGCAACTCTGGAGCCCCCCGAGCACCTGGTGAAATTCAGATATCGCCATCATCTTGCCCTGGAGCAGCTCCGCGCGCAGGGCCTTGTCGACCGCCGGCCGGGGCCGCACGGGCGCAGCCCGGTCGATCACCTCGAACAGCTCGGGCGGCCAGCGCCCGCTGATGGCATGGCGCAGGGGCGAAGGCCGCTACGCCGACCTTGGCTTCCTACGGTCGGCCTGGTTCCCCTGGCTGTTCACCTTCGGGCAGGGCGTCGCCTACAGCTCCGCGCGCGGCGGCGCGAACGTCTTCGTGCTGATCGTGGGCTGGGGCGCGTTCATCTACGCCGGGACGGTCGCCCTGTACTTCCTCGCCCGCGCGCTCTGGGCCGTCGACGACGGCCAGGCCGCCCCGTCCAGCGAGGCAGCGGCCGGTGCCGCAGCGCCAGAGCTTCGCACACCGGAGTCCGACGGCTGACTAGTCGATGACGTGCACGGTGACGTACATGTCTCCTGGAGCACCGCCGTGCTTGCCGGGACCACCGAGCCCGCGGATCCGGACCTCCTGGCCGTCCTTGGGGCCGGCGGGGATGCGGACCTTGTAGGTGTGCTGCTCCCGGACGATCCGGCCCTCTCCCTTGCAGGTGGTGCAGGACTGTGCTGCCTTCTCGTCTGTCCTGGTGGCGCAGGCGGGGCAGGCGTTGTGAGTGGTGATCCGCAGGGGGATGATCGCGCCGTCTGTGGCTTCCGCCTGGGTGACGAGCACCTCGGTGGCGATGTCCTTGCCGCGGCTGGGCGGAGTGGCCCCGAAGTGTCGGTCGTGGATCTCCTTGAGGACGTCCCGGACCTTCCCGGCTGAGGCCGGCCGCTGAGCCGGGTCCTTGGCCAGGAGTCGGTCGACGAGCCGTTCGAGTTCCACGGGCGCGTCCGGGCGCAGGGTGCGCAGCGTGGCGGGCTGCTCCTTGATGTGCTGGTTGACCAGGTGCCAGGAGGTGCCGGTGAAGGGACGGCGGCCGGTGACCGTCTCGTAGAGCACGCAGCCGAGGGAGTACAGGTCGGAGCGGTGGTCGAAGGTGCCGGCGAGTGCTTCGGGTGCCCTGTAGCCCGGTGTGCCGATCAGGACACCGGTGATGGTGACGTCGTGCTGGCCTTCGTTGCCCTTGGTGATGCCGAAGTCGACGACCGTCGCCTTGCCGGTGGACCTGAGGATGATGTTGGAGGGCTTGATGTCCCGATGCGTCAGGCCCGCATCGTGGGCGGCTTTAAGAGCCGCCCAGGAACGCCCATCCGTCGGTGCCTTCGCCGATGTCCGCCACGATCACGTCGTCGACGAAGTGGTCTTCGAAGTCGTCGTCGGTGAGCTCGCCGGCCAGCCAGAGGTCCTCGACCGCGTCCCAGTAGCCCCAGCTGCCGTCGATGCGCAGTGGTGCGGCGCGGCGGTTGCCGCGTTCGCGTTCGTCGTCGCCGGTCTTCACCAGTCCGCTGATTTCGAACTGGCCGTTCTTGAAGCGGTCGGGGATGGGGTCGGCAGGGACGATGGCGGCGTTCTCGTAGGCGGTGTGGATGATGTCGCGGTAGCTGCGGCGGATGTTGTACTCGGGGTCGGACAGCCAGTTGATGAGTGTTTTGGTGGTTACGTTCAGGCCGGCGTCTTCCAGGGCCTGGTAGCCGCGGTGCGTCGCGGTGAGCTGGCTGAGCTGGGCGTGCCAGTGCTTGGCGGTGTAGGAGGACAGCCGGTGGCGGGGGGGGGTGCCCCTATGTCCTTGGTCAAGGGAAAACGGGGGTGCGTTGGGTCGGGGAGCCGGGCAGCATGGCGGGGTGGCTGATCTGCTGTGGGATGACGTGAGTTCCTTCTTCGATCCGGACTTGGTGGGGTCGTTGCCGGACATGCGTGTCCCGGATGCCTCGGTGCAGGACTGGCAGGCGGTCCTCGATCTTGTCGCGGAGAAGGGCTGGAAGTACCAGTACTCCCAGGGAGAGACGGTGCTTCCGGTGCCCCGGGCGGAGGCCGTGCTGGCCCGCCCGGCGGACGCCGAGTGCCCGAACCTGCGGGTCTGGCCGACTGCCGATGTGCTCGCGATCTTCCGGTTCCATGCCGACGACGAAGTCGACTTCGACGTCGACCTGCGGGAGTTGCAGGGCCAGGATCGACTTGATGTGTTCTGCGGCTTCCTGCGAGAGATCGGAAGGCGGCTGAACAAGCCCGTACTGATGGACCCGGAAGGCCACTATGGCCATCCAGTGCTCGGCTTCGATGTCGAGGCCGATCGAGTCGTTCTCCTCGCAGACCCGTAGGCAGGCAGCTGAGGCAGACGACTGCGGTTCGTAGAAGGTACCGTCGCGGAGCATCGCGAACAGGACGTCGGCCCTGCGTCTGGCGAGGCAGAGCAGGGCTTGGGTGTGGTGCTTGCCCTGGGCGATTTTCTTGTCGTAGTAGGCCCGGGAGGCCTGGTCGCCGAGGGCGGCGAACGCGGAGAGGAAGAAAGCCCGTTTTTCCTATTGGTGGAAGAGTACGAGGTACTGAGGGGTGGTCAGGAAGCCCCGTGTTGGCGAGGATTCGAGCGTTGACCGTTAGCGAAGGAAACGAGGCGGGGGCCGTTCCCGGTCTCCGCGGCGGCGAGGCACAGGAGACGGAATCGCCGCCCGCGCACGAGGTGGAGTTCCCACCCGTGCAGAACGGTGTCGACTACCTCAACAGCGCCTGCGACAACCTCCGCCTGGGCAAGCCGACGCCGCGCATGCTGAAGTACGCCGTCCTGCACCTCCAGGCCGCCGCGGAAGTCCTCCTCAAAGCCCGCCTGCAGCAGGAGCACTGGAGCCTCGTCCTCAAGGACCCCGGAACAGCCAAACGTAAGAAGTTCGATGCTGGCGACTTCGAGAGCTGCACCACGACCGCCGCTATCACACGGCTGAAGGACATAGCCGAGGTCGCGATCGACGACAGGTCCGCCAAGAGCCTGGCCATCCTCTCCAAGTGGCGCAACAGCCTTCAGCACTACGGGCTCAGGGCTCCCGCCCGCGCGATCGAGACGCGCGCTGCTCAGGTACTGGACTTCCTGGTTGCCTTCGTACACGACGAGCTCCTCCCCGCCTTGCCGGACCCGGAGGCGGCGGAGCTGCAAAAGGACCTGGTGGACGTCGGATACAAGGTGCGTGGCATCCAGGACTACATCGACACCCGGCTCAAGCGCCTGAAGGATGAGCTGAAGGACTTCCAGGACCGCACCATCCAGTGCCCGGAGTGTGACCAGTGGGCCTTCGTCCTCGGTGGGGGAAGCGAAATCGTGGACTGCCGGTTTTGCCACGCCATGTTCCACTCCACGGACCAGGCCTGGTACCTCTGGGAGAGTGTTTACCGCGACGCTGACCTAGGCAAGTGCCCGGACTGCGGCGAATTGACTCTCATGCTCAGCGGCATACGGGTAGCCGCAGCCCCCGAAGAGCTCCGGATCCTCTGCGGAGGCTGCGGAGCCGGCTTCGATGCCATCGAGCTCTGCTCCTCATGCGGCACCCACTACCAGCCCGGCGAAGAGGACCTCGGCCTGTGCAGCGACTGCTTTGCCGCTCACTACGCCGACTTCTGACCCCGACACACTGGGGCTGTGCCCGGCTTGCCAGGCACGACGCACGCCACGCACGAAGCTTCTGGAGCGACCAAGGTGACCACGACAGCGACGGAAGCGACCGACCCGGACGACGTCATTTACGACGCCGAGATCGTCGACGACGAACAGCTCCTGCCCGCGGCCCCTGCCGACGCCCCGGTCCGCTATCGCATCACCCGGACGCACGATCCATCCTCGCCGAGGGAAAGCTGCCGCCGCGCGCCGACGGGGAACCGCCCCTTCACCGAGAAGGACTTCACCGTCCCCCCAGCGTGAAGAAGCGGACCGTCGAGCGTGGCGCCTGCAACACCCGGGTCATCGCGACTCCACGCGCACCCGCTTCGAGCAGTGGTGCGTGAAAGAGGGCAGGATCGCCCAGCCCACCACCACGGGAATGTCGCCGCGTACCTCGGATTCCTCATGGAGACGGGGAAGCCGGACGGCAGCAAGTACAGCCCGGACAGCCTGCTCGCCTACTGCTCCCGGATCGCTTCCTGGTACCCGAAGGGGGATCGGCCGGACGCGTCCCTCGTCCGCGAGATGATTCAGGACTACCGGCTGGAGGAGTTCATCCCGGCCGGAGGGGAGAAGGAGGAGTCCGCCGGCCTGACCCTGAAGTACCTGGTCAAGGTGCTCGCCAAGATCGACGAGAGCACCCCAATCGGGCGCCGCGACGCGGCCATGCTCGTTCTGCAGTACGAGATGCTGTACTGCTCGGTCGAGGTCACGTACCTGCTGGTCAAGCAGGTCCGCGTGGACACCGACGGTGTGTGGGTGTGGACCGCGAAGAGCAAGACCAGGCGGAAGGGCAAGGGCCGATGGCGCTTCATGCGCGACCGCGCCGACCTGCAGATCGTCGCCCGCGTGCGGGCCTGGCTCGCTGATCTCCGCGAGCTGCGCGAGCCCGCCGAGCACGACCAAACCCTGCGGACGGCGAGCCCGCCTACCTGCCGACCAAGCCGCTCTTCCTGGCCGAGGCATTGGTCCCGCTCTCCGAGCGCAACAAGGCCGGCGACTGGACACCAGACTCGACCCTCGCCGACGACGTCTACAACCGGCCCGACGGCACCATCGACACCAGCAAGGAGGATCCGCTGGACGCGGTACCCCTGCTGGGGCAGGTTCGAGGACCAGGCCGTGCTACACGAGCCATAAACGCGCAGGTCAGGGCGATATTTGCAGGTGGGTGGTCCTGGTGTGGTCTCAGGCGGCATACTCGATGCATGGCTGGCATCGAGATCGACGACACCACTGCGGACGCGCTGCAGGCCCTGGCTGACGCGGCGGGGATGCCGCTGGACGCCTACCTCGCGCAGGTGGCCGAAGAGAAGCGACGCGAGCGCGCCCTGGCCGAAGGCGCGGAGATCTTCCGGCAGGTCACCGGCGACCCGGAGACGGTCGCCGCGTTCGACGCCGAGTACGGTGCCGCCGCGCCGGCCCACACCGCCCCGCGGGCGGCCTGACCTGTGCCTGCCGAGTACTACGTCGACTACCGGTGGTTCCTGGAGCGCCAGGCTGAGCTGCTGGACAACCTCGCGGTCAACGACTACTCCGTCCTTGTCGGCCTGGCCGCCCGGCACAAAGTCGACCCGCCCCGCCATGACCAGCACCACCCGGATGCCTTCTGGCGGGCGGCCGTGATGCTGGAGGAATGCGTCGTGCTCCGCCCGCTGCCCGCCCGCAACGAGCTGTACGGCTTCGGCCTGGCCGTGGCGTATCTAGGGATGCACGGTGAGCGCGTGAACACGAAGTTCGAGGCCTGGCGCGAACTGATTGCCGACATCATCGCCCTGCGACTCGACTCGTTCGCCATCGCCGAGCGGCTGCGCTCCCTGCGGCTCCCCTGAAGCGCAAGTCACCAGCCCACCGCCCGTTTCGGCAAGCCGAGGACCGCTGGGTAGTGTCGAGATTCACCGACTTGGAAGGGCAGTTGCATGGCCAGCGACATCGTGATTGCACAGACGACCATCGACGACGAGGAACAGGCCAAGGCCCTCGCTCGCGGCGCGGTCGAGAGCCGGTTGGCGGCCTGCGCCCACATCGACCAGCCATTCGCCGCGACGTACTGGTGGAACGGGGCCATCGAGACCGCACAGGAGTGGCGGATCTCGTACAAGACGACGACAGATCGGCTCCCGGAGCTGGAGGCCTGGGTCGCCGAGCAGCACAGCTACGAAGTACCGGAATGGATCACCCTCCCGGTGACCGGTGGATCCGAGGCCTACCTGAAGTGGGTGGTCGACGAGACCACGCCACAGTCCGTCGAATAGCAGCTCACGCCGCGAACTGCTGGAGGTGCCGGGCGAGTTCGCTCTCACTGGCCGGAAGCTGAGCTGCAACGGCCTGGGCGCGAGCTCGACCCATCGTGGTGGGACGCGCGTCACTCGCCGCGGCAAACTGGCGGGACACGTAGACGCCCTGGTCGAGGTCTCCCCCACGCAACAGCGCCTTTGCCAGGTCGCCCAGCACGACAACGCCAGATTCAGGTAGGTCCCTGCCCAGCCGGTCTACGGCCCGGTCCGCAGTTTCAGCCAACTCCTGGCGGCCGAGTTGCCCGTACACAGACAACGCCAGGGAGTCCATCCGATACGGCGTGACAAAGCGAACCCACGCCTGCTCGGCCGTGTGATCAGCGAATCCGTACGCGAAGCGGGCAAGGTCCAAGGCGCGCAGGGCATTCGTGTGATCGCCAACGCTCGCCGCCTCTTCCGCGAGCCTGCCGTAGAGCCAGGCGGCGGCGGCCGCGTTGCCAGGACCCCGGACGTCCCTGGTGGCTTGGATTAACAACTCCGCGGCCTTCTCCGGGGTTAGCGCCCCGTAGCTGGCGTAACCCAGCGCGAGGGCCCGCAAGGGTGGGTGGCCGATGTTTCTGGCACAGTCCATCGTGACGTCGTAGAAGGCATGCGCGCGGGGCTGATCCCCCAAATCCCACGCGACCCAACCAGCCAAGGCTGCCGTCTCGCCGGCCGCGATCGTCAGAGCCCGCTCGTGCTCTCCGGCTCGCGGTAGCGCGGCCGTGATCGCATCCAGGTGCGACTCAACTTCGTTCTGCAGCTCCCGGGCGGTCAGGTGGCACTCACGTACGTGGAGTTCACAGGCGCGGTCGATCAGGCTGGCAGCTGACTCAGAGTCGATCACCTTGCCCCTACTCAGGGCGTGCGCGAGGCGTTCCCACGGTTCTGCGGCGGCGGCCGCGCCAACGGCGGCGCTTCCAAGCAACGTGCGGCGTTTCACGTCGTCCGAGTCCTCCCCTTCAGGCCGAGCGCCCTTCCTGCGCCTGGCGCGGGCGGCTGCGGCCTCCCGCTGCAGGTGTTCAGGGGATAAGCCGCAAGCCACCGCGATGTGCGCAAGCGTGTGGTTCGTCGGGATGTTCTGGCCGTGCTCGTAGCGGTTGATCTCTCGCCGGGTCATGGTGTCCCGGCCTGAGACCGCGTTGATCGCGGCTGCCTGCTCCTCCTGCGTACGCCCGGCGTCCTTACGGAGCCGAACCAGGAGCTCAGCGAACTGGTCCGTTGCCATGAGTGTGACCTCGTCGTCGGGTGGAAACCAATCATGACCGCAACTCCCCCGGCTCTTTGCCCCCTTGACAGCTCTTTCCCCCTCTGATTTCCCCTGGCAGGCAACTTGGACTCGCGAAACCGTGAGTCCATGACCGCGATCCGTAAGGCTCTCGTCGCAGGGCACCTGGTGGCGCATCAGGCTGCAGACACGCAGCTCAACCCGGCACGCCGGATCACCGCGCTCCCGATCAGCGTTCCCACCGTTCAGCAGCCCAGCGCGCTGGACAGCTACTGCAGCGACTCGTGGTGGATGCGGCGCGGCGGCACCTTCTCTCTTGCCGACGTCGCCGCCGCATCGCCGATACGCAGACCTCGTACCACCCACAGCTAAGTGCTCGTTCCGCGACGAGGAGGAGTCAATGGGTACGGCTACGGCGCCAAGCACGACCCTTCCGGTCGAGGAAGCATTCCCCGGCCGGGAAGGGCTCTCGCACGGCATTGGCGACCGCTCTCGGCTGGCCGCCCTCATGGAGACCAACTTCGAGATCATCCAACGCGGCCGCGGATTCCGCGGTGCTCGCCTGCGCCTGCTGGTGCAGGCGTTCATGGACCGGCAGATCGGCCGACGCTACTGGGCAAGATTCGGCAGCTTCCGGGAGGAGGAGGCCGCCGGCGACCGAACCGAGGAGCGCTTCACCGCGGTCATGCGCGATGCGTACGTGGCTCATCCGGACACGGAGCCCGTCGGCGTCTGACGGCCGCCCCCAACGACACACCCCGCAACTCCCAAGAGAGAAGGATGCTCCGCGTGTTCATCGACATCCCGAGAGAACTCGAAGCCGCTCTGATCGACCTTCCTCTCCCGGCGTGGGATCTGGACGGCTCGTTCCTGGCGACGTCCACCATGAAGCGGTACCAGACCGAACTGGCGGCGACCCCGCGGTTCGAGGAGACCGCTGCGACGCTGCGGCAAGCGCTGACCGGGGACGGCGGGGGATACGCCGTGCTGCGCCTGGGGAACCTGGCCAAGGCCCTGGGGACAGGCGACCGCTTCCGGCGGCTGGCGACGGGCTTCGCCGCCGAGGTGGCGGTCCCCTTCTCGCCCTTCCCTCGGTGGCCGCTGTGGAAGGACATCGGGGTCAAGGTCGACAAGGACCCCGGCAAGTCCAGCGGCATCGGGTACAACGCCTTCCACATGGACCTGGTGAACGCGACCCTGCCCCCGGACTACACCACGCTCCTGTGCGTTCGCCCCGACCCGCTCGGCGGCGGCCCCAGCATCCTCTCCGACGCCCACGCGGCGGTGGCGCGGCTGTCGGAAGACTGCCGCGCCCTGCTGGCAGAGTCGGCCTACCACTACGGGACCTTCTTCGACCTGTTCGGCGTCGGGGACGAGTACAAGCCGTTCCCGGTCCTGGACGGCCCCAAGCCAGGCGAGGGGTTCGTCCGGTTCACCGCCAAGATGCTGGCGAGGTCCGAGCTCAGCCAAGCGCAAGCCGAAGCCGCCCGGGAGCTCGCCGAGGAACTCGTCAGGGGGCAGGTCTCCTTCATGCTCCAGCCCGGGGACTACCTCATCGTGAACCAGCGCCGCTTCCTGCACGGCCGAGAAGCGCTGCACAGCGGTCAGGAGACCGTCCCGGCCGCCGACCGACGCTTGCTCCTCCAGCTGTTCCTACGCGCGCCGATCGACGCCGGCCCGGCCGCGTAGCTGGTCGACGGCAACGGTGACCCACCGAGTCCCGCCTCTCGGGCCCAGCCGATCACGCGGCATGACCACGGGGCGGGGCTCGGTCAGGGACACCATCCGGAAACGGTCGCGCACGGGCTCCCCAAACTCGCGCTGCGGCTCTAGATGCGCGACTTCCGCACCGAGTGCCATGCCGCTCCGGCCAGAGCCCGAGCCGAGCGGACCACTGAGAGCTGTTCGTGCCGGCGGTACAGGGCCCAGTTGTACTGGACCAGCGACAGCTTGTTCGACGAGAGCGACCCGGCCCGCTGCGCCCGGTACACGGCCAAGGGTTCCCTCAGCGCCCGTGCGGGGGTCCCGTCCCGCATGATCGACAGCCAGAGCGCGTAGTCCTGCCTCTTCGGCATGTCGGGCATCAGCCTCGTCCCGACCACCCTGCGGTCGTACATGGCGGTCAGGGCGCCGATGTGGTCATGGACCAGCATCGCGCGGTAGTCCACGCACTCCGGAGCCCACACGACGCGCCCGTTCGGAACGAAGTCGGCGGCCTCGCCCGAGTACAGGGCGTCGACCTTGTAGTAGGAGGTGAACGTGAGGGGTGTCCCAGCCGTTGCGGCGAAGGCGAGCTGCTTCTCCAGCTTCGTCGGGAGCCACATGTCGTCGCTGTCGAGAAAAGCGACGTAGTCGCCCCGGGCCCGCGCGATGGCCAGGTTCCGGGCCTTGGCCGCGCCCCCCTGCTGCGGCGCGGCCTCGGGCAGGACCCGCCCGTCCTGCCGGGCCAGCTCCTTCAGCAGGTCCATCGAGCCGTCCGAGGACGCGTCGTCGGTGATCAGCAGTTCAAGATCGGTGTGGGTCTGCGCAAGCACCGACCGGACTGAGGGCCCGAGTGTGGCCGCCGAATTGTGGACCGGCATCACCACAGAAACCAGGGGCACAGCGGGGCTCCTTACCCAGATTGGAGTCGTCATGGATGTTGTCGTCGCCGGCCAAGGCTACGTGGGACTGCCACTCGCCGTGCGGGCCGCCGAGGTGGGCCATCGCGTCGTCGGCTACGACGTGGACCTGAACCGCATCAAGCGGCTCATAGCGGGCGATTCGTACGTGGAAGACGTGGCCTCCTCGCGACTCCGCGCGGTGCTGGACACCGGGGCCTACTCCGCGACCGCCGACACTGCCGCGCTCGCCAGCTTCGACATCGCGGTGATCACCGTGCCGACCCCGCTGCGGAACGGCGTGCCCGACCTGACCTACATCGAGACCTGCGCCCGGACCGTGGGCGAGCGCCTTCGCCCCGGCGCGACCGTGGTCCTGGAGTCCACGACCTACCCCGGCTGCACTGAGGAACTGCTGCTGCCGATCCTGGAGAAGACCTCGGGCCTCAAGAGCGGCGTGGACTTCCTGGTCGGCTTCAGTCCCGAACGCATCGCTCCGGGGAACAAGCGCTGGTCGTTCGACGCAACGCCGAAGATCGTCTCCGGGATCGACGCCAAGTCTCTCGAAGTGATCAAGGGGTTCTACGACGGCATCTTCCAGACCACGGTCCCGGTGTCCGGGCCCAGAGTCGCCGAGCTGGCCAAGCTGCTGGAGAACACCTTCCGGCTGGTCAACATCTCGCTCGTCAACGAGCTGGCGACGCTGACCAAGGCACTCGGTGTGAATGCCTGGGAGGCGATCGACGCCGCCGCGACCAAGCCCTTCGGCTTCATGAGGTTCACCCCGGGGCCGGGAGTCGGAGGCCACTGCCTGCCGGTCGATCCGCTGTTCCTGTCGTGGAAGGTCGAGCAGGAGCTGGGTGTCCCCTTCCGGTTCGTTAACCTCGCCGACGACGTGAACCGGCACATGCCCGACTACGTGGTCCAGCGTGTCGTGGACGGCCTCGACAAGCGCGGCCTGCCGGTCAAGGGCTCTCGCATCCTGCTGCTCGGCCTGACGTACAAGTACAACGCCACCGACCTGCGCAACTCCCCTTCAGGCCGCATCGCCGAACTCCTCACCGACCTCGGCACCGAGGTTCGCGGCGCCGACCCCAACGTCCCGGAGAGCGACACCAGCAAGCTGAACATGCCACGGGTCGATGCGAGCCCGCAGGAGGTAGCAGCAGCTGATGCCGTGGTGCTCCTCATGGACCACACCCGATTCGACCTCGCCATGATCGAGAAGAACGCACGTTACGTGCTCGACTGCCGCAATCGCCTGTCCGGAGCCAACGTCGAGACGCTGTAGCTCCCGAACTCCCCCGGCCCGCTGCGACTTCAACCCTTCAGGAGTTCCCTTGCGCCACGAATGGGAGCATGCCCACACGGACTACAGCAGGCCCGCGCAGCGCCCCGCCCCCGCCTCGCTGGCCGAAA
Organism: Streptomyces sp. NPDC014006; assembly: GCF_043088925.1. Taxonomy (NCBI): domain Bacteria; kingdom Bacillati; phylum Actinomycetota; class Actinomycetes; order Kitasatosporales; family Streptomycetaceae; genus Streptomyces; species Streptomyces sp. NPDC014006. Next base: position 104,805 of record NZ_JBICAJ010000016.1, on the reverse strand, counting down.
GCGAGGACGACTGGCGCCGCTACCTGGAGGGTGACACCTCCAACGGGTGGCTGATCCAGCACAACTCGATGACCGAAGCGCTCGTCAGCGGCCGGCCCATGTACCTGCTGCACGTCACCAGGGACATCGACGCCATCCGCACCAGCCGACAGCTGCACGTCTCCACCGGCTGCCTGGTCGGGGCGCTGTACTGCTCGCCACTCACCAGTCGCGGCAAGGGACTGCTCCCCCACAATCTCGGCGCCTACCTGATGCGGACGAAACCTTCCACCACGCCCATGATCTTGGAGGTCACCCCAGACGCCGCGATCCGGCCCAAGGGCGTCAACTACCTGCACCTCGGCCCCATCCACCTGCGCACCTACCTGCGCTACCAGAGCTTCCTCTCCCCGAGCGAGAACGACCAGCTCGAGCGCACCGTGCGGGCCAGGCTGCGTGCCGCGGCCCCATTCCTCGACGTCACCGTGCGCAACGCCGCCGGCCAGGTCACTCCGGCGCCCGAGTTCATCGACCAGTTGTCCAACGCCGTCGCCCACGTGCCGTTCCTCGGCTACCTCCTCTTCGAGGTGCTGTCCGAGTACCTGATGCTCCACTCCGCCAGCCAGCAGACCAAGGCCTACGCCCAGGCGGGAGAGCTGAACAACTGGCCCCCCAAACGCCTCGCCCACGCCGCCGTCGACGGCATGGACCGGCTGTTCGACCTGGCCCGCTTCAACCCACGGCACCACCGGCTCGTCCAGCTCATCGAAGGCATCGAGCCAGCCCTCGCCCCGGGGACCGCCGAGTACGTTCGGCGACGGCTCTCCCACCTGTTCGCCCTGACCGCACTGCATCCGTCCCAGGACGCGGCAGCGGTCACCTTCCAGGACGCCGATCTCGGCACCCTCGTGAAAGCCGCGCCCGGACTGATCGGCCAGATGGTCTACCGCGAAATCCGGTACCTGCCCCGCTACCAGCAGCTTTACCACTGCTTCGAGAAAGCAAAGGCCCTCGAGGCATGGGACTACTGGAACCACGAAGGGATCGCCACCCCCTTCAACGGAGTCATCCCCAAGGGAGAAATGGGGATCAATCCCGCCTACCCCAGATCGGCAGCCCGAGTATGGGCGGCACGACAAGACAGCAAGGGCTACCTGCACCCGGAGGAGGAGATCAACGCCGTCCTGACCCCACATCTCGCCTCGTGGTGGGCACCACCCCGCCAGCGCGAGACGCGCATCACGACCGACGAAGCACGAGTCGAGCCAGCCTCAGCAGCCCTGACACAGATCCCCACCCACCGGTCGCCCAGGAGCGAGGTACCCGCGTGATTGCCGACCCTTTGAACATCATGACCGGCATCAACCGCACCTCCGAACCCTCATCCGGGAGCATGATCCTCGCCAACGACCTCTACCGCGCGATGTCCGAGACTCGCGTGTGCTTCCTCGGCAGAGAGCCAGTCGACCAGGCGTGGAGGGAAGCGTTTGACCAGCTGATCCCTCTCTCCACCACCAAGCGCCCCCAAGGCCCGGCCTTCGCACCCTACGTCGACGAGCTGACGCATGAGGTCGGTGCGCTCATCAAGCAGGTCCGGCCGGATGCCCTCCACGCCCAGTACCTCGGTTTCGCTCTCAGCCTGGCCTTCACCCGAACCGCCGGCAGAGTCCCGGTCATCTCCATTGCCCACGGACCCGAGGTGATGGCGGCCGAGCGCGATGAGCGCGAGCGCGAAACCCTGGCCGAAGTTGCTGCCGCCAGCGCCGCGATCGTCACCCCGACTTCCGCCCTCGCCAAACGCATCGACCACCTCACCGAACGCCGATTCACCGATCGGCTCACCGTCATCCCCTGGGGCATCCGCTTGAGCGAGGCCCGGCCGCGCGATCAACCGCGCCCCGGAAGGGGACCACTGTCTCTGGTGCACGCCGGTCGTCTGGACGACAACAAGTCGACGATCACCGCCGTGGAAGCCCTCGCTCTCACCGATCACCCGCATCACTTGACCGTGATCGGCGACGGCAGCCTCCGGGAGCACCTGGAGCAGCGAGCCATCAAACTAGGACTGCGGGACCGAGTACAGTTCGAACCGTTCTTGCCCCGCGCCCAACTGTGGCGCCGCCTGCCGAGCTTCGATGCCTTCGTCTTTACAACCAGTGGGCTGGAGGCTTTCGGACTCGTCCTCGTCGAGGCCCAAGCCCACGGACTACCGGTTGCCTACTCCGATCTTCCCAGTGTGAGGGAAATCCTCGGAGCCACAGGTGTCCCTTACAGTCCTGGCGACCCGTGCTCACTGGCCGCGGCCCTAGACGAAATGGGCCGGGACTTCCACTGGCGCCAGGCCCTGACCAAGGCAGCTCTGAAGAACGCGCGCCGATACGACATCACTACCACCGGCAGCCAGCTTCGCGAACTGACGCTCCACACCTGCAGATCTCCGCGGTAGCCAGCCACATCTCCCGGCCCCTCGGGATCAGGGCGGGAGCGTCGCCTCGGCGCATTCGTGCGCGTGCGTGCCGAACCTGGCGCATCGACCGTGCGCAGCATCGCGCGCAGCACGGCCTTCTCCGCCGTCAGGTCGTGAGGGGGCGGCACCACCTGGGCGTCGTCGTCGGACACGGGTGTCCTCCGCACGTTGTGCACGAGGTCCTAGAGCGCCCTCGTGTCCGGCGCCGCCACGTCGCCGAAGGCGCGCAACACCCAGCGTCCGAGCAGGCCCGACGCGCCGAAGACTACTGCTCGCGCCATGCACGTCACTGCCGCGCGCTCGGCATGCCCCGAAGCGGTTCGGCTCGGCACCCCGGTGATCAGCCACGCGCAGGATGCTCGGTCGGCAGCCGCACGCGCCCGATCCAGGGCTGGCCGTTGTCCTGCCCGGCAGGACAACCCCGCTCGCTGATGAAATCCTCATCTATTGCTCCTTTCACCCCGCTGACAGCGCGGCGCCACCGTGCACCCGCCGCGGGAACGGTCAAGGCACAAGCGGCCGGCGAGCCAAGGCCGACGATCCCCCGCGAGTGCTCAGATCCCCGGCGTGATCGAGTGTCGATGAACTGCACCGCTGCAAAAAGCAGGGGCCTGGACGGGCTTCCCGGCCCGCAGGAACGGGACCATCCCCGCGCGCGCGGGGAGCAGGCCGTGGGGCGAGGGGGGTGGGACCGGGCGTCGGGACCATCCCCGCGTGCGCGGGCAGCAGAGCGTCGACCCCGCCGTCTGCGGAACCGTCTGGGGACCATCCCCGCGTGCGCGGGGAGCAGTACCTGGCCACGCTCAGCAGGTCGAAGGGGGCGGGACCATCCCCGCGTGTGCGGGGAGCAGCCGGCGATGAGCGCGGCCTTCACGATGACGTACGGACCATCCCCGCGTGCGTAGGGAGCAGCCCTGCCCGGACTGGCCGCCGGAGCCCCACCAGGGACCATCCCCGCGTGCGCGGGGAGCAGCCCCGTCCATCCTCGCGGACCTTTCCGCGGTGGGGACCATCCCCGCGGGCGCGGGGAGCAGATCGTGGACGACCTGGTCAAGGAGCACGGGCCGGGACCATCCCCGCGGGCGCGGGGAGCAGATCTTGAGCTTGTACGTGGCGCTTGCGTTGCGGGGACCATCCCCGCGGGCGCGGGGAGCAGTGGGGCTACAACGACAACGTCCCCATCTTGTGGGGACCATCCCCGCGGGCGCGGGGAGCAGGGCGCGGCCGCGATCAACACCCGCAAGACGAGGGGACCATCCCCGCGGGCGCGGGGAGCAGCTCATCGAGCCGTACCGGTCAGGGTGATCCGGGGGACCATCCCCGCGGGCGCGGGGAGCAGCTGAACGGGCCGTGGCCACGCCGAAGCTGCTGGGACCATCCCCGCGGGCGCGGGGAGCAGATCTTGAGCTTGTACGTGGCGCTTGCGTTGCGGGGACCATCCCCGCGGGCGCGGGGAGCAGGGCTTGTTGACGTTCGCTCAGTTCGGCAACCTGGGACCATCCCCGCGGGCGCGGGGAGCAGGTGATGAAACCCCGGGACAAGACCGTCGGGCAGGGGCCCATCCCCGCGGGCGCGGGGAGCAGTCGCGCAGTGGCAGTCCGGGCTCAACACCCTCGGGACCATCCCCGCGGGCGCGGGGAGCAGAAGGTGGGGCACGGCACGCGCAGCGTCGGCTTGGGACCATCCCCGCGGGCGCGGGGAGCAGCACACGTCGCCGGAGACGAGCGTCGTGCTCTTGGGACCATCCCCGCGGGCGCGGGGAGCAGTTCTTCGGCTTCCACCCCGAACGCGGAGCAGAGGGACCATCCCCGCGGGCGCGGGGAGCAGCTGGTCCGCGACCAGCTGATCGAGCACGTGACGGGACCATCCCCGCGGGCGCGGGGAGCAGTTGGTCCGCGCGGTCTCCAAGCTCTTGTTGACGGGACCATCCCCGCGGGCGCGGGGAGCAGGTCGCCTGGACGGGCCTGGGGAGGAAGAGGACGGGACCATCCCCGCGGGCGCGGGGAGCAGGTCGCCTGGACGGGCCTAGGGAGGAAGAGGACGGGACCATCCCCGCGGGCGCGGGGAGCAGCCAAGCCCATTGCCGTGACCTACTACCTCGGAGGGACCATCCCCGCGGGCGCGGGGAGCAGTGCTGCTGGATCTGGACGTTGATGGACGCGGGGGGACCATCCCCGCGGGCGCGGGGAGCAGTGCCAGCTCCGCTTCGACCACGGGTCCTGGCTGGGACCATCCCCGCGGGCGCGGGGAGCAGGCCGGGGCCCTGCTCTACAAGGTAGCCGTCTAGGGACCATCCCCGCGGGCGCGGGGAGCAGACGACCCTGCCTGACTATGAACGGGTCGTGGCGGGACCATCCCCGCGGGCGCGGGGAGCAGTCCAGAGAGACCCGGGCCCGGTGGCCGGCGCCGGGACCATCCCCGCGGGCGCGGGGAGCAGCCCCGGCGGCTTCCTGGTCGCCGGGGGGCCTGGGGACCATCCCCGCGGGCGCGGGGAGCAGCCGTACTGGGATGTGGAGGAGTGGGAGCGCCGGGGACCATCCCCGCGGGCGCGGGGAGCAGCCCCCCTTGTCACCTGGCCGGGCCCGCAGCGTGGGACCATCCCCGCGGGCGCGGGGAGCAGCGGAGCCGGTGACGGTGTGGCCGACGCCCTGAGGGACCATCCCCGCGGGCGCGGGGAGCAGATCGCGGTCTGCAGGTCGTAGTCGGGGCCAGGGGGACCATCCCCGCGGGCGCGGGGAGCAGAAGATCAGCCGTAACCGCACAGATGTTCCATCGGAACCATCCCCGCGGGCGCGGGGAGCAGGACTTGATGGTGCGTCCGATCATGGCGA
>NZ_JBICAJ010000016.1:7617-99431 GCF_043088925.1 Streptomyces sp. NPDC014006 | reverse complement strand
CGTGGCGGGGACCATCCCCGCGGGCGCGGGGAGCAGACGACACGAAGACCGACGGCCGGCAGACCTGCGGGACCATCCCCGCGGGCGCGGGGAGCAGGACTTGATGGTGCGTCCGATCATGGCGAGGCGGGGACCATCCCCGCGGGCGCGGGGAGCAGACGACACGAAGACCGACGGCCGGCAGACCTGCGGGACCATCCCCGCGGGCGCGGGGAGCAGGGGCATGGCGCCTCCTACTGGTACTGGCGGCGGGGACCATCCCCGCGGGCGCGGGGAGCAGATCGTATTCAATCCGATGGCGCCGCCGGACATGGGACCATCCCCGCGGGCGCGGGGAGCAGAACGGTGCAGCAGCCGCCTTCCTCAGCGGCGGGGGACCATCCCCGCGGGCGCGGGGAGCAGCCACAGGCACCCGCTCCACCGGCTCCTCCACCGGGACCATCCCCGCGGGCGCGGGGAGCAGCCGGCCACCGGCTTCGGCGGCATGGGCGTCGCGGGACCATCCCCGCGGGCGCGGGGAGCAGACTCCGTGACCTGCGATTTTGCTGCGGATGTTTGTCGTTTAGAAGCAGTTTCGCCGATTCCGACATAGAGCACATAAGGATGACTGAGGCGCTTATTAACTTCTACCGTACCGTCGTTGTTTGGAAGCCTTGCTCCAGCCTTTCCGGGGAGTGTTTGCGGCATCAGTAGGCGCCTTGACGTTGGGGCGGCGAATTAGGGTCAGGCCCTCGTGATCGACGGGGTGCCAGGCATGGTCGTAGGTGCGGAAGGTGAAGCCTTGCTCGTTGTTCGTTGTGTGGGCCAGGAGAGCGCGGCCTTGGTGGGCGTACTGCTGGACTTCGTCCCAGAGCAGGTCTCGGATGCGGGCAGAGGGGTTGCCGATGAAGACGCCGGCGGAAATCTCGAGGAGCCAGCGGGTAAGGAAGCCTCTCAGGCCGGGCGGGCAGTTAGTGAGGACGATGACGGTCACCAGGAGAACTCCACGTCGCTGTAGGCGCCATGATCGTCAGTTCCGTCGCCGTAGTTGTGGCCTGAGGCGACGGTGCGGTCTCTGTCGCTGTGGAGGGTGACGACGTCTTGGTCTTCGTTCGCTGCTCCTGCCGAGACTGCCTCGGGCAGCAGAAGGTGTTTGATGTCGTTGACGCAGCGATCGAGCAGGGATGTGGCGTTGATGCGGTCCCTGAGGGCGCGGCGGGTGCGCGGGCCGACGTCTTCTTCGTCCTCAGCGGCGATGTCGAAGGCGAGGGGGATGCCGATTTCTGTTTTGTAGAGGTCGGCAATGTCGAGGACGAAGGACAGTTCGTGGCCGGAGTGGATGAAGCCGAGTGCTGGGCTGCATCCGAGGGAGGCGACGACGGCGTGGGCGATGCCGTACATGCACTGGGCGGCTGAGGTGATGGCTTGGTTGACGGGGTCGCCGCTGGAGAAGTCGCCGGGGGTGTAGCGGCGGCCGTGCCAGGGAACGCCGGTGCGGGCGGACTGGGCTCGGTAGCAGTCCTTGACGCGTGTGCCTTCGCGTCCGAGGAGTTCGTGGCGGGTGAGGCGGGCGGGGTCTTCGTCGGGGAAGCGTAGCCGGTACATGGCGCGGGCGACGGCGAGTCGGCTGCGGGTGTTAGCCCACTGCAGGGCTTGGGCTTCGGCGAGCGCGGAGGAGCGGGTCAGGGCGCGGCCGCCGGCGTAGTAGCGCACGCCTTGTTCTCCTACCCAGCAGACGGCGGCGCCGGTTTCGCCGAGGACGCTCATCGCCTGGTGGGTGATGCGGGTGCCTGGGCCGAGGAGGAGGGTGCCGATGGTTGCCGATGGGATGTGGGTGGTGCCGTCGGCGTCCTCGGCGGTGATGGCGTTGGCGTCCCGGTGCACGGTGCAGCGTTCGAGGTAGATGAAGGACAGCCGGTCGCCGGTGCGGGCGAGGTGGCGCGGGGTGAGCGCCGCGCGCCGGTTGATGGTGGTCATCGGACTCAGCCTGTTGCGCGCATTGGTGCCAGGGTGAGCAGGCCGCAGCCATAGGCTTTGGCCTTGCCGATCCCTTGAGTCAGGGCGCGTCGCAGCAGTTGCGGGTCGGTGACTTGGAGGCGGCCGTCGAAGGTGACGGTGACCAGGGTGACGGGTGCCCGCCGGCCGCTGCCGGTGCCGCGGGACTTGTCGAAGGCGAGGGGGCGCTTGTCCTGAACGGTCACCTCGTACCGGTCGCCGTGGTGGGGCTGCTTGGTGTGGGTGGTGCCGCTGGGGAGAAGCCGCTTGGCGTCGGCTTTCTCCAGTACGCGGAAGCCGCAGGCTTCCTGGCGCTGAAGGAGCCAGCCGATCTGGTGCACGGGGGTGATGTGCGCGGTGCGTTTGGTCGGTTCGTCGTCCTTGCGGCGGATCTGATGGACGGGGTTGGCGGTGAGACGGAACGCCCACTCGTCGCCGCTGGCGAGGCGGTCCAGGAACGGACTGTAGGGGCGGGTCTGCCAGCCCGGCTCGCCGGGGTGTGCGACAGCTGGCCAGCCCGCTTGTTCGACGAGGTGGGTGAGGTCGGGCCGTTCGGGGCTGACGATGTACAGCATGACTTCGGCTCGGGCGGCCTGGTCCAGGCGCCACAGCACGCGCGGACCGCCTGAGGGAGGCGTGTCGGTGGGCAGCAGTGCGGGGAAGGACGACATGACGGCCGCGTGCATGGTCTGAGGGGAAGACAGCAGGCGGCGGGCACCGGAGCGCGCGGTGTTCACGCGGAAGCGGGTGAGGTACATCAGGCGCTCTCTTCGTCCAGGGCGTCGAACGGGTCGTGGCGGGGCAGGTGCCGGGCGTCCGGGGCGGGGATGCGCACGCTGCAGGTGACCTGGGTGCGCAGGGCGTGGCGCCGGTGTTGGGCGGCGAAGCTGAGGGGCTGGTCGCGCAGGGTGTCCGCGGTGTGATGCTCGTCCGGGTCCGCGTCGCGCAGCACGGTCAGTTCGATGTGGTCCTGGCCGCGGTGGTGGTTGCGGTACCAGGGCGAGGCCTGCCAGGGCTCGGCGCGCAGTGCGTCCAGGACGTCGTCGTGGTCATGGAGGCGGAGTTCGACCGGGAGGGAGGGCGGGCAGGAGCGGCGGCCAAGGAACGGCGGATACACCGGGGCGCGCATGGCGGCGTTCAGTGCGGTCACCAGCGTGGCATCACCTTGGAGGGCGGCGACGAAAACGGCGTCGGCGAGGTAGAAGCGTTCGGACAGCGGCATGGATTTGCCGGTGACGCCGTGGTGGGCGGTGTGGAAGTCACGGACGCGGGTGCCGGGCTGGTCGATGCGGACGGCGAACCGCAGGGCGGCCAGCGGTGCCAGTGCGTCGTCATCGCCGCGTTCGATGCCGGCGGCGGCGGCGAGCATGCCGATGACGCCGCTCTTGGTGGGGGCGGACTCGGTGGTGCGGCGGGCGAAGCGGGCCGAGGCCCCCCAGGACTGCAGGGGGCCCGCGAGCCGGAGAGTCAGCACGCTCATGCGGGCTTCTCCAGGCGTTCGGCGACGGCCTGGCCGACAGCGGCGACGAGTTCGCCGAGGGTGGCCGACTCGGTGCCGATCCCTGCCAGCTTGTTCGTATTGGGGCCGACCCGCAGCACCCAGGTGAGCGTGGAGTCGTCGTCGCCGTAGGCGCGTTCGATGTCGGGGATGTACTCGGCCAGGCGCTCGCACGCCTCGCGGACGTATCCGCCGCTGGCGCCGCGCACCGGGTCCTCGAAGGCTGCGACGAAGCTGACCGGCCGGGTGGTGCGCAGCTTGACGATCACGGCGTCGGGCAGTGTGTGGTGCCCGAAGGTGTTGATCTTGCCCGTGGGAAGGGAAGCGACGAACCCGTGGACGAAGGCCTCCACGGCCCGGCGGACCGGCTCAGTGCGCGACTCGTCCTCGCGCAGTCCCTCGCCGAGGTTGGCGGCGAGCTGATGGACGCCGAGCGCGGCGTAGCGGTAGAGGGTGGCGGAGTTGAAGTCGACGGTGCCGATCATGCCGGCGCCCGTCTCGGCGTCGGTGTTCTCGTCGTCGACGGCGGTGTAGTAGTCAGACTCGTTCTCGACACGGTGAACGCTGAGGGCATGGGCGACCTGGACGGCGGCGTCGACGTTGATGTCGGCGTCGTCGGCGACCATGCGACCGAACAGGGCAATGTCGACGGAGTGACGGGTGTCGGCAATCTGCTTCGCCCGACTCCGGTTCTCCTTGTCCTTGAAGAACGCGGCGATGTCGCCAGCGCCCTCGACGGCGAGGCGGGCCAGGCCGTCGAGCTGGCGGGTACTGAGGAACACCAGATACTTCGACTCAGGCGCCGGCTCACGCTCTCCGTCCTTGACGGCAGCCGCCTTGCGCTGGGGAACTTCCGTCTTCAAGCCGGTAGCCTTCACCGTCTCGTCCGCGACCCGCACAGCGTTCTCACCAGTGAGGGAGGGCTCGAACTCGGTGATCCGGGCGGCGATCACCTCCACGATCTTCTTGGTCCGCACGCCGAGCTCACTGGGCTCGAGCAGGTGCTCATCCTTGAAGTAGGTACGGGTGGCCCGCTTCCACGCCTGGCTGGAGACGCGGGCGCGCGGCACTCCCCCGTACACCGCGCTCTTCGGCGCTCCGGTGTCGTCGCGGTTGATGTTGCTCGGCGGGACGGTCTGCAGGGCGTGCACGTCCAGGAAGATGCGATTCACGAGGCGTCCTTGTCGGTGTCCGTGGTGCTGGTGCTGTCAGAGCCGGCGGGAGTCGGCTTGCCGTGCCAGGCGTGGAAAGAGCGGCCCCATTCCCTGCGGACGGTGTCCGCGCCGCCGGGCCACTGCCACGTGTAGAGCTGTCCGGCGAGCAGGGCGTGATCGAGCGGGATGTCCTCGCGGCGCAGCAGGACGACGATGTCGCGCAGCCGCTGGGCGAGGACCGGCAGATCGGGCGCGGTGCCGGCGCGGACCAGGCGCTTGTGCACCGGCTCGTCGATCTCCCCCGGCTTCATCATCCGGCGCACCGCGCTTCCCAGGCCGCGGCGCCGGTCCGGCCGGTCCGCCTGATACATGCCGGTGCGGCGGGACTGCTGATGCAGCGCGTAGAGAGTGAGAGCGACGTGCAAGGCGTCCTCAGACCTGGTCAGTTCGCTCTCACTCAAGGGCCGGGAGCCCTGCGGGGTGTCGTGCAGGGGGCCGGTGTCGATCAGGGCCCACAGGTCCGGCAGCTGCCCGGCAGGCCGGCCCGCGCCGCGCCGCAGCCGGGCGAGAGCTGCGACCGCGTGGGACTGATCCGTGAGGTAACCGCGCTGCAGGGCGGTGATGTGGGCAGCGGCGAGACGGGTGACCCGTTCGCGCGGCGTGACAGGTGCGGTGACAGTGGTCATGCGGGTGCCTTCACAGTGGTCTCGGGCGCCGGGCCTGCGTCCGCATCCGGCGTCGTGTCGAAGGAGTCGGGACGCCCCAGCCCCTTGTGCAGGGCAGCGCGGAACCACTTGCTGGCGAGCGCCGAGTTGAGCCACTCCGTGCCGTGCTTGACCGCGACGATGCGGCCCTGCCACGCCGCGTCCCCGGCCGCGGCCATCAGCCGGTCACCGAGCTCGCTGACCATGGCGTACACCTGCTGCTGCCATTCACCGCGCCGCGCATACGGGTCGTCGGTCTCGGCGAGACGGGCCAGCCAGGTGCGGTACGGGGCCTCGAGAAGACCGTAGGCGAGATCGCGTGCACTCGAGCGGGGCCCATCGCTCTCCGTGCCGGCCGCGCGGGCCAGGTTGGTGGCGAGGTCACCGAGTGCGTTGACCGCAAGATCGGCATCGCCGACGGCTGCGACGGCCTGCTCTGCGTAGCGCCGATCATGCCGGTGCAGCAGGACGACCGCCATGGCCACGTGGTCGTCGACGACCTCGTCGATCACAGACTGCTGCGTGCCGTAGCGTGCACCGATGATCCGCGCCCGAACGAGGAAACCGGCCTCCAGCTCCCCCTCGGTGACCAGGCGGGCCACCCACTCCAAGATGCCCGGCCGCAGGTAGTCGGCCGGCTCTGGCCCCAAAGAGGCCTGCTCCTCGCTCATGACGAGCGCGCCGATCCCCCGCCAGGCCGAACGCTCAGGCGCGTGCTCACGCGGCAGGTAGACCGGCGTCTGCTTCAGCTTCTTCTCCTGCGTCCGGCTGCGCCGCCAGGCGGTCATCGGCTCCCGGTGCTGCCGATTACGAGGGGACAGCGGGTCGCCGTAGCCCAGGACGACGCCGTGCACGCCGTCAGCGTCGAAGTGCAGCCGCAGGCGCCGCGTCTGCCAGGTGTACAAGTCGCGTACACCACTCGGGGCGCGCTCCGCGCCGCCCGGGCCGCTGGGCTGGCGGCGCCACGCCGGCGCATCCTCTGCATCGATCTCAACACCGGAGGTGTCGGCGGCCACCAGATTCAGCAGCAGCGTCTCGCGTAGCGTGGCGCCCTCGACGAAGACGCCACCGAGGTTCCCGGCCCAGCCGACACCCAGCGGATAAACCTTGCCGCCCTTGACGCGCGCGTCGCCGTGCACGCCGGTCTTGATGCCGGACGTGTCGTAGGCGTGCGCGTGCACGACCCAGCGGGCCGCCTCAGCAAAGGTGAGACGCTCGACGGTGGGCATGCGCGCGGTAAAGAACGGTTCCCCGTTGGGAACGTCGGCCACGATCCGGTTGAGGGAGAACACCTCGTCCTTCGCGGTCCGCAAATGAGGCGTCTGGAAGAACGGTGCAGCACCATCCAGCAGATCGAAACGGCCGCGGTGCTCCTCGAGATACGCCTCGATGGGCCCGAAGCAGTCCTCCTCGGCCCACAAATCCGCCCACTCATCGATGTCCTGCGGCCCGTCGAGCGCATCATGCGCGATCGCGAGGAGCAGACGATGCAGAGCGAACTCCTGGGTGGGCAGGTCACCGATGATGCGCCGCAGGTCGCCCGCCTGCGCGAACACCTCCCGCAGCGATAACTCGCCCTGGGTACCGTCCCGTCTGAGCACGGGGATCCACGACTGAGTGGTGAGGTCGAACGACACCACACCGGGGCCGTCGTTCGGGTCGACTTCAGGCACGGGTCACCTCCAGGCCGTCATGAGGGCTGTACTGGAGCTGGAAGCCTGCCAGATGGGTCTGACAATGCTCGTCGAGCGGCAGAATCAGCTGGCCAGCCAGCCAGTGACTGTCTTTCACCTGCCATGCAGGGATATAGAGCTCCTCGAGCTCGTCGACCGCCCGGTCCATGACGTCGGCGTAGCTGAACTGAATCGGCAACCGCAGTCCGCAGCTCGCCGCGGTACGGGCCGCAAAAGCGGTCGGCACCTGGTCTGTGGGCAGTGACAGCCCTGCACGGGGGCGGCCTTCACGATCTGGCTCCAGCCACGGCACCGTGACCAGGGTGCCGTCGGCGCGCCGCTGTACGACCACGACCTCCAGGTTTTCGCGGCTGTCGCGTACCTGGGCCCGGCCCTGGCGGGTGTCGTCCGCGTCTCCGACACCTGCTGCGACCCAGCCGAACAGCGGCCGGCCGGGACGGCCGGCGGCATCCAGCCGGAACGTCGCGGCCCGCTCGGTTTGGTCCTCGCGATGCTCGTCGTGGCGCGCGCGGGCAGCTTCGAGCGCCTCCTGCCAGTCGGACGGGCCATCGAACTCATCCGCGTAGGCCCGCTGCACCAGGGGACTGATGTCCGCGGGCAGCCGTACAGGACGTTCCCGGCCACCGCCGAGGTGCGGCTGCAGGACGGCAGCGGACCGCAGCAGCGCATACGCCCCGTACACGGCGAGCGAGCCGCGCACCGGCGCGGGAACGGCAGCGCCGTAGTCGACACCGGTGACCAGGCAGCGTGCCTGACGCAACCGCTCAGGCCGGTCGGTCTGCTCCACACCCCCGCGCAGGTGCCGGTGCAGCCGCCCCATGCGCTGGAGCAGGAGGTCAATCGGGGCGAGGTCGGTGACCAGCAGGTCGAAGTCGACATCCAGGGATTGCTCGGCGACCTGGCTGGCGACAACGATGTGCGCCGACGACGGCCGATCGCTCTTACCCGGCGGCCCAAAACGGTTCAGAAGACCGGCGTCCTTGTCTGCACGGTCAAGATCGATGAAACACGAGTGGGCGACGGTGACGTTTGCACCCCCGAACCTCTCGCGCAACGCATCCGCTGTTTCAAGGACACGGCGCACCGTATTGCGGACGACCAGGACGCAACCGCCCCCGGCCAGGTCTCTCTCCAGCCGGTCGGCGAGGACCTCCACGTCGTCCTCTAGCCGCTCCAGTTCGACGTCCGTGCCGCGGGACGAGGCCGCCGGGCACCGCATGACCGGCGCGGCGCCGGGCGTGACCGCCGTCAAAAGCGGATAGTCACCGGCCTGGGCGACAGCGTCGAACGAAGCCGCAACCTCACCAGTGGTCTTACCCGCATAAGCCTCTACAAGCTCTCGTCGGCGGCCAGCCGGCAGCGTCGCGGACAACACCACCACCGGCACCCGATACGCGCCCAGCCACGACAGCACCCGATCGAGATAGACGCTCATGTACGTGTCGTAAGCATGCGCCTCGTCGATGACGACGACCTTCCCGGCGATCGCCAGGTGACGCAGCGCCAGGTGTCGGCTCTTGAGCCCGGCGAACAGCAACTGATCGACCGTGCCGGCAACAAACGAGGACAGCATGGCCTTCTTCCTCCCCCGCAGCCACGCGTGGGCGACGAGTTCGGCAGCAGCAAAACGGTCACAGCTCGACGGCCGCCACTCCTGCTCCCCCGGCCCGTCCACATCGACCGCGGCAATCCGCCGGCCCCGGCCCATCAAATCGGCGAAGCCCTCGTTGAGGGCCGCCTTGGAGTGGGCCAGCAGAACCGAGTAACGAGTCCCCTCCGGAGCAGGCAGACGGTCGAGCCAGCCCAGCAGGCGGGGAAACATCGCGTTACCAGTGGCCATCGTCGGCAACGCGAAGAACACACCACCCGCCCCGAACCGCGCGGCAAGAACCTCCACAGCGGCGAGCGCGGCCTCCGTCTTCCCCTCCCCCATCGGCGCCTCGATCACCATCAGCCCCGGCTCGTCCATCCCGCGTGCCAGTTCCACAGCCGCCTCCTGCACCGGCCGAATCTTCGCCCCCGGCGGAAGGTCGAACCGTGATGCGAACAGCTCCTGGACGTCCCCGACCGGCTCCTCAGCACGCCAAGGGCCCGGCAGGTCCAGCCCACGCCAGGCGGCCACGATGCGCTCGTGGCCCGTTCGGGGCACATCCTCAGGAAAGTAGGGAAAGAGGTCGGGATTGCTGGCAATCCAGTCGGACACGATGACCAGCGCAGACAGCAGCACCTGCACCGGCTGCGGCAGCTTCACCACCCGCCAGGCCGCCAAGCGCTCCCGCACGCCGAACTCGTCCGCGCACGCGTCGAGAAGCTCCTCCTGCACCCGCTTCCACAGCGTCCAACTCTGCCCACGAGTACGCAGCAGATCCGGGTGACGGCCAAGCGCCTGGATCTGACCGTGCTCGGGCGGCATCCCGTGATGCCCGCCCACCGCCACCGTGAACTGCCCCGTCTGCTTGACCGTCCAGCCGTGCCGCTCTTCCAGCCACTCCCCCAGCAGCACCTGCCCCGCCAGCCCATGAGGCCCAAGCCGCCGGTCCGCGCCCATCGCCTGCCGCGAACGCATCTCCAGCCCATGACCACGCATGACCTGCGCCAACTGCTCCACCTGACAGGCGAATGCAGGCGTCGCCTTCCCTACGTCGTGCACACCAGCCAGCCACACCGCCAGCCGGCGCGCATCACCCTCCCCACCGGGCAGGGCACCAGCGATCAGCCTCCGCACCGACAACGGCAGCCACTCATCCCAC
Source organism: Streptomyces sp. NPDC014006 (assembly GCF_043088925.1). NCBI lineage: Bacteria > Bacillati > Actinomycetota > Actinomycetes > Kitasatosporales > Streptomycetaceae > Streptomyces > Streptomyces sp. NPDC014006. The sequence continues at coordinate 89,657 of NZ_JBICAJ010000016.1, read as the reverse complement.
AACCGCCCGGCCACGGCGGCACTGTCCTCCATATGCCGCCACAGCGGCAGCCACCGGTCGGAATCACGCTCGTGCTTGGCCCACACACTCAACGCTGGTCTGCCCAGCCGGGCATGAAGCCCCACCGGGGCGCCCCCCTCGCCTGTCATGCCAGATACATACAGGGTGTAAGCGAAGCGTGACACCGATATGAAGAAACGGGCAAGATCTACAGCTGGCGCAAGCTAGACAGCGGACGTCACCCGGCAGCCCTAAGTTGGGTCCCCGGCTGGGTCGCGGCACAGCCGAAACTGCAGGGTAGGTAATGCGAATTTTGTCGGACTCTCGAGAAGTCATGGAAAACACGGCACTGGCCCTGCAAACCCGCAGGTCACGCAGTCTGCTCCCCGCGCACGCGGGGATGGTCCCAGGACGAGGGCGAAGATCAGGGCTCCGATCACCTGCTCCCCGCGCACGCGGGGATGGTCCCGAGGTCGACGTCGAGGCCCAGCTCGGCGGAGACTGCTCCCCGCGCACGCGGGGATGGTCCCACCGCCAACATCGTCGCCGAACGACTCCGGCCCTGCTCCCCGCGCACGCGGGGATGGTCCCGCGCCCAGCCGTGACCGCTCCGGCGGCGCTCCCTGCTCCCCGCGCACGCGGGGATGGTCCCCGTCGTGCCCGCGGGACTCCATGCGGTCGTCGCTGCTCCCCGCGCACGCGGGGATGGTCCCTCCGGGTTGACGTAGTGATCGGGGTCCGAGAGCTGCTCCCCGCGCACGCGGGGATGGTCCCGCCAGGATCGCGCCGTCAATGCCGATCGGCACCTGCTCCCCGCGCACGCGGGGATGGTCCCTACCGCCTCAACGAGAGGCGCAGCGAGTAGCACTGCTCCCCGCGCACGCGGGGATGGTCCCTCGTTGTCAGGGTCGGTGGCTTCGCCCCAGGGCTGCTCCCCGCGCACGCGGGGATGGTCCCGCGCCGGCGAGAACCCCCGCTTCACCAAGCTCCTGCTCCCCGCGCACGCGGGGATGGTCCCAGGTCTTCGGCGCGCCACTCGGCGGCCTTCCACTGCTCCCCGCGCACGCGGGGATGGTCCCGCTGTGGCCCGAGCGCGCCGCAGCCTGGCCACCTGCTCCCCGCGCACGCGGGGATGGTCCCGCCGCCAGCGTGCCGACCGTCTCTTCGAGGGACTGCTCCCCGCGCACGCGGGGATGGTCCCTGGCGTGCCAACATCTCCAGGTCAATGGAGAACTGCTCCCCGCGCACGCGGGGATGGTCCCAGCTCTGCCGGGATCTGCAGCACGGACCCGTCCTGCTCCCCGCGCACGCGGGGATGGTCCCGCGTTGAACCCGGTTTTGATCCCGCCCCAGATGCTGCTCCCCGCGCACGCGGGGATGGTCCCGTCACCAATGCAATGACGTCCATCATGGCCAGCTGCTCCCCGCGCACGCGGGGATGGTCCTCGGAGCGCCACGACGCGGTCTGCACCGTCCGGCTGCTCCCCGCGCACGCGGGGATGGTCCCCCCAACGACGAGGAGACCGCCCGGGTGCTCATCTGCTCCCCGCGCACGCGGGGATGGTCCCGACTCACGGAGCCCCGTTCCTGACTCACGGGACTGCTCCCCGCGCACGCGGGGATGGTCCCGCTGACAAGATCCGGTTTGCACCGGACGGAATCTGCTCCCCGCGCACGCGGGGATGGTCCCAGACCGACGAACAGCGCGCCGCCGAACAGGCACTGCTCCCCGCGCACGCGGGGATGGTCCCGCGGGCGCGCTCTGGCTCGGCCGGCGCACGCTCTGCTCCCCGCGCACGCGGGGATGGTCCCTGGAAAGAGATGGTCCCGGAAGAGGCCAAGGTCTGCTCCCCGCGCACGCGGGGATGGTCCCTGGAAAGAGATGGTCCCGGAAGAGGCCAAGGTCTGCTCCCCGCGCACGCGGGGATGGTCCCGGCAGAACGGCGGACCGGTACGGTCTGCTCCCCGCGCACGCGGGGATGGTCCCCGGACCTGAGCCCCGTTCCCCCGACCGGCCTCCTGCTCCCCGCGCACGCGGGGATGGTCCCAGTTCGGCGCGTTCCAGGGGGCCGCTGCGCGGCTGCTCCCCGCGCACGCGGGGATGGTCCCTGCCCAACATCAAGCTGAAACTGGGGCAGATCACTGCTCCCCGCGCACGCGGGGATGGTCCCCACGCGCGACCGCCCTCGCCGCCCAGATCTCCCTGCTCCCCGCCCACGCGGGGATGGTCCCGCCTCATCGATGATGTTGCAGTCACCGGAGAACTGCTCCCCGCGCACGCGGGGATGGTCCCGGCATCGTCGTCACCGGAACACCGACCAGCGGCTGCTCCCCGCGCACGCGGGGATGGTCCCTCGAAGGAGCTGCGCGACTACACCGACGACCACTGCTCCCCGCGCACGCGGGGATGGTCCCCACGCCAGGGCAAGCTCATTCGCTTCCCGAAGCTGCTCCCCGCGCACGCGGGATGGTCCCTCGCAGTCCAGGTACACGTTGCGGATGGTCATCTGCTCCCCGCGCATGCGGGGATGGTCCCCCGCCACAGACCGGCACGCACCGCCTGCACTGGCTGGTCGGCTCCAACCAGGCGCATCGACGCTCAGAACCGCATACCAAGCACATGTAGAGCACACGTATTGTTCACGCCGTAAGTAGGCCCGTTCCTTGGGGGGAACATGCACGTCCGCACCGCCATCACCGCCCTTACGCTCGCCGCGTTTGCCCTTACCGGTTGCTCATCGAGCAGCGACGACGGGACCGATAGCAAGACCAGCAGCTCGCCGAGCGCCGCAACGAGCGCCACGCCGAGCGCAGACAACAGCGCCGCCGAAAAGACGCTTGGCATCCCGCCTGAGCCGACCGGGGCGAAGCGGGCCGAGCTGCTGCGCGCGCTCGCCGCCGCCAACCCGGACGTCATCAAGTACGAGGAGAAGGCTGTTGATGCCGCCCGCAACCAGTGCGGCGCGATCAACGGTGGAGCCAGCCGGCTCGACTACTTCGCGTCTCAGCGATTCACGTACAAGGACGTCACGACGACCGAGGCGCAGGGCAAGCAGATCAACGAGGCACTGAAGGGCATCGGGTTCTGCAAGGTCTGAGCACCCTGGGAATGCGCCCTGCTGGGGACTTGCTGGCGGGGCGCCTTCATATTCGTGTAGCGCCATACTGTCTGGGGACGGCAGGGTCATCCGTTCTTCGGCGCGTGCTGCACGGTAGCGGCCTGCACTTCCGGGAAGGGCTACCTGCCCAGGCGGGAGTGGTCCGGCTGAGGCTGGCTGGTGCAGGGTGGCGCCTGCTCCCCGCGCACGCGGGGATGGACCAACCTCAGCCCGCGCCGACCTGCGAGACCTTCCCTGCTCCCCGCGCACGCGGGGATGGTCCCCGAAGAGGGTGGTTCGGTGGGCGCGGATGATGCTGCTCCCCGCGCACGCGGGGATGGTCCCTCTGCGTGGCGGGCTCGGACGGCGTACGTGTACTGCTCCCCGCGCACGCGGGGATGGTCCCGAGGCCGCGACCGCTGCGGCCGCTGACGCGGACTGCTCCCCGCGCACGCGGGGATGGTCCCGATCACGCTCACGCTCGTGCCCAGCCGACTGGCTGCTCCCCGCGCACGCGGGGATGGTCTCCTTCCGCCGGGCTGGTGAGTCAACGCTAAACGCTGCTCCCCGCGCACGCGGGGATGGTCCCTGGAGGTAGACGAGGCCGAGCTCGGCGGCGGCCTGCTCCCCGCGCACGCGGGGATGGTCCCATGGCAGAGGTGACGCGTCGCAGCGAGTCGATCAGTATCTGTGCTTAGACCGGCTTGGGTGGTCTCCGAAGCAGACGCTCCGGCCATTAAGCGCCGATCTCGTTCAATGCAACACGCAGGGCGTAAGGGTCCATCATCATCGCTGCATGATGGTTGCTGGTCGAGAAGACGATTTCGCAGAGCGATCGCAGAACCGCGATAGTCCTCCGGCGGTCAGCGCCTGCGCTGGGCATTGCCCGGTTGCTGGGAGAGGTTTGTTACCGCCTTCGAACGCTAGGCTCGTCTCGGTGAAGCAGACACCGCTCTTGGTGGTCCTTCCGGTCCTTGCCTCGGCGTTGTACGTGCAAGGTGCCTCCACGTTGACGATCATGGAGCTGTTAGGCGCAAGTACTTCCATGGGAGTGTCTGCGCTCCTGATCTTGTCGGGAAGAACCCGAGGCCTGCGCCTGACTTTCGCCCCGAAAGGGGAAGATGTCGGTTAGCTTCAACTTGAGCGTTTCAACCGAGTCGGTCAGGGACTTGTGCTCCCCGTTTGGCGGGGATGGCCCAACGCAGGGCGTCAGCTGTACGTGCTCCCCGCGCACGCGGGGATGACCCCTCCCCCAAGAGCCTGACGGCCGCGACTGTGCCGCTCCCCGCGCATGCGGGGATGGTCCCCCGAAGGGGAACGTGGCGCTGGGCAAGAAGCTGTGCTCCCCGCACCGGCAGGGATGGTGGCCAATCACATCAGGACCCCGGCTTGTGGTCGGCGGTCTCCGCCGACTGTCCCGGCGAGACAGGGTCGGCGATCAGCTAGGCGATCTGCTCCCCGCACCCGCGGGGATAGTGCCGTGCGCCACGTCTCGCCGATCATGTACCTCAACTGCTCCCCGCGTACGCGGGGACAGGCCCCGGCCGGCCTGGCCACCGCGGCGCAGGTACTCCCGGCTCTCTGCTCCCAACACACGCGGGGATGGTCCCACTGGCAACGCGACCAGCTCGCCGTCTGGCTCCTGCTCCCCGCACACGCGGGGATGGTCCCGCGGCCATGGCCACCATCTTCGGTGCGGACGCCTGCTCCCCGCGCACGCGGGGATGGTCCCGGCACGAGCGTGACGCGTCCGGTTCCCGTGATCTGCTCCCCGCGCATGCGGGGATGGTTTCGAGGCTGGCGAACGCTGGCTCCGCGACGGCGTCTGCTCCCCGCGCATGCGGGGATGGTCCCTCGCGGTCAGCGACACGCAGCGCGATCCGGTCCTGCTCCCCGCGCACGCGGGGATGGTCCAACAGCAGCTTGGATTTGGTCGGACGGAGTCTGGGACCGAACAACTGACCGCCGCCATTGGTGCACGCGGACGCTCCGTCAGCCGCCAGATGCGGTCCACTCCCCCCGTGTTGGTCCCGAGGCGATTCTGTTGATCGGCCCGCCGCCGGTCTGCTCCCCACTTCCCGCCGGGATGAACCCGAGGCCAAGACCCAGCGCCTGATGCTGGCCGGCTGGTCCGCGCGCACGCGGGGGAAGGTCCCGTGCAGATCCAGCAGGACGGGTGGGACACGTCCTGCTCCCCGTGCACGCGGGCATGGTTTCTTGGCCCGCGCCGAGCTGTCGCCGCGCAACAGCTGCTCCCTGCGCACCCGGGATTGGTCCCGCCGCCCCGCCTGCCGAGCCGACCGCGCACGGGTACTCCCCGCACACGCGGGGATGGTCTGGCTTTGTAGGCCCCTACGACTGTGCCCCGAGTTCGTCGGCTTGGGCGCGCAGTCGTAGTGAAACAAGGCACGACCTTGCCGAGGACGGCGTTCGATCTACGAGAGCCGTAGGATGCGCTGCCAGTGGACACAAACGGTTCCGAATGGGTCGGAGATGCGCGTGATGTCCGGAGTCGACGAAAGTCATGAGCGACGGCGCCCTGCCGAAGTAAACGCGCAGGTCGGCAAGTCTGCTCCCCGCGCACGCGGGGATGGTCCTACGGGCTGACCTGGACCGATGCGCAGGGCACCTGCTCCCCGCGCACGCGGGGATGGTCCCGTGACATCCGCCCTGGTCGTCTCCGGCGCCAGCTGCTCCCCGCGCACGCGGGGATGGTCCCACCGGGTCCGCCGGCCCCCGCCCCGCCCCCATCTGCTCCCCGCGCACGCGGGGATGGTCCCGTCCCCGGATTCGCCACCCGCTGGAACCTGTTCTGCTCCCCGCGCACGCGGGGATGGTCCCAGGGAGGGCCACGGCGCGTGGGGCCCGGTCAACTGCTCCCCGCGCCCGCGGGGATGGTCCCTGGCCGAGGCTGCCGTCGTAGCCGAGGCCGAACTGCTCCCCGCGCACGCGGGGATGGTCCCGCCTCGGTGTAGCGCTCGTCGAAGCCGGGCAGCTGCTCCCCGCGCATGCAGGGATGGTCCCGACATCGAGGCCCGCTTCAAGGGGCTGGAGCACTGCTCCCCGCCCATGCGGGGATGGTCCCAGCTGGCCCTTGCCCAGCGAGCCGAAGCGCAGCTGCTCCCCGCGCCCGCGGGGATGGTCCCCAGTATGAGCCGACCGCTCATGGCCGCGCTGACTGCTCCCCGCGCCCGCGGGGATGGTCCCGTGACGTCGTAGTACGACCGTGCGGAGGGGGCCTGCTCCCCGCGCCCGCGGGGATGGCCCCTGGGCGGTGGAGTGGTCGACGTCGAGGCCGGGCTGCTCCCCGCGGCCGCGGGGATGGTCCCGACGTGACCATCTACGTCACACACTCGCTGCTCTGCTCCCCGCCCCCGCGGGGATGGTCCCCTCGCCCTGGGCGACGACCAGCCGGGCACGTGCTGCTCCCCGCGCCCGCGGGGATGGTCCCGCTCGGTACTTCCGCAACCGTCCGCCCGGCATCTGCTCCCCGCGCCCGCGGGGGGTGGTCCCTCGACGTTCTTGCCGGGCCCGGCGCAGGGCGGCGGCCTCGGTGACCGCGGCCTGGTGGCGGCGCTGTGCCCGGCTCGCGTCGATCGAGGCACGTCGTCCGGGACGACGTCCGGCTCGGGAAACGCGCGGTGGCTCAGTTCCCACATCGCGGCGGTCTGCCGCTCCACCGCTTCCGCAATGGCCGGGAACATGGGACGGCCGGGCGGCCTGGCGGTGCGCCTCGGTGGCGCGGCGGTAGCCGTCCGGCGGGGTCCGTCGCTGCACCGGCGCGGCGGGGACGGTCTATGGGGCCGGGTCGGCGGCCGCCGTGGCGGGGCCAGCCTTCACGGGTGCGGACGCCAGGACGTGCAGCGTGCGGACGTTCGCGCCCTGCACTGTTGGCGGCGCGACCAGCTTCGGCGCGCTCCAGCGCAGCTTCGTGCCGTACGCGGGGGCGCTGGGGGCGACGTCCAGGCGGCCGGTGTCCGCGTCGAACGCCACGGCCTGGACGTGACCGGCGAGCTCCGGCGCGGCCGCGGCGAGGATGTCGTCGAACTGCGCGAGGACGCTGCCGCCGGCGGCCGGGGCGACCATGCCGCGCTCGGTCATCATTATGCTGATCGCGCTGCCGAGCCGGGCCGCGAACGCCAGCTGATCGAAGTTGGCGCCGCAAGGGGGGCCGGTAAACGGTTAGGTGTTCTGTCCGGCTGCGCGAGCGACTGGGCATGGCTTCGGCAGACCTCTTGGGGCACGGCGGACGGTACTGAGCCCGTCAGGACGCTTCAGGGCGAACCCAGCGGATAAGAGCTATCGGATCCTCCACAGGCACCAGCACCACCTGACTTCCTTGCCCCACTTGGCGCTCCGGGTCCGCCTTCAGTTGCACGCCGGGTGAGTAGAACTGTCGCAACCCGAGGTCGAGCACTTGATCGCCGACGGACACCGTAAGCGGCTGATGGACGATGAAGGCTCCCGGCAGGTTCGCCAAGAGATCCTGTGGCGGTTCGTGGTCGGTCGTGAGCGTCAGTTCGCTCCACGGCACACGCAGTTCCTCACCACGCAGCAGACGCGCAGCCTCCAGCCACGTCTCAAATTCCTCGATGGGCCGCCCCAGCAGCGGTGGGATCCGGATCGTGAGGCCTGCAGCTCGCTGGATCTCCAGCAGTGCTTCAACGATGTCACGCTGGAGCGCCGGACCGAGGTCGCGGGCATGACCGATCGGCATCGGTCCCTGACCAGGCTCGGGCCGGTAGGGGTTATGGATCGTGAGCCGGTTCGGCGCATGAAAGTGAGCCATGAATTCCGCCCCTGCACGCACGCTCTCCAACCGCTTGTCGGCCAGGTCGCGGGTGTCGATCGCGATGTTCATCTTCTGTGCCGTGAAGTTGAATCGCAAGGCGACGTCGAATACCTCACCGATCTCGACGCCACGCAGTACGCCACCGACTCCGGTCAGCCCGGTGGTACCGGATGTCAGTACGACGAGCGTGCTCCCCAGTTCCTCCCCGTCTGGCGCGGTGATGGTGAACCGCACTTCCTGCGGTGTCGGGCTCGGCTTCGGATTGGCACTGATCTTGAGCAGCGTCGATGCGCCCGGTGATGGGGAGAGGCCGCCGGGAAGGTCGGCGGTCAGGTCAAAATTCTCAGCTGACAGGACAAGGTCGGTTCCGTAGTCACGGAAGTTGAGGACGTCCTGCTCAAGGTCACTGCCCTGCGGTACGTGGATGTTCAGGGACAGCGGAATGGGGCGGACGCTCGGGGCATCTGAGAAGCGGGCACGCACAGCGATGGCCACCGAAGGGTTAGCGTCGAGTGCCTGGCATACGAACATGAGACGTTCAGGGTTGATTGTGCTGTGATCGAGGGGCCGTTCGGTCACGTGCAAGTCGTATGAATAGTGAGGATCATAGGCGTTGAGCTGCTTCGACAGGGTGGTCAGCATCTTGCCCGCGTCGGCCGCGCTGAGCGGTTCGTCTCCGTCTGTTGCACCACTTTGCTGGCGTAGAAGCGCGGTGAGGTCGGCGACCGCGGCTTGAAGGCGTTCTTTGCCGCCCCGTAGGTAGTAGTCGACGACGTCAGGGAACTCGGAAACGAGTCCTTCTACGAAGATGAGGCCGCGCCAGCCCACCGTCACCTCGGGCAGGGTAGGTAGACCTTGCAGCCACTGCAGGTTCTCCTTTGTCGGATCTAGCGGAGTCACGAGGTCCCATCGGGAGACCCGGACATCCTGTGCCTGCGCGTATGTGGTCAGGCGTTTCAGGGACTTCTCGATCTGTCTCTTCTGGCTGGCCTTGAGGTTCTCAGCGAACTTCTTGACTTGCAGGACGTGGTGGCTGCCGTCCAACTGCGGGAGCAGAAGGTCAATTCCGCCATCCCCTCGCGAAGGCCGGATGCGGACGCAGTCCGGGTGCCGTCGGGACAGCAGGACGGCAACCACCTCTTCAACCTCTTCACCGCTCAGGCGGGTCCACTCAACTCTCGACACGAGACCACGCTAGAGCTACCCACTGACAATGTGGCAGCACGCCTCTGAGTTGGCCTTAGTCGAGGCACGGCCACGGCGTGTGCGTCAGCCAGCTGCGGTGCAGCGCTGGCGGTACTGGCCTGACGGTTGGCACGTTCGGACCGAGCCCAGCGCAAGACCGCAGCGCGGGAGGCGTCGGTCTGGCGGGCACTCGATGCGGGCCCCGCTGGCCAGCCGCCGTCGGCCTGACCCTCCGGGGGCCCTGCCCGACGTTGTTGGGATCAGGCCCGGCGACAGGCAAGCTGTCGCCGCCATTCCTCGGGTGTGAGGCGGGGAGAGACGATGACGGGGCAGGGGATGCCCGCCTGTTCCGCCCGGCGCAGGAGCGCTGGCGCGGCTTCCTCACGGGTCACGAACGCCAGGCATATCGGGACGCTGAGATCCCGCCGGGCGGGGCTACTCCGGGGATGCCGGTCTGCTCAGGCCGTATCGCGCAGTGCAGCCGATTGGGGGACGTCGGCATGCGTCTCGGATTCCCGGGCCGCGCGCTCTTGCCAGGCCCGGCGCAAGGCGGCGGCCTCGGTGGCTGCGGCCTGGCGCTGGCGTTGTGCCCGGGTCGCCTCGATCGAGGCCGGCGCATCGTCCGCGACGACGTCCGGCTCGGGGAACGCGCGGCGGCTCAGTTCCCGCATTGCGGCGGTCTGCCGCTCCACCGCTTCCGCGATGGCCGGGTCAACCCGGGACGGCCGGACGGTCTGGCGGTGTGCCTCGATGGCACGGCGGTAGCCGTCCGGCGGGGTCCGTCGCTGCACCGGCGCGGCGGGCATGGCCGTCGGAGTCGGGTCGGTGGCCGCCGTGGCGGGGCCGGCCTTCACGGGTGCGGGCGCCAGGACGAGCAACGTGCGGACGTTCGCGCCGCGCACTTTCTCGTTGGCGGCCGCGACCAGCTTCGGCGCGCTCCAGCGCAGCTTCGTGCCGTAAGGCGGGGGCGTCGGGGCGACGTCCAGGCGGCCGGTGTCCGCGTCGAACGCCACGGCCTGGACGTGACCGGCGAGTTCCGGCGCGGCCGCGGCGAGGATGTCGTCGAACTGCGCGAGGACGCTGCCGCCGGCGGCCGGGGCGACCATGCCGCGCTCGGTCATCATCATGCTGATCGCGCTGCCGAGCCGGAGCGGCTCGCGGCCGTCGCGGCGTACGACCGCCTGGCCGGCTGGGCCATCGCGGACCACATGCGCACCGACCTCGTCACCGACGCGCTCGGCGCCGCCGAACACACCCGCGGCAACCTCGCTGGAGCGGTCATACACACCGACCACGGAGCCCAGTACACCAGCCGGGCCTTCGCCGATGCCTGCCGCCAGGCCGGCGTCCGCCAGTCCATGAGTGCGATCGGCTCCAGCGCGGACAACGCACTCGCCGAGTCCTTCAACGCGACCTTCAAACGCGAGACGCTCCAAGGCCGCAAGACCTGGCCCAGCGAACGCGAGGCCCGCCTCGACGCGTTCAGCTGGCTCAACCGCTACAACACCCGACGCCGTCACTCCCGCCTCGGACAACGCAGTCCCATCGCCTACGAGACGGCCCTCGCCATGACAGCAACTACCCTGGCCCAAGCCGCATAGCCCGTGTCCAAGAATCCGGGTCAAGGCCCCATGAATCGGGGGTTCGACGTCTCCTGGCGATGGTCACCTATGATCAACGGGCTGGATCAGCTGATCAGTAATGAAGGGGGAGACCGTTGCGCATCAAATTGGCTTCCATGCTTGGTGTGGCGGTTATGACGAGTGCGGTGATCGTGGCTGGACCGGCCACTGCCACCGCCCAGCCCACGGCAGCGCCTCAAGCGGCGTCGTGCTTCAAGGGGTGGACGACCCAGGCGAAGGAAAGCGTCAAGATCCGCAACGCGCGGAAGCTGAACGCCACCGCGCTGGGTCTCTTCCCCAAGGGGAAGAAGGGCAAGTATGCCTCCTGCGCCGTGGAGGACGGGCAGAAGTACTCGTTGTGCGGCTGGAAAAATGACTATCGCTGGACGAAGATCAACTACCGGGGGACGGTGGGCTGGATTCCGACGGCCTGCGAGACGTGGGTTCCCTAGGCACTAGGCACGCCGTAGCCCCGCATGTGTGGGCCGTGGTCAGCCGGGGGGCGATCAGCGCCGGGTCATGGGGAGTGGGCGGTGGGGATGGACGTGCCGGGCCGCGATCAGGAGGGCTTCGTCTCCGTCACCGCGGTGACGGTCACCTTGTCGTCGCACATCACGACGTCATGTCCGTCCTCCAGTTGCACCTGGTACTTGCCCACCCCGGGAAGGCCGACGATCATCGTCGGGTAGGACTGCGGCTCGGCCCCGGAGTCGCAGCCACCGTCGGCCTCGCCCTGGACTTGGCCGAAGGTGAGCTTCACCCACGCCGTGCGGCCCGGCGCCAGCCGGACCGGCGAAGCGGAACCCGTCTGCGTCACCGCCAGCGGACGGCTGAGGTCCGGGCGGGTCATCCCCGCCGCCCCGACGGTCGGGAAGCCCTGCAGGGCGCAGGCGTGCCCGGAGGTGTTCTTGAACCCGACAACCTCTGCCCCGGTGCCCGTACCCGGCGGGTAGTCCTTGGCCCGGTGCCCCTGCGCCAGCAGGTCCTTTTGGTCGCACGTCGCCGCGGCGTCGCCGGACCCGTCTACCCCGTCCCCGTCCGTCCCTGCGGACGAGGCGCTCACCGCCGGGTCCGCGGACGCACCGGTGCTGCCCTGTTCCGAGGCCGGGGAACTCGGTGTGCCCGTGGCGGTGCTCGCCGCCGCGGGTGTGTGTACCGACACCGAAGGCGCGTCGGCGTCAGCACCGCTCGGCTGACAGCCCGTGGCAAGCGCCGTGGCAGCGGCGACCACGACCATCGCCGCCGCGGCTCTGCGGACGCCGTATCTGTACTGCATGACTCCCCCTGAAGGATGTGTCCGGGCCGGTCCCTCGCCGGCGCACATCCCTGTACAGGGGAGCTGCCTGCCACAGGTTGCCCCGCCCGCCCGGTCATGACAGTTCGGTGACAAGTTCGGGACGGAAAAGCAAGAGTCCAAAACGGGGGTTGAGGTGAGGAGCGATGGGCGGTCGAGCATGATGCCGGAGACTACCCGCGGCTTCGAGGACGGTGCCCAGGGCACCGCCCGATCACAAGATCCTCGCCAGAGCTCGTCGGCGAACTGGCTGACGTCGGCGCGGTGGGCGTCGCTCTCAGCGATGCGCTGCTTGCGGTAGGCATACACGCCAGCCAGCACGGCGCCGAACAGGGTGAGGATGGCGAGGGTGGTCTTGATGGCGTCCGGGGCACTGGCAACGAGGCGGTCGACAACCAGGTAGTAGATCAGCCAGCCCACACCGATAGCACCGAGGATGGCGAGAGGGGCGACGATCCACACCCGCACCAGGAGCGGGGCGTGCCATCCGCCCGACGCCCGGCCCTGGTGATACCACCACCGTTTGCCTGCCACCGCTTCACCATGGGCACGCTTCGCGTTCGCCCGGCGACGGAGACGGCCATCCGGCGGCATACCAGCACTCGTGCGCAGTAGTTAGGACGCGCTTTGGTTATCCCCCGATCGGTGGTGGACCCGCTCAGCGCGCATGGCCGCCTGATGTCCGTCATCCGGCTCTGGCAACGCCCTGTCGTGTGCTGCATGGAGGCTCTCCCATTCCACGTCTTCGAGCGCGCGCCTTCGGCGAAGCCGGTGGCCACCACAGGCGGCCCCCGGCTCGCGGAGCGACTCGAGACGGCATGGCTCCCCCACACGGCCTGGGGCGGAATGCCGAGGCTGACCCCGCCATGCGACCGATTCCAGTCACAACCCTGTTGCCTGGCCGAATCCAGTGCCATCCTGTGACCGCGGTGATCCTCTTCCTCCCCCAGGCGGAGGCCCCCGCCCCCTGGCCCCGTCCGTGTGCTCCCACCTGGGCGGGGCCGCGCCGTCCCTCCCGGCCTCCCCACGGGAGGGCCGACGGCTGCGCAGACCCCGCACCATGTGCGCCTCTACGCGCTTGCCTCGCCGATGCGGCGTTTGGCCCGCTCGACCTGGCGCAGCAGCAGGTCCGCAAACTGGATGATCTCTGCTGCCTCGATCGGGTCGTCGAAATCGACGGTGCGGTGGCTGGCGGGGTTCTTGTAGGCGCCCATGGCGCCGGCGAACAGGTTGGCGGTGGCCGCCTGCTCCCCGCCCTCGGCTTCAGCGTCGGCCAGCGCGCCGCCGGCCTTGCCGTTGTCATGAGGCCGGAACGCCTCCCGCATCAGCTTCACTCCGACCAGAGAGTTGTCGAGTCCGGAGGCGTCGCGGACGGCGACCTCGACCGCCTTCATCGCGGCAAAGCACGCCGTCTCGTAATCACCAAGGTTGAAGTTGGTGCGCACCGTGTCTTCCAGGGCCGGGTGAAGCGGACCGGACAGCCGCTCGCGGGCCTCGAACCGCGTGATGCCCTGCGGGTCCTTCACCAAGTCCATGCCGTCGCCAGAGACTCGGCGGAACGCATCGGACTGGCTGGGTTCCCGGGACAGCAGCGCCTGCGCCTCCAGCCAGCACCAGGCATCGGACAGCCGGTTCACGAGCGCGTCCGCATCCGGCTCTTCCTGGAACGCCTGCCGCGCCGAACTCATCGTGCCCACGTACTGCAAATATCCGGTGCCGCTGGCCAAGTGCCGCAGAAGAAGGAGCGCGACATCCCGCGTGGGCAGCTGCCGGATCTGTTCTGCCGGAACCGGCGGTATGTACCTGAAGTTCATGGAGCCACACGCTACGACGCAGCACTGACACTCTTGGTCCGCTTTTCCGTGTCGTGTCGCCTTGACCTGATATGGGCTGGTGCTTTTGGATCAGCGCGGGCCTGTGAACGCCCGGCCGCGCGACGGATGACGCCCCCGCAAGCTCCGTTGCCGAGGACCGGCCAGAAGTGTCACCACCCACGGCATCGGACGCACAACCACGCAGACACAGCGCTGATCGACGGGGGCCGACCGGCGCGGAACAGGCATCAATGAGCCACCAGACAGCTCTGGCCGCCACTGAGGACCGCCGTCGCTGCACGGGCGAATCCCATCAATCCCTGCACTCGCTGGTCAGCCCCGCAGGAGAAACGGTGGCCATCCCTGCGGCGCGCCATCCAGAACAGGCGGAACTGGAAGCCGCCGTGTTCCTCGCCGCCTGCAAGATCGGCGGGATTTCACAGGATCCCCTGGGGATCGTCAGCGTCCGGCCGGAACCAGAGCTGCTCGGCATTCGGATGCTGGCCGAACCGTACGTGATCCGGTACTGGGCTGACATGCTGCTCCCCCGCTCGGTCGCGGACGACAGCAATGACCCCCACAACCGCGTTGCAGGTGTAGCCGGCCTCCGCTACCGCCGCGAGCGGGGCGGCATCTGCCTGTACCGCCCGGGAACACTGGCCCGCATCCTGCTCACCGGCTTCAACCCCCGCTGGTGGGAGCGCGTCACCGACCTGCTGCGCGACGACTACCAACTCCTGCAAGACCACTCAAACTGGACCCCGGACGAACGAGCGACCCACACCGCAGCCAGCGCCTCCCCAGTGAAACCGGCGCCCATTTTCTCTCCCCTGCTGCGCCGCATCCGTGCTACCGCAGGACCGGGAGAGAACAACGCAACCGACGCCTGGAGCTCCATGGGCGGCTTCCGGCTGGAGGCCACCGACGGCCCGCCCTGCCCCGAACTGATCCGCCTCCTCGGTGACGGGCCAACCGGGCTGGGCTGGGAAGTCGATCACAAGACGTGCACCTGTCTGTGCGAGCACATCCGCGGCGGCTGCAACATCGACTTCCGAGACCCGGCCACGGGCTACTTCGTGTACTACTCGAACGGAAAGTGGGGCCGCACCAACGACGAGCGGCACCGCAGCTTCTTGGTCGACGCGAACCGCGACGCCTTCACCCGCTGACGGCGCACCGGCACTTAACGGGGGCGTCGCACCCGTCGGCGCGGCTGGCGGGCTGTACCAGGGCGTACAGAAGCATGGGGCGTGTGAGCTCTGGCTTACATCTTCACGGATCGCCTATCTACCTGCGGGAATAAGGTGTGAGGCTCACGATCTCCGCGTCCTCGGGTAGGTCCAGGAGCTGCTTGCGCGGCCGCGGGAGCAACACGTTTGGGCCGCCGGGCAGCAGGCCCCTGTTGCGCAGGAACTGGGCGCGGCCACGGCACCAGGAGGAGCAGAACTCCCGGGGCCGGCGGCTGGATGTCGGGCAGGGCTGAGTGCACACCAGGCAGTGGCCCTGATCGGCGACGGGCGCCAAGCGCTGCAGGAGCTTCCGGACGCGGTCTTCCTCCTCCTGGTCGTTCGGTTCGACGTCGGCGGTGCAGCCTTCGAGTAGCTCTGTGAACGCGGTGCGGAAGGCCAAGACGTCGCGGCGGCAGGCCCCGAGCAGCTCCAAGTACTCCTCTACCGGCCAGGTGGCCAGTGTGCCGGAGCGCGAGAGGTACAGGCCGACGGTGTCGACGCGGTACCGGTCGTCGGTGTCGAGCAGCAGGTAGCCGGTCAGCTGCCACGCTTCGGCCTGGCGGAGCGTGCGCGTGTTCCGGATGCTCTTGAAGTCGAGCAGCAGCCCGTCGATGGCCAGGTCGGCGTCCGCGGCGATCCGGTCGGTGGGGAACGTGGGCGCGGGGGTGCAGTCCTCCGGCCGGGTGCGGGCCCGCAGGTCGTTCAAGGGGCCGTCGGCGGCCTTGTAGAGCTGGGCGACAACGTCGGCCACCATGTCGCGGTGCGGCAGCTGCAGCAGCCGCTCGAGGGTGAAGGCGCCGGGGTCCTCGCGGGCGGTGATGGCCAGCGGGGTGAAGGCGAACCCGATCGAGGTGCGGTAGTTGACCTGGTACCAGGCCGCCGCGATCAACATCCGGGCCAAGTCCTCCTCTTCGTCAAGGGCCCGGTCCATCGGCAGTTCGCGGTTGTCGAGCTGCAGACGCAGCACCGTCTCCTTCAGCCGCTCAGCGAGTTCTTCGCCGACGTTCCGCATCTGCTGCCGTGCGTCGGAGTCGTAGGGGCTGATGAACAGGATGCCGGCGCGGGCTACATGGTCGACGGGCTCGGCAGCGGTGAACGCCAGGCGCAGCCGGTAGTCGATCGCGGTGCCGACATTGCCGGCCTCCGTGCCGACACCCGGTCCCGGCATCAGGATGTGGCTGCTGTGGTCCCGAGCCCGGAAGTTCTTACGCAGCGGGTGGGCGCCGGCCGACAGTTCACGGTCCAGGAACCGGCGCAGCGGGGTGCGCGGACAGTGGATCCCGGAAGTCAGGCTCATGAGGTCACCGCCTTGGGTAACGCGCGCCGCCAGGGCGCGGTTGAGTCGTGATGAACCGGGACGGTACGCAGTAGGACTGACAAACCGTCACCCGCAGGAGGTAGCCGGCAGTATCCGCAGATCAGCAGTTCACTCGATCGGGGGAACTGGGGGTTGAATACGACTGAGAGCGCCGCGGCGATACGCGTGGTCACGCTGCACCTCACAGCCGCACAGCGTCACAGGCCATGGCGTGTACCTGGAGAAACAGAGGGTGAGCCTCACATCTGGCATGCCAATCCCGCCCAGGCCCGCCAAGCATCAAGTCGCCACTACGGCTGTGGTGTTGCCAGTCAGGGTGAGCGGGACACCGCCGAGGAAGATGTGGCCGGCGGCGCCGTAGCGCATGACGTTGTTGGGGTGAGAACGCGGCTGCAGGCCGTATACGCGACAATGAGGAAGGTTGCCGCCTCCGCCCTCGTCCCCTTGGCCACCGACTGGATCGCCGGCATCCCGGCAACAGACCTTCACCACACCCACCACGGGAACCTGCTCACCCGCGACATCACCGCGACGACCAGCGCAATCGACAGGATCATCGTCCAGGACCTCGCCTGGGTCGTCTCCGCGATCCTCCAGCTGCTCGAACTGCGGCGCGGCATCCCTGCCGAGGGCAGCCTGGCCGCCCTCCCAGCCATGATCAAATACGGAGTCGGCACCCCTGCGGCCTGCTATGCCTCCAGTATCGGCATCCACGACCGCGCCACCGCAACCGCCCTCGCCGCCCACTGCCCGTATTCGGAGCCCTCCTTCGGGCAGTTCCTCGACTGGCTCAGCCAGCTCACCGCCGACGAGATCACCACGCTCACCGATCCCGACACTGCCCGTCTCCTCATCCACAGCACCGAGCGCCGCAGCCCCCGCACCGCCCAGGCCGCCATCCTCAGCGGCCACGGAACTTTCACCTGTCCCCTGCGCGGCGCTCGCCATGCCGGCACCACCGCCTACCTCGCTCAGCTGACCGCACGCACGCCCCTCGACCTCGTCCGCGACCACAGCAACCAGGCTGACCCCAACGCGATCCAGGTCCGGCACCAGGGCGTCTTCCTCGGATGGGTCGCCCGGGAGATTGCCCGCCCGCTCGCCCTCGCCCTCGACGACGACGCCGCGCCCCACGTCCACGCGCAGCTGACCACCGACGCCCGCCTGATCGCAGAGCAGATGGGCCCCGACCAGCTCCACGTCCACGACGTGCTCACCCTGACCATCACGCTCACCCCGCAGTGACCTCTCGCCCCAAACGGCGAAGCACTGCACGGAGTAGGGTCCGCCCGGGCGGGCGACCGGCCAAGAGGCGAGAGCGAGGAAATGCAGAGCACCAGGACGCGGGTGCCGTCGGTCTCGCAGACACGTCAGGGCTCTATCCAGGCTTCGTTACTGCACGTGCCGCCAGACGGTCGTGCCGCGCTCGCGGGCGAGCTCGGCCAGCGGGAGCTTTTCATCGTCCCGGGCCGCGAAGACCACGCACAGATCGTGCGGCTTGCCGGCCAGCCATTCATCCCGTCGGCGAAGGGCGTCCGGATCGGTGTTGTCCACAGTTGCCGCGTACGTCATGGTATCGACGTGGTGGGGTGCCGACAGGTCAGCGGGTCGGACAGCCGCTGCCCATTCCTCGACCATCTGGTCGGCTGCCGTCTCGCCAGCGTGCAAGAAACACAGCGGGTGCTCGGGGCCGACTGTCTGCGCCGTGTCGTGCCACACGTCCATGAGCACGTTCTCCAGGGCCTGCCGATTCGCGAACTCAGGCGACGTGGCAACCACCACCCACACCGTACGAAGGTGGCTTTCGTCCAGCCGGACGATGGATGTCTCCGGCAGGACGGCTCGCAGGCGGGCGAGGACAACGGGTGCACGCCGTGCGAGCAGGTCGCGTGCATGCGCCGACTCCGCCTCGGTGACGAGTTCCTGGCCCCAGTCTGCGAGGCTGCGCGGTCGGACCTGCTCGGCAAGGTCTGCGCCGGCGAGGTCTGCCCACCGTTCGATGAGTTCCTCGGGCGGCAGAGGCTTCACCACGGCGATGCCCTCCACCTTCGGCGCGCCTGGAGCAGGCTGTGCGTTGAGGCGTTGGGCGATGTGCGGCGCGAGGAGCCGCATGTTGGTGGCCCAGGGCATGTTGGAGCACGCCACGTAAAGCTGGCCGTCGGAGGAGACACCGACGGGCTGGACATGGCGGGCCACGTCGTCTCCCACGACGGGGTTCCACCATGCGGCGGTCCGCTTGAACCAGTCCGGGCGTTCCAAGTCCATCCGCCTGACCTCCCGTCGATCACGATGGCTGCCGATATGCGGAGCCGCAGAAACCCTATGGACTCGGGACTCGTTCACGCCGTACGCCGGACATCGTGCTCTTCGGCGTCTCCGCTGCGGCGCTTGCCCGTTCGGCTCGGTCCTTTCGCGCCCGGCGCAGCGCCAGGGCATGGGCGGCGTCTGCTTCGCGGCGGCGCTGGAGGCGGGCGGCCTCGATGGGGGCCGGCTGGTCGTCCGCGGCAGCCGTCTCCGGGAACGCGCTGGCGCTGAGCTCGCGCAGAGCGCGGGTCTGCGACTCGATCGCTTCCGCGATGGCGAGGTCGACGTGCCGGTCAGGCCGGGGGGCCTGGTGGGCGGCCAGCGCCTGGCGGTAGCCGTCACTGGCCATCTCGCGGGTCTTGACCGGTGCCTGGGGTTCGGTCGTGGTGTGCGGGGCCGGCTCCGCCGTACAGGGTGCGGGTGCTGCACCGGCTGCCAGGACCCGCACCGTGCGGACGGCAGCGGTGCCAGCCGCCTGATTCGCTGCGGTGATGATCCGAGCGCTGATCAGCCGGAGCTGGGTGGCGTAGGCGGGCGAGTCCGGGCGCAGGTCCAGCTGTCCGGATTCCGGGTGGAAGGCGACAGCCTGGACGTGCTCGGGCAACCGGGGCGAGATGGCGGCCGCAATGTCAGGCCAGCGGTCCAAGACACTGCCCCCTGCGGCCGGGATGGCCCAGGCCCGCTCCGCCATGAGGCCTTGAAGCACGGCGGCGAACCCCTCCGGCTCGCGACCGTCGCGCTTCACGGCACCACGCTGGGCACGACGACGCGGCACCCGTGCCTCGCTGGCGCCGCCCTTACGCGCGGCCTCGCGGGCGGCGTGCAACGCCACCCGCGCGAGATCGACACCGGACAGCTCCGGGCCGTCGGCTGCGACCTGCTCCGTGGGGATGATGGTTTCAGTCATCTGGGCCTCCTACCGGTGGGTGAGAGTCATCAGCGAGCTGCGGGCGGCACTTGCCAGCTGGCCGGCGCGGCGCACCAGGTCAGCGCCATAAATGCGCTCGGCCGCCTCGCGGCCCATAGAGTCGACGGCCAGCTCGATCAGGTCGGTCACGCCCCGCATGAGCTCGCCCTCCGCCTGGGCGCGCATCTGCTCGAACTGCGGGTCGACCAGCCACTGCTCGCACGAGCCATCCGCGGCCAGGGCCTGGTCGCGGCCGCCGTTCGCCACCTCGTGGACCTGGGCCAACGCCTGCGACACCTGGCGTGCGACGACGCTGCTGCGGGGAGCTTCCCAATCACCCTCGAACCGCTCCCGCTGCGCACGGACCTGCTGAATGCGATGACGGCGCGCTGCTTCCTGAGCGGCGCGCCACTGAGTGACTGCCTCGGCGCGCTTGGCTGGGGTGTCCAAGACGTTCTCCGCGCCGGACAGCAGCGCAGCGAGCAGACCGGATCCCCGGCGGACCCGGGTGACGTCTGCGCAGCGGAGGTGGAGCCAGGCACGGACGTCGGTCACGGTCCATCCGGCGTCGGCCACGTTGCGGGCTACCCAGGCGATCCGGGGCACCGAGCAACTGCGCAGCCAGTCCAGCTCCTGGGTCAACTCGCGGGCCAGTTGGTGGCGGCGGCCGACGCGGTTCAGTTTCCGGCGACCGCCGGGCACTGCCTTGGACTTCTTGAGGGTGGGGGACTTGCGCTGCCCGCTTGCGAGCTTGCTCTCAGGGGGGAGGGAAGTACCACCCGCAGTCGAAATACTTGAGAAACCACCCCCCACTGGGGTGCAACGGGATACCGCCGAAACAGCGGTCACAGACGCCTCGGAGACCCCCTCCCGGGCACCCTTCGCCGCAGTCCTCGAGGACACTGACGACCGCGGCCGCCGCACCTTCCCGGCCGCCTTCGTCGCCAGCTTCGCCATCATCTTCCGGCCGGACTCCGCGATCCCCGTCATCCGTCGCCCGCTGCCCTCCCCGGCCGTCCGGATCCCCAGCGCAGCATCGAACTCGGGCGGCAGCATCAACGCGAACTCCGACGCCAGCGGAGATCCACCCTGCTTTCGTGTGCCCTTCACGATGTAGGCCAGCAGCCCAGCCTCCCGAAGAATCTGCAGGTGGTTCTGCACAGCCCGCTCGCACAGGCCGGTGCGGCGCATCAGGTACTCGATCCCCGGCCGACATGGCGACAGCTCGCTCAGCAGCTGTGCGATGAACACCGTCGTCGGCCCGAACGCACGCGGCCCGTGCGACCGGTGCCGCCGCGGCTGGTACAGCCCCGAACTTGCTACCCAGTGCACCCCCTGCATCCAGGAGTAGCCGTCGGGCGCGATCCTGCCCGACGACGTTGATAGCCACTGCCGGGCCTCCGGCACCCACAGCTCGGGCAGCACGTCGACCGCGTCGCCGTCGACCGATGCACGGGGGGCAGGGATCACCACGTGGGCCGATGCTGCCGCGGTGCTCATCGGGCCGACTCGCGCACGCGCGAGGAGCATGGTGACGTGAAATGTGACCGGATAGACGCCGCAAAATGCGCCAACCGGGCATGGATGGGCTGACAAAGGGCAGCCCAATGCTGCAACATGAGACCTGTCCTTCTCTCGGCTGGGAGAGGGCATAACGAAGGGCTTTCTGGCGCTTCGTGGTTCTGGCGAACCAGTGATCGAACTGTTCGGCCGGCTGCAACCGGACGGACATCCCTTCAGAGGGGCTGCAACTCCTCTGGTGGTAGATGGGGCACGGCGCCTGGTGAGTGGCATCACCGGGCGGCCCCGGGCGGCTTAGCCGCCCCCAGGTCTACGTCATCTCGCCCCCCTCAGCAGAGGGCTGGTCGAGGTGCACGCGCACAGCACGAACACCCCGTCGAAGGACCAGCAACCACGGCTGCTGACCCCACGGCGGGGTGCGGTGTTTTCGGCGCTGGGTACGGGTACCCTGGTCACGTCGGCACCTTCCTTCTGGGTAAAAGGGTGCTCGGCAGGCCTCCGGACCCCCACTACAAGGTCCGTTGGTCACGTGGCCCCTCCCGGCTTGTCCAAGGCCGGTCGACGGGGCCACTTTCTTTTTGATCAACGCTCGAGGGCCACCCTACCGCTCCTGAGGGGTCGCCAGAGGCTCCAGGTAACACGTGTCGGGTCCAGGAGGATGGCCGATTTTTGCGGTGAGCGCGTCGGGTGCTCCGATCACGTACACGTACATGGGTTCCCCCCAGGCGGCGAAGGCCATGGATCTTGCAAGGGCAGATGCAGCATACCTCCTTAAGGCTCATTGCCTTAAGGAGGTATCGAGAGTGTCAGGCGACTGGAAGCTTGTACCGCACGCGGTACTTGTGTGCAGCCTTGGCCAATAGGGAGACCTCGATCGGCCTGTCGTTGTCTGAGTAGACCACCCGGAAGGTGAACATCACGGGCATGTCTTTGGGAAGCTCGAGAGCCACCACTTCCTCCTCCGTGGGGATCTCCGAGGAAACCTCATCCACGAACTCTCGGGGCGGGTAGCCGAGGTCGCTCAGGAGCGTCGGTGTGCCTCCACGAATCCTCCTGGGTTCCATCATCGCCGTACCTTCGGCAAGTTCCAGCGGATAGTACGACCGGGTGAGCTCTGCCGGCTCATCATCCAGCAGCAGCATCTGCTTACGGAGAAGGACCTGTTCCCCCGCTCGGAGCTCGAGAGCTGCTGCCACCTCGTGAGGGGGTGGGACAACTTCCACCTTGAGGAGTTTCGTCGAGCCGCGCTGTGAGCGCTTCCCGGCCTCCGTGATCCAGCGGTAGGGCTCACCAGGTACCACCGGCGGCATGTATACGGTCGGCGAGATCGCTTGCTGGGTACCGCCCTTGACGAAGACCCCTTTGCCGGCGTGTCCGACCAAGAGGCCTTCGTCCTTCAGCATCAGCAGAGCCTTCTGCACCGTCGTGCCTGCTACGCCGTACTGCTCCATTAGCGCTGGGGTGGACGGCAGCTGGGTGCCGGGGGCGAGGTCCCCACGAGTGATCTGCCTTCGCAGTGTGGCGGCGATCTTTTGGTGGGCCGACCGCTTGTCCTCGAACGATCTAGCCATGTGTCAGACCGCCTGCTTCCTCTGTCGGTACTGGAGGTGTCGCGTCATGGTCATGACGCTGACCTCCATCGGTTCTCCGGTAGTGCACGTCGTGAATCGCGTCAGGATGAGTACAGGTGCGCCGGGCGGCAGGTTCAGGGCGGCGCACTGGCTGGGGTCGGCTGTTGCTGCGTAAACGTCTTCCAGGGGATCGTCTTCGGGCGTGAAACCCAGAGTGGCCAGCAGCGTGACAGCACCGCCAGGGATCTTTCCGCGCTCAGCCAGGCGGGTGCCGCGTGCGATGTGGGCCGGATAGTAGGAGTCGGCAAGCTCAACGGGTTCGTCATCGAGCAAGATCAGCCGTCGACGAACTGTAACCGCCTCGCCAGGTTCGGTACCGAAAAAATCCCGCACCATGGGCGGAGGATCCACTTCTTCGACCGCGAGCAACCGCTGGCCGCCGCGTCGTCCGCGTGCTGCAGCCTCAGCGCTCCAGGCGTCGCTTTCTCCTGCGCGACGCGGTGCCAGATACGGCTGGGCTTCACCCATCCATGCTTCGTCGCTGCCCACTCGATGTCCCCTCGGTCCCTAATGACCTGACCTGCCGCAACCCTAGTGCTCTGCGGCTTCAGCCAACATGGCGACCTTAAGCCTTGCCACCTTAAGGCGTAAGGGCTTATGGTCTCATACGTCAGCCCCCGCAAGGGACGCGCTGACTGCACGGCTGCAAAACAGCAGGCCCACCGCCTCTCCGCGGCGGCAATGGGGTTGAGCCCGCGCTCCCCCGGTCGACGGCGTCTGTACCGAATAGCTGCACCTGAACCACCCCTGAACAGCGCAGTTGCGCTGTCTGTCCGCCAGGACTCCCCGACCGGAAGGCCGGCCTGGCGTGGCAGAGAGGGCAGCACCCACTTCAGTTGCCGGGAGGAACGTGATGGCGAAGAACCACAAGCGTCCAGGGCGGACCCGCACCAAGCGCGACAACCGCCGCGCACCCATGCTGCTCAGCGAGATCGACCCCCAGGACATCAACCTCCGTGAGGGCGAGACGAGGTCGATCGTGTGCCCCGACTGCCGGACCTGGCGCCGACTGATGGGCGACACAACGCTGAAGATCCGCGAGCACTGCATCAGCGACAAGGTCGCCGACGGCGAGAAGCACGTCCGGTGCGAGGGCAGCAGCCAGGTTGTCACGCTGGACATGCCTATCGAGCAGTGGTGCGAGGCGATGCTCGCCGCCGACAGCACGGCAACCGGACGCCGCTCCGCCCGCCAGCACTACAAGCCGCTCCCGGCCCCGGCCAAGCCGGTCACCAAAATGACCCCGCTGTCGATGAGCGTGGCCGGCGCGCTCGCCGCCTACCGCGAGCACCTCAAGAAGTGCCGGGCCAGCAACGTGGCCGGCCGCTGCGGCGGCACACACCGGTGCGCCGACGGAGCCCGGCTCGCCGCGCTTTACGCCGAGTTGAAGCGCGCGCAGCCGGTCCTCCGGCGCGAGGTCCGGGCCGCCGAGATGCGCGCTCGCTACCGGACGTCGATGGTGTGGGCCAAGCACAGCAAGGCCACGCCCAGCGCGAAGTCGACGGCCAAGCGCGGCGGCACGGCGGTCGAGGAGGCCAACAACTCCTGCCGAATCCGCAGGCCGGGAACGGTCTCCGACTACCGCGGCCCGCACGTGCCCACGGAGCCGGTCCGTATCACCGCCTGAACGAACGAACCGCAGCCTGCGCTGCCCCGGGCGCCCGCCACCAACACGGGCGCCCGAGAGTGCGCAGGACGCACTCCCCGCCGGTCCCGGCGGGGCCTGAACCTGACGAACCCCCAGGGATTGCGCCCCTGGGGGTTCTTGTCGCAGGTCACACCTCGTGGAAGGAACCGACCTACATGACCAGCATGACACTCCCGGCGCGTGCCGAGACCCGCCCGCCGCTGCCGATGCGCCCGACCCCGCACGAGCGTGACGGTCGGCAGCCCTCCGACCCCGGCGGCCGACCGCACTCCGGCCAGCACTCCCCCGCCGACCCGGCGACCCTGGAGGCGCTGCGCCGGGTCATCGACGAGCAGATCGGCCCGCGGCAGCCGGGCGCGATCTACCAGAACCAGGACGGCGCCTTTGAGGTGATCGCGCTGATCCGCGACCCGAAAAAGGCCCGCGAGCTGCTCAAGCGCCGCTGCGCCCAGTGGGCGCTGATCGTGAAGGACGTGCTCCGCCCCGGTGCCGAGCCTTTCGTGATCGGCTCTGCCTGGACGACGTCCGACTACCTGGTCCGCGAGGCCAAGGCCGCCGCGACCAGCAGCGTTGGGGGGATGCGCTGATGGACTGGCGGCATGGCGCGGCTTGCCGCGAAGAGGACCCCGACCTGTTCTTCCCGATCGGCGACACCGGCCCGGCCCTGCTGCAGATCGAGGAAGCCAAGGCCGTCTGCCGCCGCTGCCCGGTCATCGAGCAGTGCCTGCAGTGGGCCCTGGAGTCCGGCCAGGACTTCGGCGTCTGGGGAGGCGTGAGCGAGGCGGAGCGGCGGTCGATGAAGCGCCGTGCGGCCCGCAACCGCGCCCGGAACGCGAGGTGACAGCGATGACTGACGCCGACAAGAAGCGCCTCGAGGACGAGCTCCGCCGCACGAACAAGGACCATGAATTCGGGCGGCGAGCGCATGGCTGACAGCTTGTACGACCGTTACATGGCCGCCACCAAGGCGCATCGCGAGCACGAGCGGCAGTGCAAGAGCTGCTCGCCGGAGTCGCGGTGCGAGACCGGGCGGCGCCTGTATGAGTCGTTCGAACGGCTCCAGGACGCGCATCTCACCCGGCTCCGCAACCGAAAGCAGAGCTGACCGCTGCGCGGGAAAGGCCCCCAAGTCGCCGCCCGCCCTGCGGCTTTCTCCCAGGCCTGCAGCCCGCCCCACGGGCGGCCGGCCTTTCGTATCCCACCGGCCCGGGAAAGTCCCGAGCCTGCCCTTTGATCGCGCAGGAGGATCCCGATGGCGCGGACCATCCCGCTCAGCACCCCGATGGACGACACCGGCCTGCACCACCGGCTGCCGGACGCCCTGTGTACGCACACGCCGAAGTGCCCGACCGCCGACAGCGCTGACCGCGACGCCGCCGCCGTCGTGGCCGGCCACCCCGAGCAGGGCTGGAGCCTGCTGTGCAACGGCGTCCTGCTCTTCGAGGACACCGGCGAGCTGCTGCCCGACGGCCGGGTCATCGCCCCGCACCGCCCCGCGGCCCTGGCCTGACGGTTGCCTGATCCGCCCGACCTGACCGCCGAACACCCGGCGGCCAGGTCGGGCGGTGACTGGGAGCCGGGCAGTCCGGACCTGCCGGCCTCCGGCCGGTGTACGCGAGTGAGGGGAGCACGTGCCCCAGTCCCAGACGCAGGCCACCAGCCCGACAACCAGCTATGCCAAGGGCGACATGGTCCTGTTCCGTGACGTCGAGCGGTTTTGGCTCGGTAAGAGCGGCCACACCTTTGTCGGCCGCGTGGAGCGGGCCTGGCGGAACGCTGAGACCGGCAAGGTCCTCTACGACCTGACCGAGCTGAGCAGCAGCCGCCCCCGTCACGGGATCGACTCCGCCTACATGCGGCTGCTTCCGCCGGCCGACGCGATGCGCGACATCGACACCGCGCCGCTGAGCGAGCCGGACACCGGGGCGATGCCCCCGGCCGCCGTCGCCTGGCTACGCCAGCACCTCACACAGGACGCGACGCTGCCCGCTCAGCGCTGACCACCTGCCGTGCAGACGGCCCTCCGAGTCCCCGGCATGAGAGCTGCCGGGGACTCGGAGGGCCTGGTCACGACCCTACCGACTGACCGGAACGTAAGAGAGGACACCCCGTGGCCCCCAAGACCGCCACCCGCCGCAGGCGCCAGGCTGCCCCAGCCGCGAAGCCCCGCGCCAACGGGCGCGCCAAGGTGACAACGCCGTCGGTCGCCATCCCCGCCCAGGCCGCCGCTCCCGAGGAGACGGTGCCGCTGGTGTTCGAGGAGGCCGACCCGCTCCTGGCCGACGTCGCCGACCGCGCCGCCGACCTCCGAGACCAGGCCGCCGACGCCGCCGCGCGCATCCTCGCCGACGGCCAGGAGCGCGCTGCAGAACTGCTGGACGGCGCGCGCACCGAGGCCGCCTCGACCACCGAGGCGGCAACAACCGAGCAGGCCCGCGTCCTCGCCGCCGCCCAGGCCGATGCCGACCAGGTCCGCAACGAGGCCGCGACCGCGGCCGCCGACGCGGAGCAGGTCCTCGCCGACGCCGAAGCGAATGCGGAGCAGCTGCTCGACGACGCGCGCCGCGAGGCCGACCAGGTCCTCGTCGATGCCAAGGCGGCTGCCGGGCAACTGCTCGCCGACGCCCGCCGCCAGGCGGAAGAGGTCACCACCACGGCGGCCGCGCAGGCAGAGCAGGTGCGGACCGATGCCGCGCAGGCCGCCGCGAAGGCCCTCGTCGACGCGGAGACCAAGCGCACCGAGCTGCTCGCGGCTGCGGAGCGCACCGCGGCGGAGACCCGCACCCGCGCCACCACCGACGCCGAACAGGTGCTGGAGCAGGCGCGGGGCGAGGCCGACCGGATGCGCGAGAGCGCCGACGACCAGGCAGCGCAGGTGCGGGCCGGAGCCGAGAAGATGGCCGCCGGCCTTCGCCAGGACGCGAGCCGCTCTCTGGCCGACGCCCGCACTTCCGCTGAGGAACTGCGGGCCGCCGTCGACAAGGACGTCGCCCGGCTGCGTGAGCAGGCGGAGACGGACGCGAAGACGGCCCGGGAAGCGGCGGCGAAGGCCACGGCCGATCAGGTCGCCGCCGCGCAGGCCCGAGCCGAGGCGGAACGGGTCCTGGAGGCGGCGACGCAACGCACCGTGCAGCGTGCCCGCCGCCGGGAGATCCGGGCCGACTCGCGCGCCGCCCGTCACAAGGCACGCACCGACGCCCGGCCCGCCGGCGGTGTCCCGCCGCTGTCCGGGCAGGAACTGGTGCTGGTCGTCGCGATCGTCCTCGCGGCAGCCGTCGTCTCCACCCTCGGTCTGCTCTCCTCCTACACCGCGCTGGAGACCAAGGCGACAGGGTGGGGCTGGGACTGGCCGTGGCTGCTGCCGGTCGGCATCGACGTCGCGATCCCGGCCTTCACCGGCGCCAACCTGGTCCTGATCCGCATGGGCATGGAGCTGCGCTGGATCCGCTGGGTGCCCCGCGCGCTGACGGCAGTGACCGTCTACCTCAACTGGAACGCCTCGGACAGTCCCTCGGGGCGTCTGGGGCACGCCGCCCTCACCCTGCTGTGGGTCGTCTTCTCGGAGATCGCCTCCCACGTGTACGCCACGCGGATCGGCGCGGTCACCGGCAAGAAGCGAATGGAGACGGTGCGCCGCTCCCGCTGGATCCTCGCCCCGATCCCCACCGCTCGCCTTCGCCGCCGGATGATCCTGTGGGAGATCACCTCCTACGAGGACGCGCTCACCCGCCTCCAGCAGGAGACCTGGCTGCGAGCGCGCCTGCGCGAGGAGCACGGTCTGCTGTGGCGGTGGAAGGCTCCGCTGGAGCAGCGGATGGCGCTCAAGCTCGGCTCCGCGCCCGCCGCGCTCGCCGACACGCTCACCCCCGAGGACGCGCTCACCGTCGAACCGGTGGAGGAGACCGAGCACGCTCACCCCGACGTGAGCGCGCTCACCTCAGGCGAGACGCGCGGTGAGCGTGAACGCCCGGCGCTCACCACCGGCGCTCACGCAGGTGAGCGCGCCACGGAAGGGACGGACGCTCAGCGAGCGGAGGACGCTCGTACGCGCAGCGAGACGGAGGCGCTGACCGAGCGCCGCCACGCTCGTATCCGCCTGCTCTACACCGAGCTCGGGCGCCGTCCCGAGTGGACGGAGATCCGCGACGCGCTCACCAAGGCGGGCCTGTCCGACAAGCCGGTCTCCCGCCCGACCGCGCAGCGGCTGCGCGCTCAGGTCGAAGAGGCCGCCCCGGGCGCGTAAGTGAGCGCCCGGTGAGCGCCGACGCGCTCACCCCCTGGCAGCACCCCTGCCGCTCATGGTCGCCACCGGCTCGCGCTCACCCACCGAGCGCGGACCGGTGACGGCCACGGCCGGCAGGCCAGTTCAAGCGCACCCACGCCCCGAGCGGGTGCGGCGGGCCAGGCCCGCACGAGCACCAACAGCCCCACGTACAGATCCGACCCCGCGGAGGACCCCGTGAGCACCGAAGACGAGCCCTTCTTCGACGACCCGAACGCGGCGCTGCGCGAGATCGCGCAGAACCCGGCCGCATACGCGCACTACCTCGCGGACTTCCACCGGGTCGTGCTGGACATGGCCGCCAAGCTGGAGATCCTCCAGCGCGAGACCCGCGTGCACTGCCGCGGGACCCGCGTGGAGGGCGACAAGCTGGGCCAGGCCTTCCTGCGCTCTTTCCCGGTGGAAAAGTCCCTGAACGACGTCATCAAACACCTCAAGGGCGTCACTTCCGGTCTCGAAAAGAGCGCCCATAAGCGCCACGCCCACGACGAAAAGGTGAAGGCGGTAAAGAAGCAACGAAAGGAAAAGGAACTGCTCAAGGAGCGGAAGAACAACCCGCCGCTCCAGGCCGCCCCGGAAAACCCGGGACAGCAGGGTGCGCAGAGCCCGAATATGGGCTATGGTGGCCCCACGTCGATTTACAACCTGGACCGCAGGGAGTCGGCGTGAGTGCAGGTCGCCCGCTCACGAGAGCAGAGCGGAAGAATTTCAACCGTGCGGAACACGAGCGGAAAATCAAGCAAGAGCTGATCGCTCAGCACGGTAACGAACTCGGCACCTTCTACGCCTGGCTCCGGGTTGTGAATATCAGGGGCACGCAGAATTACCGCGACGGAGACCTGACGTTCATCCGTGAGGTCGTGCGCGCCCTGCAGAACGTCCACAGCCGCCACGTCGGCTAGCCACCTCGCGTCCCGTCACGAAGGGCCGTCTCTGATCCCGGGGACGGCCCTTCGGCGATCCCAACGCGTGCCGCGCGTGACGCGTGCCGCGCGTGTCGCGCACGCGCGTACGCGAGGCCGGTGCCGACTGTCAAGCCCAGGAGGAGGGACTCGCGTGTCCGACGACACCGACAGCAACGTGATCAGCCTCCCCGCCCGGGGCGGCGATTCCGGAGGAATGCCGGACGCTCCCGACGGCGGGGAACTCTTTTATTCCGAACCGCCTGACAGTGGCTCGGGCGGCGTCGTTCCCCCGGAGTCCCCGACGGAGACGACGATGGAACTCCCGACTATTCGCGGCCCTATTTCCCCGGAAACCGCTTTGCGGGAAACGGGAATGCCCGCCGCGCCGGATTCCGACGACGGAGAATATGAGGAAGGCGAATACATCCAGACTCGTTCTCTTGCCGATCGGCTCGGTGACTGGCTGGAACTGCGGATCGAAATCGCGAGGGATCGGCACGCCTCCGAAGCGCCGTTCCGTGAGGCGGAAATAGCGCGAAAGGCCGCGCTTCTGGAAGCCCGCACCGCCCAGGAAACCGCGATGATGGAGCAGAACGCCAAGCTCCACACCGTGCAGATGAAGGCGAAGGCCGACAAGGCGGCGGCACGCGGCAAGGCCGACGCGGCGCGGTCCTCCAGCTCCGGCATGGGCGCCGACAAGGGCGGCCGCTCGAAGGCCGGCGGCGGGGGCGGCTCACGCTCAGGCGGCGGCAGCTCCGGCGGCTCAGGCCGGGGCGGCACCGGCGGCGGCCGGGGCTCGGGAACGAACGGGTCAGGCGGCACCGGTCGCGGTTCCGGGGGCGGCAACTCCCCCAAGGGCGCCGGGAAGGGCTCTGATCGCTCCGCTGGTGGCCGTGAGGGCGCCTCGAAGGGCAATGAGTCGTCCGGCGGCCCGAAAGGCCGCCAGAACGGCTCTGGAGGATCCGGCTCTGGCAAGCCCGGTACAGGCAAGGGTAGTTCGGGCGGCTCGGGCAAGAACGGCTCGGGCAACTCGGGTTCCGGCAAGGGCGGCTCGAAGGGCGACGGCGGCAGGACGCAGAACTCGCCGGCCGCCCGCCCCCGGGCCGAACGCGCCCGCGGCCGCCAGGAGCGCGCCGCCGCCCGCCAGGCCGCCCGGCAGCAACGGCGCGGCGCCAACCAGGCAGCCAACCTCACCGACCGCAGCAGGGACCGCGACCAGGACCGCGCCAACCGGCAGGCGGAGCGGGAGCAGCGCCGCGCGGCGAAAGCCGAGCGGAAGGCCGCGAGGAAGGCGAAGCGGGAGGCGGCCAAGGCCGCCGACGACCGCACCACCCTCGGTGAGGCCGTGGCGGAGGAGGCGCAGCGCCGCTGGGACAAGCGCCGCGCAGCCGAGAAGGACAAGGCGAAGGACTCCGAGGCCACCACCAAGAAGATGCCCAAGGACGGCCCTGAAGCGGCCGCTGATGGCTCGAAGGACGGCTTCGCGGCCAAGGAGCCGGACGACGGCAAGAAGACCGGCGAGAAGCCCTCTGGCGGCTCCGGTGGCACGGCCCCGAAGGACGGCACCGGGACGACGGACACGCCCAAGCCCGACGACGTAAAGGACCCGCCGGGCACGGACGACAGCCGCTCATTCAAGGAACGGCTCAAGGAACGGTTCGGCAAGACCGGTGCAGCACCGGACCCCGACCCCGGTCCGGAGGAGCCGCCCCGCAGCGTGAGGCCCGAAGACCTCGGCCACACGATGGATCGCCCCGACCGGCCGGACGAGCCGTCAGCCCCCCCGAAAGCGGCCGAGGAAGACGTTGTCGACGCAATCGTTGTCGACGACCCGACCGACCCCTTCGGGGCCTACGTCTCCCGTCCGGCCGGCCTGCCGCCTGCTCCGGAGCCTCACACCCAGCGTCCCGGCACCACCCGCCCAACTGCACAGGAGGACCCCGTGGCATCGGAGGTCAGCAGGCCCACGTCGGGCCAGGCCGGCATGGCGGCCAAGCACCGCACCGACATCACCTTCGGCGAGTACCTGATGGAGATCGTGAACATCGCGATCGCCGCGGCGCTCGACAAGGACCGCGCCCAGGACCTGGGCGTCGCGCTCGGCAAGGTCGCCGACGCCCTGCGGGACATGGCCACCGACCTGGTCGGCGACCACAACATCGCCACCGAGGTCGTCGACCAGATCACGGACCTGGCCGACGCCGCGGACCGCATGAAGCAGCTCGCCGAACGGTGCGCCACCGAGTGCGAGATCGCCTCCGAGGCCGCCCGGATCGCCGCCATGTCGGTCGGCCGCGTCTACGGCGAGGACATCCAGGCCATGGACGACGCGGGCCTGGCCCACGCCTCCGCCGCCGCTCACCACGACTAGGAAGGAGGTTCGCCGTGAGCGACCTCGCGCCCACCACCGGCGGCGCTGCCGCCACGACCGACGGCGACAACCGGTACAAGGCCGTCCAGCACAAGCTCAAGACGCTGGGCGCGGCCATGGACCTGGCCAGCAACGAGCTGGAGACGCTGCTGCGCGGCATGCGCATGAACGCGCAGCGCGCGGAGGGCCTGCCGTCGACATCGCCAACGCCGAACTGGACCGCAAGTTCATCGAGATGACCAACCAGGTGGCCGTCGCCCTGGGCGGCGCCGCCGTGGAGGTCCAGAAGCTCCACGAGACGGCACAGGAGGTATCCGGCCTGGCCACTGACGCGCGGCGTACGCACGCGCGGCTGTACGAGGGCCTGGACACCATCCGTTCCGGCCGCCCGGAGCGCACCCCCAAGCCGGGCTTCTTCGCCCACTGACCCCTAACCCCCGCCGAAGTCCCTGATGGGCGGCCCGCCACCGACGGCGGGCCGCCCATCGCCCTCTCCCGAGGAGACCTTCTCGTGTCCGTGCCGCGCAGCGTCGCCCTGGAGCGCACCCTTTACACCCTGGCCGCCCCGGTCCTCGCCGCGGCCCCGAACCTCTCCCCCGACAGCCCCGTCAACACGGTCGTGCAGCTGGCGGGCGCCGCCGGCGTCGGCGGCTGGTTCCTCGCCTACAGGAGCGACGAGTCCGGCGCAGGACGCCGGATCCTTCGCTGGTCCCCGCTCGTGGCCGCCGCCGCCATCGACGTCGCCGCCCGGCACACGATCGGCTGGGGACCGTGGTGCATGGACGCGCTGCTCGCCGCCGGGTGGGCGGCGGCCGGCCTGCTCGTGATGCCGTTCTCCCGGCACACCCGCCGGGGACACCGGCCCGCGCTCGCCGCCCCGGCTCCCGCCCCGCAGCTCCAGCCCGCCGCGCCCGAGCTGTCCCCGGCGCAGCCGGACGACGGCGCCGACGCCTTCACCCGGCAGGTCCGCTGGCTGTGGGAGACCCGCGGCATGCCCGGCCGGACCATCGTCGTCAAGGCCACCCCGCATGAGGGCATGCCGCACGACCTGTCGCTGCTGCTGCGCGCCTCCGAGGCCGGACGGCCGATCTCCGGCCTCACCGAGGATGCGGTCGCCGCCGCGTTCGGCGTGGACGTCACCGATGTGACCATCAAGGAAGTCGCGAGGCAGTACGGGCGCGAGGGCGGCCCCGCCTGGAGGGAGGTCGACGTCACCCCCGACGCGAACGACCGGCGCCGCAAGGCCCCCACCGCCCACGAGTGGTGGGCCGACCGGATCGGCGCCGCCGGCGGCCCGCTGCCCGGCTCCGAGTTCGTCAAGGAGGTCCGCGATCACGCCCGCCGGGTCACTCACTACATCGCCCAGGTCCCCGACGAGATGGGCGAACCGCGGGTCAACAAGCATGCACTGGCGGCCGCGCTGCGCACCAAGTACGACGAAGGCCGCCTGTTCGTCACCGTCGACGGCAGCCAGGTCCTGGTCTCCCTGTGGGACAGCTCGCCGCTCGCGCAGGTCTTCCCGGCCACGAGGGAGCTGCTCACCCCGGACAAGGACGGCCGGTGGGTGACCGGCTACCTCGGCAACGGCCAGCCTGCCCGCAACCGCGTCTACACCGACCGGGGAGCCGCGCACGGGATCTTCGTCGCTCCCTCCGGTGGCGGCAAGACCCAGCTGATGGGCCTGCACGTCGCAGCCGATGCGCTGTGGGGGGCCGTGGTCATGCTGGCCACCGAGGCGCCGGACGAGAAGACGGCCGCCCTGGGCAAGCACACCGCCCGCTACGGCGTCGGCGCGCTCTACATGATCCGGCTCCTGCGGGCCATGGTCGCGCTCATGGAGATCCGCGGCGAGATGCCGTGGGAGGACGGCCAGGTCCACGAGTGGGACCCGACCCGGCCGGGCTGCCCCTACCGGATGCTGTCCGCGTACCTCGATGAGTTCCTCTCCGCCGCCCGCCACGGCGACTACGGCGCGGAGATCATGGACCTCGCGGAGCTGGTGTCGGTCAAGGGCCGCAAGTACGGGGTCGGCCTGAAAGTGGCAGGCCAGTCCATCTACGTCCAGGACGGGTTCACGCAACTGCTGTGCGAGAACCTCCGCGACAACTGCATCCCCGTCGTGCTGAAGGTCGCGCCGAAGAAGGTCGGCGACATGTTCAAAGCCCTCGGCATCGCACCCGAGCACATCCCCGACCCGCTCCCCCGCTCCTTCTCTCCCGAAGAGAAGGGCCGGATCGAGCGGATCATGCGCGGCGAGCCCGAGCCGCCCGCCGATTCCAACACCGGCGGCGCCGGCTGGATCGTCGAAGGCAAGCAGCCCGAAGTCCTGCGCACGCTGTTCATGAACTTCAAGGCAGGCATCGACGGCTACTTCCCCGACACCATCGCCACCCTGACCGACTACGAGATCCGCGAACTGGAAGCGCGGGAGCTCTGGTTCGACTGGACCGAGCCGCCCCGGCCCGGCGAGTTCGGCCCCGAGAAGGGCGACGACGAAGACAGCGACGACGACGGTGCGCCCGAGAAAGGCGGCGGCAAACACCACAGCGGCTCCGCCGCGCGCCGCGACGCCGTCACCTCGCCCCGCCAGGCGCTGCAGGCCATCAAGAACCTCTCCGGCGTCTGACCCCCACGCACCCCAACCCGAGCAGGGCCCGGCCGCACCGGCCGGGCCCCAGCATCTGACCCCGCCCCGGCCGCCGGCGTCGAAGGCCGCCACCCCGCCCGCGCTTTCGACGCCCCCAGGAGCCCCGATGCCCCAGACCCACCCCGCCACAGAGACCGCGACCACCGCAGCGCCCGCGCCGCCGGCGGAACTGACCCTCGAGGAACGCCTGACGCTCATCAACACGGAGATGACCGCGCGCCTGGACGAAGCGGCCGTTGCCTACGAGGTCAACACGGCGCACATCCCCATCGAGCCCGTGGACCTGGCCGACCTCGTCACCGGCCCCGTCGACACCGGGGCCGCCCCGCTGCCCGACCTGTACCCGACCCCGGTCGCGGCCCTGCTGCAGCGCGCCCACCACCGGCTGCTCACCGGCGGCTGGTGCTCCGGCGCCCTCGTCGACGAGGACGGCGCCCGCTGCATGCTCGGAGCCATCCGGATCGAGGCCCGCGGCAACAGCGGCCTGGAAGCCAGCGCGGCCGCCGTGCTCCTGGACGCGATCCGCCGCAAGTTCGGCGACGACGTCGCCTCGGTGCCCTCCTTCAACGACGTGCACGGCACAGGCCGCGTCCCGATCCGCATGGTCGACCAGGCCGCCCACCTCGCCGACACCCGCGGCCTGTGAACACCCGCTCCGGACCACCTGCCTCGCACCCGAACCCCTGGCGGCCGGGTGCGGGCCAGGCCGTCCGGCCGCACGTGGCACCCCGCAGACACCAGCACGACGTCGGCGGGGCGCAGCGCTGCCCACCGACCACTGGAGGAACCGCTCGTGCTCATTCCCCGCCCGCGCCGCCGGATCGGCAGGCCCCGCCCGCAGCGTCCCGGCCCCCGCTACCCCCAGCGCCCCGACCGGCTGCCCGGCAACTGGAGCAGGTGATGGCCGACCAGGACCAGGGCCTGGTCGACGCCGACCCGTACGACCCCGGCGACGGCTCCTTACCGGTCTTCCGGTGGAAGCAGGCCGGGCACGCGAACCTCGCGACCCGCCGCCAGTTGCGGGACATGGGACTGCGCCCCGGCGGCCAGGAGCCCGTTGCCCGAATCGAATGCCGCGGCGGCCGGCGCTTCGCGTGGCTGTACAGGATCGACCTGTCAAAGCCGAAGCTCCCGATGACCCTCGCGAAGGAAGCCGCGCTCGACATGCGATGGCCAAGCGCCAGACGTGCGGTGCCTGTGGCCGGCGCTACTTCCACTGCCTCCCGCTGAAGACCTTGGGGTCCTGCTTGGAGTGCTTCGACGGCACGCCCGCCGACCCCGCCTCCTACATCGCTCCCCCGGCCAAGCACCTGCTTGCCGCCTGATTCTGCTGGTCGCCGCGACGACGGCCTCCGTGCCACCTCAATGCCCCTGCGGCTCCTGCCCGGCCTGGCCAGACGAACCGCCGTTCTGAACGACCCGACCCCGGCCGGTGTGGCCGGGGTCGGGACCGCCGGGTGGCCGCGCAACGGCAAAGGGCCGGCCACACCGCTCCCTCACCCTCATCCCGATCAGGAGAACTCCAGCATGCATCGTCCCGCCGTTTTCGCCGCCCTGCTCGGACTGACCCGTGCCGCCAGCGCAGTCGGCGACTTCTGGGTCCAGACCGATTTCTGCGCCCGCGTGAAGGCCGCCTCTGACGACGCCCCGGTCACCTACGAGGACCCGGTCACCAAGGAGAAGACCACCCACGGCACCGCGGACGGCCGTAAGGCGTGCCTGCACCACTGCCTCACCTACACGGCCACGCAGGCGATCGTCGCCGGGCTCGGGGCCCGCGCGCTGGGCATCCGGGTCCACCCCGGCGCGGCCGCGGCCGCGCTCGCGCTGTCCTTCGGCACGCACTACATCGCGGACCGCCGGGTGCCGGGCCACGGAGTTCTGGAGAAGCTCGCCGACAAGACCGGCAAGACCAACTTCTACAAGCTGGCCTCGCACGGCATGAACGGCGCCTTCCACCTCGACAACTCCTGGCACCACGGCTGGGAGACCGTCGCCGCGCTCCTCGCCACAACCAAGGCCACCACCCGCTGATCGGCCGCTCCTGCACGCGGCCTGGGCCGGGTGCGTGCCTCGCTCGGTCCCCCACGACTTCGAGGACCGATCTCGGGCACCTTCGTTCTCGTCTCCGTAGGCCCCCTTGGACCGCACCACCAGGAGGAACCAGTGTCATCCCCGCGACTGCTCACCCCCGAGGAGAAGCTCGCCGATGCGAAGAAGCTGTTGAGTCTCCCGCCTATCGTCGCGATCTGCGGCTCCACCCGTTTCATGACCGAGATGAACGAGGCCGATTTGCGGGAGACCGCAGCCGGGCGGATCGTCGTCAAACCGGGCTGTGACATGAAGTCGCCGCACGCCCTCTGGGCCGATCCTGTCGAGGGCGAAGGGTTGAAGGCTCGGCTCGACGAGCTGCACCGGGCGAAGATCCGGCTCGCCGATGAGGTGCTCGTGGTCGGCGACTACATCGGAGACAGCACCCGAGCCGAAATCGCCTACGCCCGGTCGCTGGGCAAGCCCGTGCAGTTCACGCACCCCGAAGTCGACCCTGATGCCTGACCGCCGACTCGCCGCTCCCGTCCCGGCTGCTGCCTGACGGACGCTCCGTGCCGTCCCGGCCTCCCCGATCGACGGAGGCCGGGGCGGTCGCGGTGGTCCCTCACCACCGAGTAGACGAGAGGAGTTGGACGTCATGCACCTGCGGATTTATGAGGTCGACGTCCCGATACACGACAGCACCGACCCCGATCGGCGCGGGCTGCACGTCTTCACTGGCGTCGCCGACTCCCCGGCCGCGGCCATGCGCCGCGCGCATGAGGTGTACGACGCCGCGCTCGCCGCGCACGCGGCCGGACTTGAGATCCCCGGCAAGCAGCCCGACAGCTGGGGAGCGCGCGGGCTTCGGCCCGGCTGGCAGATGGAGTGGCCCGCCGCGAGGGCCGGGCTCTGGCGCAACCCCGTCAGCTGGACCAGCCGCAGCGACTTCGCGCTGTAGTTCCGCCCCGGGACAGCCGCTCTGCTTGGCGGCTTCGTCGGCTGCCCCGGGCCCATCCATCCCGTACGAGACGAGACGGAGAACCCAAGTATGTCGTCCCTCCTGCGCGTTCAGGGCCGGTTCGGCCAGCGCACCCTCTTACTGACGACCGCCGCCGTGCCGTTGACCGGCTGGGCGGTCCACGCGGTCACCCTGCACAGGCAGCTCGCCGCGACCCGCCGCGACCCGCTGACCGGTCTGCTGCGCCGCGACTCCTACACCGCCCGCGCCCGCCGACTCCTGTCCCGGCACGGCGACGGCGTGGCCGTGGTCATGGTCGACGCCGACCACTTCAAGGCCGTGAACGACGGCTTCGGGCACCCGGCCGGGGACGCCGTGCTCTCCGCGTTCGGCGCCCGGCTCACCGCGTGGGCGGGCCCGCGCTCCGCCGTCGGCCGTCTCGGTGGTGATGAGTTCGCTGTGGTCCTGGAGCTGCCCGCCGGCCGCCTGGAACAGCGCCTCGCGCAGCTGGTCCGCCTGCTGCACACCCCCGTCGTCCTCGAGGACGGGCGCACCATCGACGTGGCGGCCTCGGTCGGCGCCGCGACCCCGGCCGCGGTCGGTTGCCGCGACCTGAGCCAGTTGCAGCGGGCGGCCGATGCGGCGCTGTACGACGGCAAGCACTCGGGCCGTGCGGTTGTCGCCTCGCCCGCGCACACCACGGTGCCGTCCAGCAACGGTCGCCGCGTCGGGCGCCCGGGAACGGCCGTTTGGGGGCGGGTCGCATGAGCAGCGTGACCCTCCCACAGGGCGACTGGATCCGCGGCATCAGCGTTCAGCAGCCGCACGCCACCTGCATCCTGACCGGCGCCAAGGGCACGAGAACCGCCCCAAGCCCTGGAGCCGGTGCGGCTGGATGCTCCTGCACGCGGGCCAGCGGATCGACCGGCCCGCCCTGCGCGTCCCGCTGATCGCCCGCACGATCCGCGGCCGTGAGCTGCCCACCGGAGCTGTGATCGGCATCGCGCGCCTGGTCGACTGCCATCAGGACCCCGAGGGCTCCGAGCCCTGCACTCCGTGGGCACAGGCCGGCACCTGGCACCTGGTCCTCACCGACGTCCAGGAGCTGTCGCTGCCGGTCCCCGCCGCCGGCCAGCTCGGGCCTTGGAAGCCGACCGAGGACCTGCTGGACCGCGTGTTCCAGCAGCTGCCCGACTTCCGGCCGTGACCGCCAGGGACGCACGAAGCAGAAGCAGAAGCCGCCGTTCGAGCCGGGCCTGATCCCGGCTCCCGGCGAGCTTCTCGTCGGGCGCGACGGCCAGCACTTCGACCGCTGGCAGGACCTACCCAGCACGCTGTGCGGCCAGCCCACGCCCATGCGCTCCCACTCCAATGAGCCCGTGCACAAGGCATGCGCTGAGGACTGGATCACCGCCAACCCCGTTGAGGCCCGCCTCGGGCGGTTCGCCTCCGACCTCACGCCGAAGCCCAAGTCCAAGGGGCAAGGCGACCACGCCTGACCTCCACCTGGAGGACCTCCATGAGTAGCACCGAACGCGACGTCGACCACGCCCTCGCCTACCCCGAGCCGCCGGCCTCCCCGCTCTGGCACCGCCACGGCGCAAAGGCCCGCCCACTCACCCCCGAACAGCAGCGGCGCAACCGCGAGCTGCTGGACATCGCACAGCGCACCACCCGACCCCCCTCCCCTCGCCCCACCGAGACCCTGGCGGAGGCCAACTGATGGACACCACACACTGGGCCGTCGACGGCTGGGTCGACGCGATACAAGCCCCCGGCCCGCGCGGCACCGCCACCTTCGACCTGATCGTCCGACCCGCCGACATCGACGCGCTCCCCGAGGACGCCCCCGACACGGTCGTCACCTGCACCAGCGGAGACCCCCGGATCACCCACGAGCTGCTGAACGGCATACAGCCCGGCGACCTGCTGCGCGTCACCGGCACGCTGGTCCAGCCGCCGGCATCTGGCGAGCCCGCCCGGCTCACCGTCGACGCCCTGGAGGTTCTGGACACCGGACTCATTCCGATCCTGCGGGACATGGTGATGGGCCGCTACGGCGACTACTGCGTCATCTTCGATGCCGAC
Source organism: Streptomyces sp. NPDC014006 (assembly GCF_043088925.1). NCBI lineage: Bacteria > Bacillati > Actinomycetota > Actinomycetes > Kitasatosporales > Streptomycetaceae > Streptomyces > Streptomyces sp. NPDC014006. The sequence goes on along the minus strand of NZ_JBICAJ010000016.1, from coordinate 50,009 downwards.
CGCGACCAGGTACCCGTCTTCACCGCGCTCGGGAAGTGGGTCGGCTTGGGGGACCACCCAGACGCCATCGCCACCCTCATCGACATCCACGAGCGCCTGAACGGCGGTGACACCTGATGACAACCACCAGCACGCACGCCTGCACGATCTTGGCGCGGTTCCCGGAGCCTCCGTCGGCTCCTGGCTGGCCGGAGGACACGCCGCCAACCAGCACGCCAGGGCATCAACGCTCAAGTCGTCATCGACTTGCGCGTTCATCCGTATCTGGTGGGGGTACTTCGACGAGTACGCCGACAGGCGCTGAGCTTGCCGTTTAACCGCACGCGTTCGGCAGGGTCAAGGCAAGGGTGACCTGGGCGGTCCAAGTCCCGGGTTCCGGGGGCGGATCCCAGGTCACGTCGATGTCAGCTTCGTGGAAGTTGCGTGCGAGTCCCGCCACCATGGCCGCCGCGGCGGCCTGTGCCTCGGCTGGGTCGGCGTCGAGGGGAACGTCGGCGAGATCCCCGCAGAGCGTCCCGCCGGCCACGGTGAGGACACTGTGGCGCCAGCCTTCCGGCGTCGCGAGCAGGACGATGCCCTTTGGCATGCCGACGGGAGGCCGCCTCTCGTTCTCCCGCCTTCGTCTCGCCATGGAACCATTCAACCTCGTCGGTTCCGTGACAGTGAACCGCTCCGGGATCGGTGGAGGCTCTATGCGTTGACTCCAGCCGCCGGTTAGCGACCGACCACGCGGAAAATGCCTTCGCCGTGGAAACCTGGTCCCGGCATGATTCCCACCGTGCATGAAGACGAGGGCCATCGCGGGCGCGCGCGGTACACGCTGGCTGAGGAGGAGCACAGGCATGCCGGGGGCGTCTGCGCCGAGGTGGAAGGGCTGTTCGGGAAGCCCCAGCGGGGGACCTACGAGCTGTTCGGCTGGGTTCCACAGGCAGAAGTGCGCGGTTGGGTCGGCGACCGAGTGTGGCTGGTGCCGGACGATGAGACGCTCGGTCCCTGGCTGCTGGAGGACGCGGAGAGCGTCGGCCAGGCCCTGGGGACAGACAGTCTCGTACTCACCGGCCTGGACGACTACGAAGGCCCACCCGAGGGACACAGGGGCCGAGCTCGCGTGCACGACGGGCACCGCTGGCTGGGCTCCTGCCGAGAATTCACCCGCGTCCTGCCGCCCAAACAGTCGGCGCCCCCACTCGTCCTGCGGGGGCTCACCCAGGGTGATCAACTGCGGGCAGCACTGATGAAGGGCACCCGGCGGGCGCTGGACCTGGAGCAGGCCGCCCTGGAGATACAGGACGACCACGGCGAGCCGCTCACCGAACGCCTGCTCTGGGCCAGAGTCAGCGCCTGGCGCCCATCCTCCTACGGGACGGACCGGATCGACCTGGAACTCGACGGAGAGCTCTTCACGCCCGTTCCCGAATACGCCCGGCCCATCTGGGAGCGGTGGTTCACCGGACCGCCGGACACCCAGGGTGCCTGGGTCGGCCTCGACACCCGGCGCCGCGGAGCCTGGCTCGACCTCGTCCGAGAGCGGGCCTGCCGGCGCACCCACCGTGACCGGTCGGCCGGTCACGCCTACGAACTCGACGGCCGACACGTCACCGACGAACCGGGCCTCTACCTGGCGCTCGGCGAGGCGGTGAACGGGGCGGGTGGCTACTTCGGCGGCTGTCTTGCCGCCCTCGACGACTGCCTGCGCGGCACCTTCGGCTACACCGCCCCCGCAACCCTGCTCTGGCGCGAAGCCGCGACAGCACGCGAGCACCTGTCCCATGCCCTGACACCGGACGGCCAGCCCTACGACCTGTTTGGCGTGGTCCTCGAGGTCCTGGCCCAGGGCGGCATGGACGTCACTCTGGCGTGAGCTGCTGTCCGCCCGCCGGGCATCGACTCTGTCCGACGGCTCCGACTTCTGCGCGCCATGCCATTGGCTGCGATGATCTACGGTCCGCGAGTGTTGCGGCTTGCAACCTGGTCAACCCACTTCACCACGAGGGATCTGTCCGAGTTGGTGGAACCCGCAGGCTACCTGCGCCTTCGCCCGACCGAGTGGGAGCGATGGCGGGATGACCTGGGCATTCCCGCCGGCACGCCGTACCTCCTCATACGGCCGCGCTTGCTTCCCCCTATTTACGAACCCTCGTCCTCGCCCAACCACCCTGACCTTCGCAGCATTAGACGCGTCGCCCGCGCTTGGTGTTCGCGCGGCTACGGTCGCGAAGCTCAGCCTGGTAGAAGGCGGCTTTGTCATCGCCCAGCCCCAAGGACTCACAGATGTCCGCCACCGTTTCGGCATCTTCCGCAGCACCCGTGAGCCCGATCTGGACAAGAGTCCAGAACCCCTCCAGAACGTGCTGCCTGCATGCCTCGCCCAGACCCTCGCCTCCCTCGGTCGCCCCGTAGTCACCGGAACCCACAGCCACGAATCACAACGTCTGCAGCAGCACGTCCCGCGGTACGCGGAGGACGAGAGCGAGTACACCGTCGTCCTGGAGCGTTACAACACCATCCTCGACGAGTTGTTCGCCGGTGCAGATGTGTACGTCATCACTCCGCACCGGACGTCCGAAGCCGAGGTTCCGTGAGGGGAACCCAAAACGGGGTATTGGCAGAGCCTGCTGGTGCAGGACGATCCCGACCCTGAGTTCCGCACGTACTGCCACCTCTTCGCCGCCCGCCGGCCCTGCAGCGCGGCTGCATTGACGACTTGCTCCGAGATACCGCCGACGACAAGGTGGCGGGAGTCCTCATCACCGACACCCGCATGCAGCGCATCCACCACCCCTACGACGGTGGCGCCGACGTCTTCCTCACCACACCCGAAGAACGGGACCGGATGCGCAATCGGCACGCCGACTGGCTTTCCAGTCACCCCTCGGGTCTCTGACCGGCTCGGATCACCGCCCCGCTCAGGATGGTCTTCACCGCAAGTACCGGCTTGAGGGGCTCCACGAGTTCCTTGGTGGCGACGGCCACGAGGCGGGCAGGTGCATCACCCTCCCGCAACGCGCTCACGTACTCGAGGGCCTCCGCGGGCGAGAGCACAGGCAGCCTCTGGCGCAGTGTCCGCACAGCGTGCATCCGTCCGCGCGTAGCGGCGACTCCGCGGAGTGCATCGTGTAGATCGTCCACTGCAGTGCGCACCGGCAGCCCGCGTATCCGAGCCCGGTAGTCGGCCTCCCACTGCCCGGTTTTCGCGGAGACGACGCCGATCTGGTGCAGTCCCCCATCGACGCGGTCGACCAGATACGGCCCATTGCCAATCAGCGCGTACTTCGAGTTCCGGGTGCGTACGAAGTCCTCGGACTGCCAGGAGACGATCCACACCAGCTCGTGCTGCTTGATACGGACCACAGCCATCCTCACCGCGTCCGCGCTCACAGCCCGCCACTGCTCGTAGTCGCGCTCCAACTGGTCCTCGACTGCCCGAACGGCGTCTTCTCGCTCGATCACGTGTGCAGCATCCCGTACCGGCCCCTCTGCCGACCAGTGAATTCGCGCGGCCCAGCGCCGCGTATGAGGCGGCTGAGGACCTTCTTGCTCAGGAATACGACAGCTGCGGAACAAGTGCTCTGCGCCAGTACCGTTATGGGCAGGGTTTGCACCTGTCCGTTGTCCGATGGAGTCCGGTGCGGAAGCCCCGATGGGTTGTCAGTGTCTCCATGGGGGGTGCGGGAAGCTCGCAAAGGCAACGTTCAGGGAGACGTCTCAGCTCAGCCAAGAACGGGCCCGTGCTCCTTCGGTGCCGTCGCAACCAACGCTTCGCTGGTCGAGTATCGGCTGGGACAAGGCCAACACCTGAGTGCTAGGGCATCCTGAGCCGCATGGCAGAACGTGCAGAGGTAGCCGGCATGAACCCGAGCTCACCCTTTGAGCAGCCGTTGGGCTACATGGTTCTCTTCCCTGCGCCAGAGGGCGGCACCGACGTGCTCGCGTCGCCCTTTGCGACGGAAGTACTTAGCGTGACTGCCAGCAAGAGTGTCACGGTTCCTCACGGTCTGTCGCGAAGCGTTGCAGCTGCACTGCCGGGCCTTTGGTACACCCTCCACCTACCCAGCACGCTCATGGATCTCGTCGATACACGTGCCGCTGTCCTCAAAGAAATTCAGCAACTCAAACTTGACCACCACATCCTGCTCATGCCCATGGACCTCGTCGATGAGCGGTACGTGGATGGCTTCTTCCGCGGACTGCACCGAACGCTGGTCGTGTGCCCCGAAGCGATTCTGGACGAGGCAGCGAACCGCACCGCAGGCATGGGCTTCGCCTTGCCCCCGGCCAGTTACGCATCCCTGACCGACGAGAGCCTGGCAGCCCACTGGCAGGCGATCCACGAACGCTTCATCCCTGACGTCGAACCGCTGCGCCAAGAGCTCACCCTGACCAGACGTCTCGACAGAGCCCCGATCGCACTCCCGCATCGCAAGCTCGCACGACAGATGGGGTGGACGACGCAAGAGGCCGGGCCCGCCAGAGACACCGACGCGGTAGCCGAGGCAGTGTATGGACAGCTCCTCCTCGCGACAATTGCGCGCCTGGAGAGAGAGCAAAGATCATTTGAAACGGCCGCGCGCCTCTTCGAGAGCACAATGGCCCAGGAAGCTGCACGCCTCAGCTTCCCCCTGACGCTCGCGCTACCGGGTGTCGCTCCTGCCTACCTCCGCACGGCTTATGACAACGAGCTGCGCGCCAATCTCTCAACGCCTGACGAAACGGAAGAGCAGTCAACTTGGTCGGTAAGACTGCACGAGGGTCCCGATGGCCAGGTAGAACGCTCAGCTATCGAGTTCGTCACCACCCACCACGCCCTGGCCACAGGTGGCCTCGGTCTCGTCATGCCGACGGTCCCGCGAGAGGCCTTCGTGGCCCTCGCCGAGCTGGAAAAGCACTTCGTCGGTAATGAGAAGCCCGCCAGCATCCGGAGGCTGCTCACCCGCTTGGACGAGGCCGCTAGGCCGCTGTGGAGCCAAGACGTCATCGAGCTGATCCGACGGGCTTCACAGCTCACAGTGTTCTCAAACTTTCCCATCGGCCTGCTGACGATACCCGGCGATACCTCCCCTCTGAACACACGGCTGCCGCTCACGTATCGCCCGCTCATCCCTCTCACTCGGAGTCTTCAGCACGAGATCGACACCCCCTCAAGCGTGAACTGGAACGGCAGCGCACGAGTCCTGATCGCAGAGTGCATCCCCACAAGCGACCCCGTGGGTCGACTTTCGCGCACAGGCTGGAAATCTTCCATCGAAGTGATCGAGGCTGCGGGCAGTTCACTGAAGGTCGACGAAGTACAGACACTCAGCGCAGACGAACTGCGGCACGCAGTGGCCAACTACAGGCCCGATGTCCTCATCATCAGCGCCCACGGCACTTACAAGGGCAGCGTCGCAGGCCTCATCATCGGAGACGAGGTTTGCCTTGAACTGGGCTTTGCCCCAGGCAGTGCGCCTCCGGTGGTCATGCTCAGCGCCTGTCACGTGGCGCCCCGAGGAGCCGGCGCCGTCACCGTGACGGACCTCCTCCTCCGGGAGGGCGTTCTCGCCGTACTGGGCACACAAGTCCCAGTCCGTGTCGATCGCAACGCCGTGCTGATGGGCCGCTTCCTCGTCAACGTAGCCGAGGAATTGAAGCGACCCGGCACTGAAGAGACCCTGCTCGACCTGTGGCACCACGTGCAGACAGGCAACGTAGTCAACGACATCCTCCAGTCCAGTGCCTCGCTGAGCAACTGGGGCACCAGCAGGACCTCTGGCGGGGTGTCCGTCCTGGAAGAATTCATGCTCAATGCCTCTGTTGGGCGACTGCGCATGGGACACATGTACACCGACACGGAACAGGTTCTAGGCGAAATCGCCGAGAACATGGGCATAGGGCCCAAGGTGACCAACTGGTTCCGACGGCCCGGTTACGTACCTGAGTCGCTTTTTTACCTGTTCGCAGGACGGCCTGAACGCATTCATCTGGCACATGTTGCGAACCGACTGGACAATCCCGTCGTCCCGCCCGGGCCGTGACTAGGGCTCCCTAAGGGCTGTCCCGCATTGATCTTCGAGTCGGGTTGGACCCGGGTCTCCCTGGCGCGGCTTGCTCATCTATCCGGCGAGGGCGAGGTTGTGCAGGCGGGCGATCCCGCGCATGGCGTGGTGGACGCCGTCACCTTTGATGCGGCAGTCGCGCAAGATCTTCCAGCCCTTCATCCGGGCGAAGACCTGCTCGACACGGGCGCGGACCTGTTTGTGGGACTTGTTGTGTGCCTGCTTCCATTCGGGCAGCTCTTCGCCTTTGCGCCGGCGATGCGGCATGACGAGCCCTGTGCCGGGATAGCCGCCGTCGGCGATCGTGGTGGTCCTGCCAACGGCGGCCTTGGCGCCGGATTCCGTCCATACCCTTGCAGTCGGCGCGGTTACCCGGAAGCGGTCGGCCGACCATGACGACCAGGCGCGTGTCGGCGTCGATCACGACCTGGTGGTTGGTGGAGTACCTGTAGTTCTTCGACTGCCCGGCGACGGTGTGGTCCCGAGTGGGTACGAGAGTGCCGTCGACGATGAGTACGGCGCCCTTGCGAAATCGCTTGCGTACCTGGAGCGCGAGCTTGGGGCCGAGGTGGTCGATGATGCGGTCGGCTGCGGACTTTGAGATGCCGAACAGCGGGGCGAGCTGTCGCATCATCAAGTTCGTGCGCCAGTAGGCCGTCACGAGCAAGAGTCGGTCCTCCAGCGGCAGGCTCCACGGCCGACCTTTACGGACCGCGTCCGCGCCCTCGCGCCGCAGTGCGCTCACCAACTTGGTGAAGCATCGCGGGCTCAGCCCGGTGAAGGGGTCTATCCAAGACGGCTCCGACGCCGTGATCACACCAGCCATCGAAAGATCATCTCTGCTGTGACCAGCGAGTATGGGACAACCGTCAGGTGTGGAGAATGCGCACGGCGAGCAGCGTCTGCCAGGTCCAGCCGATCGTGAGTGAGGCGCGCTGGATCAGTCCGCCCAGATCCACCCAGCGTCGATGTTGACTGAACGTGGTACTGGCCAGCGCCATCGTGGCTGTTTCGGTTCCTGCCGAGTCGCTCGATGGCCTTCACGCTGTCGTCGCTCACTCGGATGTCGAGGATGTCATCGAGTCGCTTGATGGCTTCGCCGGCTCCGCAGCTTTGAAAGTTTCCGCCTCTCGTGCTTGATCGTGGCGTTCCTGGCATCGGCCCGGACCAAGGACCAGTGCTCTTGTCTGAGTCGGGCTTTCAGCAGTACCTCGGTGGCTGCATACAGGTGGAGAACCGCGTACTTGAGGTCACGAGGTGTGGGTTCTGCGCTCGCAGTGAGGTGATCAACGACGCTCCGAAGGTAGTCGATGCCATTGGTCACCGGGGGAAGCTCAGCGAAGGCGGTGCTGGGCGCTTGCTCTTGGTGTCGGCTGCGGCCAGGTTTGCTTCCCCTGGCTTCTCATCTTGAGCGACGGGAGCGCTAGGGACGGCGATCACTGCCAGCCTCTGCAGTCGTCGTCGCTGCTTGATGGCTGCTTCCACATCCTGCTTCTGCAGGAGCGCCGTGACGTTGCCCGTGGAGGTAGCTGAGTTCCTGGCCGGCCTTCTCCGCTCCCCCAAGCAACATGACGGGGTGAAAAGCCGTGTTATCCCGATTCGCGTCAAGGGCCTGCCTGATACGGGCAACGAGGCCCTCGATCTCGGCACGCAACTAGTCAGCAGCAGAGACGGGTTTCCGGTCCTGTTGGTCGGTCATCCCGCTATTTTGGCTGTGATTGCCAGGGCGTGATCTTTGGGATGTGCCGAAAGGCCGGGGACCAGCGTTGTACGCGTGGAACCAGACCTTTCGGCCTCGGGCGACCGATCATGGGGAGGTCTAACCCAGTGCAGGCCATGTTGGCGTCCTGGTGATTGCGGCGCAATCAGTCACTGGCGCGTGAAGCCCAGAGCCTGGGTCACAAGGTAGTAGTCGTCTGTCGCTGAGGACGCCGTTGCGTCCGTCAGTTTCGTCGGATTTTCGGTGACAGGGTCGTAGAAGCGCAGAACTTTCTGCGCTGCGTAGGCCTCGGGAATGCGGGGGCTGCGGCGCACGGTCGGCAGGACGAGTTCCTCGTAGGCTTCCTTGGCTTGCTGCTGGCTGTCGTCATATACGGCGCCCTGGTTGCGGGTGGTCGGGCAGTCCACGATCAGGATGTTCGCGAGTTCGGCCTGCGCGCCCATGGCGGAGAAGGTGTCCCTGATGTCGTCGATCTTCGCTTCCATGCGGGTCAGGGCTCGCAGCTCCTTCCAGCCTGGCTTGACGCAGGCCACGATCTCGTCTGAGGCGACGATGGCGTTGACGACGAGCAGGCCGAGGTTGCCCGGGCAGTCGACGAGGATCAGGTCGTAGGCGTCACGGATGCGGTCGATCTGCTTCCTCAGCCAGAACTCACGGCCGGTCTTCGGTCCGAGGAGTTGTTCGGCCTCCTCAAGTGAGCCGGAGCCGAGGACCAGGGACAGGTTGGGGATGGTCTTGGTGGTGTCTTCCCCGTATGGGCCGGCCAGAGCGGGAACGATGGCTTCATCGATTTTGGCGGCGCCGGTGAGGACGTCGTAAAGATTGGCCTGGTTCGTCATGGTGTCGGGCTCGTCGTATCCCAGGGCTGCGGACGCATCGCACTGGGCGTCGGCATCGATGACGAGAACTGAGTAGCCGAGGTCCGCAGCACAGGCGCCGATGTTGACCGCGGACGTCGTTTTGCCGGCACCTCCGCTCTGGTTGGTGAGCGAGAGAACGCGGGTGATTCGGCTGGAGCCTGCGGCGTTAGAAGTCTGGGAGGGTGCTGGCACGGTGGTGATCCTTCGTGGGTGATTGCGGCGCAATCGCGCAGGAGCGGATCGCGCGGGGCAGGGAACGTCTCGTCGGGGAGGCTTGCTGCTCGGAGCGGACGTGATCGGTGTGGTGATTGCGGCGCAATCACGGGGCCGTCGCAAGCAGCGAACTGATGCCGCCCCGGAGCGGTGCAATGCCGGCACGCACGCTACCCGCGCCTGCTGGTGAGAACTAGTCGTTCCTGGGAGGCGTGTGTGTGAGGCATGAGGGTGGCTACGGTCTAGGAGGTGAGCAAATTCTTCAGCTCCTCGATCTCGTCCCCGCTGAGCAGTTCCTTGATCTCGCGGGCCAGAGCCTCCACACCGCGAACGACGATCACTCCACGAGGTTCCTCTGCAGTCGCTACGGGAGCCAGGACTGCTGCCGGTGCAACTGCCTGGTTGTCGTCCCTGCTGTTCTGCTGCCTGTCTGCGGGCTGCGCCGAAGAAGGAGATGCTGGACGTGCCGGCGAGGTATCCCCCTCGCTGCTCTGAGAGGCCGAGTCTTCCGAGCGCTGCTCGGGGACGTGAGTTCCGCGTCCTTCGTCCGTGCTTGGCGCGCCATCACCGGTGGTGTCCCCGTTAGCCGCAGGGATGGTCTGTTCGTCGATCGGCTCCTTACTGATCAGCGAAGCCTGTGCCAACGTCAGTTCGCCCCGTACGTATGACTCCTGGAGGTCAGGGCGCAGCCTTGCGTACACCGTTGCGGCCTCGCGGACAGGCAGCAGGAGGCGTCGCTCGGTCTCTTCCTCGCTCGCCTCGTCCTCGAGCAGGCGCTGCTCCTTGAGCCAGTGGTCGATGACGGCCTGCTGTAGAGGAGGCACGAGCTTGAGGAGTGCCAGCCGGTGGGACACGTATGTCTGGGAGCAGCCAACACGGCGGGCGAGTTCCCGCTGCGAGAGCTGCTTGCCTGACTCGTCCTTCTCGGCGAGGGCTTCGTGGAACTCCATGCCTTCTTCGATGGGGTTGAGACCCATCCGCTGCAGGTTCTCCTGGATTGCTGCAATACGAAGGCTCGGTACATCGTTCCGGACCAAGATGGGGACTTCGGTCAGTCCGGCCAGCTTCGCAGCGGCCAGGCGCCGGTGCCCGTGATGGACGACGAAGAGGACACCTTCGGCGACATGCTTGTCGACCGTGTCTTTGTGCTGGGGGTAGATGGTGGTGTAAACGTCCGGCGGGATCACCGTCATGGCGGTGTTCATCCCGTCGGTGATGAGTGTCTCCGCCAGTTCCTCGATCTTCAGCAGTTCCTTGCGGCCGTTCTCCGGGCTCGGCATCAGCTTGTCCGGGTGGACGGTGGGCAGGCCCTGCGGGACGAGACGCGCCTGCTGAGTAGCCGCCTTGCGTGCGGCCCTTTCCGCGGCGAGGTTCCGGCTGAGACCAGGCTTTTGACCCATGGGCATCTCCGTGTGGGGTGGTGCAGAAACTGGGGGCGCGGCGGCGAGCCTATAAGGCGAGAGGATGCCAGGTGCGTTGGCGCGAGGTGATTGCGGCGCAATCACCTCTGCAACCAGCACGACCAGGCCGACTGGTGCCGTATGTCCAGATGGTCCCGTACGGGGCCTACCGACCCGCGATCACCATTGTGATCCATCTCCACAAGTCCGGAACACCGAGGGGGTAGGAGGTGGTCACTGTTTGCTGACGATCGGTGCTCGGGAGCTCACACGATGCTGAGATGGTGATCAAGTCGTGGGAGTCTGAGACCGGCACATCAGTAAGACAGGGCATGGGGGAGTGGGACGTGGCTGCGGGGAACGGTGTGATGCCCCAGCTGACCCGAGCGCATCGGGTCCTCATCGGTGTGGTCGTGGCAGGTGCCGTGATCATCGCTGGTATCGGATTCGCAGGCTCGTACGCGGCAGTCCGCGAACTGGCGGTGAAGAAGGGCTTCGGCGACTTCTCCTACGTCTTGCCGATCGGCATCGACGCTGGCATCTGTGTCCTCCTGGCTCTCGACCTGCTGCTGACCTGGATCCGCATCCCTTTCCCGCTCCTTCGGCAGACGGCCTGGCTTCTGACGGCCGCGACCATCGCCTTCAACGGGGCAGCGGCATGGCCTGACCCGCTGGGTGTCGGCATGCATGCGGTGATCCCCGTCCTGTTCGTCGTTGCGGTCGAAGCCGCGCGCCACGCCGTCGGCCGGATCGCCGACATCACCGCCGACAGGCACATGGAAGGCGTCCGCCTCACTCGCTGGCTCCTCTCACCGCTGCCAACGTTCCTGCTGTGGCGCCGAATGAAGCTGTGGGAGTTGCGCTCCTACGAGCAGGTCATCAAGCTCGAGCAGGAGCGCCTCGTCTACCAGACGAGCCTCCGCTCCCGTTTCGGCCGCGCCTGGCGTCGCAAGGCTCCGGTGGAGTCGCTGATGCCGCTCCGTCTGGCCCGCTACGGAGTCCCCCTGGCGGAGACAGCGCCGGCCGGGCTGGCCGCCGCGGGCATTGACGAGCCGCCAATACGGTTCACCGTCGAGAGGGCCCCCGTTCCGGCGCAGCACCAGATCCCCGAGCACGAGGCCGCTGTCGACCCGCAGAGGGAACTGCCGCCGGTGAGCGACGCGGACCCGCGGCCAGGGAAGCAGACGCGCGCTGAACACCTGGCGCCTGAGAACGACCCCGGAGACAGAAAGAACGCGCAGCGCCTTGCAGGCGCCTATCAGGACTGGATGGCCGCCTTCGGGATCGAGCCCACCAGTGCGCAGTTCGCTCTATGGCTCCAGGACCAGTACGGCATCGCCACCGCGGCCGGTGGGCCGCTGTCCGACGAGCAACTCGAACCGCTGCTGCGGCTCCTCAAGCAGCGTCACAAGGCCTCAGCTGAGAACAGCACCGACCAGGCTCCCCAAGAGGCGGATGACGAGTGGAGCGACTACTTCTACAACGCCTGGCTTGCGTACACGCAAGAGCACGGTGCCTACCCCGATGCCGCCGCCCTCGCCGCATACGTCTACGAACGCGACCAGATCACCAGCGCCGCCGGCCGACCCGTCATGGGGGAAGAGCTGGAGGGATTCGTCGCATCTTTCCGAGAGCGGGAGTTCGCCGGTAAGGAGTCGCCCGCCGACGAGGAAGCCACCGATCCTGCTGCAGATGGGCCTTCAGGTGACCGCGTCCCGAACCAGGAGGGGCATGAGGAGGCTCCGGTCGGTGCAGGTGCTCACCCCGCCAAGGAGAACCGCAACCACACGGTGAGCGCCGCCATCAACGACTCGGCGGGAGCAGACGACCCGGCCTGGGAGTCCACCCCGCTCACCACCGTCGACCGCTACTACCTCGCCTGGACGCAGTACCAGACCGAACACGGTGAGGAACCCAAGGCCGAGCAGCTCTCCGCCTACCTTGCATCCGAGAAGGGCATGACCGGGCGGGGTGGGAAACCGGTCAGCCCGTCCACCCTGCGCCGCTACCTCTTGCCGTTTCGGATCTACAACGTCTGGGCGGAACACCGCCTGCGCAACCAAGCTTCGTCACTCGACGCCATTGTGCAGGAGTGCGCATCCCACGGGATCACCGCGCAGCACAACAAGCCCCTCACCGCCGACTACATCGCCGAGCAGGTCGTCGACTTTGAGCGGCGCTGGCAGGCACTGACCCGCCACCAGGCGCAGCAACAGCAGTGACAAGTCGCGCCTTGTGAGTTGCTGTACACCAGCGACCAGTCAGAGTCAACGGCTGCGCAATCGAGAAGCCGCAGGTCAGGCCAGGATTGCGCAGCTGGGATGCCTCTTGCGTAGCCAGTGCACACAGTGGTGTGCGCAGCCGTCACTGGGCTTGACCGCGGGATCCGGGTGATGGGTCACTGTTCGTCACGGAGGTCATCGTGACCGCCAGGCGCCCCACCACGTGAGGGAGGGCGCCTGTGACTGTGCAGCAGCCCTTATGGGCCGGGCGAGAGAAGCGAAGGAGGCAGAGGGCAGGGCCGGCCGAGCTGTGCGCATCGGATCATGAAACCCGGCGGCAGCCATCCACCGCTGACCAGGCGAGGATGGGAAGGGAACGTGCTGAGCGCGGCGAGAACGAACAGAAGAGACGCCCACGGGGTTCGCAGCTGTGCCAGCAGTGGCCGGTTGTCGAATTGATCGTGGAACGCGACTTGGCAAAGGTCAGGGGCAATCAAGTCGATGCTGTCGAGCCCGGCATAGTGCACCCGCATGCTGGCCTGCGGGTGGCTGAAGTGGAAACCGAGTGTGGTCACGGTGAGGTAGCCCATCCCGGAGTGGACCCAACGAGGCCGAGCCGCGTCCTGGGCTGCTCGACGCCGGGAGGCGTTTCCTACTGCTGCTCCGGCCAGGGAGCCCAGTACGAAGGCGGGAGAGCCGAACGCGAACACACTGGTGTGGTTGTAGCTGCCATTGCCCACTGCCTGCCAGGTCATCCGCTCGCTGTGGCCGACGGCCAGTGGCAGCTCTCCCTGCGACAGGGGAGCCGGGGTGGCGATGCGCGGCCGCACATGCAGACGATCGGCGACCCAGTCAGCGAGGATCGCACACGTATGCCAGAGGTGTTCATCGAGCTGCGTCCACGCCTGGTACGGGGGAGCAGGTTCCTTTCGCCGGCGCCAAGTCATCCGGTCGCCTCCTGGACCGCGGAGCCGTTGAGCAGGTCATTGATGAGTTGCGCGGTTTCCAACTCCAAGTCGCAATCGAGGGCACGATTGACCTGCTGAACCCGGGTGATGGCGATATGCAGTCCCGAACGGTTGCCAGCCGCGTGCTCGATCCTCATCCAGTCGCGGTAGAGCAGTTCCGCCGACTCATCGACGTCGAGACCAGTTGCCACGGCTTGTCGGGCCGCGCTCAGGTCACGATGGGGCCCCACACGTAGGCGGTAGGTGGCCACAGTATGAGCGACATCGGTGATCCGGGTGATCATCTCCTGCTGCAGGGGTTCCGCCCACGGAAGGGGCTTGCCCCCAAAGGGCCTGCCACGCACGAGAGCCAAGGCCTTCTCGAGATCCTCCAGACCCGCCGGCCCCAGCGGTAGGGCACGTTCGACGAGCCTAAGGAAATTGCTCCAGTCGCAGCGCACGCCGGACGCGAGTCGGTAGGGGTCTTCACCGGAGCTGCGCCGCGGGACATACGGATTGCCGTCAGGGTCGCTACCGAGCGAGCGTCGCAGGCCTTGGTAGCGGGCGTTGAGGGTGCTCACCGACCAAGGGTTAACGGGATCCATGTCGGCGCACAGGGCATCGGCGCTACGCGCGCGCCGGAAGTACAGCAAGGCGGCGAGCTGCGCCATCCTCGGGCCGTGCCCGGTGCTGTCGACGCCCGTCACCTCAACCGGCCCCAGGACCCGGATCTCCGGGGCGTGCAGATCGTGCGCTTCGCATCCTTCCGCCTCGGGCACCGTCGGCTCCTCGACGGCGGTCGCCGGGACGTCGGCCTCCGCAGCTTGTACCGTCTCGCCGCAGTCCGCGTCGGCCCGAGACTCTGGGGCCCAAGGCACCACTGGTTCGGTATCCGGGTCGGCTTGGCCGTCGGCCTCCATCGACGACGTGGTGGGGGAGAGAAGACGGAGTCCAGCCGGATCAGGGCTGGCGGCGAGCAGGGCCGGGAAGACCTCGTCGCTCGCATGCGCTGCCGCGGCCGGTGCTGGCATCGCGGCGGCAGGGGCGACGGATGTTTGAAACGACGCCTGCTCTGGGTGCTGCATGCCCTCAATCTCCTCCGGAACGTCCTGCCAGGGCCCCTCGGCCGGGTGGGGCGGCTGCCCGGACACTTTCAAGGCGGTGGTGATCTGGAGGTAGGCGGCGTGTTCCAGGCGCTGCACCGTGATGTCGGTACCCGCGTAGTCGAGGGTTTGCGGCTCGTTGAGAGAGGCGTTGAGGATCTCCGCCTCAGGGAAGTGCGCGGCCGCCGTACGGGCTGGGGCGATCAGGGTGACGGGCAGCCCCCTCGCCCGGTCGATGACGTCGGCGAACTGCCAGGCCGTGTCCTCGTCCAGCGAGGACGCGCACAGCAGTAGATACGGCTGGTGCTGGGTTTCCGGCATCTGGTGCGCTTCCAGCAGGCGTTCACTCAGATCACGCAGTGCGTGCGCGGCCTGGCGCATGTGGGCGATCCGCGCGGTGGGCAGCAGCTGTGGCAGGTCCTCGCCGAACCCCACGGTGACGATCTCGACGTCGCCCGCCCACGGACTCATCCCGAGTTCCAGCACGAGCGAGGTGCACACTTCGGTGATGTGGACCGGGTTGCCGTCCAGCAGCAGCGCGGGGAGGGCTGCGAGGTTGAGCAGCAGCAGGTCGCCAGCCTTGGTGCTGCCGATGGTGACCAGCCCCGGATACGGTGCCGGTACCTCGCGGGCGGTCTCGTCATTCAGTAGGGCGGCGTCGGCGGGCAGGACCCACCAGCCGCCCTGTCCGGCGGTGAAGGGTGTCACCGGTTCCTGGGCGAGGTCCTCGGGCAGCACCTCTACTGCTCGCGTCCCGATTCGGGCGGCCCGTAGGGACGGCAGGGCGGTGTCCTCCTGCTGCTGGGCAGCGTGGCGGGCCAGCGTCCGCAGGGCTACGTCCAGGCGGGCAGCGCCTGCCGGCTCGGCGGCCGCCGCCAGTTGGGCTTCTGCTGTCGAGGTTTCCGAGGCGATGGCGATCTTCTCGCCGGGCTTGCGGCGGCGGCGCTGCAGCGTTCTGCGCAGGGCGAGGGCGCCGGTGATGGCGGCGGCCAGCAGTGCGCCGGCGCCGAGCACGATGCGCAGGTTCAGAGCATTGCTGCTGGCTGGAGTGGTCCCTGGGACAGCAGCAGAACCGGAGGACTCCGACGGTGACGGAAAGGCGGTAGAAGGGGAGGCGCTAGCGCTGGGCTTCGGCGCGGTAGACGCTGAGGCGGGCGCAGACGATTGATCCTGTCCCGGCGGCTCGGCAGAGTGACTGGCCGCTGCGCTGGGTGCCGACGTCTCGGCGGCCGACGCTGTGGCCTTGCTGGGCACGGGCGTTGGCGCTTCGCCGCCGTCGCCCGGCTTCTGCTTGCCGTCGGGATTCCGGGTGGCCGGGGGAGTGGTCTCCTGGCCACCCGACTCCCCCTCTTGAGCCGGTTGGTGGGGCCGTGCCTCGGGCACCGTGACCTGCTGTCCCGCGTAGATGACGTCGGGGTCGGTGATCTCGGGCAGGCCTTGCGGCTGAGGCTTGCCCCTGCTGGCCTCGAACAGCTGCGGCCACGCGTCACTGTCACCGAGCTCGTCCTGAGCGATCTTCGACAGGTATTCGCCGGCGTGGACTGTCACCTGATGCTCGCCCTTTTCGGAAGCGGCGGGAGCAGTAGTTCCCATCTGTGTGCGGAGGCCGGCCGCCGGGACGGCATGGTCCGGCATCTGAAGCCGCCAACCGGGCTGCAGGAAGCTGTTGGACTTGAAGACCTGGCCGTCTGGCATGCTGCGTCCCTCGTTCAGCGCCGCGATGTCGCGCCAGCGTTCGCCGTCGCCCAGCTCCCGCTCGGCGATGCTCCACAGGCTTTCCGCGGGCCGTGTATCGCGCACCGTGTACGTATGGGCCGCTGAGGCGCTCGCCGCCGTCGCCGAGGCCTGCTCAGAGCTCGAGGGCGGGGCCTGCCCGGGTAGGCGGGCGGCTGTAACGGACGGAGCGGCCTGCGCTTCCGACGCCAGGGCCGAACTGGTGGGAACCAGCACCAGAATGCTGCCGATCAGCGCGGCTGCCGCCCGCTGCGATGCACCAAGACCGCGAGGCACGTGCCAGGCGCGGCCGCGGAGCTGGGCGAAAAGCTCACGCACGGCACAGAAGGCGAACTGGGCCCAACCGACCCAGCCGACCACGACCAACAGCATGAGGAACGCTGCCCCCGTGTCCTGCCGGCTCAGCAGATGTGCCAAGTCATCGTGGCTGGCGGCCCAGATGACCGGGGTCGCCCATGCCAGCAGCAGCGGCAGCCCGGCAACCACGCCGGCCAAGACGAGCAGACTCACGACGGCCTTGAACACCCGGCCCAGGGTGCGGCTTGCTGTGGCGGAAGCGTGCGGGGTGCGCATGCGGGGGTTTCCTTAGTCGGGGTTGGTGACGCCGGTCAGGAGCGTTGCGGTGCCGTGTCCCGTGACCGGCATCGAGCCGATCCCGACCACGGACAGGAATTTCGTGTCGTAGGCGCCAGACACGTTGACCGTGAGTGTCTTGCCGTCGCCGGAGACGCTCACCGTGCCGCTGGCCCCGGCGGAGCGCAGGTAAGCCTGCGCTGCGGCAACGGCGTCCTGCGGGTTGACGACGACTGCTTCGCCGCTGATGGCCTTGGCGGGGTCGATGGCCTGCCCACCGGCCCGGGCCGCTTCACCGGCGATGTAGTCGGCCCGCTCGGTGGCGCGCATCTTCCCGCCGCCGTCGACGGCCACGCCGATGATGCCGATCAGCGCCACCACGCACACCGCGACGAACACGGTGACGCCGCCGCGGTCATCGAAGGGGCAGCGGCCTTCCTCGTGCCGGACGTTCATTACGCCCCCCGCTGCCGGTAGGCGTCCACGACGGATGTCGCGGTCGATGTCAGGGTGCGGGTACCGGGCACGCCGGGCAGCAGAAGGTCGGACAAGTTGACGGTGCACGAGACGGTCACCGTGACGGTGCCGACCTGGCCAACCGGCACGCTCAGACCGCCGGTGTTGACGTTGACGCTGGTAGACGCGCAGGTGATGCCCTGATCATCCAGGGACTCGGCAGCTGCGGATTGTGCGGCAGCCTGGGCCGAGGCCGCTGTGCGGTGGATGGATGCCTCACGGGCCGCGTCTTCGGCTGCAGCGTCGATCTTCGCCCCGGAAGTGACGATGCGGCCTCCTGCGATGGCCATACACACGAACATGATCAACGGCGGCAGGATGATGGCCGCCTCGATGGCGACACTGCCCGTATCACCGCGCGCCCGCCTGAACCGGGACACCCATATTGATACAAGTCTCATTTTTCTGGCACCGTCCACCGCTCGACGGGCCCGGACGCCGACTGCGTGATCGACAGACCCGGGACGCCGGGAATCATCGACTGTGCGGTGCCGGACACCTCGACGCGCACCCGCTCCCCGTCACTGCCGGACCTGACACTCGCAAAGCGCAGGCTGTCACCCGCCGTGCGGCCCAAGACCTCACGGGCCCGGGCCGCACCGTCGTCGGGGCTCGCCCGGTAGGCGCGCGCTGCGCTGACACCCTCCCGGGCCGCGGTCAGTGCGATTTGGCGGGCGTAGTACCACATGGAGGCCTGGATGACGGCGATCGTCGCGAGCAGAACGAACGGGTAGACGATCGCCATCTGGATGGATGCGTCCCCGCGATCGTCCGCCCATCTTCGCCCGCGCCACCAGCCCTGAAGTCGGGCGTGTTCGAACATCAGATGCCGTTCAGGTTCCCGTTGTACTTGGCGATCACGGCGGCGATGGTGCCGGCGATGACCAGGGCGCCGGTGACGGCGGCGACCCAGATGATGACGGTGGTGATGCTGATGTCACCGCCGTCCGGGCGGCGCCGCATGCTGGCCTCAGCTGCCTCAAGCCGCGAGGTCAGCCAGCGCACGGCCCGGTAGGAGTGAAGAGCGGTGTGCTTCATGAGTGGTCCCCTCCGAATGTGGTGTTGAAAGAGTCGTTCGGTCAGTTAGACGGTGAGCATGCGGATCACTGCGGGGAAGGCCATCAGCAGCATGACCAGCACGGCCAGGAGGGCGCCGGGTGCGGTCATCTTCTCGCTGGCGGAGTTGGCCTCGGCCGCTTGGTCGGCGAGCAGCTCGGCGCTCAAAGCGGCGGTGCGGGCCCGCAGTGCTTTGTAGACGGCGGCGCCGTCGGTGGCTGAGCCGCGCATGATGTCCGCGACGTCGTCCAGCGCGGGCAGCTCGTACTGGGCGGCGAGGTCGCTCAGGGCCTGGTAGGGCGGAATCTTCTCCAGCCGGGCCCGGCGCAGAGCGCCCTGCAGGTACAGAAACGGCCATCCCTGGCCGACGGCTGCCGCCTTCTCCAAAGCTTCGGTGGGGCCGGCATCCGCGGCCCGCTTGAGCGCCACCAGGTCGAGGTAGGCGACCAGCGCGTGGGCGAACTCCTCCCGAGCCCGCTTTGCCTGGTCACGCACCGCGAGGTCAGGGGTGATGAACAGCAGTACCGCGACGGCGAGCCCGACCACGGCCGGTACGTAGAAGGGCAGTGAGATACCCGCGATGACCCAGGGGATCGTCACCAGCACCGGGCAGAGCAGGCCGAGCGCGGCGAGCGCTGTCTTCTTCAGCATGAACTGTCCCGGCCCCTGGCCGAGGAGGGCGAGATTGGTGGTGGGCACGCGCACACCGGGCACGCGCTGCAGGCGGGCCATCAGCCACCGGCCCCATACCTCCTCACGGTCCAGTGCCGGCACCGGCATGGTCAGACCGCCCGGGGGGGTCCGCTCGAGGGCTGGCCCAAGCGCAGGCTGGGGGCGCAACATCTCGCGCACCAGCAGGGCGAGACCGGCGCCGATCGTTCCCCCGGTGAGCACGACGGGAAGCAGGTTCACGACGTGGCTCCTTCCGTTTCGCGCTCTGGCAGGCTTTCGTCTGCCGCAGCTGCCGCCAAGGCGGGCAGGCGGACTGTGCTGCGGGCGTCGGCAATCAGGAAGCGCGGGATGCGGCGGAAAACGCCCAGCTGCCGCATCAGGGCGAGCGTGGCGACGAAGCCGGCGGTCAGGAAGCCCAGCACGAGCTGCCCGAGGAGGGTGGAGTACGGCCTGGTGTACGACGGCACGAAGAACCCGGCGACGACGATGCCGAGAGTAATGAAGGTCATCCACCGCACTGTGGTGCGCGGCTTGGCGCGGTCTGCCTCGATGCTGCGCTTCTTGGCGACCTCCTCACGCACGGTGCCAGCCAGGTCCTCGAGTGCCTGCGCCAGGCCCGGACCGCGGTCGTTGACGGAAAGGATCAGCGCAGCGGTGACCTTGTCCGCGGTGACGTCGTCGAGTTCGTCCGCGAAGGCGCGCAGCGCGTCCTTGGGCCGCCACCCCAGGCGGAGCCGGTCCGACAGGCCCGCGATCTGCGCAGCGAGCGCATCCGGGGCTCCCTTCCGGCTGGTGATCATCGCCTGTTCCAGGCCCATTCCCAGCCGCAGAAGCCCAGCGAGTCGCTGGGTCCACTCACTCAAGGCCTCTAGCTGTCCGATGCGTTCGGCGGCGATCTGCGCAGGAGTGATCAACCAGGGCACGCCGACGACAGCCGCCCCCAGCAGGGCGCCGCCCACGAAGTTGCCCGAGGCCAGCCACATGCCCAGGAACACTGTGAGACCCGCCGCCATCAACGTCCGCCGCCGCAGCCGTACATCATCGGCATGGTCATGCCCACCGCGCAGGGCACGCCATCGCTGGTACAGCGGGGCCCGGCGAGGCGCGGTGGTCCCAACGATGCCCGTCACGAACCCGATCAGGCCGCCCACGACTGCCATGCCGCTCAGCATGGCCAGTAGCAGAGTCATCGGCTCACCCCCACGAGCAGCGGCAGCGGCCCCTTCCACAGACCCTGACGGTGCTGCAGAAGGCTGGAATCGAAGCCGACGCGGCGCAGGTCGTCGATGCAGGCGGGGTCCATCTGCGGCACAGCGCGCGGCTCCCCGAAGTCCACGCCGGGCGCGAATACCTCGTTGGTGGCCGGCCGGCCGGACTCGCCGATGCCGGTGACCTCCAGGACGTGGGAGACGTAGCGGTGGCGGCGGCCGCCGATCTGAGTCTCGTCCGTCATGGAGACGTAGACGATGAAGTCCAGACCGTTGGCGATCTGCCTGTAGGCGAGCTGCTCGGACAGGTTTTCCTGCGCCAGCGCGTACAGCTCGGCGATCCGGTCGAAGACGATGTCCGGGCGCCGCGCGTGAATGGTGCACAAGTTGCCACCTGCGCCGTTGGTGAGCGCCTGCATCATCGCCACGACTTCAGGTCCGCGGACCTCACCGACGACAATCCGCTCCAGCGACATCCGTAGCGCCGGATGCATCAGGTCCAGCAGTGTGACCTCGCCGGCGCCCCGGCCGGCGCCGTCCTTCTCTCCGTTCGACTCCCGTGCCACCAGGGAGACGACCTGCCGGTGGTAGCCGTTGGAATGAGCGAAAAGTTCGTCTTCGGTCTGGATCGTGGCGAACCGGCACTCCGGGTCGAACTCCTTGAGCAGCGCCCGCAGCAGCGTCGTCTTGCCGGCTTTCTGCTTCCCCGCGATCATCACGTTCTTCTCCGCGCGGACACACGCACCCAGAAACTGCCTGAGGATCGGGTCGATGGTCCCCAACCCCACCAGCGCGTCCAGATCTGCGTGAGAGACCCGGTGGCGGCGGATGACCGCATACGTCTTCGGACCAAGCCCGGTGATCGCCTGCAGACGGGAGCCGTCCTTCAGCGACAGCGCCAGGGTCGGGTTCGCGGTGGAGATCGTGCGCTCACTCGAGCCCGAGTCCCGGGCCAACTCACGTAAAAGCTCCAACAGCTCTTCCTCAGAATCAGCGATAGGCCCGACCATCCGCCGTTCACCGTCGCCGTAGTCGAGCCACACCTCATCCGGGCCCTGGACGAAGATGTCCTCGACCCGTTCGTCATCCAGGTAGGGCTGCAGGCGGCCAGCACGGTAGAGCAAGTCATAGACCGCCCGGCGCAGGGCGTCCTCTTCCTGCGCCGTGGTGCTCACACCCCGCTCCGCACCCTGGGCGTGCGCCCACAGTGCAACAGCCTCATTGATCCAGCGCAGGCAGTGCTGCTCCTCGGTGGCACGGTCCACCTCCGAGGTGGTCTTAAGCAGCTCCTCGCGCTGCCGGGCGACCTGGGTGGCGATGTGCCGGGCAATCTTGTAGTCGACGCTGACCCGAGGCAGAGCCACGCCCAGCGGCTGCACACTCGACGGGAGGCCCGCCAAGGCATCATGGCCCCCTGGGACCCGTCGGGAGGACCCGGGCGGCGGCGCAACGGTCGGATCAGCGTGCAACGGCCTACCGCGGAGCATGCGTCACCTCCCTTGAAGCGGGCGTGCGCGGTGTCAGGCGGGAACGGCGCAGGGCGGCTCTCTGCACGAGCTGGGAGCTCGCCGTGCGAGCCGCCTTCATCAGTGCCGACTTAGTGAAGCTGCGCGGCTGCTCGGCGCCGTCGGACAGCACCACGGCGTCCTTTGGCGCGTATGGCAACGTGGCCACGACCGGGACCTGAAGCACCCGCTGCACCTCGCCTGCGGCGTAGGGGCCTTCCTCGATCAGTACCAGACCGACCTCTCCGACACGCTCCTCCAGCGCCCGTACGCGCGCCTGGGCGGCGTGCAGACAGCGCAGCGTGTTTCGAACTACCACGAACACTGCGTCTGCTTGCTCTGCGAGGACGGCTGACGGACCCTGCCCGCCACTACGTCCGAGGTCGATCAGGACGTCGTGCCCGTAGCTGCCCTCGATGCCCCGGAACATCTGCGCAAGGGCCTTCCACGTCGGCCCGAGTCCCGCAGCCTCGGCTGGATCTGTGATACCGGGCAGCAGCAGCCGGTCGCGCGGAGACTCCTTCGTGCCGTCCTCGCTGCTCAGGTCGATCAGCTGCCGCCAAAAAGCGTCGCTGAACTCATTCTTGCGGGCGGCGATGGAGAGGTTGCGCAGCCCGTACCGATCCCCGAGCGATCCCTGCAACAGCCCGTGCAGCACGGCCCCACCATCTGGGTCACACTCGGCCAGAATCATTCTGCGCCCAGCCTCCAGCGGCCACGCCAGCAGCAACGCGACAGCGCTCGTGGTCACTCCGGGCGCGCCGCGGCACCCGGCCAACGCGATGACACCCATCAGTTGCCGTCCGGGGCATCGAGAACCATTCGCAGGGTGCCAGCCGACAGCCATGCAGCCGCCGTCGGCCCATCCTTGGCAGCCGTGGCCACATCCACGACAACCACCCCAGTTCCCGGCGCAG
This sequence comes from Streptomyces sp. NPDC014006, assembly GCF_043088925.1. NCBI lineage: Bacteria > Bacillati > Actinomycetota > Actinomycetes > Kitasatosporales > Streptomycetaceae > Streptomyces > Streptomyces sp. NPDC014006. The sequence continues at coordinate 27,331 of NZ_JBICAJ010000016.1, read as the reverse complement.
CCTGGGAAGCCTTCACCACGCGGCCGGCAATCGTCTCCTGCGAGCCATCGGACTGCTTGCCCGCCTGGCCCGTGTCCCCTGCGCCCTGCGCCGGGACGTGCACCAACCGAACCTTCTGTCCCGATACCAAGGCGGTAGCGGGCACCTGTTCGGGCTTCAGCCCGATCGGCACCAGCTGCTCACCCGACTTGACCAGCGAGTCCCTGGTCACCTGCGAAGGAGACAACATGGAGCCAGGCTTCAGCTCCACCGCGGCCCGCTTGCCCACCACCGATTTCAGGGAATCGGCACGCACGGCCTTCACCGCTGGATCCAGAGCCATGGAGGCCCTGCCGAGATCTTGCTCGGTGAGGACCTGCCCGACCTGAACGTCGCGTACTACGGTGACCACTTCGGTCCGGTTGCCGACTTGCAGAAGGAGCACCGCAACGCCCGCTCCGCCCGCTGCGATCAGCGCCAACGACAGGGCGATGACGCCCGGTCGGCGCCTGCGGGCCGACACTCGAGGCGGAGCCACCGGGCCTACTACCTGACCTTGTGTGGACACGTTGTTCGCGGTCGCAGCGCCTGTGCGTTCCTTGGTCTTGCTCACTCTTCTTCCTTCCGGCGGCTACCTGACGACCTGTACTTCGCCGACCGCCACCTGCACGTTGGATTGCCGCACCTCGCTGAGCTGGCCGGTCTCGCCGCCGCCCTCCCAGTTCACCGTCCAGGTCGAGGTGGCGGTGACTCGATACTTGCCGCCCGATGTGCTGGCTGAGCTCTTGGAGTAGACGTGGCCGCACGTAGGTGACTCGGTCATGCCCGTAGAGGCCTTGTAGGGCGTGCCGGGGCCCGTGCACGTCACCGCGGAGCCGTCACCCATTTGCCAGACGATCTTGGAAACCTTTGCTGTCGCCGTAACCGTCACGCCACCCGCTGACGCTGATGCCGAGTTCGGCCCATACGTGGTGGCGCTCTGGTTGACCCACATCCACATCGGCACGCCGACCGTGTACTGACCAGCGGCGCGGGGGCTCGCGATGGCCGGGCCGAGAAGTGTCATCGAGTCCACCGCACGTTGAGCGAGGACGGCGGGATCGATCTGCGGAACGGTCGGAGCATTGTTGTTCGCCATCCACACGACACCGACCCGGCCGGTGTCGGGACAATTCACGCCATAGAGGGCGCCCTGACCGTCACCGGGTTTGTGCGTACCCCAGGCGGCGTTCTCTGCGGGTGGCTGAGGATCGAGCTTCCTGTAGGTGCACTTCGGAGCGTCCGAGGCGCCGGCGTGTGTGCCGTCAACCGAGCCTGACCCGCCGCTTGCCCCCCCGCTGCCGGAGCCGCCCGCGCTGGGGCCGTTTCCCCCTTGCTCCGCACAGACCGTGACCGTCAGCGGCGCGCCATCACAAATGCCAGCGCTGCCCGGCCCAGGGCCGCCCGCTGCGAGCGCTGGAGGAGCCGCTGCAGCAAAAAGCAGCATGGCGGCCGCCCCGGCTCGCGTCAGCATTTCTCATTCCCGTGAGTGGTGAACACGGTCACGAGCCACTGCCCGTTCCACCGTTCAGCCTTAGCTGTGGCGACATACCGCAACGGCTGATTGCTGGGAAGGGGAAGCACTTGCTTCTTCTTCATGCTGTAGGTCTGCCACTTGGAGATGTCCATGCAGTCAGACAGTGACGCCTCCGGCGTCTTCGCCTTGAGGTCGATACTGGTCACTTTGGTGCTGCTGTGGGTCAGCTCGCCGCGAGCAACGGTGCCGGCCTGCCTCATCCGCGCCAGATCGTTGCGAAACTGGCCAAGGGCATCGAGCGTTGCGTATTTCTCCAGCTCAGTGCCTGCGGCATCCGCCTTCTTGTAGGCCTTCGTCTGTTCCTCCCACATGCGCGCATACGCTGCCAACACGGCCGCCTTCTCTGCGGCTTCCGGATCTGCGGAAGACATCGCAGGGGTAGGTGTGGGCGAGGCGGAGGACGGCTGCTGCGTGGAGGCCTGGCCATCGCCAGCAGAGGAATCACAGGCGGCGGTGGTGACCGCCGCGCCCAGCACCATGGAGGCGGCGAAGAGATTTCGGACGCGAACGGCACGATGGGCAGTCCGGCGTACTTGGCGTGTCACATTTCCTCCCCGTTCAGCGCTTCGCGGTGGGGCTGGCCTGCCGAACACGTCCTCCTTCGGGGCGCCCCGGGGCGAGCTGCACTGATGCGCTATGTGTAGTCGCCAGGTTACGCATATGCCTGCCAAGTTCCCAATGTGATAGGTCACTTGCTCTGCGCATCTCCGGACGTATCCGACCACTTCCGGAACTGAATATCGATTTATGGTCGTGTGCACTCGCGACATGTGGCCGAGACGGCGCGACATGCGGCTGGAATGTTCACCGTTGAACCTATCGGTGGTCACAGCTCTGCCCACGAGCGCCGCTCTTCGCCGTTAGCCAGCGGCACCCACACGTCTGAGGTGGGGCTGTACTCGTCCAGGTCCTCCAGTACGGCTGCCCCGAGAGGCACTTCGCGTGCCATGTCGGCGACGAGGGGTGATGGGTGACCATGGCTTTGAGGTCGCTGATCCGGTTGTTCATCGTCTGACGTCCGCTGCCGGTCGGGACACTGGCGGCTGGTCTTGTGTGGTGCCCGATGTCAGTTGAGAACCTGAACCTCACGGACGCTGACGTCGAACGCGGACTGGCGCACCTCGGTGAACGATCCGGTCTGACCGCCTCCGTTCACAGCCCAGTTCACGGTCCAAGTGGCTGTCGCGGTTCCGTGGAACTTGCCATCTGCCCTGGAGGACGACCGCGCATAGACGTGCCCGCAGTCGGGAGACGGCGCCTTACCCATCGACGCCTCGTACCTGGTGCCAGGGCCGTTGCAGGCGACCGGCTCGGTGCCATCGCCCATGTCCCAGCTGACTGAGGTGACGGAGGCAGTGGCGGTGACGGTGACTCCGCCGGCCGTAGCACTGGCCTGCTGCGGCCCGAAGGTCGTTGGTGACGGGTCCACCCACATCCACATGGGCATGCCTACGACGTAGCGTCCGTCGGCGCGAGGACTCGCGATCTTGGGGCCGAGCAGTTGCATCTTGGCGAGCGCCTGCTGTGCCACCGCCGCGGGGTCAACCGGCGGTGCCTTCTCTCCCTCGGCGAGCCAGACCAGCGTCTGGTCCAGGGATGTACCTGGGCTGTTCACGTTGGTAAGAGTGCACGTCCTGATGTAGATGGCGCCCTTCTCAGCTGAGCCGTGGCCGAGCCGGTATTCACTGCCCTCGGGCGGCTGAGGCTCCATTTTTTCGTAGGTACAGACGGGGGGCTCCTTGCTTGCCGCTCCGCCTTGATTCCCGTGCGTGCTGCTCCCGGCGCTTCCGGGCTCGGATGAGTCGTCCTCGGCGCTGCATACCACCCACCACTTGCCCGCGCCGGTGCAACCACCCCCTGTCGGGACAGCTGCTTGAGCAGGGGATCCGCACAGGGCCCCAGTGAGAAGCGTCGAAGCAAGAACGACGCCTAGCAGGCCTGCTGCTCTGGTGTGACGTCGAGGATCTTCCACTGCTTCCCCCACTTCTCAGCTTTGATTTGGTTCACGTAACGGGTGAGGCGGTTCGTCGGCATCGCTACCGGCTTGCCGGATTGCGCGTAGATGAGCTTCCAGCGCGAGACATCAAGGCAGTCCGTGAGCCGGGCCTTGGGCACCTCGCCAGCCATGTCGAGCTGGGTGACGGAGACCTGGTGCGAGGGCTCGCCTGAAGCGATGATGCCCTTGCTCTTCAGGTCCCTCAGGTCGCTCTTGACACTGGACAGGGCCAACGCTGCGGCGTAAGTGTCCAGATCGGTGCCCGCGGCATCCGCCTTTCTATACGCCTTGGTCTGCTCCGCCCACATGCGGTCGTATGCCTGCAACACGGCCTTTTTCTCCACCCCTTCCGGGTCTGCGGAGCTCGCTGAAGGCGTGTATGTTGCCGGCGCAGACGAGGACTTCTGTGCTGGGACCTTGCTGTCGCCCGCAGAGGAATCACAGGCGCCGACGGTGACCGCGGCCCCCAACGCCATGGAGGCGGCGACGAGATTTCGGACGCGAATGGCACGATGGGCAGTCCGGCGTACTTGGCGTGTCACATTTCCTCCCCGTTCAGCGCTTCGCGGTGGGGCTGGCCTGCCGAACACGTCCTCCTTCGGGGCGCCCCGGGGCGATCTGCACTGATGCGCTATGTGTAGTCGCCAGGTTACGCATACGCCTGCCAAGTTCCCAATGTGATAGGCCACTTGCTCTGCGCATCTCTGGACGTATCCGACCACTTCCGCACCTGACTATCGATATGTAGTTCTGTGCATTCGGTTATGCCGTATGCGCTGACCGGAGCGGTCAAATGGTTCGCCTTTGAACATGTTGCTGTCGCGGTGCTGTCCAGTGCGTGACACTCCCAGCCAGGGGAACCGAGACGTCATAGGCAGCACCCGGCTGCTCGAGGCGTGAAGTCGTCGCCCCACCCTCGACGTCATCGGCAGCGGTCAGTTCCATTCCTTCTCCTTCGAAAGGTGGGCAGAGGCAGCGCCAGCGGGGGCGTGCGTGGCGAGGAAGGTGGCGACCCGGCCGAGCTGCTTGGCAGCGCGTTCGGTGAGTGTCTGCATCGGGACCGCCTGGGCGTTGGCCTGGGCGGCCCGCTCCAGCGCACCGACCTGCTGGGGACGGGCCTGGGCGGCGAAGATGTCGTCGAGGTGGGGCCCGCGCAGCTGGACAGGTCCGACGCGGCGGCCGCTGACGTTCATGGAGACGTAGTGCTCGAAGCGCTCCATGGTGGCGACTCGGTCGGGGCTGGGTTCATCGCCCCATTCGGCGGTGATGGGTGCGATGGCGGACTTCGACCCCGCCGTGGTAGCCAGCGTGGAAGCGTTCTGCACCAGGGACAGACGCACCGGTGTGGGAAGGCGGGAGAGCAGCTGGGTCATGCCGTGGATGTGGCACTTGTATTTACGCAGGTCCTCGAACATCGAGGCGATGGTTTCCGGTGCCGCACCGGTCAGGGTGATCAGCTCGTCGAAGTACGGGCGGAACGGCACCCGCTTCTCCTCCGGGATGTCACGCCGTGAACGGGCGGCGCGCAGCAGATCCCGGGCGAGCAGCGCGGTCAGCAGGCGGTCGGTGGGCCCGTTGCCACCTGGACACACCCACACGATCGTGCGCGAGTCCATCGCCGCGCGGATGTTGTAGGCGCCGACCGCTTGACCGAGGAAGGCACGGGTGACCGGGTTGGCGGCCAGGCGGACGATCGGGTTGAGTACAACGGCAGTCGCGTCGGGCGGGAGGGTCGGAAACACCGACCGCCACCACGCGCGGGTCTCCTCGTCCAGACGGTCCGCTACCGCGGCGAGTGCTGCCCTACGGAAGCCGGCGTCGGTGAGCAGAGCCCGCATGTGGAAGAGCGTGGCTTGGTCCTCGGGCTGTCCGGCCTGGCATGCGGTCTCGTTGATGGCGACCAGCACGGTGAGCGCGGCGGTGAGGATGGCCAACGCGCGCGGCGCGGTCGCATCGTCCCAAGCCAGTGCGGAGGCATAGGCATCGGCGATCGCCTCGACTACCTCGTGCGCCGCCTGCCCGTGATGCATCCCGAGCGGGTTCCACGAACTCACCTGCGGATCGGGACCCAATCCGTTGAGGTCGATCAGCGCGATCCTCGGCATCAGGTGCTCGTGGGCCAGGAACGGCAGGGCACGCGGCCACGAGTCGCGGTGCGGGTCGACGAAGACCAGCCCGCCACCCGCATGCGCCCAGCCGATCGCCTGCGCCAGGGCGCGCTCCGTCTTGCCGCCGCCCGCCCTGCCGACCCCCACTTCGAACAGAGTCTCTTCGGCGTAGGTGGCGACCAGCCGCTCGCGGCCGTCCGGGCCCCGGTAGATGCCCTGCAGCAGCAAATCGGGATCGCCGAAGGTGAAGGTCGGCAGGTCCCCGGCGAGCACCGGCAGGCGGCTGTGCACGGTCGGCGGTTTGAGCAGGCCCGTCAGCTCCTCCAGCCTGAGCCAGTTTGCGCGGGGAGGCTGGCAGTGCCCCAGTTTCCAGCGGCGTTCGAAGCCCTTCCGCGTGGGCCAGTGGTCGGCATCGCCGATCCGCCACGGCCCCATCCGCCAGCCGCGCATGGCCCACCTTGAGCGGCCGCCGAACACGTCCAAGGCGGCCTGTACTTGGGCGAGCCGGTCCTGGGCGCGGCCCTCGGTGTTCGAGGCGCACATCACCAGCAGTTGCACGCGCACCAGGTGGTCGTCCTCGGCGAGCTTGCCCAGCGCCTCGGCCGGCTCCACGCGCCGTGGCACCGGCGGATGGAGCCGGAGTCCGCCACCGGATGCGGGCTTGTCCGTGAGCATCTGCTGCAGCTGCCGGCCCAGGGAGTCCTCGATGCCGGAATGGCCCTGCCGCAGCCAGCCCGCGGCCCGCTGGGCCTCCCGGCGCTCCGACCGGCGCGCGGCGCCCAGCAGCTGCAGGCGGCGGGCCCGAAGTGCCCACTTCGGGGCCTGTTGGATGTCGAGCCGGATCTCGGCGAGGTCACCTAGCTCGGCCTGCAGGCCGGTCACGGCATCGACGAGCGGCTGCAGCGGATCGGGTTTGAGTGGCACCTCACGCAGCGCAGCGATGGGCTTGCCCCGCAGGATAAACTCGGCCCGCACGGTGTGCGCCCGCGGTTCGTCGACGATCGGCCGCGCCCGGTTGACGGTCACGTCCGGCCCGAACGGCGTGATGGACAGCAACCGCTCACCGCCCGCCGGGCCCTCGATCCGGTAGCGCAGGGGCGCACTGCCGTCCGCGCGCAAGCGGATCTGCACCGTCTTCGTCCGGCGGGGTGCCCACCAGGGAATGGCCGTGGACGCGCGGGCGAGCTGGACACCGCGTCTGAAGATTTCCTCCAGGCTCGGGTCGAAGTGCCGGGTGGAGACGAGCTCCAAGGCCATCCGCTGGGCGGAAGCCTTGGCCGCGAGCCGGCGTACCACCCACTCGCCCACGCCCCAGCAAACGCCGATCGCCAGCGCGAACAGGTACCAGTGGTCGTAGACCCAGTCGAAAGCGTCAACCAGGCCGGTGATCAGGCCGAATACCTGACCAGTAGCCGTGTGATCGGCCCGGTGCGTCAGGTATGCGGCTGCGGAGTCCACGTCGCTGCTCCCTTCTTCGAAGTCGTTCGGGTGAAGTGCCAGTCGCTGATGCGAAGGTCGGTGAAGGTGCCGCCCCTGTCCATGCCGGCCCACACCAGATGGACCACAGCCTTGTCCGGGCTGCCGTCCCGGCGGGCGATCGCAGCCTGGATCCGGAAGCGGGCGGTGGCGAACGCCGGCGCCACCGCCTGGTTGGAGGCGGGGAACACCGAGGGCCACTTCGCGCGGCCGACGCCGGTGGCGTCCGCGCGCAGCACCGCACGGCCGGCGATGAGCAACTCCCGCTCGTCGTCGGCAGGAAGGTCGGCGGGCCAGGCCATCTCCAGCAAGTGCTGAATGGCCCGGTCGCCGGCCACGCCGTCGCCGTGCGGAGGAAGAGGGGACTCGAGGGCCGACGGCGTCGATGCGCCGGAGGCTGCGGATGCCGGATACGGCGGCCTGGAGACGGTCGGCCGGCCGGCGGGAGGCGCAGCAGCCGGTGACGGATCCGTTGCCGCGTGTGCGGCCGTCGCCGTCGCCGGGGCCCGCTGCTTATGACGGTGCGGCACGCCCAGCAGGGCGACGCCACCGACAACGGCGAGTATGACGGTGCTCAGCACCAGCAGATGTGGTGAGCGCGGGGTCGTAGTCACAGCAGCCGCGCTCCCCCCGCGTAGCCGGACATGGCGTTGACCGAGTCCAGCCGGATGACGGTGCCTGGACGGGCGGCGTTGATCATTTGACCGCCGCCGGTGTAAATGCCGACGTGGTAGATCGTGGAATCACGTCCGGGGGCGTAGGCGTAGAAGACGAGGTCGCCCGGCTTGAGGGCGCCTGTGCCGAGGCTCGCGGGGATCCGCTGGCCACGACCTGCTTGTGCGGCCGCTGTGCGCGGCAGGCTGACGCCTGCCTGGGCGTACGCGTAGGTGGTCAGCCCTGAGCAGTCGAAGCCCTTGATCGTCGTGCCGCTCTTGCCGCTAGGGGAGCAGCAGATCCCGTACGACGGGCCGCTCGGGGTGCCGCCGCCCCACGAGTAGGGCACGCCCCGCTGGGAGAGCGCGGCATCGATGACGGCTCGCACCTGCCCAGAAAGGCTCTTCAGGTCCGGGTCCTTGGCGGCCGCTTCGTACTGGTCGATCCACCCCAACACGTTCGCCACGTACTCGTCGGAGTGGTTGTACTGCCAGATCGCGGCCTTCAGCTGCGATCGTTGCGTCAGGTCCCGGCCGTTGCCGCAGAGGTAGATTGCGGCACCGAGAGCTGCGTCGTCGGCGTTGTGCGGGTCGGCGATCTTGTCGCCGCCTGCGTCTTTGCCGATCGACTCCCAGGTGGACGGCAGGAACTGGAAGGGGCCGACGGCGCGCTCTGCGCTCGCGGTGCCGTCCCACTTGCCGCCGTCGGTGTCCGGGAAGGCGGTGGTGTTGCCTCCGGCGCCGGAGCCATTGAGAAGCACCCCCAAGATCCTCGGGCGGATGTCGCCGTTGTCGGCGATGTTCCGTCCGACGGCGTGGTTGGACTCGACCTTGGCGATTCCAGCGAGGATCGGCCAGCCCAAGCCCTGGCACTTCGGTACGTACTTCCGGACCTGCTGGGCGGCCTTTTTGTAGGCACTCAGCATCCGGGCAGGAATGTCCGCGGCGCTGCCGCCCTCGGCGATACCGCCGTCTTCCTGTGTGCCGGTGTTCAGCGCGACATACGCGCTGATCGCACTTCCTACCGGTGCGGCACAGCACACGGCTGCGAACATCATCAGCGCGACCAGGCATCCCCATCGCCTCACACGGCGTCCCGGCGGCCTCACCCGCTCTCACCATCTTCGTTCCGCCGCTGGGCCTGCTCCTGGCGCCGTCGTTCCGCGTCGGGCGCGGTCCGCCGCATCAGTTCCTGCATCCGGACTCGCGCTTCCTCGCGCGCCCTGTCCCGTGCGCTCTCACTCTCGGGAAGAACAGGCCCGCCGCCACCGTGCGGAGGCAGTGACACGGGGCCGACCCGGCGGGGCACCGGGGCCGGGGACGACGCTGCCGCGGGTCCACCCGCCGGCGGTGTGGGCGGCACGGGGGTAAATCCCGAGGGGCTGCCCGCCGACGGGGCGAGTCGCGCAGGGGCAGACGCAGGACCGCCCGCCTGTGGAGCGGGGCGCAGGGAGGAAGGCCCCGCAAGGCCGCCCGCGGCCGTAGTGGGCTGCGTGGGGGCAGGCCGCGCAGGCGCCGCCGGACGGGGGGCCGGGGCTGCGGTGGCTGCGGTCGGCAGGCGGCGGCCGGCGGCCGGTGCGGGTCCGCTGTTGGCGTTCGTGTGGCTGTTCAGGGCACGAGCTGCTTGCTGCTCCGTGCTCGACCAGGCTCGGCCGTCCTCGCGGAGGGTGTTGCCCCAAACCCGCACCTGCTGGCGTGCGTCCTTCGAGAAACGCGAGGCTTCCGACCGCGTGCGGCGGACGTTCGCCGGCAGGCCGATTGTCGCCCCGTACGCGGCCCGGCCGCCGCGGTGCACGATCCGGTACCCGCGAAAGCGCACCAGCCGGTTGTGGGCCCGGGTCGACAGCAGCGTCCGGTCGGTGTCCTGGTCGTGCAGCACCTGCCCGGTGGTGCGGTCGACGACCTGCCCGTGCTCGTTGCGATACCGATCGGGCGGGCCTGAGGGCCGACGAGGCCCTGTGCCGCCGGCACCGCCGCCCCCGCCGTCCGAAGGGCCACCCGCGCCCGGGTCCCCGTCGGCGGTGGGCTTGCGCCACTTGCCCAACTGCTCCTTGTCCGGTCGGCGGCCGATCAGCAGCCAGTGCGCGCCCTTCCCGGCGAGCCGTGCACCCAGTGTGCCCACGGCCGCCGCTGCGGTGAGCGGGGCCAGACCGCGCCTGGCTTCGGTGGTGGCATCGGCGAGGATTCCGCCGGTGTCCGCCGGCATGCCGGTGCCGTCGACCAGGGAGGTGAGCGCACCCATCAGCCGCTGGCGGGTGCCGAGCATTCCGAACCGGCCTCCGCCCCCGCTGGTGAAGGCGCGCAGCCCTGCGCTGTATCCGCCTCTCCCTGCGGGGGAGTTCATGGCGAGTGCGGCTCCGAGCTCGGAGGTGTCGCCCGGCATGTGGGTGCCGCCGACCTTGGCGTAGCGCATCCGCATGGCCATCCGCCGGCCGAAGGAGGTGATGGCGGTCAGGAGCCTGCGGTGCCCGGCCGCGCCGGCGATGGCGAGGACGTCGATGAGCAGGATCCGCTCCACCACCAGGTTGGGCCCGTTGGTGATGGTGGCGTCCACGGCGATCCCGAAGAAGGGAACGAACGCGCACACCCCCACGAGCGTGAGGATCGCGATCCCCCACAGCGACAGCCACTTCCACACGCTCTGCCGCGCGGGCCCCGGCAGCATGCCCGCGACGAAGGTGACGCCGCCGGCGGCCGCCGCGGCCGCGCAGACACCCTGGGTGCCGAGCAGAACGATGGCGCTGGAAAGCAGCATCCCGCAGATGAACAACGCCGCGATCAATAGCAGCAGGGCTCCTCCGACCCGCCACCAGGTGGGCTTCTCGGCGTAGTCCGCGCACGACTTGCCGACCGGGCCAGCCTCCCGCATCTGCTTCAGGAAGTAGCTGAACTCCCGCTCCTCGTCCGTGGGCGCCAGCAACTCGTCGGCCGGAGAGAGAGGAATCGCGTCCTCCTCGCTCTGCTTCTTGCTCGGCACGCCCTCCTCAAAGCCGCGCTCGCAGTACTTCCTTGCCGGGCCGCGGATCTTGCGGCAGACGTCCTTGCCATGGTCTGAGACCTCGACGTTGCCCGCCTTGAATCCGCCGGTGATCCACTTGAGGTGGACGGCATACGCTTTGCGGTCGGATTCCTTGGCCGGGTCGAGGATGCGCCCGTACTGCAGCAGCATGTAGGGCTTCACGACGAGAGCGTTGGTGATCGAATCCTGGATGGGGCGGGCCACCTCCTGAGCAGAGACAGGGCCTTCCCCATCGAGCTCCATGCACTTGGTTTCCTGCTGGCCGGCCATGCCGTCACAGGGAGCCTTGCTGGCGAGCTTGCCGCCCCAGTCGTAGGAGTTCACGCTTCGCTGGGCGACCTCGGCGGCCACCTGCTGGGACTGCCCCAACGGGCCGTTAGGGCCGAGCAGAGTGTCGGGGCGGATGAGAGCCGAGGCGGCGATCGCCCCGATGAGCAGGGTGAGGAAGATTTCGCCCAGACCGCGGCCGACCCGCCCGCGCACGATCATGAACCCAGCGAAGACGAACGCCCAGGCCAGCAGCAGACCTTTCAGCCCCAGGGTGTCGACCACCACGGTGCCGTAGGTGTCGGCGACCTTCTGCGCGGGCCGGGCGAGGATCTTCAGCAGCGGGAACCGGAAGGCGACCTCGATCGCCCACCCCGCCAGCCCGACCAGGAGCCGGATCAGGGTGAACAGGCCCGACAGAGCGAAGGCCAGGGCCTGCGTCTTGAAGGCGACGATGGATCCGCCCTTGGCATTCAGGTCGTATCCGTCGATCGGCACGCCCTCGGAGGAGGTGATGTTCAGTGGGGCGAGCAGGTCTCCGGTCTCGCTGTTGCTGCCGGCCGCATACACGACCTGGGTGTTCACCAGGAGGAACACTCCGGTGAGCAGCACGACGAAGCCGGCGGAACGCAGGGTCGCGCGGTCTGGACGGAACACGTCAGTGCCGCCTTTGCCCAGCAGTCGACCGCCGCCGCCACACCACCAGGGCAGCCACACCCGCACCGGCCGTCCCCAGCCTCCACACTGCACCGGCCACGTCCCGCTTGTTGGCCGCGGTGGTCGTGGTGCCGCGCTTGCAGTACGCCTTGGCCGGGCCGATGATCCGGGCGCAGGGGTCCTGGTGCGCGGAGTGGGTGTCGGCGGCGAAGGCCTGTCCGGTGTGCGGCCACCACGTCTGCGGCACGCCCACCCCGAGAGCGAGGATGACCGCGCCGACAGCAACGGCGATCACGGTGAGGACGCTCGTAGCTGCGGCGACGCGTCGGGAGCGGTCCCAGAAAGAGGTGGTCACGAGGCGTGCTCCTTCGGGAATGCCTCCAGAGCCTGGTCGGCGAGCGGCTCAGGGACGGAGGTCGAGGCGGTGCCCGGGCGGCGTCCTGGTGTGGTGGTGATGGAGGAGGTGATGCGCTCGATGCGAGGAATGGAGACCTTGACGCGGCCGGTGTTCTGCCGGGGGCAGGTCAGCAGGAACTCGCCTTCCCGGCCCTTGTGGCCGACCGGGGACAGGCCGGTGGTCACCAGACGCAACAGCTCGCTGTCATTCGGGTCGAGCCCGACGAACTCAAGGCCGCGACGGGCGCGTTCGCGGTCTGCGGTGCGGGCGAGAGCCCGGTATGCCATCAGCCCGCGGTCCGGGCCGAGTTCGTCGGCGTCGTGGGAGCCGGCGATGAGGCCGGCGCCGTGCTTGCGCCCGTCGTGAAGGATCTCGTGCACCAAGGCGGTTCCCTCGGCCGAGCTGGTGAGCCAGTACAGCTCGTCCAGCACCACCGCGGTGAACCGGTCGGGGTCCTCGAACGCGGTCTGCCGGGCGATCGCGGCGATCAGGTAGAGCACCGCGCGGCCGATCAGCGCCTCCAGGGGCTGCTGGTGCAGGACCTCCGGTTTGTCGAACGCGGCTTTCGGCGGCAGCTTCAGACCGGTCGTGGTGATCACGATCATGTCGCAGGCGCTGGAGGCGTCCAGGCGGACCGGCGGCAGCGTCGGATCGAAGACCATCCTCGCCAGCGGGTTGGTGGCGACGACCCGGATGAGGCCGGCCAGCGTTGCGGCCGCGTCCTGCCGCTTGCCCGCCTCGCTCGTGGCCATTGCCTCAAGGACCTCAAGGACACGGTGCATGGACGGCTGATCGCCGGCGGCGGCCTGCTCGACGGCGTGGTGGAGGACCTCGCCGCTGGTGCTCATCGCTCCGATGCCCAGTTGCAGGGTGAGGTAGGACAGGGCGTAGTGGCGGCCCTCGGGCCCGGAGAACATCCGCAGCGGGTCGATGGACACCTCGGCCTGGGCGGCGTCGACGATCTGGACGCGGCCCTTGGCCGCAGCTCGGGCGAAGGTGGCCCATTCGCGTACCGGGGTGCGGTCGATGCAGATTGCGCAGCCGCCGCGCGCCCACGCCGCCTCCGCGATCAGCTTCTGCAGCACGCTCTTACCCGCGCCCAGGTCCCCGACGATTCCCATCGAGGCGGAGGCATCCACCTTGGGCGCGTCCGCGACATTGATCATGACGGGGCGGGTGGTGCCGCAGTCCAGGTCGATGCCGAGGAACATCCCGTTCGGGTCGCCGACCTCGCAGGCGGTGAAGGCACCGGACAGAGCCCAGTCCTCGCTGATCTGGTGCTGGGTGAACTCCCGCGCCACACCAGGGCGCACGGTACCGGGCAGTCCAAGAGTGAACAGGGCCTCCTGCAGGCCGGCCGGGCGTACAGCGCGGTAGTCGGCGCCGCCGAGGAGTGCGGTCAGCGCGCGGGCCCTTGCGTCGCAGATGGCGGCGGTCGGTCCCCACACCGTCAGCACGGTGACCGACTGCACCTCGACCTCCACGCTGGTGCGCGACAGGCGGGCATCCAGCTCGCCCAGGTCGCGGGCGGCCTCGGTGAGGGAGGCGGGCATGCCGGTGGGGCGCGCGTCGTACTGGTCGGCCTGGTCGATTAGTTCGTTCTTCTTGCGGCGCACCTGATCGCGGGCCCTCTCCGCGCTCACGAGGGTGAGGTCGACGGTGTAGTCGACGGGGAAGTCGAGCGTCTCCAACTGGGCGAACAGGTCGGCGGCGTCCTGGCTGACGGCGGGCGGGCACTCGGCCAGTGCCAGCTGCGCCTGGTAGCCCACCCCTGCGCCGGATTCGACCTGCAGCCAGCGCCGCCCCAGCGGTGAGCCAGTGTGCAGCCGCCACCAGGCCTTGCGGCCCGAGCGCGTGATCTGGCCCGCGCTCTTGAGCTCGTCGACGTCGTCGAGGCCGGGGTCGATACCGCCTTCCTGCAGGCGGACCTGGCCGAGGTCGGCGTAGCTGGGGGAGCGCAGCACGCCGTCACGGATCTGCCCGCCATACAGGTCGCTGGTCTCGGCCTCGGTGAGCAGCGGCTCGGCCAGGCCACGGTGGAGGGCGTGCTGGATCATCCACACGATCTCCGCCGGGCGGGCTGGGCGGAAGGCGATCCCGCCGGCGAGTGCGGCCTCAACCCGGAAGGCCTGCTCGCGGTAGGCGCTCACCTCACGCCGTGCCACCGGTGCCGGACGCATGCCCAGCATCGGCGCGACCTCGGCCCACGCCGCACCGAGTGTGGCCGACACCTGCAGGCCGCCTGCCTCGGTCTGCAAAGGAACGGCCAGCCATAGGGTGCGGCGGTGCATCTCCTGGTCGTCCAGCAGATCCAGGGTGGCCTCGACGTTCTCCACCCACGGGTGCCGGCCGGAACCGGATGCCTGCTCGGCCGGCTCGATGCCCTCGATCATCCTCAAGGCGATCTCACCCGGGTCGACCTGCGCGCACAGGCCGAACAAGCGCGGCGCCCCGGACAGCGACCGCACCAGATGTGTGATCTTGGCGAGCTGTTCATCGCGGACCGCCGCCGGCACGTACGTGCCCTGGACGGTCTCCTCCTGCTGCCCCCGCGCGTCAGGGCCGGGGTGAAGGCGGTAAACGGCCCACACACTGCCCTGCGCCGACCACACCAGGTGTCCGGCGATGTGACGGATCGGAACCCTCATCACGCACCCCCTTGCTGGGCGAGCGCGAGCAACTGCTGCACACCCGACACCGGACCCACTGCCAGCGGGGGAGCAACCGGCTGTGTGCGGCGAGGTGAGGGCGAGCGGTCCGAGTACGGCGTCCGGCCTGGACGCCGCTGAACCGCACAGGAAGGTGCGGCCTGCGCAGCGGGGCCGCCGGGCGCGGGCGCGTCCTCGATGGTGAAGCCGCCGAGCAGCGGGTGGGGAGCGCGGTCGCGGGCGGCCCGCCCGCCGATCCGCCCTCCTCGTGGCTGCCAGCCCAGGAGCACCCAGCCCAACGCGGCCTGCATCGGCGCACGGCCACGGATCTTGGGCCGGCGCACCGCCCAGATGGCCAGCACCCACGCGACGATGGGCAGCGGGAACATCCACGACCACCATTGGATGGTCTTGACCAGAAGGAAGCCGCCGCCGACGGCGAGTGCAATCTGTGCGGGGGTGTAGGGGCCGAGGGGGATCTTCCAGTCGGCGACCTTGCCCAGAACCCAGGGGTGGCGGCGGGCGGCAGTGTAGAAGCGG
Organism: Streptomyces sp. NPDC014006; assembly: GCF_043088925.1. Taxonomy (NCBI): domain Bacteria; kingdom Bacillati; phylum Actinomycetota; class Actinomycetes; order Kitasatosporales; family Streptomycetaceae; genus Streptomyces; species Streptomyces sp. NPDC014006. The sequence continues at coordinate 12,015 of NZ_JBICAJ010000016.1, read as the reverse complement.
CCGACCCGGCCGGCGGCTGCCGCGCTCACAGCCAGCCTCCCGCACCCGACGAGTGGTCACGGGAACCGGGCAGCTCGGACACGACGGTGCCGGAAACGACGGGTGCGCCCTTGGCCGGGTTCTTCACCTCATCCACGAACATGTTCGCGAGGCTGTCGCGGGAGTTGTACAGCCCGAGCGCGATGATCATCAGCAGCAAGGCTCCGATCCCGGCCTTGAGGCTGAACTTCTGGACCATGATCACGACGACGAGGCAGATCAGACCAGCCTGCAAACCCTTGGTCGCCCAGTCTTTGAACATGTTGATCCACGAGTCACCGAGGTCGTCCAACTGCCCGGCGAGCATCAAGCTGTGCACCGTGTTCACCGCACACCCCCGTCCCCAGCAGCCCCGGACTCCAGCGCCGCCACTTCCCACCGGCCCGAGCGGGCCTTGAGCGTGAGCTCGTACGCCAGCGGCCACCGGCCGGCGACGTCCCGGGCTTCCACCGAGGCCAGGACACGCACCTTCGTGCCGTCGGCCGGAACCGTCTTTGCGGCCGCGGCCTCCTCGACCGCCGACACCTGCTGGAGGGTGACCGCCGTGTACGGGGCGGGGGAGACCCGCGCCAACGCCACTTTCGGCGCGAGGTAGCGGTCGACCTCCCCGGTACCAGTCAGATAGGCGGCGAGGAACTCGCCGACGGCGGAGGACAGATCCCCTTGCGGGACGGGCACGCCGTACGGCGACTTCGGCACTGAGGCGCGGGCCGGACCGGCCACCACCCCGGGCGCACCAGTCACCGCGAACGAGGCGCCCGCCCCGTCGGCGACCACCGGCACGGCGTAGTACCGCACCGAGCCGTCGGCGTACTGCGCAGCCACCGTCACCGACCACGCCCCACCACCGCGCTGCGCAGTGCGCACCGCCGTCACCGACTCCGGCAGCGGATGCGCATCGGAAGCCGTAGCGGGTAGGTCGACGTCCGGCGCCATCGACTGCGCAAGCCGCGCCTGCGCACTCGTCTCATCGCCAGCGCTGCTGCGCAACCAGGCGCTGAGAAACACCTGCGCATAGCCGCCCGGGTCAACCGCGGCCACCGCGGTGCGCACGGCGGCCTGCTTGTTCGGGATGGCCGCCTGGACCGTGGTCGGGGTGGAGGCAACGGCGACGCACAGGGCGATGGGGCCAGCCGCGATGGCGGTCAACACCGCTGCCCGTGAGAAACGTACGCGGCGCCGCATCGACTCCAGTCGGGCGCCCGCCGCCATCGGAGCAGCAGCCTCACTCACCGAGGCCTGCTTGCCAGGGGACATGGTCAAACTCCCAGGTCAGAACCGGATAGTGCTGACCTCGAGAAAACCCGCCGACCCCGACCCGACCACCGACCACCAGACCCCGACCAAGGTCACGATGGGGACAAGAACCTCATGGTCGGGGTCATGGTCGGCCCGACCACAGGCCCGACCACAGGCCAAAACTGTGAGCCCAGGCAGGACACGGCCTCCGGCACGCAAACGCCGGCGCCGGACAACGCGGGGCAGTCACGTGCCACCAGCCAGTGAACCCGAACGCCCATGCGCACATGGGAAGCCGACCATGTCCCGCCGGACGCCTGCGCAGTGCGTCACCCGAGCCTGTCACCAACCCTCGGGTCGCCTGCGCATCCGCGTCACGCAACCCGACTGCGCAGGATCCTCGACTGGTTGCGCAGCTCGGTTGCGCAGCGCCTGCCCGAGGTTGCGCAGTCGACTGCGCAACCGCTGCGCACTGGTGCGAAGGTGGCGTGGTCAGCCCGACCATGCGACCGACCATCGCAGCTAGGCGCCTTCCGTTGCCGGACCGTGACCGGTGGTCGGGACTCGTGGCCGTCAGCCCGGTCGGGGTCGGCGGGTGAGCTGACGGCATGGAACACACCCACGCCCGCGAATCCAGGAGCATCGGCCACCCCACCCCGGTGGCCACGATGCGCTGCCCTGGCCCCCTTGCGCGTTTGGCTTCAGGAGCACGGCGGTGAGCCGCTTCGGGGCAGGGGTCCGCCGCGGTGTGATGGCAGCCGATCAGTTCACTCAGATCGCCAACGGTCTCTTCCGGGACTCCAGGCTGTCCTATAAGGCGAAGGGGATCTTCGGGTATGTCAGCACGCACCGCGACGGCTGGCAGACCACCGTCGCCCACCTGGCCTCCGTAGGCCCAGATGGGCGGGAGGCGGTCCGCGCCGGCCTGAAGGAACTGGAACGGTACGGCTACCTCATCCGCGAACGCCTGCGCCGTCCCAACGGAACACTCGGCGAGGTCGTCTACTCGATCACCGATCACCCCACTACCCTCGACGTCGCTCGGGTGGAAGCCACCTCCACCCTCACGATCGCCGACGAAAGCGATGCCAGCTCCGGGGCGGGGATCCGGCGCGGTGTGATGGCGGCCGATCAGTTCACTCAGATCGCCAACGGCCTGTTCCGGGACACGCGGCTGTCCTTCAAGGCGAAGGGCCTCTTCGGGTACGTCAGCACACACCGAGATGGCTGGCAGGTCACCGTAGCCGACCTGGTACGCCGCGGCCGTGAAGGAGTCGACGCCGTCACCACCGGGCTCAAGCAGCTGGAACGGCACGGATTCCTCTACCGCACCCGCGAGCGGAACGCCGACGGCACGCTCGGTCAGGTGCAGTACTTCATCACCGACCTGCCCGCCCTACAAAACCCCAGGTCGCAACAAGAGTCGGGTTTTCCAGGATTGGATGAGCCTACGTTGGCTGGTCCCGGCACTAAGAACACCAACAGAAAGAAGACCAACAAGCAGAACACCAGAGCCCTCCGTCCGTGCGGCCGCAGCGAGGCGGCGCAGGTACCTGGACGGATGGACCAGCCGAGAACGCTGAGGCCTCTGCCGGTCCCGCCCGCCGCGGATGAGATGCATCCGGGCATCCGGCTGCTGCTCGACCTCGGAGCAAAACGCCCTGAACTGCTGCTGACTGGGCAGGCGCTGACCGATCAAGGGCGCGTCGTGACTGTGATGCTGGAAGCCGGCTGGAGCCGCGAGCAGCTGCTGCACATCATCGCGGACCGGCCCTTGCCCCACCCGGTGCGGACCACGGTCAGCGCGATCATCGCCGCCCGACTGCGCGCCGCCCAGGTCTACCCGCCGCCCGCCATCGCGGCCGACCGCCATGACACGCCCGTCTGGGACACCCCGCCACAACCGCAACCGGCGAGCAGCTCTGCGTCCGCGCGCTCGGTGAACGAGGCCCTGACCTACCGGGCCCTCATGGAATGCGCCGGCTGCGGCGTGCCCGTAACGGCCCCCGGTGAAGATCTTTGCCCGGCCTGCCTCGGCTGGCCGCTCTGCCTCACGTGCCCCGGCCCCACCCCCCGGCGTGCTCATCCCGACGGTGACGGCCGCTGTACTACGTGCGCCTCCGCTCTGTCCGACGAAACGGACGGAGGTAACCAGTGAGAAGCACCACCCGGACACCGCTGCCAGCCGCAGTCGCTCGTCACGAGCGCTGGCGGGAGGCCGTCGACGCGATCCAGACGCGGGATACCCGCCTCCGCGTTGCCTGCGAACGGCTGCCGAACGCACTCGCCCACCAAGTCGCACAAGACCTCGCGCGTTCCCCTCCTCTTACGACGCCGCACCAAGCGCGCACACGACGCGCATCGCCCAGCAGCCGGTGCGTTCGTATCCGCCGACCGCCAGGACGACGCCGTACCCGGCACCTGAATCCATCCCCAGCACGTCACTCGAAGGGAAGCCCCATGCCTGCACCCACACCGTGGTCGCGGCCGACTCCCTGCTCCACCCCAGGTGCGCCAGCCCGACGGCGCCACGACCTCCTACGCAAGGACGCAAGCCGGGCGAGATCATCCCGCTGTCCACCCTCACCCACGAACTGGACGGCGGCGCCGGCCGGCCGACCGTCGGCCACTGGGAGGCTGTCACCAGCGACCTGCTTCAACTTGTGCGCTCCGCACACTGCGACGCCCCCAGCCTCGGCCTGTCCGAGATCTCGCGCGCCCTCGTCTGCACCGGGCCGCACAGCCTCGTGCGGGCCTGGGAGGCAACAGCTGGTGACTTCGATTGTCGTGACCGCTCAGGATCTTCGGCCCGGGGTCGGTCTGCTTGCCCCGCTCGGCCGACCTGACTGACCAGTCGAACCCTAGGTTGCAAGGTGCCTAGACCGTAGAAGAACGGGGTGCACGTGCTGATCGGATTCGGCGTCTGCTCCGCTGCCTCGCATGGAGGGCGTGTGCGTAACGCCAAACGCTCCTGATGCAGGACGTGGGGGGGGGCGCCCCCCCCCCCCCCCGGGGGGGGGGCCCCCCCCCGGGGGGGGGGGGGCGCCCGACAAATACGGCCCCGGGCGGGGGTGGCCCCCCCCCCCCGGGCGCCCCACCGCCCGGGGGGGCCCCGGGCGG